>NZ_JAGDYL010000005.1 GCF_017565705.1 Leucobacter ruminantium
CACGAACACGGAACGCACGAGGGCGCTTGCACCCTGGCTCGAGTTCTACAACACTGGACGCTGCCACTCAGCCCTGAGAGGCTTCCCACCGATCAGCCGACTGGAACCAACGTCCTGACCGGGTACAGCTAGTCCCGCGGGGCGGTGGCCGAGGCGGTCGGCGCGTTCGGCGAGGCCCCGTTGCGCGGCGGCTGGGCCGAGTTCGAGGCGGTTCCGATAGGGATCCTGGCGCGCAGCGGCGCCGAGGCCGAGCGGATCGTGGAAGAGGTGCTCGGCGGGCTCTCGGGCGGGGAGCGCCGGACTGTGGAGCTGCGCGAGACGCTCTTCGCCTATCTGCGTCACGACCGCCGCTGGGCCGAGACCGCGGGGGCACTCGGCATCCACCGCCAGACGCTCGCCTATCGGCTGAAGGGCATCGAGGCGGCGACGGGCCGAACCCTCGCCCGCAGCGAGGATATCGCCGCCCTCTGGATCGCGATGCGGGCCTGGGAGCGCGGCGTCGCCATTCGTGCTCGAGTATGAAGATCATCTGGAACTCATACGATCGAATGATCGCCACCGGTCCGCCGGGCTCGTAGGCTCGACCCACGAGCCCCCGAGGGAGGGGGCGGAGCGGAGGAGCCAGCTTGCATTCCACAGCCGATCTCGCCCCCGGTTTCGTCAACGGCCGGGTCTCTCACTGGGTCCGAGGCGAGGGCCGACCGGTGCAGCGCCCGGGTCTGCCCGGCCCCATCGAGGCGGACGTCGCGATCGTAGGCGGCGGCCTCACCGGGCTCTGGACGGCCTACTACCTCAAACAGACGAAGCCCGAACTCGACATCGCGATCATCGAGCGGGAGTTCGCCGGCTTCGGCGCCTCCGGCCGCAACGGCGGCTGGATGAGCGCGAAGGCTCCCGGGCAGTTCAGGCGGTACGCGCGCGCAGCGGGGCGCGACGCCGCCCGCGCGATGGAGCGCGAGATGTTCGCCGCCGTGCGCGAGGGCGTCGCCGTCGCGCAGCGCGAGGGGTTCGGCGAGCACGTGGTGCGCGACGGGATGATCCAGGTGGCGACGAACAGCGCGCAGCTCGCCCGTCTGCGCGCCCAGATCGCGGCGCTTCCCGAGCACGGCTGGGGCCCCGACGACTTCGAGGTGCTCTCCCCGACCGAGCTGGACCGCCGCGTGCGTGTCGCCGACGCGCGCGGGGGCTACTGGACCCCGCACTGCGCGCGCATCAACCCCGCCGAGTTCACCTTCGGGCTCGCAGCGGCGGTCGAGCGGCTCGGGGTGCGCATCTACGAGGGAACCACGGCCACGCAGATCGAGCCGCGCCTCGTACGCACGAACCGCGGAACGGTGCGCGCCGAGCACGTGGTGCAGGCGCTCGAGGGCTACACCTGCTCGCTCGCGGGCCAGGCTCGCCGCTACCTCCCGATGAACAGCAGCATGGTCGTGACCGAGCGTCTCAGCGACGCGCAGATGGACGAGATCGGCTGGCACGGCGCCGAGCTCATGGGCGACGTGGCGCACAGCTTCGCCTACATCCAGCACACGGCCGACAACCGCATCGCGATCGGCGGGCGAGGGATCCCCTACAACTTCGCCAACGGCTTCGACCGGCAGGGGCGCACCGCCGATTTCGCCGTCGGGCAGCTCGGCGCGCGGCTCGTCGAGCTCTTCCCCTCGCTCGCGGGGGTGCGGTTGGAGAGCAGCTGGTCCGGTGTGCTCGGCGTGCCGCGCGATTGGTGCGCGGGGGTGGGGTACGACCGGGCGACGGGCCTCGCCTATGCGGGAGGATACGTGGGGCACGGCGTGACGGCGACCAACGTGGCGGGCCGCACGCTGCGCGACCTCATCCTCGGCGAGCGCAGCGAACTGACGCGGATGCCGTGGGTCGGGCGCACCTCGCGCAACTGGGAGCCCGAGCCGCTGCGGTGGATCGCGGCGCGGTCCCTCTACGCGGTCTACCGCTTCGCCGACAGGCAGGAGTACCGCAGCGACGCGCCGCGCACCCACCTGGCCGCCCGCCTCGCGGACCTCATCAGCGGCCGATGACGACGCGTCGATAACGTCTCGATTACGGTTCGGACAAAATGTACGGGGTTCATGCGGCGATCCCTTCCGGCTGCCCTCGCGCACATCGGACGCTGCCCGCGAGGCGCGTTGGGCGCTCGACGCCGCTCGGGCGAACGGCGGAGGCAGCGCCGACTACGGGGATCAGGCCGGTCTCTTCATGCCGAGGACGGTCGCGGAGGGGGAGGCGGTCGTCGAGCGCGTGCTCGGTCGGGTTCTCGCCTACGACCGCGAGCGAGGCGCCGGACTCGTGGCCTCGCTCTCCGCCTACTTCGCGGCGAACCGCTCCTGGCGCGACGCCGCGGCTGCGCTCGGGATCCACAAGCAGACTCTCGTGTACCGCATGCAGAAGGTCGAGGAACTCACCGGCCGCAGCCTGCGCGATCTCGGCGACCAGACCGAGTTGTTCCTCGCCCTGCGCACCCTCCGGCTGCTCGATCGTTGAGCCGCGGAGGGATCACGGCCGGCGAGAGGCGCACCTCAGGAGGGTGATCGCAGCTCAGAAGGGCGAAAATCGGCGAAATCGTGCGCCTGGGCTGCGATCCCCCTCCTGAACCGCGACCGGTACACGCGGCGAGGGATTCCCGCGAAGCTGAGAGTTGAGTGTATTCGACTCAAGTTTGAGGGCCACGACTTGACTGGATCCCTCGCCGAACTAAACTTGAGTGCATAAGGCTCAAGGTCGCTCGGGGTTCCGGCGCGGTCTCGGGCCCGGGACCACGGGGTCCGATTCTCGACGGGAGCGCTCGCGCGGCCGGCGAAGACACGGGGCTCGAAAGACAAGCAGCATTCAGCAACAGAAGGAGTACACATGTCACGTGCAGTAGGCATCGACCTCGGCACCACCAACTCGGTCGTCGCCGTTCTCGAGGGCGGCGAGCCGACCGTCATCGCGAACGCGGAGGGCCTCCGCACGACCCCCTCGATCGCGGCGTTCACGAAGGACGGGGAGGTGCTCGTCGGCGAGACCGCGAAGCGCCAGGCCGTCACCAACGTCGACCGCACCATCGCCTCTGTCAAGCGCCACATGGGCACCGACTGGAAGACCGACGAGGTCGACGGCAAGCGCTACACCCCGCAGGAGATCAGCGCCCGCATCCTCATGAAGCTGAAGCGCGACGCCGAGACCTACCTCGGCGACAAGGTGACCGACGCGGTCATCACCGTTCCCGCGTACTTCAACGACGCCGAGCGCCAGGCCACCAAGGAGGCGGGCGAGATCGCGGGCCTCAACGTGCTCCGCATCATCAACGAGCCCACCGCCGCCGCGCTCGCCTACGGCCTCGACAAGGGCAAGGAGGACGAGCTCATCCTCGTCTTCGACCTCGGCGGCGGCACCTTCGACGTCTCCCTCCTCGAGGTGGGCAAGGACGACGACTTCTCCACGATCCAGGTGCGCGCCACCTCGGGCGACAACCGCCTCGGCGGCGATGACTGGGATCAGCGCATCGTCGACTGGCTCATCACGCAGTTCAAGAACTCGACCGGTGTCGACGTCTCCAAGGACAAGATCGCGCTGCAGCGCCTCAAGGAGGCCGCGGAGCAGGCGAAGAAGGAGCTCTCGAACTCGATGAGCACCCAGATCCAGCTGCCCTACCTCTCGCTCACCGAGAACGGCCCGGCCAACCTCGACGAGACGCTCACCCGCGCCAAGTTCGAGGAGCTGACCAAGGACCTGCTCGAGCGCACCCGCAAGCCCTTCGAGGATGTCATCAAGGAGGCCGGCGTCAAGGTCTCCGACATCGCCCACGTCGTGCTCGTCGGCGGCTCGACCCGCATGCCCGCCGTCACCGAGCTCGTCAAGAAGCTCACCGGCGGCAAGGAGCCCAACAAGGGCGTCAACCCCGATGAGGTCGTCGCCGTGGGCGCCGCCCTGCAGGCCGGCGTGCTGAAGGGCGAGCGCAAGGACGTGCTGCTGATCGACGTCACCCCCCTGAGCCTCGGCATCGAGACCAAGGGCGGCATCATGACGAAGCTGATCGAGCGCAACACCGCGATCCCGACCAAGCGCTCGGAGACCTTCACCACGGCCGAGGACAACCAGCCCTCGGTTGCGATCCAGGTCTTCCAGGGCGAGCGCGAGTTCACCCGCGACAACAAGAACCTCGGCACCTTCGAGCTCACCGGCATCGCGCCGGCTCCCCGCGGCATCCCGCAGATCGAGGTGACCTTCGATATCGACGCCAACGGCATCGTGCAGGTTTCCGCGAAGGACAAGGGCACCGGCAAGGAGCAGACGATCACGATCTCCGGCGGCTCGACCCTCTCCAAGGAGGACATCGACCGCATGGTGCGCGAGGCCGAGGAGCACGCTGCGGAGGACAAGAAGCGCCGCGAGTCGGCGGAGCAGCGCAACAACGCCGAGCAGCTCGCCTACTCGACGGAGAAGCTCATCTCGGAGAACGAGGACAAGCTGCCCGAGGACGTCAAGACGGAGGTGCAGGGCGACCTCGACGCGCTCAAGCAGGCGCTCGCCGGCGATGACGACGACGCGGTGAAGAGCGCCGCCGAGAAGCTCGGCCAGAGCCAGACGAAGCTGGGCGAGGCCATCTACGCGGCCGCGCAGGCCGAGGCACCGGAGGCCGACTCGGCCGAGGCCTCCGACTCGAACGACGACGACGTGGTGGATGCCGAGGTCGTCGAGGACGACGAGGAGAAGAAGTAACGATGTCGAACGAGGAACAGCGCGCACCGGGCGAGGACCCGAACGGCGAGGTTCCTGCGGAGGGGTCGGAGGCGAATGTCTCCGGCCCCGTGCCGCAGGAGGGCCCGGTTGCCGGGGAGTCGCGCGGCGATGCCGGGCGGGCTGCCGAGAGCGGCGAGGGATCGGAGGGCCGCGAGGGATCCGAGGGGCCCGACGCCGACCTGACGGTCGATGACATCCTGGGCTCCGAGCAGAGCGCGGAGGCCGCGGAGGCCGATACGGCCCGGGCCGCGGGGGAGGAGAACCCCTACCTCGAGGATCTGCGCCGCCTGACCGCCGAGTACGCGAATTATCGCAAGCGCACCGAGGCGAACGCCGCGCTCGAGAAGCAGCGCGCGGTCGCGTCGGCGGTCACTCCGCTGCTCTCGGTGCTCGACGATCTCGACCGTGCCGAGCAGCACGGCGATCTGACCGAGGGATCGGCGTTCGCCACGATCGCGCAGAAGCTGCGCGGCACGGTCGAGCGCCTCGGCGTCGAGAGCTTCGGCGAGAAGGGGGAGCCCTTCGACCCGCAGCTGCACGAGGCCATCGCGCAGGTTCCGGTGCCCGGGACCGAGGAGCACACCGTGCTCGACGTGATCGAGCGGGGGTACCGCATCGGCGATGTCGAACTGCGCCCCGCCAAGGTAGCGGTGGCGGTGGGGGCAGATGGCTAGTCAGGATTGGCTCGAGAAGGACTTCTACCAGATCCTCGGCGTCGCGAAGGACGCGAGCGACGCCGACATCAAGAAGACGTACCGCAAGCTCGCCCGCAAGTACCACCCCGACTCCAACCCGGGTGATGCCGCAGCCGAGGCCAAGTTCAAGGAGATCAGCGAGGCCTATGCGGTGCTCTCCGACAAGGAGCAGCGCGCCGAGTACGACCAGATCCGCGCCATGGGCGCCGGCGGCGCCCGCTTCACAGCCGGCGGCGGAGGCGGGCAGGGCTTCGAGGACATCTTCGGGGGCATGTTCGGGGGCGGCCGCGGCGGCCAGTACCACTTCCAGCAGGGGGGCTCGGCCGGCGGTCAGAACTT
Source organism: Leucobacter ruminantium (assembly GCF_017565705.1). Taxonomy (GTDB): domain Bacteria; phylum Actinomycetota; class Actinomycetes; order Actinomycetales; family Microbacteriaceae; genus Leucobacter; species Leucobacter ruminantium. Next base: position 5,772 of record NZ_JAGDYL010000005.1, read on the forward strand.
CGAGGACATCTTCAGCATGTTCGGCGGCGGGGGCGCCGGCTACGGCGCCCCTCGCGGCCCTCAGCCGGGGCGCGATATCCAGGCTTCGACCACCCTCGACTTCGAGACGGCGGTGAACGGCAAGACCGTCACGCTGCAGGCTCCGAGCGGGCAGGTCAAGGTGAAGATCCCGGCAGGCGTCGCGGACGGTCAGAAGATCAAGGTGCGCGGCAAGGGCGAACCGAGCCCGAACGGCGGCCCGGCGGGCGACATCATCCTCACGGTGAGCGTGCGCAAGCATCCGGTCTTCGAGCGGGAGGGGCAGAACCTCAGGCTTAAGCTGCCGGTGACCTTCTCGGAGGCCGCGCTCGGCGCGACCGTCGAGGTGCCCACGCTGGGCGGCCCGACGGTGAAGCTGAAGGTGCAGCCGGGCACCCCGAGCGGGCGGGTGCTGCGGGTCAAGGGCCGCGGTGTGAAGAGCTCGAAGGGCACCGGCGATCTGCTGGCAGAGGTGCAGGTGGTCGTCCCGTCGCACCTCTCGGACGAGGCGCGCGAGGCGCTCGAGGCGTTCCGCGCTGTCGAACCGCAGGAGAACCCCAGGGCCGACCTGCTGTCGCGGGCCAAGAGCTAGCGAGGAGAGGTGAGCTCGATGGAGAATCCGCAGATGAACCGGTACACGCCGGTGTTCGCGATCGCGGCGGCCGCCGAGCTCGCCGAGATGCATCCGCAGACGCTGCGGCAGTACGACCGCATCGGGCTCGTATCGCCGCAGCGCACGCGGGGCAACACGCGTCGGTACTCGCTGCACGACGTCGCGCAGCTGCGCGAGGTCGCGAGGCTCTCGGCGGAGGGACTGAGCCTCGAGGGCATCAGGCGGGTGCTGCAGCTCGAGGATCGCGTGCGCGAGCTGGAGGGGCAGGTGAGGGATCTCGAGCGCGCCCTCACCGAGGAGCGCATGCAGCGCCCGGATCGCCGCGTCTTCGCCGCGGGTGCGGCGGGCGGGGAGGTCGTGACGCTGCGTCGCGGCACCCGGATGCGGCGCAACGCCGAGGTCGTGGTGTGGAAGCCGTGAGTCGTCGGCTCGCGCCGTGGCATCGACTTGACGCTTTCCGACGTCATGCGGCCCGATATCGGCAGATCGCGTCAAGTCGATGACGGATCGACTGCTCGATGACGCGTTGAGGCGGGTGTTCGCGCGGCTCTCGCGGGAGCCCGACTTCGACGCGCCGGAACTGCAGGCCCACGACTCGGCCGACGAGCTGATCCTCGCGACGGCGGCCGATGCCGTGCGCGCAGCCGGCTCCGGCGAGGTCGTCGTGATCGGCGACCGCCACGGGGCGCTCACCCTGGGCGCCGCGGCCGTGCTCGGTGCGACCGGGATTCGCACCCACCAGGATCCGCTGCTCGGGGAACGGGCTCTGCTCGCGAACGCGGAGCGCCTGGGGCTCGCGGACGCCTACGCGTCTCACGAGCTGGACGAGCGCCTGCTCGATGGCGCCCGCGTCGTGCTGCTGCAGCTGCCGCGCGGCCTCGACGCGCTCGACGAGATCGCGCAGGCGGTGGCGCGCTGGGCCGACCCCGGTGCGCGGCTCTTCGCAGGCGGCAGGGTCAAGCACATGACCCCGGCGCAGAACGAGGTGCTCGGCCGCTCCTTCGCAGAGGTGTCGGCCGGGCTCGGCAGACGCAAGGCGCGCGTGCTCACGGCCGCCTCGCCGCGGGCGACGAGGGATCCCTCGCTCTGGCCTCGTTGGGGCGCCGACCGTGAGCTCCCGTTCCGGGTCGCCGCCCACGGAGCCACCTTCGGCGGAGCCGTGCTCGACCACGGCAGTCGGCTGCTGCTGCGCACCCTGGCCGAGGATCCGCCCGCTTCGGCCCCGCGAAGGGCCGTGGACCTCGGCTGCGGCAACGGATCCCTCGCGGTCTCTGCGGCGCTCCGCTGGCCGGAGGCACGCATCGTCGCGACCGACCAGTCCTCGGCCGCGGTCTCGGCGACGCGGCTCACCGCCGAAGCGGCGGGGGTCGCCGACCGAGTCGAGGTGCACCGCGCCGACGCCCTCGAGGCGGTGCCCGACGGCTGGTCCGAGCTGATCCTGCTCAACCCGCCCTTCCACACCGGATCCACGGTGCACGCGGGGATCGCGCACCGGCTGATCCGCGCGTGCCGCCGCGCGCTCGCAGACGGTGGAGAGCTGCGCATCGTGTTCAACTCTCACCTGCGCTACCGGCCGCTCGTCGAACGCGCCGTCGGCCCGGTTCGCGAGCTCGCACGCGACCGCACCTTCACGGTGCTCTCGGCCGTGCGACGCTGACGCCGGATCCCTCGCCGAATGAGCGGGGGCGCCCTCCACGTCAGGCGCCGCGCTGCTCCTCGGCGTGCTGCTCGCGGCCGCGGATGAGGTCGCGAGCCGAGAACCGGTGCGCCCGCCGACCGTAGTCGTCGGAGGTGAGGCCGGCGAGGAATGAGCCGGGATCGACCTCGAGCGCCGTCGCGATGCGCACGAGCGTCTCGGCGGTGGGGCTCGACGCTCCCCGCTCGATCTTGCCGATGCTCGTCCAGCTGATCTCGGAGAGCTCACCGAGATCCTCGAGCGAGATGCCGAGCCGCTGCCGCACGGAGCGGACGCGTCGCCCGATCTTGAGGGCGGCCTCGGAGTGGATTTTCGGCACAGCACTAGCGTGCTCGACCCATGCTCTCGGCACCAGGATGTTTGCGCACTGGGCGTTTTCGGTCTGTTTCTCTTCCGAACCCGCGACCGTGCCGCGGCCGCGCTCCCCGTGCCGTCACGGCGGATTCCGGGGAACGCCTGCCTAGACTTGAGGGCGCAGGCCCGCCGGCCGCCCTCCCACGACCGATAGGACTCCCGCAGCACGTGAGCACCAGCGATCGATCCCAGACCCTCCGCATCCTCATCGGATGCGACACCTTCTCGCCCGACGTCAACGGAGCCGCCCGATTCGCCGAACGCCTCGCGGCCGGATTCGTGCGCCGCGGCGACGACGTGCACGTCGTGGCCCCGTCGAAGCGTGTGAACCGCACCGGGGCCTTCGCCGAGACCATCGAGGGCGAGCGCATGACCGTGCACCGCTGGACCAGCTGGCGCTGGTACCCGCACGACTGGCTGCGCTTCGTGCTTCCCTGGCGCGCCCGCTCCTACGCCCGCCGCCTGCTCGACCAGCTGCGACCGGATGTGATCCATATCCAGTCGCACATCGTCGTCGGCCGCGCCCTCGCGAAGGAGGGCGCGAAGCGCGGCATCCGCATCATCGCCACCAACCACGTGATGCCCGAGAACGTGCTCGACTTCACCCTGCTCCCCGAGCGGGCCAAGCGCCTGTTCGTGCGCTGGGGCTGGAGAGACGCCGATCGGGTGCTGCGCCGGGCCTCCGCGATCACCACGCCCACCCGCCGCGCCGCCGACTTCCTGGAGCGCAACACCGACCGCCGCGGGGTGCTCCCCGTGAGCTGCGGCCTCCGCGCCTCCGACTACACGGCCGACCTCACGCCCCGCACCCGCAACGAGCTCGTCTTCGTCGGTCGCGTGACGCTCGAGAAGGAGATCGACGTCATCCTGCGCGCGCTGCCGCGCCTCGACCCCGCCCTCGACGTGCGTTTCACCATCGTGGGCGACGGGGATCAGCGCAAGAACCTCGAGAAGCTCGCCGCGGACCTCGGAGTCGCGAACCGCGTCACCTTCACCGGACGCGTCAGCGACGAGCAGCTGCGCGGCCACCTGACGGCCGCGAGCGTCTTCGTGATCGCCTCGATCGCCGAGCTGCAGTCGATCGCGACGATGGAGGCGATGGCCTCGGGCCTGCCCATCGTCGCCGCCAACGCGATGGCCCTGCCGCACCTCGTGGACGAGGGCGAGAACGGGTACCTCTTCCAACCGGGCAACGATCGCGAACTCGCCGACCGCATCAGCCGCGTGCTCGCCCTGTCCGACGCCGACTACGAGCGCATGCAGCGCGCATCGCTCGAGGCCGTGCAGGCGCACGACATCGACCGCACTCTCGACACCTTCGACGCGCTCTACCGCGGAGAGCGCCCGGAGGCCTGATGCACATCCTCGTCGTCACCGACCAGCACGCCGAGTCGCTCGGCGGTGTGCAGGTGGCGATCCGCCTGCAGCGCCGATTCCTCGAGCGCCTCGGTCACCGCGTCACCGTCGCGGCTCCGGCCCTGCACCGCCCGGGCTACACGACGGCGCGCGCCGACCGCGAGGCCTACATCGACCTTCCCTCCCATGCGCTCACGAGGGATCGCGAGTACGGCATCTCGCTTCCCGGAGCGCGCACCGATCGCGCGCTCGCGGCGGCGCTCGCGCGCCTGCCTCGCGTGGACCTGGTGCACCTGCAGGGGGACTTCTGGGGCGCGATGATCGGGCTCCGCGCGGCGCGCGGCCTGCGCGTGCCCGTCGTGCACACGATGCACAACCACGTCGACGAGGGGACCCGAGCCGTCACGCCGCTCGCACCCCTCGCGTTCCAGGGGCTGCGGCTGTGGCGATCCCTCGCCCTCGGCCGGCCCCGCGGCGCCGTGGACCGCTCATCGCGGGGCGCCTGGCGCTACCTCGCCGAGCTCGCGAGCGAGGCCGCACTCGTCACCGCGCCCTCCGCGCACTTCGCCGACGAGCTCATGCGCCACGGCGTCGCCCGCGAGGTGCTCGTCACCCCGAACGGCGTCGACGACGAGGCGATCGCCGAGGTGCGCGCGCGGCCGCGCACGCCGCGCGTGCGACCCAGACTCGTGTGGCTCGGCCGCATGAGCCAGGAGAAGCGGGTGCTCGAGTTCATCGATGCGATCGCGGAGTCGGGGATCGACGCCGACGTCGCCCTGCACGGCGCAGGCCTGCTGCTGCCGCGCGTCGAGGCGCGCATCGCCGAACTCGGGCTCGCCGACCGCGTCGCCGTGCCCGGGCCGGTGCCCTACCGCGACGCCCTCGCGGCGATGCGCGACGCCGACGCGCTCGTGCAGACGTCGATCGGCTTCGAGACGCAGGGGCTCACCCCCTTCGAGGCGGCCGCCCTCGGCACGCCCACGATATTCTGCGACCCCGAGATCGCCGACGACGTGGCGGTGACGCCCGAGTGGCGGGTCGCCGACGCGAGCGTCTCGGCACTCGCGCAGACCCTGCGCCGCGCGGTGGGCGAGCTCTCGGCGGCCGGACGGGAGGGGCTGCGCGTGCCGGACGCGGCGGCGCAGCGCTTTCTGCAGTCGACGCAGGCCGCGCGGCTGGTCGAGCTCTACGAGCGCGCGAGGATCCCTAACGCCGGTTGAGCGAGCGAGCCCACACTGCCGGTTGAGCGAGCGAAGCGAGCGCCGTGCTGAGCGACGAGTCGAAGTATCGAAAGCCGCGCAGGGCTCAGAACCGCCAGACGACGGCCTGGAAGCCGGCCGGGGGCTTCGGCGTCCAGTGCTCGTCCTTGCTGACGAGGCCCGAGCCGCCGGGGTTGTTGGATTCGATGATGGTGAACGTGCCGTCGCCGTTCACTCCGACGATCATGAGCGTGTGCACGCCGGTGACCCACGAGGTGGGCGACTCGATGTTCTCGTACTGCACGATGTCGCCGGGCTGCGCGTCGGCGATGGTCAGCCGGGTCGCGCCGTCGTAGTTGCTGACGGGGTTGCCGCCCCCGCCCCACGCGCCGCCGCCCGCGCGGATCCAGCGCTGGGCCGACATGATGCACTCGCCCGGAGCGCTCCAGCCGGTGGGGCGGCTCGTGCCGACCTCGCTCTCGGCGAGCGCGATCGAGGCCGCGACGTCGAAGTGGTGGGGGATCGTGGCCGCCTCGGCCATCGTGAGCACGGAGTCGATGGACCCGCCCGCGATCTCCTCGGCGCTGAGCGTCGTGTCGAGGGTCTGCGCCACCTCGGCGGAGGGGACGACCGCGGCCGGTGCCGAGAAGTCTTCGATGGGTTCCGCTGCGACTGCGGGGGCCGCTCCGAGGGCGAAGGTGATCGATGACACCAGCCCTACGATGAAGGCCTTTGAAGTGGGTCGCACGCGTGGATCTCCGGGGGTTCGTTTCAAGAAGAAGCGCGGGGTTCGACGCCCGCGCCTGAACCAGTATGCGTTACCGTTCCGTTACTTTCAAGCCCTCGGGCAACTTTTGTTCGAGATGAGGCAACTTCGGAGGTGCCTGCGGTGCGGGTGTTCCGCCGGTCGGCACGGCTCTGAGCGGGCGAGCAGCGGGCGCCTCGCGCCCCGATGTGACGGGGGAGCGCGTTCCCGCTAGACTGGAGCCCGCTCGCCGTTCGCGGCGGGTGAGGAGGATTCGCCTAGCGGCCTATGGCGCACGCCTGGAACGCGTGTTGGGTTAACGCCCTCGGGGGTTCAAATCCCCCATCCTCCGCTCCGAAGCCCCCGTGACAGTGTCACGGGGGCTTCTTCTGCATAACGGGCGGGGTCGGCAGGATCCCTCACCCAGACACCGAAGGACTCCCCATGAAACTGCTCCGCTCCGTGCCCCTGCTCGGCTGGATCATCCTCGCCATCGCGCTCGGCATCCTCACCGGGCCGATCATGCCGCAGTGGCTCGGCAGCGCGTTCCTCACCTACAACTCGATCTTCTCGGGGTTCCTGGGCTTCGCGGTGCCGCTCATCATCGTGGGTCTCGTGACGCCGGCGATCGCCGAGCTCGGCAAGGGCGCTGGGAAGTGGCTCGGGGTCACCGCGGCGATCGCCTACGGCTCGACGCTGCTGGCGGGCCTGCTCGCCTACGTCGCGAGCCGATGGCTGTTCACCGCCTCGCTCACGGGTGCCGGCCTGAGCGAGCTCGGCGAGGGATCGGGATCGGGCTTCGCCCCCTACTTCTCCGTGACCGCGACACCGGGCGACTCGGCGACCGAGATCGTGCTCGAGCCGGTGATCAGCGTGATGAGCGCGCTCGTGCTCGCCTTCGTGGTCGGCATCGGCCTCACCGCGTTCCGCAGCACCGTGCTGCTGCGCGGCGCGATCGAGTTCCGCACCATCATCGAGTCGATGATCCGCCGCATCCTGGTGCCGGCGCTGCCGCTGTTCATCTTCGGCATCTTCATGGACCTCTCCGCGAGCGGGTCGGCCGTGGTCGTCGTCACGAAGTTCCTGCTCGTGGTGGTCGTCTCCTTCGCGCTGACGCTCGTCGTGCTGCTGCTGCAGTACACGCTCGCGGGGGCGATGTCGGGCGTCAACCCGCTGCGCGCGCTGTGGAACATGCGCGACGCCTACTTCACGGCGCTCGGCACCTCGTCCTCCGCCGCGACCATCCCGGTCACCCTCGTGTCGACCAAGAGGAACGGGGTCTCCGACTCGGTCGCGGGCTTCGTCGTGCCGCTGTGCGCGACGATCCACCTCTCGGGTTCGATGGTGAAGATCACGTGCTTCTCGATCGCGGTACTGCTGCTGACCGGCGGAGACGTGTCGTTCGGCGCCTACTTCCCCTTCATCCTCATGCTCGGCGTCATGATGATCGCGGCTCCCGGCGTGCCCGGAGGCGCGATCGCGGCTGCGGCCGGTCTGCTCGTGCAGATGCTCGGCTTCGGCGAGGTCGAGGTGGGGCTCATGTTCGCGGCCTACATCGCGCTCGACAGCTTCGGCACCGCGACGAACGTGACGGGGGACGGGGCGATCGCGATGGTCATCAACCGCCTCACGCGCGGACGCATCGGGACGGGCGATGCGCACGAGGGCGGCGAGGAGCCGAGCGGCGACGGGGCCGCGGCGGCCGCGGGCGCGGCGGAGGGTTCGGCCGGCGACCGGGCAGAGGCCTAGGATCCCTCGCCCGATCCCGCGCGGCAGGATCCCTCGCCGCACGCGACACGCCCGGCTTGCGCGGTAGAGGGATCTCGCGTAAGCTCGATCTTTGGCTGTGCACCGTCCCAGTGCGCAGACCGCGGGAGCCGCTCGGCTCGAGAACCGGAATGACTCGTCAGGCCGGGGCTCCTGCAGACAAGGAATCTTGGGTGGGGCCGTCCGGCCTCACGGTATGAGAGGAAACATCATGGCAGCAGTGTGCCAGGTGACCGGTGCCGTTCCCGGCTTCGGTCACAACATCTCGCACTCGCACCGTCGCACCAAGCGCCGGTTCGATCCGAACATCCAGAAGAAGACCTACTTCGTGCCCTCGCTCGGCCGCAAGGTGACCCTCACCCTGTCGGCCAAGGGCATCAAGGTCATCGATGCCCGCGGCATCGAGGCAGTGGTCGCCGACCTGAAGAAGCGTGGGGTGAAGTTCTAATGGCGAAGGACAAGGACGTACGTCCGATCATCAAGCTCCGCTCGACCGCGGGCACCGGCTTCACTTACGTCACGCGTAAGAACCGCCGCAACACCCCCGACCGCCTCGTGCTCAAGAAGTACGACCCGGTGGTCCGCAAGCACGTCGACTTCCGAGAGGAGCGCTGATCATGGCGAAGAAGAGCATGATTGCGAAGAACAAGCAGCGTCAGGCCATCGTCGAGCGCTACGCCGAGAAGCGCGCGCAGCTCAAGAAGGATCTCATCGATCCCAACGGCACCGACGAGAGCCGCGAGGCCGCTCGCGTGGGCCTGCAGAAGCTGCCCCGCAACGCATCGCCGGTGCGCGTGCGCTCGCGCGACGTCATCGACGGCCGTCCCCGCGGCGTCCTGTCGAAGTACGGCGTCTCGCGCGTCCGCTTCCGCGACATGGCGCACCGCGGCGAGCTGCCCGGCATCACGAAGTCGTCCTGGTAACAGTCGCTTCCGCACGCAGGCGGGCCGGATCCCTCGGGGTCCGGCCCGCTTTCGCGTTTCCGACCTCCGGGAGGGGAGGCGAGGGATCGGCGCGCAGCGCGCACGGGCTCCCGGCGGGCGCTCCGCAGACGGATTCCCAGCGATCCCTCACCGAATTTTTGGAAACCGAGGTGAGAAATCCGCAGAATCATGCCGAATTAGGGTAGATTCGTACGCGATCAACCGATCGGACCCTCCACCCGGAGGGGTACCTGCACCAGATCAGGGGCCCGGCTGCAACAGTCATCGCCCTGGAAGGAAACAACATGGCACTCAACAAGACTGAGCTCGTCGCGAAGATCGCCGCTGAGACCGGCCAGAGCCAGGCCGCGGTTTCGAACGTGATCGACGGTCTGTTCGCCGCCGTCTCCGAGACCGTCGCCTCGGGCGAGAAGGTCTCGATCCCCGGCTGGATCTCCTTCGAGACCGCCACCACCGCTGCTCGCACGGGCCGCAACCCGCGCACCGGCGAGACCATCGAGATCCCCGCGGGCAAGCGCGTGAAGGTCTCGGTCGGCTCGAAGCTCAAGGCTGCCGTGAAGTAATTCCGCTTCGTGCAGAACCCCGGCCGGAACTCTCCGGTCGGGGTTCTCTCGTCTCCGGGCGAAGGATCCTGCCGCGCGGCGGGCTTTCCGCTCGCTCAATCAGCGGGTTGGGACTCTGAAACAGCGCGGCGCCGCCGGGCGAGGGATCAGGTCCGAGCGCGTAGGCTGTTGGGGTGCCCCGATCCCTGCGCGTACTCGCCCCCGCCGTACTGCTCGCAGCGACCCTCGCGGCGCTGCTCGTCGGCCTCGGCATCGGCGGCGGAGCCGCGGAGCGTGCGCTGCTCGACCCCGGCGCCGTGGTGCGCTACGGCATGCCCGTCGCCCGCACGCTCGTCAACGTGTCGATGGCCGGGCTCATCGGCGCGGTGGTGCTCGCCGTGTGGGCGCTCGCGAACGTCGACCCCGGTGTGTCGCACCACGGCCGGCCGGCAGCAGCCGCGAGCCGCGCCTCGGGGGAGACCCCCGCTGAGACGCGCGTCGCCCTCGATCTCGCCGCGGCCTCGTCCGCGGTGCTCACCGTCGCGAGCGCGGCGACGCTGATCCTCACCTACGTCGACGTCTCCGGCCTCGCGTTCTCCGCGGACGAGGCGTTCGGCGCCGGTCTCGCGCAGTTCGTCACCGAGATCGAGCTCGGGCAGCTCTGGCTGATCGAGCTGCTGCTCGCCGCCGTGACCACGGTGCTCGCGTTCGCGATCCGCGGCCGCAGGTCCACGCTGCTCGTGCTCGTCGCCGCCCTGCTGACCGCGCTGCCGCTCGCCCAGCAGGGTCACGCAGCCGGCGCCTCCGGTCATGCGCAGGCCGTCAACTCGCTGCTCGTGCACCTCGTCGGCGCCGCCGTCTGGCTCGGCGGCCTGCTGACACTCGTCTTCATCGCCCGCGTCGTCGACGGGCGCCGCCTCGCGGTCGTCACCGCGCGCTACTCGACGCTCGCGCTGTTCGCGTTCATCGGCGTCGCAGCCTCGGGCGTGGTGAGCGCGTGGCTGCGCGTGGGATCCCTCGACGCTCTCTTCGGCACCGGATACGGTCGCCTCGTGCTCATCAAGACCGCGGCCCTCGTGGTGCTCGGAGTCTTCGGCGCGGTGCAGCGCACCAGGCTCATCCCGCGCATCGCCGCCTCGACGGAGCGCGCCTTCCTGTGGTTCGTGCTCGCTGAGCTCGCCGTCATGGGCATCGCGAGCGGCACCGCCGGAGCACTCGGCCGTACGGCCACGCCCGTCTCCTTCGAACCACTGCGGGATCAGGGCGAGGGAACCAGCCCGGCCGAGTGGCTCACGGGCGACCCGCTGCCGCCCGAGCTCACGGTCGGCAGCTACCTCACCGTGTGGAAATTCGATCTCGCCTGGACGCTCGTGTGCGTCTTCGGCATCGCCCTCTACGTCGCGGGCGCCATCCGCCTCGCCCGGCGCGGCGACCGCTGGCCCATCGGCCGCACCGTCGCCTGGGTGCTCGGCATGCTCATGCTGTTCTACACCACGAACGGCGCGCTCAACGCCTACGAGCAGTACCTCTTCAGCGTGCACATGCTCGGGCACATGATGCTGACGATGCTGATCCCGCTCGTGCTCGTGCTCGGCGCCCCGATCACGCTCGCGCTTCGGGCGACCGAGAAGCGCGGCGACGGCTCGTGGGGCGGCCGCGAGTGGATCCTGTGGATGGTGCAGACACCGTACTCGAAGGTGATCACGCACCCGGCGGTGGCCGCCGTCGTGTTCGCCGGCTCCCTGTGGGTCTTCTACTTCACCCCCATCGCGCGCTGGGCCGCCTCGGAGCACCTGGGGCACCAGTGGATGATCATCCACTTCCTCATCGCCGGCTATCTCTTCAACCTGTCGATGGTGGGGGTCGACCCCGTGCCCTATCGCTTCCCGTACCCGCTGCGGCTCGTCACGCTGTTCGCGACGATGGCCTCGCACGCGTTCTTCGGCGTCACGCTCATGACGGGCGATGGCCTGATGCTCGCCGACTGGTACGGGGCGATGGGACGCACCTGGGGCGCGACTCCGCTCGAGGATCAGAGCACGGGCGGCGGTATCGCGTGGGGCATCGGAGAGCTGCCGACGCTCGCGCTCGCGCTCGTGGTGGCGGTGCAGTGGGCGCGCAGCGACGCGAAGGAGCAGAAGCGCAAGGACCGTGCGGCCGACCGTTCCGGCGACGCCGAGCTCGAGGCCTACAATGCGATGCTCGCCGAGCAGGCGCGGAGGGATCGGCGGCCGGCGCGGCGGTGAGGGATCGGGTCGCGCCGCGGTGAGGGATCCGGTCGTGCCGCGGGTGCGCGCCCGGACGAGACGAGGGCGCGGCGCAGGTGAGATCAGACCGCCCCGGGCACCTCGACCCAGCGACCGGTGCTCGCGGAGCGCTTCAGCGCGTCCTCCACCGCGGCGACGCGCACGGCGTCATCGATCGTCGCGGCCTCGGACGGCTCGCCGCGGATCAGTCGCACCAGCTCGCCGAGCTCGATGAGCTTCACGTCGTCGAATCCGAGGCCGAGCCCGGGGCCCGGCAGGAAGCGGCCGTACTCCGGCATCGCCGCGTCGACGTACTGCTTCGCGACGGCGGTCATCGAGCGGTCTCGCCAGAGGAACTCGTTCGGCTGCTCCGAGTTCCAGGCGGCGTAGCCGAGACTGCCGTGGACCTCGATCACGAGCGCGTTCTCCCCGGACCGCGAGACCCGGCTCGCGTCGAAGGTGCCGAGTGAGCCGTCGGCGAAGGCGGTGAGCGTCACCGCGAGGTCGTCGTTGTCGACGGGCCCCCTGCGATCGAGTCCCTCACCGCCGAAGTGCCCGCCGTCCCCCGCGGGCAGGGGACGCGTCGGATGCACCGTGCGCAGCCTGCCGACGACCTCGCGGATCGGGCCGTTGAGGTACTGGGCGAGGTCGAGGAGGTGGCTCAGGATGTCGCTGGACGCTCCGCCGCCGGCCCGCTCCTCGGAGAAGCGCCAGGTCAGCGGCGCTTCGGGGTCGGCGGCGAAACCGGCGTCGTAGTGCCCGCGGACGTGCTCCACCGTGCCGATGCGGCCGTCGGCGATGCGCCTGCGCAGCTCGCGCACCGCCGGTGATGAGCGATAGTTGTGACCCACGGCGAGCGGGGTGCCGTTGCGCCGCACGGCGTCGCGCACGCGCAGCACCTCGGCGAGGGTGCGGCCCACGGGCTTCTCGATCCAGATGGCCTTGCCCGCGTCGGAGGCGGCCACCGCGAGCTCGGCGTGCTCGGAGTTCGGCGTGCAGATCGAGACGACGTCGACGCGCTCGTCGGCGATGACCGAGAGACCGTCTCCCGTGGTACGGGCGAAGCCCCAGCGGCGCTCGGCGATCCCTCGCAGAGACTCCGATCTGCTGGCCGCTGCGATGAGCTCGAACTCGGCGTCGAGATCCGAGTAGGCCTCCGGGAGACGGCGATAGCAGCGGGCGTGCAGCCCGCCCATCCAGCCGAGCCCGATGACGCCGGCTCCCAGCAGGCGCGGTTCAGCCGTCGCCATCGCCGCCGCCGTTCTCGCCGCCGCCCGACTCGATGTGCTGGAGCAGGCGCTCCGAGATGCCGTCGATGTGCCGCACGACCGCTCGCTGCAGTGCTGCCGGATCCTCGGCCTCCATGGCGTCGAGCACCGCGAGATGCTCTCGGATCGAAGCGCGCAGGTGCGCGTGCAGCGGATTCGCGAAGACGCGCACCCGTGCGAGGGGGCCCTGGAGCCGGCCGATCAGGTGCAGCAGCATCGGATTGCCGCAGCGGTCGATGTAGAGGCTGTGGAGTTCCGCGTCGCCGTGGGCGAAGGAGTGGGAGCGTCCCTCTGCGATATCGGCCTCGATGGACTCCATGGCGCGACGCACTCGGGCGATCTCGTCGCGCGGGATGTTTCGGGCGAGGAACGCGGCTTCGCCCTCGAGCGCGCGGCGCACCTGGTAGAGGTGGGCGACGAACTCGGTGGTGATCGGCGGCACCGAGAAGCCGCGCGGGCCGGATTCGTTGAGCATGCCCTCGTCCTGCAGACGGCGGATGGCTTCGCGGAGCGGGGAACGGCTGATCGAGAGGCGACGGGCGAGATCGTTCTCGCTCAGCACGGTCTGGGGGGTGAACACCCCCGAGATGATGAGTTCCTGGATCGCGGCGTACGCCTGTTCCGCGAGGGAGGGGCCGCGCTGCAGTGCGCTCGCCGCGTCTAACGTGCTCATTTTGTTACCTGCTTGCTGAAACCGTTGATTTCCGGGGGAAGTCGCGACTCGGGCCGGCCGAGCAGCGCGTTTGTACATTGACAACCTACCGAAGGATCCCTAATCTGTCGACAGGCGACGGGCGACGGACTTCAGTCGCCAGTCCACTCAACGAAGAGACAGGAGAACATCGGATGGCTACAAAGCTTCTGAAGGCGGCGGTCGCGCTCGCCGCCGCGGGTGCGATGGTGAGCATGGCTGCGTGCTCGTCTGACGGCGGCGGGGGAGATGCGGCTACCGACGGCAGCGATATCACCATCGGCTACTCGGGCTACACGGTTTCGAACCCGTTCTTCGCGGGCATCCTCGAAGGCCTCGAACGCGGCGCCGAGGAGACCGGGGCCACGCTCATCTCGACGAACGCCAACGGCGACCCCAACCAGCAGGTCACCGACGTCGAGAATCTCATCACGCAGGGCGTCGACTACATCGCGATCAACCCCGCCGACGGCAAGGCGATCATCCCCGCGGTCAAGGCGGCGGATGCCGCGGGCATCCCGGTGATCGCGCTCGCCGATTCCATCGGCACCGACGTCACCTTCACCATCAGCCAGAATCACGTCGAAGCAGGCAAGATGGCGGCCGAGGAGATCGTCGCCTTCCTGGAGGAGAAGAACGGCGAGCCGAAGGGCAAGGTCGTCAACATCCAGGGCCTCGCGGGCTCGCCGGCGGCGACCGATCGAGACAAGGGCTTCCTCGAGGTGATGGAGCAGTACCCAGACGTCGACATCGTCGCCACCGCAGACGGCGGCTGGGACACCGCGGTGTCGAACGAGGTCATGAACGACATCCTGCAGGCGCAGCCCGAGATCGACGCGGTCTTCGCGGCGAACGGCGCCGAAGCGGTCGGCGTGAGCCGCGCGATCGAATCGGCGGGTCGCTTCGTGCCGGTCGGCGAGGACGGCCACATCTACGTGATCGGCATCGACGGCCCGAAACCTGCGATCGAGAACATCCGCGCCGGCATCCAGGACGCCGAGATCAGCCAGCAGCCGATCACGATGTCGGAGGAGGCCGTGCGCCTCATCGTGAAGCTCGCGAAGGGCGAAGAGGTCGAGAAGAACGTCGAATGGCCGTCGATGCTGCTGACGAGGGACAACCTCGAGAGCCCCGAGGTGCAGGAGTACGGTATCTGGGCGGACGAAATTGACTGAGCAGCCGCTCGCGCGCTTGATCGGCGTGAGCAAGCACTACCCCGGCGTCCGTGCGCTGACCGATGTCAGCCTGGAGATCCATGCCGGAAGGGTGCTGGCGCTCGCGGGGGAGAACGGCGCGGGAAAGTCCACGCTCATCAAGAGCCTGGCCGGTGCCGTTCGCCCCGACGAGGGCGTCGTCGAGGTCGGCGGGAGCCCCGTTCCCGCCGACCCCGGCGAGGTCATCCGGGCCGGGGTGAGCGTCATCTATCAGGAGCTCACCGACATCCCCGACATGTCGGTCGCGGACAACCTGCTGCTGGGCGCGATGCCGAGCACCGTCGGGGTGGTGCACCGCTCGCGTGCGGAGCACGTGAGCCGCAAGGCCATGGCGCGAGTGGGGCTTGCGCACATCGATCCTCGCCGTCCGGTATCGAGCCTCACGCTCTCGGAGCGGCAGCTGCTCGAGATCGCGCGCTGTCTCGCTCGCGACGCGAAGGTGCTCGTGTTCGACGAGCCGACATCGTCGCTTCCCGAGAGCGAGGTCGAGATCCTCATGCGGGTCATCGCCGGCCTCAAGGCCGACGGGCTCGGCATCCTCTACGTGAGCCACCACCTCGACGAGTTCTTCGAGATCGCCGACGACATCCTGGTGCTCCGAGACGGGCACGTGGTCGAGCAACGGCCCACCTCGGAGTGGGATGAGCAGCAGCTCGTGCGCGCGATGCTCGCCCGCGATCTGGGGAGGGCCTATCCCTTCAGGGATCGCGAACTCGGCGAGGAGGTGCTGCGAGCCGAGGGACTCAACGCTCCGCGCGTGAAGGATTCGCGCCTGCACGTGCGCAGCGGTGAGGTCGTAGGACTGATCGGCCTCGCCGGAGCCGGACGGACCGAGCTGATGCGCGTGATCGCGGGCGTCGACCGGCCGGACAGCGGCAGCGTGACGGTCGACGGCGTGCCGGTGAGGACCGGCAGCATCGCCGCGGCGCGCGGTGCGGGCATCGCCTACGTCACCGAGGACCGCAAACAGAGCGGCCTCGTGCTCGAGGGCAGCGTTCGCGACAACATGGCGTTCGGCAACTACGGGCTCTTCTCGCGCTTCGGCTGGATCCGACAGACGAAGCTCGCGCGGCTCTGCAAGAAGTGGATCGCCGAATTCGAGGTGAAGACGGCCGATACGACCGGTGCGGTCGGTCGGCTCTCCGGCGGCAACCAGCAGAAGGTGGTGCTCGCCAGGTACGCGGCGACCGAGCCGAGGCTGATCCTCCTCGACGACCCCACCCGGGGCGTCGATGTCGGGTCGAAGGCCGCGATCTACGACAAGGTGTTCGAACTCGCCGAAGGCGGAGCAGGGGTCGTCGTCACCAGTTCCGACACCGATGAGGTGCTCGCGGTCAGCGATCGCGCCTATGTGCTCCGCTCAGGACGCATCGTCGGCGAGATCGAGCGCGCATCCTTCGACCGCGAGGCGGCACTCCACCTCGCCTCTCTCGGCTGATCCCACTAACTGAGGAAGAAACCAATGAATCTCAATACGCAGAAGCTCGAAGAGCGGGTGAGGCCGCCCGAGACGTCGGCCCTCCCCGCGCTCGCCGAGCGGCAGACCGGCTGGGCCGCGCGCACGTGGCAGCGGATCAAGCTCAGCCCGACGACTCCCATCTTCGTCGCCCTCATCCTCGTGTGCATCGTGCTCTCGGTGCTCTCGGAGAGGTTCTTCCGCGCCGCCAACATCCTGAACATCCTGAATCAGTCGGCGATCGTCGGGATCGCGGCGGTCGGGGCAACCCTCGTGATCATCACGGCGGGCATCGACCTCTCCGTCGGCTCGAACATCGCGCTGTCCGGGATGGTGGCCGCGACCTTCGTCGCGGGCGGGGGCGACGGCGTGCTGGGCGTCATCCTCGCGCTGCTGATCTCCACGCTCATCGGCGCCTTCAACGGCGCCTCCGTCGCGTGGTTGAACCTCGCACCGTTCATCGTGACGCTCGCGACACTCGGCATGGGCAGAGGGCTGACGCTGCAACTCAGCCAGGGTCAGAGCGTCTACGACCTTCCCGAGTCGTTCAACTGGATCGGCAGCGCGACCGTTCTGGGCATCCCCTTCGCCTCCGTGCTCACGGTGCTGATGTTCATCGTGGGCCATCTGATCCTCAACAACACGGTGTTCGGCCACAAGGTCTACGCCACCGGCGGCAACAGGGAGGCCGCGAGGCTCTCCGGCATCAAGGATCGCCAGACGCTGTTCTTCGTGTACGGCTTCGCCGGGCTCTGCGCGGGCATCTCGGCCGTCGTGCTCGTCGGCCGACTCGGATCCGCGACCCCGACGGCGGGAACCGGGCTGGAGCTGCAGGTGATCGCGGCCGTCGTCATCGGCGGCACGAGCCTCTTCGGCGGCAAGGGCAGCATGCTCGGCACCTTCATCGGCGTGCTGCTGATCGGCGTGATCAACAACGGTCTCACCCTGCTCAACGTAAGCCCCTTCTGGGTGCAGTTCGTGCAGGCCGCGATGATCTTCCTCGCCGTGCTGCTCGATTCGTTCAACACGCGCCGTCTCGCTCGGCGAAAGGTCAAGGCGGGCTGAGGCCCGAACTCTCAGGAGAGAACAACACCCATGGATATCCCCTTCAACACACGGCAACTCGACGAGCTCATGGAGGCCGAGAGCGTCGACGCCCTCCTCGTGACGTCGAAGCACAACGTGCAGTACCTGCTCGGCGGCCACAGATTCTTCTGGTTCGACTACATGGACGCCGTCGGCGTGAGCCGCTACCTGCCGGTCTTCGTCTACTTCCGCGGTGCGCCCGACGCCTCGTGCTTCGTCGGCAACGCGATGGAGGGTTTCCAGATCGAGAACGAACCGATCTGGGTGCAGCGCATCAAGGCCGAGGCGTGGGGCGTGCGCGACGCGATGAACTTCGCTCTCGACGCGGTGCGCGAGCGACTCGGCACGCGAGCCCGACTCGGGATCGAGCCCAGCTTCCTGCCGGTCGACGCGCTGCCCGTGCTCGAGGAGCGCGGCTCCTACGAGCTGGCCGACGCCGAGTTCCTGCTCGAGCGTCTGAGAGCCCGGAAGACCGGTGCGGAGCTCGACCTCGTGGAGCAGGCGTCCGATCGCACCGTCGAGTCGATCCTCGAGGTCTTCGGCGGTCTCGAACCCGGCTTGACGAAGCGCGATGCCGTCGAACGGCTGCGTATCGCCGAGGTGGAGCGCGGGCTCATCTTCGAGTACTGCCTCGTGTCGGCCGGGCCGAACTTCAACCGTGCGGCCTCGGACGATCGACTCGAGGAGGGCGACGTCATCTGCCTCGACTCCGGCGGCAACTACCGCGGGTATATCGGCGATCTCGCGCGCATGGGCGTGCTGGGATCGCCCGACGCCGAACTCGAAGACGCTCTTGCGGAGGTCGACGCCGTGCAGCAGGCCGCTCGCAGCGCGATCGGCGCCGGCGCACTCGGACGCGACGTCATCGCCGCAGGCGATGCCCGACTCGCGAAGAGCCGGTTCGCCGAGCGCCTCGCGTACGTGACGCACGGCATGGGACTCGTCAGCCACGAGGCGCCGCGCATCACGGCGACCGGCCCGGTGCCCTACCCCGACACGGACGCCGACGCCCCGCTGCAGCCCGGTATGGTGCTGTCGGTGGAGACGACGCTGTGGCACGAGCGACGGGGGTTCATCAAACTGGAGGACACGGTGATCGTGACCGACGACGGTTTCCGGGCCGTCGGCGATATCGGTCGTGGCTGGAACGTCTGCGGCCAGGGCGCCGAGCGTCTGGTGAGCGCATGACCGCGGGCTTCTCGCTGCACCACCTCGGCCTCGTGGTCGAGGATCTCGACCGAGCCGTGGGCTTCTACACCGACGTGCTCGGCATGAGCCGGGAGGGGCGCACCGAGTGGACCACGATCGCCGGTGCGCCGCTCGGCATCGCCTCCGACACGGTCGAGCTGCGCTGGGCGTTCCTCGGTCTCGGCCCCGTGCGTCTCGAACTGCACGAGTTCCGCGGCCTGCCGGTCTCGCCGGTGCGGCGCAGGACTCAGGATCCGGGGCTCGGGCACCTCGCACTCGCCGTTCCCGACATGAGCGCCGCGGTGGCCGCGCTCGAGGGCGCGGGCGCGGAGTTCTTCTCGGCCCCGAACCTGCTCACCGACTCTCCAGGGCAGGAGGGGGACCAGTGGGTCTACTGCAGGGATCCCTTCGGATTGACCATCGAGCTGTACCAGACCGCCACACCCGCCGAGCGAGCGCGGGCGATGGCCGCTCAGACGGAAAGGAACGACTGATGAACGAGACCATGCGCGCCGCCGTGTTCAAGGGGGAGGGCAGGCTCGAACTCGAGCAGCGCCCACGCCCCCGCATCGAACGGCCCGACGATATCGTGCTGCGGGTCCGAGCTGTGGGGATCTGCGGCTCCGACCTCCACATCCTCGATGTGCCGCCGACGCACCCCGCGAAGCCCGGCGTGATCTTCGGCCACGAGTTCTGCGGAGAGATCGTAGAGGTCGGCCCCGAGGTGCGCGACCTCAGCGTCGGCGATCGGGTCGCCATCGATCAGAACCCGCCGTGCGGACGCTGCGATGCGTGCCGCACGGGCAGCCCCAATTTCTGCGAGGTGGTGTTCGACAACCCCGAGTGCGAGGTGCCCGGCTGGCCGCACACGCCGGGGCAGTGGTGGGACGGCGGCATGGCCGAGTACGTGCGCGTGCCCTCGTACTTCGCCTACAGGGTCTCGGCCGACTCCCCGATGGAGCACATCGTCGTCGCCGAGCCGCTGGGCTGCGTCCTCAACGGCGTGCACAAGGCGGGCGTGCGCCCGGGGGAGACGGCCGTGGTCATGGGCGGGGGGCCGATCGGCCTGCTGACCGTCACGGTGCTCAAGCTGCTGGGCGCGGGCCGGATCATCGTGATCGAGCCCTCGGAGGAACGCCGCAACGTGGCTCTCGAGCTCGGCGCCACGACCGGTATCGACCCGAGCGCCGTCGATGTCGTATCGGCGGTGCGCGAGGCGACGGGCGGCGCTGGGCCCACCCTCATCTACGAGGCCGTTGGATCCCAGCTCGATGCGGCGATCGCCATGGCCGCCGACGAGGCCCGGATCGTTCTCGTCGGCATCAACTCGGCGGTGCGGGCGAGCTTCGCTCCGACCGACATCGTGAACAAGGAGCTGAGCATCCACGGCGCCTTCCTCATGCGCAACACGATGCGCGAGGCGCTCGATCTCATCGAGAGCGGCGCGATCCCTATCGGCAGGATCGTGAGCCATGTGCTGCCGCTCGAAGAGGTGCATGAGGGCATGCGGCTGGCCCGCGCCGGCGAGGCGCTGAAGGTGGTGTTCACGCCGTGAGCGAGGAGCAGGTTATGGAGAAGATCAGGGATCGCGGCTCCGAGGAGCGCTGGGCGTTCGTGACGGGCGGTGCGTCGGGCATCGGCGAGGGCATCGCCCGCGTGCTGCACGATTCCGGCTACGGCGTGATCCTCGCCGACCGCGACGCGGCTCGGCTCGGGGAGGTCGCGGCCTCCTTCGAGCGCGTGCGCACGGTCGTCGCCGACGTGAGCGATCCGGCGGCGACCACCGCGATGCGGGAGGCGGCGGAGTCGGTGGACGGCCTATGGGGTCTCGTGAACGCCGCGGGGATCTCGCTCGTGAAGCACTTCCTGCTCAACACCGAGGAGGAGTGGACCCGCATTCTGCGCGTGAACCTCGAGGGCACCTTCCGGGCCTGTCAGGCGGTGGCGCCCGTGCTGCGGAGGAACGGCGGCGGCGCGATCGTCAACATCGCGTCGATCACCGGGCGTGCGCCCGCCGCGCTGCAGGGCGCGTACGCCGCCTCGAAGGCCGGGGTGATCGGCTTCTCGAAGAGCCTCGCGTTCGATCTCGGCCCGCTCGACATCACGGTGAACGCCGTCTGCCCCGGGGTGGTTCGCACCCCGATCTGGGACCGCATCCTGGAAGCGGACGCCGCGGCGACGGGGCGCAGCGAGGACGAGATCTTCGCAGAGCACGTCAAGCCGATCCCCGTGGGTCGGCCGCAGACCGTCGAGGACATCGGCGAGCTCTGCCGTTTTCTCCTCTCGGACGCGGCGCGCAGCATCTCCGGGGAGGAGATCGGGGCGACGGGCGGCATGGCGTTCGTGGAGTTCGACTTCGCCTCGGCGGCGCGAGAGCTTCCGGAGGAACTGTGAGCGCATCGACGGACACGCAACTCGTCGCCTCGTGCTGGACGAGCGCCGGCGCGGTCGCCCCGCTCTTCCCCGACGAACGGAGCACGTATCCGATCGACGAGCGCATCGCCGCTCTCTCGCGAACCGGCTGGTCGGGCATGGGGCTGAACCAGGCCGACCTCGCGGAGATCAAGCGCACCATCGGCTTCGAAGAGCTGCGCCGCCGGCTGGACGGGGCTGGTCTCGTGCACCGCGAGGTGGAGTTCCTGAACGACTGGTGGCTGGACGAGGGCCTCTGGCGGGAGACGTGGGTTCTGCTGCTGGAGGCGGCCGAGACCATCGGAGCCTCGTTCGTCAAGGTCGGCGCCGCCTTCAACGGGCCGGAGGAGGACTTCGGATATCTCGTCGAGCCGTTCCGGAGGCTGGGCCGAGAGGCGGCCGAGCGAGGTCTGCGGGTGGCGATCGAGCCGATCGCCTTCTCCGGCATCGACACGACGCCGAAGGGTGCTGCGCTCGTGTCGGAGGTCGGGCTCCCGAATGTGGGGATCTGCATCGACTTCTGGCACGTCTTCCGGGCGGGAACGCCCTTCTCCGAGGTCGCGAAGGTGCCGGGCGACCGCGTGTTCTCCGTGGAGATGGGGGACTGCCCGGCCGAATCGCTGCCCGACCTCTTCACCGACACGACCGACAACCGGCGGCTGTGCGGAGAGGGCGATTTCGACGTGCGCGGTCTCGTCGAGGCGATCCGGGCCACGGGCTTCCGCGGCCCGTGGGGCGTGGAGATGCTCTCGCGGGAATATCGGCGGCTGCCGCTCGAGGACGCTCTGCGGGCGGCGCACGATGCCGCACTGCCCTACCTGCGGTAGGCGGGTCGTATGGGACTGCGATGCGATGGCCGTGCCGGGTGGCGGTGCGGCAGAGATGAGGGATCCCGGCGCGCGACGGGCGCGACGCTCCGTGACGCGCTCGGCGGAGGTTGACGTGAGTTCGATCCCGTGCGTACAATTTGGACCGGTCCAATGATGGAAGGTGGAAGTCGGATGAGGAAGTTCGGCCTGTTGATCGGCGGCGAATGGCGAGAGGCCGCAGACGGTGCTCGCGCCGAGGTCCGCTCGCCCTACGACGGCAGCGCCGTCGGCGAGGTCGCCGTTGCGACCGCCGCCGACGTCGACGCCGCCATCGCCACCGCCGAGCGCGGCGCGGCCGCCTGGCGACGCACCCCGGCGCACGAGCGAGTCGCGATCCTGAACCGGGCCGCCGACCTCGCCGACGCCCGCGCCGAGGAGATCGCCGCCACGATCTCCGCGGAGAACGGCAAGCCGCTCACCGAGGCCCTCGGCGAGGCCCGCCGCTCCGGCGCGATCATCCGCCTCTCGGCCTTCGAGGGCAGCCAACTCTACGGCGACAGCCTCCCGCTCGACGCGAACCCCGGCACCGGGCAGGACAAGGTCGGCTTCACCCTCCGCCAGCCCGTCGGCATCGTCGTCGCCATCACGCCGTTCAACTACCCCGCGTTGCTGGTGCTGCACAAGGTTGGCCCGGCCCTGGCCGCCGGCAACGCGGTCATCCTCAAGCCCGCGGGAGCGACTCCGCTGACGGCGCTGCAGATCGCGCAGTGCTTCGTCGACGCAGGCGTCCCCGAGGGCGTCATCTCGGTCGTCACAGGCTCGGGCGGCGTGCTCGGAGACGCGCTCGTCACCGACCCGCGCGTGCGCAAGATCTCATTCACCGGCTCCACCGGCGTCGGCGAACGCATCGCCTCCATCGCGGGCGTCAAGAAGCTGTCGCTCGAGCTCGGAGCATCGTCGCCCACCGTCATCCTGCCCGGCGCCGACATCGAGAAGGCCTCCTCCGCGGTCGCCGCCGGCGGCTACGTCAACGCCGGCCAGGTGTGCATCTCGGTGCAGCGCGTCATCGTGCACCGCGACGTCGAGGCCGACTTCATGGACGCCCTGCTGCCGAAGGTCGCGCAGATCAAGATGGGCGATCCCTTCGCGGACGGCACCACTCTCGGCCCGCTCGTCGCCGAGCGCGAGGCCGAGCGCGTCGCCGCGAGCATCTCGCGGGCCGTCGACGACGGCGCGCAGCTGCTCACCGGCGGCGAACGCGACGGCGCCTTCATCTCTCCCGCGGTCGTCACCGGCGTCGACACCCGCCAGGCCTTCGCCCAGGAGGAGCTCTTCGGCCCCGCAGTCGCCGTCACCGCGGTCGACGACTTCGACGCCGCGATCGACGCCGCCAACGGCACCCCCTACGGTCTCGCGGCCGGCGTCTTCGGCGGCACCCTCGGTGAGGGCGTCCGCGCCATGCGCGAGATCGACGCCGGCAGTGTGCACCTCGGCTGGACGCCCCTGTGGCGCGCCGACCTCATGCCCTACGGCGGCCTCAAAGCCTCCGGCTACGGGAAGGAAGGCGTGCGGTCGACGATCGAGGAGATGACGGAAGTGAAGACCGTGATCATGCACGGGTAGTTCCCAGAGGGATCGCATCCGGTGGGATTCGCAAATGCGCGACTGATCCATCCGCATTCGGTTGCGGCGCTGAGCGCCGAAACCGAATGCTCCCGCCAGACCCGACCAAGTCGCGCATTTGCGAATCCCACCGGACGCCAGACCTTCAGCACCGTGCATGAGCACGGGCTTCGAGAAAACGCAGAACAACAGAAAGCAAGGGAGCATCTGAACATGGTCCAGGGACACTCCGGAAAGACCGTGCGGCTCACGGTCGCGCAGGCGATCGTGCGCTACGTCGCCGCCCAGCACTCCGTAGCCGACGGCGAACGCCGCCGCTTCGTGCCCGCGGCGCTCGGCATCTTCGGGCACGGCAACGTCGCGGGTCTCGGTCAGGCGCTCGCCGAGCACGCCGACCGCCTGCCGTTCGTGCAGGGGCGCAACGAGCAGGCGCTCGGCCACATGGCGACCGGATTCGCGAAGGCCTCGAAGCGCCGCCAGACGCTCGCCGTCACCGCGTCGATCGGCCCCGGATCGACGAACCTCGTGACGGCGGCAGCGCTCGCCACCGTCAACCGCATCCCGCTGCTGCTCTTCCCGGGCGACACCTACGCGACCCGCCGCCAGGGCCCCGTGCTGCAGCAGCTCGATCTGCCGGGCACCCCCGACGTCACCGCGAACGACACGTTCCGTCCGGTGTCGCGCTTCTTCGACCGCATCAACCGGCCCGAGCAGCTGCTCACCGCGCTGCCGCAGGCGTTCCGCGTGCTCGCGAACCCCGAGGAGACCGGCGCGGTCGTCATCTCCCTGCCGCAGGACGTGCAGTCGCACGCCTACGACTTCCCGGTCGAGTTCTTCGAGGAGCGCGACTGGACGATCCGCCGCCGCGTGCCGGACGCGACCGAGGTCGCGCAGGTCGCCGAGCTCATCAAGAATGCCGAGCGCCCGCTCGTCATCGCCGGCGGCGGCATCATCTACTCCGACGCGCAGCAGACGCTCACCGATCTCGGCAAGCAGACCCTTCTGCCCATCGCCGAGACCTTCGCGGGCAAGGGCGCGGTCACCGAGGACGGCCCGTGGAGCGTCTTCGGCATCGGTCTCGAGGGATCCCCGACCACCAACCGTCTCGCCGAGCGCGCCGACCTCATCGTGCACATCGGCACCCGCCTCACCGACTTCGCCACGGCGTCGCAGTCGCTGTTCGCGAACCCCGACGTGCGCTTCGCCTCGATCAACGTCGTCGAGCACGACGCCGTGAAGCAGGGCGCCACCGCGGCCATCGCCGACGCCCGACTCGCGCTCGAGGCGCTCGCCGCAGAGCTCGCCGACTACCGCGTGCCCGCCGAGTGGGCGGCCGAGGTCGAGGCCGCCCGCGCCGAGTGGCTGCCCGCGCGCGACGCCGCGCTCGATCCCTCGCGGCTCTTCCCGAAGGATCAGCACCCCGAGCTGCCCGACACCGACGCCGTGCTCACGCAGGGCCAGCTCATCGGTCTGATGCAGCAGCATGCGCGCCCGGGCGACACGATCGTCGCGGCGGCCGGCGGCCCTCCCGGCGACCTGCAGAAGGTGTGGGACGCGACCGGCGGCCGGCACGCGCACCTCGAGTTCGGCTTCTCGTGCATGGGCTACGAGCTGCCCGCCGCGATGGGTGTGCGCGTGGCCGACCCGGATCCCTCGCACCGGGTGACCGCGTTCGTCGGCGACGGCACCTTCGTGATGATGCCGACCGAGATCGTCACGGCGGCGCAGGAGGGCATCCCCTTCACCGTCGTCATCTCCGAGAACCACGGCTACCAGGTGATCCGCCGCCTGCAGATGTGGCGCACGGGCGAGCACTTCGGCAACGAGTTCCGCTACCGCGAGGGCGAGGGATCTCTCGCGGGCGCCGTGGAGCGCGCCGAATCGGCCGCGGCCCGCGAGAATCGCCTCGAGGGCGACTACCTGCGGATCGACCTCGGGCAGATCGCGGCCGGCCTCGGCGCCGAGGTGCGCCGCCCGACGACGGCCGACGAGGTGCGCGCGGCGCTCGACGAGACCCGCGACGCGCGCGGCCCCGTCGTGATCGTCGTGCCGACGATACCGCACGCCGACCTGCCCTCGTCCGAGGTGTGGTGGGACGTCTCGCCGGCCGAGGTCTGGGAGCACGTCGACACCTCCGAGAAGCTGGCCGAGTACGGCGAGGGCCTTGCGATGCAGCGGTGGCACGGATGAGTGCGGCAGCTGGCGCCGGCCCGAGCTCTACCCCGGACATCGAGCCTGTCGAGATGGTCGGCGACCGCTCCCCTCGACAGGCTCGGGGAACGAAAGCCTCCAACCCCCTCGCCGCGGGCCGCTCGCTGCGCGAGCGCTTCCTCGCGGGCGAGCCCACGGTCGGCACCTTCCTGGGCCTCGGCTCGGTGACGGCGGCGGAGGTGTGCGCGGCGGCCGGGCTCGACTGGGTGCTCGTCGACCTCGAGCACGGGGGCGGTGACGAGGACCAGGTCGGCGCGGTCGTCGCGGCGGCGGGAGCCTACGGCGCCGCAACCCTCGTGCGCGTCGAGCAGCCGGAACGCATCCGCATCGGGCGCGTGCTCGACGCGGGAGCGGCGGGCGTCATGTTCCCGCGCATCTCGAGTGCAGCCGAGGCGGCCGAGGCGCGCCGCCACCAGCTGTATCCGCCGCAGGGCGATCGCGGCGTCGCGAGTTACAACCGCGCCGCCAGGTGGACGCTCGACACGGGCGCCCTCGACCGTTCGAACGAGCAGGCGGTCGGCATCGTGCAGATCGAGACGCGCGGCGCGGTCGACGAGCTCGAGGCGATCGCCGCGACCGACGGCGCCGATGTGCTCTTCGTCGGCCCGCAGGATCTGAGCTACGCGCTCGGGGTGCCGCGGCAGTTCGACGATCCCGGCTTCCAGGAGGTGCTCGACCGCGTCGTCGCCGCCTGCCGGGCGCACGGGAAGGTCGCGGGCATCCTCGCGAACGACCGCGCGGCCGCGGAGCGATACCTCGAACGAGGCTTCGGCTTCCTCGCGATCGGCTCCGACGCGACGCTGCTCGCGTCGACCGTGCGCGGCTCGATCCCCGACGGTTTCGGAGCGGAGCGGTGAGCGAGGCCGATTCGCCGGTCGAGCGAGCGGAGCGAGTCGAAACCGTACCACCCGCCGAGCGCGCAGCCCCCAATCCGCTGGTCGAGCGAGCGCAGCGAGTCGAGACCGCCCGCCCCGTCGTCGTCGGCCTGGGCCCGGTCGACCCGGCGCTCGTGACTCCGTTCCTGCCGTCCGACGCGGTGTTCGTCAGGGATCCCTCACCCGAAGACCTCGCGGTGGCCGAGGGAGCGATCGTGCGCGCGGCCTTCGACGTCGACGCCGCGCTGCTCGACCGCATGCCGCGCCTGCGGGTGGCGGCGCGCACGGGCGTCGGCGTCGAACGCGTCGACCTCGCGGCTGCGCGGGCGCGCGGGGTGGCCGTCGCGATCACGCCCGGCAGCAACGCCCGCGCCGTGGCCGAGGGTGCGTTCGCGATGCTGCTGTCGCTCGTGAAGCGGGTGGGCGTCTCCGACGCCTACGTGTCGGGCGACCGCTGGGGCGTCGACCCGGTGCCCGTGCCGGGCGACGCGTTCGGCAAGACGCTCGCGGTGATCGGTTTCGGCCGCATCGGCCGCATCATCGCGGGCTTCGGCTCGGCGTTCGGCATGCGCGTGATTGTGCACGATCCGTTCGTGCGCTCCGATGAGTACGAGAACGTGTCGCTCGAAGGCGCGGTGCGCGAGGCCGATGCGCTGACCCTGCACCTGCCGGGCGGCGACGGTGAGCTGCTGCCGATCGAGCTGTTGCGTGAGACGCGGCGGGGACGCGGGCCGCTCGTGCTCGTGAACTGCGCACGGGCCGAGCTCGTCTCGGTCGAGACGTTGCGCGCAGCTCTCGACGAGGGCGCGCTCGGGGGAGTGGGGCTCGATGTGTTCCCGTCCGAGCCGGCCCGGGCCCATCCGCTCGCCGGGCGCGACGACGTGCTGCTCAGCCCGCACACCACGGGCCTGTCGGAGGCCGCGATGGCGGCGACCTTCCGCATGGCGGCCGAGGCGGTCGCCGCCGTGCTCGCGGGCGGGGCGCCGCCGCATACGGTCTGAATCCACAGCGGTGAGGGATCCGCCCCGGACCCCTCACCCCGGATGCGCCCGCATCGACTTGACGCGAACTGCTGTCACAGCACCGAATGCCAGCAGATCGCGTCAACTCGGTGAGGCGGGACGGTGCGGGATCCTGAGGCGCACCGCGCCGGGATCCCTCGCCGTGTTCCTCCGGTTCGCTCGTACCGTGACCGTGACCGTGACCGTTCACAGTGACCGTTCACCGTGGCCGTGGCCGTGGCCGTGGCCGTGACCGTTCACAGAGACCGTTCACTGTGACCGCTCGTCGAGTTGACGGAATCTGCTGTCTCAGCGCTCTATGACAGCAGATCGCGTCAACTCGGTGAGGGCTGGGGCGTCCATGGCGGTCGCCCTCTGCGAGCGGATGAGCGTCGCTGCGCCGCGCTTTGCGCCCTCCGCGAGTGGGGAGCGTCGCGTCAGTGCCTGCTGTACCCCCGACGATGCGCCCGTCGGGGATGGGGCGGTGACGGCCAGCAGGGGCGGGGAGGCCGTCATGGCGCTCCTTAACGCGTGTTCGACTCGACGTGAAACTTCCCGGATTGACAGCGGAAATGTTCCATCATACACTTTGGACCGGTCCAAGTATACGAGCTCCGGCATGCTTCGGCGATACTTTCGCGCGGGGCCGAATGTTCGCGGAACGGACCGCGTCGTTACCCAACCTTTATCGTGCAGGTTTCGATTGGGTTGCATTCTGAGGTAATCTCATGAAAGAAGCGCAAGCTTTGTAACGACATTAGTTCAAAGAACACACGATGGAGTGAAGACGATGAAGTCACGTATGAACCGTTGGGGCAAGCTCGGTCTCGGCGTTGCGGCGGCGGCAGGAGCATTCGCGCTCGCGGCCTGCGGCACCCCCGCGGGTGCCGGCGGTGCCGGCGGCGGAGGAAACGCCGCTGCGGATCTGCCGGAGCTGAAGGTCGCCCTGGTCACCCACGCCGCACCCGGGGACACCTTCTGGGACACCATCCGCGCGGGCGCGGAGGACGCAGCGGATAAGAACAACATCGAGCTGCTCTACAGCTCCGATCCCGACGGCGCCCGCCAGGCCCAGCTCGTGCAGCAGGCGGTCGATCAGGACGTCGACGGCATCGTCGTCACCCTCGCCAAGGCCGACGCCATGTCGGGCGAGGTGAAGAAGGCCGTCGAGGCCGGCATCCCCGTCTTCAGCATCAACGCCGGCGAGGAGCAGTACAAGGACATGGGCGTGCTCGCCCACTTCGGCCAGAACGAGTTCATCGCGGGTCAGGCGGCCGGTGAGCAGTTCAACGAGGCCGGTCTCAAGAAGGCCATCTGCGTCATTCAGGAGCAGGGCCACGTCGGCCTCGAAAACCGTTGCGCCGGCCTCGCCGACACCTTCACCGGCACCTCAGAGGTGCTCTACGTGCAGGGCACCGATATGACCAACGTCGCGTCGACCATCACGTCGAAGCTGCAGACCAACGCCGACATCGACGCCGTGCTGACACTCGGCGCCCCGTTCGCGCTCACCGCTCTCGACTCGATCAAGGATGCGGGCTCGAGCGCGACGCTCGCGACGACCGACCTGAACGGCGACGTCTACAACGCGATCAAGGACGGCTCGATCCTCTTCGGCATCGACCAGCAGCCGTTCCTCCAGGGCTACTCGAGCGTCGAGGCCGTGCGTCTCTACAACCAGGGCGGCTACGTGCTCGGCGGCGGCCAGGCAGTGCTGACCGGCCCCGCGGTCGTGAACGCAGACAACCTCGACAGCGTCGCGGCTCAGTTCAAGGGCGGCGACAAGGCCGAGTCCGAGGACGCCGAGTAATCGGTAAGGCTCAGCGGAAGCAGACTCATATGTCTACGACTACAGCTCCTCAGGCTGATGAGCGTGTGGCCTCCGGCAACCTGTTCACCAGGTTCTTCACGAAGCCGGAGGCCGGCGCTACGGCCGCGGCGCTGGTGCTCGCGATCATGTTCGCCGTGGTCGCGCCCCAGTTCTCGAGGCCGGAGTCGATCGCGACGATCCTTTACGGTGCGTCCACCGTCGGCATCATGGCCGTGGGTGTGTCGCTCCTGATGATCGGCGGCGAGGTCGACCTGTCGGCCGGTGTCGGCGTCGTCTTCTCGGCGCTCTCCGCGTCGTTGTTCCTCTACTGGTTCGGCGGCAATGTGTGGGTCGGCGTGATCGTCGGCCTCGTGTCCTCGCTGCTCGTCGGGTTCATCAACGGCTGGTTGCTGACGAAGACGAAGCTGTCGAGCTTCATCATCACGCTGGCGACGTTCTTCATGATCACGGGTCTCAACCTCGGTGTGACGCGCGCGATCACGGGCGGCGTCGCCGCGCCCTCGATCGAGCAGTGGCCCGGCTTCGACTCGGCCGCGGCGATCTTCGCCTCCGATATCCCGGTCTTCGGTGTCAACGTGAAGATCACGGTGTTCTACTGGATTCTGCTGGTGATCGTCGCGACGTGGATCCTGCAGCGCACGAAGACCGGCAACTGGATCTTCTCGTCGGGCGGCGCGCCCGACGCGGCCCGCGCCGTCGGCGTTCCGGTCGTGTGGACGAAGATCGGCCTGTACATGGGCGTCAGCTTCTGCGCGTGGCTGCTGGGCATGCACCAGCTGTTCGCGTTCAAGACGGTCCAGTCGGGCGAGGGCATCGGCAACGAGTTCCTCTACATCATCGCCGCGGTGGTCGGCGGCTGCCTCATGACGGGCGGCTACGGCAGCGCGATCGGCGGCGCGATCGGCGCTCTCATCTACGGCATGGCGCTCAAGGGCGTCGTGTACGCGGAGTGGAACCCCGACTGGCTGAAGTTCTTCCTCGGTGCGATGCTGCTCGGCGCGACCGTGCTGAACTTCACCCTGCAGCGCCGCGCGGGCAAGGGAGGCAAGAAATGAACGCCACGGCAACCGCGGCTCCGCAGGCCGGAACGCCGCTGGTCGAACTCCGGGATGCGGGCAAGCGCTACGGCAACATCATCGCGCTGCGCGATGTGAGCCTGAAGGTGAGCCCCGGCGAGGTGATGTGCGTGCTCGGCGACAACGGCGCCGGCAAGTCCACGCTCATCAAGATCATCGCCGGTCTGCATCAGAACACCGATGGCGCCTATCTGGTCGAGGGTGAGGAGGTGAAGTTCAATTCGCCCCGCGAGGCCCTGAACCGAGGGATCGCGACGGTGTACCAGGACCTTGCCGTCGCGCCGCTCATGCCGGTGTGGCGCAACTTCTTCCTGGGCTCCGAGGTGACGAAGGGGTGGGGTCCGTTCAAGCGCCTCGACGTCGAGTTCATGAAGAAGACCGCGAAGAAGGAGCTGCTCGACATGGGCATCGACCTTCGCGATGTCGATCAGCCGATCGGCACGCTGTCGGGCGGTGAGCGGCAGTGCGTCGCGATCGCGCGCGCCGTGTATTTCGGCGCGAAGGTGCTGATCCTCGATGAGCCGACTGCGGCTCTGGGTGTGAAGCAGTCGGGCGTGGTGCTGCGCTACATCATTCAGGCGAGGGATCGCGGCCTGGGTGTGATCTTCATCACGCACAACCCGCATCACGCCTACCCGGTGGGCGACCGCTTCCTGCTGCTGAAGCGCGGTCAGAGCATCGGATATCACGAGAAGTCGGAGATCTCGCTCGAGGAGCTGACCGGTCTGATGGCCGGCGGTGCGGAGCTGGAGCAGCTCGTGCACGAGCTGCGCAGCGTCGGCACGTCGACGGATACGGTGCGGGTGATCCGCGACGAGATCGAGCACGACGATGCGGCCGGTGTCGGTCGTGTCGCCGTGACCGAGGCCGTGAACATCAAGGATCTGCCGGAGAACGAGCGCTAGGCTCCCTCCTCTCAGACCGGCACGAAGGCCGGGGCCCGCTCGAAGGAGCCGGCCCCGGCCTTCGGCGTGCGGGAGGGGTGAACACGCGCGGGATCCCGGAGGGTGGGGCGCGGCAGGATCCCTGTCGGAACCACCGCATGCGCGATAGTCTGTCAGTTGACTGACCAGCAGGTGCGGAAGCCGCACGAGGATCGAAGGAGATCGCATTGCCGAACGAGGAGCAGAACGCGCAGATCGAGGGCTTCCGCGAGAGCTATCGAGAGATGCTGGGCTTCTTCCCGCCGCGGGTCGCCGCGCGGTTCGAGCAGCTCGAGGAGCATGCGCCGGAGGTGCTGATCGCGCACGAGGCATGGCGCGCGGCGCTCATCTATCCCGATGCGCTCGACCAGAAGACGGTGCAGCTCATGGTGCTGGCTATCCTCGCGAGCAAGCTCAGCGACGCCGCGAAGCTGCACGGACTCGCCGCTCGCCGGGCCGGCGCCACCGACGATGAACTGCGCGCCGCGATCAACCTGGCCTCGCTGTTCTCGGGCATCTCGGTCGCGAACCGCTTGCCAGTGATCATGGCCGACATCGACGAGCTCGAGGCGTCGCTGTAGCGGCTCAAGACGTCTTCCGCCTGCCGCTGGACCCCGACGACATCCTGGACGCGCCCTGGTTGCGCTCATCCGAGGGCCCCGTGATGCGGCGTCGGATCCCGTGAAGAGGCCGAACTGCGGACGTCTATCGCGCGTCGAGCGCGAGTTTCGCGCCGAACCCGATGAGCACCGCTCCGGCGACGCGATCGATGATGCGCAGCGATCGCGCATTCGCGAGCCAGCGTCGGGCTGCGGCTGCGCCCACGATGATCGTTCCGAGCCAGAGCATGCCGAGCGCCGCGTGGATGCTCGCGAGCAGCAGCCCCATGGCGAGCGGCGACGCGCCGTCCGGTATGAACTGCGGAATCGTCGCGATGTAGAACACGCCGATCTTCGGGTTGAGGAGGTTCGTGCCGTAGCCGGCGACGAGGCTCCGCCACGGCGCCGCAGGCACCGCCGAAATCTCAGCGATGCCCGACGAACGACCGCGGAAGCTCTTCATGATCATGGAGATACCGAGATATGCCATGTAGAGCGCTCCGGCGATGGTCACGAGCCGGTATGCGACTTCCGATGCCGCGAGCAGAGCAGCAGCTCCGACAGCTGCTGCAACACCCCAGGTGAGCGAACCCAGGTTGATGCCGACCATGGCGGCGCAGCCGTGTCGCCTGCCGCGTACGAGCGCAGTGCGAAGCACCAGGGTCGTGTCGAGGCCGGGGATGGCCGTGAGTACTGCGGCGACGGCGGTGAACCCGAGCACGGCCTGCATCATGGTCATATCCCCAGAGTATCGAGACGCCGGGGCGATCGCCTCTTCGCCGCTACCGGTGCGCACGCGCCGATACTGCTGGCACATCCCCTCGAAGACGTGCCAGCAGTCACGGAGTTCCGGAAGCGCTCTGGAGAGCGCTCGAACCGCGGTGCTCGCGCGCGCGTCACCTCACGCGCTGCCCCTCGGAGAGCACGGTCGAAATCGCCTCGGTCGACGGCACGGACGCCGTCGGAGGCACCGCCTTGCGGAGGATCAGTGTGCCGACCGCGGCGATCACGAGGAACAGGGCGATGAGCAGATACCCCGGGCCGAATGAACCTGTCGCCTGCTTGAGCACGCCGGTGAGCGAAGGTGCGATGATGCCCGACAGATTGCCCACCGAATTGATGAGTGCGATACCCACTGCTGCCGATACGCCCGTGAGATAGCGCGAAGGCAACTGCCAGAACACGGGAATCACGGAGAACACGCACGCGGCGGTGACCGAGTAGAGGGCTATGGTGGCCCAGAAACTGGTGACGTACGGCGCGGCAGCGATAGCGATCGCACCGAGAACGGCCGGGCCGATGATGTGCCAGGTGCGCTCCTGGGTGCGGTCGGAGTGCCGCCCCCACCAGATCATGACGAGTACGGCGACCAGGCTGGGGATCGCCGTGATGAAGCCGATCTGCACCAACCCGAGATCGCCGCCGAACTGCTCATCGAGGGCCGCGACCATCTGAGGCATGAAGAAGCCGATCGCGTACTCGCCGAACTCGAGGCCGAGATAGATGAGCGACATCGCAAGGACGACGGGCGTCAACATCGTGCGGAACACTCCCTTGGGAGAGTGACCGGATGCGCTGACCGCCTGGTTCTCGAGCCTCAGCTCTGCCACGAGCCAGGAGCGCTCGTCCTCCCGCAGGAACTTCGCCTTCTCCGGTCGGTCGACGAGGATCCACAGAGCCGCGATGCCCAGAAGCACTGTCGGGACCGCCTCGATGATGAACATCGACTGCCACCCCCTGAGTCCGAAGAGGCCGTGCGCCTCGGTCATCAGCCAGGTCGAGAGCGGCCCGCCGACCAATCCCGATAGCGGCACGGCCATGAAGAACATGGCGGTGATCTGAGCGCGACGACGCGCGGGGAACCAGTACGTCAGGTAGAGGATCATGGCGGGGAAGAAGCCCGCCTCGGCGACACCGAGGAGAAATCGGAGCACGTAGAACGAGATCGGGCCTTGCGCCAAGGACATGCATCCGGCGATGATTCCCCAGGTGATCATGATGCGCGCGATCCAGATGCGCGGGCCGAACTTCGTCAGGAGTACGTTGCTCGGCACTTCGAAGATGAAGTAGGCGACGAAGAAGATACCCGCGCCGATGCCGTATGCGGCCTCGGAGAGTCCGATATCCGCATTCATCTCCAAAGACGCGTAACTGATGTTCACCCGGTCGAGATAGCAGAGGAAGTACGCGGCGAGGATGAAGGGGAGGACTCTGCGGACCGTCTTCCGGTCCACGGCTTTCCGAAGGGCGTGAGCCTGCTCGAGATGCTGGTGTGCCAATGTCTGCTCCTAACGAAATACCGGTCGGCGGCTTTGCCGAAACGCTGGTATCTGTAGCAACCTTGGTCTAGCGGTTTATCCGAGACAAGCGAATATCTTCACCTATTTTTATTCGGAACTATCGAATAATCGCTTTTGCGAGGTCGGCGAGAGCGGTTCCTGAGCTCGGTGTTCAGATGTTGGATTCGGTCGCATCTCCCGGGGCATGAGCGGCGTCGGCCAGGGCGTTGAGCACTGCTCGGATCGCAGGCGCGTTCGAGGCGCCTGCTCTGCTTGCGACGAACACGAGACGTGCGGGATCCTCGGCAAGGCGAATCCGGCGCAGCTTCGGTTTCTCGCTGTCTAGAAGAAGCTTCGGCAGGATGCCGATGGCATGACCGGTTTCGACGAGACGCATCTGCACCAGCAGGTCGTCCGATTCGAACTGCACTTCGGGCTCGAAGCCCTGCTCCCGGCAGAGGCCGACACTCCACCTGCGGGCGTCGCTCCCCTGAAGCTCCATCACCCAGGGCAAGCACTCGGCCGCCGCGCGGAGATCGCCCTCGCCCTCGTAATCGAGGGGAACGACGAGTTCGAGCGGATCCCGGACCAGCGGCGCGAAATGCACATCGTCTCGTCGGCTGACGGGTAGGCCGGGGTACTCCTCGCCCAGCACGATGTCGTATTCCCTCGCCTCGAGAGCGTTCAAGGCTCGATGCGGCTCGATGCGGCTCACCACCATTCTCGGGTGAGGATCCACCTGATCGAGGGCGACGAGCGTCCGTGGGATGAGCGCCAGTGAAGCTGTCTGCAGCGCCGCCACCTTGACATCACCGCGGGCCTGTTGTCCCACTGCGGCGACCTGGGCCTCCGCACCTTCGACCTCTGCAAAAATCCGAGTGGCGCGCTTGGCGAGCAGCTCGCCCTCCCGTGTCAGTTGCAGGCCCCGGCCCACCCTTTCGACGAGCGGCGCCCCCACCTCGCGTTCAAGCACCTTGAGTTGCTGGGAAACGGTCGACGGGGTGAATGACAGCGCGTCGGCGACCGCCACCACGGTGCCTCTGCGGTGCAACTCCTGGAGCAGGGCGAGGCGATTCAGATTCAACATGCCCCTCAGTCTAACCATTCGTCATCATCGAATGATTTCAACAGTTATTAATCGCTTGTTGCGAATCAGCTTCTTCGTCAGTGTGTGTTGTGCCGCAACTTGCACAAACCCCGACGAAGGAACACGATGCCACGCTCACCCTTCCTCTTCCTCTCGGAGGCGGACATGATCGCGGCGGGCGTCGACGACGCCGCCCGTTCGGTCGACGTCGCCGACGAGGTGTTCCGCCTGCTCAAGCAGGGCGATTACGTCATGGGCGGGATGAACCACAACAGCCACGGGCTCGTGCTCATCTTTCCCGAGACCTCCCCCTTCCCGAACATGCCCACCGCCGGCCCCGATCGCCGCGTCTCGGCGATGCCCGCCTACCTCGGGGGCCGTTTCGACGTCTGCGGTGTGAAGTGGTACGGCTCGAACGCCGCGAATCGCGAGCGCGGGCTGCCGCGCTCGGTGCTCACCGTCATGCTCAACGACAAGTCCACGGGAGAGCCCCTCGCACTCATGGCCGCGAACCGTCTGAGCTCCTCGCGGACCGCCGCTGTGCCGGCGGTTGCGAGCCGCTACCTGCCGCCGCGTCCGGCGCGGGTGCTCGCGGTCGTCGGCTGCGGCGAGATCAACCGCCAGGCGGTGCGCGCGATCATGTCGCAGCAGCCCGAGATAGCGCGCGTCGTCTGCAACAACCGTTCGCGCGAGAAAGCGGAGGCCTTCGCCGAGTGGCTGCGTACCGACTACGGAGTCGAGACCTCGGTCGCGGAGACGGCGCGCGCGTGCGTCGCCGACGCCGACATCGTCACCGTCGCCGCGTCGCGCACGGCCCCGCTGCGCATCGAAGCCGACTGGTTCGCACCCGATGCCTGCATCCTGCTCAGCGGGCCCATGCAGTCGGATGAGAAGCTCTGGACCGAGAGCCGCGTCGTCTACGATCACATCCCGCTGCACGAGGCCTACGTAGCCGACGCCCGAATGAGCTCCGATGTCGACAGGGCCTACCTGGGCCAGATCGGCGGCTACATGTATCAGCTCATCGACGCGGGCAAGGTGCCCCCGCTCGCAGAGTCCGAGGATCTCGGCACGATCATGCTCGAGGAGCGCCCGGCACGACCCGGCCGCACCGTGTTCATCGCAAGCGGTATGGCCGTCTTCGACGTCGCATGGGGCTTCGACCTGCTTCAGAGCGCGAAGCGGCTGGGCATCGGCACGCCCCTCGAGCTCTGGGGTTTCGGTACCGAGGGCGACGGCGAGAAGCGCGAGGGATCCCTCACCTCCGACGGCACCGACGCGGACCGAGCGGGAGCAGCAGCGTGAAGATCAAGAACCACGACGCGCTGGTCTCGATCGGTGACCGGGCATCGCGCGAGCTCGTGCTCGGCATCGTCGACGACGCCCTGAACGAGGTCGACGGATACCGGCGGATCAGCGGAATCGTGCGCGTCGAGGGCGACACGCTGCACGTGGGCAATCGACGGTGGGACCTCTCCGCGAAGCAGAACGTCTACCTCATCGGGGCGGGCAAGGCCTGCAACGCGATGGCGATGGCGATCGACCACGCACTCGGCGAACGCCTCACCCGCGGCATCGCCGTCGTGAAGATCGCGGAGGACACCGATGAGTTCTCGGAGCGCACGGAGGTCTACGTCGGCGGGCACCCGTTTCCGAACCAGGCCGGATACGAAGCGACGCAGCGGGTGCTCGACCTCGTGGACGGGGCAGGCCCCGACGACCTCTTCATCGTCGTGGTCAGCGGCGGCAGCTCAGCCCTGCTGAACGCCCCGATCGAGCCCATCACCGTCGAGGACGAAGCGATCACCACGGAGGTGCTGCTCACCTCCGGTCTCGGCATCTACGAGGTCAACGCCGTGCGCCGTCACATCTCCCGCACGAACGGTGGGCGCCTCGCCGAGCGCATCCGCGCCCGCGGCGCCGAGCTTATCGGCATCGGCATCTCCGACGCCGTCGGCAAGCCGCCGACGGGCGACATCGGCGAACCCGATCCGAACTACGCGAGCACGCCGATCGGCCCCGACCTCACGACCCTCGACGACGCCCGCGCCGCGATCGACGGTCACGGGCTGAGGGATCGGCTTCCGGCGAGCGTCACCCACTTCCTCGACACCGCCGGGCCCGAGCAGGAGACCCCGAAGGCCTTCCCCGAGAACACCTACTTCGTGATCAACACCCTGCCCGATCTCGCCGAGGCAGCAGCCGCAGCCGCGGAGGCTCGCGGCGTCACCGCCCACGTGCTCACCACATTCCTCGAGGGCGAGAGCCGCGACGCCGGCACCTTCATGGCCTCCCTCGCTCGAGAGGTGCAGGCGAACGGCCGCCCATTCCGTGCGCCGTGCGTGATCGTGAGCGGCGGCGAGACCGTCACCCACATCCGACCGGGCACCGAGATCACCGGCCACGGCGGCCCGTCGCAGGAGCTGGCGCTGAGCTTCGCGCTCTCCGCCGCCGCGGTGCCCGGCGCCTGCATGTACGGCATGGACTCCGAGGGCACTGACGGCACCTCTTCCGCCGCGGGCGGCATCACCGACTCCACCTCGGCCGCACGCGCGGCCGCCGCCGGCGTCGACATCCTCGCGCACCTCCGCGGTCACGCGAGCTTCGAGGCGCTCGAAGCCATGGGCGACGTCGTGATGACCGGCAACACCGGCACCAACCTCTGCGATCTCAACGTCCTGTACGTCCCAGCCGCCCCCTCCCAGAACGAAGGAACCCCATGACCGTCATCACCTCCGTCGCCGCACGCCAGATCCTCGACTGCAAGGCCCGGCCGATGGTCGAGGTGGAGATCCGGACCGACGCGGGCGCCTTCGGTCGCGCAGCCGCCCCGACCGGTTCCTCGGTCGGTATCCACGAGGCGAAGGTGCTGCGCGACGAGGATCCCTCGAACTACGACGGCCTCAGCGTGCACCGGGCGGTGAGCAACGTCACCGACGTCATCGCGCCGAAGCTCGTCGGCTTCGAGTTCGAGACCCAGCGCGACCTCGACGACGCCCTCCTCGGACTCGACGGCACCGTCGACAAGGGCGTGCTCGGCGGCAACGCGATCTACCCGGTCTCGGTCGCCTTCCTCCGCGCGCAGGCGGCCGAGGCGGGCGAACGCGTCTACGAGCACATCGCCCGCGGGCCCCTGACCACGATCCCCGTGCCCTGCTTCAATGTCATCAACGGCGGCCGCAACCGCGACGCCGTGCAGGCCTTCAACGAGTTCATCGTGGTGCCCGCGGGCGCCGAGTCGATCGACGAGGCCGTCGAGATGGGCGTGCAGATCTTCAAGAGGCTGCCCGGTCTCATCGAGAGCGCGACCGGCAATCCGGCGACCGTGGGCGGCTCCTACGGCTACGCCGCGCCCTACGGCGACCCGCACTCGGTGCTCTCGCTGATGCAGGAGGCCGTGGCGGCGGCCGGTTACGAGGGTCGCGTCTCCTTCGCCCTCGACTGCGCGTCGAGCGAGATGTACGACCGCGAGAGCAAGACCTACGAGCTCAACGGCGGCCGCGTCGACAGTACCGCGCTCGTGGGCTACCTGAAGCAGCTCACCGAGGAGTTCGATCTGCTGTTCGTCGAGGATCCGCTCGACGAGGACGACTGGGAGGGCTTCTCGCTCGCCGTGCGCGAGCTCACCCGCACCTACGTCCTCGGCGACGACCTCATCGTGACCAACAAGCAGCGCCTCGACCGGGCCATCGCCGAGCGCGCCGCCGAGGGCTTCGTGCTGAAGCCCAACCAGATCGGCACCATCACCGAGTCGCTCGACACCTTCGACACCGCGACCGAGAACGGCATGTTCGCGCTGCCCTCGGGTCGCTCGGGCGGCGTCATCGACGACATCGTGATGGACCTCTCGCTGGGCCTGCAGGTGCCGTTCCAGAAGAACGGCGCTCCCCGCTCGGGCGAGCGCATCGAGAAGCTCAACTTCCTGATGCGCGCCGCGCAGGAGATCCCGGGCTCGTCGCTCAGCCGCATCGAGACGCTCGCGCGCTACTGAGTCGGTCTCGCCGCTCCGGTGAGGAAGGGCGCTCGCATGGGGCGTCGTCGGTGCGGCGACGCGGGGTGCGCAGTGCTATCCGCAATGCGACGCCCTGCGCCGGTGAATCGCTCGCTTCGCTGCATATTGTGTGCCGTGGGGCACGTTGTTCACCTTGGGGCACGTTGTGTCGGTGAATAACGCGCCCCGCGGTGGCTAACGCGCCCCGCGCTTGACCCGCTGCACACGGCTTGACCCGAGGGCCCGGCGGTCCTAGAATTTGGACCGGTCCATTCCGCGTCGTGCGGTCCCGGAAAAGCACGGTGCAGACGCACTTCGAGCGAAAGACACGAGCATGCAGATCAACGAAGACGGCACCACGACGATCGGCGTCGGCCTCATCAGCGTCGGATGGATGGGGCAGCTGCACAGCCGCGCCTACGCGAACCTCCGTTACGCCTACCCCGAGCTGAAGATCCGCCCGCGCCTCGTGCACGCCGCCGACCCGGCCCCCGCCCGCGCCGAGGAGGCCGTCGAGGTGCTCGGCTACGAGAAGGCCTCCGCCGACTACCACGAGGTGCTGAACGACCCCGAGGTCGACGTCGTCTCGATCTGCGCCCCCAACTTCCTGCACGCCGAGATCGGCATCGCCGCCGCGGAGGCGGGCAAGCACTTCTGGATCGAGAAGCCCGTCGGCCGCGGCGAGCACGAGACCCGCGACGTCGCCGAGGCGGCCGCCGCGGCCGGCGTCGTCTCCTCGATCGGCTTCAACTACCGCCACGCGCCGGCGATCGAGTACCTGCGCGAGCTCATCGCAGACGGCAGGCTCGGTCGCATCACCAACGTGCGCGGCCAGATGTTCGCCGACTACTCCTCCGACCCCCGCGGTGCCCTGTCGTGGCGCTTCGTGCGCGGCCTCGCGGGCAACGGTGTGCTGGGCGACCTCATGGGTCACCTCGTCGACCTCGTGCAGTACTCGCTCGGTCCGATCGCCGAGGTCAGCGCGCTCACCTCGACCGTCTACACCGAGCGCCCCGAGCTGCCGATGGGCACGGGCACGCACTTCGCCCTGATCGAGGACGGCGAGATGAAGCCCGTCGAGAACGAGGACTACGCGGCCATGCTCGTGCGCCTCTCGGGCGACGCGGTCGCCTCGGGCGCCGTCGGCACCCTCGAGGCCTCGCGCGTCTCGGTGGGCCCGCGCGCCAGCTACGGCATCGAGGTCTACGGCACCGAGGGATCGGCCCACTGGGACTTCGAGCGTTTGAACGAATTGCACCTCTCGGGCGGGCTCGGCGCGGAGAATCAGGGCTACACGCGCGTCATGGCCCGCCCCGGCATGGGCGACTTCGGCCGCTTCCAGCCCGGTGCCGGCACCTCGATGGGCTACGACGACCTCAAGGTGATCGAGGCCAAGAAGTTCCTGCAGGCCGTGCTCGGCCGCGAGGCGCTGAACTCGAACATCCAGGACGCGCTGTCGGCGGCGCAGGTCGTCACCGCCGCTGAGCGTTCGGCCGAGACGCGCGCATGGGAGCAGAGCGCCCCCGTGGCCGGCACGACGGCCGCGATCAGGGCCTGAGAATCGGTGAGGGATCGCGCGATCCCTCACCGAGCGCAATCCCGCCAACGCCACCGCACCACCCACACGAAGGACCCACCATGACCGCACGCATCGCATCCGCTCCCATTAGCTGGGGCGTCATCGAAGTTCCGGATTGGGGCCTGCAGCTCGACCGCCAGCGGGTGCTCTCCGAGATGGTGTCGCTCGGCATCGCCGCGACCGAGTTCGGGCCCGAGGGCTTCCTACCCGACCCGCCGGCCGACCGCGCCGCCGCGCTGGCCGAGGCGGGCCTGCAGGCCGTGGGCGGCTTCTTCCCCGTCGTGCTGCACCGGGCTGGCGAGGATCCCTTGCCCGCGATCGAGCGCGAGCTCGAGGCCTATGTCGCCGCGGGCGCGGGCACGATGGTGCTCTCGGCCGTGACCGGCGAGGACGGCTACGACGGTGCGGGGGAGCTCACCGATGAGGAGTGGGCGACGCTGCTCGCGAACCTCGACCGCGCGCTCGACGCGGCCGCCGCCGTCGGCGTCACCGCGACCCTGCACCCTCATCTCGGCACGGTCGTGGAGACGCCCGAGGCGGTCGCGCGGGTGGTCGAGGGATCGCGGATCGGCTTCTGCCTCGACACCGGCCACTACACGCTCGGCGGCGGCGACCCGGTGGCCTTCGTGCAGCAGCACGCGGCGCGCATCGTGCACGCGCACCTGAAGGACGTGAGCCTCGAGATCGCCGCCCGCGTGCGCGCCGGCGAGTTCGACTACCGCGAGGGTGTGCGTCGCGGCATGTACCAGGCGCTCGGCGGCGGCGATGCCCGCATCTCCGAGATCGTGGCGGCGCTGAGCGACGCCGGATACGACGGCTGGTACGTGCTCGAGCAGGACACCGTCGTCGAGAGCGAGGAGGACGCGGTGCGGGCCTTCGACAACGCGCGCCGCAGCGTCGAGTTCATCCGCGAGGCGGTCGGGGCATGAGCGCGGCGGGCGGCGCACCCCTGCGCGTCGGCCTGCTGGGGGCCTCGCGCATCGCCGAGGAGGCGATCACGGATGCGAGCCGCGAGACCGGCGATATCCGGGCTGCGGTCGCGGCGAGGGATCCCGAGCGCGCGCGGACCTACGCCGCCGAGCACGGCTACGACGGCATCCGGGGGAGCTACGAGGAGCTCGTCGCCGATGAGACGCTCGACCTCATCTACATCGGCCTGCCCAACGGCCTGCATGCCGAGTGGACCGTGCGCGCGCTGGAGGCGGGCCGCAGCGTGCTCGTGGAGAAGCCCTTCGCGTCGAACCTCGCCGAGTTCGACGCCGTCGCCGCCCGGCTCGAGGGATCGGCGGGCTGGGCCTGGGAGGCGTTCCACTACGCCGATCACCCGCTCATGGAGCGGCTCGTGGAGGTCGTGAGCTCCGGCGAGATCGGCGATCTGCGCGAGGTTCAGGTGAACATGTGCATGCCGGCGCCGGCGGCATCGGACCCCCGGTGGAGCTTCGACCTCGCGGGCGGCGCGCTGATGGATGTGGGCTGCTACGCGATCAACGGACTGCTGATGCTCGGCGATGCCCTCGGGCTGCCGCTCTCGCTGCGGTCGGCCGACGCGGATGTCGTGGAGGCGGAGCCGCGAATCGATGAGACGGTGCGCGCCCGCTTCGACCTCGGCGGCGCCGCGGTCTCGATGCGCACGAGCATGGTGAATCCGGTGTGGGATTTCAGCTTCCTCGTCGTCGGCAGTCGCGGAGGCGTCTTCGCCCCCAACTTCGTGAAGCCGCAGGAGGACGACCGACTGATCGTGCGCACGGCGGGCGCGGGCGGCGAGCAGCAGGAGCGCGAGGAGCGCCTCGGCACGGTGTCGTCGTACGCGTACCAGCTGCGCCGCGTTCGCGAGGCCGTGCGGAGCGGGGAGCGCTCGCGCGACGGGCTTGCCCGGTCGCGTCGCACCATGGCGCTCATCGACGAGGTGTATGCCGCGAGCGGCATGCCGGTGCGGCCGGCGCGTTTCGCCGCTTGAGCGGAGCCTTACCCGCCGGCCCGCGAAGCGAAACCAAGGGATCAACGTGAGGAGAACGCAATGCAGCAACTGATGACCGGCAGGATCCTGCTCGTGACGGGCGGCACGCAGGGCCTCGGCCTCGCGGTGGCCGAGGCGGCGGTACGCGAGGGCGCGGTCGGCGTCGCGATCGTGGGGCGCAACGCGGAGAAGGCCGAGCGCGCAGCGGAGCGGCTGCGCGAGCTCGCCGCCGCGGAGTCGAGCGATCTCGCGGCGGCGGGGGTGCTGCCGATCGTCGCCGACATGGCCGTTCCCGGCGAGGCCGAGCGGGCGGTCGCCGAGACGATCGAGCGCTTCGGCCGCGTCGACAGCCTCGTCAACGCGGCCGGCGCGACGAGCCGCGGCACGCTGCTCGACACGACGCGGGAGCTGCTCGGCGAGCACCTCGCGGTCAATCTCGTCGCCCCGTTCATGACGATGCAGGCGGCCGTCGCCGATATGAAGCGGCGCGGCGAACCCGGCACGATCGTGAACATCATCTCGATGTCGATGCACGGCGGTCAGCCCTACCTCGCGCCCTACACGGCGTCGAAGGCCGGTCTCGCGGGGCTCACCAGGAACGCCGCGTTCGCGCACCGCTTCGATCGCATCCGCATCAACGGCCTCAACATCGGGTGGACCGCCACGCCGGGCGAGGCCGTCACGCAGCAGACCTTCCACGACGCGGAGGAGGACTGGGCTGCGAAGGCCGCGGCCGCTCAGCCCATGGGCAAGATCGGGCAGCCCGACGAGATCGCCGACGCGGTCGTCTTCCTGCTGAGCGATCGCAGCGGGGTGGTGACGGGATCCCTCATCGACTGGGATCAGAACGTGCCGGGGGCCTACGACCAGTAGGCGGTTGTGAGTCGAAGCCGGTTAGACCGGCGATCTCGACACTTCGACTCCCGAGCGCGCTCAGCCGGCGCTTCAGCTGCTCGCGAGACCCGGCACGAGGAGCACCTTCCCGGCATCCCCGCTGAGCAGGTCGATGGCCTCGTCCGCCTGCTCGAGGGGCAGACGATGCGTGACGAGCCAGTCGAGCGTGAGCCGCTCCGACTGGACGAGGAGGAGCAACTGATCCCAGCTCTCCCACAGGCGACGTCCGTAGATCCCTCGCAGGGTGATCCCTTTCTTGTTGATCCACTGTGCGATGTCGATGGCAGCGGGCTCGCCGGGGTGGCCGATGGTGACCAGCGTCGCCTCGCGTCTGAGCGCCTCGAACAGGGGAGGGAGCACGCCCCGCACCCCCGAGACCTCGAACGCGACGTCGAACCCGCCCCGCGTGCCCGCGATCTCCCGGCACATCGCCGCGACATCGTCCTGCGGGTGCAGCACCGTCACTCCGAGAGCCCGGGCCTGCTGCTGACGGAACGGGTTGGGCTCGACGGCCACCACGTTGGCTGCGCCCAGCACGAGCGCGAGCTTCGCGATGACGAGACCGACGGGACCGCAGCCGTTGATCAGGACATTCTGCCCGGCGACCGCGTAGCCGGAGCGCTGGATCGCGTGCATGGCTACACCCGCTCCCTCGAGCAGCGCTCCGGTCTCGAGCGAGACCTGCTCGGGCAGGAGCACGCAGATGTCTGCGGGCACGGCCACACGTTCGGCGAAGACGCCGTCGATGTGCATCCCGAGAATCCTCGTGCGCTCGCAGGTGTGCGCGCTGCCCGAGCGGCAAGCGTGGCACTCCCCGCAGACCAGGTGGCTCTCCATCGCCACGCGGTCCCCGATCTTGAAGCTCGTCACGCCCTCGCCGAGACCGATCACCGTTCCCGATCCCTCGTGCCCGAGCACGGCGGGCAGGTCGAGCGCGAATGCCTGCGCAGACGCGGACCATTCGTACAGCTCACGATCGGTGC
Source organism: Leucobacter ruminantium (assembly GCF_017565705.1). GTDB lineage: Bacteria > Actinomycetota > Actinomycetes > Actinomycetales > Microbacteriaceae > Leucobacter > Leucobacter ruminantium. The sequence goes on from NZ_JAGDYL010000005.1 coordinate 50,285, forward strand.
CGCAGAGCGAGGCCGCCGCGACCTGGATCAGTACTTCACCGGGGCCGGCCTCTGGTTCTCGCCAGTCGTCGCGGATCTCGATCCCGCGCTCGGCCGCGGCTTTCACTACTGCTCTCATGATGATTCCCATCGCTCGGTTCTTGCGGGTGTGCCGGCGAACCGGCGAAGAATGTCGGTCGGACCGACCTGGCCGCCCTTGAGGAGCAGCCGGCAGCCGGCGACGTCGGAGGCCGCATCGGCTGCGCAGATCGGCCCCGCCGTCACGAACTGCTCCGTCACCCTGAGCTCGCTCACGTTCAGACCGAGCAGGGCATGGCTCGACGAATCTCCCCCGAAGATCGCCACGTCTCGAGTCAGGCCGCGTTCGACGGCGGCGGCCGCGACTTCGGCGAGCAGCCCGCCCACCTCGCGAGAGGAGACCCGTCGCTCGCGCAGGCGCGGATCCTCGGGGCCGTTCGCCGTGTGGGCCACGACGTGCTCGCCAGCCTCGAGGGCGCTCAGGACCCGGTGCCACCAGTCGCCCTCCGGCCTGCGGCCGATGGCGCCAGGGGGCACCTCTACGCCTACCCAGCCGTGCTGCAGAGCATCGCTGATCTGCGCGGCCGTGGTGGCCGATGCCGAAGCGCTGACCGCGAGGACCGGGCCCGAGGCCGCGGGTCCGGGGGAGGGATCAGCGTCGACGCCGACACTGCGGCCGTCGGCAGCGCCGTTACCGTCGGCGAGCGTTCTGGCGAGTCCCGCCATGATGCCGCCCGACCCCACCACGAGGGCGGTTCCGGAGGAGTCCAGCAGTGCCCGGGCCACCTCGTCGAGGTGCCGCGGCGCGACGGCGTCGACGACGAAGGCGCCCCGCCTGCTGCGACGATCCGCCCACTCCGCAGCGAAGGATCCGTCGGTGAACGCGGGCAGATGGATCTCGGAGATCTCGAGCTCGGGCGCCTGCTCCCGAAGCACCAGACGCAGGTCGGCCTCGCGCATGGGGGTCGAGGGGTGCCTGCTCATGACCGGGTGGCGGTCGAGCCGGTAGAGGCTGTTCCCGTAGGATCCGAAGTGCTGACTGAAGGCGGTGTAGCGTCCGAACTCGGGCTGAGCAGGAACCACGGGAATGCCGCCCGCATCCGGCCAGTGCGCGGCCAACCGTTCGATGGCGCACCCGATGCTCCCCGTGGTGGGGGAGGAATCGAAGGTCGAGCAGACCTTGTAGAGGAACACGTCCAACTCCATGCTCGAGAAGGGGGCGAGCCCTGAGTCGATCGCTTCCTCCAGTTCGCGACCCTCGAGCGAGCGAGTCGGCCCCGCGATGCCCACGACGTCGCCGGAGGACGGGAGCCCGCCCGCGGGGTCGAGACTGAGAACGGCGTCGAGCCCGCGCGCGTGCGCCTGGGCGAGTACGTCGGCGGCTCCGGTGAGGTCGTCCGCGAGGAAACCGATCCGGCCCATCAGGCGCTCCTCGAGAACGCGGCGACCGCCTCGGCCAGCGGTGGGTGTTCGCGAGCGGCGTCCGCGAGCGAGACGCCCGCTTGCGCGGCCTCCCAAGCCTCCCGAAGGCTCGCGACGCCTCGCGCGGGCCCGCCGGGGTGCGCCGCGATCCCTCCTCCCGCGAGCATGAGCAGATCCGAACTCTGCACCGCGGCCCAGGTCGGATGCGGCGAGAAGACGTTCTGGGCGGAGGAGAGCGCGGGGGTGACCTGCTCGCCGGTGCCGAGCGGCGTCAGCAGGGCGCGGATGTTCGCCGCGACCTCGTCGTCCGTCTCGTAGAACTTGCTGCCGAGGCCGCCGACGTGCAGGTGGTCCGCTCCGGCGAGCCGGGCCAGCTGCTGCCAGGCGACGTACGAGATCCCGAGCCCCGGGTGTCGCATCGATGCCGCGAGCCCGCCGCGGTGGCCGTGGATCGGCACCTCCGAGAAGCTGCGAAGGTATTCGAGAGCCGGGATCCCCATCACCGGGACGGTCAGCATGACACAGGTGCCGCCCGCAGCCACCACGAGGTCGTGGCGGCGCCGCAGCCCGGCGATGTCGCCGGTGATGTTGAAGGCGTACATCGTGCGCCTTCCGGTGACCTGCGCCGCCGAGTCGATCTCCTCGGCGGCGATGCGAACCCGGGTCTCGAGCGGGAGATACGAGGGATCCGTCATCAGCTCGTCATCCTTGATGAGGTCGATGGATGCGAGCGCGAGATCCTTCACGATGGAGCGGAAGGCGTCTTCGCGGAGACCGATGTTCGGCTTGATGATGGTGCCGACCATCGCTCCGGGACCGGCCCCGATGAGACGGCGGGTGCCTGCGGTGCCGAACCGGGCGCCCGGATGCGATGCGATGAACTCCTCGGGAAGTACGAGCGACTGCAGCCTGCAGGCGAAGAGCTGCTCCAGCTCGAACAGATTGCCCGCGACGGCCGTGAGTGCGGTCGCGAGATCCGACCCGACGTTCTCCATCGGGAACTCGACCTCGATCTCGGCCGCGGTGACCATTTGCGGCGCCGACCTGGAGGGGAGCGACGGCGTCGTCTCGCCCAGGGTCCTGACGTCGATGATGCGAGCGCCGTGGCGTTCGTGCAGTTCCTGGGTCTCCCCGGGAACCCGGACGAAGGTGCCGCTCGACTGCTCGCCGGCGAGGATCTCTGCGGCCCTCTCCGGAGGGATCGCGGACTCGATGCAGTAGCGGGCGATGATCCGCCGCGGATCGCGCATGATGTTCTCCATAGCTCTAGTCGGATGCGAGAGAGGTCTTGATCGAGCCGGTGACGGCCTCGCTCGGGGCGATGCCTCCCTGCTTCTTCATGACGAGCGCGGCGACCAGCGGAGCGAGGATCGCGGTCACCATGACCGCGGCGGCCGCCTGTGCGCTCGCGGCGCCCACGAAGGGTGCGAATGTCGAATCCGCTGCTGCCACGACGGCCGGAACCGCGACGGCGTTCCCCGCGGTCGTGCCGGCCGCGAAGCCGATCCCGCTCTGGTTGCCGCGCTTCAGGATGTAGCGGTACCCCAGGTAGGTGAGCCCGCCGGTGAAGAACACCACCAGCACGCCCAGCACGATGCCCTGCATGCCGCCGGTCAGCACTTCGGAGAGGCTGATCCCGGTGCCGACGCAGAACGACATGAACGGGATGGTGATGGGTGCGACCGTGTTGAGCACGGATGTCCACTCGCGATCGACGGCACCGATGATGAGGCCGATGACAAACGGGACCAGCGCGGCGACGATGGCAAGGACGGGGATGTCGCCGAGCCCGGATGCGCCGAGGAAGATGAGCGCCAGGAACGGGCCGTCGTCGAACGCGCTGGCGACATAGGCGCCCTGGTCGCGCTCATCCCCGTACTGTCCGGCGAACGCGAGCCACAGTGCGCCGTTGCTGTTGCCGAAGATCGTGATCAGGGCGAGGATCGACACTCCCCAGACGCCCTCGATGCCGACCGTGAGCCCCAGCGTCACCGCGAGTCCGATGGGCACGAGGGTCTTGGCGAAGAGCACGACGAGCGTCGTGCTCGCCGCGGCCTTGCCGCTCCTGCTTCCGGTGATCTGCGCGCCGGTCGCGACGATGAGGACGGCGATCAGGGTGAGTGTGCCGTCTCGGAAGAGCGCCGTGGTGAAGCTCCCGATTCCGATGGCGTCGGGGAGGAAGTTCCCGAACAGGATGCCGAGGGCGAGCGGGATGAGCATCAGGCCGCCGGGGATGCGGCTCATGAAGGCGAACATGGGGAATGTGGATCGTGTGCGAGCGAAGGATTGCGCCATTGCAGCTCCATGAAAAGAGATACGGACAGGTTGTGCGTACAAGTATGATCGGTGATCGCTTGGGCGTCAATCCCGAACTGCGAGATGATGGGTGTGGTCGCACTGGGCGAATGGGGGTGCCGATGGAGGATCTTGATCGCACGGGCGCGGAGCCTTTGTATACGCAGATCGTCGAGCGCATTCGAAAGATGATCTTCGACGGCAGCTACGTGGCGGGGGCTGTGCTGCCGTCGGAGCAGAAGCTTCAGGAGCAGTACGGGGTGGCGCGGAGCGTCGTGCGCCAGGCCCTCGAGGTGCTCGCCTCGGAGCGGCTCGTCGCCAGGCACCGCGGTCGCGGCACGACGGTGCTGCCCCTGCCGCGACACCATCGCCAGGCGGGCCGCGCCGGCGGGCTCTCTCAGCAGATCGCATCGGCCGGCGGCGAACTCCGGACGAGGATCATCGACCTGACGCGGCAGCGCCCGACGGAGCGCGCCGTCGACGATCTCGCTACCGACGACGCCTGGCGGCTCGAGCGCCTGCGCAGCGTCGACGGAGAGGCTCTCGTGCACATGGTCACCTGGATCCCTCGGGAGCTGTTCCCGTCGCTGAGCGAGAAGGATCTCGAAGGGGGCTCGCTGCACGACTGGATGCGCAGCTCCGGCGTGGAACCCGAGGGCGGCCCCCGGCAGCTCCGCGCAGTCGCCGCGACCCGCGAGACGGCTGGGTTCCTGGGGGTGCCGGAAGGGACGCCGCTCACGCTGCTCGAGGGCATCACGCGAGACACGCGCGGTCGCGTCGTCGAGAGTTTCACGGCGTGGCATCACCCGAGCACGGTCTTCGATCTCGACGCCCTGGCCGCCGCGCCGACGCAACTGGACGAGCAGCGGATCTCCGAGCTGCTGTCGGAACTGCAGGGCCTTCTGCTGAGGGATCGGGGCCGTCTGTAGGGTACGCGGCCTCTGACCGGCACGCCGCTGCGTCCTACCTGCGGCCCCGCCGCCCGCTCTGCCGCCCTGCCGTCCGTCCTCCCTGCCGCTCTCTCCCGCCCGATTGGCGTCGAGTGGTGGGGGGGGGGGGGCGAAAAGCCGCGGGTGGGGCGGCCACCCGGCCCCACCGCCCGCTCGCCCCCGCCGTTGTGGGTGGGTGGGGCCGTTGGGCCCCGCTAATCCGCGCGGATAGCGGAGCCAAGCGGCCACTCGGCCCTGGGAGGGGGCAGCCCCACCTGGCGCCCCTCACGACATGGCAGATTCCAGGGGTCGTCGCAACACGATAGACCCTGAGCATGACAGAAACGGCCCGGCCCACCAAACTCTGGTGGGCCGGGCCGTTTCGTCGTTGCTGAGCAGGTTCGAGGGTCGCCGACCACCGCCTCGGTGCTTGAGGCGGCGGTGGAGTGAGAAAGAGGCAGCTAGGAGGCGAGGAGCGCTGCGAGACGTTGCGCCGGGGTCTCCCATCCCAGCGTCTTCCGGGGGCGGGTATTGAGCTGCCCAGCGACTCGCGCGAGTTCATCGGGAGCGTGGACCGAGAGGTCGGTGCCCTTCGGGAAGTACTGGCGAAGGAGCCGGTTCGTGTTCTCGTTCGAGCCGCGCTGCCAGGGCGATGCCGGGTCGCAGAAGAACACGGGCATATCGGCAGCGATCGCGAACTTCTTGTGCTCGGCCATCTCGACTCCCTGGTCCCAAGTCAGCGACCGTCGCAGGTACGCGGGGAGCTGACTCATGGTCTGCACGAGCGCGTTCCTCACCGTCGTCGCGTCACGGGTGAGAGGCAGATGGACCAGCATCACGAACCGGGTCGTGCGCTCAACGAGAGTGCCGATCTGGCTCGCGCCTTCCTTCCCGATAATCAGATCGCCTTCCCAGTGACCGGGGACCGCGCGATCGGCGACTTCGGGCGGCCGGTCGGAGATCATCACCATCGGGTCGGTAAACCGGGGCTGCCTCCTCTGGGCTTGGCTGCGTGAGGTTCGGCGGGCCTTCCCGTTGCGGAGGGCAGCGGCGATCTCTCGACGCAGTTGCCCCCGCCCCTGGAAGTAGAGGGTCTGGTAAATCGTCTCGGTCGCCACGCGCATCCCCGGCTCGGTTGGATAGTCCATCCGTAGGCTACGGCTGATCTGCTCCGGGGACCAGAACTCGGAGAGCTTCTCCTGCACGTAGGCACGGAGCGGGCCGCTCTCGATGAGCTTGCGGAGCTTCGGCCGGGGTCGTCGATCTGCGGCCTTCCGGTGCGCGGCGTAGGGGTGATAGGTGCCCTCGCGCGAAAGGTTCCGTCGAATCTCCCGGCTGATGGTCGACGGCGCACGTCCGAGGATGCGGGCGACGCTACGCAGAGAGTGGCCGTCACGAGTGAGGTCTCGGATCTGCTCGCGCTCCTCGAGCGAGATCAGGCGCGGGTGGAGGTTCTGCTGCAGCTTCTCGGACCGGGGCCGGTCGACGAGTACCGTCTGATCGGAATAGGTCGTCATACCAGAGGTGTAATCCACAACCCGGCCGTCTGCATAATGCCGGCGGTTGCCGCGCGAGCTGACTCCTCGGTCCCAGTCACCGGCGGTTCGGTAGTGCACACCCGCGATCCGGGAGGCTTCCCTCCTCGGAATGCCGGACTCGCGGAGCATGAAGTAGTGCTCCCGCTCAGGATGCCGCTTGCGGCCTGGGGAGCCGTGACTGCGCATCCCGCGTTCCCGGAGCCACTGATACGTGCCTCTCGGATTCAAGCCGAGCTGCCTGGCCGCCTCGGTGTTGTGCTGCAGTTCCTCGAACAGTGCGAAAAAGTCGGCCTTCTGCTCGGCTGTGTATCTCTGCCGAGGCCTGCGCCCAGTGGTCATTGCGACTCCCGATCAACTCAGGTGTTGCAACGACCACTGGAACTCACACATGCGTGAGGGGCGCTTTTGTGCTGTTCAGGCGGCTGTTCGCGTACCGGGCCCCGAAATGTTTTGACAAAGGTATCGAGATGGGTACATAATCTGAAAGGTATCGCGCCAGATATGTTTTAAAGTTCAGACAAGGATGTCACGTGACGACGACGATTCTCATCCCAGACCCGCAGGAGGAGGCGAAGCCGGGGCGCCGGAAACGCGGCACTGCCGTGAAGACGCCGCTCGGGTACCGCCTCCGCCTCTACGCGCAGAATCCGGTGGTCACCATCGGCGTCCTGTCGCTGGTCCTCTTCGGCTACCTGATCATCGCGCCCATCGTCACGCTGCTCGTCGACGGCCTCATCGTGCACCGCCAGGACACGATGATCACCCAGCAGCCCGAGGGCAGCATCACCTCCTACTACCTCTGGCGGGTGTTCGCATCGCCGCAGGCGATGTCGATCTTCTGGGGTCCGCTCGTCAACACGCTGATCATCGCGCTGTGCAGCATCGTGCTCGCGTTGATCGTGGGCGTCTCGGTCGCCTGGCTCATGGTCCGCACCAACATGTGGGGTCGCAAGTGGTTCGCGACCGCGCTCATCGTGCCCTACATGCTGCCGGCGTGGACGTTCGCGCTGTCGTGGGTGACGATGTTCAAGAACCGCACCACGGGCGGTCAGGCGGGGTGGCTCGAGAACCTCGGGATCGTCGTGCCCGATTGGCTGTCGTACGGGCGGGTGCCGATCATCCTGATCTTCGCGGCGCACTTCTCGCCGTTCGTGATCATGCTCGTGGGCAACGCCCTGAAGCGCTTCGACTCCACGCTCGAGGAGTCGGCGCGGCTGCTGGGCGCCTCCCGCCGCGAGGTGACCTTCAGCGTCGTGCTGCCGCTGCTGCGCCCGGCCCTGATCTCGGCGGTGACACTGATCCTCGCGAAGGTGCTCGGCGAGTTCGGCGTCGCCTACGTGCTGGGCCTGCCGGTGAACATGAACGTGCTCGCCACGAGCCTCTACCGCAACATCTACAGCGACCAGACGGGCTCCGCCGCGGTGATGGTCGCGGTGATCGTGCTGATCGGCGCGATCTCGCTGTGGGTCGACATGTACTTCCTGCGCGAGGCCAAGCGCTTCGTCACGATCTCGGGCAAGAGCGGTTCGAGCAACACCGTCGCCCGGCTCGGCAAGTCGCGCATCCTCGCGACGCTCGGCTGCACGGTGCTGTTCCTGATCAGCGTCGCGATCCCTCTGCTCGTGCTCGCGCTCTCGACCGTGATGAAGCTGCCCGGCGTGTTCAAGGCCGAGAACTTCACGCTCGAGTTCTGGACGGGGAGGGATCTGCCCACGATCGGCTTCCCCGACGGCGTGCTGTTCAACTCCGAGGTGTGGGGAGCGGCGTGGAACAGCCTCTGGATCGTGGGGCTCGCCGCGATCATGGCCGGCATCATGGGGCTCGTCGTCGGGTACGTCGTCGTCAGATCGCAGTCGAAGTTCGTGTCGGGCTTCCTGCGGCAGATGGTGTTCTTCCCGTACCTCGTTCCGGGCATCGCCTTCGCGGTGGCCTACCTGTCGCTGTTCGCGGTGCAGCGCGGCCCGATCCCCGCCCTCTACGGCACCGCGGCGCTGCTCGTGCTGATCTACTTCACGGAGCAGATGCCTTTCGCCTCCCGCGCAGGCATCTCGTCGATGATGCAGCTCGGCGCCGACCCCGAGGAGGCCGCGCAGATGTCGGGCGCCGGCTGGTGGCGCCGCTTCTTCACCATCGTGCTGCCCATCCAGAAGGGCGCACTCGCCACCGGCATGGTGATGGCGTTCATCTCGGGAGTGAAGAGCCTGAGCCTCGTGGTCATCCTCGCGGTGCCCGGCATGGACGTGCTCACCACGCTGTCGATCAGGCTGCTCGACGTCGGCTACTCGCAGGCCGGCAACGCGGTCGTGCTGCTCGTCGCGGTCATCGCGTTCGTGGGCACCTACAGCGTGCAGAAAATCATGAAAACCGATCTTGCTCAGGGAATGGGAGGCTGAAATGCCCACGATCACACTTGACGGCATCGTCAAGAACTACGGCGGAGACCAGAACGCGGTCGAGCATCTCGACCTCACCATCGACGACGGCGACTTCATGTGCCTGCTCGGCCCCTCGGGCTGCGGCAAGACCACCACGGTGCGCATGATCGCCGGCCTCGAGAACATCACCGACGGCAGCATCACGATCGGCGACACGGTCGTGGACGAGCCGCGGGCGAACCGCTTCGTGCCGCCCGAGAAGCGCGACATCGGCCTCGTGTTCCAGAGCTACGCGCTGTGGCCGCACCTGACGGTCGCCGACAACGTCGACTACGGGCTCAAGCTGCGCAAGATGCCGAAGGCGGAGCGGGCGGAGCGCGTCTCGCAGATGACGCAGAAGCTCGGCATCGCCCCCTACGTCGACCGCTACCCGGCGCAGTTGTCGGGCGGCCAGCAGCAGCGCGTCGCTCTGGCGCGCATGCTCGCGGTGAATCCCAAGCTGATGCTCCTCGATGAGCCGCTGTCGAACCTCGACTCGCGCCTGCGGCTCGAGATGCGCGCCGAACTCAAGCGCATCCACGACGAGTTCAAGGCGACGGTCGTGTTCGTGACGCACGACCAGTGGGAGGCCATGACCCTTGCGACCCGCGTCGCGGTGATGAACCAGGGCGTGCTGCAGCAGGTCGGCTCGCCGATGGACATCTACGACCGCCCCCGGAACCGCTTCGTGGCGAACTTCCTCGGAGTGCCCCCGATGAACTTCATCGAGATGGGCGAGGAGACCCCGCAGCGCGTGTACGCCGCACGCTTCCTCGAGGCGCACGGCGTGCCGGCGTCGGCGGCGGGATCCGTCGGGGTGCGCCCCGAGGCGCTGACGGTCGCGCAGCCCGATCCCTCGCGGCCGTCGGGAGACCTGGTGCTGCCCGGCCGCATCGAGTCGGTCATGCCGACCGGAGGCAGCTGGACCGTGGAGGCCGCGGTCGGCGGCCAGCGGGTGTACGCGACGACGCTGCAGCGCGGATCGCTGCAGCCCGGCGACGAGGTCGAGCTGGTCGCGCCCGCCGCGCAGGCGCACGTATTCGATACCGACGATGAGCGAGTAGAGGTCACCGCGTAATGACGAACATCCAAGAACTGAGCGCCTTCGCCACACGAATCGCGCGCGAGGCCGGAGCGATCGCGATGGAGGGGTTCCGCAACCGCGAGCTCGGCATCGACCTGAAAGCCGACTTCCACGACATGGTCACGAAATACGATCGCGCGTGCGAGGAGCACATCCGCGGCGCCATCCTCGAGGCGTACCCCGGGTCCACGATCGTGGGTGAGGAGGACGGAGCGAGTGAGGGATCGGGGCCGCTCGCCTGGCACATCGACCCCATCGACGGCACCGCGAACTTCGCCCGCGGCATGGCGCTGTGGGCCGTGAGCATCGGCATCGCCCGCGACGGCGAGATGATCGTCGGCGTCGTCTACGACCCCGCGAACGACCACATGTTCATGGCCGACGACCGCGGTGCCTTCCTGAACGACGAGCCCATGCGGAGCTGGGGATTCACCCGGCCCGAACAGGCGACCGTCGTGCTGAACTTCCCGCTGCCGCGCGATCTCGTGCACCTCCCCGAGCTCGCGCTCGAGCAGTTCACGGAGGCGAGCCGCCAGTTCGCGCAGGTGCGCGCTCTCGGGAGCAGCTGCATCTCGCTGTGCTGGGTCGCCGCGGGTTGGGTGGACGCCACCGTCTCGTTCGAGGCGAACTCCTGGGACGTCGCCGCCTCGGCCTTCATCGTGCGCCAGGCCGGAGGCGCCTACCGCAGCTACCTCGGCGGCGAGGAGCAGCCGCCCGAGCGCGACTACCTGAACCCCCACTACTACGCCACCGTGCCCGGCGGCGACTACCCGATCCTCGAACAGATCATGCTCACGCAGAGCGAGCGCCCGCTGCCGGCTGACCACCCGGCGGCGGCCCTGCTCACCACGCCCAATTCCTAGAACCGAATAATTTCAGCAGCTGAGTGAAGGAGCTCAACCATGAAACGACAGACACTGCAGCGCGCCACCGGACTGGCCGTCATCGCCCTGGCCTTCGGCCTCGGGGTCACGGCCTGCGCGCCTCCCGGAGCCGACACGAGCGGGGCGGCCGCGCAGAAGGATCAGCGCCAGGAGATCGAGCTGCAGCCCGACGAGACGGCGGAGGGCTTCGATCTCGACGCGCTGGTCGAGGCGGCCAAGAAGGAGGGGCCGATCACGATCTACGACGAGACCGGCAAGGTCTCCCAGATCACTGAGGCCTTCACCGCGAAGTACGGCATCGAAGCCGAGGGCGTGAAGATCGAGACGAACGCGATCGACAAGGTGAAGCGGGAGCACGACTCGGGCAACGTCATCGCGGACGTGCTCGCGATCTCAGAGCCGCCGGCCTTCTACGCCGAACTGCTGCGAGACGACATCCTGACCAACTGGGTGCCGGGCGACGTCTACGACAAGCTGCCCGAGGAGGCCCGCTACCCCTACCTGACGAGCGGCAACTGGCTGTGGTGGATGTACAACACCGAGGCCTACGGCGACACCTGCCCGGTCTCCAACCTGTGGGAGCTCACGGAGGAGGACTGGAAGGGCAAGGTCGCGCTGCCCGACCCCGAGGCGCGCGCGATGTACACGAACATCTGGAACCAGTCGGCCCGCGATCACGCGGACGAGTGGGCGAAGGCCTACGAGGACCTGTACGGGGAGAAGCTCGAGACCGACGAGCCGACCGCCTTCCACGAGTGGCTGAAGCGCCTCGCGAAGAACGCATCGGTGTTCAAGAGCGACGAGGAGGTCTCGGAGGCCGTCGGCGCGCCGGGTCAGGAGGCTCCTCCGCTCGGCCAGACGGCCGCCGCGAAGCTCCGAAACAACGCCGAGAAGGGCTACAGCATGGCTCCCTGCGCCGGGCTCGAGCCGTACGTCGCCGGGCCGATGCCGCAGACGATGGCCTACGCGTCCAAGAGCAAGAGCCCGAACGCGGCGAAGCTGTACATCCACTTCGCGACCTCGCAGGAGGGCATGGAGTTCATCATGCCCGACGGCAAGCGCTCCTACAATCCCGACGTCGTCGCACCCGAGGACGCATACGGACTCGACCCGCTGATCGCCGACGAGGCCCAGCCCTTCAGCACCGAGTACCTCGAGGACGACTACAAGAACACGGTCGCCTGGCAGGACTTCTGGCGCTCCAGCCGCTGACCGGTTCGGCCGTACCCCGGCCGCGATGCGGGTGGCGAGGGATCGGGACCGCCGATCCCTCGCCCCGTCGCCGGAGGCGACCTCGGAGGCCATAGCATGAGGGAGACTCCCGGCGCCGTGAGACGAACGAAGCGAGGACACGATGGCACGTGTGGCATTCGAAGAGGCCTTCACCGCGGTGGACCACGCCAGTTCGATCCCCCTCTATCTGCAGATCGTGTTCCAGGTCGACGGTGCGCTGCGCACCGGAAAGCTGGCCCGCGACGCGCTGCTGCCCTCCGAGAACGAGCTCTGCGCCGGCTTCGGGGTGGCCCGTTCGACGCTCCGTCGCGCGATGGCCAAGCTCGAGGAGCGCGGCATCATCTCGCGCGAGCGGGGGAGAGGAAAGGGCACGCGCATCGTACGGGCGGCTCCGATCACGCGCACACCGGGCAGTTTCGCGACGCTCTTCGACGCGATCTCGGCCTCGGCGCGGCGGCCGCTCTCGAAGGTGCTGGCGTTCGAGGAGCTGATCGTCGACGAGGCGCTGGCGGAGCTCACCGAGCTTCCGCTCGGCGCCAAGGTCACGCACATCCTGCGCCACCGGAGCGCGAACGACGAGCCGATCGCGGTGCTGGAGAACTGGATCCTCTCGGAGTATCTGGGTTTCAATCCCGAGCGTCTGGAGACCGAGAGCCTCGAAGCGCTGCTGCGGGAGAGCGGCGTGCGCATCCACCACGCCGAGTTCGAGTTCGTCGCCGTGCTCGCGACGGGCGAGACCGCGGAGTTCTTCGGGATCCCGGAGGGCACGCCGGTCGTGCAGGAGGTGCGGCGCTCCTTCAACTCGCGGCACCAGTACGAATACTCCTCCCACTACAACCACCCGACGAACGACCGGCTCAGGGGGATCGCGTCCCCCTGATCGCGACCGATCGCTGCCCGGTCGTCGTTCCACCCCGCCGGTAGCGCCGGCGAGAAAGCGATAACCGCACGATGAACCGCACGCAGCACGGAACCACCCGGCCTGCCGAGGTCGACGGGCCCGCCGAATCCGCCGAGCGCGTCGCGGCCGGACGCATGCTGCTCGACGGCGCTCACAACTTTCGCGACCTCGGCGGGTACGCGGCCTCCGGATCCGCGCTGCGGCCGGGCCTGCTCTACCGCGCCGACGCGCTGAACGCCCTCACCGACGCCGACCTCGACACGCTGCGCGGGTTGGGCATCGGGCTCGTGCTCGATCTGCGCGAGGGCACCGAGCGGCTCGCGAACCCCGACCGCGTCGACGGCCTCGGGGTGGAGCACCGCAGCGTGCCGCTGCACGACGATCAGCTCATGAACGCCGCCGGCGTCACCCAGCCCGCGGTCGACGAGCAGTACCGGCTCTACTGGGAGCGCTTCGGCCATCGCGTGGCGGAGGCCGTCGGAGTGCTGCTCGCCGCAGAGCGGCCCGCCGTGGTGCACTGCACCGCGGGCAAGGACCGCACGGGCGTCGTCGTCGCCGTGCTGCTCGAACTGCTCGGCGTGCCGCGCGAGACCATCTCTGCCGACTACCTGGTCTCCTGCCGCTTCCTCGCGGAGAGCCCGTTCTGGGAGCGTGCCGCGCGAGACTACGTGCAGGCCGGGATCCCGCTGTTCACGCTCGAGGAGGCCAAGGGGGTGCCGCGGGGCGGCATCGTCGTCGAGGTGCTCGACGCCCTCATCGAGCGCCACGGCAGCCTGGAGTCGTTCCTTCTCGCGCACGGCATCCCGCCGGAATCGATCGATCGGTTCCGTGCGCGCATGCTCGTGTAGTCCCATCGACCACCCGTGCCGGCGGAGTTCCATCACTCCATCGTCGCTCCGCCGGCACGGGTTCCTTCTCCTCCGAGAACATCGTGACGAATCCGTCCGTTCATCGACACGGCGCCCGATATTCGGCTAGATTCGTTCCGTTCGCATTTGTCAGTACAAAGGGGTTCGTATGAGGATCGGGATCATCGGCACGGGTGTGATGGGCGCCTTCCACGCGCAGTGCCTGCATACCGAGGTGTCGGGGGCGGTCGTCACCGCCCTCGCCGACGTCGATATGGAGCGCGCCCGCGCCGCCGCCGCGGCGATCCCCGGCGCGCTCGCCTTCGACAATGCGCAGGATCTCATCGACTGCCCCGAGGTCGACGCGGTGCTCATCGCATCGCCCGACTTCCTGCACGCCGAGCAGACCCTCGCCTGCATCGCCGCGGGCAAGCCGACGCTCTGCGAGAAGCCGCTGTCGTACTCCGTCGCCGACGCCGAGCGCGTCGTCGAAGCGCACCGCGCCGCTGTGGGCGAGGGCATCCCGCTCGTGCACCAGGGCTTCATGCGCCGCTTCGATCCCGGCTACGTCGAGCAGAAGCGCGTCGTGACCTCGGGCGAGCACGGGCGCCCCGTCATGGTGCACTCGATCGGCCGCGGGGTCGCCTCGGGCCCCGGCGCCACCGACGAGACGGTGATCTTCAACTCCGCGATCCACGACCTCGACCTCGTGCCGTGGCTGCTCGACTCGCCCGTCACCGAGGTGAGCTGGCACGCGCCCGAGACGCCGTCGTCTACGGGCGGAGGGCTGAGGGATCCCTTCCTGATCCTCCTCCGCACCGCCGATGGGGCGCTCTCGACCGTCGAGGTCTTCCTGAACGCGCGCTACGGCTACGACATGCGCTGCGAGGTGGTCTGCGAGAGCGGCGCCGTGTCGATCACCGAGCCGCACCGCGTCGCCGTCTCGACGCAGCTCGCGACGAGCACCGGCATCCCGGAGGACTTCCGCCCGCGCTTCGCCGAGGCCTACCGCCTCGAACTGCAGGAGTGGGTGACGGCGCTCGACGAGGGTCGCGCGCCCGCGCTCGCCACCGTGGAGGACGGTGCTGTCGCGACCCGCGTCGCGGCGGCGGCCGTCGCGTCGATGCGGAACGGCGGCGCGTTCGTGAGGATCGAGGACGTCGCATGACCGCCCGTGCGATGCCGCAGCCCGCCGTTCCCGACCCGATGGCCGGGCCGGTGCAGCGCTGGGCGGTCCTCGGCACCGGCTGGATCGCCGCGCAGTTCGTGCGGGCGCTGCAGCAGAACACGAACCAGCGGGTGGTCGCGGTCGGATCGCGCACCCAGGCACGTGCCGAGGAGTTCGCTGTCGAGCACGGCATCGAGCGCGCCTACGGCTCGTACGAGGAGCTCGTCGCCGCTGCCGATGTCGACGTCGTCTACGTCGCGACCGGGCATCTCGACCACTTCGCCCACGCGAAGCTCGCGCTCGAAGCGGGCAGGCCCGTGCTGATCGAGAAGCCGATGACGCCGACCGTCGCCGAGGCGCGGGAACTCGTGGAACTCGCCCGCGCGAAGGGACTCTTCGCGATGGAGGCGGTCTGGACGCTGGCGCTGCCCCGCTACTCGGTCGTGCGGCAGGTGCTCGCGAGCGGCATGCTCGGCGAGGTGGTCGAGGTCTCGGCGAACCTCGGCGAGCGCCTCGTCGACCACCACCGCGCCATGGACCCCGCGCAGGGTGGCGGCGCGATGAATGACATCGGCACCTACGTCATGATGTTCGCGAACGAGGTGCTGCCCGGCCTGCGGGTCGCGGCAGCGCACGGCATGCGGCACGCGGTCGCGGGCGTGGAGGCGCCGGGCGCGATCGGGCAGTTCCACGCGCTGCTCGCGGACGGGCGCGATCGCCTCGCGACCGTGAGCGCCTCGATGATGGCCGACACCCCGACCACGGCCTACGTCGCGGGCACTGAGGCGACGCTCGTGCTCGACGCGCCCTTCTACCAGCCCGGTCCGGTCGTCGTGCGCTTCCACGACGGAGAGGAGCTGCGCTACGACGAGCCGGCTCTCGCCCACACCCAGCTGTTCTGGGAGGCGCTCGAGGTGGCGCGCTGCCTCGATGCGGGTCTCGCCGAGTCGCCGCTGCGGCCGCTCGACCAGACGCTCGCCACGCTTTCGCTCATGGAGCGGGCGCGCGAGCTGATGGGCGACCCGTTGCGCTGATCGGCGAGGGATCCCTCCCCTCAGCACCGCATCAGCTGGGCGGCGAGCCGCAGCAGCTGCGCCTCCGACCCCGCGCGTCCGATGAGCTGAACGCCCATCGAGAGCCCGCCCGGCAGTTCGAGCGTGGGAACCGCGATCGCGGGCAGGCCCGAGACGTTGACCATCGAGGTGAAGGGCGTCCACTCGCACTGCGCCCGGTAGTCGTCGTCGGGCGCGAGGCTCATGAAGGCCCCGACAGCGGGCGGCGGTGCGGCCAGGCCCGGCGTCAGCACGATGTCGTAGGCGCCCCACTGATCCCGGAAGTCGGCGGCGATGGCGGTGATGACGGCGGCGGATTCGAGGTGCTCGTCGAGGGATCGGCCCAGTGCCCGCTCGCGGAACACGCGCGCGAGGTCGGTCAGCCGATCCGCGCCGCCCTCGGGCAGTTCGAGCAGCGAGAGCCCCGCCGTCCAGCAGCGGGCGAACGTCTCGGGGTAGCGCGGATCGTAGCGGAACTCCGCCTCCTCGACCCGGTGCCCGCGCTCGGCGAGTCGGGAGGCCGCGATCTCCCACGCCTCGCGCGCCTCCTCGGTGAGCGGCGTGGGGTGCGCGGCCTCGAAGGGCGAGGCGGCGCTGAGCCCGATGCGCAGACCCGTGAGGGCGTCGGCCGTTCGCACGGCGGCGAGCGCGGATCCCTCGCCGCCGGAGGCGCCCGGGCCTGCGGAAGCGCTCCCGGTCACGGAGGCGCCAGCATGCCCGCGCATCGCATCGTAGAGCAGGGCCGCGTCCTCCGGGGTGCGCGCGAGCGGGCCCGAGACGGCGAGGCGCGGTGCGCCGAACGGGTCGACGGGGCCGGGGGTCGGGCCCTCGAGCAGGTCTGCGGGCACCGAGCCGAGGCCCGGTTTCAGCCCCACGAGCCCGCATGCGAGCGCGGGGATGCGCACCGAGCCGCCTCCGTCGCTGCCCGGGGCGACGGGCAGCATGCCTGCCGCGACGGCCGCGGCGCTGCCTCCCGAGGAGCCGCCCGGGGTGCGCGAGGGATCGAGCGGATTGCGGGCGGGCGGTGCGATGCGGTTCTCGGAGTAGGCGTTGAGGCCGAACTCGGGCACCTGGGTCTTGCCGAGGGAGATCGCCCCGGCGTTGTGCAGCGCCGCGACTCCGGGGGAGTCTCGGGCGGGGCGCGCGACGGGGAGTGCCGCCGTGCCGAAGGTCGTCGGCGAGCCGATGACATCGACGAGATCCTTGAAGGCGATGGGCATGCCGTGGAGCGGGGGCAGGCCGGCTCGCTCCGATGCGGGTGTGGCCGCGAAGCGGGCGTCGGCGGCGTGCGCCTCGTCGCGCGCCCGGTCGGCGCTCACAGCGATGAAGGCGTCGAGGTCGTCGCCCTCGGAGATGCGTCCGAGGAAGTGCTCGACGGCCTCGACGGCGGTGACCTCGCCCCTGCGCAGCGCGTCGCGCAGGGCGACGGCGGTCTCGGGCAGTGCGCTCATGACGTCAGCCTACGCAGCCTGCGCTGCTGTCGCACGGGGTCATCGACGACACGTGCGCACGATCCGGGTCGGTTGTGGGGTGTGTCGAGGCGATTCGCCGCGCGACACACCCCACAACTGACCTCGATCGTCGCGGGTCGCACCGTACTGCTTTTGCGAACCGTTATCATTTACGGGTAAAGTGATTGTCGTTCTCATTTAGGAAGCGAATCATGGCACCCGTCTCACGCACACCGCGCGTCTCGCGCACCGCATCCATCCTCAAGCCCGCCGCGCTCGGTGGTCTCGCGCTCGTCGCAGCGCTCGCCCTGAGCTCGTGCTCGAGCACGGCATCGGGCGACGCGGGCGGCGGGGAGGGATCCCTCTCCGTCGTCGCCACCACCACGCAGCTCGCGGATTTCACCTCTGAGGTCGGCGGAGACGACGTCGAGGTCACGGGTCTGCTGCAGCCCGGCTCCTCGGCCCACCACTTCGACCCGACCCCCGCCGACCTGCTGGCGCTCGGCGAGGCCGACGTGCTGGTGGTCAACGGGGCGGGCCTCGAGACCTTCGTCGACAGCGCGATCGAGGCCTCGGGCTTCGACGGCGAGATCATCACCGCGGCCCACGGCCTCGACGAGACCGTGCTGCGCGAGATCACGGCGGAGGGCGGCGCCGTCGCGGACGACCACGATCATGCGCACGAGGGCGAGGTCGCGCACGCCGAGGACGGCGGCGCGCCCGACGAGCACGGCGCCGACGAGCACGGCCACGAGGCCGACGAGCACGGCGAGGAGGCGCACGACCACGGCGATCACGATCACGGCGACGTGAACCCGCACATCTGGACGAGCCCTCGCAATGCCGAGGGCATGGTCGAGGAGATCGCGAAGGGTCTCGCGAAGGCCGATCCCGCCGACGCCGAGGACTACGCGCAGCGCGCAGAGGAATACGTTCAGAAGCTCGGCGACCTCGACGCCTGGATCACCGCCCAGTTCGAGCGCGTGCCGGCCGAGGAGCGGGTGCTCGTGAGCGGCCACGACTCGCTCCGCTACTACCTGCACGACTACGGCATCGAGTTCGCGGGCTCCATCCTGCCGAGCTTCGAGGACAACGCCGAGCCCAGCGCCGCCGAGATCGACGCGCTCGTGGCCTCGATCAGGGAGCGCGGCGTGAAGGCCGTGTTCGTCGAATCGTCCATGAGCCCGAAGCTCGCGCAGACCATCGCGAAGGAGGCCGGCGTGCAGGTCGTCGACGCCGAGTCGCTCTTCGCCGACTCGCTCGGCGCGAAGGGCACCGACGGCGAGACCTACATCGGCGCGACCGAGCACAACACCCGCGTGATCCTCGAGGCGTGGGGAGTGGAGCCGCAGCCGCTTCCCGATAGTCTGCAAGGGTGATTCCCGCCGGTTCGGACCCCGCTCCCGGCGCCGCGTGCGAGACCGTCGGCGTCGGGAGCGCCGCGTCGTCCGGGCACCCCGGGGGTGGCGCGTCCGCGCTCTCGCTCGTCGGGGCGGCCTTCGGCTACGACGGCGTCACGCGCGTGGAGCGCCTGACACTCGAAGTGCCCGCGGGCACTGCGGTGGCGCTCATCGGCCCCAACGGTTCGGGCAAGTCGACGCTGCTGCGCGGCATCCTCGGCCTCGCCGAGCTCACGGCGGGCGAAGTGCGGGTGCTCGGAGAGACGCCCCGGCGCGCGCGGCGCTTCGTCGGCACGCTGCCCCAGGCCGATACCAGGGACGCGAACCTCCCGTTGACGCTGCGGCAGGTGGTGACGATGGGCCTGTACCGCTCGAGGGGGGCGCTGCGGCCGATCGGCCGAGATGGCCGCACCGCGGTGAGCGGTGCGCTCGAGCGAGTCGGGCTCGCGGCCCTCGCGAGGCGCCGCTTCGGCGAGCTCTCCGGCGGTCAGCAGCAGCGAGGGATCCTCGCGCGCGCCCTCGTCTCCGATCCGCGCCTGCTGCTGCTCGACGAGCCGTTCAACGGCCTCGACCGCGAGAACCGGGAAGCGCTGCTCGGCCTGGTGCGCGGGCTGCGCGAGGAGGGCCGCACGGTGATCGTGTCGACCCACGACCTCGAGATCGCGCAGGAGGCCTGCACCCACGTGCTGCTGCTCTCGAGCGGGCACGAGGCCGATCAGCCGGGGCACCCCGCCGCGTTCGGCCCGCTCGACGAGGCGCTCACGCTCGCGGCGGTGCAGCACGCGTTCCAGGACACGACGGTCGAGCTCGACCACCACACGGTCACGACGACCCGGGAGACCGAGTAGTGCTCGCCGCGGTCGGATCCCTCGCCTCCGAGTTCGGTCCGCTCGAGATCTTCGCGCTGCCCTTCATGTGGCGCGCGCTCGCGACGGTCGTCATCCTCGCCGTCGCCGCGGGCGTCGTGGGTCTCTTCATCGGCTTCCGCGAGCTCGAGTTCGTGAGCGACGGGCTCGTGCACGCCGTCTTCCCCGGCCTCGTCATCGGTGCAGCGGTGGGCGGATCGGCCGCGCTGCTGCCGGGAGCCGCGGTCGCCGCGGTGATCGCGGCCGTGCTGTTCACCGCGATCGAGCGCCGCGGCGGGGTCGGGGCCGACGCCGCCATCGCGGTCGTGCTCACCGGGCTCTTCAGCCTCGGCATCGTGCTCGTGTCGCTGCAGGAGGGCTATGTCTCGCAATTGCAGGATCTGCTGTTCGGGCGCCTGCTGACCGTCACGGAGGCGCAGCTCGCGCAGGTGCTGGTCGTGGCCGTCGCGGCCGTGCTCGTGGTACTCGCGACCTGGCGGGCCCAGCTGTTCCGCGCGTTCGACGCGGCGGGGGCCGAGGCCGCCGGCTTCCGCCCGCTCGCGGCCGACCTGTCGCTCGGAGTCGCCGTCGCGCTGCTCGTGGTCGCCGGCGTGCAGGCGCTCGGAGTGCTGATGGTGATCGCCCTGCTCACCGTGCCCATGGCCGCCGCGCGACTGCTGACGCGCCGCTTCGCGCTGCTCATCCCGCTCGCGATCCTGCTCCCGCTCGTCGCGGGCGTCGCGGGTCTGTGGCTCTCGTTCGAGTGGTCGGTCGGTTCGGGGGCGACCGTGTCTCCCGGTGCCGTGGTGGTGCTGCTGCTCATCGCGGGCTACCTGCTCGCGGCGCTGCTCCGCGTGGTCGTGCTGCGGCGCTCACCGCTGCTGCGGACGGAAACCGGTGGCTCCGGCGACGGCCGCGACGGCGGGCGAGGGATCCGGGAGCGCGCCGCATGAGCTATCTCGCGCTCGCCGCGCTCGAGCTCGCGCTGCTCGGCCTGCTCTCGGGTCTCGCAGGCACGCTCATCGTGCTGCGGCGCCGCTCGTTCTTCGCGGTGGCGCTCAGCCACGCGACCTTCCCCGGCGGCGTCGTCTTCGCCGTGCTCGGCTGGAACCTGCTGCTCGGGCAGGCGCTGTTCGCGCTCGTGCTCGTGCTGCTCATGACGCTCCTGTCGCGCATCCCGCAGCAGGGTCGTCAGGTGACGAGCGGGGTCGTGCTCTCGTTCGGTTTCGCGCTCGGCACGCTGCTCGCGAGTCTCAACCCGGGGCTCGGCGTGCCGGTCGAGGCGCTGCTGGTGGGCTCGCCCCTGAGCGTCACCGGCGGCGATGTCGCGGCGACCGCCGGCGTGCTCGTGGCGTCGGCGCTGGTGCTCGCGGCGACCCGGCGCAGCATCCTGTTCCACACCTTCGACCCCGTCGGCTTCGCCGCAGCGGGCTTCCGCGGCTGGCCGATCGAGCTCGTGGTGACCGGGGTGATCGCCGCCTCCGTGGTCGTCGCGATGCCCGCGGTCGGCGCGATCCTCGGGGTCGCCGTGCTCATCGCGCCGGCCGCCGCCGCGCGCGTGCTCGTGGGGCGGATCGAGTGGATCCCTCCCCTCGCCGCCGCGATCGGGGTGCTCGGCGGCCTGCTCGGCCTCTGGATCTCGCGCGAGTTCGGCGTCGCGGCAGGGGGCTCGGTCGGGCTGGTGCTGACGGGCCTCTTCGTGCTCGCGCTGGCGGTGCGATCCCTCGCCCGCGCATTCGCGCTCCCGCGCCCGCCGAAGTTCGCTACGGTGGATGCCAAGCGACGGGAGGACTGTGATGCAGCCGAGGCGTAACACCTGGCAGCGCGAGGCGGTGCGCGCCGCGCTCGCCGAGGCCCGCGGCTTCGTCAGCGCCCAGCAGCTGCATCAGGGACTGCGCGACGGGGGGTCGACGATCGGCCTCGCGACCGTCTACCGCGCGCTCGCCGGCCTCGCCGAGACGGGTGAGGCGGACTCGCTGCAGTCTCCCGAGGGCGAGAACCTGTTCCGCTCCTGCGCGACGCAAGGCCACCATCATCACCTCATCTGTCGCAGCTGCGGTGCGACGGTCGAGCTCTCGGCCACCGTCGTCGAGGAGTGGACGAAGCGCGTCGGCGCCGAGCACGGCTTCACCGAGATCGAGCACGTGGTCGACCTGTTCGGCCTGTGCGAGCGCTGCCGCTCCTGAGGCGCGGTTGACCGCCGGGCCGCGGCGCCAGTGCGCCCGGCCGCCGCGCGGTTCGTCGGATGGGCTTCGATACGGGAGGCTGCCGAGAACTTGATGATGCACTAGAGGTGCATTATGCTGCACTCATGGATGAGAGTGCGGAGACACTGGCGCGTGCGATCGGCGCGCGCGTGCGACAGGAGCGCAAGCTGCGCGACTGGACCCTCGACGGCCTCGCGGCTGCGGCCGGCGTGAGCCGCAGGATGCTCGTGAACGTCGAGCAGGGAACGGTGAACCCGAGCGTCGGCACGTTGCTGCGCATCTCCGACGCGCTCGGCGTCGGGCTGCCCGCGCTCGTCGAGCCGCCCGAGCCGCGCGCCGCGAAGCTGACACGCAGCGGTGAGGGAGCGGTGCTCTGGAACGGCGAGGCGGGCGGGCGCGGGGTGCTCGTCGCGGGTACCGAGCCGCCCGACGTGGTCGAGCTCTGGGACTGGATCCTCGCCCCGGGCGAGCGGCACTCGAGCGAGTCCCACTCCCCGGGCACGCGCGAGCTGCTGCACGTGCGGGAGGGCTCCCTCACGGTCGAGATCGAGGGCGAGGCCCACGAACTGCAGGAGGGCGACGCGCTGAGCTTCCGAGGAGATGCCGCGCACGCCTACGCAAACCCGCACGAGCGGCCCGCCCGCTTCTCGCTCGCGGTCTTCGAGCCCGGAGTCGGAGCGACGCACCGATCGGAGGCCCCCGATGCCTGAGCAGACGGCGCCCGAGACGACGCCCGAGAACTTCCTCGCCGCGTGCTCGGTCGATCCCTCCGTGCTCGCGCTCCGCCCCGACTACCGCGCGATGCTGCTCGTCGTCGACGGTCTCGAACCGGGCCGTGCGGCGGGCGAGGGATCGGCGCACGGCGACGAATCGGCAGTCGGCGAGGGATCGGCAGCGATCGACGCGCTCGTCGCGCGCGCCGAGGAGCACGCGCGCACGCTGCTCGCGGGCTCACCGGTCGAGGAGCTGCCCCACATCGCCGCCTGGCGCGACGCCTACCGCGCCTTCGGAGCCAAGCCGCAGCGCACCCGCAACAGCCTCGAGGCGCTCACCCGCAGAGCCGGGACCGGTCTGCCGCGCGTCAACGCGCTCACCGACGTCTACAACGCAATCTCGGTGCTGCACCAGGTGCCGCTCGGAGGCGAGGACCTGGTCGCTTACGCCGGCCCGGCGCGACTGACGCGTGCGACGGGCGACGAGCCCTTCGACACCGTCGCGAACGGGGAGGCGGCGATCGAGCACCCCGATCCCGGCGAGGTCGTCTGGACGGACGACGCGGGGGTGACCTGCCGCCGCTGGAACTGGCGGCAGGGCCGCCGAACGGCGCTCACCGACACGACGCGCACAGCGTTCTTCATCATGGACGCCCTCGAACCGATGGGCGACACGGCGCTCGACAGCGCCGCCGACGCCCTGACCGACGCGCTCGCGGCGCTCGGCGACGGCGCGACGGTCGTCCGCAGGAGGGTGGGCGCCGCGTGATCCCGCGCTCCTCGACGGGGATCCCTCCCTGGTCGCTGGCCATCGCCGCGATGCTGCTCATCCAGGTCTCGAACGCGCTCTCCGTCACGGTGATCGAGCAGGTCGGGCCCGCGGGCACGGCCTGGCTGCGCATGTGCTTCGGCGGTGTTCTGCTGCTCATCATCGCGAGGCCTCGCCTCAGATCGATCAGGGCGAGGGATCTCCCCGCGCTGCTCGTGCTCGGACTCGTCACGGGATTCATGACCACCTTCTTCCTCGCGGCGGTCGAGCGCATCCCGCTCGGCACCGCCGTGGCGATCGAGTTCCTCGGTCCGCTCGCGGTCGCCGGAATCGCGAGCAAGCGCCGCAGTGCGCTCGCCTGGCCGCTGCTCGCGCTCGTCGGAATCGTGCTGCTCACCGAGCCCTGGCACGGACGCATGGACCTCGTCGGGGTGGGCTTCGCGCTGCTGGCGGGCACCTGTTGGGCGCTCTACAACGTCTTCACCCAGTCCGTCGGCGACCGCTTCTCGGGCATCAGCGGGCTGGCGCTCACCATCCCGATCGCCGCCGTCTTCACCGCGCCCGTCGGGCTGCCGCAGGTGCTCGGCGGCAACGCGGCGCTCTGGGTGCTGCTGCTCGCAGCGGGCATCGCGCTCATCACTCCCGTCATCTCCTTCGGCCTCGAGATGCTCGCGCTGCGACGCATGACGCACACCGCGTTCGGCACCCTGCTCGCGATCGAGCCGGCCTTCGGCGTGCTCATCGGTCTGCTCGTGCTGAGCCAGTCTCCGACCGCCATGCAGCTCGTCGGCATCGCGCTCGTCGTGATCGCGGGTGCCGCCGCGCAGCGCGGCGGCGGCAGGCAGCGGGTGGAGCCCCACCCCGCCGATTGAGCGAGCGGAGCCTCACTCCCGCAGATCCTCGAGCACCGCGGTGACCGCCTCCTCGTTCGCCCGGCCGGCCTGCGGGCCGTCGGCCGCGAAGCGGCGCTTCCACACGATCTTGTTCGCCAGGTAGCGGGCGCGCTTCAGCCTCCTCCGCTCGCGCCTACGCTCCACGAGCGTGTACAGGATCGGCACGAGCACGAGCGTCAGCAGGGTCGACGAGATCAGGCCGCCGATCACCACGATCGCGAGCGGCTTCGAGATGAAGACACCGCCGCCGGTCAGCCCGAGCGACATCGGCACGAGCGCGAAGATCGTGGCGGCCGCGGTCATCAGGATGGGGCGCAGGCGCAGTCGGGTGCCGTGCTCCACGGCCTCGTCGAGGTCGGCGCCGCTCGCGCGCAGCCGGTTCACGAGGTCCATGAGCACGATCGCGTTCGTCACCACGATGCCGATGAGCATGAGCAGGCCGATCAGGGCGGGCAGGCCGAGCGGCGTGTTCGTGACGAGCAGGCCGAGGATGGCGCCCGTGGCCGCGAACGGGATCGAGACGAGCAGCACGAACGGCCCGCGGAAGCTGCGGAACGTCGCGACCATCACGAGCATGACGAGCACGATCGCGCCGAGCATCGCCGCGAACAGCTGGGTGAAGGCCTCGTCCTGCTCGGCGCTCACGCCGCCGAGGTCGAACGAGACGCCCGCGGGCAGCTCGGTCTCGGCGATGGCCTCGTCGATCGCCGCGTTCGCCGCGTCGAGCTGCCCCGGTCGCGGCGTCACGGTGAGCACGACCTGGCGATCGCCGTCGGCCCGCGTGATCATGGGCGCGGTCAGCTCCTCCTCGACGGTCGCGATCTCGGAGAGGGGGATCGCGGAGCCCGTGACCGCTGCCGCGGCCTTCTGCTCGGCCTCGGCCTGATCCTGCTCGGCCCGCTGATTCGCGGCCTCGGCCTGCGCCTCTCGCAGCGACTTGATCTGCTCGTCGGCGCCCTCGATCCCGCTCTGCGCCCCCGCGATGGCCTCCTGCAGGGCTGCGATCTGCGCGGCGCGCTCCTCGTAGGCCCGCGCGGCCGCGTCCTCCTCGGGCGAGAGCGGCGGCTGGGGCACGACGGGCGCCGTGAGCAGCTGCGCGAGCTGCTGGTTCAGCGGTGCGAGCTGGGCGGCGAGCTCCGCGCGCATGTTCTGCGCCTCGGTGATCTGCGAGGCGAGTTCGTTCTCCGACTTCACGCGCGCGTCCTCGGCCTGGGCCTCGGCCTTCTGCTGCAGTGCGTCGCTCGCGGCCTTCTGGGCCGCCGCGTTCTGCTGGGGCGTGACGGGCAGCATGATCTCGCCGAGCTTCGCGGCGCCGCGCTCGGACCCTGGCGTGCGCACGACGATGTCGCGCTCGCGGCCCTCGAGCATCAGGCGGCCGGCGGTGCTGCCCTCGAGGGCCTCCTGGATCGCCTTCGCGACCGACGCCCGGTCGAAGCCGAGCAGCGTGGCCTTCGCCTCATCGAGTTTCACGCGCATGACGGGCTGCTCGCCCTTCAGATCGCTCTGCACCGACCGCACGCCCTCCGCGTCCGACAGGCGCTCCTCGAGCGACTCGCTCGCCTTGCGCAACGCCGCGGGATCGCTGCCCTTGATCTGCAGCGCGATGCCCGAACCGGCGGCTCCCGCCACGAAGGCGTCCTGCGTGGCCAGACGCACCTCGCCCGCGCCCCGCAGATCGTCGAGCGCGCGCTCCACTGCGGCGCTCACGGTGTTGGCGTCGGCTCCGTCGGCGAGCTGCACGTCGTAGGTGATCGTGGTCGGCTCGCCCGCGACCGCGGTGCCGACCGGGATCGACGTCATCACGTCGCGCACGCCGGTCACCTCGCCGAGCGCCCGTTCCACGGGCTCGGCGACCGCGATGAGCTCTTCGGCTCCGAGCGCGGCGCCCGTCAGCTCGGGCGCTTCCTCGCCCTCCTCGGCCTGCTTCTTCTCCGGCGTCTGCAGCACCTGCAGGCTCTCGGCGCCCGATGAGCCGAGGAAGTCGGTCTGCAGCAGCGAGGTCATCGCGAGCGTTCCGATCAGGATGAGGCCCGAGGCGATCAGCGTGATCACCGGATGCCGCCTCGTCGCGTTCAGCGCGGGCATGACCGCCCGCTGCAGGCGGTCGGGAGCGGTGTGGATCTCGGCGAGGTCGTCGTGCGGGTCTGCGGCCGGGGCCGCGCCTGCGGCGGCGAGGGATCCCTCGCCCGTTCTCCCGCCCCTCCGCCGCTTGCCGCGCATGAACCAGAACGCGAGCACCGGCACGATCGTGAGCGCGACGAACAGCGACGCGAGCAGGGCGATCGTCACGGTCACCGCGAAGGGGCGGAACAGCTGGCCGGCGAGCCCCGACACGAAGGCGATCGGCAGGAACACCGCCACCGTGGTGAGCGTCGAAGCCGTGATCGCACCCGCCACCTGCCGCACCGAGGCGACGACGCCCTCCACGGTCAGCGGGCCGGTGCCGCGGCGGCGGCTGATGTTCTCGATCACCACGATCGAGTCGTCGACGACGCGGCCGATCGCGATCGTGAGCGCGCCGAGCGTGAGGATGTTCAGGGTATTGCCGCTCCACCACAGGCCGATGAGGGTGATCAGCAGCGACAGCGGGATGGAGAGCGCGGCGATCACGGTCGATCGCCACGAGCCCAGGAACGCGAGGATCACGAGCACCGCGAACAGCAGGCCGAGGCCGCCCTCGACCGACAGGTCGTGGATCGACTGCTCGATGTAGGGCGCCTGGTCGAAGATCGCGACGAACTCCGCGTCGAGGCCCGGCGCGAGCCGGTCGAGCTCCGCGTTCACCGCGTGCGAGATGTCGACGACGTTGGCGCCCTGGGCGGGCGTGATCTGCAGCGTCATCGCGGGGTTGCCGTTGACGCGCGAGATGCTCGTCGCGGGCTTCGTCTCGAGGTGCACGTCGGCGAAGTCGGAGACGCCCACCACGCTGCTGTTGCCCTCGGCGTCGGTCACCGTGAGCGGCAGGGCGGCGATCTCGGCGGCCGCCTCCTCCGCCGTCGCGCCTGCCCCGAGCATCGTGCCGACCGTCACGGAGACGGGCCCCTCGGGGGAGTCGGCCTGGCCGGCGGGGAGCGTCGCACCGTGCGCCTCGAGCAGCGGCGGGAGCATGGCCGGGTCGACCCGGAGGCGGGTGACGTCGGCAGCGCGCAGGTCGATCATCACCTGCTGCTCCTCGCGGCCCGAGAGCTCGACCGTGCGCACGCCGCTCACGCCCTGCAGGGCGGGCACCACCGTGTTCGCGAGCGCGTCTCCGAACTTCGCCCGGTCGCCGGGAGCGCCCGCGCTCAGCACCATCGCGGGCATGTCGTCGGAGCCGCCCGAGAAGACCTGCACCTCGGCGCCCGTCGGCAGCATGGGCTTCAGCGACTCGGCTGCGCCGCGCACCGCGCGGAAGGTCTCGTCGTCGTTCTCGCCGAAGGGCCACTCGACGGTGATGTCGGCAGTGCCGCTCGTCGTCGTCGACGTCACCCGGTTGACGCCCGACACGCCCTGTACCGCCTGCTCGACGGGCTCCGTTACGGTGCGCGCCATCTCCTCGGGCGCGAGGCCGTCGGCCTGCACGCTCACGAACGCCATCGGCACCTGCATCGACGGCATGAGCTCCTGCTTCAACGCGCTCATGGAGAAGAGGCCGAGCACCGCCACTGCGAGCGTCGTGAGCCCGACGATGAGGCGGTTCTTGAGGCTGGTGCGCGTGAGAAATGACATGCGTGCTTTCGGGCCGGGCCGCGGGTGCGTGCGGCGGATCGTCGCCGGGGTGCGTGCGCGGTCGCGGCGGTGGATGATTCCACCCTGGCGTCTCCCACGTCCCCGCCGCATCATCCCGCGGTACCATTTCCGCTCATCCCGCAGGATGATTCGGGAAACCCCGAAGACCCCGCTCCCGCGGCGCGATCCCCGTCCGCGTGGCGCTCTGCGCGGTCGGAGCATTCGGGGAGCTAGCCTCGCGCCAGCACCTCGACCCAGGCCGGGTGCTTCGCCGTGCGGCCGTCGCCGCTCGAACGGCCGGTGAGCCTCCGCCGCACCCACGGCACCACGTGCTCGCGGGTGTAGCTGAGCTGCTCCCTCCGGGTGGGGCGAGGGATCGCCTCCGCCTCGAGCACCCAGTCGGCGGGCGCACCGTAGCCCAGTGCGCGCAGCACGTTCGAAGCGACGCGGCGGTGCCCGACCGGAGCGAGGTGCAACCGATCGGGCGACCAGTACTGGCGCCCCGCGAGCTCGGCGTCGCTCCAGTTGTCGGCGAAGCGGATGCCGAGGCGCTCGGCGATCCCTCGCGCCTCCCGCACGAGCGCATCGCCCTTGCGCCGCACGCGCTCGCCGCCGGGAAGGCCCGCCGTGGGATTCGCGCCCGCGAGCAGCAGCGGCTCGGCGCCCGCGTCCGCGATGCGGCGCAGTGCGCGTTCGGTCTCCCGGCTGATCCAGGCGAGGTCGGTGCCGGGCCGCAGCATGTCGTTGCCGCCGCCGTTGAAGCTCACGAGCGTGGGGCCGAGTGCGAGTGCCGGTTCGAGCTGTTCGGCGATGATGGGGGCGAGCAGCCGGCCGCGGATGGCGAGGTTCGCGTATTGCACGGGCTCGCCGGTCGCGTCGGCGAGGCCCTGCGCGACGAGGTCGGCCCAGCCTCGCACCGAGCCGTCGGGCCGTTCGTCGCCGACGCCCTCGGTGAAGCTGTCGCCGATCGCCACGTAGCGGATCGCCCGCTGCGTCGGGTCGACGCCGCCCCGTGCCGAATCGGTCTGCCACACTCCGCTCACCCCCTCAGCCTACGCGCTTGTGCGGGGCCGATGGCGGGCGGGGTTGACATTCGCGGCGGGGGTGCATAGGTTCATTAGTGAAGTAATGAACCAGGGAGGCTCAGGTGTTCGACGACACGCGACCGATCTTCCTGCAGCTCGCCGATCGCATCGCCGACGACGTGCTGCGGGGGGTCTACGCAGAGGAGCAGCAGGTGCCCTCCACCAATGAGCTCGCCGCGTACCTCCGCATCAACCCCGCCACCGCGGGCAAAGCGCTGAACCTGCTGGTCGAGCGGGGCGTGCTCTACAAGCGGCGAGGGATCGGCATGTTCGTCGCAGACGGAGCGCGATCCCTCATCGAAGAAGAACGCCGTCAGGCGTTCGCCCGCAAGTTCATCGCGCCGCTCGCGGCTGAGGCCAGGGCCCTCGGCATCGGCCCGGAGGACCTCGTGCGGCTCGTCGAGCAGCACGCCGCGCAGCAGGAGTCGTCGACGCAGAGCCGGGCGGAATCGCGGGCCGAGCAGCCCGCGCCGGCCCAGCCCTCGCCCGACCGGCACTCGTCACAGACCGCACAGTGAAGGAAGCAGAACAATGACCGCATCAGTCATCGAAACGCGCGGCCTCACCCGCCGCTACCGGGGAGCCGCGGCCCTCGAGGACGTCACGCTCGACATCCGCGAGAACGCGATCACGGGCCTGCTCGGCCGCAACGGCGCGGGCAAGACCACGCTCATGTCGATCATCACCGCGCAGGATCGGCCCACCTCGGGCACCGTGAAGGTGCGCGGGCGCGACCCGTTCGAGCGGGCGGAGACCATCGAGCAGATGTGCTTCGTGCGCGACAACCAGCGCTACCCCGACGACTACAAGCTGAAGCACGCCATCCGAGCGGCGGCGATCTTCTACCCGAACTGGTCGCAGGAGACCGCCGACCGGCTCATCGAGCTCTTCCGCATCCCGACGAAGCCGATCATCAAGAAGTTCTCGCGCGGCCAGCTGTCGTCGCTCGGCATCGTGCTCGGCCTCGCCTCGCGCTCGGCCGTCACGTTCTTCGACGAGCCCTACTTGGGCCTCGACGCGACGGCCAGGCACATCTTCTACGACGAGCTGCTGCGCGACTACGCGGCGCATCCGCGCACCATCATCCTGTCGACGCACCTCATCGATGAGATGGACCGTCTGCTCGAGCGCGTGATCGTGCTCGACAGGGGTCGCGTGGTGCGGCACGCCGACGTCGACGAGCTGCGCGGCGGCGCCTACCAGGTCGCGGGCCGAGCGTCGGCCGTCGATGATTTCGCGAGGGATCGCCGATCCCTCGCCCGTCGCACCATCGGCGGCCTCGGCACCGCCGTCATCGAGGGGACGCTGCGCGACGGCGACCGCTCGGCCGCCGAGGCCGTCGGCCTCGAGATCACCCCGGTGTCGCTGCAGGACCTCGTCGCGGCCTACGGCGTCGGCGACGCGGAGCCGCTGGACGGCCCCGCCGATCCCTCGCCGCTCGTCGAGCCGGCCGCCGCCCAGAAGTAGAGGAGAAGATCATGAACCGCATCGTCAAAGTGTCGAGACTCCACCTCAACAAATGGGACACCTTCGTGCTCGTGCCCGTCATCATCCTGGGCATCGTGATGGTCGTCTCGATCATCATCGCGCTCGCCATCCAGAGAAGCATGGGCCTCGAGCCGAGCTCGCCCGAGTACATCGAGGGCGCGCGCTGGAACCAGAGCATCATGTGGGCGCTGCCCGGGTTCCTGGTCTACTACGGCGTGCAGGCGGTCGCCACCACCTACCCCTTCGGGCTCGCGCTCGGGGCGACCCGTCGCGACTTCATCCTCGGTACCTTCCTCGCCAATGCGCTGCAGTCCGCCTACGTCGCGGCGCTCATGCTGGTGCTGCTCGGGCTCGAGATCGTCACCGGTCACTGGTTCTTCGGGGTCTACGTGCTCGACGTGAACCTGGTGGGCGCAGGCAACCCGTTCGTGCTCGGCGCCGCGGCATTCGTCGGCACGCTGTTCTGCCTCACCGTCGGCGGGGTCTTCGGAGCCGTCTGGGTGCGCTTCGGGCCGAAGGGGCCCGCAGTCATGGGGCTCGCGATCGGTCTCGCGCTCGCGCTGGCGCTGCTGATCATCGCGCCCAGGCTGGGCGAGATCTTCGCCGCGATGACGGGAGGGATCCTCGCGCTCGGGGCCGCCGTCGCCACCGCGATCGCGCTCGTGGGCACCTGGTTCGCGATGCGGCGCGCGTCGGTGCGGTAGGGATCCATCGCCGTCGCCGGCCCGTCGGCTCGCCCCTCGGCGGGTCGGTGGGCCGCCGCTTGCCGCTCGGCGAGTCGAAGCGTCAGCGGAAGGTGCGTCCGGAGGCCCTGCGGCCCGGCCCGCCCGCTGTCAGCCAGGCGATCGCGAGCGCCAGCAGTGCGATCGCCCCGGCCGTGCCCGGCACCAGATATCCCCGGGTGAGCACCCAGCCGACCGATGCCACGATCGCCGCCGTTGCGAGTACCGCGGCCCACAGCGGCATGCGACGATCCCTCTCCCGCGGCCACAGTCGCTCGATCCGCGGCACCACGGTGCACAGCAGGGCGAGCACGGCCCCGATCGCGAGGATCCAGGGGACGCGCGTGAGCCACCAAGCGGCTGAGAGCGGCTCGGGGAAGGGCACCCCGAGGGCGAGCTGCGCGCCCACGACGATGCCCATCGCGACCGTGTGCCAGAGGTAGATCGTCATGCCGAAGACGCCGAGCGCGCCGACCACGAGCATCACGCGGGGCCTGCGCACCACTGCGCGGATCGTCGGCTGCAGCAGCGTGAACAGATAGACCTGGGCGAGGCCGAGCAGCAGGAGCAGCACGGTCGGCGGGTTCAGATTCACGAGCATGTCGGGGGAGTAGCCCATGCCGAACACCGCCACGCACATGAGCCCGTAGGCGGTGACGGCGAGCACTACGAGCAGCGGGCGGGGGCGCTTGGCGTACCAGCCGTCGCGCACGCCGAAGCCGAGCTGCTGCACGAACAACCATACGAACAGCCAGTTCAGCGCGGCGATCGGGACGTCTGCGAAGCGGCTCAGCAGATCGATCGCGACGGCGGCTCCCGCCAGCCCGAAGTAGGTGGGCCAGGCCGCGATGCGGTGCAGCTTCGCCATGAGCGGCACGAACGCGGTGCAGATCGCGTAGACGGCGATGAACCACAGCGGCTCGGCGAGCCGGAACGCGAAGGTGCGCAGGAACTCGGCTTCCGCCCCGCAGAGCGCCATCGCACCCAGCACCGCGAGCACGCCCAGCATCGCCGGCAGCACGGGGCGCGCCAGGCGCAGCGCGCGCACGCGCAGGTACTCGCCCGCGGTGCCGCCCCGTCCTCGCAGGCGGCGCCAGGTCGTGATGCCGGCGAAACCGCCCGCGATGAAGAACGTCGGCATGATCATGCCGACCCAGGTGATCCAGACGAGCGGCTGCCAGTGCGCGAGCGCGTTCGAGGCGCGCGGCGGGTCGCCCGAGATCCCCATCTGCAGCGCGTGCAGCAGCACGACGATCGGCAGGCAGAGCGCGCGCACGGCGTCGATCGACAGATCGCGGTCGGGAGGGATCCTCGGAAGCTTCGTCGCCACGAGACCACTGTAGGGGAGGTGTCGCTCGGAGCGAGGGAACCCGAGACCCGAGCGCGTGGGAGGTGCCGCACGGTCGGCGGGAAGGCGCCGGGATGCACGGGCTGTGCCCGAAGCGCCGCGTCTACCGGTCGTCGGCCGGTGCGCCCCAGACCGGGCCGTCGGTCGAGAGCTCGCGGGTCATGTCCTCCAGGAAGCCGATGACGGTGTCGCGCTCGTCGGCCGTGAGGCGCGCCGCCGCGTGGAATCGGTTCGCTTGCTGCCGCCCGACGCTCTGCATCGCGGCACGCTCGGTCTCGGGCGTGATCTCGACGGCGATCGCGCGCCGGTCGAGCGGGTGGATGCCGCGCCTGATGTGCCCCCCGTGCTCGAGGCGGTTCAGCAGCTTGGTCGTCGAGGCGGGCGAGATCCCGAGGTGGGCGGCCAGCGCGCCCGGTGTGGCCACGCCGCCCCGGTTCTGGGCCACGATGAGGTAGTGGAGCGCGCGCATCTCCTTCGCGCTGAGCTTCATATATCGCTGCGATGCCTCGGTCAGGCGGCTCTCAGCAGCGCGCAGGTCGGACAGCGCCTTCATGAGGCGACCGATGTGCGAGACCTCCGCGGCCGACATGCCGCTGCGGTCGATGAGCTCGCTCCGCGGGTCGCTCGAATCCACGTCGTACAGCGAATCCGACACCGGGTCGGACGGCGCTCCAGCCTCAGGATCAGCCATCTCCACATCCCAATCTGAGTAACACGCGTCTCTTGAATATTAAACCCTTGGAAAATATTTGCAAACGTTAATAATATTGGGCGAAAAGGTCGGTCGTCGTTCGGTAGACGTCCGATGCAGTTGGGTGGGAGGTGGACGATGGTCGTCGGGACGAAGAGCCCCGAACCGCGGACGGCGAGCGCCGTGGTGGCTGAACTCGACCGGTTCTTCTCGAGGAAGATCCGGGATGCCGAGACGCGGGGGATCTGGCTGGCGCAGCTCTGGGAATCGGCTCACCGTTGCGCGCGTGGCGGCAAACTGGTGCGCCCGCGCATCTTCCTCTCGATGGTCGAGGCGCTCCGAGCGGGGACCGTCTCGTCGTCGAACCCCGATGCGGTGCGGGACGCTCGCGTGCACGAGACGCGGATCGCAACCGCGCTCGAGCTCCTGCACTACAGCTTCCTGCTGCACGACGATGTCATCGACGGCGACCTGGTGCGGCGCGGCGAGCCGAATCTCATCGGTGTGCTGGCGGCTGCGCCGCCCGATCCGTCCTTCGCCGGCGCTCCCACCGCCCCGCTCTCCGACGCGCAGCAGCGGCGCCTGCACTGGGCGCGCAGCAGCGCCGTGCTCCTCGGGAACCTGCTCCTCTCCGAGGTCCACCAGATCTTCGCATCGCTCGAGACGGATGAGGCCAGCCGCTCGAGGCTGCTCGAGCTGCTCGACACCGCCATCACCGACTCTGTGGCGGGGGAGCAGCTCGACGTGGGCCTGTGCGACGGGATCATCCCCTCCGAGCTCGGGACGATCCTCGAGATGTGTCGGCTGAAGACCGGAACCTACACCTTCGAGCTGCCCCTGCGCGCCGCCGCGGTCGTCGCGGGCGCGCCTGCCGAGCTCGAGGCGGTGCTGGCCAGAACCGGCCGGCTCCTCGGGCTGGCCTTCCAACTGCAGGACGACCTCCTGTCGGTGTTCGGCGATCCTGTGCTGCACGGCAAGGACGCCTTCTCCGACATCCGCGAGGGGAAGGAGACCGCGCTCGTCTCGTACGCCAGGCGCACCTCGAGCTGGGCGCGCATCGCGCCCTCCCTCGGACGCGAGACCCTCGACGAGGCGGACGCGAGGAGCGTCGCGGCGGAGCTCGAGGCGTGCGGGGCGCGCGCATTCGTGGAGGAGGCCATCGAGGAGACGCTCACCCGGATCCACCGGGAGGCCGGACCGGATGGCGACGCCTCGGTGCCGGAAGCGGTCTCCGCGGTCGTCCTGGGCATCGCTGTCGAACTGCGGGGGCGCACCTCATGAGCGCCGCGCCCGAGCCCTCGTCCCTCGAACGATACGAGGAGACCTGCCGCGCCGCCGCTGCGGCGGTGATCAGTGCCTACTCCACCTCCTTCGGCGTTGCGACGCGGATGCTCGGCCGGCGTCACCGCGCGCACGTCCGCAACATCTACGCCCTCGTCCGCATCGCTGACGAGCTCGTCGACGGCGTCGCGGCCGAGCGCGGCATCGGCCCGGGGGGGCCGCCGGAGCGGGGCCCCCCCCCCGCGGGCCCGGGGGGCAGTGGGGGGGGGGGCGGGGTCGGACGCCCGGCGCCGGGCCCGCGGGGGGCTCGGGCCGGGGGCCCCCGGGGACGCTCCCCCCCCGACTCGAGGACGATGTCTTCATGGCGGTCGAGAGCGGTTACAGCAGCAACCCCATCGTCGACGCCTTCGCATGCACCGTGCGCGACTGCGGCATCGAGGGCCGTCTGATCGAGCCCTTCTTCGCGTCCATGCGTACGGACATCCGCGACGATGCCGATCGCGGCCTCGTCGGCTTCGACCGGGAGCAGCACGCCGCGTACGTCTACGGCTCGGCCGAGGTGGTCGGGCTCATGTGCCTGCGGGTGTTCACCCGCGAGGAGCGGCTCGCGCCGGACGAGGCGGCGCTGCTCGAGCGCGGCGCGCGCAGCCTCGGCGCGGCCTTCCAGAACATCAACTTCCTGCGCGACCTCGCCGACGACTCCCGGCGCCTCGGGCGCGACTACCTGGGGGCTGACCGGCAGATCTCGGAGACCGACCGCCTCGCCTGGGTCGCGGAGGCGCGCGCTCAGCTCGAATCCGCCCGCATCTCGCTGCCGCTCCTCCCGAAGGACGCGCGTCGTGCGGTGCGATGCGCGCTCGAGCTGTTCGAGGAGCTGCTCGACCGCATCTCGCGCACGCCGGCCGCCGAGCTCTACACGCGGCGGATCCGGGTACCGAACGCCGTCAAGCTCGGGCTGGCGGTGCGGGCCGGTGCGCGCACGCTGCTGGAGCGGACGTGACGGCGCGGCGCGAGGTTCCGGAGTCGGCCGCTCCGGAGACGGATGCCCCGCGGGCGGTGGTCATCGGGGGAGGGATCGCAGGGCTCGCGACCGCCGTCCTGCTCGCGCGGGAGGGGTACGACGTGCGGCTGCTCGAGCGCAACGAGAGCCTCGGCGGACGCGCCGCGACGCTGTCGCGCGACGGCTTCCGCTTCGAGCTCGGACCCTCCTGGTACCTCATGCCCGCGGCTTTCGAGCACTTCTTCCGCCTGGCCGGCACCTCGACGGACGAGCAGCTCGATCTCGTAACCCTCGACCCGGCCTATCGGGTATTCCCCGAACCGCGGGGCGGCGATCGCGAGCCGCCTCTCACCGTCCCGCTCGGCGCCGAGCGCGTGCGACAGAGCTTCGATCGGCTGGAGCCGGGCGGAGGTGCGGTGCTGCAGCGCTACCTCGCGTCGGCGTCCGAAGCCGCCGAGTTGGCCGAGCGGTACTTCCTCTACAACCCGTTCACGAGCCTGCGATCG
Organism: Leucobacter ruminantium; assembly: GCF_017565705.1. Classification (GTDB taxonomy): domain Bacteria; phylum Actinomycetota; class Actinomycetes; order Actinomycetales; family Microbacteriaceae; genus Leucobacter; species Leucobacter ruminantium. The sequence goes on from NZ_JAGDYL010000005.1 coordinate 86,178, forward strand.
CTGCTCGACCGGCGTCTGCTGAGGCGGTTGCCGCGCGTCCTCAGGCTCCTGTTCACGCCGCTCGACCGATTCGTCGCCGCACGTTTCGCGCACCCGGTGCTGCGCCAGGTGCTGGGCTACCCCGCGGTATTCCTCGGCACCTCGCCGAGCGCGGCCCCGGCCGTCTATCACCTGATGAGCGAGCTCGACCTCGGCGAGGGCGTGCGATATCCGATGGGCGGATTCGCCTCGGTCGTCGCGAGCCTCGAACGGCTCGCCACAGCGGCCGGGGTCACGATCACGACCTCTGCGGAGGCGGAGGAGATCCTCACGGAGCGGCCGGGGGCCGCCGTGGGCGCGGGCCGCTTCCGCCGCCCGCGCTTCCGCCCAGGAGTCACCGGAGTGCGATGGAGGGATTCCTCGGGCGCGACCTCGGTGGCGCAGGCCGATGTCGTCGTCTCGGCGGCCGACCTCCACCACACCGAGACCGAACTGCTGCCACCAGCGCTCCGCAGCTATCCGGAGCGCTGGTGGACACGGCGGGTGAGCGGCCCGGGGGCGATCCTCGTCCTGCTCGGGGTGCGCGGCGAACTCCCGGAGCTGCCGCACCACTCGCTGTTCTTCGCCCGGGACTGGACCGAGAACTTCGACGCGATATTCGGCGGGGATCCACGCATCCCCGAGCCGGCCTCGATCTATGTCTGCAAACCGAGTGCGACCGACCCTGACGTGGCCCCGGTCGGGCACGAGAACCTCTTCGTGCTGGTGCCCGTGCCGGCCGACCGCTCCATCGGGGAGGAGACCGTCCAGGCCGGGGGCGATCGTGCGCCCGACCCGCGTCTCGCCGAGGTCGCGGACGCGGTGGTCGACCAGATCGAGCGCTGGGCCGGTGTTCCCGGCCTCCGCGAGCGGGTCGTCACCCGCACGGTGCTCGGACCTGCCGATTTCGTCAGGGAGTACCATTCCTGGCGCGGCGGCATGCTCGGGCCGGCGCACACGCTCCGGCAGAGTGCGATGTTCCGCGCCCAGAACGAGTCCCGCCGGGTGTCCGGCCTGTTCTACGCCGGGGCGACGACCGCCCCCGGTGTGGGCGTGCCGATGTGCCTCATCAGTGCGGAGCTGGTGCTGAAGCGGATCCGCGGGGACCGGAGCCCGGGACCGCTGCCGGAGTGAGGATGCGAACGCGTCGGAGGCGAGCACTGGAGGCGCATCTGTCAAGCCCTCGGGCGGACATCGGCCTCGCGTGGACGGCGCGGGAGGCGCCCGCGTAGAGTGACGCGAAGGAGAGGGGTGGAGGATGGCGGATCGCGGCGACCTTCCGGACCACGAGGCGGTGCCGAGCGCGCCGACGGGGCGCGAGGAGGAGTTGCGCGCTCCGCGGTCCGCCGACGGGATCACGCCGCTCGTGCTCGTGCTCGGCGCCACGGGCTACATCGGGGGCCGACTCGTCCCCCGCCTGCTCGCCGGCGGTTACCGGGTGCGCGCCCTCTCGCGGTCGCGGGATCGCATCGCCGCGATGCCGTGGTCGGATCGCGTGGAGATCGTGACCGGCGACGCCGCCGACGCCGATGCGGTCGGACGAGCCATGAGCGACGTCGACATCGTCTACTACCTTCTGCATTCGATGGCGGGCGGATCGAGATTCGAGCGGCTCGACCGGGACATAGCCCGCAACGTGGCCGCGCGGGCGGCCGAGAGCGGCGTGCGCCGCATCGTCTATCTCGGCGGGCTGCACCCCGACGGCGTCGAGCTTTCACCCCACCTGGCCTCACGAAAGGAGGTCGGCGATATCCTCCTCACGTCCGACGTGCCCGCACTGGTGCTGCAGGCAGGCGTGGTGATCGGCTCCGGCTCGGCCTCGTTCGAGATGGTGCGCCATCTGACGGATGTGCTGCCCTACATGCCGGCGCCGAAGTGGGTGCGCAATTTCATCCAGCCGATCGCGGTGCGCGACGTGCTCCACTACCTTCTCGCCGCAGCGCGGGTGGACCCCGCCCTGAACACGGCGCTCGACATCGGCGGGCCGGATGTGCTGCGGTACGGGCAGATGATGAACGGCTACGCGCTCGAGGCCGGCCTCGGCCAGCGCCGCATCGCGTCGCTGCCGGTGCTCACCCCGAAGCTCGCCTCCCACTGGGTCGGTCTCGTGACGCCCGTGCCGAGACAGATCGCGCGGCCGCTGGTCGAGTCCCTGCAGCACCCCTGTGTGATGAGGGATCACGCGGTGGATCGGATCATCCCGCCGCCTCCGGGCGGGCTTACGGGGTATCGCGAGGCCGTGCGACTCGCGCTCGGACGGATCGAGCTCGACGAGGTCGAGACGAGCTGGGTAGACGCGAGCGTGCCCACAGCACCGAGCGAGCCGCTCCCCAGCGACCCGGATTGGGCCGGTCGCACCGTATTCACCGATATCCGCAGGCGTCGTACCCCAGCCCAACCCGATGCGGTGTGGGCGGTGGTCTCGAAGATCGGTGGCGCGAACGGGTGGTACTCGGCCTCGGTGCTCTGGGCGCTGCGCGGATGGATGGACCGGCTCGCAGGAGGTGTCGGGCTGCAGCGCGGCCGACGCAGCGCCTCGCGGGTGGCCGTCGGCGATGCCATAGACGTGTGGCGCGTGGAGCACGTCGAGCCGGGGCGGTTGCTGCGCCTGCGTGCGGAGATGCGGGTGCCGGGCCAGGCCTGGCTGGAGCTCGGGGTCGAGGCGTCGGGCGAGGGCGCCGAGTACCGGCAGCGCGCAGTGTTCTTCCCGCGCGGGCTCACCGGCAGGTGCTACTGGCTCTCGATGCTGCCGTTCCACGGCCTGATCTTCAGCGGCATGGTGAACCGCATCGTGGCGCTCGCCGAGGGCGACGAGGCTGGCACCCGCCCTGCTCGCGATCGGCGGCGAACACGGTGAGGATCCGGCGAACGGGTACGCTCGGTCCATGAGCACGGCAGGGAATCGGCCGCCCGGACCCGAGGGCCGTCGGGATCGGTGGATCGAGGCTCCGCCCGCCGACCCCGGGGCGGGCGACGCGGGGGGAGTCGCGCGCGTGCGCACGGTCGCCGCTGCCCGCGAACTGCTCCGGGCGAAGGGTCGCACGACTCAGGCGGGCTTCACCGCCGAGCGGATCCCCCGCCGTCTCTTCCGGCGTCGGCCGATCCTCATCGACGACGGACCCGAGCACGATGCGCACCGCAAGCAGCTCACGAGGTTCTTCGCCCCCGCGAAGCTCGGCGAGCAGCACGGAGCGTTCATCGAGCAGGCCGCGCGCGAGGCCGTGCAAGCGGCGCGGTCGCGCGGAGGATGCCTGGTCGATGAGCTCGCGCTGCACTACTCGGTGCGCGTCGCATCGCGCATCGTCGGTCTCACTCACGCACCCGTCGAGCGCCTCGCCACTCGACTGACCCGCTTCTTCAGGCAGCCGCCGGTCGACCACACGAAGCCCGATCACGGGCGCACCCGCGCTGAGTGGGCTCGTGCGGCGCGCGACGCCCTCGGCCCGCTGCTGGCGCTCTACGTCCGCGACGTGCGGCCCGCCATCCGCGCGCGGCGGCGCCGTCCCGAAGCCGACATCATCAGCCACCTCCTCGAGCGCGGTTACCGCTCCGGCGAGATCCTGGTGGAGTGCCTCACCTATGGGACGGCGGGGATGGTCACCACACGGGAATTCATCTCGGCGGCATGCTGGCATCTCATGGAGCGCGCGCCGCTGCGCGAGCGCTACCTCGCTGCCGAGGCGGTCGAGCGGCACGCCGTCCTCGAGGAGATCATCCGGCTCGAACCTCCCGTCGGCCACCTCTATCGCCGCGTGCGCGCCGCGGAGGACTTCTCGTGGACCCAGGGATCCCGGGACGGAGCGCCGGACGGCTGCCCGTTCCAGCCCGGCACGCTGGTCGACATCGACGTGCGGGCCGCGAACCTCGACCGCGAGGTGTTCGGCGCGCATCCCGAGCGCATGCGCCCGGAGCGGGAGCTTCCGGCGGCCGACCGCGTCGGGCTGAGCTTCGGAGACGGCGCCCACCGCTGCCCCGGCTCCTCACTGGCGATGCTCGAGACCGATGCGCTGCTGCTCGCCCTGCTGCGGGCCCAGCCCGTCATGCGGACCCCGCCGGCGGTCGAATGGGACACCCTCATCGAGGGCTACCGTCTCAGAGGGTTCAGGATCGAGTTCCGCGACGCAGCTTCCTCTTGATGCGCCGCGCGGCGCCCGGCCAGTCGTGCCTGGCTCGCGTCGGCACCGACCACAGGTCGTGCCCGGCGACACCCCACTCCCGCAGCAGCTCGTTCGCGGCCGTCCAACCCGTCGTCGCCGCGCGCTCCATGAGCGCGATCGGCAGTGCGCTGCGCACCCAGTCCCCGGCGAGCTTCACCGTCGATTCCGGGGTCGTCACCTCCGGGCGCTCGTCCCACGGCTCGGTGCCGACGAGTGCGCAGTCGCGCTCGACGAGCAGCTCCTCATGCACGATCGAGAGCCGACGCGTCTCCGGGTAGACGCGGCCCAACTCCTCCCTGAGAGCGCTGCGGAGCGCTTCACGGTCGACGCCGTCGGCTCCGACCGCGCCGTTCGTCCCGTCGAGCGCGTAGGCGTGGAGCTCGAGCACGCTGCCGTCGTGCGCCTCGGCCCAGCGGCGGGCGCCCTCCTCGTAGCGCTCGAGCACCGTGACGTTGTCGAGCGGCCCGAAGCCCGCGGTGCCGAGGAACGCGGGGCGCGCGGCCTCGACGGGGGCGTCCGTCCAGATGCGCCAGACGGCGAACGGCGGCGCGAGGCGCACGTCCGACATCCGCCTGCGCCAGACCGAGTCGCCGAGATCGGGCGACGCGGCGACGATCCGCGGCGTCGCCGCGGGTCCCGCCGCGAGCACCACGCCGTCCGCGGCCAACCGCGAGCCGTCGTCGAGCACGACGCGCCACTCGCGCCGCGCCGGATCGGCGAAGGGGGATCCCTCGCCGTCCGTACCCGCTGCCGCACGGTTCGCTGCGGCGTCGACATCGCCCGATTCGCACTCCACGCGCTGCACCTCGGCAGTGATGCGCTCCACGCCGAGCCGCTCGAGCGCGGCGCCCAGCGGCCCCCAGAGCGTGCGGTCGAAGTCGTCGCGCGGCACGTCGAAGAGAAGGCCCTCGGCCGAGCCGAGGAAGTAGCTGTGGAACATCGCGATGAGCTCGCCGGCCGAGAACTCGCGCGGATCCGCGAAGAAGCTGCGGGCGAACACCTCGAGCGCGAGGTGTCTCGCACGATCGGGGAAGCGGAGGCGGTCGAGGAACTCCGCGGCGCTCACGCCGTCATGATCGCGGAAGGTTCGGGGGAAATCGACATCCAGGAGCGAGAGCGCGGCGTCCAGATCGACGCGCGAGAGCCCGGCGAGGGAGAACGTGCGGCTGCGCGCGACGAACGAGATGAAGTTCCACGGCGGAGTGCGGGGGATCGCGGCGAAGGAGTCCCGGTCGCCGTTCGAGCTCAGCACCGGATAGTCGTCGACGGGGACGAGCAGCTCGTGCGGATCGCCGGCCCGCGACAGCAGCGCGCGCAGGTTGTAGTACTGGCGGAAGAACGCGTGGAAGCCCCGGCTCATCGTCACGGCGCCCGACTCCGACTCGACCTTCCACGAGCGCACACGGCCTCCGAGCTCCGCCGCCGGCTCGATCAAACGCACGCGGACGCCGCGCTCGGCGAGTCCGAAAGCAGCGGCGAGACCTGCGATTCCGCCGCCGACGACCGTCGCGGTGCGGGGGACCGGGGGGAACGGGGCGCCGGGCGCGGCGGGCAAGCGCCTCGCCAGCGGGTCACGCCCCGGCTGCTCGACCGTCATCGGCCTCGTCCTTCCGCCCCGTGCGCTTCCAGACGATGATCACGAGCGTCACCATCGCGAAGCCGAACCCGAAGTCCTCCACCGGGATATCGAAGGGCCAGCGAACGCCGAGCATACGATCCGGATCGTAGATCACGATCGGATCGGACAGCTTGGTCAACCAGCCGTCGACGAGCACCTGGAACCCGAGCACGATCGCCATCGAGATCCAGTACTGCCAGCTGCGGAAGACTCCGGTGCGCAGCCACAGCAGCTCCAGGAGCACGACGACGATCATCGTGACACCCGTCGCCAGAGTGTACTCAGGCATCGTCGTCCTCATTTCGCAGTGCCGCCCTCGCGCCTCGGAGCACCGTTCCGACCGCCTCGAAGGTCAGCACGGCGCAGACGGGGATGACGATGAAGAAGACGAGTTCCTCGAGCGGCAGGCCGAGGGGGAGGAGGACGCCCGTCGTATAGCGCTCGCTGTAACTCCAGAAGTCGAACCGGATTGCGATGATGTCCCAGATCGAGAAGACGACGGCCGTCGCGGCCACGGCCTGCACGAGGCGGATCGGCCGGCGGTAGACCCTGGCCCGCAGCAGCCACTCCAGAGGGAGCGTGATGGCGAGGCACGCGGCCATCAGCAAGAGGTACTGGAAGCTGTCGAAGCCCATCGTCTCACTCGTTCCTCGCCGGGCCGCGGCGGTCGGCGCCCTGCGCCTTCGCGCGCGGTGCGCGGAGGGCGGCGGAGAGCATGAGACGATGAGCCATGAGCCCAGTCTTCCAGAATCGGGGCGCCGCGGGAATGCCGGTTCCCCGTCCCCGCCTCACCCCGCGCCGCCCGCCGCTTTCGCCTCGAGCAGTGCACGCTCCCGCTCGTTGCGGGTGAGCGCCGCCGCCTCCGCGAAGGCCAGGCGCGCCTCGGCCTCGCGGCCGGCGCGGCGCAGCAGCTCCGCCCTCGTCGCCTGCAGCAGGTGGTACCCGCGCAGCTCGCCCGAGGCTTCGATCCGGTCGAGGATGGGCAGAGCGGCCTCGGGTCCGTGCGCCATCGCGATCGCGCCGGCTCGGTTCAGCTCGACGACAGGTGAGGGGGCGATGCGGCCCATGGCCTCGTAGAGCACCACGATGCGCTCCCAGTCGGTGTCCTCGATCGAGGCGGCGAGCGCGTGGCACTCGGCGATGGAGGCCTGCAGGGCGTACGGGCCGCGCCCGCGGCCCAGGGCGTCGACCCGCGCGAGTGCCGCGCGTCCTCGCGCGATCGCGGCCCGATCCCAGCGGCTCCGATCCTGCCGATCGAGCTGCACCGGTTCGCCGTCGGCGGTCACCCGCGCCGTGAAGCGCGCCGCCGTGAGCTCCATCAGCGCGAGCAGGCCGAGCGCCTCCGGTTCGCGCGGCGCGAGGCCGACGAGCACCCGCGCGAGCCTCGTCGCCTCACGGGCCAGCTCGGGTCGCATCCACTCGTCGCCCGCGCTCGCGGTGTGCCCCTCGTTGAAGATCAGGTAGAGCACGCCGAGCACCGCCGAGAGACGTTCGGGAAATTCCTCCCGTCCCGGCGTCTCGAACGGCACCCGCGCCGCCGACAGCGTCTTCTTCGCACGCACGATTCGCTGCTGCACAGTCGATGTCGGCACGAGGAACGCCCGCGCGATCTCCTCGCTCGTGAGGCCGCCGACCACGCGCAGCGTGAGCGCCACCCGCGCCTGCTGCGCGAGCACCGGGTGGCAGGCGATGAAGACGAGGCCGAGCACCTCGTCGTCGATGCGGTCGGGGTCCCACGGGGCTGCGGCGCTCGATCCCTCCGCGATGCCGAGCTCCTGCTCGCGCTCCAGATCCCTCGCGATGAGGGCCAGCCGCGCGTCGTAGCGCTCGCTGCGCCGCCAGTGGTCGATCGCCCGGCGTTTCGCAACCGTTGTGAGCCAGGCGGCCGGGTTGCGGGGCACCCCCGTTTCCGGCCACTGCGCGAGGGCGTCTGCCAACGCATCCTGCGCGAGATCCTCGGCGAGTCCGAAGTCGCCGACCGCGCGGGTCAGAGTCGCGACGATCCGCGCCGACTCGATGCGCCAGACCGCGGCGACCTCGCGACGCACGGATGAGGGATCGGGGCGCACGGCCGCGGGGTCGGGCCGCGCGGCCGCGGGGTCGGGAGCCCCGTCCCGGCCCCGCGCCTCCGCGTCACGATCCCGACTCTCCCGGTCGGCGCTCGTGGAGGTCATAGCGCGGTGCCTAGGATCCGGCTTCCGCCGCCTTCGCCTCGGCCTCCGCGATCCACTCCTTCTCCTTCTGCACCCACTCGTTGTCCTCGGGGAACTCGTCGACTCCGTGGATGCGGCGCACCTCGAGCTTGTTGCCCGGGCCGAGCGGGCAGCGCTTGGCCCACTCGGCGGCCTCCTCCTTCGACGACACCTCAATGATCCAGAAGCCGTTGAAGAGCTCCTTCGTCTCGCCGTAGGGGCCGTCGGTGACGAGCGGCGGATCCGCCGAGAAGTCGACGACGAAGCCCTCCTCGGGAGGGGTCAGGCCGTCGCCGCCGGCCATCACGCCGGCCTTGACCATCGACTCGTTGTAGCGGCCCATGGCCTCGATGATCTCCTCGAAGGGGATCTCCTGCGAGGCCTCGAGCGCCTCGTCGGTGGCCCGCATGATGAGCATGTACTTCATGATGTTCTCCGTTTCGGTTGGTGTGCGACCCGGGTCGTCCGTTTCGACCCTGTCACTGAAGACGTCGCATGGGAACCGCGAAGATCGACACGTCCCGAAAAATTTCTCTTCTACGCGAACGCGGAGTCCCGTATCGCAGCTTTCCGGTGAGGGGAAGCTGCGATACGGGACTCCGCGTCGCGCGAGCGGCGGGGTGGAACCCGGGCCCGGACGGATCAGCGGCTGCCCGCGGGCTCCGGATCCTTGATCTCATCGGCCGAGGGGCCAGAGGCCGTGTCATCGGTGAGATCGGCCTCGGTCTCGACATCCGTGTTGTCGAAGGCCTGGCCCTTCCGCGGCGCATTGTAGAGGCTCTCGTCGAGGATCCCTTCGCGCTTCGCGACGATCGCGGGCACGAGCGCCTGGCCCGCGACGTTCACCGCGGTGCGACCCATGTCGATGATCGGGTCGACGGCGAGCAGCAGGCCGACGCCCTCGAGGGGCAGGCCGAGCGTCGACAGCGTCAGCGTGAGCATGACGGTCGCACCGGTGGTGCCCGCTGTCGCGGCAGAGCCGACGACCGAGACGATCACGATGAGCAGGTACTGCACGATCGTGAGATCGATGCCGAAGAACTGGGCGATGAAGATCGCGGCCACGGCCGGGTAGACCGCGGCGCAGCCGTCCATCTTGGTGGTCGCGCCGAGCGGCACCGCGAACGAGGCGTAACCGCGGGGCACTCCCAGGTTGCGCTCGGTGACTCGCTGGGTGAGCGGCAGTGTGCCGATCGACGAGCGGCTCACGAAGCCGAGCTGCACCGCGGGCCACACGCCCGAGAAGTACTGCTTGATCGAGAGGCCGTGGGTCTTGACGAGCACCGGGTAGACCACGAACAGCACGAGGGCGAGGCCGAGGTAGAGCACCGCAACGAACCAGGTGAGGGATCCCATCTTGTTCCAGCCGTACTCGGCGACGGCGTTGCCGATGAGGCCGATCGTGCCGATCGGCGCGACGCGGATGATCCACCACAGCACCTTCTGGATGATCGCGAGCGCCGACTCGGTCAGCTTGATGAACGGCTCGGCCTTCTCCCCGATCTTGAGAGCCGCGATACCGACGGCCGCGGAGATCACGATGATCTGCAGCACGTTGAAGCTCGCGCTCGCGTCGAGCGCTCCGCTCTCGGCGTCGACGCCTCCGCTCACGCCGAGGCCCAGGAAGTTCGCCGGGACGAGGCCGATGAGGAAGTTCCACCAGGTGCCGACGCTGGAGGGGTCCTCCGGCTTGAGCTCGGTCTGCGACGCGGCGGATCCGGGCTGGAAGAGCACGCCGAGTGCGATGCCGATGGTCACGGAGATGAGCGCGGTGATCGCGAACCACAGCAGGGTCTGGCCGGCGAGGCGGGCCGCGTTGGTCACCTTGCGGAGACCGACGATGCTCGACACGATGGCCGTGAAGATGAGGGGCACGACCGCGGCGCGCAGCAGCTTGACGTAGCTGTCGCCGATGGTGGCCAGGGTTGCGTGGAGGCCGTTCGGGTTGCCCTCGGCGTCGGGGCCGAGCTGCATTGCGATCCCTCCGAGCACGAGGCCGAGCACGAGGGCCGCGAGGATCTGCCACCCGAAGGAGGTCATCCAGCGGGGGAGGCGGCGCCGCGCGGGGGCAGCCGTGGTGGTTGACACGTCGATAATTCCTTTCATTGCCGATGCACGAGGTGATGCATGGGCGTGGGGCGACGGTCCGACGGCGCGGGGCAGCGCTTGCGCCCCGTACCGCGGGGCCGCAATGCGCCCGAGCCATCGACGAGTGTAACAACTATTCGTCGAAGTTATTTCACACATTGCATTCTGTTTCATCTCGACAGGGATCCGCCTGGCTCGGCCCCTCACTCTCAAGGGGGCGCATTCGGGGGTTTCCGGGGTGCTGAAACCCCCGAACGCGACCCCTTGAGGGTCGGAGCGAAGGCGCGCCGCCGCGCCCGCCGGTTAGACTGGCCGCATGGCTGATTCTTCGTTTGACGTGGTGAGCAAGGTCGACTCGATGGAGGTCGAGAACGCGGTCAACCAGGCCCGCAAGGAGGTCGAGCAGCGCTACGACTTCAAGGGCGTGGGCGCCGACGTGTCGCTGTCGGGTGAGAGCATCCTCATCAAGGCCAACACCGAGGAGCGCGCGAAGGCCGTGCTCGACGTGCTGCAGTCGAAGTTCATCAAGCGCGGACTCTCGCTCAAGGCGCTCGACAGCGGCGAGCCCTACGCGAGCGGCAAGGAGTACCGCATCGAGTCGAAGCTCAAGGAGGGCATCGACCAGGCGACCGCGAAGAAGCTGAACAAGCTCATCCGCGACGAGGGCCCGAAGAGCGTGAAGTCGCAGATCCAGGGCGATGAGCTGCGCGTCTCCTCGAAGAGCCGCGACGACCTGCAGGAGACGATCGCGCTGCTCAAGGGCGCCGATGTCGATGTGGCCCTGCAGTTCGTGAACTTCCGCTAGCGGCGTTCGCGGCGCTTCCGAAAGGGATCCGCCCCGCCGCAATAGACTGGTCGCCATGATCGGCGAGAACCTGCTCGGCCCCGAGCCCACCCTCCTGTCCGAAGAGCCCGAGGTGGCGGCCGCGCTCGCCGCCGGGCGCGATCCCGAGAGCGTGGTGCGCGAGCACCCCGAGTCGCCCGCGGCTTGGGCGGCGCTGGCCGACCGGGCCGACGCCGAGGGTCGGGAGATCGAGGCCTACGCCTTCGCCCGGGTCGGCTACCATCGCGGTCTCGACGCGCTGCGCAAGGCCGGCTGGCGCGGTGCCGGACCGGTGCCCTGGTCGCACGAGCCCAACCGCGGCGTGCTGCGCGCGCTCTACGCGCTGCGCAGGGCCGCCGTGTCGATCGGCGAGCAGACGGAGGTGGAGCGCCTCACCGAGTTCCTGACCGGGGCCGATCCCTCGGCCATCGCCGCGATCGAGGCCCGGTAGACTGGGCCGGTATCTGCCACAGCTGCAAAGGAAGGGGCTGCAATGCCCGCAGTGCTCATCACCGGCGCCCAGTGGGGCGACGAAGGGAAGGGACGAGCGACCGATCTGCTCGGCAGCCGCGTCGAGTACGTGGTCAAGTTCAACGGCGGCAACAACGCGGGCCACACGGTCGTGGTCGGCGATGAGAAGTACGCGCTGCACCTGCTCCCCTCCGGCATCCTGACCCCCGGCGTCGTGCCCGTGATCGGCAACGGCGTCGTGGTCGACCTGGGCGTGCTGAAGCAGGAGCTCGACGCCCTGTCGAGCCGCGGCGTCGACGTGTCGAAGCTCAAGGTCAGCGCCAACGCGCACGTCATCACGGCCTACCACCGCACTCTCGACAAGGTCACGGAGCGCTTCCTCGGCAAGCGGCAGATCGGCACGACGGGGCGAGGGATCGGCCCGGCCTACGCCGACAAGATCAACCGCGTCGGCATCCGCATCCAGGATCTGTTCGACGAGAGCATCCTGCGTCAGAAGGTCGAGGCGGCGCTCGAGTTCAAGAACCAGGTGCTCGTCAAGATCTACAATCGTCGGGCCATCGAGCCCGACGAGGTGATCGACGATCTGCTGAGCTTCCGCGAGATGCTCGAGCCGATGGTGTGCGACACGGGGCTGCTGCTGCACGAGGCGATGGAGGCCGGCAAGACGGTGCTCTTCGAGGCCGGCCAGGCCACGATGCTCGACATCGATCACGGCACCTATCCCTTCGTCACGTCGTCGAACGCGACCGCGGGCGGTGCCTCGACGGGTTCCGGGCTGCCCCCGCACCAGCTCGACCGCATCATCTCGGTGGTCAAGGCCTACACGACGCGCGTCGGCGCCGGGCCGTTCCCGACCGAGCTGTTCGACGAGTCGGGCGAGCACCTCGCGCAGGTGGGGCACGAGTTCGGCACCACCACGGGTCGCCCCCGCCGATGCGGTTGGTACGACGCCCCGATCGCGCGCTATGCGGCGCGCATCAACGGCGTCACCGACTTCGTGCTCACCAAGCTCGACGTGCTGTCGGGGCTCGAGACGATCCCGGTCTGCGTCGCCTACGACGTGAACGGCGTGCGGCACGACGAGATGCCCGTCAACCAGAGCGACTTCCATCACGCGAAGCCGATCTACGAGGAGTTCCCCGGCTGGTCCGAAGACATCTCGGGCGCGCGCCGCTTCGAAGACCTGCCGAAGAACGCCCAGGACTACATCCTCGCCCTCGAAGCCATGAGCGGCGCCCGCATCTCCGCGATCGGCGTCGGCCCCGAGCGCGAGCAGGTCGTCGTGCGCCACGATCTGCTCGACTGAGGCGGCCGACATGAGCGAACTCGTTCCGCAGCAGCGCCTCGAGCAGCTGCGCTCCAGCATCGACAACATCGACGCGGCGCTGATCCACATGCTCGCGGAGCGCTTCAGGTGCACGCAGGAGGTCGGCAGGCTGAAGGCAGAGCACGATATGCCGGCCTCGGATCCGGCGCGCGAGGCGCGGCAGACCGCCCGCCTGCGCGCGTTGGCCGAGGAGGCCCACCTCGATCCCGAGTTCGCCGAGAAGTGGTTCAACTTCGTCGTCGCCGAGGTGATCCACCACCACACCGAGATCGCGGCGGGGGCGAGCGAGGCCTGAGCGGCGGTCGCCGAGCTCGCCGTGGGATGCGACGCGAGGGATCTGCCGTGCGCCGAGGTGGAAGCGACTGGACATTCATTCGAACATATGTTCGAATGAATGCGTGAGGTGGAGCGGGCAGGAAGTGGGTGCCGAGAGCGCGGATAACGCGCTGCCCGGGCTCGGAATCTCCGAGCTCGCCGCCATGCCGGGGCACCTTCGCAGCGTGCGCTCGCCGGAGTTCGCCGGACTCGTCTTCCACGAGGTCATCGCGAAGAGCGCGCTGAACCGTGTGCCGGGGCAGTCGTCGATGCCGTTCTCCTGGACCATCAACCCCTATCGCGGATGCTCTCATGCATGTGTGTACTGCTTCGCCCGCGGCTCGCACCGGTATCTCGATCTCGACGCAGGCCGCGACTTCGACTCGCAGATCGTCGTGAAGGTCAACGTCGCCGAGGTGCTCGGCCGGGAGCTCGCGCGCCCGTCGTGGCAGCGCGATACCGTCGCACTCGGCACCAACACCGATCCCTACCAGCGGGCGGAGGGCAGGTATCGGCTCATGCCGGGCGTGATCGAAGCCCTCGCCCGGGCCTCGACGCCGCTGTCGATCCTCACGAAGGGAACCCTGCTGCGGCGCGATCTGCCGGTGCTCGCCGAGGCCGCGAAGCGGGCGCCGGTCGAGCTGGCCATGTCGATCGCGGTGAGGGATCACGAACTGCAGCAGTCGATCGAGCCCGGAACGCCCACGACCCGGGCGAGGCTGGCGACGATCGCCGCGGCGAGGGACGCCGGCTTCGAACCCGATGTATTCCTCATGCCGGTGCTGCCCTACCTCACCGACTCTGTCGCACACCTCGACCCGCTGCTGCGAGACATCCGCGACGCGGGCGCGCGCTCCGTGATGTACGGGCCGCTGCACCTGCGCGCGCACGTGAAGCCGTGGTTCTTCGAGTGGCTCAAGGGCGAGCACCCCGAACTGCTGCCGCGGTACCGGGCGCTCTACCGCGGCAGCTCCAGCCGAGCCGCACAGGCCTACCGGATGGAACTCGCCGCCCGCATCCGCCCGCTCATCAGGCGATACGGCCTCGAATGGGGCGGCGCGCGGCGCGCGGTAGCGCCGCCCGCCAGTGAAACCGTCGCGGCTGCGGCGCCGGGGGATCCCTCGCCCACACTCTTCTGAGCAGAACGCCGGGACCGGGCGGGCCGATCGGCACCGCAGAGCGACATGGGTGGGATCTTCGCTCGGAACGGGTGGGATTTGCCGTCCCCGGCTCCTCATCGTCGTCTCCCGATGGTTTTGTGTACCTTCGGGCCTTGCTGCGACTCTCGGGGGAGAGGAGCGCCGAGGCCGGAGGGACTGGCGTGCCGACGCGCGCCGAGACAAGCAGAGGGGGAACTCTGATGACATTCGGTTCGAGGAGCGGGGGTGCGCGCCGACCCGGCTTCGGCAGGCGCATCCTCGCCGTGATATCGGCGCTCGCGCTGGGGCTCGGCGCCCTGGTCGCGGGGGCCACTGCGGCTCAGGCGGCGACGCCCGGCCTGAAGACGGTGCTGCTCTACCAGGGCAACCCGGTGACCGAGGGGCAGGTGATTCCCGAGGGTGCACAGCTCACGCTGCGCGTGCAGTACAGCAACTCGGAGGCGCCGATCGCGGGCACCTCCCACACCGTCGAGCTCGGAAGCAATGTGACGCTCGGCGCACCGCCAGCAGGGGCCACCGGCGTCTCGAACTTCATGGCGAACGGCAACGCGGTGACCTTCACCTTCGCGGACCCCTGGCCCGCCGGTGTCAACCAGGGCGTGTTCGACCTGAACTTCACCGTCAACGGCGTCGACCAGACCACGCTCGAAGACATCGAATTCAAGCTGAACGACGAATCCACGACGGTCAATGTCGTCGTTCGCAACGACGGCGACTCGCAGGAGAACGTCACCGAGGGCGTCGCCAAGTCTCGCGTCAGCCCGGGCAACCTCAACGGCTTCGTGCAGCGTGATGCGAACGGCAACTACACGGGGATCAGCCCGAGCATCATCGGCACACCGATCAACTACCGGCTGACGGTGAACGTGCCCAAGGGCGAGACGCTGAACGATTACCGCATCGCGGATCAGCTGCCCGCGTACCTGAACTACGTGGACGGCTCTTTCACCTCGAGCCTGCGCACCTGGGACGAGAACGGCTGGAACCGGACGGACACGCCGCTGTCCGGTGCCACGACCCCTGCCGCATTCAACCCGACGGTGAACGCCGCCGAGCGCTCCTTCACCGGCACGATGGACCTCGTCGGCCCCGCCGTGCTCACGATCGACTACCGTGCGACGGTGGCGAACGAGGCCGACCGGGTGGCGCTCGAGGAGGCGCTGCGCGCGAAGTACGAAGAGCGCAACGGTGCGGCGGGCAACTACACGCTGAACCTCGACAACACGGCGACCTTCGGCCCCGACGACACCCGCAAGCGCGACGCGCGCATCTCGATCACCGGCAATACCCCCGGCCCCTGCATCGTTGGCTGCGGCGGCACCACGGGCTTCGGGAAGGGCGTCGACTGGGACGCGCCCAGCTATGAGCGCGAGTTCATCACCGCCGAGGACGGCACGATCGTCAACGCGGCGGGCGCCCCCGAGCCCGCGGACCTGACCTACAGCTTCCGTGCGAACCTGACCGGCTTCGATGGGCGCACCCCGAACTACGAGCTCAATCGCAACGTGGTGCTCGTGGACACGCTGCCCGCGAACGCGGCCGTCACCTGGAACACCGGGGCGGCACCGTTCATCGCGGTCACCGAGGGTACCCTCCCGCTGACCGCGGGCGGCGCCTGCACGGCGGATCAGGCCGACTTCGGCACCAACACGACCGCAGGCACCTACTGCGTCAGCGCAGACGGCAAGACGCTGATGGTCAACCTCGGCCAGAGCAATCAGACCAACGTGCTGATCGCGGCCAAGGCGAGTCTGACCTCGCTGGCCGGGTTGGCCCAGAACGGCGAGACCCCGATCCAGGGTGCGACGCGCTACATCCTGCCGAACCGGGCGAACTTCTACGTCAACGGCAACCGGTACGACTCCGATCGTCCCGTCTACCCGATCGAGCTGCCCGCCGAGCGCGAGCAGGGCCTCAACGACCGCACCGCCTTCCTGAAGGCAGGGCCGGGCGAGGTCGTCGAGGTCGAGCCGGGCGAGACCGCGAAGGTCCCCTACACCTTCACGATCAACCCGGCGCGCACGGGCGTGGCCGCCGCCGACAGCCGCATCGTCGACGTCATCGACCACGACGTCTTCGACATGTCGGAGGCCTCCGACGTCGAGCTGCAGGTCGCCACCATCGGCGGCACGGACGTCACCCAGCACATCTCGATGACGTTGAACGACGACGGCAATCTCGTCATCCAGTTCACCGAGGCGGGCAAGGCCGCAGTCGCGAACCTGACCGGCAACCTCGTGATCCGCATCGGGCTGACCACGTGGGCGCTCGACGGCAAGGAGACGTTGGATCTGCACAACCGCGCCACGCTCTACGGCACCGGCGAGAACCCCGAGTACTGGTCGGAAGACGACCAGGAGGCCACGTCGTACGGCGACGAGGCCGAGGTGCGGAAGTTCATCTACGACCGCGGCCAGGCCGACTGGACGCCGACGCTGCGCGCCGCAGCCGACGCCGACGGCAACCTGGTGCAGGAGCGCTACGTCTACCGCGTCGACGTCATCGCCCGCGGCAGCTTCGGCGGGGTGCAGATCATCGACGTCGTCGACGAGCTGCCGGGCGCCGTGGAGTTCGTCGGCTTCGTGACCGAGGCCAACGCCCCGACCGCCGCAGACCCCGCGGACGGCCCGGTCGACATCGGCAACGGGCTGAACGCGAGCTACGCGAACGGCGAGGTGACGATCCATCAGGCCTCGGGCACCTTCCCCGAGGGCGGCCGTTCGTCGGTCTACTTCGCCGTGGACGTCACCGACGGCAAGCTGCCGATCGTGAACGCGATCGGCGATGTCGAGGCGACGATCGTGCCGGTCGGACCGGCGTCGGTCGACATCGAGAAGTGGACGACCGAGGAGAACAGCCCCGGCCCGCAGTACGACGAGGAGACCGGCGCCCTGCTGAACGACGGCTACCTCGGCGATTTCGATGTCGCTCCCGGCAAGGGGCTGAAGGCCGGCTCGCCGCAGCAGATCAACTTCACCGTCTCGAACGACGGCCCCGATGATCTGCGCGACGTCACGGTCAGCGACCGCACCGTCTCGGGCGCCGCGATCGAGGATCTCGTCTGCACCTTCCCCGACGGAACGACGGGCACGCCCGACGCCGACGGCAAGGTCGTCTGGGCCGGCGGCATCCTGCTGCCGGGCGTGCAGTTCAGCTGCACCGGCACCCTGCCCGCGCTCGAGTCGGGTCAGGCCCACTCCGATACCGCTCGTGTCGACGCAGTCGGCGTGGTGACCGGCCTCGAGGTGAACGATGAGGACGACTGGAACGGCTACGTCCCGGTGCCGAGCATCGACATCGAGAAGTGGACCGACGAGGGCGAGGAGCCCGAGTACGACGAGACGGGCAAGCTGCTGAACGACGGCTTCGAGGGCGACTTCGACGAGGCGCCGGGCAAGAAGCTGTCGGCCGGCAAGGAGCAGCAGATCCGTTTCACCGTCTCGAACGACGGCGGCGAGGATCTGGTCGGCATCGTCATCAGCGACAAGCTGATCGGCGGCAAGGGCGAGGTCGAGAACCTCGTCTGCACCTTCCCCGATGAGTCGAAGGGCCTCGAATGGGACGGCCCCTTCGCGGTGGGCGAGCAGTTCGAGTGCACGGGCACGCTGCCCGCACTCGGCGACAGCGCGACCCATGCCGACCGTGTGACGGTCGACGGCGTGGGCGCGGTGTCCGGTGTCGCGGTGAACGACGCCGACGAGTGGCACGGCACCACCCCGAAGCCCGTGCTGACGGTCGCCGGCCTGGCGGTCACCGGTGGCCAGCTCGGCGGCATCATCGCGGCGGCGCTCCTGCTGCTCGGCCTCGGCGGCGCGGCGATCGTGCTGCAGCGTCGACGGGCGCAGCAGGCGTAGCCCGCTGAGACACTGAAGGCCCGGTTCGGATGATCTCCGAGCCGGGCCTTCGGCGTGCGGGAGGAGGGGGTTCGCTCAACCGGCGGGGTGCGCGAGACCGCTGCGGGCGGCCGCGATCGCGTCGAGCACCCGCAGACGGAGCGCGTTGCCGCGCTCGGCGAAGCCGCGCTGCAGTCTCGCGTACTCCCGTTTCCCGTCGGCGGTCTCGATGGGGATCGGCGTCAGCGCGCTTCCCGAGGCGCCTGTGAAGCCGCGCACGTCGTAGGGCGAGGCGCGCATGTCGACCTGGCGGATGTCGCGCGCCAGCACGAAGGCGTCGAGCAGCACCTCGCCCGGCACGATCGGGCCGAGCTTCGCAGCCCACTTGTAGACGTCCATGCCCGCGTGCAGGCAGCCCGCCTGCTCGAGCTCCGGCTGCGTCTCCCGGGTGGGTTGCAGCGCGTTCAGCGGCGCGGCCTCGGGCGTGAAGAACCGGAACGCGTCGAAGTGCGAGCAAGATATCGGATGCTCCTCGACGACCCTGTCGGTCGCCTCGTGCCCGATGCGCAGCGGCAGCGAGACATGTCGCAACTGCTCCGGTCGCATGCGGTAGACCATCGCCCACTCGTGCAGCCCGAAGCAGCCGAATCGGGGCGTGCGGTCCAGGGTGCGGCGCAGCAGGGTGTCGACGTAGTCGACGGTGCTGCCGCGACGCGAGAAGAAGGCCTCGAGGTCGACGGTCGCATCTGCCCGTTCGGGGGCGCCGGGCGAGGGATCCCTCGCGGAAACCGTCGTGTAGTAGCGCCACGCACCGCGTTCGGCGGCATCCGCGAGCACGACCGCGGGTCCCGGGTGCCAGCGGCGCAGCTCGGTCGGCTTCACCGAGTAATAGGTCCAGAGGAAATCCTCGACCGGATGCCGCTCGCCGAGTCGTCTGCGCTCGCGGTGGCCTGCGGTGAGTCCGTCGGCGCGCTCGCGGTGGGCGGCTTCGAGGCGGCTCCACTCCTCGCGTGCGAGCACGCGGGCGGGAGCGGACGATCGGGGCACCCAGCGAGTGTAACGCCGACAGGGGTTTTCCCCTGAGCCGAGTTGGCAGTCCCGCACCGATGGCGTAACCTGCGACAGGGGAAGAACGCAGCTCAGCGGATCTTTGGGGAAAGGCCGCAGCACAGCGCTTCGAAGGGAAACCGAAGCATGTCCACCGTGCCGAGGAACAATACGGACGAGGGATCGTCGCCGCTCTCGCAGATAGTGGCCGGAATCGAGCGGGCCTACCGCTCCGGCGACCTCGCGCGAACCGCGGAGGCGATCGAGAACCAGCTGCTCGCAGCCTGGTTCGGCATACACCCGAGCCGATTCGGCGAGATCCTGTCTTCCGCGCTCCGCGACGACCGGGTGCAGAGCCCGGTGCTGACGATCATCTTCTCCATGCTCTTCGGGGCGTCATCGGGGGAGGAAGGGGAAGAGGCGGTCCGGGCCGAACTGCCGGGATCCCTGTCGGAAGAAGGGTCCAAGCCGACCGACGCGAGTCTCAGGACCGTCGCCCGCATGTTCGAGCTGCGGCTGGAGGGCCGACCCGTCGAAGCGCTCGAACTCGCCGAGGAGCTGGAACGGCGCTACGCCGCGCAGCGCTCGGTGTTCGACGGCACCCGGGGCTGGAGGCTGTTCAGCGCCGTGCAGCACGGGCTCACCGCCATGCTCGCCGGGGAGTTCGCCGCCGCGCTCGTGAGCTTCACCCGCGCCCGCATGCACATCGAGGTGCCCGCGCTCGCCTTCCTCAGCCGCGACGCCTGCGTCAAGGCCGCGCTCATCGAAGCCCTCTACGGCGACACCGAGAAGGCGAGCTGTCTGCTCGACGAGGCGGATCGCGTGCCGCGCACGTCGAGCTGGGCCGAGGTCGAGATCGACGCGAACTACCGTGTGGCCGCGGCGATGTGCCGGTCCTCCTCGCCCGAGCAGATGGTGCGCGCGCTCGAGTCGGTGCCGCTGCGCGAGCTCGGGGAGACCTGGCCGTTCCACCTGGTCGCGTTGCAGCGCGCGCTGCTGGCGAACGGCGATCCGGGGGAGGCGCTGCGGAGGGTGAACACCTTCGAGCAGCTGCCCCTGCCGAGCGTCGAGGGCGAGGGGTACTCGGGCAGTGCGCTGCAGCTCTCGGCGGCGCTCAACGCCCTCGCGCGCGGCGATCTGTCGGAGGCGCGGGCGAGGCTCGACCGCGCCGACGGCTCCATCGTGGCGACGAAGGTGCTGTGGGCGCTGTTCGAGTTGGCGTCGGGGCGGCCCCGCGAGGCGCTGCGGCTGGCTTCGATGCTGCGCGACGAGACGCAGGATCTGCGCCGCCTCGATCTCTGGCGTCTCGCCACGCTCGCGGGTGCCTATCTGGCGCTCGGATCGGACGCCGAGTGCGCCGCGGTGATCGAGCACGTGCTGCGGCTGCCGCGGATACCGAGCGCCATCGAGCTCGGCTTCTTCCCGGCCGACGTGCGGGAGTTCGCGGAGGCCCGCTACCCCGAGTGGCCGCGGAGGGGCGAGGGATCCGCCCCCGCGTTCAGGCCCTTCAGCGCCAGCGGCGAGGTGCTGACGGAGCGCGAGTTCGAGGTGCTGCGGCTGCTCTCCCGTGGGCTCTCGCGGGAGCAGATCGCGAGTGAGCAGTTCATAGCGCTGAACACGCTGAAGGGACACCTGCGGTCCCTCTACCGCAAGCTGAACGTCGGCTCTCGCGCCGCGGCGGTGCTCGAGGGCGAACGGCGCGGTCTGCTCTGATTCCACCCCCGAAACCACCCTTTTCGGCGCGCGCGCCGGGGAGGCCGCCCCCTACTCTGCAGAGGACTATGGGGAATTCTGCCCGCGTCCCCGATCATTCGGGCTGCGGGCGGCTGAGCGCCGCGGAAGGGGAATCCGCGGCGCTGAATGAAAGGGAACGGCTGGGATGGCTGTGATGCGTGAGATTCGTGGCGGGAAGCGCTCGTCGACCTCGTGGGTGGCGAGCATCGCCGCGGGGTCGCTGATCGCGGGCTCGCTCGTGGCCGTAGGGGTGGGCGCGCAGATGGCGAGCGCCGACACCTTCACCCCCGTCGTCCACGTGACGCAGCCCGACACGCTCGTGCTCGGCGAGGATGTCTCCCTCGACATCTCCTTCGAGAACGACCTCGCCCAGGGCACGGCGGGCAACAGGTACAACCTCAGCGCCGCCGTGCTGATCCCCGCCGACGTGGATCTGGTCGAGCCCGCACCGTGGTCGCCGATGGTCGCGTACGGCCCCGGCGATGTGCTGCCCGGGGTCTCGGCTGCCGGCGAGACCTGCGCGAGCCTCGGGCTCGAAGCCGCCGGCGCCGGACAGCCGGCCGACCGATGCAGGGTGCCCGAGGGCAAGAAATACCTGGTCTTCGAGAACTTCTCGGATCTGCCCGGTTCGGCGACGACCGAGGTCGCGCAGTTGAAGCTGCGCCCGCAGGTCGGCGACGGCACGAGCGGCTACGACGTCGGCGACCGCATCCCCGTCACCGTCAACGCCTACACCAGCAGGGACGAGCGCTTCATCCCCGGTTTCCCCGGCAGCTCGGGCAAGGGCGACGGGGCGACCACCTCGGGCCGGGGCACCGCGACCAGGGACATCCCGGTGAAGGCGCTGCGCATCGAGAAGAGCGAGCCGAGCCCCGAGAACGAACTGCTGCGCGGCGTGCACACCCAGACCACGATCTACACGCTGCGCGTGAGGCACACCGGTGAGGGCGACCTCGCGAACGCCGAGGTCGTCGACTTCCTGCCCGCGGGCCTCGAGTACCTGGGGGCGTGCTCGCTGACCGACGGCACGACGAACGCGGGCGGCACGTCCGGCGCGGCCGAGTGGACGGACCCGAACGATCCCTCGCTTCCCGGCGCGCTCACCACGAGCGGCGTCGGGGGCGCCTGCGTCGACGAGTCCCGCGTCGAGACGATCGTCATGACCGCCGAGATCGCCGACCGCTATCTCGACGCCGACGGCGACCGCACGCTCGAGGTGGGCAAGGTCTACACGCAGGTCACGTGGAACCTCGGGGCCTGGCAGCAGGCCAGCGGCGGAGTGCCGCAGTCGTTCCCCACCGTAGCGGGCACCGCGGGCGAGACGGTGATCCGGTACCGCGCGGGCATCCCCCTGTTCGAGAACGAGATGTTCACCGGCTCCGCGCCGACGCCCGAGAGCCGGGCGCAGGGCGCCAACCTCGACAACAACACCGGCCCGTCGACCCGCCACGGCTCGCCCGACGCGGCCGACCGCGACGGCAAGAACCACGGGACGCTGCGCAACGTCGCGGTGGCGCGCGGAGACTGGAACGGCACCACCTCCGAGGACTCCGACAGCGAGATCGTGCATCCCGTCGACGTGCGCCTGGTGAAGAGCGTCGCGACCGAACGCGACGGAGCCGGCGCCCCCGTCTGGGGCAGCTCGACCTTCCAGCAGGACCGCATCGCCGACTACCGGCTCGAGCTCGCCACGAGCGAGTACGCGGGTGCTGCGGTGAACGCGCGCCCGAACCGCCTGGTCGACGACCTCGCGAACGGACTGTGCCCCGTGTACCCCTCCGACGTGCGGCTCACCCCGGACAACCCGGACGTGATCCCCGCCGGTGCGAGCGGCGTGCCCGCCTTCATGCTCGGCGACCCCAACGATCCCGAGGACCGCCAGTACGTGAGCCAGGCGGACTTCGACGCCGCGCTCGCCGCGGCCGGCCTCGCCGAGTGCGGCTTCGGCAACCCCGACGACGAGGCGCTGTTCAGCGGCGCATCGCTCACCGGCCTCGGTTTCGATCCCTCGACCGGCCATTTCTACCAGAACCTGCAGCTCGACCCGGTGACCGCGCTCGCGCAGCCCGACGCCGCGCATGACATCGTCTACTCGGCTCGGCAGAACACCAGGTATCTCACCACGGGCGACGAGAGCGGTTCGACGAGTTCGCTCGACACCGTGACGAACACCGCCGAGATCGAGGCGACTACGACCGCGAGGCCCGGCGTCAGCGGTCTCGAGAACTCGCACGGCCACAGCGCGGGCGACGACTACTACGCCTTCGACGACTCCGAGGCCGATGTGCGCGGCGGTGGCAGCTCGATCGACAAGCTCGTGCTGAAGAACGACCCCGTCTTCGGCGTGCCGGACGCCGCGAGCATCTGGGAGCTGGACTACGGCTCCGGCGCGGTGACCGATCCCTCAGCCCCCGGATACCCCTGGACGAAGAATGAGAAGACGCCCTTCGCGACGGGCGACGAGGTGTGGTTCAAGATCCACTGGACGACGGCGCGCGGCGCCGATGTGCGCAACCCCGTGCTCGAGGACTTCCTGCCGGAAGGCGTCGAGTTCGACCCCGACGGGCTCTCGACGACGAACCAGTGGCAGGAGTCGCAGAATCTGCGCGTCTACGCGAGCGACCGCGGCGCACGCTTCGCGGGTGGCGAGATCGGGCTCGGCGGGTGCCGCGTCGACACGAGCGACGCGGCGTCGGTGCGCGACGCCTACGAGGAGTTCGTCGGAGAGGTCGACTACGACGCGGCCGCGGGCAAGCTGAGCTGGGAGCTCGGCTCGCAGGGCTGCTACACCGACACGCCGAGCGCGTCGTCCGACCGGTTCTGGCCGGGAGGCATGGATCTCGACATCTACATCAGGGTCACCGTCACCGACGCGCAGGCGTTCGGCGACACCGACATCAGTCAGAACCTGGCGAAGTACCAGCAGATGAACGTGGAGCGCGAGATCTTCTTCCAGCGCTCGCAGGCTGAGATCACCCCGGACACCTCGGTCAGGCTCGTCAAGGGCGTCGAGTCCGTCGACGCCGCGCCTACCGGAGGCAACCCCTTCGGCAGCAACGTCGATGACGCCACCGTGGTGCACGATACCGAGGTCGGCTTCCGCATCGACGTGACCGCTCCGAGCTCGCGAACTCGCGACTACGTCGTCTACGACGCCCTTCCCCAGGGTGTCAAGGCCCGCGACCTCAAGGGCTACGACCCCTCCGACGGCACCTTCGCCGGAAGCGCGACGCTGTGGGACGGCGAGATCTCGCAGGCGACTCCGACGGGGGCCGACGCGGTCGTCTACGACTGGGACGACCCCGCCTTCCCCGCGGCGATCAAGCAGACGATCAGCGGGACCTACGCGAACCGCTCCATCGTCGTGTGGCGGCTCGACGGCCCCGTCCGCGGCTCCACCGTGCCGGCGGCGTCCGACGACTCTACCCCGGCGCCTCCGCGCGTCGACCGGGGCTTCTCGCTGCACTACACCGTCGTGGTGCCCGACGGCACTCTGACGGAGGACGGAGGAGGTCCCGCGGCGGTGCTGGAGCAGCGCTACGAGAACGTCGCCTCTGTCGCGGAGTTCGCGTATGAGAACAACGGCGGAGGCGCATCGACGATCGTGCCGACCGCCGACCCGGGCGAGGCCGTGCCGAACGGCGGCGGCAACGGCTCGAACGTGCCGGTCTCGAACCGTCAGCCCGGAGCGGGCGAGTTCGGCGCGCCCGCCGACGCCTCGACCGACCCGGCGGGCGTGCACCTGCCCGGTGCCGAGCTCTCGAAGCGGCTCTGGTCGACCGAGATCGGCCCCGACGACGGCCAGTCCCCGCCCTCGGGCGAGAACGATCTCGACCCGGCGAACCCCGACGGCGCGATCGTCGAGGGCGAGTACGCGACCTTCGAGTACTCCGTGACGATTCCGGGCGGCACGACCGTGAACAACGGCGTGCTCGCCGACGACGGCCGCTTCACGCTCGGCTCGACCCCCGTGGACTACGAGTACGTCGCGGGGAGCGCCGAGTTCTTCAAGAACGGTGTGGAGTTCGCGGCCTGCCCCGAAGACTTCGAGTGCCTGGAGGAGGAGGGCGCCAAGCGCGGCGTGCTGAAGCTCGGGTCGAGCTACACGAACGCGGGCCCGGACGCCGAGACCTTCTCGGTGCGCATCACCGTCTACGTCGGCAGCGCCGCGGCAGCGCTGCGGCAGAACGACACGCTGACCAACACCGCGCGCTTCACCTCCGTGAGCGCGACCGGAGCCGCCCAGCCCAAGTCGGCGACGGCGGACGTCGCCTACGTCGAGCCGGCCCTCGCGATCGCGAAGAACGCGACGCCCGACCGCGAGGTCGCAGCCGACGAGCGGATCGACTACACGCTGACCGTCACGAACCCCGGCGGCCGCCCCAAGAGCTACGACAACGTCGTGAACGATCGTGTGCCGGGGGGTCTCAAGATCGAGCGGGGCTCGTTCACCGTCAACGGCGCACCGGTCGGAGACGACGCGCTCGTCTTCGCCGACCTCGACGGCAACCCCGACCCCGACGCCGTCTTCAACGGCGAGGGCGGCACGATCACCTGGGATCCGAGCGACCCGGCCCTCGCCGCGCTCGCCGAGGTGCCCGACGCCGTGACGCTCGGCTACTCGGCCACGATCGATGCGGACACCGGCGCGGGCAGCTCGTACACGAACCGGGCCGAGGTGACGGGTCACACCCTCCCCGGCACGCTGCCCGACGCAGAGACCCGCCGCGGCGACCGCGCCGACGATGCCGAGAAGACGATCACCACCAAGCGCGCCGAGCTGAGCAAGCGCGTGCGCGTGGAGGGCGAGACCGCCTACGGTACGAGCGCGTCCGCGCCGATCGGCCAGACGGTCGAGTACCGGGTCGAGATCGGCCTCGAGCCGCAGGTGAACTACTACAACGCGCGCATCACCGACACCTTCAGCGGTGCCGGCATCGGCTCGCCCACGCGCGTCGACATCGTGGGCCCGGTCGCCGCACCGGCGGGCTCGGTCGACGGCGCCTGGAACTACGATGACGGGGTCTGGACCTTCTCGGGGCCCGGGAACTCGCCGCATCTCGCTGCGAGCCCGGAGGCGCGCACGCTCGTGCTCACCTACCGCGTGAAGCTCGAGCCCGGCATGACGGGCCCCGCGCTGCGCAACGACGCCGTGTTCGAGTGGACCAAGCGCCCCGGGGGCGACATCGAGAATCCCGGCGACCGCGACTCGGTCACCGAGGGCACCACCGTCACCGTGCTCGACCCGAGCCTCGCCATCGCGAAGGACGTCAAGTTCTCGGATGAGGGATCGGGCTCGTGGCGCCCCACGCAGGTCGCAGCCGGCAACCCCGACCGCCGACTCGATTACCGACTGGTCGTGCGCAACACGGCGGCGACGGCGGCGCACAACGTCACCGTCACGGACTGCCTGCCCGCCGGAGTGGTGAACGTCACCGGCATCTCGCCCGCGGGCGCCTACGCTCCGGCTGCGCCCGGCTGCGCCGGAGGAACCATCACCTGGACCGGCCTCGGTCCGATCGAGGCGGGCGGGTCGCAGACCCTCGGCTACAGCGCGAGCTTCGCCCAGGCGGACGCCTTCACCTCCGACGCGCAGGGCCGAGGCCTGCCCGTACAGGTGAACACGGGCTCCGTGACCCGGTACGAGTCGTTCGGCACCGGAGGACGTGTCTACACGCCGGGCAGCGGCGGACAGCCCGCCATCACCGACACGGCGAACTCCCAGCCGCTCTTCCCGCGCGTGCAGCTCGCGAAGTCGGTGACGAACGGCGATGTCGCATACGCGGGCACCCCGTTCGGCTGGACGCTGCGCGCCACGAACACCGGGCGCGGAGCCGTGCAGAGCATCGAGGTGCGCGACACGCTGCCGGCGAACTGGGCCTACACGGCCTCGGTGACGCCCGAGATCCGTCTTAACGGCACCGGCGCATGGCGCGCGCTGGCCGCACCGACCCTCGACCCGGGCGACCCACGCAAGCTCAGCTGGAGCGAGGCCGACATCCGCGCCGCTCTCGGCCTCGCCGGCGCGAGCCCCGTGCTGGCCGGGCGGACGGGCACGGAGCCCTACCTGGAGATCCGCTTCTCGGCCACTCCCGGCCAGGCGGCGCTCACCTCCGCGGGGGTGACCCTGCCGAACGGCACCAGGGTCGCCCACACGAACACGCTCTCCGCCACGGCGAAGGACACGAGGGGCGCCACGGGCAACGGCAGCGGAGCCTACGTCACCAACACGGGCAGCGCGAACGCGTTCCTGCACTCCGCCGACCTGAGCGTGACCAAGTCCGACGACATCGAGCTCATCGCCGGCACAACGGGCACGGGCTGGACCATCCGCGTGCACAACGCGGGGCCCGACACGGCGGCCGGCCCCATCACCGTCTCCGACGAGACGGCCCCGCTGCCGGCCGGCGTCACCGTGAACAGCGTCTCCGGCACCGGCTGGAACTGCTCGCCGGTCACGCAGCCGCCGACGCCGGGCGACGGCGCGAGCTTCACCTGCGTACGCACGGCTCCCCTCGCCGCCGGTGCAGACACCGACCCGATCAGCGTGAACGTGAGCGTCGCCGCGAGCGTGCCGGCCGGCACCCGCGTCGACAACACCGCCGACGTGACCGGGCCGACCCACGATCCCTCGCCCTCGAACAACGAGGATCCGGGCCGCTTCACCGTGGTGACCGACGCCGACCTCGAGATCGCGAAGACCCTCGGCGACAACAGCCGAGCCTCGCTCAACGCGGGCGATGACATCTCGTGGAGCATCAGCGTGCGCAACAACGGATCGTCGGATTCGCTGAGCGAGGCCGGGAAGCTCATCACGGTCACCGACACGATTCCCGCGACGGTCGAGAACGTCGCGGTCGGCGCCCCGCTGCCCGCCGGGTGGTCGCTCGCCCAGAACGGCAACGAGATCGTGCTCACGCTCGCCGCGGGCAATCGCATCGCTCCGGGCGACGCGCCGCTCGAATTCGCGGTCACAGGCAAGGTCAAGGCGGGCACGGCGGCCGGAACGGTCATCGAGAACACCGCCATCGTGACCCCGGGGGCGACCCCGGACTCCGACCCCGACAACAACACCTCGACGGTGCCGACGCAGCCCACCACCAAGACCACCGCGGTGGTCGCGGCGAAGCAGCGCGGCACGTTCGAGAGCGGCGTCTGGACTCCGGTCGCGTCCGACGCGCCGGTCACCGCGGGCACCCAGCTCAGCTACCTGCTGACGGTGACCAACACCGGTCTCGCCGAGGCCGACGGCGCGCAGATCTCCGACGCGTTCGCCGACTACCTCGACTACCGGTCCTGGGCGCCCTACCCCGCCGACGAATCCGGTTGGACGACGAGCGCCGTCGCGGGCGATCCCTCAGCCGTCTTCGTGCTCGGACGACCGCTGCCGCCCGGCCACTCGGCCTCGGTGGTCGTGACCGTCGAGGTCGCGGACGACCATGAGGGATCGGTGTTCAACGCGGCGTGCGTCGACGCGGAGAACAACACCGGCACGCTGAACCTGTGCGCCGAGACATCGTCGAGCGGAGACAAGATCGTGGATCTCGCGCTGCGGAAGAGCCACGTGCTGCCCGCCGGCGCCACGGCCGCGGTGGCGGGCCAGAATCTGCGCTACGTGCTCGAGGTGTTCAACAACGGGCCGAGCGCCTCGGTCGGCCCGATCACCGTCGCCGACACCCTGCCGGCGGGCTTCGGCTTCGCGGACGGCGTCACTGCGACCGTCAACGGCGCAACTGTGACGCTCGCCCCGCCCGCACAGGCGACCGACCCGACGACCGGGCGCACGACGCTCACCTGGAGCGTGCCGGGGCCGATCGGCGTCGCTCCCGTCGCAGCAGGCGCTCCCGCCGTGACGCTGTCGTTCGACGCCTCCGTCGGCGAGGCCGTGACCCCGGGGAGCTACACGAACGCGGCCGAGGTCGAGGGCGTGCGCTGCTCGCCAGAGCCGGTCGATCCCGTGTGCGTGCCCGAGCCCGATCCCGACCTCGGCAACAACCGCGACACCGATCCGGTGCCGGTCGTCACCCACTCCGAGTTCTCGATCGAGAAGCAGATCTGGAACGCGCCCGCCGAGCGGTGGGAGGACGATCGGGCCCGCGCCACGGCGGGGGAGACGACGCGCTATCGCATCGTCGTCACGAACGCCGGCCCCTCGGCTGCTCCCGTGAACTTCGCCGACGTCCTGCCCGCCGACGTATCGTTCGTCTCGTACCGGAGCGACGAGTGGAACTGCGACACCGACAGCGGTCAGCCGGACGGCGCTCCCACGGGCGCCTGCGCCTACACCGCGAACGGAGGCAGACACCCGGTCGGCTCCTCGGAGATCGAGTTCGAGGTGCGGGTCGCCGCGAACGCGGTGCCCGACGCCGCCGACGAGTACTCGCGCGTCAACCTGGGCACGATCACCTGGCGCGACAGCGACAACCCCGTAGAACGATCGGATCGTGACGAGGCGGCCCTCGGCATCGATCGCCACGCCGACCTGGGCGTGGTGAAGCAGGTGCGTCAGAGCGCCCCCGACGGGGCCTGGATCGACGCGGACGATGCGGCGAACGCCGGAGCCGTCGTCGCGGGCGAGAGCACCTCGTACCGCGTGCTCGTCTCCAACCGCGGTTCGAGCGACGCCGTCGCGCCGCTCGTGGTGACCGACACCCTGCCCGCGGGGGCGAGCTTCGCCGGGCTCTCGCCGGGCAGCGAGTGGTCGGCGGAGGTCGACACCGCATCTCGGACGGTGACCTTCACGAGGGATCCCGACCTGGGCGGTCTCCCCGCCGGGGCCGACGATCTGGTGATCGAGTACGCGGTGGGCTTCGAATCGGGGCTGACAGCCGGCGACGTGCTGCTCAACGTCGCGGAACTCGGCGGCGACACGGTCGCGATCAACGGCGACCCGAACCCGGACAACGATTCGAACCCGGCGAACGTGCGGGTCGAGCGCTCCGCCGACCTCGCGGTGGCGAAGCAGCACGATCCCTCGCAGGTGCGCATCGGCGACGAGCTGCCCTTCGGCATCACCGTCACCAACAACGGGCCCTCGGTCGCGAGCGGCATCACCGTGACCGATGAGGTGCCGGCCGGACTCGAGGTGCTCAGCCGGGTCGGCGATGAGAGCGACGGCTGGGTCATCGACGCGGTCGTTCCGAACGCCGACGGCACCACGACCGTCACGGCCGTCCGCGTCGACGGCGACGAGACCCTCGCCGTCGGCGAGACGACGCCGATGCTCACGATCACCGTGCTCGTGCACGTCGAGGCCTATGCCTCGGTGACGAACGTCGCGGTCGTGGAGGGGGCGGAGCCGGATCGCGATCCGAGCGACAACCGCGCGGAGGATCCGGTGACCGTGCCGCCGATGGTCACTCTCGTGACCGACAAGACGGCGGTCGGCCCGTTCCAGGTCGGCAAGCCGGGCACGTTCAGGATCACCGTCGCGAACGAGGGGCCGACCGCGGATCCCGGGCCGATCACCGTGACCGACGAACTGCCGCCCGGGCTGACCTTCCGCGAGTCTCCGAACCTCCCCGGGGGTGCCGCGCTCTCCGTGAAGGGGCAGCAGGTCGTATGGACGCTCGAGAACGGCCTTGCGGTCGGCGAGAAGACGACGCTGACGCTCGTGGTCGACGTGAGCCAGGCCGCCTACCCGCGACTGGCCAACACCGTCGTGGTCGACTCGCCCGCCGAGAAGACCCCGGAGTCGAAGCTCAGCGATATCGCCACGGTGCGCGTCGCAGCAGCCGATGTGCTCGCGATCACGGGCGGCGACCTGGCGGCCTTCGCGCTGCTCGGCGCGCTGCTGGTGCTGCTCGGCGGTGCGGGCGCGCTGCTCGCCCGCAGGCGCCGAGCGGAGACGCAGGAGGCGTAGAAGGGGTGCTCGCCCGGAAGGGAGGGTCGGCCGTGCCTGCCCGCCCTTCCGGGCGCTCCCCTCGAGGCTCTGGGCGCGCTCTCCTCCAGGCTTCGGGTGTGCCCGGGTTTCTCCCTGCACAGCCTCAGGCGGGGGCGGATCTCGCCGAGTTCATCCACATTCGGGGTTCGGCGGTGGCGTCGGAATCGTGCTCTTGACAGCATTGAGGCCGCATACGTCACAATGAGGGAGTGAGCCAGATGACCGAACCGCAGGTGTGGACGTTGATCGGTGTTTTCGCCGCTGCGCTCGTCGGCATGATCACCTTCACGACCCAGATCATGTGGCGTTCGATCAACGCCCAGTTCGACTCATTCCGCCGCGAGATGCGATCGGAGTTCGCTGCGGCGCGGTCGGAGCTGGCTGCGCACCGCTCGGAGACGGCTGCCCAGTTCGGGTCGGTTCGTTCCGAGATGGAGGCGCACCGCTCGGAGACTGCGGCCCAGCTCGAGTCTCTGCGGGTGCAGGTCAGCCACCTCGACCGCGATGTCGAGGCGCTGAGTCGACGGGTCTTCCCCAAGTAGCGTGTTTTTCCGCTGATCGAAGGAGCGAAGCTCCCACGACCGCTGATTGAGCGAGCGAAGCCCCACTGGCGCCGATTGAGCGAGCGCGCGGATCGCATGGAAGAAATCGCGCCAGCGATTTCTCGCGATCCGCGCCGACGCCACTGCGTCGGTCGAGATCAACGCCTCCGATTCGAGATCACCGCTCTCCGAAGAGTTTCTCGAGGTCGCGGCGGTCCTTCTTCGTCGGGCGGCCGGCCCCGCGATCCCTCACGACCGCCGCGGGCCGCTCGACGCGGGGAGGCGGGGGCGGGGTGAGATCCTCGTAGTGCTTCGCGGCCTCCGTGGCGCTGCCCCGACGGGTGGCGAGCCCGGTCACGCGGTAGACGCGCTCCTGCTCGTGCAGGCGGGAGCGCACCTCGTCTCCGATGCGAACCGCCTGAGCGGCCTTGGCCGGTTTGCCGTTGACGCGTATATGCCCGGCCCGGCATGCTGCCGTCGCCTGACTGCGCGTCTTCGCGAGCCGCACCGCCCACACCCAGCTGTCCAATCGCACGGTTTCCGAAGCCATGTCCCGATGCTACGGGAGAATGGGGGATGTGAACGAGGAGTACGAGACCATCGGGGCGCCCGTCGACGTCGAGATCGAGATCTCACGCTCGCGCTTCCTCGCGCACCTCGAGCGCGTCGAGACCGAGGAAGGGGCGCGCGAGGCGATCGCGCGCATCCGCGGCGCGCACCCGCGGGCCAGGCACCACTGCTCGGCCTTCGTGCTCGGTCCGAACGGCCGCGTGCAGCGTTCGAATGACGACGGCGAGCCGAGCGGCACGGCGGGCGCGCCCATGCTCGACGCGCTCGTGTCGGCGGGGCTCAGCGACGTGGTCGCCGTCGTCACCCGGTATTTCGGGGGCGTGCTGCTCGGAGCGGGAGGTCTCACCCGGGCCTATCGCGGGGCCGTGGCGGAGGCGGTGCTGCGGTCCGAGAGGGTGCGACGCGGTCTGCGGCGGGAGGTCGAGGTCGAGTGCTCCTACGAGGCGGCGGGGGCCATCGAGGCGGAGGCGCGCAGGCGGGGCTATGCGGTCGGATCGGCAGACTACAGCGACCGGGTGGTGCAGCGCTTCGCCGTGGCGGAGCACGAGGTCGCGGCGCTCGAGGCCGTCGCCGCCGAGCTCAGCGCCGGCGCGGCGCGCTCGAGGCGCGGAGCCGCCGCCTACGTCGATCTCTGACGGCCGATTCGGAGGAGGAGGGATCCCTCGCTCGGATCTGAACGCTCATTCGGATGAAACGCGCGTGTTCCGTCCGAAGGAGCTGCGGGATCCGAACGAGCTTCCGTTTCCGAACGCCCACGGGCCGCAGCTTTGTCAGGCGTGCGCGATACGCTTGCGTGGTGGAGTTCTGGGGTGAGATCGTCGGCCAGGCAGCGGCTGTTCGCACGCTGCAGCGCGCCTCCGAACCTGGCGGCGCTCCCGCGCACGCGTGGCTCATCACCGGTCCGCCCGGCTCGGGGCGGTCGAACCTGGCCTACCGCTTCGCCGCGGCGCTGATCGCCCGTGACGAGGCGGACCGCGAGGCGGTCCACGCCCAGGTGCGCGCCCGCACGCACCCCGACCTCGGCGTGCTCACCACGCAGGCCTCCATCATCAAGATCGACGCCGCGCGAGAGGTCGTCGCCGGTTCCTACTACGCCCCTGCCGAGGGCCGCTACCGCGTCATCGTGATCGAGGACGCCGACCGCATGACCGAGCACACGTCGAACGTGCTGCTCAAAGCGCTCGAGGAGCCCCCCGAGCGCACGATCTGGGTGCTCTGCGCGCCGAGCGAGGCGGATCTGCTGCCGACGATCCGTTCCCGGGCTCGCTCGCTGCGCCTCATCACCCCGCAGCCGGAGGAGATCGCCGGCCTGCTCGCCGAACGAGACGGAGTCGACCCGGTCGCAGCGGAGCGCGCCGCTCGCCTGGCCCAGAGCCATATCGGCATGGCGCGCCGCCTCGCCGGCGATCCGGAGGCGATGGCGCGGCGCGACCGCACGGTGGATATCGCGCTCGGCATCGAAACGCTCGGCGACGCGATGCACGCCGCGTCGGCGCTGCTCAAGGTCGCCGAGGCCGATGCGGCGGCGATGGTCGAGCAGCTCGATGCCCGCGAACGCGAGGACGCCATGCGCAGTCTCGGCATCGCGGCCGGGGCGGCCATCCCGCCGCAGATGCGCGCCCAGATGAGAGCGCTGGAAGAGGACCAGAAGAGGCGGGCGAAGCGCAGCCTCGCCGACGGTATCGATCGCATTCTCACCGACCTGCTCTCGCTCTACCGCGATGTGCTGCTCAGCTCGATGTGTCGCGATGCGGAGAGCGGCGAGCCATCGGCAGACGGCCCCGCCCTCGTCAACCGCGAGCACGCAACGCGTATCGGCGAGCTTGCGGAGCGCTGGTCGCCCGAGCGCGCGCTCTCGGTCGTCACCGCGGTCGAGACCGCGCGCGAGCGGCTGCAGCGGGCGATCACGCCCGGCCTCGTGCTGGAGGCGATGTTCGCTGCCGTCGTGGGCAGCGCGCTCGCCGACCGAAGAATGAATGCCGGAGCAGACATATGAATCGAGCGGTGTCACTGGGCGTCTCGAGCAGGGATCTCTCGGGCGGACCGGATTCCTCGCTCCGTTCGACTCGCGGTGATCGCCCGGCTCGCCGGTCCGTTCGCGCTCTGCTGGCCCTGATCGTCGTTCCTCTCATGCTCGCGACGGGTGGGTGCGCCCTGCTCCCCGGTTCGGCGCCCGAGCCCTTCGAACGCCCGAAACCCATCCTGCCGAGCGAGCCCGACGGCACACGGGAGGGTTTTCAGCAGCAGGAGCCCACCTGGCAGTCCTGCGGCGACGCGCTCGAGTGCGCCGATGTCTACGCCCCGCTCGACTGGGACGATCCCTCGGGCGAGCTCATCACGCTGAACCTCGTGAAGCACCCCGCGGAGGGCGATTCCGTCGGATCCCTCTTCGTCAATCCCGGTGGACCGGGAGCCTCGGGCGTCGAGTACGTCGCGAGCGGCTGGCGAGGGATCGATGAGCAGGTGCGGCGCTCCTACGACGTGATCGGGTGGGATCCGCGCGGCGTCGGCGGATCGAGCGCCGTGAGCTGCCTCGACGCCCCCGAACTCGACGACTACCTCTTCGGTCTCGGCGACGCCGAGGGGCTCGAGGTCGGCAGCGACGCCTGGATCGATGCCGCGTTCTCCGAATCCGAGCGGTTCGGCAGTGCCTGCGCCGAGCGCACCGGGCCGCTGCTTGGTCACGTCGGTACGGGGTCGACGGTGCAGGATCTCGACATGCTGCGCGGCATCGTCGGTGACCCGAAGCTCAACTACCTGGGCTTCTCCTACGGCACCTACATCGGCGCGCGCTACGCGGACGCCTACCCCGACCGCGTCGGTCGCCTCGTGCTCGACGGGGCGATGGACCCGCAGACCACGCAGTTCGAAGTGGTGCGCGAGCAGACGAGGGGCTTCGAGCTCGCCCTCCGCGCCTACGTCGAAGACTGCCTGAAGCGCGACGATTGCCCGCTCAGCGGTTCGGTCGACGGAGCCATGGAGCAGATCGGCGAGATGCTCGACGGGGTCGACGCGCAGCCGCTGCGGGGATCGGACGGACGCATGCTGGGCGCGGGAACGATGCTCACCGCCATCATCACGCCCCTCTACTCCCAGGGCAGTTGGTCGTATCTCGACACGCTCTTCGAGACGGTGGCCGAGGGAGACGCCGATCTGGCACTGAGCCTTGCAGACTCCTACTACGGCAGACAGGACGGCGTCTATCTCGATAACTCGACCGAGGCGTTCACGGCGATCAACTGCCTCGACTACCCGGTCGAACTCGACAACGCCCGCATGCGCGAGCAGGCGGCGGAGCTGCAGCGCGTGGCTCCCACCATCGGTCGTTTCCAGGGCTACGGCGACATCGGCTGCGCCGCATGGCCTTACAAGGCCGCAGCGGAGCGCGTCGGCGTGACCGGAGCAGGCGCCGATCCGATCCTCGTGGTCGGCACGACGGGTGATCCCGCCACCCCCTACCGGTGGGCGGTGTCGCTCGCAGACCAGCTCGAGAGCGGTGTGCTCGTGACCTATCGGGGTGAAGGGCACACGGCCTACGGCGAGAGCGCCTGCATCAACAAGACCGTCGATCGCTACCTGCTGCACGGAACGGTGCCAGAACAGGACCCCCAGTGCTCGTGAGCGCGGATTTTGCGGTCTCTCCGTCGTGCTAATATGATTCCTCGTGTGCGGAAGAGATTCCGCATCGCGCCGACTTAGCTCAGGGGTAGAGCAGTTCCCTCGTAAAGAACAGGTCCGGGGTTCGAATCCCCGAGTCGGCTCCAAAACGCCAGGTGAGAAGCACTTTTCGCTCCCCCGAACAGGGAGTGAAAAGTGCTCACTCAACAGAAACTCCACACTTCGAGCAATTCCATGAAGTGTGTTCGAAAGCTCTCGAACCATCTCAAGAGGCCTCTGCCCGCCTCTGCGTACTTACTCCGTATGAGTACGAACGAATCGTCATTGAGAGCCGAACTCAGCGGCGTCTTGACCCTGTCAGACCTCGCTCTGATGCTCGGCGTGCCGGCGCAGACCATTTACGACCTGCGCAGTCAAGGACGCGGCCCGAGAGGGTTTCGCGTCGGCCGGGAGCTTCGCTTCCGAGCAGCCGAGGTGGAGGCGTGGATCGCCCGACTCGAAGCGGCGGACGGACCCGGCGCAGAGGAGATGGAGCGATGAGCCGCGGCGGACGGCCGCGTACCTCGATCGGCACATACGGAGAGATCGGCCTCCGTCGTCGCGGCAAGAAGTATGTGGCTACCACCAGGTTCCGAGATCTCGACGGTGTGCTTCGGCCGGTCACCGCGACCGGAGTGTCCGAGCGACTCGCCCAGGCGGAGCTGAAACGGAGGCTCGTCGAGCGGCCAGGCTACGGTACCGGGGGCAAGCTCGATCATGCCAGCTCGTTCACCGATCTACTCGCCCTCTGGCAGGCCGACCTCGAACTGCAGGATCTCGGAGAGGGCACCAGAGACAGCTACAACAAGATCGTTCGGCTCTACTTACGACCGGTCTTCGAGAACTACACCCTCGGTGAGATCACTACCGGGCGCGTGGAATGGTTCATCAAGTCAGAGCGCACGTACTCGTACTCCCGAGCGCGGCAGGCAAAGACGATACTCAACCTGATATTCGACTTCGCGCTGCGTTGCGACGCCGTCGTTCGAAACCCCGTCGAAGGCACATCCAGGTTGAAGAAGCCCGCCAAGGTACCAGAGTCGTTGACATGGGTTCAGATCGTCGCGATCAGGCATGCAGCGGCCACTTGGCGCACCGGGAAAGGACTCAGCGGACCCCGGCCTGATGGGCAAGTGCGGGATCTGGTCGAGCTCTTCCTCGGTTGCTCCCTCCGCACCGGCGAGGCACTCGCGATTCGCATCTGCGACGTCTACGACGGGCCGACGGGAATGTTCATCGAGGTGAACGGCACGGTGGTCGAGCGGACTGGCAAGGGCTTGCTCCGCCAAGAGCATCCGAAGACCCATCACTCGGTTCGACTGCTCCCAGTGGCCGAGTTCGCCGCGGAGGTGGTGCGCCGGAGATTGCAGGGCCGGGAGAATGACGACCCGGAAGACACGCTGTTCAAGAACCGGCGAGGCGGCCTGATGAGTATGTCGAATATTCGGCGAACGTTCCGCGAGTTCCTCAAACTCGCGGAGCTCGCTGACAGAGGCATCTCGCCGCGCTGGTTCCGACGTACGGGGGCGACAATCATCGCCCGCGGGATCAGCCCGGATGCCGCGGCCGATTTCCTCGGTCACGGCTCGAAGCAGATCACCGAGACCTACTACATCACGCCCGATACCAAGGTTGACCGCAGCGCTGCCGACCTGCTGCAGCGCACCGTCGGGGGTAAGGCTCCGGATCCGTCCATATTGGCTGCCCCGCTGACCGCAGCTGAGGCTGCGATGATCGAGAGGTTCGAGAAGGCCGACGATGAGGATGAAGCACGGGAGGCGGCCTAATGGGATTGAGAGTCGGGCGATGGTGCCTATCTATATAGAGCCGGCGAGGTGACTTGTGGCAAGTAGTCTTGTGAGCAGCGTCGGAACCGATTGTCCTCGACAGTCACATGCTCCGTTGCCCGCTCCGGCACTTCGTGTCTGAATGAGGGCATCGTGATTTCACTAATATGCGATGCGGTGACAGTATTCACTCGAACGCCTCGCGCCGAAGCCGCGGTTAGCACTCGGCATCGAGCCGGATCCCGATACGAACGCCCGAGCTGGAATCACGCTCGCACGCGTCCGGAATGCGCGCACGGCGCAGTATGACCTCGAGTCCTGTCCGGGGGAAACACGAGCTCCTCGGGCTCATACTCACAGCTCGTCCGAACTATGGCTTCCGCCCTCGCCCGATCGTACCTTGTGAAGATCGCGCGCAGCGTGCTCGCGTACCTCTTGGGTTCGGACGCGTGCTTCGCGTCTGGCCTGGATGTCGGCTTTCACGTACGCCTTGAAGTGGGCCTCCCGGTTGGTGATGGGCACCTCTTCGCCTTCGTCGCCGGCTTCCTCTCCGGGCCAGTAGGTCCGTCGGGTCGGGCGATCACGATCGAGCCGGGTGCCCGCGATGGTGACGAGTTCACGCAGACGCACTCGAGCCGCGGCCCAGGCCACGCACCAAGTGATCGGGCCGGCGCCGTCCTTGTCCGGGTGGTAGCAGTGCAGGAAGAACAGGTGGAGTGCGCTGAGCTCCCAGACGATTTCTGTGTGGGTGTGCCAGTAGGGCGGGATGATCGAGGCCTGCACCGCGTAGGTCTTCCGAAGCCAGTGCACCCAGATGTTCAGTGCCGTCCATTCGACCGCCGCTGCCTCCGGGGTGAGCAGATCCCAGTGGATCGCGGTCGGGGGATCCGGCGTATCGAGCTCAGGGTCCTCGGCGTCGGGGTCGGCGTCATATCCGAAGTCGTCCGGCACATCTTCCGGATCGTAATCGTCGTCGAGATCCTCCTCGACACCGTCGTCCTCGATGACTGGAAGCACAGCGGTCGGGGGGAGACCCGACGGAGAGATCACGGGAAGAGCCTCGGTGACGGCAGCGTCCGGACTCGACTGCCCATCGAGGCCCTTGGTGTCGTTGCGGTCGCCGGGACCTGGCTCTCTCGTGTCGTCGTGGTTGGTCATGGCTGCTCCTACGGAATGGCCGACGACGAGAGGTGGGGAAGAGTCCTCTCGCCGCCGGCAGCTGATGGATTAGAGCCTGCGGTTTGCCGGCTCCGGCTCGAAGACGTGATCCCAGCCGGCAGCCGCCGAGCTCTGGTCGGCGCCCGGCTGCTGGACGCCTGACACCGCCGGAGATCGCTCCGGGTCCTCGAGGTGCGGTGAAGAACGGACGTCGGCCGGACCGGTCACTGATTCCGTGGTCCTCGCCTCCGGTGAGGCCTCAGACGGGGCACCGACCTCGTGTTCAGCGCCCGCAACGTCGACCGGGTCCGCAGCCATTGTCTCGCGCTGGAGCGCGGATGGCCCGGCCTCCTTCTGCGCGGCTTCGCGATGCACAGAGTACTGGCTCTCCAACATGTTGTGCCCGGGATGCCGCACGACGAACTCGCGCACCACCTCTTCCGTGCCGTCCTGCCGAGTCCAGGTCCGCGGTTGCTTCTCGTAGCCGCCTCCGATGAACCGGTCACCGGGGCGATACTTCTCCTTTGCGACCTGTGCCGCCTTCCCGAAGAACAGGAGATTGAAGTACTCGGTGCCTGTCTTCTGCCGTGTGCCGTCGGGTCCCGGGGCGAACTCGTCCTGCCCGGCGCGGAGGACGAGCATGTCCTGCTGCTTCTTCGTCTTCCCCTCGTGCACTTGCCGGACGATGAACCCCTTCACGGCTTGTTCGACCCTCATGCTGCGCTCCTCGCGATCGATGGTTGCTCCTCGTCGGGACATTCGGGGTGCCCCTGCCTGAGAGAAGTACCGGGCCCGGTCATCCTGGCCTCGTGTGCGCGGCGCGCATCGTCTGCTCGATGACCGCGCGTTCGGATCGAAGTCGGGTCGCATCCGGTCGTGTCAGCCACGAGCGCAAGTCCGCAACGATCGGTCGGGCCGAACGCAACACGACCACCCCGGTGCCGAACGGCAGCGAACGCAACGTCTCCGGCGGCAGCACCGGGACGCGCCGGATCGAACGCTGCAGGGACCGGCCCCCGTACTGATCGGTGCCGACCGTGTCGGTCGACTCGTCGCGCTCGCCGAAGAGCGCGGCGAGATCCTGCAAATCCTTGCTGTTCGATCCGCCACCGAGCACGACCTTGCAGATCGAGGCATCCCAGATCGCCTGCGCGGCGTGCTCACCCCACGATTGCCGCGCTTGCGCCAGCGATTGGAGGACCGGCTGACAGGTGATCCCGCTGCCGCCACCCTCAGCCATCAACGTCGGGAGAGAGGGCAGAGGCGACAAGTTGCCGATCTCGTCCAACGTCATCAGTGCCGGCGGGTCGAGCCGTGCCCCAGGAGAGCGCGCCGCGATCCGCCGAGCGACTTCGACGAGATCCTCGATGAACGCGGCCACGAGCGCCGCGGACGCCGAGGCGCCACTGCCGGTCGCGAGGAGATACAAGGTCCCGTGGTCGAGGATGAACTGCTCGGGATCGAATCCGTCCTCGGGGCCGGGGCAGACCGCGTCCAGGACCCTCGGGTCGGCGAGCGACTGAAAGGCGAGTCCGACGCCCTGCCAGATGCTGTCCCTCGTTCTCGCATCCGCCGTCGCCATCGCCTCAAGCGAGTCCGCCCACCCATCGGCGGCGTCAGTCGAGCTCTGCAGGATCCGCACGGCGTCCATCGCTGAGGTGGGGGAGAGCGCCCATTGATACAACGCTCGCGCATCCCGTCCGTCGATCGCCGCCGCGTGCAGCAGCGCCTGGATCGCCGAGCGCGTCTTGCCCTCCCAGAAGCCGCCGGACTCGACATCCCCGAACCCGGCGGCCGCGGCGAAGCCCGCAGCACGGATCATGGCGACCTGGGGGTCCTCACATCCCCGGACCGGTGACCAGCGCATGCCCGCGGGAAGCCCGGGGGCGAGTCCTTGCGGATCGAACACCGCGACGCGGCCTTTGCGCTTGCGTGCCTCGAGCGTGATGGAGAGGGAATCGGGGCGGGTCGAGGTCGTGATGACACAACCCGGAGCGTCCAGGATGCTGTTGACCACCACGTGCAGGGATTTGCCGCTCCGGGGCGGGCCGATGACCAGCGTCGAGTCCTCGACGGTGCTCCACACCTCCCGACCCCGGGCCGAGCCCAGGAGATACCCGACCTCTTCCGGTGTCACGTCCTTCCCAGCGAGCGAGGGTCGCAACGTTCCTGCCTGCTGCAGTAGACGCTTCGCCGAGGCGACCTCCGAGATCTCGCCGCGGGTGGCGATCCCGTCGAGCCGGCGAGGGTTCGGCACCCGTTTGCGTCCTCGCCACCAGGCGACCAGCGCAACAGCCGGCACGCATACGGCCGCGAACATGAGCAGGGCGACCGGCCAATACACGAACGGTCTGAGCCCTGCGGCACCCAGTGCGCGCCCGGGATCCAATGGTGAAGCCAGCACTCCGATCGCTGACGCGAAGCCCCCGGCCGGTGCAGGCGTACCCGAGAGGAACGCGGCGATGGTCCCGGCCAGCCGCAGGATCCCCGTCGACGCCACGGCGGCGGCGAGGATCGCAAGGCCGACGTTGACGAGGTGATCGTTGACGGGCCTGGGCGAGGAGAACGTCACGAGCGGATCCCGCTATGCACGACGGTGCCGGAGATGAACCCGAACAAGAGCACGCCGAGACCGGACGGAACGTTCGCCTGATCGATGGTCGCGCGTGCGCGCCCGCTGTGATCGGCGGAGCTCGCGCTCACGATGACGGCGAGGCCGACGTCTTCCCCGGGAATGAAGCCGGACCCGTCGATCTCGCGCAGCTGCGTCTCCTCCTGAGGCTCAGGGGCTGCCGTCGTAGAGTTGCCGTGCTGCGGGGGCGCGAAGCGGGAGAGCGCGACCGGGGTGATGATGTCGGCGAAGCGGCGTCCGTCCGGTTCGATGATCTCCACGCGGACCGGGCAGCCTTGGTCGGCGACGATCGTGCCGAGCACCAGCCCGAGGGAGGAACGGTCGATCAGGCCGGTCACCCACATGCGTCCGTCAAGGGTCACCTCGACGTGCTCGTCCGATTGCACCGTCGCCCTCACGATCGGCAGCACAGGCGGCACTGTCGGAGCCGCCGGTTTGTGCGGCTCGGCGTGTGCCGGACCCGGAGGGGCCGAGGGGGTCGAGTGGGTCGAAGAACTTTGGGGTCGATGTCTGTGGCGTCGTTTCACACCGTTGAGGTGCCTGAGCCGCGGCATCAGAACCCCCGATCGGGCCGGGACCTTTGAGAAGGCTCCGCCGTCGGGTCGAGGCTCCCGGTTTTCGGGCTGCCGCGGGCGCGCAGGCGCGCCCTTGCCCTCAGCAGCGCGAAAGCGGCCGTCGCGGGTGCAGCAGCTCCTCAGGCCGAGGACGCCGCCAGGTCTCCCTCAGGACCGTGAACGGGGAACTGCACAGCTTTGTCCCCATCCTGTGGATGAATTACAACGATGTAGTTCCCGGCTCCGAAGCCTCTCCTGGCCCGAAGAGCGTAGGCTGTGGGTGACCGCCACGTCGCCGTCCGGCCGCAGTTTACGGTGCGTGACGGGGATCAGATTCTTACCCCTCAGTGAGGCGTGTATCTGTTTGGAAGGCTGAGAACTCCTCCGCATGGAGTTGCGCCTGAATCAAGAAAGACCGGTTCTTGATCTTCCAGAGACCCTGCCCGGTGGACAGGCCCGGCAAGAGGTCTTGCTCTGTCCGGGTGAGTCCGAGCATCTCTCCGGTCAGGTGCAGCTGGTCTGCGGACTGCCTGTAGGTGATCGTGGTCTCGGCGTTGGCCAAGAGCGACGAGGCGAGGGCGCGCATCGCGCTTCCGGCGTCGCCCACGTTGTGGAGGTCGCTCGCCTTGTGGAAGAGCAGCATGTTCGCGATGCCGTAGCTGCGGGCGAGCCTCCAATGCGAATCCATCCTGCGCAAGAGACTCGGTACGCTCATCAGCCTCCACGCTTCATCATAAACAACGACTCTCCGCCCGCCTTCCGGGTCCAGGAGCGCCGCTTCCATCCAGGCCGACGCGCAGGTCATCAGCACCGACATCAGGGCCGAAGACTCCGTGACCCGGGACAGGTCGAGTGACACCATCGGCGCGGACGGGTCGAAGGTCTCCGTACTCGGGCCATCGAAGAGGCCCTGGAGATCGCCGCCGACTAGCCGTTGCAAGCCGTGCCCGACCATGCGTCCGTCTTCGGCGAGACGCGGGTCATCCCGCGCGTCCGGCTTCAAGATGAGATCCACCACCTGCGGCAGGACCGGCACCGAGGACAGCGAGAGCGCCGCCCGCAGCGCCACGTCGATCGCCGTATGCTCGACCGGAGAGAGCGACCGGCCGAGCATCGTCTCCGCCAGTGCGCCGACGAGATCCCGGCGCCGCGCGGTGACCTGCGCCAGGTACTCCTCATCGGAGAGCCCTTTCGGGCGGTAGCCGGGGTCCAAAGGGTTCAGCCTGCTCGAGAGCCCATGACCGAGCTGGATCACTTTCCCGCCCACCATCCGCGCGATCGGGCTGTGCTCGCCTTTCGGGTCCCCCGGGACGTAGACCCGCCTGCCGAACGCGAGGCTTCTCGTGTAGAACGATTTCGCGAGGGAGGACTTGCCCGATCCGACGATCCCCGAAATCACCACGTTCGGTGCACTGATGACACCCCGGGCATACAGTTCGAACGGGTCGTAGGAGAACGCCGAGCCTGAGTAGAGGTCCTGGCCGATATAGACGCCGCTCGCCCCGAGCCCGCCTTCGGCCAACCACGGATAGAGCCCCTGCAGCGCCGCCGAGGTGTCCTGATGCTGCGGGATGCGAAGCGCTCGCGGCTGCTGCAGGGACGCCGGCCCGGGCTCACCGGCGCGTGGGAGGATCTGTGTCGCACGGGCTTCGGCGCGCACCTGACGGCGACGCTCCATGTCCGCGAGGTTGCGAGCCGCGACCTCCTGATACTTGATGCGCTGCGCCGCGCGTTCGCGGGCTTTCCGGTCCCGCCGCCGCTCCTGCCCGGGAGAGATCAGCGGGGTGGTGTGCAATCGGTCGCCCACGGTCATACCTTCCGGGCCAGCGGCAGAGACGCCGCCGCGAACGCCTGCCCTTGTTGGGAGACAAGGAGCCGCGTCTCCATGGAGGACTGGATCGCGGCCTGCTGGATCTGGGCGACCGCGGCCTCGAGCTCGTCCATCGTCGGCGCGCTGACGGAGATGAGGCCCGTATACCGCAGCACCCCGTGCCCGCTGAGCAGGTCCGCCTCCTGCTGGAGGACGTCCTGGAGCTCGGCGGAGTCCGCGGCGTCCTCGATCTGTCCCATCCTGGCGCGTTGGGCGGCGTCGCTGATGTGCTCGACCTTGCGTTTGCGCAACTCGCGTGCGGCGCGGTCGGTGCGCACCGGCTCATAGGTGATGCTGACCGTGCGGCGGATCCCGCCGGCGAGGATCACCGGCGACATGAACCCCGGGTAGACGCTCGCTTGCGGCCATTCCGAGACCCACAGGACCGAGTGGTAGGCGGAGTCGGTGCGCAGGCTCCCCCAGGACTCGGTGACGGCAACTGGGCCGGCGGTCGCGAGCGATCTGCCGATCTCCCGGTGTCGCTCGAGGGTCGGGGCGATGGCGGGGTCGTAGGCGGAGCGGAGGTCGACGGCGAGGCTTCCCGCGTCGTACCAGGGGGAAGGGTGGAGGTCGGCGGCGCGAAGTGCGGCCTCGACGGTGCGCATCTCCTGCCGAAGCACCGCGGCCGCACCCCGGATGCCGCCGCCGGAGCGTCTGATCGCCTGTGCGGCACGGCGCATGTCGAGCGCGAGCGCGATCGAGGAGACGTGACGCTCACCCGAGGGGCCGGCTTGCTCGATGAGCTCCCCGTAGACGCGGGCCACCCAGGAGCCGTCGTGCACGCCGTGCTCGCGCCACCAGTCGACGAGGGCCGTACCGCCGTCGGGGATGGTGCGTTCGAGCACCTGTAACCGGGCGATCCGTCCGGACCGGCATGCGGTCGAAAGGACGCGTCCCCATCCCTGGATGCGGCGTTCCTGCTCGGCCGGGTCCAGCAGCACGAACGACGGGTGGAGGAGGTCGCACCCCACCGTGAGGGTCGCGTGGTGCGGGTCGTGCACCATCACGGCCCCGGACTCAGGGTCGTCGTACTGCCGCAGCCGGGCGGCGTCACCCGGCAGGGCGAGCGTCCCGGCGGGGCGGGGTCTGCTGATCTTCGCTTTGAACACGGTTTGGCCTCCTGCCTGCCGTAGGACCCAGGTGATGACGAGGGGGATCC
The DNA here is from genome assembly GCF_017565705.1 of Leucobacter ruminantium. Lineage (GTDB taxonomy): Bacteria > Actinomycetota > Actinomycetes > Actinomycetales > Microbacteriaceae > Leucobacter > Leucobacter ruminantium. The sequence goes on from NZ_JAGDYL010000005.1 coordinate 130,776, forward strand.
ACTCGACGACGGGACGGCCCGCGATTCGCGCCCAGGTGATCGCGAGACCGCCGCCCCAGATCGGGCTCGTCCACGGCAGCGCCTCAGCGCCGACCGAGTAGAGGGTGCCGACGAACGCGGCCACCGCGATCCCCGCGGAGGTGAGCTGCAGTCCGGACAGCGACAGCAGCACGCCGCGTCGAGACAGCCGGGAGAACCGCACCGGCTCCAGCGAGAACTCCCCTGAAGTACGTGAATCTGCCATGGGCGTCTACTCCGACGGTTGAGCCGGAGGCGGGGCCAGCGGTTTCGAGTTCGGCGCGATCGTCGGCGGCGGCGCGGACGGCGGCATCGGGCGCGACTCCGAATCGGCGGGCGCGCCGGCGTGCGCATCTGCTTCCTGGCCGACGCCCTTCCCGAAGTCGACGCCGGCTTTCGCGGTGCCCACGACGATCGCCGCCCCCGCCACGACCGGGGCCGCCACCCCGGCTCCTGCGGTCCCGGCGCCCGCGGATCCGGCAGAGCCTTCCGCACCTGCTGCTGGCGTGGCACTGCCCCCGGTGCCGGCGTCCGGTGTTGGATTGCTCGGCGGCTTCGTCCCCGACTTCGACGGCGAGCCGGAGCCGCCACCCTTGCCCTTCCCCTCACCGGACTTGTCATCGAGGACCTTCTTCGAGTCGTCCTTCTTCTGCGGCTTGTGGGGGACCGGCACGCGGCGGTTCACCGCCTCCTTCGCCTCCTGCTCGGAGCTGAGCGTCTGATAGAGGTCGAAGCCGATGAACGCGATCAGCTTGTAGCTCATATAGCTCGCAAACGACGCGATGAGCAGCAGTACGATCCCCGACAGCGGGTCCGCGACCGCTTGGATATCAAGATCGATCGGGGCGGCGAGCTGGCTCGTGCCCACCAGGAACACGATGACGACGACGAGCTTGCTGACGATCATCGCGACGAGGAACGCCGCCCACTTGCCCACCCAGCCGCGCGCATGCTCCCACACCGTGCCCGAGAGCGCCAGCGGTGCGAGCACCACCGTCACCAGGATGAGGCCCTTGCGAATGAGTAGAGAGAACCACAGGATCGCCGTGCCTGCGATCGCGAGGAACCCGACGAAGATCATCAGGATCGCCGCCACGCCCGGCGACGTCAGGTTGAGGCCGCCCAAGCCGATCATCAGGAGCGTGAACTTGTCGCCGAGCGTCTCCATCGACTCGCCGGCCGCCTGCACGAGCCCGATGCACAGCTGATCGACCGCCTCCAGGAGCAGTGCGGTCAAGGTGATGACGACGAAGCTGCCGAGGATAGACCGCGCAAGCCCCAGAAACGCGTGTCTCAGCGCCCCCGGGTCGCGTCTGATGAGGCCCGTGATCAGTTGGAGGAAGAAGAAGATGAGGCTGATGAGCACCCCGATGCCGAACACCAGGTTGTACACCGACACGAACCCATCGGTCGTGACGTCGACGAGCGTCGTGGAGTCGATCGCGACCCACAGCGCCTCCACCATCCAGGCCGCTGAGTTCGCCATCGCCTGCCCTGCCCAGTCGAACGGCGCGGTCACCAAGCGCGCCGGCGCCTCGCCGACGAAGCTGCACACCTCGGACAGCAGCGGGATGTCGCACAGGCTCATCAGATGCCCTGGCCGACGCCCCAGCCCCAGTTAATGAGGGCCACGCTGGCGCCACACAGAACCGCGGCCCCGCAGGACACCAGAACGCCGACTTTTCCGCGAGAAGCCATGTGAGGATTTGACGAATTTGCACCAAAACCCCAGATCACAGCAGAAATAATCAATGCCAATACGCTCAGGACCAACCCGATCGTCATCACCGCTCCCACGATCGTCTCGAGCTGCGAGATGCCCGGCAGCCCGTCCTCGTTCGGGGTGATGTCGACGGTGCCGGGGACAAGTCCCGATCCCGCGACGAGGTCTCCGATAGTGGTCACGTGCGCCTCCGATTCCTGAGCAGCCCCCGAATCGCGGGGGCTCAGATCGGAAGTGCCGCCCTCCCGGCACCACGGTGCACACCGCGCGATCGGCGCCCCGCCCCGGTCTGGTCGTCAGCCCTCCGCGCAGCGGCAGGATAGCTGCGCTCCCGCCGCTGCGGACCCCGCGTCGGGAACGAACGGTGACCCTCCCGCTGCGCGGGCCCCTCCCATTACGCCCCCGCCGCGCGTCCCTGCGCGTCGTCCGCTCCGCTTCCCACCTCGCCAGCGGACGGCAGCCGGCCAGACGCAGAAAGGAACACCCATCATGAACACCACACCCCTCACCGGGATGCTCATCGCAGACGGCCGCAACGGGACCGTCCCCATCGACCCGACCGACCACGGCGCATCCATCAGGCACTACCTGGACTGCCGACTCCTGGACATCGTGGCACTCGGCGACGGCCTCGACATGTTCGTCGACGATGAAGGGCTCCTGGTCGATCGACCCGTCCTGAACCTCGCCGCCACCATCGTCGCGCACCAGCGCGGCGCCCGCAGCGCGATCTTCGGGAAAGCGCTCGTGCTCGGCATCGACGACGACACCGGCGAGACGCTCACGCTCACCCCAGAGCAAGCGCGTTCGGTGCAGCAGCTCATGATGCATTGCCCCAGCGAGCGCGTTCGCGAGAGCCTCTTGGAGACGCTCGCGCCGTTCCCCGGCCTTGCTGAACGCCTCCGGCAGATGCTCTGACCGCCGGCGGTGGCTCGGGCGAGTCGCCCGAGCCACCGCAGCCTCGTGCTTAGAGACTGTCGCCGGTATCGAGCAAGAAATTGGCCCACGCCAGGGCCCCGCCCGCACAGATGGCACCCAGGAGCGCGACGAGCACCCCGGTCCGGCCCCGAGCGGCACCCTGATAGTTCCCGGTCGCGGAACCGATCGCCCACAGAAGAGCACTGACGATGAGCATCATCACGGCGACGATCAAGGCGAATGTCATCAGCGCGCCGACCATCCCAGCGAGTCCGGTCGCCTGGTCGACGACACTGAAGTCGGGGGAGACCTCGGCCCCGCGTCTCATACGGCGCACCGGCCGTGTTCCTCACCACCACCGACGACTTCGCCGGCGGTCGCCCCGTGATCTTCCAGCCAAGCCAGTGAATCGACCGGGTCCTCTCCCCAGCCTCCGGGGTGGATCTGGAAGTGCAGGTGCGGCCCGGTGGAGTACCCCCACGATCCGACCTCTCCGATCTGCTGGCCTGCGGTGACGCGGTCGCCGGGGGAGACGTGGATGCCGTGCTCCCACATGTGGTGGTACATGCTCGAGACCCGCTTGCCGTCGACCGTGTGATCAATCACGATGATGAGCCCCCACCCGTCGACGAAACCAGCGTGCAGGACGACGCCGTCGGCCGTCGACAGGATCGGGCTGCCGTCGGGGGCGGCGAAATCGGTGCCCGTATGGAAATCGAGGGTGTTGCCGGTGACGGGATCGGTGCGCCACCCGAACAACGACGTGATCGTGTACCCGCCTGCCGGCATCGGCACGACCACGCTGTCGGTCTCCGGGATATTCCCGCCACCGGCGCCACCGGCGCCACCGCCCTCGGAGCCGGGTTTCGTGAGCGCCGCGATGATCGCATCCGCGACCGGCCGGAACGCGGCGTACCGTTCCGGGTGCTCGCTGACCTCGACCGCCTGGGCTGCGGCGCCGGGGTCCATCGCCTGCCAACCGGGAATGTCGAGCAGTCCTCGCGGGCTGCCAGCGTTCGGGCCGTCCGGGCCGCCCATGAACGCCTGCACCTGATACTCCAGGCGCATGAGCTCTGCGACGGTGCCCCACCCGGCGACTGGGCGCATCTGGAACAGTCCGAGGGTGTCGCGATCGTCCACCGCCCCGTCGTTGGGGTAGTCCAGGCTCTCGGGGTAGTCGCGGGAGTTGGCGAGCATCCGCAGCGACGATTCCATGAGCGCGGCCATGAGCGCGATCCGCACCCCGTCGGTGCCGACGTCCTCGATCTGTCCGCCGACGGTGATGATGGTCGCCGCGTGCGTGAGTTGCGCACGGTTCAGCGTGACCTCTTCACCGTCGGTCTTCGTCGCCGTCAAGGAGTCCGGGACCTCCCCGACCGTGAGGGTCCCGACGCAGGCGTTCGCGAGCGCCGGGCTCATGAACATGCCGATACCGAGCACCGCGAACATCGGCGCGCACAGCAGGAAGACGAGCGCGAAGACCAGGGCCTTCTTCATCGCAGCGCGCTCCCGAGCTTCGACAGCCGCAGCAGGCTGCACTCGCCCGTCTTCTCCGGGCATGTCACGAACACGGTGAACTCCACCTCGTCCCGTGTCTCGTCCCGGTGCGCCGAGCCTTCCCACCCACCGGAGCGGATCCGCTCGGCGTCGATGGTGAAGGCGACGGTCCCCGGCGCGAGCTCATTCGCCGGGTCGGAGACGACGTCTTCCCAGGTCTGCGGGATCGCAAGCTCGGTGATCTTGATCGACTGGCGCGTGTCGAACTGGCGGAGCTGCCGCCACTGCGACTCAGACGGCAGGTAACCGGCGAGATCGGCGTACAGGCCGGGCGTCTCGTAGCCGGTCGGGTCGGCCACCTCGAGCAGATGCTCGCGCACCAGCTCGGGGGAGGCCTGCCCGCGGGTACTCCAGGTGAACAGGGCCTCCGCCGCCGATCTCGCGAACTCCTCCCCACCGGCTTCGCGGTCGATCGCGAGCAGCTCATCGCCGGCCGACGGCCCATCCGTCTCGGTGGGTGCGGCGGAGCTGGTGCGGTCCTCGCCGGCGCCGGCGGTGCGGGGTCCGGTGAACAGGCCGTAGAGTGCGATGCCGGTCAGGACGGTCAGCACGATACCGGCGCCGATGAGGGCGATGAAGAGGCGAGGGTTGCGTTCCATGCCCGCCAAGTGCCGTCAGGCGGGCAGCGCCCTATGATTCGCGGACGGCGCGGACAGCTTCGTAGAACGCGACCGATTGGTCGATCCAGTCGGTGAACTGCTCCCACTGCGCCGCCGTCAGCGCCCGCCCGACCTCTGCCGGGTCGTAGTGGGTCCACCAGTAGTCGGTCTCCTGCAGTGTGCCCACGAGCGCCCGGACCGCGTACTGCCGCGGTTCGACGGGAGCGGTACGCAGCTCCGTCTGCCGGGCCGGTGCCTTCGGGCGGGCACGCCCTTCTTTCGCGCGCGCCATCGCCTCGCGTGCACGGGCCAGTCGCTCATCGGTGGTGGTCGCCTCTTCGAGCCGCTGCAGGGCGTGCGCGGTCTCCTCACGAAACGTCACCGGCAGGTCTTCCGAGAGCAGAGAGACGAGCGTGGTGCTCGCCTCGGCGACCTTCACCTGTGCGTACGGGCCTTTCACCGTGCGCTGCTCTTCCATCACGGTCAGCTGTTCCTTGGCGACCGCGCGCAGCAGCTCCGGCGCGGACTCGTCGTCGGCGAGGCGGGTGACCTCGAGGACGCGCTCATGGGTGAGGTCTGAGCGGGTGCCGGTGACCGCGAGCGCCGCTTGCTTCGCGGCGTTGCCGACCGGGGTGCCAACCGTTGGCACCCCGGCGGCACCGAATTGATGCGCACGCTGGTTGCGGGACGCCTCCTCCTGCAGGATCGCTTTGAGCTCGGCATACAGGCCCGCCGCCTCGGTCGGGGAGTAGTCCAGACGGCACGTGTTCTCCTGCACCTCCGCTTCGAGCATCAGCCGCAGGTTCTCGGAGAGGCCTGAGCGCACCCACACCTTGATCGTGCGGTCGCCGTTGCGGCGGCATGCCTCGAGGCGGCGCAGTCCGCAGATCAGGTACCCGTCGGGGGTGATCGTGATCGGCTGCAGCAGTCCGAAGCGCTGGATCGATTCGCACAGCTCGTCGAGGGTTCCGAGGTCGCGGCGCAGGCGCCGGCCGACCCGGATCGACTCGATCGTGCGCTCCTGCGCCCCCTCGCTCATCACGCCTCCGGAAGCAGCTCATGCAGCGCGATGATGAGCTGGTCGTCGCGCAGCAGCTCGTAGATGGTCTCCAGCTGCGAGGCGCCGCCCTCCAGCTCGATCACGATGCGCGCGAAGAGCCCGCGCTTGCCGGGAACGCCCTCCTCTCCGCTGGAACCGATCATGAGCCGTACCAGCTCCCGCCACTTCGGTTTCGGCATATCGAGCAGCGTCGGCCCGGTCTCGTCCATGCGCAGGTACCGGTAGGCGCGGTCGATGTTCGCTGCGGCGATGAACCGGGCGAAGACGTACTCCACCGCGGTCAGGGCGCTGCCGGGCTCCCAGCGCAGCGCGACCAAGAACCTCACGGCGACCGCCTGCGCCTGCGATACCAGTGGTGAGGCCGGTTCCTGATCCCACGGGGCGAGCGCGACGACATCGTAGAGGAACTCCTCGTGACCGCCGGCCCGGACCGGGCGGGCGAACACGCTCACGTCCTCCTGCCGCGCCCGTTCCGGGGAGATCAGCAGCCGCTCGCTCATCGTCTCCGCGATGAGCGCCGCGCGCACAGCGACCGTCACCACGCCCCAGGGCTTGCCCGAACCGAGGATGTAGTCGCCCTGCATCGCATGGAATGCCGCCACCGCCGCCTCGCCAGGGTCCCGCCCCCACTTCCGGCACAATCGGGCATACCGTTCGGTGACGTACTCCGACAGTGCGCGGGCCTCCGGATCCTGCCGCCACGCACCGGGCGTGGCCGACAAGCGCCGCAAGAGCTGCCTGAGCCCCTCGTTCGTCGCGAACGCCGGCTTCGTGGCCGACGGATCCTTCCCCAGATTGTTAGTCATGATGTCTTCCTCCATGGAGACGAAGTGCCGGGCCCCCGTCACCGGGTCACATGCCCCGCTGCTCGGAACCCGGATCGGGCAGCACCTCGGACTCCGGGAACAGCGCTGGCTGCGGCTCCGGAGAAGGGACCGGCTGCGGGGCCGCCGCGTCAGGCGTCGATGTCGGTGCCGGTCGCTCCCGACCGGACGCGTGATCGGGATCGAGATCGGGGGCGACGGTCGGATCGCTGCGTCGCAGCTTGGCCGTTGCGACGCCTTGACGGACGCGGTGACGAGCCAGGCGCGCTCCCTGGGCGATCTCCCCGCGCACCCAGCGGTGCAGTTGCGCGAGCTCGTAGGCGCCACGCCCCATCACGTAGGTGCCGACCTTCAACGCGATATCGGACGGCCGTTCCCACGTGATGTAGATCCGTCTCGAGGGTTTCTTCTTGTCCTTCTTGTCCTTGCCGGCCTGGTCTTGTTCGGCGGACTCCGCCTCGCCCGCTGTGACCTGCGATTCGCGGTCGCGTAACGATGGGTCGCCCTGCGCGAACAGCTCATGCGATGACGCCGTTGTTGCAGCGGCGGCGTCCGGGGTGGGGGCCGGTTCTGGCGCACCGACGTAGGGCGGTGACGAACCCGGGGCGTGATGGTGCGGGTGGCTCGGGTGCATGGCGTTCTCCTTCACATGGACGGCCGCGATGCGGCTTCGCCCGACTCAAGCTCCGGAGAGACGGGCAGCGGCGCCGGGCCGCCGTCTTCCGGGGTCGTGGATGGGGTGGCATGCTGCGAGATCCATCGGTTCACCGTCGATCGATGCACGCCGATCTCCGCCGCGATCTCCCCGCCCGTGCGTCCGGCCGCTGCGAGCTCGAGTGCCCGCACCCGCAGTGCCGGGTCGACGCTCCGCCCCACCCCGGAGCCGCCGGTGCGCGGGGCACGCGTTCTCCCCGGCGTCGGCCGCGACACGCTGCGCCCGGCCTGACCCTCGCCTGTGCTCCGCGGTGCCGCAGTCGTCGGCGTGCGTGAATCGTCGGCCGGGTGCGATTCGGCGCTGACCGGCACCGCCGGAGCAGGGTCCGTGGCTTTCTCCCGTTCGGCCTGGGCAGGCGGTGCGTCTGGTTCTGGGTGGGCAGGGGTCTCCACGAGGAAGGGTTCGGTGGGGGTTCCGCGGCCTGCGTGGCGGATCAGCAGCACCGTCAGATGGGTGGCCGCGAGCAACGTCAAGGGCGGCACCGCCGCGATCGCACCGGCCAGCACGGCCGGCACTTCCGGCGGCGCCTGCAGCACCGAGTGGACGATGTTCGCGACCACCGACACCCCGGCTGAGAGCGCGAGGAGCGTCCACGGGTAGGCGACGATGCGCCAGCCGTGCCCGTCGAGGGAGAACACCGCCACAGTCGAGATCACGATGACGCCGTCGACGATCACCGCCCAGATCCAGGCCCGCTCCCCGCCGATCCCCGCCATCCGGGCGAGATCGGTGAGCGCGACAAACGACAGCCAGAACGCTCCGACGGCGATGATGACCGTGCCGGTGACGGCGACTTGCGCCGCCCACCAGCTCGGCGCGCGCCCCGCCCAGACCGTGCCGCTGCTCATAGCCTGACCGCCTCCCGCTCCGCTGCGGGCTCCGGCTCGACCCCGGTCCCGATGCCGGGATCAGACGGGCCGGCGGACTCCGGCCGTGCGCTCCTCGCGGGCGCGTCAGGAGCGGGTGCGGGAGGCTTGCCGTCGCCGGAGACGGGCGCGTCGAGTTGGTCGAGCACGTCGCAGGCGACCGCGCGCACCCGCTCACCGACCTGCCGGATCACCTCTCCCGGTTTCATTCCCTCGACCGAAGACGCCCAGCCGGCGACATAGGGGATCGTGTACCCGTCGGGGTCCATCCCGTAACTGGCGCACACCATCGCCGCCAGCGACTCCGCCTCCACCTCGACCACGCCCAGACGGGAATCGCGGTCCGAGGTCCTCGGATCATGCATGAGGACGTGCCCGAGCTCGTGCAACGCCGTTCGCGCGCGTGCGGCGGCATCCATGTCCGAGCGGACGAGCACATCCTTCGACCGGAAGTTGGTCATCCCGTTCGCCGTGCCGAGCTTCGCCGCAGGCACATCGACGACGTCGAACCCCGCAGCCCGGATCTGGCCGGTCACCCCCTCCCACAGGCCTGCCGGGGCCTCCCCGCGCAGCAGCTGCGGCTCCGGACGTTCCGGGATCGGCTTCCCGTCGGTCTGGGAGACGTCCCACACCGTTCCGGGTCTCGTGCCCGCCATGCGCCGGCGCACCGTCTCGCCCGGGCGCGGCTTCTCTCGGAAGCGCAGCCTCCGCCACTCCCCGGACCCCGGGTTCGCCGACGCCCACCGTTCGAACACCGGGGAACGCACGATATACCCGGTCTGGCCGGAGGCCGGCCACCGGCCGAGCTTCTGCCACTCCGAATACCCGGCCACATAGGTGGGCGACGGGTTCGGGACGCGCCCCTCGGCGTGCGCGTCGGCGTGCTGGACCGCGATGGCGAGGCTGTTCAACCAGCTCCGGGACCGGAACCGCCCCGCGAACGCGACCGCGCTCAGCCACTGTTCCCCGGTGACCAGCTGCTCCACCCGGCGTTCAATGTGCCCCTCGAGCTGGGTGAGGCGTTCCGCACGGTACGCCTGCACCTCCTCGGCACTCATCTTGCGTCGCGCCACCCCTCACACCTCCCGACCGATACGCCGCACCGCCAGGCACGGTCGCGGATTCTGGATCGGAGGTGCCGGTACCGCGTCAGCGCCGACGGAGATCCGGAGAAGAGAGGCAACGCACCTCCATACCGGAAGCGTGCGCCACGCCTCGTACCGACACGCCAAAACCGAGCGCTGAGCTGCGGTTTCTGAGCGAATCCCAGCGATCCCAGCCGGCAGGGAGCGCGAGTGCCGCGCCACCGGTACGTGGCAATCGCGCGCCGCGTACCTCGTACAGCCCAGGAGACGTGTTCTGGCAATCCTTCGGATTGCCTTTCGGCTGGCCGATTGTACGGACCCGGGCCGCCTCGTCCAGGCACGCGAAAAGTCTTCGCCCGCGCTGCGCTTATTTCGGGCGAAGACTTTTCGCTCTGCGGCCTGGACCAGTCGTCCCGGCCCCGTATCGGCACAAGTGCCGAAAGGCAATCGCGAGATAGGGGCCTGCCCGCAGGTACCCGGCTCGCGGCTCACCGATACGAAAGGAACCGGACCATGTCCAACGCCACACTCACCCAGGCCCCCGCCGTCGAACTCAGGGTCGTCGACGCGCGGGAGGTCGTCGTGGATGCCAACATCCGCGCGAACACCAAGATCGACCGGGGGTTCGTCGCCCTCATCAAGCGCTACGGCGTCATGGTGCCCCTCCTGGGGCACCTGACCGAGGACGGGCGCGTGAAGATCGAGGACGGGCAGCGCCGTATCCTCGGCGCCATCGAAGCCGAACGCTACGAGGTGCCCGTCTACATCGTGCCGGAGAACGACACCGAGGCACGCCGCATCGTGCGGCAGCTCATCGCCAACGACGCACGCGCCGAGCTGGACGAGGGGGAGCGCGTCGCCGCCTGGCAGCAGCTCGAACTCGAAGGCATGAGCGCCACGGCGATCGCCCGCGCCGTGGGGGAGAAGCCCAAGCGCATCAAGGCCGGCCTCTCCGTCGCCGCCAACAGCACCGCGACCGAAGCCGTCAAGGAATACCAGATGACCTTCGATCAGGCGCTCATCCTCGCGGAGTTCGAGGACGACGCCGAAGCGGTCGAGAAGCTCCGCCACACGGCAGCGCACAGCCCCGGCCAGTTCGAGCACGTCGCGCAGCGGCTGCGCGATCTGCGCGCGGAGCAAGCCCAGATCGACGCCGTGGTCGCGCAGTACACCTCCCAGGGGTTCATCCAGATCGACCATCCGAGCTACGACGACAAGGACACCCTGCGCGTCTCCGACCTCTCCCACGCGGACGGCAGCGACATCACCGAGGAGGACTTCCCGAAGCTCCCCGGATTCCGCTTCGCCGTCTCGAGCGGCTGGCAGGGCGTGCGCGTCGTCCACTACGTGACCGACTGGAAAGCCGACGGGCTCAAGCGCCGCCGCTCCGACGGGACCGCGGTCACCCCCTGGACGGAGGAAGAGAAGGCCGAGCGGAAGCGCCTGGTCGCCAACAACAAGGCATGGCGCAGCGCCGAGGTCGTCCGTCGCGAGTGGCTGACGAGCTTCCTCGTCCGCAAGACCACCCCGAAGCAGGCGCAGAAGTTCATCGCGACGAGCGTGATCGACGGGCGCGGGCTCCTCTCCCGCTCCATCACCGAGCATCACCGGCTCGCGACCTCGCTCCTGGGCCTCCCGGACTACCAGTGGGGAACGGAACACCCCATCCTCACCCACATCACGAAGCAGCCCGCCCGCATCCGGATGGTGATGCTCGCGATGACCATCGCCGCCCACGAGGAGGCCACCGGTACGCACACGTGGCGCAACCCCGGCACGGAGATGCGCGACTACTTCACCGCCCTCAGCGAGTGGGGCTACCCCCTCTCCGACGTGGAGAACATCGTGATCGGCATCGACCCCGCCACCGCCGAGAGCGATGCCGGAGACGACGCTGACGCCGCCGAGAGCGACAGAGAGGCCAGCGACACCGCCGAGGCCGACGCTGCTGAGCCGGAGCCGGAGCCGGAGCCGGATGCTGGCGATACGCAGGCCGATGCCGTGGTGGAAGTCGACCCGAGCGACGACGCCGCGGCGGAGCCGGTGACCGAGGTCGACCCAGCCCCGGCCGCCGCGTGATCTGCCCCTGAGAGGTGGGGCCGGGCCTGCGCCCGGCCCCACCCGCCACCCTTGGGAAGGACTCATCATGCCCACCGACCGAGGCGAGCGCGACGCTCGCATCGCCCTCGCCGGGGCCTGTCGCCCCGGCGACCCCGTCACCGGACGGCTCATCGACGCGTACGGCACCGTCGAGACCGTCGCCATCGCCCGCTCCGGGAAACGCCCGGCGCTCCTCACCGACGCCGGGTTCGAGACCTGGCTGGCGCAGGTCGCACCCGCCCTCGATCCTGGCGCATGCGAACACCGGGCGCGCCTCACCGAGGAGCAGGCGCTCACCACCCTCACCCCCGATGACGCCGCCTGGCCGCACACGGGGCTTGCCGCACACGGGGCTTGCCGCGCTCGGGGAGCGTGCGCCGCTTGCCCTCTGGACGCGCGGCCGCAACGAACTGATCGCTGAGGGGATCGTGTCGCGGCTGACGATCACGGGCACGCGTGCCCCGTCGCGGTACGGCAACGAGATCGCACGAGACTTCACCTACGCCCTCGTCGAGCAGGGCATCATCATCGTGTCGGGCGCGGCCTACGGGATCGACGGCATCGCGCACCACGCGGCGCTGACCATCGACCGCGACACCATCGGGGTGCTCGCTAGCAGCATCGACCGCCCCTATCCGGCAAGCAACACGAGCCAGATCCGCCGCATCGGCGACGACGGCCTCCTGATCACCGAAACCCCGCCCGGCGCGCCGCCACCGACCGTCACGCGTGTCCAGCAGCGGGCGAGGCTCCTCGCCGCCCTCTCCGGGGCGACCCTCATCGTGGAGGCGGCAGAGCACTGCGAATCGCTCAGGGTCGCAGACCACGCGCTCGCCCTCGGTCGCCCGGTCGCGGCGATCCCCGGCCCGATCACCGCCGGCGTCTCCGGCGGCTGCCATCTCCTCATCGGCGACGGACGCGCCCGCCTGGTCTCCACACCCGAGGACGTCGCACAGCTGTGCGCAGGGGCGAACTCCCGCCCACCCGCCCCGCTTCCCCCGGTCCTGGACGAGCCGGCCGCGCTCACTCGGGAACGCTCCGGCGCCGGACGACTCACCCGCATCGAACGGATCGCATCATGAACGCCGACGAACTGGACGCCGCCGCCACCTCCTTCCTCGGCCCGTGGCACGACAATCCTGCGACCGCCATAACGACCGCTGTGGAACTGCTGCACTGCGCCGCGCACGAACTTCGCGCCACGGAACGGACCGAGGTCTCCATCGATCGGAGCGGAAAGCTCACCCTCATCTGCCGCGCAGACAGACGGCGACGGGAAGGAATCAGCCCCGGCATCACCCTCGCCTCCCTCCTGCGCACCGCCGACGAACTCTGCAACCACTCCGGGCACCACCGAACAGGCTGACCCGCAGCAAGCGTCGGCGAAGTGAGAGGCATCCGCCCCGAGACACCCGTACGCGTCGGGGCGGATGCCCGACCATGAGCGCCTCTCTTGCACCTGTCCGCACCGCGACCGTCTCACATCCGATCTGTCCAGCTGGGAGTGCTCATGACCACCGATTTCTCCGACGACCGCCACGCCCGGATCGCCCTCGCCTCCGCCACGCGCGCCTGCGACCCGGTCACGCGTGCGATCCTGACCCGCTATACGCCTGCCGAAGCGATCGATGTCGCATTCCGCGGGCAGACCCCGCGCGGGGTGAGGCGAGCCGAGTACGAGGCGTGGCAGGCGGGCGTCGCCCCACGGCTGGACGCGACGCTCATCGACGCGGTCATCACGCAGACCGAGCGCGCCGGGTTCACCCCGCTCACGCCGCGAGACCCGGCCTGGCAGCTGACGGGGTTTTCCGACCTCGGCACCGCCCAGCCCATCGTCCTCTGGGAACGAGGCGCAGGCAGTCTCCTCATGACCCGGCGCACCGACCGGATCGCGATCACCGGGGCACGGGCCGCGACCGGCTACGGTGTGCACCAGGCCGCGGAGATCAGCGGCGAACTCGCCGAACAGGAGGCCGTGATCGTCTCCGGCGCGGCCTACGGCATCGACGCCGCAGCCCACCGGTCAGCCCTCGCCACCGGCGGTCACACGATCGCCGTCCTCGCCAGCGGAGTCGACCGCCCTTACCCACACCCGCACACCGAGCTGATCGAGCGCATCGCCGACCTGGGGCTGGTCGTCAGCGAACAAGCACCGGGTGCGGCTCCCACGAGGCAACGGTTCATGGACCGACATCGGCTCATCGCGGCGCTCTCATCGAGCGCCGTCATCGTCGAGGCCGGCCCCCGCTCCGGCTCGCTCCGCCTAGTCGACGAGGCACGCGCACTCGGCAGACCGGTCGGCGCGGTGCCCGGCCCGGTCACCTCCCTCGCGTCCACGGGCACGAACAACCTGATCCATACGGGCAAAGCCCGGCTCGTGTCGAACGCCCGCGAAGTGGTCGAACTCACCGCCGCCCCCAGTAGCCAGGGGCAGACGCCGGGAGCGGCCAGGACGGGGCCTGAGGCCTCCCTTGACCCGACCCAGAGCACGTTCGCCGTCTCGGAGCCCGAGCAGCGAGGCCGCGGTCTGAGCGCCTAGGCTCCGGACCGGCTCGTCTCGGCAGGGCCACCACACGCGACCGAGGCGTACCCGGACGATTCGGGCGCAGGTGCGCGAAACAGGGGGCTATGAGATCGGCTTGCGCCAGATCAGGGCATACCGCCACAGCAGCAGTTGCTTCCACTGCACGCCCGGCAGTACCCGCTCAGCCGTGCGCCGGACGGTCAGGTAGTCGTGCGGCGGAGGCCAGACCGTCGGGGCCGTGTGTTCCCAGAACCCGTATTTCCGAGCCAGCCACCGATGCTGCACCGCCCCGCCCAGATGCAGCATCACGTCTTTCGGGCGGCTCGTCCGGGCGACCCCGGCGATGGCGAGCACACCGCCGGGAGCCGTCAGATCGGCCAACCGTGACAACGCCGCCTCCAAGTCGGGGAAGTGATGCAGGGTCGCCACCGAAGCCACCACATCGAACTGCCGACCGAACCCTTAGGTCATCGCATCGCCGAGAACCCACGTCACTTCGTCGCTCTGCTGGCGGGCTTCATCGAGCACGGCGCTATCCAGGTCGATACCCGTGACCTCTGGCATGGCCCGGCGCATATCCAGGGAGAGTAGACCGTTGCCGCATCCCACGTCGAGGCCGGAAGGGGCGCTTACGGATACGGCATCGAGGATCAGCCGGTGGTAGTGAACGTTGTGGTTCCAGCGCCGGGATGATGCCTCCATCCCTCAACGCTACGATGCCAGGCTGATTACTTGAGAGCGCAACGCACCGGGCACAGGCAACGAAGCCTCGCTACGCCGGTGGCCAGAACCGCCCGCAGGAACACACCGATCGACTCGGAACTGCTCTTGCGCCTCCTACGGGTGCCGCTTTCCAGGTGCCGACTCGGTGGCAGGACCGCGCTCGCCGCAGCACCGGGTGGTCCTGTCGGCGGCACAGGCTACGGCGCTCCCGGCGGCTGCGGCCGGCGCCGCGCCCGTCCTCCGGCCGCCGCGTCGCGTCCTCCGCCACCGGTGCGCACCGTCGACGCCAGTTCTGCCGGCAGGCCCACCCCGGAGCCCCGGCAGAAAGGATCCCTGATCATGAGCACCACGACGGAGACCACCAGCCTGAGCGCGCTGGGCGCCACCGAGGCCCCGGAAGAGACGATCCGCGGTCTCAGAGACCGCATCGACAATCTCCTCGAGGAGCGGGCGAGGCTCAATCAGAACATCTCCCGCCTCGAATGCGAGGAGGTGCCCCCGAACGACCGGCGCGTCCGACACATCTGGGTCGCCGCCGCGCGGGCCGCCGACGAGGAGAACTTCTGCGGCGAGTACGACCGCCTCGCCGAGGCGCTGGGCGTACCCACCCGAGACGACCTCCGCGAGGCCGGGGAGCTCGACTGCACCTACACGGTCCGCACCCTCGTCACCATCGAGGTCAACCTCGAGGTCGAGACTCCGAGTGAGGACGCCGCGATCGACGCGATCGATCGGCTCTCCATCGCGGAGCTGCGGGAGAAACTCGGCAACGCCTGCGAAGAGGTCCATCAGGCAGAGATCGACGCCTGGGACGCCCAGGAAGCGGAACTCGTCGAAGACTGACCCGCTCGATACTGGGTGGCCGGCCAGGCGACACCGGGGCGGCCATCCCGGTGATCAGGTCGTATCGACGCGCACAAGACCGCTCCCAGTCCAGCACCTCCGAGAGGGATGCAGCAAGAGCGATAGCTCGACGGACTCCGTGAGACGGTCTTCGACGTGGTCCACGCCTCCCGGCGACACGCCCGGGAACCGCCAGTGCTCGAGTGCTCGGAGTCGGCCGCGCATACGCATTCACATGAACAGAAAAGACGAGTTCCCAGAAGAGTCGCAGTCGCGTCGCCGTCACCGTTGGAGCCGCTGCCTCATCGCCGTCTCAGCAGTGAGTCGCTGGACCCCACCAATCATTCGGTTGCTTCGGTTCCTCATCGAGCTCTTCCCACCACCGTTCCTCTGACCATGCCCACAGTGGGAACCCGGCCGCGTAACCGGAAGAGCGCGGAAGTCGCGCACACGCTCACGAGAATGCCAGCGCTCTACCCAGTCGGCGCCACCCTTCTGCGCTCAGGCAGGCCGTGCCGGCGGCACAGGCTACGGCGCTCCCGGCGGCTGCGGCCGGCGCCGCGCCCGTCCTCCGGCCGCCGCGTCGCGTCCTCCGCCACCGGTGCGCACCGTCGACGCCCGTACTGCCGCAACGCCCACCCCGAGGCGACGGCAGAAAGGACCACGACCATGAGCGCCTTCATCGTCTCCATCCACCACATCCGAGCCCTCGTCAACGCCGGCCTCAACGCCCGGTACGGCCAGCCCCTGAGCTGGCGCATACGCCCCCTCACCGCAGAAGAACGCGCCGGCTCATACGAACCCGGCGAGCCCTGGGGTCCCGACGCCATCGTCATCAGCGGACAGCTCAGACGAGAACTCACCCCGGAATCGGCCGAACTGGTCGGCTCGATCCTCCTCGCCGAGAACCAACGATCCGTGAACTACCGCTACGACGAGAACGAACTCGAGTACGTCTACACCCACCGCCCCTCCCGTCCGCGAACTCCGGTCGAACTCCTCAAAGCCATCGACTGCTACGAGTACCAGGCGTGCGAGACCCCCGACTGGGAGGACAGCGAAGCCGCCGCATTCTGCGAAGCCCTCCGCAGCCACCTCATCGGAGACCTCCCCGGCTACCACGACGCCCCCTGGAGCATCGACGAACAGTAACCACCCCACGGGTCGCCGCCCTCGAGCCTCTGAGGGCGGCGACCCTGTGCCCGTGCAGCCCATACCTGCTGTTCAGGCGCGTACTTCGAAACAACAGAACAGGCGCGAAGCCATTCGGCGGCAAATTGTGCAGGTCCGGGCACGGCCCGTCAAGGCACGCTCCGCTCTTCGGCCTTGACAACCCGCACCCGCACCCGCAGCGCGATAAGTGCCGAAAGGCACATTCCAAACCGAAAGGACACCCCATGCACACCACCCCAGCGCTCGCCGCAGCGGGCGAGATCATCACTGTTTCCGGCTACCCGCTCGTGAAGCCGGTCACCATCGAGTACGCATACCCCGACACCGAGAATCACGGCACCGGCTGGCTGCTGTCCATCTCCCAGGCCGTCGCGATCCTCGACGCGTGGAAGCACGCGCCCCGCGGCGATAGCGACGTCGTCCGCGAATGGTGCTACAGCGCGGCGGGCCTGTTCGTCACTGCCCTGTACATCGACGGCGACGTCGTGCTCTCCCTCTGGGAGTCCGCGGCCGGCTCAGACGGCACCGACCGATACGCCACCGCGACCATGCCGTTCGACTTCGAGACGACGGAGGCGACACGATGAGCACCCGGACCACCTACAAGCCCGAACAGTTCACAGATTCAGGATGGGATAGCGGCACCCCAGCCCGAAAAACCCGATTCGTTAATGCCCTGATCCGCTTCATCGACCAAGGATGCCCCGCCGAGAAGTTCACCAAGCAACTGTACGACGGCCTCTACAACCACGGCTATTTCTCCGGGTTCATCGCCCACTACGACCGACGCGGGTTCTATGCCGAACACTTCTCCACCCCAGACCGGCGACGCGAGTTTTTCGCGGAACTCATGCGCTCGTGCCGCCGAGACGCCCATAGCGGACGCGCCGACCTCTGGTGCGACGTGAAAACCATCCTCCTCGACCACTACTCGAACGGAGCCGAACGATGAGCATGTACACCGTCATCCACGTAGACCACATCCCCGCCACGGACCACGAAGCCGAGCGCATCCGAGCCGCGTTCACGCGCCTCGCAGAACGCTTCGACTTCCCCGGTGACCTCGACATCGACGTCTGGCGCGATGCGAAAGGACGCTTCGGAGCGATCCGACTCGGCGCCTATGCCCACGCTTTCCAGATCGACGACCTCGATTCCGTCGCGCGCGTCATCTCCCGACTTATCCCTGAACACGACGTGCACACCACCGAGGAAGGCCTGCACGACGAATACTGGGGTGAACGCGCCACCTATCGCGCCGGACGCAAGACCAGCCAGGGCGTCAAGGAATGGGTAGATCTCCCCACGAGCGACTAGCGCGCCGCGCGCCACAGTAGGGCGGGTGCGCCGACGAGACGGTCGGCGCACCCGCCCTACTATTTGCGTCGCCCAATGCGCCAACGAAGTGCGCCACCATAACGCGCCAGCGCCGCGCCATTGCGCCACGCGCACCCGCCCACACGACTAGGCATTGCGCCATCTCGAGCACCACGCCGCGCCACCGCGCTCCGACCGGCTCACCCACTGACCACACCTCTTGCAGTTGAGGCTAAAGCGGGATTTATCGCAACAGAAGTCACATCGCAGGCCGGGGCTGACTACGACGTTCTCCGCGGAACCGCTCGGGATCCTTGCGATGCTTGAGTCCCGTCGACTAGGTTACTTTAAAAGTCACATCGTGAGTTTTTCAGTAACGAGTGGAGGTGGCGCATGGTCGGAGAGTTCCCTGGTTCTGCGCGGCTGATGCTCGTGCCCGGCGTGGTGCATCTGAACGAACGCGCGGCCGTGTTCGAGGCGATGGTCGCTGGCTGGACGCGCCAACAACTGTCGCGGCAGCTAGGCTCGTCGACGTTGCAGGATCGCGAGCGGCTCATCCGCCGCTTTCAGGACTTCACCGAGCGGTACCCGTGGGAGTGGACGCCGGCCGATGTGGAGGACTTCACGGTATCGCTGACGTATGGCGCGGATCGACTCGCGGTCTCCACGATCCGCGGCTACCACCTGACGTTGCGGCTGTTTTGCGATTACGTCACCGATGCACGCTATGAATGGCCGATGCAATGCCAGGATCGCTTCGGCACGTTCCCCGTGCAGGTGTGCAATGAGTGGAACACGGTCGCGCACCTGAACGAGTACGAGGGGAAGCCGCAGCGACGCCCGCTGACCTACCGGGAGCTGCAGGACCTGTTCGACTGGCTCGATGCACGCATCGAGCAGATCGTGCGCCTCGGGCGGAAGGGCTCGCTTGCTGCGTGGCGCGACGCGACGATGATCAAGACGACCTATGGGTTCGGGCTGCGCCGCAACGAGCTCGTGCGCCTCGACCTGCCGGATCTGCGACCAAACCCGCACATACGAGGCTGGGGCACCTACGGGTCGATCCATGTGCGGTTCGGAAAGGCGATGAAGGGCTCGCTACCCAGGCGCCGCACCGTCCTCGCCGTACCCGAGCTCGACTGGGCCGTTGAAGGGCTGCGGCAATGGGTCGAAGAAGGCCTGCCGCTCTTCGAGGCGGGCGACCATCCCGCGCTGTGGTTGACGGAGCGACGCAGCCGGGTCAGCGTCCGCCACGTCGATGAGCTCTTCGCCGACGCCCGGACCGAGATCGGTCTCGAGGAGCATCTGACCCTGCATTGCCTGCGGCACTCGTACGTGACGCATCTGATCGAGTTCGGTTACCCGGAACGATTTGTCACCGAGCAGGTCGGGCACCGGTGGGGATCGACAACCGCGATCTACACCTCGGTGTCCAACGACTTCAAGAACAAGACCCTGCAGGCCGCGCTGGCCCGGTTCTACCGAACCGACGAGGAGGCGAGCCCATCATGAGGACGATCCAGATGCAGTGGAACCTGCGGCAGGTCATGGCCGACCGGGGCATGTTCCAGACCAGCGAGCTGCTGCCGCTGCTGGAAGAACGCGGCATCCACCTGACCCGCGAGCACGTCTACCGGCTCGTGACCAAGACCCCGCAACGGCTGAACACCGAGGTCCTCGTCGCCCTCTGCGACGCACTGGCCTGCACCCCGAACGACCTCATCGAGCCAGTCGTCACCGAGCAGCGGGCCACCCGCACTGGCACGCGTAACGAGGGCGGTCCGAAGATCGGGTCAATCCGGCCAGTGCGGGCGGTGATCCGCAGACCAGACGGCGTCGACGAGTGAACGCTCATCGAGTACCCGTCTGCTCTCGATGCCGCCAGCGTGCGGGATCGTTCGATCTGCCCGGAGGAGCGATCTGCCTACTCTGTTGCCGCTACCTCGCCTACCACCCCGAACGCTGCCCGGCCTGCTTGCAGTTACGACCGCTTACCTACCCCTCGCCGGCAGTGCCCAACGAGATGATCTGCGCGGACTGCGCCGATCGGCCACCGGTGTTCGTCTGCGAGACCTGCGGCCGCCACGACCACCCCTACAAGAGTCGCCAGTGCGCCAGATGCGTGCTTACTGAACGACTCAGCGCGCTGCTGCGCGACCCGAGCACCGGCGAGATCCGCGCACAGTTGCAGCCATTATTCGACGAGCTCGTCGGATCTGACCGGCCCCAGAACGCCATCACCTGGCTCCAGCGCCCACCCGGACACGGCCCGGCACTGCTGCGGCAGATGGCGACAGGCGAGGTCGCGATCTCGCACGGGACCTTCGCCAGGCTCCCGATGACCCGTGGCCGCAACTACCTGCGTGACCTGTTGGTCGCGCTCGAGGTGCTCGAGCCCTACGAGCCACTCATCGAACGGATCGAACCGTGGCTCCAGCAGCGCCGCGTCGGCCTCAACGACGTGCACCGCCAGACGATCGAGCAGTTCGCCCGCTGGGTGGTCTTACGTCGGCTCCGCACCGCCGCCGAACACGGAACGCTGACCAAAGCCATGGCCGAGGGCGCCCGGCAGCGGCTCAACCGTGCGATCGACCTGCTGGCATGGCTCGAACACGAACACACCACGATCCTCGAACTCACGCAGCCACGCCTCGAGCTCTACCTCGCCGACCAGCCGCCGTCGGTGCTGCATGCGTTCATCACCTGGCTGAACCGCACTGGTATCAACGACCGCATCCTCGTGAAGAACCCGAGCCCCACGACCGCGAACGTCACCATGGGTGACGCCGATCGCTGGCGCCACGTCGGCGCCCTCCTGCACGACGACTCGGTCCTGCTCTACACCCGCATCATCGGCCTCTTCATGCTGATATTTGCCCAGCCGCTCACCCGAGCCTGCAGTCTCCGCACCGATCAGATCCGCGCCACCGACCCCGGGCCGGTGTTCGTCACCTTCCACAACACCGCGGTCGAGATGCCCGAACCGCTTGGGGAGCTCATCCGGCAGCAGCTCACCCGGCGCGGAAAAGCTTCGTACGCTTCTCGAGATAACGGGTGGCTCTTCCCGGGCGGCATCCCTGGCCGACCCATGGCAACCGAGAATGTGCGCGGGCACCTCGTCGCGCTTGGCATCGCACCGCACCAGGCCCGACACGCGGCGCTCTTCGCACTCTCGGCGGAGGTGCCGCACATGATCCTCGCCCAGACGCTCGGCATCTCCTTGAGCGCGGCACGTACCTGGGCCGCCCTCGCCTCCCGGGACTGGGGCGCATACATCGCCGCACGAACCTGACGCGAGACTCCAGTGGAGCAGACGACTGGTTCAACAACCCAGCACCCGGCGAGTGCGCCGCGCCACTCGCGGATCAGGTCAGTTCAGCGACGAGGGTGCGGACGCGGTTCTCGATGTCGTCGCGAATGGTCCGCACTGTATCGGTTCCTTGGCCTGCGGGGTCGTCGAGCGGCCAGTCTTCGTAGCGTTTGCCGGGGAAGATCGGGCAGGTGTCTCCGCAGCCCATCGTGATGACCACGTCCGCGGCGCGTACGGCGTCGGTGGTGAGCAGCTTGGGCTGTTCGGCGGTGATGTCGATACCCACTTCGGCCATCGCTTCGACCACGGCCGGGGTGAGCCGGTCGGCGGGCTCGGAGCCGGCGGAGCGGACCTCGACCCGGCCCTCCGCCATGCGGGTGAGGTAGGCGGCGGCCATCTGGGAGCGTCCGGCGTTGTGGACGCAGACGAACAACACCATCGGGAGCTGCGGGGTGGTCATGATGCCTCGGTTTCTGTCTGGTAGGGGTCGGTGTGGAACCAGCGGCGTGCGGTCCAGAGAGAGACGTAGACGAGACCGACGAGGACGGGCACCTCGATCAGCGGGCCGACGACCCCGGCCAGGGCCTGCCCGCTGGTGGCGCCGAACGTGCCGATGGCGACGGCGATGGCGAGCTCGAAGTTGTTGCCCGCCGCGGTGAACGCCAGCGTGGTCGAGCGGGCGTAGCCGAGGCCGAGGCTCTTGCCGAGGAGGAGCCCGGCGAACCACATGAGCGCGAAATAGACCAGCAGGGGCAGGGCGATGCGGGCGACGTCGAGCGGTTGGTTGGTGATCTGCTCGCCTTGGAGGGCGAACAGCAGCACGATCGTGAACAGCAGCCCGTATAGCGCCCACGGGCCGATCCTCGGCACGAAGCGCTCTTCGTACCATTCGCGGCCGCGGCGTTTCTCACCGATCCAGCGGGTCGCGAACCCGGCGATCAGGGGTACGCCGAGGAAGACAAGGACATTGAGCGCGATCTGCCCGACCGACACGTCCAGGCCCTGGGTGTTCAGGCCGAGCCAGCCGGGGAGGATGGTGAGGTAGAACCAGCCCAGGAGCGAGAACGCGATGACCTGGAAGATCGAGTTGATCGCCACCAGCACCGCGGTCGCTTCCCGGTCGCCGCAGGCGAGGTCGTTCCAGATCACGACCATCGCGATGCAGCGTGCGAGGCCGACGATTATCAGCCCGGTGCGGTACTCGGGCAGGTCTGGCAGGAAGAGCCAGGCGAGGGCGAACATCACCGCAGGGCCGAGGAACCAGTTCAGCAGCAGGGAGGAGATGAGGAGGCGTGTGTCGCCGGTGACGGCGGCGATCTTGTCGTAGCGGACTTTCGCGAGCACCGGGTACATCATCACTAGCAGGCCCAGACCGATCGGCACCGAGATGCCCGCGACCTCCATCCGGGTGAGCACGTCGGCGAGGACGGGCACGAACCGGCCGAGGAGAAGGCCGGCGATCATCGTCAGCCCGATCCAGGCGGGCAGCCACTTGTCCAACGTCGACAACCGCCCTCGGCCGGCGGGCGCTGGCGTAGCGGTCGTGCTCGTGGTGGTGTTCTCGGGTGCGGGCATGCTCGGTCGTGCTCTCCTCATCGACTCGCGATTGCGGGGTTAGGCGGTGGGCTTGGTGGCGCGGATGATCGCGGCGTGCATCCCGTCAGCGGCCTCGTGGGTGAACTCCACGCTCGCATCCGTGAACCCCGCCGCGGCCAGCCCGTCCAGGTACTCGGATCGTGAGAGGGCACCGGCGATGCAGCCGACGTAGGAGCCGCGCTCGGCCCGCTGATCCGGGGTGAGTCGATCTTCGGCGACGACATCGGAGATCCCGATCCGCCCGCCGGGGGTGAGGACGCGGAACATCTCGGCGAGCACGGCCGGCTTGTCGGTGGAGAGGTTGATCACGCAGTTGGAGATCACCACATCCACCGCCCCATCCGACAGGGGCACGTCCTCGATGGTGCCCTTGAGGAACTCCACGTTCGTCGCTTCGGTCTGGGCCTTGTTTGCCTCCGCGAGTTCTAGCATCTCGTCGGTCATGTCGACCCCGTAGGCGAACCCGGTCGGCCCGACCCGCTTCGCGGACAGGAGGACGTCGATGCCGCCACCGGAGCCGAGATCGAGCACCCGCTCACCCTCGTGCAGCTCAGCCACCGCGGTCGGGTTCCCGCAGCCGAGACTCGCCTCGACCGCTTCCAACGGCAGGCCCGCGGCAGTCGCCTCGTCGTACAGGCCCGCCCCGAAAGCGCGTTCGGTGGGAGCACAGCACGACCCGGCGTCGGTCTCCTCAGCAGCAGGCGCGCTGGCACAGCACGAGCCAGCGGGGGTTTCCTCGGTCAGGAGGTCGGCGTTGCGTGTGCCCGTGGCGACGGCGGTCGCGGCTTGGGCGTAGCGGTCGCGGACCTGCTCGCGCAGCTCGGTGTTCTGGCTCATCGTGTGCTCCTCAGTTCATCGGCTGTCCGACTACATATTGATATTCTTCGATGTATCGACAGTTGTCAATACGTGGCGTAGGATCAGAGCCATGACGACTTCACTGCCGCTGATCAACGCTGATGCGGGTGGGTGCTGTGCTCCAGTCACCGGCGGGGTACTCGCGGTTGAGGACGCGCAGCAGTTGGCGCGGATGTTCAAGGCCCTCGGTGATCCGACCCGCGTCCGGCTGCTGTCGATGATCGCGGCGCAATCCGGCGGGGAAGCCTGCGTGTGCGACCTGACCGAACCGGTCGGGCTCTCCCAGCCGACGGTCTCGCATCACATGAAGCAGCTCGTCGACGCCGGCCTGGTCACCCGCGAACAGCGCGGCAAATGGGCCTACTACGCCATCGTGCCCGACGTGCTCTCGATGCTCTCCGCAGCCCTCGACCCGCAGACCATACAAACAGGCGCCCCGACGTCATCCTGCTGAGACGTCCTCAGCCGCGGGCGCCGATGTAGTCACTCCATGACGCTGCGCATGCGTCGAGGCGCGTCCGTTCGGGCTGGAACGAATCCCGCGGTGAATAGTGCATGATCGCCGCTAGACGATGACGAATCGCATCTGATGCGACTTGCGAGCGTGAAAGATCCGACCGGGCGCACTGCTCTCGTGCACCGCAGCGCACCTCGCATCAGGTGCCCTCTCATGTACCCCAGCAACCGTGCTCATGATGGACGCGTCCTGCCACAGCACCGCGCACGGCGTGAGCGAGCCGATATCATTGCAGCACGAAGCCGCGAGCTGGCGGGATCATGCCGATCGTCGCGGGACTGCGCAATGGATGGAAGCCGTGAGGATGATTCAGCGCAGACGCGTCACCTACGGGTGGCATCTGCGAGAGCGCATGACGGAACACGGCATCACGACGGCGAGAGCACTCCTCCCGCTCCTCGCCGAACGAGGGGTACACCTCTCCGTAGCGCAGGTGCACCGCACTATCACCACACCGCCTGTGCGCTTGTCGCTTCGGCTACTTGCAGCCCTCTGCGACATCTTCGACGTCAAGCCTGACGATCTCATCGCGACGAGTGCAGAGGCTGTCGTCAGACCCGTTGCCCGCCAAGAAAAACTTGTTCCGGTGCCGGGCGAGGGAATGCGACGACCCATTCGGGCCAGAGTTCACCGCCCCTGAATGCGTGTTCAGCCAGAAACCTACCCGAGTGCCTCGACGCTGGACTTCCATAGGGGTTCTTCCCTGAGAGCGGAGATACTTGGCGGGGCAAGGACTGACGTCGACTGAAAGCGTGAGACCTCGTGTCAAGCAAACGGCACATGACTCGTATGACGATGTCGATGCGGGTGATGTCTGCGGGACAGGGGGTCGCGTACCTGCTGAACTCCGTCGTCGTCGGTGATGGTGATCGCGACTTCACCGAGCCCCTCACCCGCTACTACTCGCAGGCCGGCACACCTCCTGGTGAATGGATGGGCTCAGGCCTTGCTGGTCTCGGTGACGGGTCGATCAATGATGGCGACGTCGTCACCGAGGAGCAACTGAAGCTGCTGGTCGGGCAGGCGTGCGATCCCATTACCGGGAAGCCACTCGGTCGGCCTTGGCCGAGGTACCGGAGCCTCGAAGAGCGCATCGAACATCGCGTGAACACACTGCCCAGCACGATGTCCACCGGGGAACGAGCCGAAGCAGCGAGCAATATCGTCGAGGAAGAGCGCACGAGAGACGCTCGGAGTCCGGTCGCGGCATTCGACCATACGTTCTCCGTACCAAAGTCTGTGTCGGCGCTCTGGGCGGTCGCCGACGGTGGGACGCAAGCCCAGATCGTCCGCGCGCATCACGAGGCGATCCGTGAGGTCCTCGATCTCCTCGAGCGCGATGTCGCGATGACCCGCATCGGCGCGGACGCCGGTGCCGGGTCCGTAGCCCAGGTCGAGGTGATGGGCGTCGTCGCGGCCGCTTACGATCATTTCGACAGCCGCTCGTCAGACCCTCAGCTGCACACGCACGTGGTGATCGCGAACCGGGTGCAGGCGGTGCAGGACCAGAAGTGGCGCACCCTGGACGGGCGCCCGATCCATCACGCCGTCGTCGCTTTGTCGGAGCACTACAACGCCGTGCTCGCCGACCACCTGGTACGCGACCTCGGGGTGCGATGGGAACGGCGCGAGCGCGGCGAGCGACGCAACCCCGCCTACGAGATCGTTGGAGTCGACGATGAACTCATCCAGGAGTTCTCCTCGCGATCGCATGACATCGAGCGGGAGACCGATCGTCTCATCGAGGACTACTGTGATCGCCACGGGCGCTCGCCCTCGCGGCGCACCATCATCCGGCTACGCGCGGAAGCGACGCTGCGCACCAGGCCCGACAAAGAGAAGCACTCCCTGGCCGAGCTTACCGATCAATGGCGCACTCGGGCCTCACGGGTGCTCGGGACGGACGCCCCGAAATGGGCGACGGCCTTGTTGCGGGACGGCGCCAACGGCGTGCCAGTGCTGCTCCGGGCCGATGAGGTCCCACTGGACGCCATCGACCAGGTCGCCCAGACCGTCGTCGAGATCGTCGGCGATAAACGGTCGACCTGGCGACGATGGAATCTCTACGCCGAGGCCGCACGACAGCTCATGGACATTCGCTTCGCCTCGATCGTGGACCGGGAAGCGGTCACCGGCCTGATCGTCGACGCCGCCGAGCGGGCCTCGCTGCAGCTTTCCCCGCCCGAGCTCACCCACAGTCCTGCCCAGTTCCAACGCCGCGACGGCACCTCAGTGTTCCGTCCGAAATACGGGAACCTGTTCTCATCGACCGCGGTCCTCGACGCGGAGGACCGGCTGCTCGCGCTCACCGGGATCCTCAACGCCCCGACAGTGAGCCTGCGCCATGCCGAACGAGCGGTGGCCCGGCCGACCTCCTCGGGCCACCACCTCACACCTGACCAGGCGGACGCGGTCACCCGCGTCGCACTGTCGGGGCGGGTGCTAGATGTCGTCGTAGGGCCAGCGGGCACGGGGAAGACCACGACGATGGTGGCGCTCCGGCGCGCCTGGGAAGCCGAACACGGCCGCGGCTCCGTCGTCGCGCTCGCCCCCTCGTCAGCCGCAGCGGAAGTGCTCGCCGCGGAGTTGCGATCACGGGCGGAGAACACGGCGAAGTGGGTGTGGGAGCACGCGAACTGCCGATGGGACTTCGAACCGGGCCAGCTGGTCATCGTCGACGAGGCGAGCATGGTCGGCACGCACACACTGGATCGCATCACCGCGCACGCGCATGCTGTCGGCGCGAAGGTCCTCGTGGTCGGCGATCCGGCGCAGATGGACGCCGTGGATGCCTCCGGAGCTTTCGGGCTGATCGCGAGGCACCTGGGGGCATCGGCGGCGCAGCTGATCGCGATCCACCGCTTCACCCACTCGTGGGAGCCCTTCGCCACCCTCGCGTTGCGCACCGGGCAGCTCTCCGCGATCCAGACCTACAAACAGCATCAGCGGATCATCCAGGGCGGCTACGAGTCGATGCTCGACGCGGCCTACGCCGCCTGGCTGCGCGACACCCTTGCTGGCCGCACCTCGCTCATGATCGCCGAGACCGAAGAAGCCGTCACCGCCCTCAACCAGCGAGCTCGCATGGACCGCATCACCGCAGGACTCGTGCGCGGAGACCGCGGCCTCGCTCTCCACGACGGAACCGAAGCCTCAGACGGTGACCTCGTCATCACCAGGAAGAACGACCGCCGCCTGCGCGCCGGTCTCTCCTGGGTCAAGAACGGCGACGTCTGGGAAGTGGTCACCGCCCACCGAGACGGGTCGCTCACCGTCAACCGCGCAGGAAGGCGCCGTGGCATGATCCGCCTCCCGGCCGCCTACGTCGAGGAGCATCTTGAGCTCGCCTACAGCCTCACCGCCCACCGCGCCCAAGGATCGACCGTGGACACCGCACACGCGATCGTCCACTCGAACCAGATGACCCGAGAAGCCCTCTACGTGGCGATGACCCGTGGCCGTGACGAGAACCGCATGTACATCGCGACCGACCAGTTCTTCCTCGAGGAACACCAGCACCGGCCACCCGAGGAAGTCTCGATGGAGAAGATCCTTGCCGGAATCCTACGACATGCAGGCGCCGAAAAATCCGCGCACGAGACGATCGAGCTCGAGCAGGAGCGGTGGAGCACGATCGCTCAGGTCGCCGCCGAGTACGACACGATCGCCCAAGTGGCACAAGAAGCACGCTGGATCAGGCTCCTCGCGAAGTCCGGGCTGACCCGCCAACAGGTCGACGATATCGTGGAGGGTGACAGCTTCGGACCGCTCGCGGCAGAGCTGCGCCGCGCGGACGCCTACGGCTACCGCCCCGAAACAATGGTGCCGCTCCTCATCGCCGAGCGCCCGCTGCACGACGCAGAAGACCTCGGAGCCGTCATCCGAGCTCGCGTCCAAGGCGCGACTGCCTCCCGCACCGGATCGACCCGTTCCGTCGATCGCAGCCTCATCGTCGGTCTGATCCCGAGAGCCGAAGGGATCACCGACCCGGACATGCAGCGTGGCCTGACAGAGCGAGAGGAGTTCATCGAGAGCCGGGCGCACGCACTCGTCGATGCAGCACTCGCGCAACAGGCCGACTGGATTCGAGCTCTGGGAGAACCGCCACCCGAAAGGCAGCGAGGAACGTGGGTGCGATGCGCGGTCACGGTCGCAGCCTACCGTGACCGGCGCGGTTGGGGCGGCCAGCACCCTCTCGGCCCCCGGCCGCGAGGCACCTACGACAGGATCGGCTACGCTCGTGCCGCCCGCGCACTCTCCCGAGCTCAGGGGGCCGCGGTGAGAGAAACGGTCGATACCAGCGTCGCTCTCGCTCCGGAGGCGCAAGATGTCGAGCACGAGGCCCTGGGCCGGACGCTGTGAACGGATGCCAACTCATGGGTTAGTTAAGGCCCGGTCGCAGCGGCCCAGGTTGCATATGAAACTGGGAGTAAGTTGAAAATGATCTACGCGTCGGGTGGCGAGCAGTCGGCGGAGGAGGCGATTCTATGAGAGGGCAGCGCGACCGCTCACGACTAAACAGCGCCAACCTCATTCTGGTCAGATGCAGATCTTGCTTCACGGCAAGAGCGATGAGCTCGTTGAGGGTAGCGCGGTAGCCGTGAGTCTCACATACGAACCATTCACCGACCTCGCGGATCCTGTCCTCTGCCTCGAGGCCTCCATTTTGAGCGGTGTCACTCCTCAACGATCTCCGAACTTCAAGACAATGCTGCTCACCGTGGGGTCCTGTCTCTTCGTCGGTGACTTTCAACCCTTCCAAGCGGCTGCAGGAGATCTCCTGATCTTCCCGCCGGGGCTCGCCTGCGGCGGGCTGCCTCACTCGATGATGACGGCACATATTCTCTTCGTGCATCCGGAGTTCCTTGTCGATCAGGTCCGGTGGAATCGCCCGCTGAGCGCTCGGGGTCACGGTACAACCTATCGCGCGCTCACGCCGCCCGGCCGGCAACCGCTGGTCCTTCGCCCCGATCAAACACAGCTTGACCGCCTGCATCAGCTTTTTATCGAACTCGCCTCGCGACAGAGCGAAGCCCGCTCGATTCTGATCCCCGCGGCCGCAAAACTCATCTGGGCGATCGAGGGGCTCATTGCCCCGAAACTCTCCGGTCGGGTCGCCATCCTGGGCAGTCGACGGTGGATCCGTGACGAGGTCCAGGAAGCTGTACGCCTCATGCACCTGCGATTCAGAGAGAATCTCTTGATCAGCGAGATAGCGCAAACGGTCTCGATGTCCCAGGCAACCTTCCGTCGAGCCTTTCAGGTCGAAACCGGTCTCTCGCCTCTCGCCTACCTCCGGCGCATAAGACTCGCCCGCTTCGAGGAGCTCGTCGCCCACACCCGCCTCCCACTCGACGAAGCCGCCCGCATCGTGGGATGGTCACCTCCCCACGCCCGCGCGGTATTCCACCAAGAGCACGGTCTATCACCGCGCGCGTATCGTCGCGAACAAGGCCTCGAATGAGCAGCCGCTCCACCACGTCAGACATCTCGGCCGTTGAGCACCCGAGTAGCCTCCACCGCTTGTGTCGATCGAGTCGCTGTGCAGAGAAAGCGTGCGAAGTCCAGGACAGCTTCGGGCTCGGAAGCAGTGTTCCCTCTGAAGGCCAGAACGGTGACGTGAGCGCTTTCTGGCAGACGCTGGCACCTGAGTGTTTCCAGTGCCGGAAGGTGCGCTCCGCTATAGCCTCCGAGTCGCTCAACGAGCAGCCGTGCTGGCTTGCGGGCGCCGCAGCACAAGACGGGGCGGGAGAGCACGAGTGTGATGCCGTCCGTTATTTATTCTCCTGGACTACTCATGTGGCGCGAGGTGGTCGCCCGTACCGTCTCCTGCCGTGACCCGCCGTGGGCACTGCACTCGACGAGGGTGGTCAGGTCCAGAACGAGGCGGAACGGCGCTGGTGCTGATACATAGATTGTGCGCGACGAGGAAGATGCTGTTGTCTATCTGTGAGAAAGAGGGCACCATGCCGCCAGCTGGGATAAGCGGCTGGCCGGTATGCGGGTGGGATGAGTTGCGGGATGGCCGGAGGCCCTCAAGGTAACTTCGAAAGCGGCGCGACCCGTTCGGTGTGCACATCGTTGATGTGCTTCCGCAGGCTCTCCGCGAATCTAGCGGGGTCACCGGCCTGCAGAGAGTGGACGAGTTCGCGGTGCTCGTCCAGGATGAGTTGGCACTGCTCGAGCAGTCGTGCCTCGAGTTTGAATAGCATGTAGCGCTGCCGGTCGGCGAGGCGGTCGCTGAGCTCGAGGAGCACCTGGTTGCCGCAGACCTCGACGAACGAGCGGTGGAAGGCCGTGGTCAGGTCGACAAAGCGGTGCACGTCCTGGGCCTCGAGTGCGGCCTGCTGCTCGGCGATCTGCTCCGTGAGCATCGCGGTGAGTGCGGCGATCTGCGAGCCGTCCGCGCGCTGCACGGCGGCGGATTCGAGGATGTAGCGGGTGTCGGAGAGGTCCGAGATCGCGCGATCGCTGAGACCCTTCACGAGCGCGCCCCGCTTAGGGTAGACCGTGATCCACTGCTCCTCCTGCAACCGGACGAGCGCCGCGCGAATGGGTGTGCGACTCATCGACAGTTCGGCGGCGAGCCCCGATTCCCCGAGCATCTCGCCGGTCTCGTAGCGCCCCTCGATGATGCCGTCGCGGATGTGCTCGTACGCGCGGACGGCCGCGGATTCGGGTTCATGCGCCATGGATCGGGGCACCTCTCTCGCTCGAGCGTCGATTGCAGATGCAACTAGTATCCATGTTGGATTGCGGATTGCGAAAGTGCCGCCCGGCGGTCGGCGAGCAACCGAATCTGGGATTCGGTTTGTATCCTAAATGCCAGGTCGGATCCTCGCATCGCGCGAATCGTCTTGTAGTGGTCGGGCAGCGCGGCGGGCCGATGACGCCGCGTCGGTCGTGAACTTCATCCGGGCGCGTCCCGGGGTGCGGTGGGAGAGGAATGAACATGCGGATCCTCATCGTCGGCGCGGGGGCGACCGGCGGCGCGTTCGGGACGCTCCTGCAAGAAGCCGGGCGCGATGTTACCTATCTCGTGAGGGGAAGACGCGCCGCGGCGCTCCGGCAAGACGGCCTGCGACTCATCGCCCCGAGCGGCGAACGCACCCTACTGGTGCAGACGCTCATCGCAGGGGAGAAAGCCGCGCCGTTCGACCTGGTCCTCGTCGCGGTGAAGGCCGGCGCCCTGGAACACGCCATCACCGATCTGCGGGAGCACATCGACGCGGGCACTCGGATCCTGCCGATCCTGAACGGCATGGCCCACATGCGGAGGCTCGAGGAGGAGTTCCCCGGGCAGGTGATCGGCGGGAGCGCGAAAATCGTCGCGACGCTCGATGGCGACGCGGTGCGCCAGATGGAGGAATCCGCCTCGATCGCGATCGGCGCGATGGAGTCGGAGAACCTCTCCGACTTGGCGGCCGTGGAAGTGATCGGCCGGGTGCTCGACGTGCCCGGCATCGAGCTCACCGTGAGCGCCGACATCATGCGGGTGCTGTGGGAGAAGTGGGTGTTCATCGCCGCGCTCGGGGCCGTCACCTGCCTGTTCGGCGGGCCGATCGGGAGGATCATCGCCGCCGGCGGTCACGACCGGATCGTGGAGACGCTCGAGAACCTGGAAGGGGTCGCAGAAGCCGCCGGCTACGCGCCGTCGGTGACCGGGCACGCTCAGGCTCACGGCATCCTCACCGAGCCGGAATCGACGCTCACCTCCTCGCTCTACCGCGACATCGAGGCGGGACACCCTTCCGAAGCCGAGCACATCCTCGGGGATCTCGCCCTGCAGGCGCAGGCGCTCGGCCGTCCGACGCCGATGCTCGACCTCGCACTGATCCGAATCCGGACGAGAGCGGACGGCTGAACGCTGGACACCAAGCCGTAGGATTCTTCTTGTATCCTAGGGCGATGGCCGCGCCCGCATCTTCCACCGTCCCCCTGCAGAAGTACCGTCGACTGAGGATCGTGACCTTCATCCTCCTCGCCGTGAGCGTGTTCCTGGGCATCGCCCTGTTCGCGCAGTCCACGAACCAGGGGGCGAAGACGGCCGCGGAGTCGATCCCGGAGATGGAGCAGCAAGGTCCCGACGACGCGGCGTATGTGCGGAACGACCCGGAGGATCCGATGGCGCTCGGTGATCCGGACGCGCCCATCGTGCTCAGCGAGTGGACCGATCTGCGCTGCCCGTTCTGCGCCGTGTTCAACCGCGACACGCTCCCGGCGATCGTCGAGGAGTACGTGGACACCGGCAAGGTGCGCATCGAGGTCAACGACGTGTCCTACTTCGGCGACGAGTCGACCGACGCCGCGATCGCGGCCCGCGCCGCCGGCAACCAGGGCATGTACTTCGAGTACCTGCACACCGTGTACGAAGCGGCCCCGGAGGACGGGCACCCGGATATGCCACGCGACAAGCTCATCGGCTTCGCGAAGACGGCCGGGATTCCCGACCTCGACCGCTTCGAGCAGGACCTCGACGAGCCCGAGCTGCGGAAAGCCGTCGAGACGAACACCGCGCAGGCCCAGCAGCTCGGCGTGAGCGGGGTGCCCTTCTTCGTCGCAGGCGGACAGGCGATCTCCGGTGCGCAGCCGATCGAGACGTTCCGCGAGTTCCTCGACGGCGCGCTCGCCGAGGCCGGGCAGTGAGCATCGGACTGCTCGGCGCGCTGCTCGGCGGCGTCCTCACGCTGCTGAGCCCGTGCTCGGTCATGCTGCTCCCGGCGTTCTTCTCCTACGCCTTCACCACACCCAGGCAGGTCGTCTCCCGCACCGGGATCTTCTACCTGGGCCTCATTACCACGCTCGTGCCGCTCGGCATGCTCGCCGGCACGCTCGGCGCGTTCATCAACGAGCACCGCTTCGTCTTCGTCACGGTCGCTTCGATCGTTGTGATCGTGCTCGGCGCGATCATGCTGCTGAATCTCCCGTTCTTCCGCTTGCGTGGGGCATCGGGTCTTGACGGCACCTCCGGGGTGTCGGTGTACGCCCTCGGTACGGTCCACGGGCTCGCGGGCGTGTGCGCGGGACCGCTGCTCGGTGCCGTCCTCACCTACGCCGCGATGGGCGGCAACGCGGTCTACGGCGGCCTCGTGCTGCTGGTCTTCGCCGCGGGCATGGCGCTGCCGTTGCTGATCCTCGCGCTGCTCTGGGGGCGGATCCCCGCAGTGAAAAGGCTCGTGCGACCGCGCGAGATCAGGATCGGGCCGTGGCGCAACACCTGGACCGGGGTGATCGGCGGCGTGCTCACGATCGCGATCGGCGTGTTCCTTCTCGCCACGCACGGCACCACTTCGCTCGGCGGGATCCTCGGCGCCACCGATCAGGTGCGGCTCGAGGGCACGGTGCTCGGCGCGACCGGGAAGGCGTCGGATCTGTGGGTGTTGCTCGGCGCGGTGGTCATCAGCGGAGGAGTGCTGCTCTTCGTACGCATGAGCAGGCAGCGCGCGAAAGCACCGGCGCTCGAGGAGTAGCCGACATCCCAGTCGACCGGGCTCGTGTCCGGTGATCAGATCGCCGCGGGGCGCCCGCGGCGCAACAGAGAGGACAGCAGATGACGCAGCCGAAGTGGCGGTTCGAGACCGCGCAGATCCACGCCGGGGCCGAGGTCGACCCGGTCACCCAGTCGCGGATCACCCCGATCTATCAGACGACCTCCTACGTCTTCGACGACGCGAAGCAGGCGGCTGACCGGTTCTCCCTGTCGGTGCCGGGAAACATCTACACGCGCATGATGAACCCGACAACTGCGGTGCTCGAGGATCGCATCGCCGCGCTGGAGGGCGGCAGCGCGGCGCTCGCGCTCGCCAGCGGCCAGTCGGCGGAGATGATCGCGGTGCTCAACGTCGCCGGCGCCGGCGATCACATCGTGTCGGCGTCGGGCATCTACGGCGGCACGTACAACCTCTTCGCCCACACCTTCGCGAAGCTCGGCATTGAGACGACGTTCATCACCGATCAGGACGACCTCGATGAGTGGCGGCGGGCGGTCCGCCCGAACACCAAGCTGTTCTTCGCCGAGTCGATCGGCAACCCGACCACCGCGGTCCTCGACACCGAGGGGATCGCCGGGGTCGCGCATGAGGCGGGCGTCCCGTTCATCGTCGACAACACGATCGCGACGCCGTACCTGTACCGTCCGCTCGAGCACGGCGCGGATCTCGTGATCCACTCGGTGACGAAGTTCCTCGGCGGGCACGGCGCCGTGCTCGGCGGCGTCCTCGTCGACGGCGGGGTGTTCCCCTGGACGCGGCACGCGGACAAGTTCCCCGGCCTCACCACGCCCGACGACTCCTACCACGGCGTCACGCACACCGAGGCGTTCGGGGAGTCGCTCGCGTTCATCATGAAGGCCCGCGTGCAGCTGCTGCGCGACCTGGGGCCCGCGATCGCGCCGCAGAGCGCCTGGCAGCTGCTCCAGGGCGTCGAAACCCTGTCCGTGCGCATGCGGCAGCACGTTGCGAACACGCAGGTCGTCGCGGAGTGGCTCGAAGCGCACCCGCAGGTCGAGCGCGTGCACTACGCCGGGCT
The DNA here is from genome assembly GCF_017565705.1 of Leucobacter ruminantium. GTDB lineage: Bacteria > Actinomycetota > Actinomycetes > Actinomycetales > Microbacteriaceae > Leucobacter > Leucobacter ruminantium. The sequence goes on from NZ_JAGDYL010000005.1 coordinate 165,629, forward strand.
GACGTCCTCGCCGTGGCACGAGCGCGCCGGCCAGGTGCTGCCCGACGGTGTCGGGGCGGTGCTGTCCTTCGAGATCGCCGGCGGGCTTGAGGCCGGCATCTCGGTGGTGAACCACGTCGAGCTGTTCAGCCACCTCGCGAACATCGGCGACGTGCGCTCGCTCATCATCCACCCCGCCTCGACCACGCACTCCCAGCTCACCCCGGAGCAGCTCGCCGAGACCGGAGTTGCCCCCGGACTCATCCGCCTGTCGGTCGGCCTCGAGCACACCGATGACCTTATCGCCGACCTCGAGCAGGCCTTCCAGCAGGCCCGCTGAGGCGCAGAGCGGCCCGCCCGCCCGTCTCGGACGATCCGGACGGGCGGCGGGCCTCTATCCTGCAGCGCGGACTCACCCCGCACACGTCGGCGGGGATCGCTACGCCAGTCTGGGTGTGCGTAAAGGGCTGCCCTGCGGCCTTCACGTCACCCTTCTTCGACCGGTCGCAGGCCGACGAACTTCATCTTGTCCTCGCCGTAGAAGCAGGTCTGCAGGGCGAGATCGCCGTCGAGGCCTTCGAGGTCGTCGATCGTCGCCCAGACCTGCGGGGTGTGGCGGATGTCGATGACTTCGTACACCTGGTCGCTGTCGGTCATGCGGATGTGCTGGCCGATCTCCCAGGGCAAGAGCACGTCGCCTTGGCAGCCGTTGTGTGCGGCCCAGACCGGTGGGACGCGGGATTCGTCGTAGGAGGTCATGTGGGTGAACGTGCCGTCGCAGCTGTCGAGTTCCGCGACATCCCCGGTTCTGCCGAGTGTGACGGTCGGCAGTTCGCCGAAGACGTCCTCCCTCACCCCGGCGACGGTCTTCGTGACCTCGGTCTTGATCGTGCCATACGTGCGCTCGACCTCGTTCGGTGCGATGAGGAGCGCGGTGAGGAGCACCGCGCCAGCTGCGAGGAGCACGACACCGAACCCGGTCAGCCCTCGCTGCGCGCGGCGCACTTTCGGGGAGCGCTGATCCGCTGCAGCCGGTCTCGTCGGGGGTGCAGGGTGGGTGGTCTCCTGCAGGCAGTCCATCACGGCGCAGTACCCCTTTCCGCCCCTCGGATCACCAGTCTGGATCGATTCGCATGGAACTCGGAGGGTTTACTATGCGAGATAGTTTACTATCGCACATAGTAAGTCCGTTGACGTTCAGAACCTTCACAGCCCGCCGGCGCGGGAGAGTGGAGGCCGCGAAGGAGAAGCATGTCCCAGACCACCGCCCAGAAGCTCCGCTCCTGGTCCATCCCGGTCGGCATCATCGTCATCGCCGGCCTGCTCATCGCCGTGCTCGTCCTGCAGGTGAAGAACGGCTCCGAGTCCGCCTCAGCGGATCCCGCTGCGAGCCAGCAGGAGCAGCCCGATCTCAGCTACGTCGAGGCCCGGGACGAAGCCGACGTGCAGAGCGCCGGCCCGGTCGACGCACCGGTCGGGCTCGTCGTCTACTCCGACTACCAGTGCCCGTTCTGCGCGAAGTGGTCGACCGACACCCTGCCGGCAATGATGAAATACGCCGAGTCGGGGGATCTGCGGATCGAGTGGCGCGACGTCGTGATGTACGGCGACGACTCCCACCGCGCGGCCCGTGCCGCGCACGCCGCGGGCATGCAGGACAAGTTCTGGGAGTTCCACGACGCCCTCTATCCCGACGGCGAGCACCTGCAGCCCGACGGCCTCACCGAAGACGCGCTCGTGCAGCTCGCCGGGGAACTCGGCCTCGACACCGACCGGTTCGCGACCGACATGAACTCGCAGGAGACGAACGACATCATCAACCAGTACAAGACCGAAGCCACCGACCTCGGCGTCTCCGGTACCCCGACCTTCGTGCTCGGCGGCGAGCCGATCGTCGGCGCGCAGCCCGAGAGTGTGTTCGTCGACACCTTCGAGAAGAAGCTCGCCGAGGCCGAGTAACCCGTGCAGATCGGCTTCCTCACCGCGTTCCTCGGCGGGATCCTCGCGCTGCTGAGCCCGTGCAGCGCCCTCCTGCTGCCCGCGTTCTTGGCGTCGACCGTCGGCGCGAAGCTCAAACTGCTCGCCCACGGCGCCGTTTTCTACCTCGGCCTCGTCGTCACCCTGGTACCGTTCGGGCTGGGGATCGGCGCCCTCGGGTCGCTGCTCATGGACCACCGGGGCATCGTGATCGCGATCACCTCGATCGTCCTCGTCGTGCTCGGCGCTCTGCAAGCGCTCGGCTTCGGCTTCGACCTCTCCCGGATCCTCCCCGGCGCCGCAAAGACCCAGCAGACGGCGCACAAGCGCACTGGCCTCCTCCGCACTTTCCTCCTCGGCGCCGTCGGAGGGGTGGCCGGCTTCTGTGCCGGCCCCATCCTCGGCGCCGTGCTCACCCTCGCCATGGGGCGGGGCAACACCTGGGAGGCGGGCGCGCTGCTCGCCGTCTACGGCGCCGGCATGGTCGTTCCGCTCGTGCTCATCGCCGCGCTCTGGGAGCGCCTCGGCCCCCGCGGCCAGCGGCTCCTGCGAGGCCGCACGATCACGATCCTCGGCCGGTCGCTGCACACGACCTCCCTCGTCACGGGCCTGCTGATCGTCGCCGTCGGCCTGCTGTTCTGGTTCACCAACGGCCTCGTCGCGATGCCCTCCCTCGTGCCGACCTCGGTACAGGCCTGGATGCAGGAACAGGGCGCGATCCTCGCGAACCCCGTGTTCGACATCGTCGCAGTGATCGCGGTGGCCGCCGTCGCGCTCACCGTCTGGTCGATACGAACATCAGCTCGACGCAAGCAATAGGCATGTGGCCGGCGGTTGCCTGCTCCGGGCGGTGAGGTGCCCGGCGCACCGAGAAGGCGCCTGGAGGTTCTGCCCGGACCGGTCGGTTACTATGGCGCATAGTAGATTTCCCGTATGTCGGAGCGGGCTTCGCCCTTGAGTCGGCTGCGATCATCCGATTCGATCTTCAGGAGGCTCACCGAATGAGACGTCCCCAGCTCACCTTGACCGCGCTCTGCCTCGTGATCGGGGTGGGCGTCGCCGGGTGCAGCGGTGCTCCTGGAGAGTCGGATGCATCGGCCGCTGCCGCTGCATCGGCGACGCGCACGCTGGAGCCCGCAGCAAACGATCTCAACCTTCCCGCCGACTATGAGGACCGTGCGGTCATGGCCACCGACTGGCACCTCCCACCCGAGGAGATGGACGGCGTCTTCGTCGGTGAACGGCTGATCGGGGAAGAACAGGACGGGACGATCGATGTCGTCGCCGTCGACGCCTCAGGCGCGATCCTCTGGGAGCTCGAGGGCCCGCCCGCCGTGCTCTGCTCCGGAACGCTCATCCACACGACCAGAACCGCCGAGGGACAGGCGATCGTCGTCGTCACCGACGTCGAAGAGGACGCCCTCGCCACCCCGACCCTCACCGCCTACGACATCACGAGCGGGGAGCCGGTCTGGGGGCCGGTCGACATCCCGGGCTTCCGTCGCGGCCCGGGCCTGGTCTACGAGGACGCCCAGCATCTGGATCAGGGGACGGCGGTCGCCAAGGTCGCACTCGACTCGGCGACCGGGGACGTCATCGCGCGGGGGAGCGAACTGTCCGATCGGCATATCGTCGGCGAGGCATCGGGCACGCTCATCACGGTGACGAACACGGCGCTCGAAGGATCCGTCCTCGAAGACGACGGGCCATCGAGCACCGTCTGGTCGATCCCGCTCGCCGAACGAAGGTGGAACGCGGAAGACATCGCGAACCGCAGTCACCCAGACGACCTCGGCGACGAGTACGTCGCGATCCCGAGCGGACAGGGCGTGGCCGACATTATCCGCATCGACACGGGCGAAGCCGTGCTCACCGGAGCGCAGCAGGTGAGCTACGACCCCCAATCCGGTGCGCTGGTCGCCGCCACCGGGAACCGGGTATTCGGCGTGCATCCCGGTGAGGAGCCGTGGAGCTACGAAGCCGACGAGGACGTGCTCCTCATGGGCGCCGGCGACGGGCTCGGCTACGCGCAGGGCGCCGGCGACCTGATCGCGCTCGACCTCCGCACCGGAGAGCCGAAGACGCCCCGCTTCGTCGCGGGAGCCGACCGCGCCGACGCGCCGCTCATCCCGAGGAGCGTGTCGTCGACCGGAGCCGCGGTCGTCGAAGACCTCGAAACCCGCTACTTCGTGGCCGCGCCGTCAGCGTAGGGCAATCGCGGGATCTCCGGTATCGCGTCACGGCAGTGGTGCCGGCGCCTGCTCGCTCAGGCTCGCCAGTCACCAATCCTGATGCAGGTGAAGGGCGGCGTCAGTCCGCGGTGAGGCCCTGGAGCGATGCGCGATAGGCCTCCATGTCGAGCTGCTGCGCGTCGGTGATCATCTGCTCGAGTTCGGCCTCGGGGATGGGGCCGAGGCGGGAGAAGACGCGCAGTCCGTCTCGGTAGACCAGCACGAGCGGCACGGTCGTGGCGGTGAGCCGCGCCGCGAGGTCCGGTTCGGCAGTGATGTCGATCGTCCCGAACGGGAGGCCTGGGTGGGTGGCGGCGACCTGCGCGTAGACCGGCGCGAAGCTGCGGCTGGCTTCCTCGTCAGGTGAGGCGGCGCACACCACGATGGCGCCTCTGGCCGTGACGGTTTCCGTGAATGATGCGGCGGTGAGAGTGAACGTGGTCATTCGTGCCATGACTCCTTGAGGTTCGTCGCGGGCGACAACTCCACCAGCGAACGGGCGTCCGGGACGGGCATCGACGCAGTATCGGCGCGATGCCTGGATCGCGGTGCGCCGAGCTGCTGCGGGCAGCGCCCGGTGGCCGACAACGCCCCGAGGAGCAGCGCCCCAGCGGCGAGCATCACGGTGAGCGCGAGATCATGGTTGATCCCCGAGGAGATCGCCGATCCGGCGAGCAGGGTCGCCATGATGCCCTGGGCGACTCGCATGCCGATAGTGGCGGTGAGCGGGCAGCCTCCCATTTCGGTCACTGCGTCCCGCCGTTCTGGGCCTGCTGCTTCGCGACCTGTTCACGGACATCGTCCATGTCGAGGTCGCGCACCTGGCTGATGAGCTGCTCGAGCCCAGGCTCCGGCAGCACTCCCGCCTGCGAGAACACGCCGATACCGTCCCGGAAGACCATGAGCGTCGGGATCGAGGTGATGCGGAACATCGCGGCGAGTTCCTGCTGCGCCTCCGTGTCGATCTTGCCGAAGACGATGTCCTCATGGGTGTCCGACACCTTCTCGAAGATAGGGCCGAAGGCGCGGCAGGGACCGCACCACGCGGCCCAGAAGTCCAGCAGCACGATGCCTTCGCCGGAGAGGGTCTGCTCGAAGGTGTCCTTGGTGATCTCGATAGTGCTCATGATGCGGTGTAGCGCTCGGGGAGCGCCTCGTCCTTTCTCGGATGGTAGGGGTGTTGCATGATCGGAATATTCGGAACGCCCATGTGTCACTCGTCCTGCTCGTGCAGTGCGGCGTCGATGTTCTCGATGAACGCATCGGTGGGCTGGTAGCCGGAGATAAGGTCGCCGTTAAATTCGAAGGAGGGCGCCCGGGTGACCCCGCCGCTTCGGGCCTCCTGCTCGTTCGCCTCGACAGCTCGTTCAACCTCGGGGGAGGCGAAGTCGATCTTGAAGCGCTCCACATTGAGGCCGAGCTCGTCGGCGAGCGCGATGAGGGACTCCTCGCTCAGCTCGTCGTCGGACGCGCCTTTCGGGTTCGCCATGAGCGCATCGTGATAGGCGAGGAACTCGTCCTGCAATGCTGCGGCGTAGACGGCTCGCGCACCGCGTTCGGATGCCTCGCCGGAGAGGCCCGTATCGCGCCAGACGACGCGGAGATCGCCGTCGTCGATGTAGCGCTGCAGCTTGGGGAGGGTCTTGCTGTTCCAGTGGCTGCAGAACGGGCATTGGTAGTCGGAGTAGATGACGAGTTCGACCGGGGCGCTCTGCTCCCCGATGACGAGAGGATCCTCGGCGGAGGCGCGTTCGGTCTGCCAGGCCGCCTGCTGTTCCGCGGTCGGCTTCCCGCCGTTCGTCTCCCATCCGCGCTGCAGCAGGAACGAGCCGACGAGGACGAGGGCGATGATCCCGAAGATCGTGAGCGGGACGCCGACGGCGACGTTCGGGGGACGTCGGGCGCCATCGGTCACGTCGCATCCTCTCGGGTCGTTCACAGACTGGGTCGCGAGTATTGCACTCGTTACTATCCTCAATAGTAGACTATGGCGGGTAGTCGAGTCCGATGAAGGGAGACCGGATGGCGCAGCGCATGACTTTCGCCGCGGCACGAGAGCAGTTCGTGCTCGCTGGGCGGGGCCTGCGCTCGTGGACGCCCCGGCAGTACGTCGTGGCCGGGGGAGCGGCCGTCGCGTTCGGGTTGCTGGTGGGCGTCGTCACGGTGCTGATCCCGAATTCCTGGTTCGCTCGCGACATCGGCACGGTGTGGTGGAATTACCCCGTCTGGATTCTCACCTCGATCGGCGCGGGGATGCTCACCGCCACCTACGTCAAGCCCCGGGGAGCCGAAGCTGCGGCTGCGGATGAGACGCCGGCCGAGCGTCGCACCACGCGGATGGGGATCGCCGGCGGGCTGCTGACCTGGTTCGCGGTCGGCTGCCCGGTCTGCAACAAGATCGCCCTGCTCGCGCTCGGCTACTCCGGCGCCATCACCTGGTTCGCGCCTTTCCAGCCCGTCCTCGCCATCGCGGCGATGCTCCTGACGGGGCTTGCGCTCGTTTGGCGGTTGAAAGGCCAGGTCGCGTGCCCTATCTCACCCGCCACAGCGCCCGCACAGCAGTTGGAGCCGACCACATGAACGAGCACGCACAGCATCAGAGCTACACCGGCGACCCGGCGCGTCTGGGCGCGCTGGAATCACAGGTGATGGACCTCCTCTGGGAGGGCAACCCGTTCACGGTGCGCGGGATCATCGATCGGCTCCCGTCCGATCCCGCGTACACGACGATCTCAACCGTGCTCGGAAACCTGCGCAAGAAGGGCCTCGTGTGCACCGGGAAGGACGGATACGCCACCCTGTACGGCGCCTGCGTGAGTCGTGACGAGCATGCGGCGCGGATCATGGAGCACGCGCTCGAGGAGAGCGGCGACCGAGCAGCGGCGATCCTGCGCTTCGTCGACGGGATGCCCGACGCAGAGCTCGAGATGCTCCGCCGGCACTTGCTAGGGGAGACGGGGTAGGGCCGTGACCGCGACGCTCATGACGCTGCTGCTGTCGGGGGTGATCCTCCTCGCCGCCATCGGTGGCCCTTGGGTGGTGCGGCAGGCCGCGCCCGCACTGGCCTCCGCGCCGCGCTTCGCCGCGTTCGCGCTGACCGCGAGTGCGCTGCTCTGGATCGCGGCGCTCGTGGCGCTCGGGCCGGTCGTCGCGTGGATGAGCAACGGACCGGCCTGGCTCCCGGATCAGGCGGCGGAGATCTGCGGCCGCTGCCTGAGCGCGGCATCGCCGTTCGGGCGGTCCGCGGTCACGCTCGGGGTGCCGGCCGTCGTGCCGCTCGCACTACCCGCGCTCGGGATCATCGCCGTGCTCGCCGGCCTCACCCGGGAGCTGTGGCGCGTCCGCCGCTCCCAGGCTGCGCTTGCTGCGGCGATTCTCTCGTCCAGCAAGACGACGACGATTCAAGGTCGGCGAGTGCGGGTGACGCCAGAGAGCAAGCCGCACGCGTTCAGCCTGCCGCGCCGGCACGGCGGCATCGTGATCTCGCGCGGTGCGGTCGCTGCGCTGTCGAGTGACGAGCTTGCGGCGGTGCTCGAGCATGAGTGGGCGCACCTGTCCCAGCGCCACCATCTCTGGTTGACGGTTCTGAACGGGGCGACCGGATGGTTCCGATGGATCCCGTTCATCCGCGCCATCCGCGAGACCGTGCCGCACTACTTCGAGATCGCCGCCGACGAAGCGGCGAAGCGCAAGACCGGCACCACGTCTCTCGCGGGTGCGCTACTCAAACTCGGGCAGCCGGGCACCCCGGAGACCAGCAGCCCGGTCGTGGCCCACGCGGCGCTCCATGCCGCCGGCCCCGAGCGGATCCGGCACCTGCTCGGCCAGCCCCGTCCGCCCGCGAGCGTGGCCCTGGCCGCCGCCGCACTCGCCTACGCGTTCATGCTCGCCGCCGCGACCATCGCGGTGCACTGGCCCTACCTGCTCGCCCTCCTCACCGGATGCTGAACCCTCAGCCTCCCGACCCGAAAGGACACCCCTGATGAGCGCTCTCGCCGCAACAGCCACCGCACCCAGGCCGAGAAAGCCCAGCGTCGGGCAGGTCGTCTTCCTGACCGCCTCGGCCGCCTTCTTCGCCATCGCCGTCGCCCTCGTCCCCGTTTACTGCGTGGCGTGCGGCGACATGGCCTTCGTCGCCACCCCGTAAGCCCCACCTCGCGCCGTAGACTTCGGTCGCGGCCCCAGCACGCCCTTCACCCTGGCGCCCTGCGTACGGATACGCAGGCACGAGCACCGGAGACTGCATGACCCCCCAGCACCAGCGCACCGAGACCGCAACGACCGAGGGCAGGCGCCCGGGAAGCGGGCCAGCACGCGGCCGACGGGCCGCGCAGGCGGTCGGCGCCGCAGCGCTGAGCATCGGCATGGTCGGCACGTTCAGCCTGCCCGCCAACGCGGTCGCCCCGGAGGTCACCAACGTCACCCTCGATGACTTCGCCGTCCCGGCACAGACGCTCCGCACGGTCGACGCGGACGCGGAGGCCGTGCCGCTCTCCGCGCCGGAAGCCGAGCTGAGCGCTGAAGCGCTCGAACAGGACCGGCTGGCCGCGGAGGCCGAAGCGCAGGCGGAACAGGTGGAGCAGGCAGCGGCCCGGGCCGAGCAGGCGGACGCCGCCGCGCCGAAGCCGCTGGGGAAAGACATCCCGGTGGGGGAGGGCGCCCAGGGCATCGTGGATGCCGCCCTCGCGCAGCTCGGGGTCCAGCAGGACTGCACCGACCTGGTGCAGAACTCCCTCGCCGCGATCGGCGTCATCGATCGCAGAGACGCCGGCGGCTTCGACCTCGGCCCGTCCTCGGGCGAGTACGTCGCCCTCGGCGGCACGATCGTCACGAGCGGAGACTACGCCCCGGGCGATGTGCTGTTCTGGGAGGGCCGCCACAACGCGATCTACATCGGCAACGGCCAAGCCGTCCACGGCGGCTACGGCGGGGATCAGACCGTCGTCGCGAGCGCCTACCTCGACGGCCCGCCGGAAACCGTCGTCCGCTTCGGCTGAACCGAAACGGGCGCCGAGCATCCGGCGAGCGGGCTAGGCGAGGGACAGGAACAGCTTCTCGAGCTCGTCGGGCCCGGTCTCGTGCTCGGCCTCCGGGTTCGACAGGCATTCCTGCAGCGAGGTCGAGATGATAAGGAATCCCGCCCGGTCGAGCGCTTTGGTGACCGCGGACAGCTGCATCACCACGTCACGGCAATCGGCGTCGGATTCGACCGCGTCGATCACGGCGGCGAGCTGACCCTGCGCGCGCTTGAGCCGGTTGGCCACTTTCCGCTTCGCCGCAGCATCGTGGCCCGTAGACGGCGACTCCGCCGGAGAATCCTTCTTCACTGCCCGCTCCGTTCTCTTGCCTTGACACGAATAATACCCCAGGGGGTATAGTGTTCACAAATACCCCCAGGGGTGTCCGTGTTGCAGTTGATGTGAAAGGAAGTGAGCGATGTGCCGACCGGTGACATGCAAGACGTGCGGCAAGACGACCTGGGCTGGCTGCGGCCAGCACGTCGCCATGGTCAAAGCGAGCGTGCCGGCCGCGCAGTGGTGCAACGGCAAGCACACCACCGCCGAGATCGACGCGGCCCGCTCCGAGCGGGGCGGCTTCTTCGCCCGGCTCTTCGGTCGATGAATCACCCACCCCGCTGACAAGGAACCCGAATGACTACACGCAACCTCGCTCTGGACGACTTCGAGCGCACCATCTCCGAGGGCATCGTCCTCGTCGATTTCTGGGCGGCCTGGTGCGGCCCGTGCCGCGCATTCGCGCCGACATTCGAGCGCGCCTCCGAACAGCACCCCGACATCGTCTTCGGAAAGGTCGATACCGAAGCCGAGCAGCAGCTCGCCACAGACTTCCGGATCACCTCGATCCCAACCCTCATGGTGTTCCGCGACGGCATCCTCGCCTACTCCCAGGCGGGCGCCCTCACCGCGCCGCAGCTCGAGCAGCTCATCCAGGGCGCCCGCGATCTCGACATGGACGACGTGCGCCGCCAGCTTGCCGCACAGACCGTCTGACCCGCACCTTCGCACCGAGAGGATTTGATTATGTGCGCACGCATCACCTGTTCCACCTGCCAGAAACCGAGCTGGGCCGGTTGCGGTCAGCATATCGAGGAGGCGCTCGCGGGCGTCCCCGAAGCCGACCGCTGCCACTGCGAGTAACCGACGAGAGGAGAACCCCAATGCTGCTGGAACGCATCTACGACGAGGATCTCGCGCAGGCGAGCTACATCATCGGCTGCCAGGCGAACGGGGAAGCGCTCGTCGTCGACGCCAGACGTGACATCGCCGTCTATCTCGACATCGCCGAGCGGAACGGCATGCGCATCGTCGGCGTCACCGAGACCCACATCCACGCCGACTACCTCTCCGGCACCCGCGAACTCGCCGCCGCGACCGGCGCCCCGATCTACCTCTCCGACGAGGGCGGCCCGGACTGGACATATGGATCCGAGTTCGACGAGTCGCCCGCCGGTCCCGCGATCCGCATGAAGCACGGCCACCAGCTCAGGTTCGGCAACATCACCGTGGAAGCCGTGTACACCCCCGGCCACACGCCTGAGCATCTGTCGTTCCTCATCACCGACGGCGCGCAGAGCACGGAACCGGGCTTCATGCTCACCGGCGACTTCGTATTCGTCGGCGACCTCGGACGCCCCGACCTCCTCGACGAGGCGGCCGGCGGCGTCGACACCCGCTTCCAGGGCGCCAAGGACCTCTACGCGAGCCTGAAGCATCGCTTCCTCACCCTGCCCGACTACGTCCAGGTACTTCCCGCGCACGGCTCCGGCTCCGCCTGCGGCAAGGCGCTCGGCGCGATCCCGACCAGCACGGTCGGGTACGAGCGCAACTTCTCCTGGTGGGGGAAGCACTTGCAGAACGACGACGAACAGGGCTTCATCGACGAACTCCTCTCCGGGCAGCCCGACGCGCACGCCTACTTCGGGCGCATGAAAACGCAGAACAAGACCGGCCCCGCAGTGATCGGCGAGGCTCCCGGGCTGCGCGAATACACCGCCGGGGAGCTGAGCGACGCGCTCGCGGAGGACGCCGTGATCTTCGTCGACACCCGTCACCACGCCGAAGTGCATCAGGGCACCGTCGCCCGCTCGCTAAACGTGCCGGGCATCGCGAAAGCCGCGAGCTACGGCGCCTGGGTCGTGAACCCAGAGGTCGAGGAGCGCCCGCTCGTCGTGCTCGCAGCCTCCCGAGAAGAGGCCGAGCAGCTGCGCGACCATCTCATCCGTGTCGGCATCGACACCGTGCGCGGCTACATCACCTCGCTCGACGGCCTCGACCTCGCCGTGCCGAAGCTCATCGAACCCGAGGAGCTCGACAGTTTCGAGCACGTCATGCTCCTGGACGTACGCAACAAGACCGAGTACGCCGACGGGCACCTGCCCGGCGCAGCGCAGCTCTCCGGCGGCCGCGTCATGTGGCATCTCGATGAGCTTCCCTTCTCCGATGCCGGCACGATCGTCACGTACTGCCAGAGCGGCGCCCGGAACAGCGTCGCCGCGAGCGCGCTCCGCCGCGCGGGCTACGACGTCGCAGAGCTCGACGGCAGCTACCTCGGCTGGATCTCGATCCCCGGCCACGAACCGGTCACCGCCTGACGCAGTCGGGATGGAACTCACGCTCATCATCGCGTTCGTCCTCGCCCTACTCGTCGGTCTGTCGCTCGGGTTGCTCGGCGGGGGAGGGTCGATCCTCACGGTACCGATCCTCAGCTATGTCGTAGGCCTGCCGCCGCGCGAGGCGATCGCCTCCTCACTGTTCATCGTCGGTGCCACCAGCGCCGTCGGCGCCCTCCGGCATGCCCGCGCCGGGAGAGTGCGCTGGAAGACCGGGCTGCTCTTCGGCGTAGCCGGTATGGTCGGGGCTCTGCTCGGTGGGGTCGTCGGCGACTTCGTGCCCGGCGGGATCCTCATGGTCCTGTTCGCGATCATGATGGTCGCCACCGCGAGCGCGATGATCCGCGGACGGAAGACCGCTGCCGATCGGGTTCAGACCGAGGACCGGAGATCGGTACCGCGCGTCCTGGGTATCGGCGTGCTCGTCGGGTTCGCGACCGGCCTCATCGGCGCCGGCGGCGGGTTCCTCATCGTCCCCGCACTCACCCTGTTCGCAGGGCTCCCGATGGTGGTCGCCGTCGGCACCTCCCTGCTCGTGATCGTCATGAACTCGCTGGCCGGGTTCGCGGGAAACGCCCTCACGGTGCCCCTCGACTGGCCGTTCGTGCTCGCGTTCACCGCGATCGCGGTCGCAGGATCTCTGGTCGGCGCGAAACTCGCCGGCCGCATCCCGGAGCGGGCTCTGCGCCGAGGCTTCGGGTTCTTCGTCCTCGCGATGGGTGCGCTCGTGCTCATCCAAGAAGTCCCCCCGCTCATTCCCATCTGACCCGTCTACCCTGAAAATCCGACAGAGAAACGGAGCGCACATGTCTATCCTGTTCGATTGCCGCACCCCCGACGAGTATGCCGAAGGGCATCTCGAGGGCGCGAAGCTGCTCGACTTCCTCGGCGGAGAAGCGACGGCCGCGATCCCCACGCTGGATCCAGAGGCTGAGTACCGGCTCTACTGTCGCTCCGGTAACCGCTCCGAGCAGGTGAAGCATCTCATGCAGCAGGCCGGGTTCACCAACGTCGTCAACCTCGGCTCCCGCGACGAAGCCGCCGACGCTACCGGCCTCGCGATCGTCACCGGAGCATGAGGGGCCCGAGCAGCGCCTACGCCACCTCGGCAGTCGCCGCGTAGGCGGGCTGCGGTTCACGCCCGTGCCGTCGCTGCTGCACGACGAGGATCACGATGCCGAGCAGGATCGCGGCCCCGGAGGTCCAGATGTTCGCGGGGATGCCGAGCGGGGCGTCGCTGGACGGGTCGATGCGGATGGCTTCGAGCCAGGAGCGGCCGAGCCCGTACCAGATGAAGTACACGCCGATGCTGCGCCCCCAGCCCATCGTCGTCCGCCGCTCGAGCAGCAGGATGATCCCGATCCCGATGAGGTTCCAGAGCATCTCGTACAGGAACAGCGGATGGAACAGCGTCCCCGGTGCGGTGCCGGCGGGGAACATCGCCGCATCCGGGGAGATCTCCAACCCCCACGGCAGCGTGGTGGGCAGCCCGAACAGCTCCTGGTTGAACCAGTTCCCGAGCCGACCGATCGCCTGCGCGGCCAGCAGCCCCAGGGCGAGAGCGTCGACGGCGATCGAGAACGGGATGCGACGCCGCCGGCAGGCGATCCAGATCCCGAGCGCACCGCCGAGGAGCGAGCCGAAGAGGGCGTTGCCGCCATCCCAGATCGCGAACACGTCCCATAGGTTCGCACCCGGATAGAAGTAGTCGCCGACATGCGTGAAGACATGGTAGAAGCGCGCGACGACGATGCCGAGCGGCACCGCCCAGACGACGATGTCGAAGACGAAGCCCTCCGGCACACCGCGCCCCCGCAGTCGCCGCTCGGTGATGAGTGTGGCGACGAGGATGCCGGCGAGGATGCACAGCGCGTAGGCGTGGATGGTGAGCGGCCCGACGCTGAAACTCGCCCAGCTCGGGTCCGGGCTCGGGATACTGGCGGTGAGCACTCCGCCTCCTTTCCGCGTTGTCGGCCGGTTTCGTCCGTCGACCGTCTCCGACTCTGCCAGACCGGCATGGCCGTCGCCTGAGATACTGGAGGCATGCGTGAACGACTCGACAGGCGAGCTCGCCGTGCCCGGTGAGGACACTCCGGACGATGAGCGCGGGCGCCTGTCCCGGACGGTCTTCCCGGGCGGGACGGAGCCGGATCCCAGGTTCACGCTGGCGAACGAGCGCACGTTCCTCGCCTGGATCCGCACCGCGCTCGCATTCATCGCCGGCGGCATCGCGTTCGAAGCGCTGACCGGGTCGGCGTTCGAGGGGCCGCTGCGGCTCGTCATCTCGATGCTTCTCGTCGTGTTCGGCCTGCTCATCGCGGCGGGGGCGGCGGTGAGGTGGTGGCGCGTCGAGCAGAGCATGCGCCGTCGACGGCCGCTGCCGGTCCCGCTCATCGTGCCTGTGATGAGTGCGGGTCTCACCGCCGCGGTCGTGGTCCTCATCGTCCTGGTGTTCCGGTGAGGGCGCGATGACGCCCGAGGACCGGCATGCGGCACGGGTGAGCGCCGATCCCGGGCTGCAGCCGGAGCGCACCTCTATGGCCTGGGGGCGGACGACGTTCGCCTTCGTCGTCGCTAGCTCCGTGTTCCTGCGCTGGCTGCCGCACTTCGGCGCACGGGTGCTGCTTCTCGTTGTCCTCGGGGCCTGCGCGGCGCTCGCGATCTTCGCCTCGCAGTTCCGGCGCTATCGCTGTTACGCCGAGGGCATCGAACGCGAGCGCTTGCACTCGGATCCGGTCGCGGTCTTCGCGATCGCGGGGATCACCGTGATCCTGGCCGGCTTCGGCCTCTGGCTGCTCGCGATCACGCCGTGAGCGTCGTGCGTCTCGCACCATAGCCGGGGGTTATCGCCCGATACACGCGGCCGGTCTACCGCACTGGCGCTCGCGGGCATAGCGTTGTCCGGGCGTAGGCCGGGCTGCACCGTGCCCGGCCGCGAACCCGAAGGAGCACCAGTCGTGACGGAGAGCATCGCGATGCGCGTCGACCCCGTACGTGGGGGACTCGTCCCCGAGCGCATCGAGCCCGCAGCCCCGGCGCCCGGCTGGGCCACGATCCGGGTGCACGCCTCCGGCGTCTGCTACGCCGACATCGGCACCAGCAAGAACATCGCGTCCGAGGCGCCGGTCACCCCTGGCCACGAAGTCGCGGGCGTGATCGCGGCGCTCGGCGACGGCGTCGACGGATGGCAGCTCGGAGACCGCGCGGCCGTCGGCTGGTTCGGCGGCAGCTGTGGGCACTGCGCGTTCTGCCGCGCCGGCGATCCGGTGCACTGCCCGGAGCGGAAGATCCCCGGCGTCTCCTACCCCGGCGGCTGGGCTGAGACGATCACCGTCCCCGCCGACGCGCTCGTGCGCATCCCGGACGGTCTCGACGACTTCGACGCGGCCCCGCTCGGCTGCGCGGGCGTCACCACCTTCAACGCCATCCGTCGCGCGGGCGTGCCCGCGGGCGGCCGCGTCGCCGTGCTTGGCATCGGCGGGCTCGGACACCTCGCGGTGCAGTTCGCCGCGAAGCTCGGATACGAGGTCGTCGCGATCGCCCGCGGCCCCGAACGGGAGTCGCTCGCCCGGGAACTGGGCGCCGACCGGTACCTCGACAGCGCCGCCTCCGCGCCCGGCGCCACCCTCCGAGAGATCGGCGGCGCCGACCTCATCCTGTCCACGGCCTCGACGACCGCGCCGCTCTCAGAGATCGTCGGCGGTCTGCGCACGCACGGCAGGCTCGTGATCATCGGCGTCGACGGCGGCACGATCGAGCTCCCCGCCGCCCGGCTCACGATGCAGTCGATCGTCGTGACCGGGCACCTCACCGGCAGCGCGCGCGACATCGAGGAGACCATGCGATTCGCGCTGCTCAACGAGGTACGGCCGATGATCCAGCGGATGCCGCTCGAGCAGGCGAACGAAGCCGTCGCCGCGCTCGAGGCGGGCAGCGCCCGGTTCAGGATCGTGCTCGACGCCAGGGACGGTCGATGACCCCCGACCGCACCGACGTCATCGTGATCGGCGCGGGCTTCGCCGGTCTCGCCGCAGCCGACGCCCTCCACCGGGCGGGGAAGTCCGTCGACGTACTCGAAGCGCGCGACCGCGTCGGCGGTCGTGCCAGAAGCGTGCGCACGTGCGGGGGATGGGTCGATCTCGGCGCGACCTGGTTCTGGGGCAATGAGCCCCTCGTGCATGAGTACGTCGAGCGGTTCGATATCCCGGTGTTCCCGCAGCACCTCGACGGGGACGCGATATTCGAGCCTGACCGGGAGCATCGGCAACGGCTCGCCGGCAATCCGATCGATGCGCCCGCATCCCGCTTCGCCCGAGGAGCTGGGGACCTCGCTCAGCGCATCGCCGAGCAGCTGCCCGACGGCGCCGTACGATTGCACGAGACTGTGGCCGCCATCGACGTGACCCCGGAACGCGCAAGCGTCACGACCGGCGCCAGCCGGTACACGGCGGAGCGGGTGATTCTCGCGGTGCCGCCCGCGCTCGCGATCGAGCAGATCGCATTCGCTCCTGCGCTGCCGGCCGAGCTCGAAGCAGCGGCGAGGGGGAGCGCCGTGTGGATGGGGAATATCGTGAAAGCCGTCGCGATCTATCCGAAGACGTTCTGGCGGGAAGCGGGGCTGGCCGGATCCGCCATGAGCTATCTCGGCCCGTTCCGCGAGTTCCACGACCACTCCGGCCCAGACGGGCAGCCGGCCGCGATCTTCGCGTTCGGCCCTTCGCAGGTGCTCGCCGCGCTCAGCAGGGAACAGGTCGAAGAAGCCTTCCGACTGCAACTGCATTCCCTGTTCGGCCCGGAGGCAGCCGACCCCTGCGAGGTCGTGCTCGCCGATTGGCGCTTCGAGGGCTACACCTCGCCGCGCGACCCGTCGCGGACCGCCGGCACCGACCGGTACGGAGCCTTCGTGTTCCGTGCGCCCGTGCACGAGCGCCTGTTCCTCGCCTCGACCGAGACCTCCCCGGGATTCGCCGGCCATATCGAGGGCGCGCTGCTTGCAGGCCGCGATGCCGCGCAGCGCATCCTCGAAGGAGTAGCGGCTGGCTGATCGCAACGGCGCAGTAGGCATCTCAACGCCGAAGCCGCAGGCGACCGATAACTGCCCGCCCGACTCATGGAGAACGGCTCGGACGCCGAACTGCTGCCCGCCGACGTCCGAGCCGCCTCGGTCCAGGAGGCGGTGTTCGCTACAGCCGGATGTAGGCGGCGCCGGCGAGCTGCTCGCGGACGAGGACGACGGGCGCCCGCTCGGAGCCGTCGACGCCCTCCGGGAGTTTCGCCGGGTCGATGCCGTGGTGCTCGAGTCCGAGCGAGCAGGCCGAGACGGACGCCCCATCGGGGAGGGCGCTCGTGTCGAGCTGCTCGATCTCGTCGAGTGCGGCGCCGTTGAGCACGATCGTCACCCGGATGCCGGGGTACTCCTCGCGGAGCATCTCGGCGATCGAGACGGCGCGGGCGGCGTCGCCGGCGGCGTAGGCGCCGTGGAGGACGACGCTCCGCTGATTCTGGTCGGTCATAGTGAACCTGCTTTCTCTTCCTGGTGTGCGGGGAGGCGGCGGATGACGAACAGGACGAGCGGGATGAGTACGATCATCGCGAGGATCGAGAGCGTCGCGAAGCTGCTGACCGCCAGCAGCGGCCCCGCGAGGAACGCCGCGATCGCGCCGCACAGGTTCGCGAGCGCGTCGACGCCGCCCTGCGAAGAGGCGCGTACGTCCGCGTCGACGGTGGAGGCGAAGAGCGCCGATCCGGCGACGTTGACGAACGACCAGCCGACGCCGAGCAGGATGAGCGAGGCAATGATCCACCCCGTCCGATCGGGCCAGACCGCGCCGAAGACGAGCGACGCGAGGAACACGACGATGCCCGTCCAGATAGAGAACCGGTGCCCGTACCGGTCGGTGAACCAGCCCACGACCGGGGCGAGCACATACATGCCGAGGACGTGCAGGCTGATCGTGATGCCCACGAGGTTCACCGTGCCGCCCTGATGCACCATGTGCACCGGCGTCATCGTCATGATCGACACCATCACGATCTGCGCGGTAAGAATCGCGACGACCGCGATCCGCGCGGGGCGGTTCGTACGGATCTCCGCGAAGATCGGGGCGAAGCGGCCACCCTTCCGAGTCGGCTTCGCCGCCCGTGCCGCGCCGGACGTCTCGTTGAGCAGCAGCAGGGGATCGGGGCGGAGGACGAGGAAGACGACGAGGCCGGCGAGCGCGAGGCATACGGCGGCGATGAGGAACGCGCCGGCGTAGACCGTCAATCCCGTGACGCTGCCGATGAGATCGCCGGGCGCGCCCAGATTCGGGCCGAGCACCGAGCCGATGGTGCCCACCCACACGATGAGCGCGAGCGATCGGGCCTTGTGGCGGGGCTCGGCGAGGTCGGTGGCGGCGAACCGAGATTGCAGACTGACGGCCGATCCCGAGCCGATGAGCAGCAGCCCGATGAACAGCGGCACGACCAGATCCCACTGCGCGGCCGGGATGAGGATCGCAGCGCCCACAGCAGCCACCAGCCAGCCAGTCGTGAGCGCGAAACGGCGGCCGCGTCTCGCCGCGAGGTTGCCGAGCGGCATGCCGAGCAACGCGGCACCGAGGGTGCTGGCGGTGCGCGCGAGGCCGGCCCAGGCCTCGTTCTGCGTGACCTCGCCGGCGAGGAGGACACCGATTGACGGCGCGACGCCGACACCGACGGTGCCGACGATCTGCGAGATCACGAGCACAATCATCGTGCGCCGCTGCACACGGGCGAGACGCGCCTCGCGGTCTGGGGATGCAGCGGGTGCGTGCGCCGAGGCGGAAGTGGTTTCCATCGATCCTTCGATCTGCTCGAGAACGGTTGTTTCACGCACCGGGCTCCCGTGATCCCGGAAGCGGCACGATGCCCTCTTAGGATACAAGAAGAATCCCAGATGCCCTTTCAGTGTTCTCGGTGCCTATCCCGTTTGCGACGCGGATCAGCTCGCGGTTCGTCCGCGCGCGGCCTTCAGATCGGGGAGGGGACGGGAAGGAACCGCCTGTTTCATGACGAAGGTGGAGTTCAGCCCGCGCAGACCGGGGAGCCGGGTCAGCGTCTTGTCGTAGAAGGCCTGATAGGACTTGCGGTCGACGGCCACGATGCGCAGCAGGTAGTCGGGCTCTCCGAAGAGCCGTTGGGCCTCGACGATCTCTGGCACCTCGGCGATTGCGGCGTCGAACTCGTCGACGGTGCCCGCCTGCATCAGCGTGGCGAACGCGATGACCTCGAACCCGAAGCCCATCAGCTCGGGATCCACGATCGCACGGTATCCCTGGATGGTGCCGGAGCGCTCGAGCTCGCGCACCCTGCGCTGGCACCGGGACACGCTCAGTTGCACCTGCCCCGCCAGGTAGGTGAGCGTCATGCGGCCATCCGCCTGCAGTAGAGCAAGTATTTTGCGGTCAATGGCATCCATGCGCACAATCATATTCATTCTTGCGAGGATTCGGGCAAAAGTAGCGAACACTTTGCCGCGGCAGTCTCCTAGCCTGGGATGCATCAGATACCCCACGAGCAAAGGACGACCGTGAGTAACGACGCTCAACAGACGCAGCCGGACAGCCCCACCGTGGAGGACGCGGCGTTGTTCGACGAGGAGATCGACCGCCGCTCCTCGAACTCCATGAAGTGGGCGTACGCCGGGCAGCTCCTCACCCCTGAGCAAGCGGCGGCCGATCCGCTCCCGATGTGGGTCGCCGACACGGATTTCAGATCCCCGCGGCCGGTGCTGGACGCCCTGCGCGACGCGGTCGACCACGGCGTGTTCGGGTACCCGGGCGGCGCCACCGAGAGCTACCTGGACGCGATCACGGGCTGGCAGGCGCGTCGGTTCGGGTGGGAGGTGGATCCCGCCTGGATCCTGCAGACCCCGGGCATCATCACCACGCTGAAGACCGCGGTGCAGGCGTTCTCGGCTCCGGGGGACACCGTGCTCGTCCAGCCGCCGGTGTACTCGCACTTCCTCGACGACGTACGCCTCAACGGCCGGCATCTCGCCTGCGCCCCGCTCGAACGCGTCGATGGCGGATATCGTTTCGACGCCGCATCGTTCGAAGCGGCCATCCAGCCCAACACCAAGCTCTTCATCCTGAGCCACCCGCACAACCCGACCGGCAACGTCTGGTCCGAGGAGGAGCTGCGGGCGATGGGCGAGATCTGCGCGAAGCACGGCGTGCTGGTGGTCTCGGACGAGATCCACGAAGACCTCGTCATGCACCCCGGCAAGCGACATATCCCGTTCGCGTCGCTCGGCGAGGAGTTCGCGCAGAACAGCATCACCTGCACCGCCCCGAGCAAGACGTTCAACCTGCCGGGCCTGCAGAGCGCGAACGTGTTCGTGCCGAACCCCCGCATCCGCGCCGAGCTCGCCAGACAGCTCGAGCGCAACATGTTCCCCCTGGTCAACGTGCTGGGCATGGTCGCCGCGGAGGCCGCCTACACCCACGGGGACGCCTGGGTCGATGGCCTCGTGCGCTACGTCCGAGCCAACCACGAGCACTTCGCGACGACGATCAATGCGTCGATCCCAGAGCTCGAGGTGCTCCCTGCGGACTCGCTCTACCTGGCGTGGATCGACTGCCGCGGCCTCGGGATGGACGCCGAGGCGCTGAAACAGTTCATGCTGACCGAGGCACGGCTCTGGCTGGACGAGGGGCAGAAGTTCGGGCCGGAAGGTCACGGCTACATGCGCATCAACCTCGGCTGCCCCCGATCGACCGTCGACGAGGCGATCCGACGGCTGCAGACCGCGATCGCCGAGCGGAGGGAACGCGCATGAGCACCGACATCGACCGGCGTCTCGCCGACCTCGGCATCGCATTACCGCTCCCATCAGCCCCGGCGGCCGCCTACCTGCCCACGGCGGCCGCCGGCCCTCTCCTTTTCATCTCGGGGCAGCTGCCTCTGCAGGACGGAGAACTGGTCGCCACCGGCCGCGTCGGAGCGCAGACGGACCTCGAAGCCGGAGCTGCTGCCGCTCGCGCCTGCGCGATCCAGGTGCTCGCGCAGGCGCGACAGTCGCTCGGCTCGCTCGAACGAGTGACACGGATATCGAAGATCACCGTCTTCGTCGCGAGCGCCCCGGATTTCACCGAGCAGCACCTCGTCGCGAACGCCGCTTCGGAGCTCCTGACGGCAGTCCTCGGTAGCGCCGGTGAACATGCCCGCTCCGCAGTCGGCGTCGCCGCGCTCCCGCTGGGCGCCGCGGTCGAGGTCGAAGCCATCTTGGAGGTCACCGGCTAGCCCTCCCTCATCCACACAATCACGAAGACGGCGGAGCCTGCAGCTGGGCCCGCCGAACCGATATCCACTTCAACGGCGAAGGAACATTGATCATGACGGCACACCCGCCTCTGCAACCCGACGATCGCACCGGTGTTTTCACCGTGCAGGCCGCTTCGGGCCGGAACCAGGACAACCTCAAACGCACCATCGGGCTGCCCGGCGCGATCGGCATCGCGGTCAATCAGATCATCGGCGGCGGCATCGTCTCGCTCACCGGGGTCGCCATCGCGATGACCGGCGGCGGCGTGTCGATCTCCTACGTGATCGCCGTGGTCGCCGTGATCATCAGCGCGATCCCATACGCCTCCCTCGCCGCGGCGATGCCGACCGCCGGAGGAACCTACGCCTGGCCGGCCCGGCTCATTCATCCCGCCGCAGGGTTCGGCCTCGCGTGGGTGCTCGCGCTCGGGAAGACGGCGCTGAGCCTGTACGGGCTGTCCGCGGGAGCGTATCTGCACGCGATCAACCCCTGGTTCAGTCCTGTCTGGGTCGCCGTCTCCCTCGTCACGATCTTCTTCCTCGCGAATCTCGCCGGGGCGGTCGTGTCGGCGCGGTTCGGCTTCGTCCTCATGATCATCATGCTGGCCGGCTTTCTCACCTTCGCGTTCTACGGGCTCGCGATGGTCGACTGGCAGCTCTACCCGGAGGTCATGCCGAACGGCCTCGTCGAACTCCTGAGCGCCGCCGCCCTGCTCTCGTTCGCCACCTCGGGCGCGTACGGTGTCGGCGAACTGGGACGCGAGATGAAGCGCCCCGGTCGGGACATCCCGATCGCGATGATCGGAGGTACGGCGATCGTCGGCGTGATCTACGTCCTCGTAGCACTGCCGGCTGCGGGCGTCCTGCCGATCTCCGAGGTCGCCGGCGAGCCGCTGTCCACCGTCGCAGCCGAGTTCCTGCCGCACGGTCTCTGGATCTTCTTCATCCTCGGCGGAGCCCTGGTCGCGATTGTGAGCACGATGAACGCCGAACTGCTCTGGGGCACCAAGGCCCTCCTCGCCGCGAGCGACGACGGGTGGCTCCCCAAGAAGCTGGGCGCCGTGAACAAGCGCTTCGGCACCCCGCACTGGCTGCTCACGATCCTCTACTTCATCGGCATCATCCCCGCGATCGCCGGCGTCGACATCGACGTCATCGGCACTGCCTCCTCGGTGTTCGTGCAGCTCATGTTCATCGTGGTCGTGATTTCCTCGGTCTTCCTCCGGTACAGACTTCCCGAGGTGCATGCCGCCTCCCCGTTCAAGCTCCCCAAAGGACTGCACTTCGCGATCGCAGGCATCGCGGTCCTCATGTCGATCTACCAGGGCTACCTGCTCATCGTCGACTTCGACCTCCGCGTCTGGGCCGCGGTCGGCGTCTGGATCCTCCTGGGCCTCATCATCGGCATCGTCAGATACCCGGCAGTGAAGCGCACCCTGGCCGGCCGCAAGACCGACGCCGAACGGTGATCCCAACCCCATACGACACGAAAGCGTCTCCTATGCTCCAATTCACCCTACCTGCGGAGAGCTCTCCCACCACAGTCGAAGAGCGCGCACGGATCCTCGCCGCCCCGGGCTTCGGCAAGCACTACACCGATCACATGGCCGTGGGGCGCTGGTCGCAAGACCGCGGCTGGCACGATCTGCACGTCGACGAACCGCACGACTTCAGCCTGCACCCGGCGACCGCGGCCCTGCACTACGGTCAGGAAATCTTCGAGGGTCTCAAAGCGTATCGGCATCCGGATCAAAGCATCTGGCTGTTCCGGCCGGAGGCGAACGCCGCACGCTTCGCCCATTCCGCGCGCAGACTCGGGCTCCCCGAACTCGATGAGCGTCTCTTCCTCGACGCCGTCACCCGGCTCGTACACACCGACCAGGCCTGGGTACCGGCGCACGGCGGAGAGACCAGCCTGTACATCCGCCCCTGCATGTTCGCCTCCGAACCGTTCCTCGGCGTGCGCCCGGCCTCCGAGGCGACGTTTTTCACCATCGCGTCTCCGGCAGGCCCGTACTTCGCCGACGGCCCGGTGGGCATATCCCTGTGGGTCAGCCGGGTCCACGCCCGTGCGACTCCAGGCGGGACGGGCGACGCGAAATGCGGCGGCAACTACGCGGCCGGCCTCGCCGCACAGACCGAAGCGCGTCGCCACGGCTGCGATCAGGTCCTGTTCCTGGACGGCGCTGAACACGAATGGCTCGAAGAATCCGGCACCATGAACGTCTTCCTGATCACACAGGACGGCGAGCTCATCACTCCCGAGCTCGGCACGATCCTTGAAGGAGTGACCCGCGACAGCGTGCTCGCCCTCGCCCGGGAGCACGGCCTGACGCCCGTGGAACGCAGAATCGGCATGACCGAGGTACGCGAACGATGTACGGCCGGCACCATCACGGAGATGTTCGCCACGGGCACCGCTGCCGCCATCACACCCATCAACAGGCTCCTCGACGGCGACGAGATCACCATCGGAGGCGGAGATCCGGGCCGCCGCACCATCGCGCTGCGCGAACACCTCCTCGGGATTCAGCACGGGACGCGCCCCGATACCCGCGGCTGGCTGACCCGCGTCGCCTGACGGACATGCACGGCGCCCCGACGACTCGATGCGCTTCCATCCCCAACACCACCCAGAAAGGACACCCCCATGTCGAACCACTTCCACGATCCCAGCGACAAGAAGTACATGCGCAAGCTGCGCGCCGCCGCCCCTGATGCGTTCGCCGGATTCGTCGGCTTCGACGAGGCGGCGATCTCGGCGCCCTCGAAGACGATCCCGCTCAAGTACACGGAGCTCATCGCCCTCGGTGTCGCGCTGACCACGCAGTGCGCCTACTGCATCGAAGCGCACACCCTGGCAGCCAAGCGGGCGGGCGCCACCGAGGAAGAGGTGGCCGAGACCGTGTTCACGGCCGCAGCCCTCCGCGCGGGCGGCGCGATCACGCACGGCTGGCTCGCGATGAAGTTCTTCCACGCAGACGACGAGACCGCCTGACACGCACGCGGCAGGCGAGGCCGGACAGACTCCAATCCTCCGGCCCCGCCCGCCTCGTTGAGCATCTCCGCACGCTGCGCAGTGAACCGAGCGATACACTGCAGCTATGGCTGAGCGCATGAACACCGAGAGCCTGCGATACGTGCAGGCAGTCGTCGAAACCGGATCGTTCAGCGCCGCGGCGCGCGCCTACGGAGTCACGCAGCCGGCGCTGTCGAACGGGATCGCCCGGCTCGAAGAGCATCTCGGTGAGTCGCTGTTCGAGCGCTCGCCCCGCGGGGTGTCGCTCACCCCGTTCGGGGCCTTTCTCCTGCCCTACATCGAGAGCGGTTTGCAGGGCTTCGACGCCATCGCGACGCAGGCGAAGAGATGGACCAGCGGCACGAATTCGACGATCCGGATGGGCGTCTCGCCGCTCATTAGCCCGGCGCTGGTCGCACGTGCCTACAGCGCCGTCTGCGGGCTCGGGCCGGCTGACACCTCGCGCGACCTCGTGCTGCGCGAGGCCAACCTCGCCGAACTCCGGAAAGCGCTCATCGCGGATGAACTCGATCTCATCGTGATTCCGTCCGTCGGCCCGCTGCCGAGATACGAGCACCGCGTCATCGATTCCGAACCAGTCGTGTTCGTCGAGTCGGAGCCTGGCACCGATGCACCGATCGAACTCGGGGAGATCGCGGAGCGACAGCTGATCCTCGTCCCGGACACGTGCGGGCTCACGACGTTCACGCGCGACCTGCTCGCCTCCCACGAACTGCCGATGCGCACCTACCCGGGGGAAGCGCTCAGCTACCGCGTGCTCGAGGAATGGTCGACCCTCGGGCTCGGCGCCGCGCTACTGCCGATCTCCCGCGTCACCGACGCCGGGCACCGCCGGGTCGTGGACGACGGCACCGACGTCGAGATCTTCTACGAGGCCGTCTGGGATCCGAGCTCGCGCATGGCCACCGAATTCGAAGAGCTCGTCGGATTGCTCCGCAACGTAGCAAGCGCATAGACCCATACTTCGGGGTTATGCCGTTATGCGTCGCGGTGGCCTACCGGGGATCGGCCGCGCGGCCTAACGTGAAGGTGGGTTCGAAGGTCGGGCCCGCGAACGTAAGAAGATCCGGACATGGCATACCTCGAAATCACGCTCCAGGTCGATGACGAGAACCGCGCGGCGGCCGCGGGCGTCTACTCGAAGTACAAGCAGCCCTTCCTTGACACCATCACCGGCGCGCAGAGCAAGGAGCTCCTCATCCGCGACGAGGACGTGCAGGTGCTCCACGGCTTCGACACCACGGAGAACGCCAACGCCTACCTCTCGACCGAGCTGTTCACGGGTGATGTCGTCCGCGAGCTCGGCCCGCTGCTCGCCGCTGATCCCGAGATCCGCGTCTATGACGTCGCGTAAGCAGGCCGCCTCAGGTCCCGCACGCTTCAGCGCGTGCGGCGATTCCGCTCCGATGGCTCGTGCGCGGCACGGCGAGCCATCGGAGCCCTGTCGTTTCAGCGTCATCTCTCGCGGGCCGTGGATCATGCTGCGCGAACGGTCAGGCGCATATGCGATGGTGGAGCGCGTGAATAGTTCGTGCATGAACATGTTTGACCGGGAAGTGAATGTGAAAGCGGGGCACACCTTCTGATGTTGCGACGGTACGTGCTGATCGGGGCGTTCATCCTGGGCGGAGCGACCGTGATCGCGGTTCCGGTGATAACCGCGATGATGCTCGGGGATGAGGCGTACTCGGTGCGCGAGCTCCGTTTCCCGGGCTTCGATGTCGCCGTGACGACGACCGTGCTCCAGCCGGTCGCCGAGATCAGCGGGATGCTCACCGTCGGTTCGATCATGCACCTGTTGTTCCTCGACCCGGCGCGGAAAGGGCACGACCCCGACGTGATGGCGGGGTCGACGCCGAAGCTGTTCAAGATCGCGTCGGGAGTGTGGGCGGCATCCGCCGGCGCCCTCGTGTTCCTCACCGCCTTCGACAGCAACGGCACCCCGCTCAGCCGCGCTGCGGAGCCGGGCGCGTTCAGCACGCTGTGGGGCGCGGTCGACGCTCCGCGGGCGTGGACGGTGACGTTCGTCGCGGCGCTGCTCATCTTCTTCGCGTCGATGTTCGCCTCCCGATGGACCGGGCTGCTCATCCCGCTCTGGCTGTCGGCGTTCGCGATCCTCGCCCCGGTCGTCACCGGGCACGTGCTCGTAGGGCCCTCGCACGACTTCGGCGGAGACGCCGCCGTGTACCAGTCCCTCACGACGACCGCCGTATTCGGGAGCGTGCTCGTCGCCGCCATCCGCACCGCCGCCGATGAGCTGCTGCCGGTCGTGACGCTGCGACGCCTGGCCATCCTGGTGGCGGTCGGGATGCCGGTGATCCTGGCCACCGATGCCGTGATCACCCTGTTCAAGCTCGCCGGCACCGGCATCGGGGACACGTTGACGGGCCGGTTCATCATCGCCCGACTCATGCTCTGGGCGGCGATCACCGCGGTGTGGGCGATCGCGGTGCTGCTGTGGCGGCGCGGACTGCTCCAAGCGCAGATGATCGCCGGGCTCCTCGCCACCGCCGCGCTCGGCATCAGCGCATGGGCAGCCGTCACGGTGGCGATGACCCGGGTGCCGCCGCCGCAATACTTCGTGCCGACGAGCATCGAGCAGGTGTTCATGGGGTTCGAGGTGCCCGACGCGCCCACCATCTTCGTGCTGTTCACGCACTGGCGGCCGAACCTCCTCCTGCTCGGGGCGGTGATCACCGCGATCACCGTCTACCTGCTCGCGGTGCGCCTCCTGCGCCGCCGCGGCGACTCCTGGCCGGTAGGGCGGACGATCTCCTGGACGCTCGGATGGCTCACCGTGATCGTCGTCACCAGCTCCGGGTTCGGGAAGTACTCCGCCCCCGACTTCGGCGTGCACATGGTCGTGCACATGAGCCTGAACATGCTCGCCCCGATCCTCATGGTCCTCGGCGGAATCGTCACGCTGCTGCTGCGCGCGACGAGCGGTGACTCGCCGTGGGCGCCCGCGCACGCGTGGATCACGCGGGTACTGCACTGGCGATTCCTGCGGTTCGTATACCACCCGCTGCTGGTGTTCGTCCTGTTCGTCGGCTCGTATTACGCGCTGTACTTCACCGGCATCTTCGAGACGCTGATGCGCTACCACTGGGGCCATCAGCTCATGAACGTGCACTTCCTCATCGTCGGGTACCTCTACTACAGCCTCGTCATCGGCGTCGACCGGCCGCCGAGACCGCTGCCGCACATCGGCAAGCTCGGGTTCGTGCTCGCGGCGATGCCGTTCCACGCCTTCTTCGGCGTGATCCTCATGTCGGGCAGCCGGGAAGGCCCGCTCGTCGCCGAGAACTTCTACCAGTACCTGGGCCTGCCCTGGGCCGATCTCTCCGCGGCGCAGGCGATGGGCGGCGGTGTCGCCTGGGCCGGCGGCGAGATCCCGCTCATGCTCGTCGTCATCGTGCTCGGCGTGCAGTGGTCCCGGCAGGACTCCCGCGAGGCGAAGCGCCGCGACCGGCATTTCGACGCCGGCCGCGACAGCGAGTTCGACGACTACAACGCGATGCTCGAAAAGCTCGCGAACCGGAGGACGCGATGATTCGCACCGACAGCCCGCCCGACACCCCAGGCATCGCAGATCAGCCGCCGCTCGAGCTCGACATCACCGGGATGACGTGCGCGGCCTGCGCGAACCGCATCGAACGCACCCTGAACAAGCTCGACGGGGTGCGCGCCTCGGTGAACTACGCGACCGAGCGGGCCGTGGTCACCGGCCTCCCAGCCGCGAGCATCGGCGACGCGATCGCCCGTGTCGAGCAGGCCGGGTACGCGGCACGGGTGCACGAGGACGCCGACGACGCCTGGTCCCAGCGCGCGACCGAGGAGCGGATCACCTCGCTGCGGCGCAGGCTCATCCTCGCAGCGGTGCTCACCGTCCCGCTCATGGACATCACGATCATCCTCGCGCTGGTGCCGGAGTGGCGGTTCCCGCACTGGGAGATCCTCTGCGTGCTCCTCACCCTCCCGATCGTCACTTGGGCGGCGTGGCCCTTCCACCGGACGACGCTGCGCAATCTCCGGCACGGGCAGGCGAGCATGGACACGCTCGTCTCGCTCGGGATCGTCGCCTCCTACGGCTGGGCGATCGCGACGCTCCTGTTCGGGGTCGGGCACACCGGTGCGGGCGGGTACTGGATCGGGTGGGGGCGCACGCCCACCGGCGCCGACTCGGTCTACCTCGATGTCGCCGCCGGGATGACGACGCTGCAGCTGGCCGGCCGCTACTTCGAGACCCGCTCCCGCCGGAAAGCCGGCGACGTGCTCGGCGCCCTGAACGCCCTCGCCGCGACGACGGTGCGGATCCTGCGAGGCGGCGCCGAGACGGTCGTCCCGGTCGGCGAGCTCCGCGTGGGGGACGTCTTCGTCGTGCTTCCCGGGGAGACGATCGCGACCGATGGCACCGTCGCCGCCGGGGCCGCGGCGGTGGACACGTCCATGATGACCGGGGAGCCCGTGCCGGTGCCCGTCGGGGCGGGGGATGAGGTGACCGGGGGCACGATCAGCGCCGACGGCCGCCTCGAGGTGGTCGCCACCGCGGTCGGGGCGCACACGCGGCTCGCGCAGATGGCGCACCTCGCAGAAGACGCCCAGTCCCGCAAAGCCCGCGTGCAGGCGCTCGTCGACCGCGTCACCGCCTGGTTCGTGCCCGTCGTCATCGTCCTCGCGATCCTCGTCGGCGCCGCCTGGGCCGTGTTCAGTGGCGACGCGCAGCGCGCGATCGGCACCGGGATCAGTGTGCTCATCATCGCCTGCCCCTGCGCGCTCGGGCTCGCCACCCCGACCGCGCTCATGGTCGGCGTCGGCCGCGGCGCCTCCCGCGGCATCCTCATCAAGGGCCACGACGCCCTCGAGGCCAGTGGAACGATCACCACGGTCGTGCTCGACAAGACGGGCACGCTCACCACCGGCGACATGCAGGTCGCCGACGTGACCGCGGACGGGATCGCCGAGGAAGAGCTGCTCGGGCTCGCCGCAGCCGTCGAGCACGGATCCGAGCACGCGATCGCCCGCGCCATCGAACGGGCCGCAGACGATGCCTCCGCCGGCGGGTACGAGGCCTCGGCGTACGACGCGCTGCCCGGGCTCGGCGCGCAGGCCGAGGTGGAGGGGCAGCGGATCCTCGTCGGCAGCACCGCGCTCATGATGGAGCACGGCATTGCCTTGCCACCGTCACTCGAGTCTGCCGTCGATTCCGCCGACGCGCAGGGTCGCACCGCGGTCGTCGTGGCGCGCGCGGGGCGGGCGCTCGGCGTGATCGCGCTCTCCGACCGACTGAAGGCCGACGCGGAACGCGCCGTCGCCCGCCTGCACGAGCTCGGTCTCGAGACGATCCTCCTCACCGGCGACTCGCAGCCGGCCGGCGAGGCGATCGCCGCCCGGCTCGGCATCGACGAGGTCCGCGGCCGGGTGCGCCCCGACGAGAAAGCCGCGGTGATCCAAGAGCTGCAGACGGCGGGCAAGCGGGTGGCGATGGCCGGCGACGGGATCAACGACTCCGTCGCCCTCGCCACCGCCGACCTCGGCCTCGCCGTCGTCACCGGCTCCGACATCGCGCTCAAGGCCGCCGACATCATCCTCGTCCGCGAGCAACTCATGGCGATCCCCGAGGCCCTCGTGCTGGCGCGGAAGACCCTGCGCACCATCCGCGCGAACCTCGGTTGGGCGTTCGGCTACAACATCGCCGCGATCCCCATCGCCGCAGCCGGCCTCCTCAACCCCCTCATCGCCGCAGCCGCGATGTCCCTGTCCTCGGTGCTCGTCGTCACCAACAGCCTCCGACTGCAGAGCACCCGACTCTAATGGGATCGCTGCTTTGCAGGCCCCGCCGCCTCGATCACATGCCAGAGCGTCTCGCGCAGGCGGGTGAGCTGATCTATGCTCATGTCCAATTGCTTGATCACGGCTTTGGGCACCGGCGGCGCCAGTTCTCTCAGCCGTCTGCCCTCTTCGGTGAGATCCACATCCAGACGGCGTTCATCGGCGGTGCTGCGCCGGCGTGTGATCAGCCCTGCCGCTTCGAGGCGCTTCAAGAGCGGGGAAATGGTCGGCGCGTCCTGCAGCAGCACCTCGCACAGGTTGCTCACCGAGCGCGGGCTATCCTCCCAAAGCGTCAGCATGACCAGGTATTGCGGATGGGTGAGCCCCAGCGGTTCGAGTAACGGCCGGTAGAGGCTGACGATCGCGCGGTTGGCGACAGACACGGCGAAGCACACCTGAATATCGAGTTTCAGTGCTTCTGCGGGATCATATTCGTCCATCACCATCTCCTGTCACCGTTTGCATGTTAGACGAGACCAAAATATCATCGACATGAATACTTAGTGCATGAACTGTTCACGCATCGTCTAATGATCGAGCCTTCCACCCGCGATGGTGGGCGCCAGTTCGTGCATCGGACCGGACACGTCGGCTGGAGGCCCCACTTGCGCACTCATATTGTCATCTACTGGATACTCGCGATCTTCCAGATCTTCCTCGCCGTGCTCTACACCGGCTGGAACCTGCTCGAGACGAACACGATCGAGTGGTTCGGCACGATCGCCTTCACATTCGGCGGTGCGTTCATGGCGTGGCTGGCGTTCTATCTGCAGCTGGTGCAGAAGAAGCACGGAGCACCGCTGGTCGAGGACCGGGACGATGCCGACATCGACGACGGCGACCCGGAGATCGGACACTTCAGCCCCTACAGCTGGTGGCCCATCTCACTCGCCCTTGGAGCGAGCCTGGTCGTGCTCGGCATCGCAGTCGGATTCTGGTTCGCCTACATGAGCGTACCGCTGCTCATCGTCTCGGTCGTGGGCTGGGTATACGAGGACTACCGAGGGAACTTCGCACGGTAACGCAGATACCAGACCGTCCGCATCGCTCTGCCATGGGCACCGTAAGACTCGACTTCGAGACGGAGGTTCTTGGCATCGCTGGCTATTTCGCTCCGGCGCCTTGGCCCATCATCGCGCCGGGCTGGGCTCTCAGGAGTGTGCCGCGTTCGCGGGCTTGCGCCTCACCCGCCTCTATTTCTGGTTGAAAACGATGTCATCGGACTCCCCCTCGCGCCTAATTCGGTGCCATTCTCCGTGCTAGTCGCGCTGCTGGTGCGGGTAGGTTAGGGGTAACTTCCTCGGACTCGCACGGGCGCCTTTCTCGGTGCTCTCTAGCGCCGGCTCGCGCGGTGATACGGACTCCTGCTCGGCGAGTCGGGACTTGCTATGGGAACTCGGCCCAAATGCGGCCTGCGTTGCCCGCCAGTGCGGGCTTAGCCGGTGAATGGTTCGCCATGGATACGCCGGACTTCGATCACGAACGCTTCGCACGCTTCGGCGAGAGCCGATGGTGCGCACACGAGAGGTTCGGAACCGGACTCACATCGTTTGGTTAGGTATTTATGTGCGTAGGTCGGGCAGCGCCCGGAGACGGATCGGAAGGCGGCTTCTGTTCGCCGGTTCCGTGACTCGACCACAGCGAACGTGCGGGCGCTCATCGCTGCCTGGATCGGAGAGCAGGACACCGACAGGTCGGCGATGCTGCGACGCGTCTCGTGGATATCCACGCCGCAACCGTGGGCGTGACCGAGCGGCAGATCGTCTCGCAGAGCGCCATGCAATATTGGGCGTATCGGGCCGTCGTCGGCCGTGAGTTAGAGACACCACCACTCCCGCTCTCGTTGCTATCGGCATTAATGTGGTGCAAGCGAGCGCATTGAGAGGTACCTGCTCGAAGGTTGCAGACAAGCTCTACGATGCCCCTATCCTTAGCTTCGCGACAGAGGTAAACTTAGAAACAGTAGGCGGGCCTCAATCCTGAGCATCAAAGTTCGGAATGAAGAACCTCTTCGGACGGTTCTTGAGTGGACCCATCCGCCGAAAGCCGGTTGGTCACCGGACGTACATCACCGTGCGATCCAGGAGACCCCCCGTGTTCACTCTCATCTTCGCTCTCGCCACCCGTGCGGCGACGGCCTTGTTCATCGTCACCCGCTACCTGCCGGGCAACCTTCTCATCGCCTGGCTCCGCAGCCGCAAGGGGGTGAAGTTCGGTGTGCCCGCGATGCTGCTTGCTTTCCCATACTGGTGGTTTGGCATGTGGATCGAGTCGCTCATCCAGAACGGCGCCCTGCCAGGCGCGTTTTATCTCATCGTGGCGGCGTGCGCATTCACCATGGCAAAGCTTTTCCTGATGGGGCCGATCAGCCTCGTCCTGCTCATTAAGACGCGATGGTGTGAGATCCTCGCGCGTCGCCGCGGATCCCGCTTGGAACAGGAACAAGAAGCGGGGGAAGCGGAACGGGCAGATGACGTGCCGGAGAAAGTAGAGCATCATGAACGCTCCGAAGCCAGCTTGGCTCACTGAGCCGTGCCCACCCTGGTGCACTGCCACACACCAGCAACAGGTCATCGAGGCCGACCGCCGCCACGAAGGGGACTTGACCGTCGTCCCCGTGATCGTGAGGCAACCACCGACGGACACGAGCTCGAATCATCTCCCTGCAGAGCCGAGGACAGGGGAGGTCGACGTGACGGCCTTCCGCGACCTCGCGACTCCTGAGACCTGGGTCGTGATCGCCGAAGGGCCACAGAGCATCGAGTTCACCAGGGAGAGCGCCATCAGGGTCTCTCTCGCCCTCACCGAGCTCCTGCGACAGACCGCCTAGCTCAGACGGTGCCGAGAGCTCCGCCGCCGAGACGTTCACCTCGAGAATACCCGCCGCCGCCGGCCCCAGCCGAGGAAATGCCCTCGCCGTAGTAAAGCCGGAATCGTCCAAGGAGCAGTTGCCCACGCGTCGGTCGCCCCTGAATGTTTGCAGAACCTGATGAGGGTTCTCACCGTTCCGTTCAGGGAGAAGCGTCTCATCAATGTACGAGAAAGGGTCTAGCCCATGAAGCGCATGACGTGCGCCGAGATCACAGCAGCGATACAAGTCGGCCTCCCATTCACAGCCGCCTGGCACCAGAAGATGCTCACGGCCACACCTATCCAAGTTCTCACCTCCACTCTTGGAGCGATCCCCGGTAACAGGCTCTCCGGCCCGCTCGCTCATCGCGTGCGGGAGAGCGAGCAGGAATACACGATCCAGTACCTCACCGACGGCGGAAGGAAACGCCTCCCGAGCGACGTCGCCTACTACATCTCCCAGCACGTTCTGGAGCCTGACTGCCAATACGTTCTGGCGATCATCACGGCGAACGGGCGGAGTTCCCACGTCACCAACGCAGATCCTCATCCAGCCGCCCCTGAGCTTCTCGCCGCGATCACTGCCGGGCTGCGCCAAGCCGGTGAACGCGTTGGGAAGCAGATTCGCCATGACGACGAACTCCATGACGCTGATGCGCGAAGCGATGCCGGATGGACGTTCGAGCTGCTCGTGCGTCCGACCAAGTCTGCCATCTGCGCGGCGCGGCCGGTAGCGACCTTCGACAATCGTTCCAACGCGTACCGCGCGATGGTCGAGGCCAGCCGAGCCCGGACGCTTCGGCACGCCTGGGTCGAGCGCTATGAGAACCATGGTCCTCTGTATGGGGTTGCCTTGGGGCACGGCTCGTTTGATTGCCTCGGCGCGGACCTCGTAACCGAGGTCACCCGCAATGCCCGGCAGGCGAGACGGAATCTGGTGATGCTCCGTCTCGCCCAACCCGGAGCCGAGATCGCCCTCGCCATCAAGCGACCCGGCGATGGCTGCTACCGGGTCGGTAGCGTCCCCGTGGCTCAGTGGATCAGGAGTCTCGCCGAGCCTCCCCAGGAATGAGAACGCGGGGTGGTGCGGCTACGAAGACGCGGCCGCACCACCCCGTATGCTCACTCCTTACTTATCCGTGTTCGTATCGGTGCCGGTCTCCGGCGCCTGCTCGGTGAGGAGCTTGATGGCCTGCTCGCCGGTGACGAGATCCTCCTCCCTGATGTATCCGGCTTCTTCGCGGCGCTGGGCCAGGCGACGTCCGAACAGCAGCGCCCCGCCGGCCGCCGTCGTGGCGAGCGCGATCAGGCCGGCCGGAAGGATCCAGTCCTCGGCACCGGTGACGGCAAGGTCCGGAGGTGTCGAGCCCGACCTCTTCTTCACGACGGTGCTCTCACCCGGTGCGCCGATGTAACCCTCGGCGAGGATCTCGTCGTCCGGGCCGTAGAGGGTCTCAACCCAGTACACGACACCGGGCCGGTCCACGCGGGTCGGACCCGAGTTGTACTCACCCGGCCCGTTCACGGGAATCTGCTCGCTCGTGAAGAACGGGTCGCCTTCACCGTCCTTCGCGGGCGGGGCATCAAACGGGCCGTAGGCGCGGAACACGAGGTAGCCGTCCTCGGGGACGCCGTCGCCGGAGACGTAGGCGGTGTCGGAGAAGTCCTCACCTACCCACGCTTCGGGCTGAGCCTGCGTGCGGACTTCCACCTTCGGATGCTTCGGCGCCGGGGGTACGAAGAACCGCTCGTACTGATCCGCGGGGGAGGAACGGAACGGGAGCACACGATCATCACCGACGAACGAGGACACGACCACGTAGTAGCCGGGCTTGTCCGGCTGGATCCGATCCTCATCCGTGAAGCCCAGCCGATAGGTGCCGTTCCGGGCGGGCGTGGTCAGCTCGGTGAGGACCGGCGCCGACTCGAGATCCAGATCGTCGGTCAGCTCCGTGTCGCTCGCGAACGGTCCGTAGACCACATGCTCGACGACATCGACATCGGCTTCCCAGTAGCCGTCGCCCTGGAACTCGCCATGATCGTCCGGGAAGCCGGAGAGGATGATGTCATCGAACGCGCGACCGTTCAAGTGCACGTTGTACTCGCGGACCTCGCTCTTGACCTCGGCTGGCCAGCGCACGCTCGTTGTCTCGACCGGGATGCCGTACCGGTCGGCCCAGTCGTTCGCGATATACGGACGGTACTCCTCGGGCTGCCGGTCCAGGCGAACCTCCCACACCCACGTCACGAACCCGGGGCCGGGGAACTGCACGCCTGGGGAGGTGTAGACGCCGGGCCCGTCCGCGGTCACCTCGACCTCGCCGCGCGCGACGGCGTCCTCGGGCACGCCGTCCTGCTCGGCAGGCGGCATCGCGCCGGGCACCTGGTAGGCGGTACCGGTGAACACCACGGGGATGAACTCACCATCCATCTTCAGCCAGGCGCCGTTGCTCGAGGACACCGTGATCGTATCCGTCACGGTGTCGCCCGGCGCCGCGTGGCGCGCATCCGACTTCGACACCGCCTCCGGCTGGAAGGGGGTGACGTGCGTCTCGTTCACCCGGCCGAACTCATCTCGGAACGAGTCCCGGATGTACTTCGCAGCGTCGCCCTGCTCTGCCTTGTCGATCTCCCACACCCACGTGTAGAACCCCGACTCGGGTGCCTTCGTTTCCCCGGATGAGGCATAGGTGCCCACGCCCTGGTCGAGGACGAGGGTCTCCGTGCCGGCCACGGGCGCGCCTTCGGGCACGTCCTTGCTCTGCTGAGGCTGCTCATCATAAGGGCCGTAGAGGGTGCCCTTCGCGGTGAGCTTCACCGGGGCACCGTCGAGTACGATCCAATCGCCGCGGCCCGTGGTCTCGACCATCAGCTCGTCGACGAACGCGTCGCCTTCCTGCACGTAGCGGCTCGCGACCTGCGTGCCGATCACGGGCTGGAAGTCGAGTTCGATCAACGGCGACTCTGCGTTCGCGGTGACGCTCCCCGGCGTACCCGCCGCGAGCAGCCGCTGCGCGCCCGGCGTCTCATACAGATCGACCCGAGCGCCGATGCCGGCGCCGCTGTAGGCACCGGACCCGGAGACCTTATAAGAGGGAGCCCCTGACGGAGGGGTGCCGAGAATCCTGTACGAGCCAGGACCCACCGCCTTCGAGGTCGAGCCGTCCTCGAACGTCGCGTTGGTGAGCGAGACGCTCCCCGACATGGTGGAGGGCCTCATACTCACCGTCAGGGTGCCGGTGTACTGATCCTGCATGGAGATCGCCAGCTGCAGATCTGCCGCAGTCGTGGCGTTCGCGGCAGCCTCTGACTGCATCGCGTTCTTGTTCGCGACAACCGCACCGCGATCGCCCGCAGGTACGAGCTCGAGCCAGTGAGCATCGCCGACATAGGTGGAGTCGGCGATGTTCCACAAGAACAGCTGCACGGCTGCCGTGGTCCTCGGATCGCTGCTGTTGCCCCACTTCGCGAGCACATAGTTGATCTGCGCGAGCTCCGAATCCGACAGTTTCCTGCCACCGTAGTCGGTGAGGCTCGTCACCGTCATCGGTCCCGAGGTGTAGAGCCCGAGCGGGCTGCCGATGGTCGAGTCCAGGCAGTACACCACCCGGCCGTCCGACTCCGCGATATACGAGCCGAGATGCCCGGCCGGCGAGTTCCCGAACCCGGTGCCCAGGCCAGCGGCCTGCGCACCCGTGGGGAAGAGCAAACCGCTCAACCCGATCAGAAGCGCGACGACCACAGCCGCAGCACGCCGCCATGATGACTTCCCTCCGTCACGTATCGAACCGCCCGGCTCGATGACCGGGGTTGTCAGTGCACTCATGCGCATCTCCTCCATGTCGAGCGGAGCGCTCATATGCTCCGCAGGAGAAGAAGTGCAGGCGGTGCGACAAGCAAGGTGTACATTCAAGTCATGGATAGGGCGAAGCACGAGCCGACCGGTGCCGAGCTCTGGGCTACTGATCTCAAGAGGATGGATTCCAGTGATCGGGAGCGGATCTGGGAGAGGCTCGCGTGTGTCTGTTCTGACGGTGCCGCCTACTATGTGCCGCCCACGAAGCGGGGGCTTCTTCGGTGCCCAACATGAGCCAGGGTGTGACGAGAGTTCCGAGAACGCGCAAGAGGCGTCCAGTGGGGCTCTTCCGGAGAGTAACGTGCTTGCGCTGCGGGAAGATGCCTTCAGGCTTCGCCCACACCGACCTCGCCGTAGTCACACGCACGTGGTTAATGATCCGGCAGGTGCTCCTCGTCGCAGGAGGGCGTGACAGTTTACTGGCGCATCTCGAGGAAGCGCATCGACGCCGAGTATCGGGCTTTTGTCCTTGCTTTCAAGGCCGGAAAGCAACCCCGAGTTCGCGAAGTCCACGAAGCAAATCGGTCTGCCTCATGGATATGACCATGTGCGAAGTTGCTGCGTCAACATCGCCGGCATCACTGGTGCACACAGAAATCGAGAGAAAGTGTACTGGGCGCGCTCCACTCGGCCGAGGCCGGGCAAGATGGTGCCGCTTGGTTGCATACTCAGTGGGAAGCCCCGTACATTCTCCTTACGAAAGAGCTGCTCGAGTGGGTCATGGACGAAAACGACATGGATGAGCTCGATGAGTTCGCTGGAGCCTCCTTCATTTATCTCGGATACCTCAACGAGACGCATGACGGAGGGCGGACATACTTCAAGCCGAAGGTTCCGGAATGGTTCGCCATCCGGCCGCGGCCGAACCGTCATTGCTGAGACTTGCTGACGCGTCGGCGACCCTGTTTGGCGCGAGAACTGGAAGATCGGACAGGTATCGCGTTCCTGGCCAGAGGCTCGTTCGTTCTCGGAGGAGATTTGATCTGTCGACAGATACTCGACACTTCAGCGGCACCAGACGAGTCGAAACCCTCCGAGAATCTCTGATATCCTCGTAAGGATGGTATTTGATTGGGAGTCGAAAAATCGGTTTCCATCAGGTGTTTTATCGAAGTATCTCGATTGACTTCGAGATGCGCGCCGCCTTAGCTCAGGGGTAGAGCAGTTCCCTCGTAAAGAATAGGTCGTGGGTTCAAATCCCACAGTCGGCTCAGGGTAAGACGGGTCTGGTCGGTAGGAAACTACCGGTCAGGCCCGTTTTTGTGTTTCGCGGGAAGGGTATGCGATCCGCTTCGCTCGCTCAGCCGGCGGAGGGCTGCTTCTCGCTCAACCGGCGGAGGACTGCTTCTCGATCAGCCTGCGGGGCGATGCCAGCCCCAGACGCCGAGTCCCAGGAAGACGAGTCCTGCGAGCAGTGCGATTCCCGCCTCCCACGGCCGCAGGTCCGCATGCTCCAGCCGAGCGAGTACGGAGGTGATGCGCTGGGAGAGCGACGGGAAGCGCCGCCAGGCGACCGTCAGCGCGACGTAGGGAGACACGAGCGCCGCGACGAATACCGCGTAGAGGACGACGCGGATCAGGTCATCGTCGCTGACGCCCCGCAGGAGTCTTGCCGTCATATACATCGTCGCGATGCCGCTCACGCCGATGACGGCGTTCGACGCTCCGATGAGCATCATCTCCCAGGGCTTTCCGGCCGGTGTCGGACGCGGCTTCCGTACCGGGCGCGGCTTCCTCGCTCGTGCCCACAGCCACACCGATGCGGCGACGAACAGGGAACCCGCGGTCAGGTCGACGCCTCGGCCCACCAGGATCCTCTCCGCGTCCCGGCTCAGCAGATGCTCGAAGCTGCGCGGATCGACGATCTGCAGCAGGAGGAGCAGGGCCGTCGAACCGAGCACGAGTCCGACCATCATCCAGCCGATCGCGCGATCGGGGCGGGGCGTGCCGGTCAGCACGCGCAGCGACACCGCGATGAGCGTCGGGCTGAAACCCATGACGAGGCCGAGTCCGATCAACCCCGTCGCGCCTCCGATGATGCGGATCAGGTCTGCGGCGATCACGACGGCAATGTTACTCGCTGCGCTCGCTCGGCCTGGAGAAGGCCGCGCTCGGTCGGTCGGCGGAGATTTCGCCGCTCTAGCCCCGTGTCGAGCTCTGTGTCAAGGTCTGTAGCACCGCTGCTGTGATCCAGCACACTCGAATCATGCGAGCGAACGGGGTGGCGGGGAACGGCGGGAATGGAACGCGCGGCCGTCGTATCGGCCGGACCCGCGGTCGGGCGTTGCGCGTGTGCGGTGCGGCGCTCGCGATCGCGCTGCTCGGCCCGTCGCTCCAGGCCTGCGGCGTCCGGGTGCCCGCCGACCCCGATGGCACGCTCGACACGGTCTCCGGCGGTACTCTGCGCATCGGTCTCTCGCCCGAGCCGGGCCTCGTCGATGTGACGGCGAGGGATCCCTCGGGGCCTCTTGTCGATGCCGCCGCCCGCGTCGCGGAAGAGCTCGATGCCGAGCCGGAATGGACCGTTCGCGGCGAGGAGGGTCTCGTCGGCATGATCGAGCGCGACGAGCTCGATCTCGCCGTCGGCGGCTTCACAGAGGACACGCCGTGGACCGACAGGGTCGGCGTGAGCCGCGCCTTCGACCGCTTGCCGGGAGCCGAAGGCCGGCGCGTCGTCGTTCTGGTGCTCATGGGCGAGAATGCGTTTCTCAGCGAAGTAGAGGAGATCCTCGACGCGGAGTCGCAACCGAAGGCGGACGCGGAGTCGCAGCCGCGCGCGCAGCAGAATCCGGAGCAGAACCCGGAGCGCGCATCATGAGCCGCGCGGCCTTCGTGCAGGGAGAGCGCGAGCACCTGCCGGAGGAGCAGCAGCGGGCGTTGAAGCGCGCCGTGCGCTGGCAGTTCTTCACGATCGGCTACACGGGCGTCACGATCGTGCTCATCGCGCTCGTGATGGGCGAGTCGCAGGCGATGAAGACGGCCTGGGTCGAGGACATGCTCTCGCTGATCCCGCAGATCGCATTCCTGATCGCGCTGCTCTACCGGCGTCGGCCGACGACGCGTATGCATCCCTACGGGCGCCACCGCGCGATGGGCGTGGGACACCTCGTGGCCGGGGTGGCGCTGTTCGCCGTGGGCGCGAACCTCGCGGTCGACTCCGCGATCGGGCTGTTCGCAGCGGAGCATCCGACGATCGGCAGCGTGCAGCTGTTCGGGCACACCTTCTGGTCGGGGTGGTTGATGGTGGGTGTCATGGCGGTCACGGTGATCGGACCGGTCTTCCTCTACGGCCCGGTGAAGGCGAAGCTCGCCCCCGTACTCCACAACAAGGTGCTCTACGCCGACGCCGACATGGCGAAGGCCGACTGGCAGAGCACGGCAGCGTCCATCATCGGCGTGCTGGGCGTGGGGTTCGGGCTGTGGTGGTTCGACGGTGCGGCCGCGATCGTGATCTCGGCGGGGATCGTGTGGGACGGGGTGCGCAACACGCGCTCCGCACTCGCCGACCTGATGGACCGCAGCGCCCGCACGGTCGACGACTCCGAGCCGCACCCGCTGGGCGTGCGCGTGATCGAGGAGCTGGAGCAGGAGGACTGGGTGGCGGAGGCGGGAGTACGCGTGCGCGATGAAGGGCAGGTACTGCACATCGAGGCCTTCGTGCGCCCGCACGACGCCGATGTCAGTCTCGAGCGGCTCGGTGCGGCCGCGGAGCGGATCGCGGCTCTCGACTGGAAGGTGCACGACGTCGTCGTGGTGCCGAGCGACCCGCTGCCCGACTACGCCGAGCGCCGGGGCGGCTCCCGGTGAGCGCACGGCGCGCGCGAGGCGGACGACGGTCGGGCACGGGCACGCGGCGCCGACCGATCACGCGCGAGTTCGTGGACGGGAAGCCGGTGTATCGGCTGGTGGGCCGCAAGATCACGAGCGCCCGCGAGATCGAGCGGTTGAACGCGCTCGCGATCCCTCCGGCGTGGACGGAGGTCGAGATCGCGCGCTCGCCGTCCGCGAAGGTGCTGGCGCGCGGTCGCGATGCGGCGGGACGCACGCAGACGATCTACCATCCCGCGTATCGCAGGCGGAGGGATCGGGAGAAGTTCGATCGGGTGACGCGCTTCGCCGAGGCGCTGCCCGCGCTTCGTGCCCGGGTCGACAGGGACCTGCGCCGTCGCAGCCTCAGCCGCGATCGGGTGGTGGCGGGGGTCGTGCGGCTCATCGATCGGCAGTTCTTCAGGGTGGGCAACGTCGAGTACGCGAAGAGCACCGGGAGCTTCGGAGCCACGACCGTGCGACGCGAGCACGTGCGCGTGACGAGCGAGACCGTGCTGTTCGACTTCATCGGGAAGAGCGGCAAACGGCACAGGCGCAGGGTGAGGGATCCGAGAGTGGCGCGACTCGTCGCTCGGCTCATGGAACTGCCCGGCCCCGAGGTGTTCCGATTCTTCGACGAGGACGGGGTCGTGCACCGTCTCGACAGCCGGCACGTCAACGCATACGTGAAGCGGCATATGGGAGAGGAGTTCTCGGCGAAGGACTTCCGGACCTGGGGAGGCACACTGCTCGCAGCCTCGCTGCTGTTCGAGGCGGACCCCGCGGAACTCGCCGACGCCAAGGCCGCGGCGGCCGCTCGCAGAGCCGCGGTGCGCGAGGTCGCCGAGCGCCTCGGCAACACCGCCGCCGTCGCGCAGTCCTCGTACATCGATCCCCGAGTGCTCGAGGCGTTCGAGAACCCGACCGCGGTGGAGCGCGTGCGGAGCGCGCGGATCAGGCCCCGGCGCTACCTCGGCATCGAGGAGCAGCGCACGCTGCGCCTGCTGCGCGAGCAGCGAGGTGCCCGCTGATCTCCCGGGCGCAGGAGGTCGACGAACCGGCCCGGCAGGGGTTCCGCATAGGGTAGACAGCGTGACCGCAACGACCGCCGCACCCGCCAGGCAGACGAGGCCGCGCATCGCCCTCTGGGACAACGCCCGCTTCGCGTTGATCCTCCTCGTCGTGATCGGGCACGTCGTCTCGACGGTGCGCACCGACTCGCCCCTCGGTTTCGGGCTCTACGCCTACATCTACCTGTTCCACATGCCGGCGATGATCCTGCTGTCGGGCATGTTCTCGCGCCCCGAGACGACGCCGAAGGCGGTGAAGTCGACGGTGCAGCTGGCGGTGATCTGGCTGCTGTGGGAGGGCATCTGGGCGCTCGCCCACCTGCTCACGGAAGGCAAGGGGCTCGGCAAGGGCTTCCTCGTCTCGCCGGCCTGGACGCTGTGGTTCCTCGTCACCCTCGTGACCATGCGTCTGCTGCTGCCCTACATCGCGCGGCTGCGGCACCCGCTCGTCGTCTCGAGCGCGCTGGCGCTGCTCGGCGGCCTCAGTCCGGTCATCGGCACCGAGTTCTCGGCGGCGCGCACGCTGACGTTCCTGCCGTTCTTCGTGCTCGGCTGGATGGCGAGGGATCGCGGCTGGCTCGATGGCCGGTGGTTCACGCATCCTACGCCCGTGCTGCGCGGTCTCGGCTGGGCCGTGCTCGGTGGCGTCGCGCTCGTCTTCGTGCTCGAACCTCGCTTTCGGGACTTCTGGCGCATCGACCGCTGGCTGACCTGGCGCGACGACTATCTGCGCGTCTTCGAGCGAGCCCCGATCGGCGACTGGCAGCCCGAGGGGTGGCTGGGCACGGCGGCGGGAGGGATCCCTATCGCCGCAGCACTGCTGCTCATCGCGGCGCTGATGACCTTCGCGCTGCTCATCGTGCTGCCCCGCCGCGAGACGTCCGTCACGCCCTGGGGGTCGCGCACGCTCTACGTCTACCTGCTGCACGGCCCGATCGTGTACGGGCTGCGGGCGACGGGGGCCGTCGAACTGTTCAACTCGTGGGGCGCGCTCGGGATGCTGGGCCTCGTGCTCGTCGCGACAGCGATCACGGCGCTGCTCTCCATGCGCTGGGTGACGGTCGTGTTCCGCCCGATCATCGAGCCCCCGGTCGACTGGCTGCTGCGCCGCGACTGAGGGGGAACCCGACACCCGATATAAAGTTAAAGAAAAAGAAAATTTTGTTTTCTTTTGCTATGATGGATCGATGGTACTCCGTTCCCCGGCCCCGGATCTCGAAGAGCTTCAGCACAAGCTCGGTTCGGACTCGCGCCGATTTGTGGAACTCATCATGTCGCCGCCGCTGGACGATTCGCGGTACTGGCACTGGGATCAGTTGCGGCATCGATCACCCCCGGAGGGGCTGACCCACGAGGAGTGGTGGCTGAAGCTCAAACTGCAGCGCTCGGCGCAGAGGCGCGAGGTGCCGCTGGAGGCGAAGG
The DNA here is from genome assembly GCF_017565705.1 of Leucobacter ruminantium. Taxonomy (GTDB): domain Bacteria; phylum Actinomycetota; class Actinomycetes; order Actinomycetales; family Microbacteriaceae; genus Leucobacter; species Leucobacter ruminantium. The sequence goes on from NZ_JAGDYL010000005.1 coordinate 208,608, forward strand.
ACGGACGGCCGTTCTTCTTCGTGATGAGCGACGAGGTGCTGCAGCTGTCTGAGGAGATCGCCAGACGGGCCGGTGGGAACGTCCTGGGCGGTGGGAACGCGCTGACCTCGGCCGGCCGTGACGGCTTCATCGTGCGGTCACTGGTCGAGGAGTCGATCACCTCAAGCCAGCTCGAAGGAGCATCGACCAGCAGGCGGGCCGCAGTCGAGATGATCGATACCGGCCGAGAACCCGTCGACGTCTCGGAGCTGATGATTCTGAACAACTATCTTGCGATGAAGCAGGTTTCGGCGAGATCGGACGATCCCCTGACGCCTGATTGGGTGCTGGAACTCCACGCGGACCTCACCGCCGGAACGCTCGAGGATCCGGGGCAGGCGGGGAGACTCGAACGACCCGAGGAGGAGCGCGTTCGGGTGTGGCACGGAGAGCATCTGGTCCATACGCCGCCGCCCGCGGGGCAGCTGCCCGAGCGCCTGGTTCGGCTGTGCGCCTTCGCGAACGGCGCCGTCTCCAGCGCGCCGTATATCCCCCCGGTGGTGCGCGCGACCATCACCCACTTCATGTTCGGCTATGACCACTACTTCGCCGATGGAAATGGGCGCACGGCGAGGTTGGCGTTCTACTGGTCGATGCTGCACAACGGCTACTGGCTTGCGGAGTATCTGGCTATCTCGAAGATCCTCAAGGAGGCGCCCGGTCAGTACGGGGACAGCTACGAGTACAGCGAGGATGACGATGGGGATCTCACCTACTTCATACTGCATCAGCTGCGGGTGATCGTGCGCGCACTCGATGAGCTGGATGCGTACATCGAGATGCGTCGCTCCGAGGCGGATCGCGTACGAGGCGCGCTCAGGGGCGCGTCGGTGGATTTCAACGCTCGGCAGACGAGCGTCATCGAATGGCTCTCGCGCGAGGGCGTGGTAGCGGTGACCGCGAATGAGATATCCAGGAGATATGGCGTGACGCTTCCGACGGCCCGCGCCGACCTGATGCGGTTGGAAGATGTCGGACTGCTGGAGCGCGGCTCTTCGAAGAAGCCGATCGTATGGAAGCCGGTAGCTGGGTTGTCGAAGCGGATCGCAGATCTTGGCACCCCGAAAGAAAATTAAGGAAAATCTCGTTTTCTATTTTCTTTTGTTTCCCGGTGTCGCAGGCGGAGGTGACGGCTCGAGGGATCGAGCGCGAGGGCGACGGATCGCCGCGGGGGATCCCTACTCCGCGTCCGAGGGCACGAGCAGCTGGTGCTGCGCGAGCTCGCGGTAGAGCGGCGTCGTCGCGACGAGCTCCGCGTGCGTGCCCTCGCCGACCACCCGGCCCCCGTCGAGCACCACGATCTTGTCGGAGTCGACGACGGTCGAGAGCCGGTGGGCGATCACGATCAGGGTGCGCCCGGTCGACACGGAGTCGAGCGCCTCGCGCATGAGCCGCTCGTTCACCCCGTCGAGCGACGCGGTCGATTCGTCGAGCAGCAGGATCGGGGGCGCGGTGAGCAGTGCCCGCGCGATCGCGAGCCGTTGCTTCTCGCCACCCGAGAGCATGATGCCGTTCTCGCCGACCTGCAGGTCGAGGGCATCCGAGGGAGAGGCCGAGGGATCCCTGTCGAGCAGACCGCCGAGATTCACGGCCCGCAGCACCCGCTCGCACGCGGCGTCGCTCGCATCGGGCGAGGCGAGGCGCAGGTTGTCTCGGAGGCTGCCCGCGAGCACCGGCGCGTCCTGCTCGACGTAGCCGAGCTGGGCGCGAAGCTCGGCGCGGTCGAGGGTGCGCAGGTCGGCGCCGTAGAGCGACACGGCGCCGGCGTCGGGGTCGTAGAAGCGCTCGATGAGCCCCAGCACGGTCGACTTGCCCGCGCCAGACGGGCCGACGAGCGCGACGCGGGAGCCGCGCGGCACCTCGAAGCTCACACCGTGCAGCACGGGCGTCTCGACGACGGGGGCGGGTGCCGCCTCGGCGTCGCGTCGCGAGCCGCGCCCGCCGCGCACGAGCTCCCGGGCGTCGGCGCGCTCGGGGGCCGCCGAGCGGTAGGTGAAGTGCACGTCGGAGAGACGGATCGCCGGGGCGTAGTCGAGGCTCGAGGCCTCGAGCGGCTCGATGCGCCCGAGGGGCGATCGCTCCGCGTCGTGCGCGGTCTCGGTGGGCAGCGCGTCGATCTCCTGGATGCGGCCCAGGGCGCCGAGCGCCTGGTTCACCGCCGCGATCGCGCCGAAGGCCTGGCCGAGGGGCGCGACCATCATGAACAGGAAGATGATGAATGTGACGAGCTGCGCGATGCCGATGGCACCGGAGGCGACCCGGTAGCCGCCGAAGCCGAGCACGGCGAGCAGCGACACCTGCATCGCGATGAACGACACCGGCACGATGAGCGCCGAGATGCGGGCGACGCGCACGCCGAACCCGTATGCGGCCTCGGCCTCAGCCTCGATGGCTGCCCGCTCGCGCTCGGCGGCACCCGCCGCGCGGATGGTGCGCATCGAGCCGATCGCGCGGTCCACGGCCGCGGCCAGGTCGCCCACTTTCTCCTGCGCGCGGGCGACGGCGGGTCTGATCCGCATCGACAGCAGCACCACGACGACGAGCGAGACGGCGATGATGCCGAAGGTCACGAGGAACAGGAAGGGATCGATGACGAGCATGCCGATGAGTGCGCCGACGAACAGCAGCGCCCCGCCGATCGCCTCCACGAGCCCCTGCGTGAGCACCGCGCGGAGCAGGGTCGTGTCGCTGCCGACGCGCGAGACGAGATCGCCCGTGCGGCGCCGGTCGAACTCGGGGATGGGCAGGTGCAGGATCTTGGCGATGAGCCGCCGCCGCGAGCTCAGCACGACGTCCTCGCCCATGCGCTGCAGCAGGTAGTGCTGGTAGCTGTCGAGGAGCGCGCTCACGAGCACGAGCACGATGAGCACCACGACGAGCAGGCCGAGGGGCGCCGACTGCTGCACCCGTTCGATGACCTGCCCCACGAGCAGCGGCTGGGCGAGCGAGACGACGGCGCTGATCAGGCTGATCGCGATGATGAAGGCGAGCTTGCCGCGCTGCTCGAAGAGGTAGGGGAGCAGCTGGCGGAATGTCGCCCTGGGCCCGCGTGGGCCGTCGTCGGCCTTTCCGCGCCCCCGGGGCGCGGGGCCCCCGGCATCGGCGGGACCGTCTTCGGCTGCGGAGCCGTTCGCGTCTGCGGGGCCGTTCGCGGGATCCGGGTCTGCCGCGGGTGCTTCGGGGTGCTCTGCCACGAGCCCCAGCCTAGGCGAGTGCGCTGCGAGCCCGCTGACGCCCGCGGGCGTCAGCGGGGCGAGGGATCCGACTCAGCCGGCCGAGCCCAGGATCGCCCGCGTCGCGAGCGCGAGGTGCAGCGCGGCCTCGGCGGCCTCCCGTCCCTTCGACTCGGGGGCGCCGGGGCGGCCCGAGCGGTCGAGCGCCTGCTGCTCGGTGTCGGTGGTGAGCACGCCGAAGCCGACCGGCTTGCCCGCGTCGAGCTGCACGCGCGTCAGGCCGTCGGTGACGGCGTTGCAGACGTAGTCGAAGTGAGGGGTGCCACCGCGGATGATCACGCCGAGGCAGACCGCCGCGTCGAATCCGCCCTCGGGCGACAGTGCGGCCTGCGCGGCGAGCGGCAGCTCGAAGGCGCCCGCCACGCGGAACACGTCGTGCTCGGCGCCCGACGCGGCGACGGTCTCCTCCGCGCCTGCGACGAGCGATCCCATGACCTCCTCGTGCCAGCTGCCTGCGATGATGGCGACGCGCAGTCCGGTCGCGTCGACGGTGAGGTCGGGTGCTCCTGCTCCGCTCATGCGGGTGCTCCTTCGGGGTGCTGTGGTGTTCGGTGGTGGTGGCCCGCGGTTTGGACGCGCTCAGTGCACGTCGTCGGGCAGCTGGTGCCCCATGCGGTCGCGCTTCGTGACGAGGTAGCCGAGGTTGCGCTCGTTGACCCCGGTGACGAGGGGCACGCGCTCGCTCACGACGATGCCGTGCTCCTCGAGCTGCCGCACCTTCTCGGGGTTGTTCGTGAGCAGGCGCACGCGCTCGATGCCGAGCTCTGCGAGGATCTCCGCCGCGGCCGTGTAGTCGCGCGCGTCGGCGGGCAGGCCGAGCTGCAGATTGGCGTCGAGGGTGTCGAGTCCCTGGTCCTGCAGCTGGTAGGCGCGCAGCTTGTTGGCGAGGCCGATCCCTCGCCCCTCGTGCCCGCGCAGGTAGACGACGACGCCGCCGCGCTCGTGCACGAGCTCCAGGGCCGAGTCGAGCTGAGGGCCGCACTCGCACTTGAGGGATCCGAACGCCTCGCCCGTGATGCACTCGGAGTGCACGCGCACGAGCGCCTCGCCGCTCGGCATCGAACCGTCGGGGCCCGGTGCGACGAGTGCGACGTGGTCGACGCCCGCCCGACGGTCGCGGTAGGCGATCGCGCGGAACTCGCCGTGCACGGTGGGCAGCAGTGCGTCGGCGCGTCGGCTGACGTGGCGGCGCTGCTGCGGCTCCGACGGGGCGGGCGCGCCCTCCGGGTCGTGTTCGTTCAGGTAGGCGATGAGCTGCTCGATCGTCACGACGGGCACGCCCTCGCGCTCGCCGAGCTCGATGAGGCCGGGCAGCCGCATCATCTCGCCGTCCTCGGCGACGATCTCCGCGATCGCCGCGACGGGACGGAGGCCTGCGAGGCGCATGAGCTCGACGGCCGCCTCGGTGTGGCCGTTGCGGGCGCGCACGCCTCCCGGCACGGCGCGCAGGGGCAGCACGTGGCCGGGGCGCCGCACGTCCTCGGGTTCGGCGGCGGGGTTCGCGAGGGCCCGCAGCGTCGTCGCGCGGTCGCTCGCGCTGATGCCGGTGGTCACGCCGTGGGTCGCGTCGACCGTCACGGTGTAGGCGGTGCCGCGCACGTCCTCGTTGCGCGACACCATCATCGGCAGGTCGAGCTGGTCGGCGATCTCGTCGGTCATGGGTGCGCAGAGCAGGCCCGACGACCAGCGCACGGTCCACGCGATCCACTCGGGGCGTGCGAGCTCGGCCGAGATGATGACGTCGCCCTCGTTCTCGCGGTCCTCGTTGTCGGCGACGATGACGGGGCGGCCGGACCTGATCGCCTCGACCGCCTCCTCGATGGTGGCGATGCCGGGGGTGCTGGTGCTGCTCATGCTGCGTGTCCTTCGGTGGTGGGGTCGGTGGGGCCGGGCTCGTCGGTGCTCGCGAAGGCGAGCATGCGGGCGACGTGGCGGGCGATGATGTCGGTCTCGACGTTCACGCGGCCGCCCGGGGCGAGGGATCCGAGCGTCGTGGCGGCGAGCGTCTCGGGGATGAGCGAGACCTCGAACCACTGCTCCGGCTCGGCGGCCCCTGCGATGGCCGACACGGTGAGGGAGACGCCCGAGAGCGTCACGGATCCCTTGTCGACGAGCAGCGGGGCCAGCTCCCGCGAGAGAGAGAAGCGCAGCGTGCGCCATGCCGGGTGGGGTGTGATGGAGAGGAGCTCGGCGGTTCCGTCGACGTGGCCCTGCACGATGTGACCGCCCAGGCGGGTGTCGGCGCGCACCGCGCGCTCCAGGTTGACGGGGCTGCCGACCTCGAGGTCGCCGAGCGCCGACATGCGGAGCGACTGCCGCATGACGTCGGCGGCGAACGCCCCGCGGCCGTCCGCGGTCTCGAAGCGGTCGACGACCGTGAGGCAGACGCCCGAGACGCAGATGGACGCGCCGTGCTCGGCGTCGCTCGTGACCAGCGGGCCCGCGATCGAGAGCCGCAGCGAGTCGACGACCGGTTCTATCGCGACGACCTCGCCGACCTCCTCGATGAGTCCGGTGAACATCAGATCTCCTCCTCGGTAGCGGTGGGAATCGTGGAAAGGCTCGGGCGCTCGACGGCGGCCCGCACGAGCAGGTCGTCGCCGAGGCGTTCGACCGCGGCGGTGCGCAGCCGCAGGATCCCTCGCATGTCGGCGACGCCGATGTCGCCGAGCGCGAGTCGCGGCCCGCCGAGCAGCGCGGGCGCGAGGTAGACGAGCACTTCGTCGGCGAGGCCGGCCGCGATGAGCGAGCTCGCCACGGCGGGGCCGCCCTCGACGAAGAGCCTGCGCACGCCCAGTTCGGCGAGTCCGGCGAGGTCGGCCGCGAGGTCGTCGCCCCGCAGCCGCACCGGTTCGCCCAGGCCACGGGCGGCGAGCGCCGGGTGCTGCAGCACACGCGATCCGCGAGGGATCGGGCGATGCCCGAGCACCACGGGCACGGGCTGCTCGGCTGCCGGCACGAGCAGCCCGCCGTCCGCATCTCGAGCGGTGAGCGCCGGGTCGTCGGCGAGCAGGGTGCCCGTGCCGACGAGGATCGCGTCGGCCTCGGCGCGGCGCCGGTGCACGTCCGCCCGCGCCTCGGGGCCGGTGATCCAGCGGCTGGAGCCGTCGGCGGCCGCAGCCCGCCCGTCGAGGGTCTGCGCCCATTTCACGGTGACGTGCGGACGGATACGGACCCCTCCGCCGTCCTGCGGATGCTCCCCCTCGTCCGGTGCGGACGGAGTGAGTCGCAGGATCCCTCGCTGCTCCTGCTCCTGCCGCCGCAGCCACTCGGAGTTCAGTGCGCGCACCTCGCCCGCGAGCACGCCGCCCCGCACCTCGATGCCCGCCCCGCGCAGCGTCTCGGCTCCGCCGGAGGAGTCCCGCCCAGGATCGGCCAGGCCGAAGGCCACGGCTCCGATGCCGAACTCGACGAGCGCGACGGCGCAGGGGCCCGTGCGGCCCGTGTGGTTGCACGGTTCGAGGGTCACGACAGCGGTGAGCTCGCCCCGGCGCGAGGTCCACGCCTCGGGAAGGCGCGAGAGCGCGTCGACCTCGGCGTGGGGGGTGCCGGAACCTCGGTGCCAGCCCTCGGAGACGATGCGGCCCTCCGGGTCGAGGATCGTGCAGCCGACCTGCGGGTTCGGGTCGAGGGCCGGTCCGCGGCGCGCGAGGGCGATGGCGCGACGCATCGCGTCCTCGATGATCGCCTGCTCGAGCATCCCGTTCGCTTCCCGTACCGGGGTGCGCGAATCGCCGCGGGGATGCCGCGGCCTCGCGTTCCTCCCATCCGGACTAGGGCGCGAATGCCCCCATCACCGTCGGCCCCGGAATTCCACCGGATCAACCGAGCATCTGCTCGGCTCGCGGGCTCTGACCGCCGGTTCGGAATCACACCGACCCCGGAACACTGCAACCACTGTACTCCCTTCGCGACCGGTGCGCGGCTCCGCCGTCGGCGAACGCGATCCCTCAGCCGAAGATCTCGGAGAAGAGGCTCCCGTTCATGATCAGGTTGAGCGCGAGCGCGATCAGCAGCGCGTTGAAGAAGAACGCGATCGAGGTGTGCCACACGACGGTCCACCGCATTCGCGTAGTCAGCACCTGCACGTCGGAGACCGAGAAGGTGGTCGCGTTGGTGAAGGCGAGGTAGACGAAGTCGACCAGCCGAGGCTCATCCGTGCCGGGGAAGCGCAGCGGCGGTTCGGCCGCCCGGTGGTAGTGCGAGAAGTAGACGCGCGCATAGCCCCAGTTGAACATCGCCCACGAGAGCAGCAGTGCGCAGACCGCGCTGAACTCCGCGAAGGGATCGTGCGCGCCCCTGCCCACCTGGATGAGCAGGTCGAGCGCCACCGACAGACCGAGCAGGCTCGCGCCGAGGCTGATGACGGTCGACAGCGCTCGGGCCAGTGGATGGCCGACGAGCGCGCGGAGTGCGCGCGGGTCGGGGCGGTGGCTGCGCACCAGCAGGTTGAGCCCGAGCGCGGTCGCGCCGAGGTACGCGAAGGCGACGATGCACCAGCTGAAGCGGAGCACCGTGTCGGTGGCGGGATCGTCGGAGCCCCAGATGGTCTCGGCGCCGATCCATACGAGCAGCAGCTGCAGCAGCACGCCGACGACTTCGGCGCCGACCGTGAGCGCGGCGAGGGCGTGGCCACCGCGCCGCATCGCAGGCACGCCGTCCGTCGCGTTCGTTCCGGGCGAGTGGTCCGTGCCGCTCGTCGGGGGCGTTCCGCGGGCCCCGTTCGCTCCGGGTGTTCCGTGCATCTCAGCCACCTCCATCACTCCGCGCCGTCGTCGCTGCCGAGGTCACGAGCTCGTGCAGCGATGCATCGGGCAGATAGGCCCGCGTGATCGCGATGCCGATGCGCGGCAGGTCGCCCTCGTCGCGGAAGAGCAGGTAGAGCGATTCGTGCCGCGGATTGAACTTCTGCTTGAAGCGGTGCAGCGATTTGAATCCGTAGAGCGGTTCGATGAGGCCGCCGATCTGCTCGAGCACCTGGTCTACGGGGCCGGCCTCCGCATCCGCCGGCCGCACGAGCGGGGCCCCCGACAGCGACACGAACTCGTAGCCGCGCTCCGAGAACCACATGGCCGACGATGCGATGAGAAACTCCATGACGGGTGGGAAGCCGCCGTCGCGTCGGCGCATCAGGTCGAGCGTCCACCCGATCACCCGCGGTTCGCCAGCGACCGCGGTGCCGTAGACCGGGAGCCATGAGGTCACGCCGTGCAGATTCCCCTCGCCGTCGACGGCGAGGCCGACGTACACCTCCGGGTCGAGCGCCTCCTCGACGGTGCCGAGCGTGAAGCGCATCTCGGGGAGCCCCTTGTCGCCCGTCCACTGCTCCGAGATGGCGCGCACCTGGGCGAGCACGTTCCACGGCTCCTCCGCGAGCCGCACCATGCGGAATCCGACGCCCTCGCGGCCGGCCCGGTTGATCGCCGTGCGCACCGCGCCCCACGGCTTGCCCGTGAACGCGAGCCCGGGCAGGTCGACGATCGTGTCCTCCGCGACGATCACCGAGCGCCAGCCCTCCGGCACGGCCGCCGCGGTCCTCGCGCTCGCCGAGAAGGCGCACGGGATGAGTCCGGCCTCCTCCGTCACGCGCGCGAACTCGGCCATCGCGGCTGCTTCGCCGCCCTCGGGCACGACGGGGTCGCCGAGCATGATCGCGACGCCCGCCCACGATTGGTACGCGATCGCGCCCGATCCCTCGCCCCCGACGGCCGACGGCCCGGAGGTCTCCTCCGCAGCCTCGGCGGGGTCCGCCTCGCCGACCGCGATGCGCTGGTTGCCCTCCCAGGTCGTCATCCAGGAGATGGTGTCGCCGCCGTCGCGCCTGAGCCGCTCGATCAGCTGCTCCCTGGAGATCGACGCTGCGGCGAGGGATCGCCGCGACTTGCGCAGCCTCACCCGGAACGCGCCGCGCGCCAGGGTCACGAGCACCATCAGCGCGAGCCAGAACAGCGCCGGGCCCAGCACGAAGCCGAAGGCCTGCGGCACCGAGTCGATCAGCCTCTGCTCGAGCAGGGTCGGCAGCAGCCCGAGCACGGCGACCGCGGTCAGCAGGTTGAACGCGCCGAGAACGAGTACGACGACCCACGCGACGCGGTATCCCTGCCGGATGCCGTTCGCGACGAGCAGGATGACGACGACGTCGATCGCGACGTCGGCGGCGGAGGCATAGGGATCATTGGCGCCGAGCGGCCCGTCGTAGGGCACGACGAGATCGAGCACCTGGATCGCGCCGATCGCGACGAGCCCGGAGAAGGCGAGCAGCCTCCACTCCCGCTGCGTGGGCCGCCCGGCCGGGCGTCGGAACGCCGGGAGCCAGCCGCTCACGATGAGCGCGGCGGTCAGGGCGACCGCGTGCTCGAGGTCGTCGAGCCTGCCGAGGTAGAGCACGGAGATGCCGACCCAGATGCCCACGGCGAGACGGGCGCGCAGGCGCCACGGAGCAGGCAGTGTGGCGATCGCGAAGACGAGGGCGGTGAGCGCGCCGCACGACGGGCCGACGTCGAGACCTGCGGCGACGCGCTCCGCCCACTCCCAGCCGCTGTGCGCGACGAGGGCCAGGATCCCTGCCGAGCCGAGCACGCCGACCAGATGCCCCGCGACGAAGAGGACGGCCGTGCGCAGTGAGCCGAAGCGCCACTCGGCCCAGCCGACGCCGCCGATCACGAGCGGCAGCAGCGTCAGATAGACGAGCGGGTGCGTCACGAAGAACGGCGAGACCGCGAGCGTCCACCAGCGCCCGTCGGAGAACGCGGGGAGGCCGGTCCCGACCCGGTCGAACCAGGGCTGGTCGGCGGTGGCCGAGATCAGCGTGCCCGTCGCAGCGCCCACGACGAGAAGGGCGAGCACGAGAGCGGCGGTGAACGGCGTGCGCCTCAGCGCGGCGACAAGACGGCTCGGTGCTCGGCCGGCGCCCTCCGCCGCTGCGGAATCGGGGTGGCCGGCTGCCTCGTCAGTCATGGATCCAGTCTAGGGATCGACCCGCTCGCGGGAACAGCGCCTGCCAGAATGGGAGCACACCCGCCGTCCACCCGCGTCCCAGGGAGCCAGGCCATGTCAGATCGTCCGCACGCGGGGCCGGAGCGCCCCGCCTCCCCGCTCGTCGAGCGCACCGGTATCGAGATCGTGCCGGAATCCGATCGCACGGCCCGCCCGCGCGATCTCTTCTGGCCGTGGTTCGCCGCGAACGTCTCGGTCTTCGGCATGTCCTACGGCTCCTTCGTGCTCGGCTTCGGCATCTCGTTCTGGCAGGCGACGCTCGTGTCGGTCATCGGCATCGTCGTCTCCTTCCTGCTGTGCGGTCTCATCGCGATCGCGGGGAAGCGCGGCTCGGCGCCCACGATGGTGCTCTCCCGCGCGGCGTTCGGCGTGCACGGGCAGAAGGTGCCCGGCATCGTCTCGTGGCTCACCTCGATCGGCTGGGAGACCTTCCTCGCGATCATGGCCGTGCTCGCGACGGCGACCGTCATCTCCCGGCTCGGCGGCGACGGCGACAGCGTGCTCCTCAAGATCGCCGCGACGGTGATCGTCGCGGCGCTCATCGTGACGGCTTCCGTGCTGGGCTATCACACGATCATGAAGCTGCAGTCGGTGCTCACCTGGATCACGGGTGCGGTGACGATCCTCTACATCGTGCTCGCGATTCCGCACATCGACCTCGGCGCGGTGCTCGCGCTGCCCTCCGGCACGATCGGTCAGGTCGTCGGCGCGCTCGTCATGGTCATGACGGGATTCGGGCTGGGCTGGATCAACATCGCCGCCGACTGGTCTCGCTATCAGAGGCGCACCGCCTCGGACGGGGCGATCGTCGCCTGGAACACGATCGGCGGCTCCGTCGCGCCCGTGCTGCTCGTCGTCTTCGGCCTGCTCCTCGGCGGCTCCGACCCCGCACTCGCCGAGGGCATCGCCGCCGATCCCATCGGAGCACTCGAGACCCTGCTGCCGGTCTGGGTCCTGGTCCCGTTCCTGCTCACCGCGGTGCTGGCGCTCGTCTCCGGTGCGGTGCTCGGCATCTACTCTTCGGGGCTCACGCTGCTGAGCCTCGGTATCCGCATCCCGCGGCCGAGCGCCGCCGCGATCGACGGACTGATCCTCACCTTCGGTACCGTCTGGGTCGTGTTCTGGGCGCAGGACTTCCTCGGCCCCTTCCAGAGCTTCCTCATCACGCTCGGCGTTCCGCTGGCCTCATGGGCGGGCATCCTCATCGCCGACATCCTCCGGCGGCGCAGGGACTACGACGAGGACGCCCTGTTCGACCCGCGCGGCCGCTACGGCGCCTGGGACTGGACCTCGATCGGCACCCTCGTCGTCGCCTCGATCGTGGGCTGGGGCTTCGTGGTCAACGGCTTCGCGGAGGACGCGGCCTGGAACAACTGGCAGGGATACCTCCTCGGCATCGTCGGGGGTCGCGAGGGCGACTGGGCCTACGCGAACCTCGGCGTCTTCTTCGCGCTCGTCCTGTCGTTCCTCGTCACCTGGTTCGCCCGCGCGGGCAGGATCCGGCAGCAGGAGGCGTCGTGAGCGAGACGGCGGAGGCCGGCGCCGCGGACGGTGCCCCGGCGGAGGTCGGCATGGGCGACGCGGCGAGGGATCCCTCACCCTGGCTCGTGGTGATCGACCCGCAGGCGATCTTCGCGGCGTCAGATTCCGAATGGGGATCGCCGTTCTTCGACGCGGCATTCGCGAACATCCGCCGACTCGCCGCCGCCGCGGAGGACCGCGTGCTCGTCACCCGCTGGCTCCCCACCGCCGATCGCACGACGAGCTGGGGCGACTACTTCGCGGCGTGGCCCTTCGCCGACCGACCCGCCGACGACGCCCTCTTCGACCTCGTGCCCGAGGCCGCCGGGCTCTCACCGCACCCGACGATCGACCTGCCGACCTTCGGCAAGTGGGGCTCCGCGATCGAACGCATCGTGGGCGGTAGACCCGTCGTGCTCGCCGGTGTCTCGACCGACTGCTGCGTGATCTCGACGGCGCTCGCCGGGGCCGACGCCGGGGCGCGGATCACGGTCGCGGTCGACGCGTGCGCGGGGTCGACGGCCGAGAACCACGCGGCGGCGGTGCGGGTCATGGGGCTCTACCCGCCGCAGATCGCCCTCGCCGACACCTCCGACTGCGTCGAGGTGCTGCGAGGCTGAGAGCGCGCCGTCTCTCTCCTCGAAGGCCCTGCCACCGCCGCTGACGCGGGAGTAGCCTGGGGGGCGGGACGCCCATCCGACGCCCCGATCCGCGTGGCCGCGCACGCCGCGGCCGGAATGAGGAGGCAGCAATGCGCGCAGTGACGTACGTCAAGAACGACACGGTCGAGATCCTCGACAAGCCCGTGCCCGAGATCCAGCCGGACGAGGTGCTGCTGCGAGTCGGCGGCGCCGGGCTCTGCCACTCCGACATCGCGATCATCGGCATGGGCGATGACAACCCGCTCATCGGTGGCACACTCGGACACGAGGTGGCAGGCACGGTCGAGAAGATCGGCGATGACGTGCGGGGCTGGCAGGCGGGCGACGGGGCGATCGTCGCGCTCATCCTCTGCTGCGGCCAGTGCCGCGAGTGCCTCGCGGGCCGCGACAACCAATGCGAGACCGTCTATCCCAGGAGCGCGCTCGCGCCGCTGTCGCCCGGTATCGGCAGCCCCGGCGGCATGGCCGACTACATCGCGGTGCGCGCGCATCACCTGCTGCCCCTGGGCGGCCTCGACCCCGTGGCGGCCGCCCCGCTCGCGGACGCGGCGCTCACCCCGCTGCACGCGATCAACACCGTGCGCGACCGGATGGTCGGCGACGCGACGGTCGTGACGATCGGCCTCGGCGGCCTCGGCCACATGGCGCTGCAGATCCTCGCGGCGACGACCGGTGCGCGCCTCATCGCGCTCGACACCGACCCCGAGAAGCTCGCCTTCGCCGAGAAGCACGGTGCCGACCTGGTGCTGCCGAGCGACGGCAGCGCGGCGGCGCGCATCCTCGAGGAGACCCGCGGGGTCGGTGCCGACGTCGTGTTCGACTTCGTCGGCGTTCAGCCCACGGTCGACCTCGCCCTCTCCGTGGTGCGCGGCGGGGGTGCGATCCGCTTCGTCGGCCTCGGCAACGGCGAGTTCGAGTACGTCGCGGGCAGCGGCACCCCGCTGCCCTGGGGCGTGAACATCGAGCGGGCGTACGGCGGCACCCGCGGAGAGCTGTTGCAGGCGCTCGCCCTCGCCCGGGCCGGCAAGATCGGCGTCGAGGTCGTGCGCTATTCCCTCGACGACGCCGTGCAGGCCTTCGATGACCTGCACCACGGGCGCGTGCAGGGCCGCGCCGTGCTCGTACCGTAGCCCGCGTTTCCCTCGGGAAGTGCGCTCTCGAGATACGGATCTCGCAGCTCGGTTCGCGAATTCCCGTGTGAGATCCGTATCTCGGCGGGGTTCTGACGCAGGCCTTGGGTGCTTGCGGCACGAACCCGCGCTAGCGGATCAGGCTGATCCGGGCGGACGCTTGAGCGAGAGATCCTCGCCCCAGCGCGGCAGCGCGGAGGTCTCAACGCCGGCGTGATCGAGCAGCCTCGCGGCCATCGAGGTGAACAACTCATCGAGGCTCTGCGGCAGGGTGTAGAAGGCCGGACTCATGGGCACGACGAACGCACCGGCTTCGGCCACCGCGAGGGCGTTGCGCAGGTGGATCGGCGACAGGGGAGATTCCCGCAGCGCGAGCACCAGCCGACGGCGCTCCTTGAGCGCGACGTCGGCTGCCCTGCTGATGAGCGTGTCGCCGGTGCCGTTCGCCACGGTGCCGAGGGTTCGTGCGCTGCAGGGAACGACGAGGGTCGCGTCGGTGCGGTAGGAGCCGCTCGCGATCTCGCACGCGAGATCGCGGTTGCTGTGGGTGTAGGAGGCCAGCGGCTTCAGATCGCCCTCGGTCATCCCGGTCTCGTGCTTGAGATTCACGAGCCCCCAGGAGCTGATGACGAGGTGGGTTTCGACGCTCTCCTCGCGCGCGAGTTCGAGCGCGCGCACCGCGACTGAGGATCCGGATGCTCCGGTGATTCCGATGACGAGTCGCGGCACGGGGATCCTTTCAGTCGTCCCTCGTCATCCTACGAAACGAGAAGCCGGGGTGCGATGCGTTCTCGTGGCGCGAGAATGACTTGTCCGAGGCGAAGAGGGCGTTTCTAAGATGTGCGTATGCGTTCATCGGCGACACGATCCTCTCTCCTGGTCCGCGGACGGGTGCGCTTCCCCGACGGGACCTGGAGGCGCGGGCAGGTGAGCTCCGGGGGCGGGTGCATCCTCGCGGTCGAACCGGTCACTGAGAGTCTCGATGATTCTCGTGATGCGAGAATCATCGACGTGGGGGAATCCTACGTGCTGCCCGGTGCCGTGGACGCTCACGTGCACTCGCTGTCGCACCGCAACGAGGGGATCGCGGCATCGACCTCCGCAGCCGCGGCCGGAGGGGTGACCACGGTGATCGAGATGCCCTTCGACCACTCGGGGCCGATCAACTCGCTCGACCGGTTGCGTGCGAAGCAGGATCTCGCCGACGCCGAAGCCGTCGTCGATATCGCGCTGCTCGGCACCCTCGATCCCGCCGGCGGCTGGACGCGGGCGGAGGAACTCGCCGAGGGCGGCGTCGTGGGGTTCAAAGCCTCGCTCTTCGACACCGACGCCTTCCGGTTCCCCCGCACCTCCGACCGGCAACTGCTCGACGTCATGGCCGCCACGCGCGACGTCGGGCGCACGCTGTGCGTGCACGTCGAGAACAACGAGATCATCAAGGCGCTGCTCGACGAAGAGCGCAGCGCGGACGCCGCCGATCCGCAGTCCCACTCCCGCTCGCGCCCGCCGGTCAGCGAGACGCTCGGGGTGCTGACCGCGATGGAGGTGGCGGCGAACACCGGCTCGCGGCTGCACCTGTGCCACCTGTCGCTGCCTCGGAGCGTCGAGCTCGCGAGCTGGTACCGCGGTCAGGGCGCCGACATCACACTCGAGACCTGTCCCCACTACCTCACCTTCGTGCAGGACGACCTCGACCGTCTGAGGGGGCATCTCAAGATCAATCCGCCGTTGCGCACCGCCGGTGACCGCGAGGGGCTCTGGGCCCGGCTCGGCGGCGGCGAGATCCCGGTCATCACCTCGGACCACGCCCCCTGGCCGCGCGAGCTGAAGGAGCGGGAGATGATGCTCGACAACAGCTCGGGTGCGCCCGGCGTCCAGAACATCGTGCCCGTGATCCTCGGCGGCGCGCTGCGGCGCGACCCGAGCATGGGGCTCTTCGAACGCGCCCTGGACGCGCTCACCCGAGGCCCCGCCGCCCGTTACGGAATCGACCATCGCAAGGGATCGCTCGAACCCGGCAAGGATGCCGACATCATGGTGTTCTCGCCCGACGAGGGCGCCGAGATCGAACTCGGCGCGCAGCTCTCGAATGCGGGTTGGACACCGTACGCCGGGTACCGGCCGGGAGGCCGCATCACGCACACGATATCCCGGGGCGAGCTCGTCTTCGACGAAGCGCTGGGGCTGTCGGGGCGGCCCGGACGCGGCGAACTGCTGGAACACTCGGATCGGTAGCCCATGGCCGAATCACGCCGGCCGGTCGGCCAGTACCAGTCGCTCCAACGGGGGCTCCAGATCCTGCAGATCGTGCAGGACAGGGGCCGGATGCTGATCTCCGAGGTGAGCGAGGAGCTCGGGATCCCGCTCTCCACCGTCTACCGCTACGCGACCGTGCTCAAGCAGTCGGGCTTCGCGCTGGAGATCGACGGATACCTCATTCCGGGCGAGCGGCTGACCGAGCACTCGGAGCACTCGCCGCACCTCGTGAGCCTCGCGAGCACGGTGCTGAAGCGGCTGCGGGTCGAGTCCGGCATGTCGGCGGTGCTCGCGGTGCGGGTGAACATCACCGCGATGTGCCTCGCCGCGGAACTCGCCCACCCGAGGCACCGGGTGTCCTTCTCCCCCGGGGTGGTGCGGAGCCTCTACGCCGGAGCGACGGCGCTGCCGCTGCTCGCGCACGCGCCGGATCGGGTGGTGCGGGAACTGCTCGAGACCGAGCTGCGCCCCTACACCAACGCGACGCTCACTCCCGAGATCGTCGCGCCGTACCTCGAGCAGGTGCGCAGGGAGGGGTTCGCCGTCTCGTACGGGCAGGTCACCCCGGGTATGACGGGCGTCGGGGTGCCTGTGCTGCTCGACGGCAAGTGCCTGTGCTCGCTCTCGCTCGTGGGCGGCGAGTACCTCGGCACGGACGGGCTCGACCAGGCGGTGACCCTGCTGAAGCAGGGCGCGACCGAGCTCGTCGCCCGGCTTCCGACGAATACGAGAAACGAGATATGGGTGGGCAGCAATGACTGAGACGAGCACGATCCTCGCCCGCGGCGGCGAGCGGATCCGAGCGGGCCGGGGCACCGCGCTGCGCGCGAGGAACTGGCGGGCCGAGGCCCTGCTGCGCATGTTCGAGAACGTGCTCGAGGTGGGGGAGCGGCCCGAGGCTCTCATCGTGTACGCCTCGCTCGGCAAGGCCGCCCGCAACTGGGACGAGGCGTGCCGGATCGTGGAGGCGCTGCTCGTGCTGGAGGAGGACGAGACGCTCGTGCTGCAGACCGGGGCCGCTGTCGGCGTGATGCGCACGCGCGAGGCGTCGCCCATGGTGCTCTCGGCGGTGAACAACACGGTCGGCCGCTGGGCCGGCAGCGACCGCTTCTACGAGCGGGCCCGAGCCGGGCAGACGATCTGGGGCGGTCTCACGGCGGCCGCCTGGCAGTACATCGGGCGCCAGGGCGTGCTCGGCGGCACCTACGAGCTGCTGCGAGTGATCGCGAATCGCCACTTCGGCGGCGAGGCCCCGGAGAATCTCGCGCGCCGCTGGATGCTCACCGCGGGCATGGGCGGCATGGGATCGGCGCAGCCGATCAGCGCGAGCATGCTGGGGCTCAGCTCGATCACCGTGGAGATCGACCCCGCCAAGGCGCGCAAGCTGCTGGCCGCGGGCGGCATCGACGTGCTCGTGGACGACCCCGACGAGGCCGCGAATGCGCTGTTCGCCGCACTCGAAGCCGGAGAGATGATCCACGTCGGGCTGCTCGGCAACGCGGCCGAGGCCTTCGAGCACTACGAGCGCCGGGGCCTCGTGCCGGATATCGTCACGGACCAGACCGCCGCCCACGACCCCCGGTACGGCTATGCGCCCGTCGGCTACGGGGCGGACGAGTGGATCGCCCTCCGAGAGGAGCAGCCCGAGCGGATCGAGCGGGAGGCCCGGGCGTCGATCGCCCGGCAGGTGAACGCGATCCTCGGCATGGCGGAGCGGGGGTCGGTCGCCTTCGAGAACGGCAACAACCTGCGCGTGCAGGCCGTCGAGCATCTGGGCGAGGAGAGCGCCGAGCGCGTCTACCGGATCCCGGGCTTCATGGAGGCCTACCTGCGCCCGCTCTTCGCCCGCGGCATCGGCCCCTTCCGGTGGGTCTGCCTGTCGGGCGATATCGAGGATCAGCGCATCATCGACGAACTCGCCGCGAGTCTCTTCCCCGAGCGTCCCGAGATCGCGCGATGGATCGGCCTGGCGCGCGAGCGCATCCCGCAGCAGGGGCTGCCCGCGCGATCCTGCTGGCTCGGCCACGGCGAGCGATCCCGTCTCGCCCGGGCGGTCAACGAACTGGTCGCGAGCGGCGAGCTGAGCGCCCCCGTGCTCTTCAGCAGGGATCACCTGGATTCGGCCGGGATGACGCATCCGAGGATCGGCACCGAGGGGATGCGGGACGGCTCCGACGGGGTGACCGACTGGCCGCTGCTGGACGCGATGCTGCTGTCGACGGCGGGTGCCGACCTCGTCGCGATTCACTCGGGAGGCGGCGGGTACGCCGGCTGGATGCAGTCGGCGGGCGTGTCGATAGTCGCCGACGGCAGGCCGGAGACGGCCGAGCGCCTGACCCTTGCGCTCGACCTCGACAGCGGCCTGGGGGTGCTGCGCCACGCGCAGGCCGGATACGAAGAAGCCAGAGGATCGGCGTCGCAGGGCGGGGAGACCGGTGACGCGCCGATCCGCTGGCTCGGCGCGTCGTGCACAGGAGAGGAAGATCATGCGTGAGCTGACGAGAGACGACGCCCGCGCCGCAGTGCGCGGCGGCGGGGTGCTGGCCTGCGGCGGAGGCGGCTGGAAGCACCACGGAGAGCTGATGGGCGAGATGGCGACTGGGATCAACCGGCCGGTGCTCGCCTCGATCGACGAGCTGCCGGAGGACACGATGGTCGCGACGGTGACCGCGATCGGCGCCCCGGCGTCGCGCGACTGGGAGATCCGCCCTGTCGACTACGTGCACGCGCTGCAGACCCTGATCGAGCACACGGGCGTGAAGATCGGGGCGGTGATGACCGCGCAGAACGGCTACTCGACGACGCTCAACGGCTGGATCCAGTCGTCGATGCTCGGGGTGAAGGTGCTCGACGCCGCAGGAGACGTGCGAGCCCACCCGACCGGCAAGCTCGGTTCGCTGGGCCTCGAGGAGCGCGAGGGATACGTCTCCACTCAGGTCGTGAGCGGTGGCAACCGCGAGCTGCACGGGCACTTCCGCTCGATCAACGAGGGCCGCATCAACACCTGCGATGATGTGCTGCGCGACATCTCGGTGCGCACCGGGGGCTTCATCGCCGCCGCGCGCAACCCGGTCGAGCTCGGCTGGGTGCGTGACAACGCGGCGCACGGCGCGATCTCGCTCGCGATCGATCTCGGGCACGCCATGATCGAGGCGGATCGCGGAGACGGCCTCGTAGAGACGGTGGCGCGGCGGCTCGGCGGGACCCTCCTGGATCGGGGTCCGCTGCGGATCGAGCGGGGCCTCGAGACCTTCGGAGGGTGGGATCGCGGCACGTTCCGGGTGGGGGATCACTCGATCGCCTATCTCAACGAGTACATGACGGTCGACCGGGCGGGTGAGCGAGTGGCCACCTACCCCGACACGATCGTGCTCGTCGACGTCGAGGCCGGCGAGGGCGTCGCAGTGAAGGACGTCGGCGAGGGCGGCCGCGACACCGCGCTCATCGTCGTGCCGGCGAGCCGCCTCCCGGTGTCGTCCTCGGCCATCGACCGCACGGGCCTCGCGGAGTGCGAGCAGATCATGGGCGTCGAGTTCCTCGGGCACCTCGATCCGCGCCTCGAGGGAGGCAGCAATGGCTATGTCGGCGTCTGACCCGCAGCTCATCCCCAGGGCCGGGAGGGTCCGGGCGGACCTCGACGAGCTCGCGCGACTGGTCGAGGACGACCGTCCCGGCTGGACCAGACGGGCCTTCTCAGAGCCCTACCGGGAGCAGCGCGAGTTCATGCTGGGCAAGATGCGCGGGATCGGCCTCGAGGCCCGGATCGATCCGGCAGGCAACGTGATCGGGGTGCTTCCCGGCCGCAACCGTTCTCTGCCGCCGCTCATGACGGGTTCGCACACCGATACCGTGCACGGCGGTGGGCGCTACGACGGCATCGTCGGGGTGCTCGGGGCGCTCGAGACCGCTCGGCTGTTCTCCGAGCAGGGCATCCAGCTGGAGCGAGACCTCATCGTCATCGATTTCTACGGCGAGGAGGCGAACAACTTCGGCGTCTCCTGCGTGGGATCGCGCTCGATCTCCGGCCGGCTGCTCGCCGAGCACCTCGACCGGGTCGACGCCGATACGGGCATCAGCCTCGGCGAGACGATGCTGCGGCGCGGGCTCGACCCCGATCGGGCGGTGCGCGGCGCGTGGCGACCCGGATCGCTGCACGGATACGTCGAACTGCACATCGAGCAGGGGCCGAAGCTCGAGCGGAGCGGGTCGAAGATCGGCGTGGTGACGGCCATCGCGGGGATCGAACGGCTGCTCGCGAGATTCTCGGGCCGCCCGGATCACGCCGGGACCATGCCGATGGAGGAGCGCCGGGACGCGCTGATCGCCGCCGCCGAGGCGATCCTGCTGGTCGAGCGCGAGGGCTGCGGCGCCCCGATCCACGGGGTGTCGACGACGGGGCGGATCGAGTCGAGTCCCGGGTCGTTCAACGTGGTGCCCGGCGACGCAGCGATCTGGGCGGAGATGCGCAGCGTCGACGCGGAGTGGCTCGACGGCGCGAAGGGCCGCCTGGCGAGGGACATCGCCGAACTCGCTGCGAAGCGGGGCGTCGACACCGCGATCGAGTGGCTCAACGACCAGGAGCCCGTGCACGCGGCCCGGAGCGTGCAGGATCGGATCGCAGGGGCGGCCGACGCGCTCGGCGTCTCGTGGGAGTCGATCCCGTCGGGCGCCGGGCACGACGCCGCACACCTCGCCGACCTCGGACCGATGGGCATGGTCTTCATCCCCTCGGTCGGCGGGCGCAGCCACGTACCGGAGGAGTTCACCGAGATGGAGGACGTCGAACTCGGGATCGGCGTGCTGGCGCACACGCTGCTCGGCATGGACCGGGAGCGCCGCTGATGCCGGCCACGGCGAACGATCTGCGCGGGTACCTCGCGGAGGTCGAGCGCTCCGGGCGGCTCAGGCGCATCGACCTGCCCGTCGACGCGAGGAGCGAGGTCGGGCCCGTGCTGAGCCGTGCCGAGATGTCGGGGCCGATCCTGCTATCCGACGTCGGAGGCGCCCGCGTTCTCGGCAACCTGCTCACCACCCGCGACGAGATCGCGGCGGTGATCGGCGTACCCGGGCAGCCGGAGCTGGTCTCCGAGCGCCTGCTCGAGGCGATCCGCGCCCCTGTGCCGCCGAGGGAGGTCGAGAGCGGGCCCGGCGATGCCGTGGTGACGGACGACGTGGATCTTCGCGCGCTCCCGATCCCCGAGTTCTTCTCGCGCGAGTCCGGGGCTTACATCACCGGCGGCATCATCTGCGTGACCGACGTGGTCACCGGCGAGCGCAACCTCTCGTATGCGCGGTTCAAGATACTGGGGGAGCGCACGGCCATGCTGGGCGTCTCGCCCAATCATCATCTGGGGCGGATGGCTGCTCGTGCGAGGGAGGCCGGTCGGTCGCTCCCGATCGCGGTCGTGCTCGGCGTCCATCCCGCTCTGACACTCGCCGCATGCCTCTACCTCGGTTTCGGCGACGACGAGATGGAGGTGGCCGGCGCCCTGCTCGGCGAGGCCGTCGACGTGCGTCCGGTATGCGACGGCAGCGTCTGGGCGCCCTCGCACGCGGAGATCGTGCTCGAGGGCGAGGTGGTACCGGGCGAGTTCGTCGAGGAGGGGCTCGTCTCCGAGTTCCACGGGCGCTATCACGACTACGGGGCCGGGCTGCTCACGAGGTTCACCGGCATGCGCACCCGGGAGGATCCGGTCCTGCCGGTGGTCGTGCCCGGGCTGCACCGGGAGCACCTCATCCTCGCCTCGGTTCCCATCGCCGCCGGGCTTCTCGATCAGCTGCGCCGCATCGAGCCGGGGGTGCGCGAGGTGGCGGTCCCCGACTCCGGTGCCGGGCGTACGAGCGCCGTGGTCTCGGTCGAGAACCTGCCGCCCGGCCGTGCGAAGCAACTCATGTTCGCGTGCTGGGCGGCCGTGCCGCTCATCAAGCAGGTCGTGGTGGTCGACGCCGAGATCGATCCGTGGAACGAGGAGGCGGTGGCCTGGGCCAGGCTCACCCACGCGCGCCCGGAGCGCGATTTCCTGATCGTGCCCGGTGCCCGCACGGATCGGAGCGATCCCCAGGTGCGGGACTTCCAGGTGGGCAAACTCGGGGTCGACGCGACCGCGAAAGCGGGTGACCGGGCCGAGGGGTGGGAGTTCGCCAGATTCCCCGACGGTGCTCTCGAGCGGGCCGATGAGATCCTCCGGGCGGCGGGTATCGAGGGGGTGCGATCCCCCGTCAATCAGGGCGTCTCGTACGGGCTCGGCGAGCGGGATCGTTTTCGCGCGAGGCGTGAATATGACGCCGCACGACAGTCTGATTCTCGCAACATGAGAACTTGTTGAGAGACGACGAGACGCGTTCCTAGCATGCTGACTATGGCAATGAAGGCATCGGCGCGAGCGACTCCGCAAGGGGTGGCGACACCGCTCGCCCGAGATATTTCTCAGGATATGAGAATCGATCGGCGGCAGCCGGCCCGGGCCATCGGCCCGGCCCGCTGTGCCGCTCGCGGCTCGAGAAGGGATCCGGCATGGAACTGAGCTTCCGCGAACGGATGCTGTGGGGCGCGGCCGGCATCGCCGGCCTGCTCGCGATCATGCAGCTCTCCGTGATGACGGGGCTGGTCTCCTCGAACGCGATGCCGACCGCGGTGGGGATGCTCGCCGCGTTCGCGAACCTCGTCGTGTCCCAGACCTTCCTCGCCGCTCTCCTCGCCACGCTGGTCGCCTCGGTGCTGGCGTTCCTGCTCGCCTCGGTCGTGGGCATCCCGCTGGGGGTGATCCTCGGGACCAGTCGCACCGCTGAAAAGGCGGTCTCCGGACTCGTGGAGACGCTCCGACCCGTTCCCGCGATCGCGCTGATGCCCATCGCGATCCTCAGCCTCGGCATCGGCCTCGAGATGAAGGTCGCGCTTGCGGCGCTCGCCTCGCTCTGGCCGGTGCTCATCAGCACGATCGCGGGCGTCAGGGACACCGACAGCATGATGGTGCGGGCGGGGCGCAGCTTCACCTGGAGCGGCCTCAAGATCATGCGCAGGATCCAGCTCCCCGCGGCGCTCCCGTTCATCATCTCGGGCGCCCGCCAGTCCGTCTCACTCGCGCTCGTGATCGTCGTGACCCTCGAGCTGCTGGGCGCGCGCGAGGGCATCGGCGACATCATCCGGCAGTACGGCGCGGCGGGCCGTGTCGACTACGTGTTCGCCGGCGTCCTCGCGACGGGGCTCCTGGGGCTCGCGCTGCACGCGGTGCTCGGCCGCGTCGAGCGCCGCCTCATGCACTGGGCGCCCCAGTACCGGAAGGCCTCGAAATGACCACGGAGACCCAGGTGATCGCGGCCCAGGCCGCGCAGGCCGGACGGCGCGGGCGCGGCAGGGGAAAGCTCGGCAGATTCGCGATCCGGCTCCCCGCCCTCGTACTCGCCATCCTGCTCTGGCAGGTGGTGGCGACGGTGTTCGATACACCGTTCTTCCCGCCCTTCCTCGACATCCTCGCCCGTTTCCGAGCCGACTGGCTCTCGGGGCCTCCGTCGCAGCTGTTCCTGAGCGACGCCTTCATCACCAACGCGCTGCCCACGATCACGCGGCTCGCCGCCGGATGGCTCATCGGCGTACTCGTGGGAGTGCTGATCGGCTCGCTGATCGCGCGCCTGCCGCGGGTGGGCGCAGCTCTCGAACCGCTCGTGCGCTTCGGCATGTCGCTTCCCGCTCCGGCACTCCTGCCGCTCGCGATCGCGTTCTTCGGGCTCGATGCCGGAGGGAAGATCTTCTTCATCGCTCTCGGCGCGGTGTGGCCCGTGATCGTCGGCACGGCGGCCGGGTTGCGCGGCGCCGACCCCGTCGCGATCGCGAGCGCCCGCTCGCTCACCCTGCCCGCGGCGACCCTCTTCCTGAAGGTGAGGATCCCGCTCGCTTCCCCGCAGATCATGTCCGGCCTCCGCGTGAGCGTGAACGCCGCCGTGCTGCTCATCATCGTGGCCGAGCTCTACGCCACCACCACCGGCATCGGGTTCATGATCGTGAACTCGCAGCGCAACTTCGACATCCTCGGCACCTGGTCGGGCATCTTCCTGCTGGCCCTGCTCGGCATCGTGTGCAACGGACTGTTCGTGCTCGTCGAACGACGTGTGATGCGCTGGCAGATCATCCCTCGAGAGGCACAGAAATGAATGACATCGTGATCGAGGTCCAGCACCTCGGCTTCAAGTACCCGAGCGCTCCGAAGCCGACTCTCGGCGACATCGACTTCTCGGTCGCCCGCGGGGAGTTCGTGTCGGTCGTCGGCCCCTCTGGGGCCGGCAAGACCACGCTCCTCAACTGCATCAGCGGCCTGACGCGGCCCACGAGCGGCCGCGTGCTCGTCGAGGGCGAGGCGATCACCGCGCCCAGCAGCAAGATCGGCATCGTCTTCCAGGACTACAGCCGCTCCCTCTTTCCCTGGCTCACCGCCGAGAAGAACGTGGCCCTCCCGCTCGGATCGCGCGGCCTGAGCGCCGAGGAGATCCGGAACCGGGTGAGCGGGGCGCTCGCCTCGGTCGGACTCGGAGGGCAGGAGAAGAAGTACCCCTGGGAGATGTCGGGCGGCATGCAGCAGCGCGTCGCGATCGCCCGCGCGCTGGCCCTGGAGCCGCACGTGCTCATCATGGACGAGCCGATGGCCTCGGTCGACGCGCAGACGCGCTCGGACCTCGAGGATCTCGTGCTGGGCATCTGGGCCGAGCGAGGGGTGACGGTGATCCTCGTCACGCACGACATCGACGAGGCGGTCTACATGTCGGATCGCGTCGTGATCCTGTCCACTCCGCCGACCGCGGTCCACGACGTCATGGAGGTCGGCCTCGCCCGGCCCCGCCACCAGCTCGAGACGAAGGACGATCCCGACTTCGGGCACCTGCGCTCGCGGCTGTTCACCGCTATCCGAGAACTCCGAGAGTTCTCCGCGGCCAAGCCATGACCCTGCGCCGCTCCACACCGCCGACCACCATTCCACACCACAGGGAGACACCCGCATGAACACACTGAAGTCGCGCAAGATGAGCGGAGCGCTCGCGCTCGTGCTGGGCGCAGGACTCGCGCTGGCCGGTTGCAGCAACGCCGCCGATATCAGCGAACCCGTCGAGGACGCACCGAGCGACGGAGAGCTCTTCGAACTCACGGTCGCCACCCTTCCCATCGGCGACCTCGGAGCCTACTTCTACGCCGAGGACAACGGTATCTTCGAGAAGCACGGCCTCGATATCACGACGGAGACGGCGACCGGCGGCTCCGCGGCGATCGCCGCCATGGTCGCGGGCGACTACGACATCGTCTACTCGGGAGCCGACGGCGCCATCAAGGCCTTCGAGAGCGGATTGCCCGTGCGCGTCATCTCGGGGGCGAACCTCAACCAGCCCGAGGGCGAGAAGGATTCGACTGGCCTGATCGCAGCGCCGGGAATCGCGTCGGTCGAGGACATCGCCGGCACCGCGATCGGCACGAACGCCCTCGGCAACATCAACCAGGTCTACACCCAGGAGTACCTCTCCGAGAACGGCGTGACCGACTTCGAGGTCGTCGAGATCCCCTTCCCCGAGCAGGTGGCCGCGCTCAACAGCGGCCAGATCTCGGCCTCGCTGCTGCCTGAACCCTTCGCGTCGCAGGCGATAGCCGAGGGGGCGACGGTGCTCGGCTACCCGTACCGCACCGGTGCCGACCAGTCGAATCTCGTGGGCGTCTATGTGTCGACCGAGCAGACGATCGAGAGCGAGGCGGAGGCCGTCGAGGCGTTCGTCGCCGCGATGACGGAGGCCTCGGAAGCGGCGAACGACAAGGCGAACCGCGACGCGCTCATCGAGTCGATCCTCTCGCACACCAAGCTCTCGGGCGAGGTCGCGAACGCGATGGTGTTCGTGCACTTCACCACGGAAGCCGAGGCGCCGCAGCTGCAGGCGACGGCCGACCTGCTCACCAAGTTCGGGGTCTTCCCCGGTGAGGTGGACGTCGCGGGCCTCATCGCCGAGTAGGAGGCGGTGAGCGGGTAGCTCTCCGTGTTCCTCGTGCGGCCCGATGCAGTAACGCGCCGAGATACGGGCGACCGGCGCCCCGGGCACCGCGCTACCGGATCAGCCCGATGCGCTCGTAGACGAGGTCGAGCGTGCGGTTCGCCACCTCGTTCGCGCGCTCCGCCGCGCCCGCGAGCAGACGGTCGAGCTCAGCGCGGTCGCCCAGCAGCTCCTCGGTGCGTTCGCGCACGGGCGCGAAGGTGCTTTCGACGACCTCGACGAGCCCCTTCTTGAGGTCGCCGTAGCCGCGCCCCGCGTACTCGTCGGCGACCGACTCCACAGTGCGGCCCGTGAGCACCGCGTAGATGGTGAGCAGGTTCGATACGCCGGGCTTCGCCTCGCGATCGAAGCGGATCTCCCCGTCGGCATCGGTGACCGCGCGCATGATCTTCTTCTTGGTGACGTTCGCGGGGTCCAGTACCTTGATGAGGCCCGCCTCGGTCTCGGCCGACTTCGACATCTTCGAGGTGGGATCCTGCAGGTCGTAGATCTTCGCGGTGCCCTGCTGGATCTGCGCCTCGGGCACTACGAAGGTCTCGCCGAAGCGCGAGTTGAAGCGGCCCGCGAGGTCGCGCGTCAGCTCGATGTGCTGGCGCTGATCCTCGCCGACGGGCACGTTCGCGGCCTGGTAGAGCAGGATGTCGGCCGCCATCAGCACCGGGTACGTGAAGAGCCCGACCGAGGTGGCGTCGGAGCCGTAGCGCTGCGACTTGTCCTTGAACTGCGTCATGCGTCCGGCCTCGCCGAAGCCGGTGATGGTGTTGAGCACCCACGCCAGCTCGGCGTGGGCGGGCACCTGCGACTGCACGAACAGCGTCGACTTCGCGGGGTCGATGCCGGCGGCGATGTACTGCGCAGCGGTGCGGCGGGTGCGCTCGGCGAGTTCCGAGGGATCCTGCGGCACGGTGATGGCGTGCAGGTTCACGACGCAGAAGAACGCGTCGTACTCCTCCTGCATCTTCGTCCACTGGCTGAGCGCGCCGATGTAGTTGCCGAGGTGCAGGGAGTCGCTCGACGGCTGCATACCCGAGAACAGGACGGGTTTCGCGGATGAACTGGTGGTTTCGGTCATGGTGTGGCTTTCCTTGCCTTACAAACGAGAACGGAGTCGGCGACTACCGGAGAAGTGAACGGAGCGGGGGCGCATTCGGCTCGCGCCGCTTGGCCGGGTCTGGCGGGAGCGGCCGCGCGAAGCGCCGGCCGCGGATGGATGAGCGGCGCGAGCCGAATGCGCCCCCGCTCCCTCGCGGAATCAGATCCGGTAGTCGACGATGACGGGCGCGTGATCCGACCAGCGGGCGTCGTACGACGGGTAGCGGTCGACGCGGTAGTCGACGACGCGCTCGCCGAGAGCGGGGGTGACGACGTGGTAGTCGATGCGCCAGCCGGTGTCGTTGTCGAAGGCCTGGCCGCGGTTCGACCACCAGGTGTAGGGGCCGTCGACCTCGCCCGCGAAGCGGCGGCCCACGTCGATCCAGCCGTGGCCGGGGCCTTCGCTGCCGTCGACGCCGACGATGTTCGCGCCGCGCTCGCCGAAGAAGCGGTCGAAGTAGGCGCGC
Organism: Leucobacter ruminantium; assembly: GCF_017565705.1. Classification (GTDB taxonomy): domain Bacteria; phylum Actinomycetota; class Actinomycetes; order Actinomycetales; family Microbacteriaceae; genus Leucobacter; species Leucobacter ruminantium. The sequence continues at coordinate 236,024 of NZ_JAGDYL010000005.1, forward strand.
TCGCGGGGCAGGAAGCCCGAGCGCTTCACGTTGCCGCGCCAGTTCTTGATGTCGAACTCGCGGTGGCCGACATTGAAATCGCCGACGATGGTGACGAAGTCGCGCTCGTCGATGAGCTCGTCCATGCGCGCGCCCATCGCGTCGAGGAACGCCCACTTGGCGTCCTGCCGCGGGGTGTCGACCTCACCGGAATGGGTGTAGTTGCTGATGACGGTGAGGGATCCCTCGCCGAATGCGAAGTCGGCCTCGAGCCAGCGACCCGACGACTGGATGGTCTCCTGCGCATCGAGGGCACCGAGGCCGATGCGGTGCGCGATGGCGGGTTCGCGGCTGAGGATCGCGACGCCTGCGCGGCCCTTGATCTGACAGGGATCGTGCAGCACGTGCCAGCCGCCGTCGTCGGCAGCGGCGATGAGCTTGGCGATGTCGGCGTCGGCGGCGCGCACCTCCTGCAGCGCGACCACGTCGGCGCCAGAAGCGTCGAGCCAGTCGCCCATGCCCTTGCGGAAGGCGGCACGGATGCCGTTCACGTTGACGGATGCGACGCGCAGGAAGTCAGACATGCCCCAAGTCTAAGGTTTTCTCACCGAACAATGCTCGTGAAGGGGAGGGTGCAGGGCGCTATCCGGCCCCACCCGGAGAACCATGCGACTCAGAACACCATGGGGCGGTCGTACTCGTCCTCGAAGGTGCCGCCGAGCAGCGAGGGATCGATGTCGGCGACGACGGGCACGTGATCGCTGGGCGCGTCGCCCTTGCGCTCATCGCGCTCGATCGAGGCGCCGGTGACGGCATCGGCGAAGGCGCGGGAGCCCATGATGAAGTCGATGCGCATGCCCTGGTTCTTGGGGAAGCGGCCGGCCTTGTAATCCCAGAAGGTGTAGCCGTCGGGCACGATCGGACGCACGACGTCCTCCACGACGGAGGAGAAGGAGGCGAACATCGAGCGCTCCTCGGGCGAGATGTGCGTCGACTGGCCCGGGACGAACGAAGGATCGCCCATGTCGCCTTCGAGCGGCGCGATGTTCCAGTCGCCCATGAGGGCGAGCGGCAGGTCGGGATCCTCGTCGAGCCAGGCCTCGGCGTTGCCGCGGAGCGCTTCGAGCCACTGCAGCTTGTAGGCGAAGTGGGGATCGTCGAGCGAGCGGCCGTTGGGTACGTAGAGGCTCCACAGCCGCAGGTCGCCGACGGTGACGCCGAGCGCGCGCGCCTCGAGCGGCAGGCCGTTCGGGCCGACCCCCTGCACGTCCTCCTGGCCCTTGACGGGCTTGCCGAAGCCGGGCATCCCCTCGAAGGCGCGGGCCACGTCGGTCATCTCGTGCCGGCTCGCGAAGGCGACGCCGTTCCACTGGTTGAGGCCGTGGATCTCGAGCTGGTAGCCGGCCTGCTCGAACGCCTCGACCGGGAACTGATCGGGTCGGCACTTGATCTCCTGCATCGCGAGGACGTCGATGTCCTCTCGCACGAGCCAGTCGACGACGCGGCCGAATCGGGTGCGGATCGAGTTGACGTTCCAGGTGGCGATGCGCATGGAGCCAGCCTATCGCCAGGGATCGGGGCTCCTCGGCAGGCCTTCTTGCCGTGTGCCGGCGGCCGTGGACGAGCGGTGACGCTCTTGTGCGGAATCCGCACTCGGCGTGGGGCTGCGTGAGGAATACGCACGCGGCTCGGCCCGAGGTCGGGGTGGGGAGCGGGCCGTTCGGTTTCGCGGGAAGAGCAGGGTCGCGCGGGCCTCGGATCCCTCGCGGAACAATACGCAATTCCCCCGGTTCTGCCGCGAATTCCCCAGATCTAGCCTGCGAAAAGGGCCAGATGAAAGTCACGCGGTGATGGATGGGGAACGGCTCGAGTCGTGCCGTGTGCGCCCGGAGAAGAGAATGCCATGTTTGCACGCAGTCGGGGCGACGGCAACGGTGCCGCGCTCCGCATGCCGCGCGGTCGCACATTGATCGCGCTCCTCGGCGCAGCCGCGCTGATACTCGGACCAGGTGCGATGGCCGCCCAGGCAACCGAGCCCGATCCCGCACAGCAAGCGGTAGCCGCGCAGGAGCCGGCGCCCGCGCCCGCGCCGGAACCCGCCCCGGCCCCCGAGCCGCCTCCCGCCCCGGAACCTCCCCCGGCTCCGGCTCCGGAACCGCCGCCTGCTCCCGAACCTCCTCCCGCGCCTGCGCCCGAGCCGCCGCCCGCGCCGGCACCCGAACCCGCTCCGGCTCCCGAGCCTGCACCCGCGCCCGAACCCGAGCCCGCGGCGGAACCCGAGCCCGAGGCGGAGCCCGCTACCGCGCCGGAGGAGGCCGCACCCGAGCCCTCGGAGGCGGAGTCGCCGACCGTCGCTGCGAAGCAGGACGCGAACTCCGACGAGAAGGGCAAGAAGCCCGATCACGAGAAGATCACGATCTGCCATGCGACGGGCGCCGAGAACCACTGGACCAACCCGACGATCGACAAGCACGCGATTTTCACGCAGGGCCATGATCAGCATCAGGGCATGCGCGATATCATCCCGCCGTTCGAGCTGGATGGCGTTCCCTACCCGGGCCTGAACTGGGATGAGGAAGGCCAGGCGATCTGGGCCAATGGCTGTGTGAAGACGACCCCGCCGCCCGAGCCGGGCACCCCGCAGATCTCCGTGCCGGGATTCGACTGCGTGCCGGTCGAGGGAGAGATCCCCGAGATGGTCGCCGTGACGGTGACCGGCTGGACCGAGGGGAACTACACCCTGACGATCTCGAAGGACGGCACCGCGTGGTTGCAGTCGACGCAGGTGATGGGCAACGGCGTGTATGCGCTGCCGCTCGACGGTCTCGGCGACTACACCGTGATCATCGGGCACGGCGACAAGATCGACGACGCCCTCGGCTTCTTCATCGAGAACTGCGACGAGCCGGTGCCGCCGGATCCCGTGGTCGTGGTGGAGGTTCCGCCCTGCACGGTGCCGGGCGGTGAACCCGCCGCCTCGGTGACGGCGGTGCTCTCGGAGCTCGAGGCATATGCGACGTATGACGTCGTGGTCACGGGACCGAAGGGCGTCACGCTCCAGACCAGTGTCTCCGGGGGTGAGGGATCCGCGGAGGTGATGGTGCCGCTGAGCGGGGTCGGCGAATATACGCTCACGCTGAGCAACGGTGACTACGAGAGCAGCTGGGGCTTCTCGGTCGGGGCGTGCCCGCCCGTTCCGCCCCCGCCTCCGGTCCCGCCGGTTCCGCCGACCGTGGTGACGACCTCGGTGGTCGCTCCGGTACCCCCGGCGCCGAGGCCGGCCAAGACGCTCGCCGTCACCGGTTCGGGTTCGCTCGATCCGATGCTGGGAGCGGCAGGGTTCATCGTACTCGCGGGCAGCGCCATGCTGCTGGGTGCACGACGGCTCCGCGCGCACCGCTGAGCGCGACTGCATCCCCTTGCGCCGACTACGCCCGCTCCGCCCGAGTACGTCCGGACAGAGCGGGCGTAGTCGGGCAGAGCGGGTGCGGCTGGCAAGTGGGGGAGCCGTCCGATTTCCCGCGCGGGGGATCGGTCGGTTAGAATGGACGACGTTGTTCGCGTATGGAGACGTGCCGGAGCGGCCGAACGGACTTCACTGCTAATGAAGGGTCGGGGTTAAACTCGACCGGGGGTTCAAATCCCCCCGTCTCCGCCAGACGAACAACATTCGGAAGCCCTCGCCTCGGCGGGGGCTTCCGTCATTCCCGCCGGACCCTGCCCCGCCATCCGAGCGCAATGACGCAGTAGATAGGGAGTGGGCACGCCGCTAGCCCCCACTACTGCAACATCGCGCGAAGCGAGTGCCCGCCTGTCAAGCCCTGAGACGGTCGGCGAGGGATCCGCTACCCTCGGAGCACGCGGCGCAGCTGCGGCGAGATGACGCGCTCGACGGTCGACGACGGCCCCGCGTGCGAGCGCACGTGAGAGTGCTGAGAGTGAGGCGCAGTGATCGAGAGCAGTGGCGGAGGAGCCGTGGATGAAGACGCGCTGAGCGACGACGGCCGCGACGAGACCCCGAACGAGCGAGCCGACCGCAACTGGCTCGAGATCCTGCAGGAGCTGCGCGTCGCGCAGACCGGCACGCAGGTGCTCGCCGGATTTCTGCTCGCGGTCGCCTTCCAGCCCCGCTTCACCGAGCTCGAACCGTCTCAGCGCGCCTTCTACCTGGTGCTCGTGGGCATCGCGGGGGTGTCGACCGTGCTCGGCCTCGCCCCCGTCGGTCTGCACCGCGTCTTCTTCGGCAGGCAGAGGAAGGGCGAGACGGTGCGCATCGGCAACCGGCTGCTCGCGCTGCAACTGGTCGCGGTGGCGGCGCTCGCCGCCGGGGTCACGTGCTTCGTCTTCGACTTCGTGCTCGGCCACATGGCTGGCGGCATCGCGCTCGTCGGGGGCCTCGTCCTCGCGCTGGCGCTGCTGGTCGTGATCCCGCGGCTCGCCCTGCGGCGGAGCCGATCCGAGGGGGAGTGAGGGATCCCTCCCCGTTTCAGAGGAGGTGGCGGCCGCCGGATCCCTTCATCCGGTTGACGAGGTTCTTCACGTCCTGCGCCCTGCGCTTGGAGGTGACGAGCAGCACATCGGCGGTGTCGACCACCACCACGTCCTCCATGCCGACGAGCGCGACGAGGCGGTCGCTGTCGGAGACGACGATGCCGCTCGACGCGTCGGAGAGCACCTGCGCGCCGTCTCCGAGCACGGCGAGATCGCTGCCGCGTCCGCGCGTCAGCAGGTTCGCGACCGAGGCGAAGTCGCCGACGTCGTCCCAGTCGAAGTGGGCCGCGACGCAGAGCATGTCGCCCGCGGCCGCAGCCGGTTCCGCGACCGTGTAGTCGATCGCGATCTTGGGGAGGGAGGGCCAGAGCCGTTCGCGCACCTCGGCGCCGCGGTCGGTGCCCCAGGCGGCCGCGATCTCGCGCAGGGCGCGCACGAGCTCCGGCTCCGATTCGGCCATGCGGTCGAGCAGCACCGAGGCGCGCGCGATGAACATGCCCGCGTTCCACAGGTAGCCGCCGTGCTCGAGGTATTCGCGCGCCTTCTCGGCATCGGGCTTCTCGACGAACTCGGTGACGCCGTAGAGGTCGAACTGGGCGATGTCGCCTCGGCTCCCGCCGCAGGCGATGTAGCCGAAGCCGGTGGCGGGGTGCGACGGGTGGATGCCGATCGTGACGATGTATCCCTGGTCGGCGGCGCGCGCCGCCGTCGCGACGGCGCGCTGGAAGAGCACGTCGCCCCGGATCACGTGGTCGGCGGCGAACGAGCCGAGGATCGCGTCGGGATCGCGGAGCTCGAGGAGTGCCGCGGCGAGGCCGATGGCGGCCGAGGAATCCTTCGGTTCGCTCTCGGTGACGAGGTTGGCCTGGACCAGCTCGGGGAGCTGTTCGGCGACCGACTCGCGGTGGGCGTTGCCCGTCACGACGATGATGCGTTCCGGGGGTGCGATGGGGCGCAGGCGATCCCAGGTGGCGCGCAGGAGCGAGTCGCCGGAGCCCGTGAGGTCGAGCAGGAACTTCGGCGCGTTCGCCCTGGAGAGCGGCCAGAGCCTGGATCCGACGCCGCCGGCCGGGATGACGCAGGTGAGACGCTCGAGCGCGCTCTCGAAGGCGCGGGGGTCTTCGGACATGGGATGATCCTACCGTTCCCCGTCTGACGGCCCCGGAAAGAGTGCCATAATGGGTCTGCAGCGGATTCTCAGTTATGGGGTGCGCGCGTAGAACCGTGCCCGCAATCGCGAACCGCGGCATCGGCCGTCGGGCGCCGCCCGGCGAAGCAGGACCAAGGAGGATGCACGTGTCAGCCCAAACGGCAGAGGTCGCAGCCGCGCCGAAGCGGAAGAGCCGCCCCGGAGGCACGCTCTACCGCGGCAACGAGGGGATGTGGTCCTGGGTGCTGCACCGCATCACCGGTGTCGCCATCTTCTTCTTCCTGCTCGTGCACGTGCTCGACACGGCGCTCGTCAGGGTCAGCCCCGAGGCCTACAACGCGGTCATGAGCGTCTACAAGACCCCCATCATGGGGCTCGGCGAAGCCGTGCTCGTCGGAGCCATCGTCTTCCACGCCTACAACGGCCTCCGCATCATCCTCGTCGACTACTGGAGCAAGGGTGCCCGGTACCACCGAGCCATGTTCTGGATCGTGATCGCGCTGTGGGTCGTGACGATGGCGGGCTTCCTGCCGCGCCACCTGATGAACGTCTTCGGGCACTGAGACAGGGGAGACAGAGACTATGACGACGACGATCGAATCCCCCCGCACGCAGACCCCCGCCAAGAAGCGCACCAACTGGGAGAAGTGGGGCTGGATCTACATGCGCGCCTCGGGCGTGCTGCTCGTGGTGCTCGTGTTCGGCCACCTCTTCTCGAACCTGATCGCCACCCCGGGCGGCGTGCACGCGATCGACTTCGGCTTCGTCGGCGGCAAGCTGGCCAACCCGTTCTGGCAGTGGTGGGACGTGCTGCTGCTGTGGCTCGCGCTCATCCACGGGGCCAACGGCATGCGCACCATCGTGAACGACTACGTGTCGAAGCCCGGTGTCGCCAAGACGGTCAAGGTGCTGCTGTTCCTCTCGGCCGCGCTGCTGATCCTGCTCGGCACCCTCGTCGTGTTCACGCTCGACCCGTGCCCCGCCGGCGCCGATCCCTCGCTCGTCGCATCATTCTGCCCGGTGAACTGACCCGGCCGGCGAACGCACAGACTCACAGCATCGAAGAATAGGAAGCACGTGACTGCAGACACCCACCAGGGCGAAGAAGTTACCGTCAAGGACGGCGTCACCTACCACCAGTTCGACGTGGTCATCGTCGGCGCGGGCGGCGCGGGCATGCGCGCCGCGATCGAGGCGGGCCCCAAGGCGAAGACCGCCGTCATCACGAAGCTCTACCCCACTCGCTCCCACACCGGTGCGGCGCAGGGCGGCATGGCCGCCGCGCTCGCCAATGTGGAGGAGGACAACTGGGAGTGGCACACCTTCGACACCGTCAAGGGCGGCGACTACCTCGTCGACCAGGACGCGGCGGAGATCCTCGCCAAGGAGGCCATCGACGCGGTCATCGACCTCGAGAACATGGGTCTCCCGTTCAACCGCACGCCCGAAGGCAAGATCGACCAGCGCCGCTTCGGCGGTCACACGCGTGATCACGGCAAGGCCGCGGTGCGCCGCGCCTGCTACGCCGCCGACCGCACGGGCCACATGATCCTGCAGACGCTCTTCCAGAACTGCGTGAAGCTCGGCGTCAATTTCTACAACGAGTTCTACGTGCTCGATCTCGTGATGACGGGCGAGGGCGCGAACCGCCGGCCCTCCGGCGTCGTCGCCTACGAGCTCGCGACCGGCGACCTCCACGTCTTCCAGGCCAAGTCGATCGTCTTCGCGACCGGCGGCTTCGGCAAGATCTTCAAGACCACCTCGAACGCGCACACCCTCACGGGAGACGGCGTCGGCATCATCTGGCGCAAGGGCCTGCCGCTCGAGGACATGGAGTTCTACCAGTTCCACCCGACGGGCCTCGCAGGCCTCGGCATCCTCCTCACCGAGGGCGCCCGAGGCGAGGGCGCGATCCTGCGCAACGCGAGCGGCGAGCGCTTCATGGAGCGTTACGCCCCCACCATCAAGGACCTCGCACCCCGCGACATCGTGGCGCGCTCGATGGTGCAGGAGGTGCTCGACGGCCGCGGCGCCGGCCCGCACAAGGACTACGTCTACCTCGACTGCACCCACCTGGGCGCAGAGGTGCTGGAGACCAAGCTCCCCGACATCACCGAGTTCGCCCGCACCTACCTCGGCGTCGATCCCGTCGTCGAGCCGGTACCCGTCTTCCCGACGGCGCACTACGCGATGGGCGGCATCCCGACGAACAACGATGCCCAGGTGCTGAGCGACAACACGACCGTCGTCCCCGGCCTCTACGCCGCGGGCGAGTGCGCCTGCGTCTCGGTGCACGGCTCCAACCGCCTCGGCACCAACTCGCTGCTCGACATCAACGTGTTCGGCAAGCGCTCCGGCAACAACGCGGCCGACTACGCCAAGACGGCGGAGTTCGTTCCGCTGCCTGAGGATCCCTCGAAGGAGATCCGCGAGCTCGTGGAGCGCTTCCGTACCGGCACCGGCACCGAGCGCGTCGCCGACATCCGCAAGGAGCTGCAGGAGGCGATGGACCGCGGCGCCCAGGTGTTCCGCACCGAGGAGTCGCTGACCGAGGTGCTCGGCGTGATCCACAACCTGCGCGAGCGCTACAAGTACGTGGGCGTGCAGGATCGCGGCAAGCGCTACAACACCGACCTGCTCGAGGCCATCGAGCTCGGCTTCCTGCTCGACCTCGCAGAGGTGCTGACCTACACGGCTCGCAACCGCAAGGAGAGCCGCGGCGGCCACATGCGCGACGACTACCCGAAGCGCGACGACGAGAACTACATGAAGCACACGATGGCCTACCTCTCGGGCGATCCGCACTCGGCCGACCCCGAGGATCACATCCGCCTGGATTGGAAGCCCGTCGTCGTGACGAGGAACGAGGACGGCGAGCTGCGATACCCGCCGCTGGAGAGGAAGTACTAGGCCATGAGCACCGCTACCGCCGAGAACACGACCGCGGTCGAAGCCGAGGCGCCCGAGGCGCCGAAGCCCTTCACGGTCACGCTCCTCATCCGCCGCTACCTCCCCGAGTCGGGCCGCGAGGCCTACTGGGAGGACTTCGACGTCGAGATGTACCCCACCGACCGCATCCTCGACGCGCTGCACCGCATCAAGTGGGATCAGGACGGTTCGCTGTCGTTCCGGCGTTCCTGCGCGCACGGCATCTGCGGTTCCGATGCGATGCGCATCAACGGACGCAACCGTCTCGCCTGCAAGACGCTGATCAAGGATCTCGACATCTCGAAGCCGATCTACGTCGAGGCGATCAAGGGTCTGCCCCTCGAGAAGGATCTCATCGTCGACATGGAGCCCTTCTTCGCGGCATACCGCGAGGTGCAGCCGTTCCTCGTGTCGAGCAGTGCGCCCGAGCCGGGCAAGGAGCGCCACCAGTCGATCGACGACCGCGAGCGCTTCGACGACACCACCAAGTGCATCCTGTGCGCGGCCTGCACCACGAGCTGCCCGGTGTTCTGGACCGACGGCCAGTACTTCGGCCCGGCCGCGATCGTCAACGCGCACCGCTTCATCTTCGACTCGCGCGACGACAACGCCCAGGTGCGTCTCGACATCCTCAACGACACCGAGGGCGTGTGGCGCTGCCGCACCACCTTCAACTGCACCGACGCGTGCCCCCGCGGTATCCAGGTCACCAAGGCCATCGCCGAGGTGAAGGCCGCGATCCGCACCGGCAAGACGAAGTAGCGGTGGTCGACCGGGCGCGGGAGCTGTGGCGCAGAGCCCAGCTCACGCGCCCGTGGCGCACCTACTCCCATTTCACCGACGTGGGCGGGGTCGTGCTCTCGGGCGGCATGAGCTATCAGGCGCTCTTCGCCGTTTTCGCCGGCCTGTGGGTGGGCTTCGGGATCTTCGGGATCGTGCTGCGCGGGCGGCCCGAGCTGCTCGAGTCGCTCGTGGATCAGATCAACACCTTCGTGCCCGGTCTGTTAGGGGAGACCGACGGCTCGGGGGCGGTGCAGCTGCAGATGCTGCTCGAGGCGCGTGCGCTCGACTGGACGAGCATCGTTGCGGGTGCCGCGCTCGTCTGGGTCGCGCTCAACTGGTTCACGGGCACGCGGCGCTCGATCCGCATCATATTCGGACTCGAGGTGAAGCGGTATCGCAACGCCGCGCTGCTGAAGCTGCGCGATCTGGCACTCGCGATCGGGTTCTTTCTCGCGATCCTGGTGTCGGCGGCGCTCACGGTGCTCAGCTCGACCCTGGTCTCGACCGTCTACGGCTGGGTCGGTGTCGACCCCGACGGCTGGTTGTTCGGCGGGCTCGGCAAGACCGTGCGTTACGGTGCGATGTACGTGTTCGACGTGATGGTACTGCTCGCGATGCACCGCTTCCTCGCCGAGATCCGTATCCCGAGGCGCGAACTGGTCATGGGGTGCATGCTCGGCGGCGCCGCGCTGCTCGGGCTGAAGGTGCTGGGCGGCGCGCTGATCAGCGGCGCATCGGACAACCCGCTGCTCGCCACCTTCACGGTGTTCATCGGTCTGCTGATCTGGTTCAACATCCTGTGCCGACTGCTGCTGCTGACCTCGTCGTGGATCGCGACCGGTGTGAACCGGTCGCTCGGCGTGCCCGAGGAGCCTGCGGCCGATATGCCCGATCAACCGACCGAGCGGCGGATCACCAGCAGGTGATGCTCGGATCGATCGCCGTCCACGGCGAGTAACGGCCGTCGGACCTCACGAGCCGTATCTCGAGGGGGTCTGTCAGGTTAACGGTGGATCTGGCCTGGCGCATTCTTAGTTGATTCGGCCTTCGAAGGTGATCGCGAAGGCGTTGAGTGAATTGGCCTGGTTTGAGTTCCGACCGGTTTTCCTGTCAACCGGTCGGTGACAGAAGTTCCTCGGCCTCAGCATAGTAGGCCTGCTCGACCTCGATCGGGGTACGCATATCGAGCTCCCCGTGAAG
>NZ_JAGDYL010000045.1 GCF_017565705.1 Leucobacter ruminantium
CACGAACACGGAACGCACGAGGGCGCTTGCACCCTGGCTCGAGTTCTACAACACTGGACGCTGCCACTCAGCCCTGAGAGGCTTCCCACCGATCAGCCGACTGGAACCAACGTCCTGACCGGGTACACCTAGTCCAGCAGCTCGGCCTCGATCACGTCATCGTCGCCCAGATCCGAGGAGCCCCCGGATACGGGCGCGGATCCCTCGCTCGACAGCACGAGCGAGTCGCCGTCACCCGCGACATCGACCCGCACCGCGTCGCCGTCGCGCACCTCGCCGCCGAGGATCGCCCGGGCCAGCCGGTCGTCGATCTCGTGCTGCATGAGGCGGCGCAGCGGGCGCGCGCCGTAGATGGGGTCGTAGCCGCGCGCGGCCAGCCAGGCCCGCGCATCGGGCGTGACGGCCAGCGTGAGGCGCCGATCCGAGAGCCGCGCCTGCAGCCGGTCGATCGACAGCTCGACGATCGAGGCGAGGTCGGCCTCCGAGAGCGGATGGAAGATCACCATCTCGTCGAGCCTGTTCACGAACTCGGGCTTGAAGGCCCGGCGCACGGTCTCGCGCACCGCGTTCTCCTTCTCGCTCCACGGCATGTCGGGGTCGATGAGGTACTGCGAACCGAGGTTCGAGGTGAGGATCAGGATCGTGTTGCGGAAGTCGACCGTGCGGCCCTGTCCGTCTGTCAGGCGTCCGTCGTCGAGCACCTGCAGCAGCACGTCGAACACCTCGGGGTGCGCCTTCTCGACCTCGTCGAGCAGCACGACCGAGTACGGCCGTCGACGCACGGCCTCGGTCAGCTGTCCGCCCTGCTCGTAGCCCACATAGCCCGGAGGGGCGCCGACGAGGCGCGATACCGAGTGCTTCTCGCCGTACTCCGACATGTCGATGCGCACCATGGCGTGCTCGTCGTCGAAGAGGAATTCGGCGAGCGCCTTCGCGAGCTCCGTCTTGCCGACGCCCGTGGGACCGAGGAAGAGGAAGGAGCCCGTCGGGCGGTTGGGGTCGGCGATGCCGGCGCGCGTGCGGCGCACCGCGTCGGCCACCGCGCGTGCGGCCTCGCCCTGTCCCACGACGCGCTTGCCGAGCTCCCTTTCGAGAGCCAGCAGCTTCTCGGTCTCGCCCTGCAGCAGCCTGCCGACGGGGATCCCCGTCCACGCCGCGACAACGCCCGCGATGTCCTCGTCGGTCACCTGATCGTTGACCATGCGCGGCTCGCCGTCGATCTCGCCCGCCATCTCGGCCTGCTCGGCCTCGGCGAGCTGCTTCTGGATCACCGGGATCTCGCCGTACAGCAGCTTCGACGCCTTCTCGAGGTTGCCCTCGCGCTGCGCCACCTGCGCCTGCATGTTCAACTGGTCGAGCTTCTCCCTGAGCGAGCCCACGCGGTTCAGCGTGGCGCGCTCGCGCTCCCACCTGGCCTCGAGCCCATCGAGCTCGCGCTGCTTCTCGGCGAGATCCTCGCGCAGCTTCGCGAGGCGCTCCTTCGAGGCGTCGTCCTTCTCCTTCTTGAGGGCGAGCTCCTCGAGCTTCAGCCGGTCGACGGCGCGGCGCAGCTCGTCGATCTCGACGGGGGCCGAGTCGATCTCCATGCGCAGGCGCGAAGCGGCCTCGTCGATCAGGTCGATCGCCTTGTCGGGCAGCTGGCGGGCGGTGATGTAGCGGTTCGACAGCGAGGCCGCGGCGACGAGCGCCGAGTCGGCGATGGTCACCTTGTGGTGCGCCTCGTAGCGCTCCTTGAGACCGCGCAGGATCGCGACCGTGTCCTCGACGCTCGGCTCGCCGACGTACACCTGCTGGAAGCGCCGCTCGAGGGCCGCATCCTTCTCGATGTACTCGCGGTACTCGTCGAGCGTGGTCGCGCCGATGAGCCGCAGCTCGCCGCGCGCGAGCATCGGCTTGAGCATCTGCGACGCCGCGACCGAGGATTCGCCGCCGCCGGCGCCCATGAGCGTGTGCAGCTCATCGATGAAGGTGATGATCTTGCCGTCGCTCTCCTTGATCTCGGCGAGCACGGCCTTCATGCGCTCCTCGAACTCGCCGCGGTACTTCGCTCCGGCGATGAGCGCGGAGATGTCGAGGGAGATGAGCTCCTTGTCCTTGAGCGATTCGGCGACGTCGCCCGCGACGATGCGCTGGGCGAGGCCCTCAACGACGGCGGTCTTGCCGACGCCGGGTTCGCCGATGAGCACGGGGTTGTTCTTGGTGCGGCGGGTGAGCACCTGGCTCACGCGCCTGATCTCGGAATCCCGTCCGATGACGGGGTCGAGCTTGCCCGAGCGGGCGACTTCCGTGAGGTTGACGCCGAACTGCTCGAGGGCGCTCTGTTCGCCTTCGCCCTGGGCGGGCTGCCAGTTTGCCTGCATCTGGTTCCTTTCTCGTTCAGCAGACGCTTGCGAACCGGCCTCTGGGGAGCGTCGATCCACAAACTTGAGTGATGATGACTCAAGTTTACTCCTGTACCTGTATTTTCGCTAGGGATCCTGACGCGGCGTGCACGCTTCCCTCGCTCGATCAGCGGGGTACGGGCGCGCCGAAGAGCCCCGAAACTGCAAGTTTGCGGGGCTCAGAGGCGCGGAAATCGGCGGCGCCGTCCGCTACACGAAGGCGGAGGCTCCTGTCAGGGCGCGACCCACGATGAGCGAGGTGACCTCGTGGGTGCCCTCGTACGAGTAGACAGCCTCGGCGTCGGCGAAGAACCGCGCCACCCCCGATTCCATCGTGATGCCGTTGCCGCCGGCGATCTCGCGGGCGAGGGCGACGGTCTCGCGGGCGCGCAGCGCGACCCACATCTTCGCGAGCGACGAGTTGGCGTCGCTGAACACGCCGCGATCCTGCAGCTCCGAGAGTTGTACGACCATGCCGAGCGAGGCCACGGCGTTGCCGGCCATGCGCGCCAGCTTCTCCTGGATGAGCTGGAAGCCCGCCAGCTTTCGGCCGAACTGCTCGCGTTCGCGCACGTAGTCGATCGCGGCTTCGAGGGCTCCGGCCTGCAGACCGGCGGCGATCCAGGCGACGTCGGCGCGCAGGGTGCCCATGATCTTCGAGACGTCGCGCCACGAGTCGACGCGTTGCAGCCGTGCGCTCTCGGGCACGCGGACGCCCTCGAGGGTGAAATCGGCGTTCTGCATGGGACGCAGCGACACCTTGCCGGTGATGGTCTCGATGCGCACGCCCTCGGACTCGCGCGGCACGAGGAAGCACTTGACCTGATCGTCGGCGGTGTCGCGGGCGAAGACGGCCAGCACGTCGGCGGTGACGGCGCCCCCGATCCACCGCTTGCGACCGTCGAGCACCCACTCATCGCCGTCGCGGGTGGCGGTGGTGGCCATGCCGCCGGCGATGTCGCTGCCGTGCTCGGGCTCGGTCAGGGCGAAGACGCCAGTGAGGTCGAAGCGCTTGATCCGCGGGTCGAGCTCGGCGACCTGCTCGGGCGATCCGCCGAGGCGCACGGTGGCGCGGAAGAGGCCGGCCTGCGCGTTGTAGACGGTCGCGACCGACACGTCGGTGCGGGCGAGCACGTAGCTGCGGAAGCCCTTGTAGAGCGACGAATCGGCTTCCTCCTCGCTGACTCCCTCGGGCGCCATGAGCCCGAGCGGGGCGAGGGATCCGATGATGCCCGGCGGCATCGTGGCCGTGTCCCAGGCCTCCGAGAGCAACGGCTTCACGCGCTCGTCGAGCATAGTCTGCAGCCGTTCGAGCGAGGCGAGGGCGGCCTCGCTGAGGCGGCCCTCGGCGAAGCGGAAGGGATCGATGCCGATCGCGCCGTCCGCGGCGATGTCGGGATCGCGCAGGGGCTTCGCCGCCGCGTTCACGCGCCGGCTCCGAGTCCCAGGAGGCGGACCGCGTTGTCCTTCACGATGCCGGGAAGCGCTTCCGGCTTGAGCGCGGTCTGCTCGATATCGCGCATCCAGCGGTCGGGGCTGAGCATCGGATAGTCGCTGCCGAACAGCACGCGATCCTTGAGGAAGGAACCCGCGGCGCGCACGAGCTCCTCCGGGAAGTACTTCGGGCTCCACCCCGACAGATCGATCCAGGTGTTGTGCTTGTGCGTCGCGACCGAGATCGCCTCGGCCTGCCACGGCACGGACGGGTGGGCCATGATGATCTGCAGATCGCCGAAGTCGGCGGCGACGCCATCGAGCAGCATCGGGTTCGACAGGCCCAGGCGCAGGCCGCGCCCGCCCCTCATGCCGGCCCCGATCCTCGTCTGGCCCGTGTGGAACAGGGCGACCGCACCGGCCTCCTGCAGCACCTCGAACAGCGGAGAGAAGCGGGAGTCGCTCGGATCGAAGCCCTGCACCGTGGGATGGAACTTGAAGCCGCGCACCCCGTGGTCCTCGATGAGGCGGCGGGCGAGGTCGACCGCCGCCCGCCCCTGCAGCGGGTCGACCGAGCCGAACGGGATCAGCACGTCGTTGTTGCGCTGGGCGCCCGCCGCGATCTCGGCACTCGAGATCGGGGCGTGGCCCAGGTTGGTGGTCGCGTCGACGGTGAAGACGACGGCGGCCATGTCGCGCTCGCGATAGTAGGCGGCGACCGAGTCGAGATCGGGCTGCAGGCCACCGTTCTTGAAGTACGCGGCAGCCGCGTCCGCGAGGTCTGCGGGCAGAGAGTTCTCGCCGTGCTCGCCGTGCTCGATGTGCACGTGGACATCGATCGCGACGAGCCGATCGACGTCGATCGCGGGCTCATACCGGGTCATGGTCGACTCCTCGGCCGGTGTCTCAGCCGCGCGCCGGGGGCTGCAGCTCGTCGGGCAGAGCGGGGAACCTCTCGCCCACAGACTGCAGGTTCGCGGCGATCAGCTCGCCGCCCTCGGCGGCGAGGGCTTCGGCACTCCAGCCGCCGTCGTGGAACGCGGTGACGGCGGGCTCGGGGTGGCTCCAGACCTGCAGGCGATCGCCGCCGACGCCGATGGCCTGGCCCGTGACGCCGGCCGCGGCGTCGGCGGCGAGGTAGGCGATGAGCGGGGCGACGTCGGCCGCGGTGCCGAAGCCGAGGTCGTGGCGGAAGAACGCCGGCATCGGCTCCCCCTTGGCGTCGGCCTCGACGGCGGCGTGGAAGTAGGGCACGGTCGCGGTCATCGCGGTCGCGGTCATCGCGGTCGCGGCGACGGGGATGACGGCGTTCGCGGTGATCCCCGCCTTCTTGAGCTCGAGGGCCCAGGTGCGCACCATGCCGACGATGCCGGCCTTCGCGGCGGCGTAGTTGGTCTGGCCGAAGTTGCCGCGCTGGCCGGTCGGCGAGCCGATGCAGACGATGCGGCCGCCCTCGCCCGCCTCGCGCATGTGCTTGGCCGCCTCGCGCACGCAGGTGAAGGTGCCGCGCAGGTGCACGTTGGTGACGAGGTCGAAGTCCTCGTCGCTCATCTTCCAGAGCACGGTGTCGCGAAGCACGCCCGCGTTGGTGACGAGGATGTCGAGTCGGCCGTAGACCTCTACAGCGGTGCGCACGAGCTGTTCGGCGGTCTCGGTGGGTCCCACGGGCGCGACGACGGCGGTGGCGCGGCCACCCTCGGCCTCGATGGCTGCAACGGCTTCTGCCGCGGTGGCGTCGTCGACGTCGTTGATCACGACGGCGGCGCCCTGCCTGGCGAGTTCCTGGGCGTAGGCGAGGCCGAGACCGCGGCCCGAACCGGTGACGATGGCGACTTTGCCTGCGAGCGACATGTGGGTTCTCCTTCGAGGACGTGCGGTGAGGGATCGCGCCGGCCTGCGGAGAGCTGTCCGATCCGCGGCGGGATGCCCGACTCCATGCAAGCGTAAATACTTGAATTTGTCAATGATCGTGAAATTCAACCGCCTTGCCAGCCTCACCGGCAACGACGGCTAGCTGCGGGCGTCGAGGTCGTCGAGCAGGCGGAGCCCCTCCCGCGCCCACGCGATCTCGGCCTCGGCGCGGGCGATCTTGCCCTCGTAGGCGTAGCGCTTGAACGCGACGATGCGCTCCCGCTGCGCCGGCTCGCTCGACTCGAGACGGCGCGCGAGGGTCGGGTTGCTCCGATCCTCGATGCCCGCGATCTGCTGACGCGCGCTGTCGCGCACCTCGACGAAGTGGGCGATGTGCTCGGCGAGACGCCGCCGCGGCTCCTCGGCATCGGGCGCCCACTCGAAGGACTGTCAGTAAAACGGTGGATCTGGGACTGGCCTGACCGAAAGGAAGGGCAATGACCCAGACCATCGAGATGATCGATCCTGTGACAGGAGAGATCATCGATGAGAAGCAGATCGCGGAGCAGCTGCTCACGCAAGCGAAGGAGCAAGGCGTCAGCCTCGTCGGGCCGGGAGGCCTGCTGGGCGGGTTGACGAAGACCGTGCTGGAGACCGCACTCGAGGCGGAGATGACCGAGCACCTCGGATACGAGAAGCACCAGGTCACTGACAGTGAGAACGCGCGCAACGGCACTCGTTCGAAGACGGTGCTCACTGAGGTCGGCCCGGTCGAGATCGAGGTCCCGCGGGATCGGGATGGATCGTTCGAGCCGAAGATCGTCCGTAAGCGGCAGCGCCGGTTAGACGGCATCGACGAGATTGTCCTCTCGGGGGTTGACCACGGGTGAGGTGGCCGCGCACTTCGATGACGTCTACGGCGCGTCGGTGTCGAAGGAGACGATCTCGAAGATCACCGACAAGGTCATCGAGGAGATGACCTTGTGGCAGAACCGGCCGCTGGACCGTGTCTACCCGGTGGTGTTCATCGACGCGATCGTGGTGAAGGTCCGCGACGGGCAGGTCCGCAACAAGCCGTTCTACGTCGCCATCGGTGTCACCACCGCCGGAGAACGCGACATCCTCGGCATCTGGGCCGGCGATGGCGGTGAGGGGGCGAAGTTCTGGCTCGGGGTGCTCACCGAGCTGAAGAACCGTGGCGTCGAAGACGTCTGCATCGTGGTCTGCGACGGCCTCAAGGGGCTGCCGGAGTCGATCACCACGACGTGGGAGTTCGCCGTGGTGCAGACGTGCATCATTCACCTGATCCGCAACACGTTCAAGTTCGCGTCGCGGAAGTACTGGGACCAGATCGCTCGCGACCTGCGGCCCGTCTATACCGCGCCGACCGAGGCAGCTGCCAGGGCGAGGTTCGAGGAGTTCGCGGAGAAGTGGTGCACCATGTACCCGGCGATCCGCAGGCTCTGGGAGAACGCGTGGAGCGAGTTCATCCCGTTCCTCGACTACGACGTCGAGATCCGCCGCATCATCTGCAACACGAACGCGATCGAGTCCCTCAACGCCCGCTACCGGCGGGCAGTGCGGGCTCGGGGCCACTTCCCCAACGACGCCGCCGCGCTGAAGTGCCTGTATCTCGTGACTCGCTCACTTGACCCCACAGGCCGGGGTCGGGCACGCTGGGTAACCAGGTGGAAGCCCGCACTCAACGCCTTCGCGATCACCTTCGAAGGCCGAATCAACTAAGAATGCGCCAGGCCAGATCCACCGTTAACCTGACAGACCCGAACAGGGCCGTCGGCTACTAAGCGCTAGCCGCCTGATCCGTGTTGAGCTCAGCGTTTCTTAGCGCCCGGGAAACCGACGACTTCCCCACCCCGAGAACAGCAGCGATATGCACCAGGCTGTGGTTCTGCTCCCGCATCTGAATAGCCGCTTCTACCCGTTCCGGCGTCATCACAGTTGGGCGTCCACCCACTCGGCCCTGCGCCCGGGCGTGAGCGAGCCCACGATGAGTGTTCTCCCGAATCGTTGATACGCGCAGCTGCGCGAGCACGGCCATGATGCCGACGATCGCTTCCCCCATCGGTGTCGACGTGTCGACGTCGAGGAACGGCTCAGTGAGACTTCGGAGGCGTACGCCTCGGCGGCCGAGATCTCGGATCAGCTCGATCGCAAGTTGCTCGGTGCCGGCAACGCGGTCGAGCGCTCGGATCACGAGAGTATCGCCTGCGTTAAGGTAGTCGAGGCAGGCATTCCACTCTGGCCGGCTTGCAATACGGCTCGATTCGCCGCGGTCGACGAAGACGCGGACGGCGCCGGCCGCCCGCAGCTCAGCTTCCTGAGCCTCTGGGTTCTGCTCCCGGGTGCTGACCCGCGCGTAGCCGATGATGTTGCTCACAGCTCAAGACCTCTCTTCGCCGAACGTGTGTGCTCATGCGCCCGCGGTTCGACTTCCTGGGGCGCAGCTCCGAGCGACGTCGGCTCGGAAGGGAACGCGAGCCCCGTGATCCGCTCAGCCTCACGCGCAGTGTCAGCGTGCCCGTCAGGAGTGGATTGCGTCACAATCGCAGTGAACATGCTCCGCAGCGGCTCTAGATTTCGGTCCTCAGATGCTGCCCGACAAGCTTCGTCGTTCACCGGGCCACGGACATTCAGCCAGTCGAGCTGCCAGCCGGCATCGTGCGCGATTCGGCTCCAGAACACTCGCTGCGTGCGTCCGTTTCCCTCACGGAAGGGATGCAGGTAGTTCCACTGGTCATAGTGGTACGAGAGCCGGTCAATAAAGCGATCGCGGCTCAGGTGCTTTAGCCGGTCATCGGCCTGGAGCTCGGCGGCCGCGAAGGCGGCAGCGCGATCGATCATCGGCACCGGCAGGAAGAACTCGGATCCCGGCTTCCGAATGTCTACTGTGCGGAGATCCCCCGCCCAGTCGTAGACATCTTGGAACAGCCTGCGATGGATGCTCCTGAGCTCCGCCAGGTCCCCTGTCGCGTCGACGGGGTGGTCGAGCATTTCCAGTAGCCGGGCGAATGCAAGCGAGCCCTCCGCTGCGTCAAGCTCGTCCCGGGTGCGGGCGCCGACCAAGTTACGAAGCAGCCCTAGCTCCGGATCGAGGTAGGGGTCTACGAAATCAGGCGAGGCCATAGCGAGCTCGAGCTCGAGCTACGACCTCGCTGGAGTCGATCTGCCCCGCGATGTACTCCCCCGCATCGAGCATGGTGCCAGGGTCGACCCGCAACCCTTCCATCTCTCCGCTGTGAACCGCTTCGGCCACTCGGCGTTCGCGCTCGGACTCAGTGGTGGCGATCGAATGCGCCTCGGCCATGAACCACTCCTTCTGTCGACGAACTAGATCTCCCCATTCTACCAGCTTCCCGAAAACGTTGAGGAGTAAGTTTCGGGCCAATTGGTTTCGGGACACGGTTTCGGGAATTCGGGAATGCTGGAATCTCGCGGATCCCATTCGAGCGCTCGCGGCCCATCGGGAGCATCCCGAAAACGACCGTTTTTGACGCTTTGACACTTGTGAGTTCCGTGCGGGACCTGGCAGGGAGCGAAACCCCTACCCTGCAGGCGTAGAGCGGATTGGCGCTGCTTCTACCTATCGGATGGCGCATGAGGCCGGAGAAGGGCATCGAACTAAATGAATGGTGGGTTGGGCGTCCGAGAGCCGGACGCCCAACCCGGCAGGTTTCTTTTCTTGGGGGGGGTGCCCCTATGACCTTTGTCAAGCCGCGAGAGCGGCGCCGCTCTGTGCTCGGGGTTGGTAGAGACTGCCGGTTTTGAGCATGGCGTAGATCACGTCGCAACGCCTCCGGGCGAGTGCGATCA
>NZ_JAGDYL010000046.1 GCF_017565705.1 Leucobacter ruminantium
CACGAACACGGAACGCACGAGGGCGCTTGCACCCTGGCTCGAGTTCTACAACACTGGACGCTGCCACTCAGCCCTGAGAGGCTTCCCACCGATCAGCCGACTGGAACCAACGTCCTGACCGGGTACAGCTAGGCGCTCCGCGACGGGAAGCGCGTCGAGGGCGTCGATCGCGGCGCGCGGGTCGGCGATGTCGAGTCCGAGTCGTTCGAGCACCGGCGCCGCAGGAACGGCCTCCTGCGCGCGAGACGTGCCGCTCCCGTACGATCCCTCGCCCTCCGTCGAGCCCGGCGCGGAGGCGCCCTGGGCGCACCCGGTCAGGAGCAGTGCGGCGATGGCGGCGACCCCGGCCCTGGCGAACGCATCTCGTCGAATACCCATGCCGGGTATGATGCCACGCGCGTCCGAGAACATCCGGAGAGCGCGGCGGCCGCGCACCCGGGCACGAGTTGGAGGGGCGGGCCCGACGGGTGGTAGCTTGAAACCACTCCGGCGCCGGCCGGCACGGGAAAGGGGATGGCAATGGCAGCACCCGACACGGACGCCCTGCTCGCCGAGGTCGAAGCCTGGGCCGCTCTCGACATCGACCCCGAGACGCGGGGGGCGGCGCTCAATCTCGTCGCTCTGGCCCGCACGGGGAACGCGGCGGCGATCGACGAGCTGCGCGCCTCCTTCGGCGGCCGGCTGAGCTTCGGCACTGCCGGCCTGCGCGGCCGCATCGGCCCCGGCCCCCGCCGCATGAACCGCGTCGTGGTCTCGCAGACGAGCGCCGGCTTCGCGGCCTTCCTGCTCGAGAGGGCGGCCGCGGGCGCAGCCTCGACCCCGCCGTCGGTGGTCATCGGCTACGACGGCCGCGTGAACTCCGACGTCTTCGCCCGCGATGCCGCCGAGATCATGGCGGGCGCCGGGGTGAGCGTCACACTGCTCCCCGAGCCCGGCCCCACGCCCCTCACCGCATTCGCCGTGCGCCACCTGGGCGTCTCGGCAGGCGTCATGATCACGGCGAGCCACAACCCCCCGCAGGACAACGGCTACAAGGTCTATCTGGGCGACGCCGATGAGGGATCCCAGATCGTGCCGCCGTCGGACGCGGAGATCGCCGCGCACATCGAGCGGGTCGCGACCGGACCGGTCTCCGAGCTGCCGCGGTCGACGCACTACGGGACAGCCGGCCCCGAGGTGGCCGACGGCTACGTCGCGATCACCGCCGCCGCCGTACTCGCGGGGCTGCCGCAGCAGGCGGACGCCCCCGGCACCTCGGTCGGCGCCTGCGAGGACCTCACGGTCGTCTACACCGCGATGCACGGTGTGGGCGCCGACACCGCCCGCCGGGTGTTCGTCGCCGCGGGACTGCCGTCCGTGCAGCCCGTCGCCGAACAGGACCGGCCGGACGGCGCGTTCCCCACGGTCTCGTTCCCGAACCCCGAGGAGCCCGGCGCCCTCGACCTCGCGTTCCGCGACGCGCGCGAGGCCGGTGCGGATCTCATCGTCGCGCACGACCCCGACGCCGACCGGCTCGCCGTCGCGCTCCCCGATCCCGGCACCGAGGAGGGCTATCGCAGGCTGAGCGGCAACGAGCTCGGGCTGCTGCTCGGCTGGCGCGCGGCCGAGCGCGAGCGCGCACGCGCGGCCCTCGCGGGCGAGGAACCCCGCGGATCCCTCGCCTGCACGATCGTGTCGTCGCCCGCGCTCGGAGCCGTCGCACGAGCCTACGGGCTCGACTACGCCGAGACGCTGTCGGGATTCAAGTGGGTATCGCGGGTGCCCGGGCTGATCTTCGGCTTCGAGGAGGCGCTCGGCTACCTCACGCACCCGCACGTGGTGCGCGACAAGGACGGCATCTCGGCGAGTGCCGACGCGATCGCGATGGCGCGGGAGTGCAAGGCGCAGGGCCGCACGGTGTGGGATCTGCTCGACGATGCGAGCGAGCGGTTCGGGCACTTCGCGAGCGGTCAGGTGACGCTGCGGCTCGAGTCGATGGCGGCGGCGAGCGCGCTCTCGGCACGGGTCCGGCAGTCGCCTCCCGCCGAGTTCGCCGGGATCTCCGTCGACCGCGCCCAGGATCTGCTCACGCCGGGCCTCGCCGCAGTGCCGGCCGATGTGCTGCGCTACGATCTGGCCGACGGCTCGCGCGTGATGATGCGCCCGAGCGGCACCGAGCCGAAGCTGAAGGTGTATCTCGACACCTTCAGCGACGAGGGATCCGCCTCCGAGCGGCGCGCCGCGGCCGAGGCCGCGCTGGGGCGCGTCGAGAGCGCGGTGCGCGAATACCTCGACCGCATGCAGGCGGACGGCTGAGCGATGCCGCTCGAGCGGTGGAGCGCCGAGCGCACGGCCGCTCGGCTGCGCGCGCCGGGGCCGGCCGACGACAAGTACCGCCGCGGCGTGCTCGGGGTGCGCACCGGCTCGGCGGACTACCCGGGCGCCGCGGTGCTCGGGGTGACAGCGGCCTGGCGCGCCGGCATCGGCATGCTGCGGTACGTGCCGCCCACGGAAGGTTCGGGAGGCGCGCCCTCGGCCTCGGATGCGCCTCCCCGCGGTGCGGGGCTGCCCGATCCTGCGGCGGCCGTGCTCGCCGTGCGTCCGGAGACGGTGTTCGGCGAGCCCGCGGGGCGGCCGTGCGACGCTTGGCTGATCGGCTCGGGCACCGACCCGGCGTCGCGATCCGCCGCTGAGACGGCGGCGCTGCGAGAGCTGCTGCGCGGCGACGCCCCGGTGGTGGTCGATGCGGGGGCGCTGGGACTCGCGACCGAGGCCGCGGGCGCACGCGGTGGCGAGGGATCCCTACCGCCCGGTCCCGCCGCACCCATGATCCTCACCCCGCACCGCGGGGAGTTCGAACGACTCTGGGAGGCGTGCGGGCTCGGCGGGCTGCCCGTCGGGTGGCCCCGGCGCGAGGACCCCGCTGCCGCCGACGCGGAGGTGCTCGCGGAGGGTGCTTCGCGCCTCGCGGCCCGCCTCGGCGCGACTGTGCTGCTGAAGGGATCGACGACCATCGCCGCCGCTCCGACCGGCGACGCCGCAGCGGTCGGCCCCGCCACGCCATGGCTCGCGACAGCGGGTACGGGAGACGTGCTGGCGGGGGCGCTCGGCGCGCTCGTCGCCTGCGATGCGGAGGCGGTGCGCCGGGATCCCTCGCTGCTGCGAGACCTCGGCGCAGCAGCAGCGCAACTGCACGACGCGGCGGCACGCATCGCGAGCGGCGACTGCGGCTCGAGCGATTACGGCGCAGATGCCTGCGGTGCCGGCTGCGGCGACAGCGCCGGTGGCGGCGCCGGTTTCGGCGGCGCCGCGGAGGCTGCGAACCGGGGGCGACCGATCACCGCGCTCGACGTCGCCGAGGCGCTGCCTCTCGCCTTCGCGAGGCTCAGCGCCTCGGGTGCCCGAACCGGCTGAGCCGGTTCAGCGAGCGCAGGTGCAGCGCTCCGCGGCGGGAACCCCCGCGAGCGCATCCTCGATGTGCTCGCCGCAGCCCTGCCAGGTCGGCTTCGCGCAGTTGTCGCAGCTCACGCGTACGCACATGACGTCTTTCCCTTCGATCGGTGTTGCGGGGGCGCTCCCCGGACGACCTCCATCGTAGCCGCGAGTAGCCGTGCGGCTCGCGCGAACGCGCACGGGCGCCGGGCTCGCAAGAACCCGGCGCCCGCGCGCGACCCGGAGGGCTAGAGCCCGCGCTCCGCATCGGCGCGGCGCCTGCGGGCGATCAGCACCCCGCCACCCGCGGCGACCAACAGCAGCGCGCCGACGACCAGCCAGGCGACGGTACCGCCGGTGACGACCAGTCCGCCGAAACGCGGATCCGCCGGAGGCACCGGCCCGTCGAACACATTCGATACGAGCACGTGCTCCCCGTCCGGGCCGATCACCAGGCCGCCGCGGGTCGATCCCTCGGTCTCGTCGCCGCCGACCGTCATCGACGTCTCGAGCGCTCCGCCCGTGTTCGTCTCGGTCAGCTCGCAGCGCGCGCCCGCGGGCAGGCCAGTCAGGTGCTCCTGCTCACCGCCGCGGAGGGTGAAGGTGCGCACGATCGGGTCTTCCATGCCGTTGACCGCGCAGATCAGCTCGAACTCGAACGCGAACCGCCGGTCGCGATCGTCGGGCTCGTAGCCGTTGCCGCTGAGCAGCGCTTTCTCGACCACGAGCTCTCCGAGCGTGTAGATGTTCGCCAGCTCGAGGAGCGTGGCGTCGTCCGTTCCGCGCTCGCGGATGCGCAGCTCGGCCGACGTTCCGTCCGTCGAGGGCTCGACACCCGCGGTGGGGACGATGGAGCGCCCGCTCTCTCCGTGCGCTCCGACGTCGCCGCTCTCGCGTGCGGTGCAGTCGGCGCCGATCGGCAGGCCGTCGACCGTCACGGAGCCGTCGCGCGGCACCGTCAGCAGCGCCTGATCACCGAGGTCGAGTGCGACGCGCTCGAAGCTCGTGCCACTCGGCACGGTGCACGAGAGCTCGACGGGGAACGACTCGGGCGCATGGGCGGTGCCCTCGCCGAGCACGGACTTCGAGACGACCAGCGAACCGGTCTTCACCGTCACGCCCGCGGGCTGCGGAGTAGCGGGGAGATAGACGCGGTTGCCCGCGCCGTCCCACGCGACCATGCCATGCTGGTTCCAGGCGAACTGACGGTCCCGGAATTGCGCGAGGGTCGGCTGCAGCGCGCCGGTCGAGCCATCGAGCGCGTTCACCGTCTCGAACTCGATCACGATGTTCTCAGCGGGCTGCAGAGGCTCGCCCGACATCTCGAAGACGAAGCGCAGGCCTACGACGTCGGTGCGGTCGCCGGCGAAGTCGTCGAGCGGCTGCCAATCGGCGTTCGCCGGATTGGTCGCGGTGTCGACGCACTCGGGGTCGTCGGCCCAGAGCGATCCCGACCCGGCTCCGAAGCAGGCATCGGCATTCGTCGTCACCTCGATCGTGTAGTGGGCGCCCGCGGGCAGCCCGCTCACGCGGAAGGCGTCGGAGGAGGCCTCCGCCAGTACGGGGCGGAAGGTGGACCCGCGCGCCGCGCCCCCGTCGAGCAGGCGGTCGTTCGCGGCGGGCAGCATGTCCACCACCGTCATGCGCGCGAGCGGAACCGTGCCGGCGTTGAAGTTCTCCAGCTTCCAGGTATCGGTCGCGCCCGCAGCCGTGTAGGAGGCGCAGGGGAACCGCGTGTACGCCGACCCCAGCGGCACGAAGTAGCCGGGCTCGCAGTCCTCGAGGGTGCGCGTGTTGAGCGCGCCGTGCACGAGGTCCTCGCCCAGGGTCGGGCCGGGCTCGCCGCTCACGGTCTTGCGTGGTGCGATCACCGTGCCGGGGTTCGGCTGCACGAAGTTCGTGTTGCCGCAGAGCGTCGGCTCCTCGGGATCCCATGCCGCCGGCTCCTGGCCGAAGTCGTTCGGCCGCACGCAGCTCTCCTCCGTCAACGGCACACCGGTCTTCTCCACGACGACGCGGTTGGTGGCCTTCTCCCCTGCCCGCAACGGCTGCATGATGAGGCCGAGCTTGATAGTGACGGTCTCGCCCGGGTTCAGACGCGGCGAGTCGCCGCTCCAGTCGAAGACGAGACGACCGTCCTCGCCGATCGAGATGTCGGGAGCGTTCTCGATGAGCTCGCTCGACTCCGCGCTGCTCGTCAGCACCGGCGCCGCACCGTCCCAGCTCAGCGAGGCGGGCAGCGCGTCGACCACCTGCTCGATCGGCAGGAAGCTGGTGCCGCTGTTGGTGAGCTCGAGTCGCCACGGCAGACTCGAGAGCGGGGCGACCCGGTGCGTCGTGGTGTCGTTCGGCGCGCGCTTGACCACCTGGAGGCGGTTGGCGCCGGGTGAGAACGTCACCTCATCGTCGTCCTTCGCGTCGGCGGTTCCGTAGCGGATGTTGGTCGCCGCGGCGCTCGCCTCGTTCCGCTGCCGATCATCGGTCCAGTCGACTTCGGCGCCCTCGCGCAGCTGCACGGTGAAGGGCAGCACCGCGGTTCCCCACGAGGCTGACCACGAGGCCGATCCCTGCGGGAAGAGGTCCCCGTCCGCCCGGTCGAACACCATGCCGACGCCTCGGACGTCTGCGAGATCGCCCGTGAAGTCCGCGAGATCGACCCAGCTCCCCGCTCCCGCCGCGTCGACCACGTAGACGCGCGGGATCGCACGGTCGCTGCCCGCCGGCAGCGTCGGAGTGCCGAACCCGACGAGGCGGAAACGCTGCCAGAACCCCTCGGTCGTGTCCGAGATCTCGAGCGTGTCGTGCGGTGCCGTGGCTCCGGCCGGATCGGCGGTGAGACGCACGTCGACCGGTGCCTGCGGCTCGGTCTCGATGATCGTCCGATCGCTCGAGCCGCCGTGCTGCACCGCGACCTCCTTGACGAGGCCGACGTCGACCCGCGCCTGCTTCAGCTGCACATCCGCGGTGTCCCGGCTGGTGGGCTGGGCATCGGGATCGACCACCGCGTCCCAACCGCGCGAGATCGCCTCGTTGGGCAGCATGATGACGGAGCCCGACTCACCGCCGCGCACGGGATCACCGCTCGCGCGCTCGGTCGCGCGCATCCGCATATCGAGGTGAGCGACGAGATCCTCGCCGACCGGGATGCGATTGCCGTTCGCCTCGGGGTCTGCGCTCGAGTAGGTGATCGCGATGCCGATCGTGTCGGGCAGCGCGGCCGCGAAGCCGGCGTCCCCGTCGAGGACCTGCTGCAGGGTGAACCGCTGCGTGGCGAGCCTCCCGCCGTCGAACAGCCACAGCTCGACGGTGCTCTCGTTCCGATCGATGTAGCCAGGCAGCGTGCCGAAGCTCACCGCGGTCAGGTCGAACGCGTCGAAGTGATTGCCCTCGGGGCTTTCGACCTCCCGGGCGAAGTCCCGTCCCTGGAAGGGACTGTCGCCGATGCCGCGCTCCGGCGCCCGGTCGCCCGACGCGAGCTTGCCCGTCGAAGTGTCGGTGACCCTGATCTTCGCCAGCTTCATCGCTCCGAGGAATTGCGCGTGGTCAGCGTGTAGCGCGCCCGCGGGTAGTCGGCCGGATCCAGCTCGCCCGCGTTCGGCACGACCAGCTGAACGCAGTCGGAGGCCGCGGCCGACACCGTGCACGGCGTCGATGCGACGCCGAGCGCCTG
This sequence comes from Leucobacter ruminantium, assembly GCF_017565705.1. Lineage (GTDB taxonomy): Bacteria > Actinomycetota > Actinomycetes > Actinomycetales > Microbacteriaceae > Leucobacter > Leucobacter ruminantium. The sequence goes on from NZ_JAGDYL010000046.1 coordinate 7,082, forward strand.
TACCCGCTTGTCGAGCGCGACGTTCTGCGCCGCGTCGATCACCTGAATCGTGTCGTTCGCGGTGTCCGAGTGCTCGGCGCCGTCCGATGTCGTGCCGCTCAGGCGGAAGACGTTGTCGACGCAGCCGTCGCCTCCGCCGTCGCAGTTGAAGGAGGTGTCCTTCTCCTTCACCCACTTCAGGGAGCCGTCCGCCGTCCGCGCGCGATCGCGCAGCTTCCAGTCCAGACGGAAGGAGCGCAGTTCGCCCGACGCCGCGATCCCGCTGCCCGCGGCGGGCGCCGTCAGGTCGCCTGCCTCGGCCGCGGCTTCGCGCGCCGCGGTGTTCTCGGCGAGGATCAGGCGCACTCCGCGAGCCCACTCGCGCTCAGCGGCGGTGAGGGTGTACCCGACGAATCCGCCGGCGTCCGTCCAGCCGCCCGAGGGGGCCGCGACGGGAACCCACCGGGCGCCGTCCCACAGCTCGACCGCGGTCACGAGATCCCAGCGCAGCATCGGATCGACGGTCGCATCGGCCACCGGGCCGCTCGTGCGGATCGGACGCACGTGCGTCAGGTCGAAGGCTTCGAAGACCGTGCCCTCGCCCGAGGCCGTCGGCGATGCGGGATCCTGCAGGACCGCCGAGGAGTATCCCTCCCGCGTCACCGCCCACCGCTGAGTCGTCCAGGACGAGGCTCCCGACTGCGAGGTGAGCGCATCGTGCTGCCAGGTCTTGCCGGCCCACAGGCCCTCCGGGCCGGGGCCGCCCTCCTCGCCTCGGATGCCGACCGATGCGCGGTCCTCGTCCTCGCCCGTCACCGTCCGTTCGTCGAGCTTGCCCGTCGCCTCGACCGAGGCCGTGTTCTCGTAGGCCTCGGGCCGCCCGTCGAACGCACCCGCGGTCGGCTTCCCGCTGCTGCGCAGCTCGTCGCGGGCCTCGAACAGGATGTTGGGCTTCACATAGGTGACCTGGTCGAAACCGGCGACGTTCGCGTAGACGAAACGCAGTCCGGTCACCTCCTCGCCCGCCTCGGCTTCCACGTCGACGGCCGTATCGGCGTCGGGGTTCACGACGAGCGTCTTCCAGGTGCCGGCCGCGTCGCGATACTCGATCAGCAGGCTCGCCTGCGCGCCCGCACTCGTGGTGGGTCGGCTGATCGGCGGCAGGATCCGCTTCGCGTCGAAGGCGTCCCAGAAGGTGCCGTCGCCCGCGAGCGCATCCTCCACTACGATCCTGGTCGGCTTCGTGCGGCCGCCGTCGGTCTTAACCTCGGTGCCGAGCTGAACCACGACCTGCTGACCGGGCAGCACGACGCCGGGACCGACCCGCTTGTCGATCGATGCGTCGATGCGCGGCGCCACGTAGGCGACCGTCGCGCTCGCGCTCGCCTCATCGGGGTCGAGCCCCTCGCGGGCACCGGTGACGTCGATCGTGTTCCGCAGCTTGCCGCTGGTGCCCCCTGCGGGCACGAAGTCCTCGTCCACGCTGGAGTCGAGCCGGTAGCGCAGTTCGCTCACCGCTCCCGGGGCGATGGCACCGGTGAAGACGACCTCGAAGCCCGTCACGGTCTTGCCCGTGGCCGGCGCTGGCATCGCCTCGCCCGCCGTCGGCTCATCGGTCGCGGTGGTGCCGTCGTCGTAGCTCCACGTCACCACGGCGCCCGTGGCGCCCGCCGGCCATGCCGCCGCGATCCGTTCGGGCGTGCTCATGTCGAAACCGCCGAAGCGCAGATCGTCCCCGAAGAACCTCGCGTTCGATCCCTCGCCCGGTTCGACGATGCGGAGGCTGTCGAGCACCGTGCTCCGAGGCACGTCCGCGTTAAGCGCGCGCAGCACGACGCCGACGCTGTCGCCGGCGGTCACGCCGGTGAGGTTCTCGGTCTCGGCATTCTCGTCGCCCAGCGGCGTGAAGCGCTTCTGCGCCGAGACATCGATCCTCTCGGTGCCGACCGAGAAGGGCGCCTCGGCTTCCTTCGATACCGGGTCCTGGCCCGGAACCGTCACCGTGGCGCGCACTGAATTGGCCTGGTTTGAGTTCCGATCTTTATACAAGGATGGAACTACGATGCCAAGCAAATATGACCCTGAACTTCGCCAGCGCGCACTTCGGATGCTCGCCGAAGCCCGCCCCGAGCACGAGTC
>NZ_JAGDYL010000047.1 GCF_017565705.1 Leucobacter ruminantium
TCTGCGCGTGATCAGGCTGACGGTGACCGAATCATCCCGGCTGATGGTGGCACGGTGATCGACACGGTTACATACGAGGGGCTGACGCCGGGGGTCGAATACACCCTCGAAGGTGAACTCTACGACAAGGCGACCGGGCAAGGCACCGGCATCACCGGAAGCACGACGTTCACACCGGATCAGTCGAGCGGAACCGTCGAGGTGACATTCACGATCCCTGTCGGGTTCGCGGGAACCTCGCTCGTGGTGTTCGAGTACCTCTACGATCCGGACAGCACTCTCGTTGCTGAACACGCTGATATTGATGACGAGGCGCAGACTGTCGTGGTCGAGGCGTATGTTCCGGCTATTGGTACGTCTGCGCGTGATCAGGCTGACGGTGACCGAATCATCCCGGCTGATGGTGGCACGGTGATCGACACGGTTACATACGAGGGGCTGACGCCGGGGGTCGAATACACCCTCGAAGGTGAACTCTACGACAAGGCGACCGGGCAAGGCACCGGCATCACCGGAAGCACGACGTTCACACCGGATCAGTCGAGCGGAACCGTCGAGGTGACATTCACGATCCCTGTCGGGTTCGCGGGAACCTCGCTCGTGGTGTTCGAGTACCTCTACGATCCGGACAGCACTCTCGTTGCTGAACACGCTGATATTGATGACGAGGCGCAGACTGTCGTGGTCGAGGCGTATGTTCCGGCTATTGGTACGTCTGCGCGTGATCAGGCTGACGGTGACCGAATCATCCCGGCTGATGGTGGCACGGTGATCGACACGGTTACATACGAGGGGCTGACGCCGGGGGTCGAATACACCCTCGAAGGCGTGATGGTAGAAAAACCATCTGGCAAGCGAACCAGCATCGAAGGCTTCGCAATCTTTACGCCAGAAACCTCCTCCGGGACCGTCGAGGTGAAGTTCCGTGTGCCAAGCGGGCATGCTGGTAAGACGCTGGTTGTCTTCGAGTACCTCTACGACGCAGACGGCAACCTTGTCACGGAACACGCAGACATCAACGATGAAGCACAGACGATCACGGTGCTTTCAGTGACGCCTGAACGGCCCTCTCTTCCCACGACAGGATCGAGTGACGCATATGTTCCAATAGCGCTGACCGGAGCCGCGCTCCTAATAGCTCTCGGCGTTGCTGCGATGCTTGTAACACGAAGAAAGCAGTACCAGAAGTAGTCACAGCGAAAGAGCTGGGGTGACGCCGAGTTTAGCGGCGTCACCCCGACCCTTTCGCTCTCCCCAGTTCAAATACAGTATGTGCCTCAACGACTGAATGGCTTTCCTCCGGGCCGCGACGAGCTTCATCGCCCGGGCTGTCTCCATGCATGGCCCGATTAAGCAACACCGCAATGACCAAGTTGGTGATCCCATCGAACAGAGGCACTGCCGTCGTTTAGCGGACCTGAGCGTGTCGCGAAACGGGCAATATACTGAGATACTCAGTGACAAATAGTCTCAGGTGAGTGCGTTTGGGTCACCTCGGCTACGCGGTGTCCGCGTATCGGGCGCAAGGTGTGACGGTCGATACCTCGCATGTGCTGGTCGATCCGTCGATGACGCGCGAGAACCTGTATGTTGCATTGACCCGCGGCAAGGACGTAAACCTTGCCTACGTCGCCACCGATGCCCCGGACGTTGCGCACGCCCACCCGCACGAGGTCGAAGACATGGAAGAGGCAGCCCGCCGGGTGCTCCACGGGGTGCTGCATCATTCCGGGGCCGAGCTCTCCGTGCACGAGACGATCCAAGCCGAGCAGGAACGGTGGGGGTCGATCCTGCAGCTCGCCGCAGAGTACGAGACGATCGCGACCGAAGCCCAGCACGACCGCTGGGCCACCCTCATCCGCACCTCCGGCCTCACCGACACGCAAGCAGAAGCCGCACTCTCATCGGAAGCGTTCGGGGCACTCGCCGCCGAGCTACGCCGCGCCGAGGCAAACCATCACGACGTCGACCAGCTCATGCCCCGCCTGGTCGCCGCGCGCGACTTCGACGACGCCGACAACATCGCCTCCGTGCTGCATTGGCGCGTCGCAAACGCCACTATCCAGCCCGCGAGCGCGGGACGCACCCGCTGGGCGCCGCGGCTCATCGCCGGGCTCATCCCCGTCGCGGTCGGGATCACCGACCCCGATATGAAGGAAGCGCTCGCGGAGCGGCACCAGCTCATCGAGAACCGAGCCGCCGCCCTCGCCGAACAGGCGATCGCCGATGGCGCTGCGTGGGCTCAGGCGCTCGGGGCTCGCCCTGACGAGTCACGCAAGCAGGACGCCTGGAACCGGCATGCGCGCACGGTCGCTGCCTACCGTGACCGATACAGGATTGCCAGCGCCGCCGCGCTCGGGGCGGAGCCGGATGGGGTCGCGCAGAAGATCGACCACGCCCGCGCTGCGCAAGCAATCCAGCGCGCCCGTGCACTCACTGCCGAGCATGCTTGGCCGCAGGCGGGTGGGCGGGCGTCCGGGAGGGAACGAGGACGTACCCTCTGACTCGAGGGTTCCCGTTCGCACTGCTCCGACGTACAGTAGAAGTAGAAGCGGTCACCCCTGTGATCAACATTTCCGCCTCCGGGCAGGTCAAAGAGGCACCCAAACCCTCAGCAGTCCCCCTCGTTACATAGGGTGCTCGGAGCTGCGCCGGTGGGTTCGTGGGTGCAGCTCTCAGGCGAGGCTGAGGAAGAGTTTCTCGAGTTCGTCCGGGCTGGCGGTGTCTTCGCCGTTGGGGTCGGTGAGGCATTCCTTGAGGGCGCTAGAGATGACTAGGAATCCAGCGCGGTCTAGTGCTTTGGTGACGGCCGCGAGCTGGTTGACGATGTCCCGGCAGTGAGCATCGTCTTCGACTGCGCTGATCACGGCGGCGAGCTGTCCATGCGCGCGGCGAAGACGGTTCACCACTTTGCGTTTAGCTTCATTATCGCGCGATGAGGTGCCGAGGTCAGGGGCTGTCGCGTGCGCCATGGCTTCCTGCTTTCGATAGGTGAATCGGATGGAACTTGACATCCACGATACCCCAGGGGGTATAGTATTGAAAGTGCATAGATACCCCCAGGGGTATCAGGGTTGAGTTTGAGAGACGAGGAGCGCGGGATGTGTCGAGCGGTGAAGTGTCGTACCTGCGGGAAGACGACGTGGGCGGGCTGCGGCCAGCACGTGGCGATGGTGAAGATGAGCGTGCCAGCGTCGGAGTGGTGTGGTGGCAAGCATTCTCAGGCGCAGGTCGACGCGGCGAAGGCTGAGCGGGGCGGGTTTTTCTCTCGTCTCTTCGGTCGCTGAGCGCAGAGCGAGCAAGTCATGGCGACAAAGAATCTGTCTCATTCGGATTTCGCCCACACCGTTGGTGCGGGCATCGTGTTCGTGGATTTCTGGGCTGCGTGGTGCGGTCCGTGCCGGGCGTTTGCCCCGGTCTTCGAGCGGGCCTCTGAAGAGCACCCGGATATCGTGTTCGGCAAGGTCGATACCGAAGCGGAGCAGCAGCTGGCGGCGGAGTTCCGCATCACTTCGATCCCGACGCTGATGGTATTCCGCGACGGGATCATGGTCTATGCGCAGCCGGGTGCGCTCCGTGCACCGCAGCTCGAGCAGCTCATCCAGGGCGCCCGCGACCTCGACATGGACGATGTTCGCCGGCAGCTTGCCGAGCGCGACGCGCAGCCCGCTTCCTGACCACCCGTCTCGACGAACCATTTTTCAGCGCATCGCTAGAGAGGACTCCCATCATGTGCGCACGAATCACCTGCTCGACCTGCGGCAAGCCCACCTGGACCGGTTGCGGCCAGCACATCGAGGACGCCCTGTACGGGGTTCCTGAGGCTGACCGCTGCACCTGCCGATAACCCGAACCCTGACCACACGCAGGAAGGATCTGATCATGCTGCTCGAACGCATCTACGACGAGGATCTCGCGCAGGCGAGCTACTTCATCGGCTGCCAGGCGAAGGGCGAGGCGATCGTCGTCGACCCCCGCCGCGACCTCGACGTCTACCTCGACCTCGCGACCGCGCATGGCATGCGGATCGTCGCGGTCACCGAGACCCACATCCACGCCGACTACCTCTCCGGCACGCGAGAGCTCGGCGCCGCTACCGGCGCGCAGATGTACGTCTCTGACGAGGGCGGCCCCGACTGGACCTACGGCAGCGACTTCGACGGCGCGGTGCGCATGAAGCACGGGCACCGCATCCGGCTCGGCAACATCACCGTCGAAGCGTCGCACACCCCCGGGCACACCCCCGAACACCTGTCATTCCTGATCACCGACGGCGCCCAGGCCGATGAGCCCGGCTTCATACTGACCGGCGACTTTGTCTTCGTCGGTGACCTCGGCCGGCCCGACCTCCTCGACGAGGCCGCGGGCTTCATCGACACCCGCTTCCAGGGCGCGCGTGATCTTTTTGCGAGCCTGAAGCATCGCTTCCTGACGCTGCCGGACTATGTGCAGGTGCTTCCCGCGCACGGTTCGGGCAGCGCCTGCGGTAAGGCGCTGGGCGCAATCCCCTCCTCGACCGTCGGCTACGAGCGCAACTTCTCCTGGTGGGGCGAGTATCTGAGGAATGACGACGAGCAGGGCTTCGTCGACGAGTTGCTCAGCGGCCAGCCCGATGCGCACGCGTACTTCGGCCGCATGAAGATGGAGAACAAGGTCGGTCCTTCGGTGATCGGTGAGGCGCCCGAGCTCGTCGAGTACACGGCAGAACGTCTCACTACTGAACTCGCTGCCGACGAGGTCATCTTCGTCGACACCCGCCACAACAGTCAGGTCCATGCCGGCACCGTCGAGCGCTCGCTGAACATCCCCGGCATCGACAAAGCCGCCAGCTACGGAGCCTGGGTCTACGACCCGCTGCTCGAGCAGCGCCCCCTCGTGCTCCTCGCCGAGGACCGTGAGCAGGCCGAAGAAATGCGCGATCACCTCATCCGGGTCGGCATCGACACCGTTCGTGGATACATCCCCTCACTGGACGGACTCGATCTGGTGAAGCCGAAGCTCGTGCGCCCAGACGAGCTCGACGGTCTCGAGCACGTGATGCTACTCGACGTGCGCAACAAGACCGAGTACGCGGAAGGGCATCTGCCGGGAGCCCGGCAGGTCTCCGGCGGGCGGGTGCTATGGAACCTCGACCTGCTGCCCTCGAAAGAGGCCGGCACGATCGTGACCTACTGCCAGAGCGGCGTCCGCAACAGCGTCGCCGCGAGCGCGCTGCGCCGAGCCGGGTACGACATCACCGAACTCGACGGCAGCTACACCGCATGGACCGCGGCAGGCAAACCGACCGAGGCCGGCACGCTCGCGACCGCCTGACCGGCTGCTCACGCCCACCATCCGATCGCCCCAGGAGTCCGCGCATGGAACCGACGCTCGTCATCGCACTGCTTGCCGCTGTGCTCGTCGGCTTCTCGCTCGGGCTCCTGGGCGGGGGCGGATCGATCCTCACCACACCCATCCTCGTCTACCTCCTGGGGATGGAACCGCGAGCGGCGATCGCCTCATCCTTGTTCATCGTCGGCGTGACCAGCGCGGTCGGGCTCCTCGGGCACGCGCGGGCCGGACGGGTGCGCTGGAGAACCGGGCTGTTCTTCGGGGGAGCGGGTATGGCGGGAGCTTTCGCCGGCGGGCTGCTCGGCGGCTGGATCCCCGGACCGGTGCTGATGATCCTGTTCGCGGTCATGATGATCGCGACCGCGACCGCGATGATCCGAGGTCGTAGACCGGCGGTCGCCTCTGCGTCGGCCGGGACCGATGATACGGCGCCGCCGGTCGCGCGCATGCTCCTCGTCGGACTCCTCGTCGGCCTGGCCACCGGGCTCGTGGGAGCCGGCGGCGGGTTCCTTATCGTGCCCGCGCTGCACCTCCTCGGCGGTCTGCCGATGGTGGCCGCGGTCGCGACCTCCCTGTTCGTGATCGTCATGAACACCGCTACCGGGCTCACCGGAGCACTGGTATCCGTGCAGATCGACTGGCCGATCGTGCTCGCGTTCACCGGCATCGCCGTCGCCGGGCCCCTGCTGGGAGCCCGGTTCGCCGGACGCCTCCCCGAGCGGGCGCTGCGCCGCGGATTCGGAGTCTTCGTGCTCGCCATGGGGGCGCTCGTGTTAGCCCAGGAGATCCCGAACATCGCGGCGGGTATCGCATGAGCACGACCGTCCCCGCACCTGTGACCCAGCGCCCTCGCGTCGGCCGCATCATCCCGGGCTATGCCGTCCCGGTGATCAACGAGCGCGAGGCGCGGGCCGCAGCAGGCCTGCTGTTTCTGCCGGGGATCGTACTCTATCTCACCGCCATCCACACGGGCACGGCTGACCCGCTCAAACCTTTCGGCGCGGCCTTCGTGCTCGACATGCTGATCCGCGTCATTGCAGGCGACCGCTACGCGCCCTCTCTCGCTCTCGCGCGCCTCATCGTCTCACGGCAACGACCCGAATGGGTTGGGGCGCCGCAGAAGGTCTTCGCCTGGTGGCTCGGCTACGGCATGGGATTCGCCGCGTGCCTCGCGACCGGCCTCTTGCAAGCGCCCCTCTGGGTGACGCTCGCCCTCTGCGGGACCTGCCTCGCGCTCCTCTTCCTCGAGACCGCGTTCGGGATCTGCGTCGGCTGCGCCCTGCAATCCCGTTTCTCGAGGACCGCCCCGCAGCAATGCCCGGACGACACCTGCGCCCTACCGAACGACGCTGATACCCCCACCACACCGTAACCGATTCCCACCATGAACCCTGCAGCAGAAGGAGCACTCATGCGCCGCACACTCACCAAGATCGTCCTCCCGCTTACCGCCTGCGGCCTCGCGCTGGGCCTCCAAGCCTGTACCAGCGCGCCCGCCTCCGAAACGAAGCCGGAGGTCTCAGCCGACGCCATCATTCTCGACGTGCGCACCCCGGAGGAATACGCGGCCGGTCACCTCGACGGCGCGAAACTGCTCGACTTCAATGCCGGAGCAGTGGCAGAAGCCATCCCGAACCTCGACCCCGACGCCGAGTACCTCATCTACTGCCGATCCGGCAACCGCGCCGGCCAGGCCATCACCCTCATGGAACAAGCCGGGTTCCCAAACCTCACAAACCTCGGATCCCTCAAACAAGCCGCCAGAATCACGGGGCTCGTAATCACGGAACAATAGAGGCTATCGCGGGGTGGCGGCACGACCCCTCTGTCCAGCGGTAGTCGCGACCCCGGAATCCCCACCTGGAGACGCGTGAGTCCCACATCACCCACGGACACCCCAAGGATCTACGTCCGATAACTGAGCGCACTAAGGAATGCGCTTCGTGGCCTCGATTACTTCCCAGAGCTTCGCGCGAAGATCGGCTAGTTCTTCGAGTTTCATATCGAGATGCTTGACGACCGCGGCGGGCACCTGCGGAGCAAGCCTCTTCAACTGACGCCCTTCCTCGGTGAGCTCGACCTCCAATCGACGCTCGTCTCTGCTGCTGCGCTGCCGCGTGAGGAGACCGGCCAACTCGAGACGCTTTAGAAGCGGCGAGATCGTCGGGGCATCTTGCAGCAGCACTTCGCAGAGATCATTCACCGATCTCGGGCTGTCCTCCCAGAGAGCAAGCATGACGAGATACTGCGGATGCGTCAACCCGAGGGGTTCGAGTAGCGGCCGGTAGAGACTAATGATCGCACGATTGGCGACCGACACCGCGAAGCACACCTGGTTGTCGAGCTTAAGGGCCTCATCGACACCGACTTCACTCATCGCCATCCCTTTCGGCAGGTTGCATCTTGCATCCAACCAAACTAACATCGACACGAATACTTAGTGTATTAATTATTCGTGCACACATTCTATTGCGTGATCGGTTCATTCACCCGATCCGTTAACGGCAGCGGAGGTATCCCATGCGCACACATATCGTCATCTATTGGATCTTGGCCGCGTTTCAGCTATTTTTGGCGCTGCTCTACACCGGATGGAACCTCGCCTCCACGCACCGCATCGAATGGTTCGGAACGATCGCCTTCACGTTCGGTGGGGCGTTCATGGCGTGGCTGGCGTTCTACCTGCAACTCGTTCAGAGAAAACAGGGCGAGCCGCTCTCCGAAGACCGCGACGACGCCGACATTGATGACGGGGACCCTGAGATCGGGTATTTCCAGCCCTACAGCTGGTGGCCGATCACACTCGCCCTGGGCGCAAGCCTCGTCATCCTGGGCATCGCCGTGGGGTTCTGGTTCGCATATCTCAGTCTCCCTCTCCTCATTGTCTCAGTCGTTGGCTGGGTATACGAGGACTATCGCGGGAACTTCGCCAGATAGCTGCCGTTGTTCCCAGGCCGCCCTAGCGTGATCCGGGTTCGACCGACGGCTAGTGCCGCTACGACAACGCTGGTCGGGGCGCTGCACTCGCTGCAGGCGCAGAAATGGTTAACCCTCGATCCACCGGTGAGCGTGGTGATTGAACGGGTGTCCTGACACAGAAATGCCTCTCTGATCAGGGATAATGGAACTTGCTAAGGGTTCTGTTCGACCGATCCGAGAGGCATCTCGTAGATGCAATTCAAGCATGTTCCCGCTGCTGTGTCAGCGGTGTTCGAGGGTCTGATGCACGTTTAGGTGACAACTGTGTCAGGCAGCGAGTGCGACCTGTTCGTTCATGATGGCTTCGTACTCGACCGGAGTCAAACGCCCCAGCCGAGCTTGCCTGCGCCGTCGGTGGTACGTCCGCTCGATCCAGGTTACGATCGCGATCCGTAGTTCGTCCCGCGTGGCCCAGCTGCGACGGTTGAGCACGTTCTTCTGCAGCAGGCTGAAGAACGACTCCATCGCCGCGTTATCTCCGGCAGCGCCCACTCTCCCCATCGAGCCCGCCATACCGTGAAGGGTGAGAGCGCGCTGTAGTTTCCGGCTTCGGAACTGACCGGATTCAACCGGTCGATGCAACACCGGCTTGTTGAACCAACAATAGCTGCTCGTTAAACGCCTCCGCAGGTGTCTTCCACCCCAACGACTTCCGAGGCCGAGTATTCAACGCATACGCAACG
>NZ_JAGDYL010000048.1 GCF_017565705.1 Leucobacter ruminantium
GACCGGAGCCCGGTGACAACACCCCCCAGATCATGAACTGCGACAGGGGGCAACAATCATGCCGGACCCGGCTGGCTGCCTCGCCCCTCATCCTCACGGATCAGGAGCCACGAACAAAGTAACGGGGCTCTCGACCGATGGATACTTCGACTTCATCGCCCACTACGTCATCCACGGCTTCTACGAGGAACAGCTCTCAACCCCCGAGCGCTGGGCCAGATTCCTGGCCGAGCTTCGTCAAAGCTGCGAACGAGACCGACACCTTGACCGGCCAGACCTGTGGAGCGACGTAAAAAGCGTCCTGGCTGATCGCCTCAACCCGCGCGAGGCGCAGACCACAATGAGCGCACGCGGCGCACAGCGAGCGCACCGGACATCCGCACCACGCTACGACGGCCCAACGCTGTTCTGAACAACCCAGTTAAAGGGAACGCGAGATACCGCGCTCGGGCGGGCGAGCGTCGTGAGGGTGCTGGAGTTCTTCGGGGGTCGCGGAGCGCGCCTGCTGCGGGCGCTCGTTCAGGTCACGAATGGACGCGCTTTTGCTGCGGAAACTGTCGAGTACGGTGAGGATGTCGTCTCGATCCGTCACGGGATCGGCAGCACCCTGGTCGAGGAGCGTGTTCGGGCCGATACTGCCGATCTCGTCCTCCGGTCCTCGGAGCGCACCGACGCGACGCCGCATCTGCAAAGCGTGGGTGACGGCGTCCATGGCTTGGCCTCGCGGCCCCGACTCGACCAGCGTGGTCACCGCCGAGAGCGCGGTGACCATTCTGCTGATTCCTTGCAGGGAGTTGCGCGACGGCTCGATGCCTGGCGGCGTCTCGCTCAGCAGAATCCCGCCCTGGGCGATCGAGTTGAAGAACCCGTTCGGGGTTCGTGGGTACGGATCGTCCAGGCCGCTGCCGAACACCGCGACCGCACCGCTGTCGTTCCCGAGCGTGCCGGCTAGGGCCATGCGTGAGACACCGAGGGAGGACGCGGCGACGATCGTGATGTCGCGCAGGCCGAGCCCTACGGACAGTTGCTGCGCATCCCAGTGGCCACGGAAGGTTGCCGCTCGTGCCCCGACTAACGCTACTCGCTCCCACAGTGGGCGGTTCAGCAGCTCCGGCCGGGCGCCGCGCGTCCACAGCACCGCGGGTGCGCGCTCGCGCAGGTCGTCCATGCCTGTCGGCCAATTCGGATCGCCGGGAACGAGGGCCTCTAAGCGATGCCGTTCGGCGAGCTCGAAGCCACGGGCCACGAGTTGAGGATCGTAGCGGTCGAGATGGCTTCGCCAGACTCGCAGCGTGGTCGGATCGGCGCCGCGCGCTTCGGCCCCGAGCGCGAACTGTATCGCTTGGAGTCCGCCGTATTCTCGTAGGAATCGACCGGTGAGTTCATGGCCGGTGGGCACCGCATAGCTCAGCGCGATACGCGCGGTGCGTTCATCGTCGATGTGGTCGAGTGCGTATCGTTCGGCCATGCGGCGGCCCTCCCAAGTTGAAGAATCACCCGACAGGTGCAGACCCGATCCCGGAAAAGCTCTAGCGAGAGGCGATCCACCCCACCTGTCTCGGGGAGCGTCAGCGCCGCGGGCCGTCGACGGCGCCGAGTTGGGGCGCCTGGCGCGACTCTGCACCCATAGCGCTGGCAAGATCGCGGCGTGCTGCGCTCACAGGACGGTCGGATGTCGATGAGGGGTGGTCGAGTGCGGTCCAGGAGAGGTCGTACCCGCGCCAAGGCGAGTACCCCGCTACGTGCCGTGTCGCGTGGGGTGTTCGCTCGGTGATGATGGGCGCGCCGGCTACCTGCATGTGCTGCGGATAGTGCTCCGAGATCCAGGCTTTCGCGAGCTTGGTCAGGCCTTTCTCGTCGCGCACCCGGACCTGCGCCGGAATGACGGGGAGCTCTCGCCAGCCAGGTACGGCATGGTCATGCCAAGCTTCCACGACCCCGTTCTCGGAGTCGTCCACCGCATGCCATTCGCACGACTCGCACGAGGCACGGTAGACCACGTCGCCGGGTCCGGCCGCGCCCCGCGGAGGTGATAAGTCTGCGGTGAAGGTGACGATGGAGTGATCCCCGTACTCGGTTTCGCCCGTGGCCCAGGATGGTCGATGCCACATGTGGCTGCGCGGGATCGAGCCGAAGTTGCCGTTCAGAAAGCACCAGAGTTCGAACGCCTCGTCTAGCTCACCGGGTGCGTAGTAGTCGGTGGTGAAGTGCAGCGGGGCTCCCTCACGTGAGGGGAGATCCCTGCGGGCGTCTTCGCGGGCGAACTCGTCGAAATCGAATGCCAGCTGACCGTCGACGGGCTTCACCGTTCACCTCCGGCCCGGTGGGCGTGGTCACTGCCGTTCATGTCGGTGAGGTTTCAGCTCAGGGCGAGCGGGTCGGGCGCTGTTCGACGTCAGCGGAGAGCGAGGTGCGTTGGAGGTGCTCGGGCAGCGCAGTTCGCGCCGTCTGGAGGGAGCCATTCGGCCTGTCGCTCACCGGGTCGGGGAGTGAGTGCTTCCGGGCATAGGTGCTGAGCGCATGCACGATGCTGACGCTATCGGTGATGGGCGTCGCCTCGTGCTGGTCGAGGAGCATATTGGGGCCGAGGCTGCCGGCCGCGTCCTCGGGGCCTTCCACCGCGCCAATCACCCGGTTCAACGATTTCGCGATGAGCGCCGCAGTCACAGGCTCTCCTCGCGTACCGGACTCGACGACGGTGGTCACGGCTGACAGGCTCGCGATCAGTCTGCGCTGGCCCAGCATGGTGTCGCGCGCCTCGGGCCAACCGGGTGGGGTTTCGCTGAGGAGCATCCCGTTCTCGGCGACGGAGTCGAAGAACCCGTTCGGTGTATGCGCGTTCGGATCATCGAGGCCGTGCGGCATCACGGCAATCGCGCCGCTCGGCCCCCCGACCGCCCCGGTGAGCGCGGCTCGCGCTATGCCGGGAGCCGACGTCGCAACGACGGTCACGTCCCGGAGCGCGAGGCCGACGGCGAGCTGATCGGCGTCATACATCCCGCGGCCCGATGCCGCCCGAGCACCGGTGATCGTGGCACGTTCCGTGATCTCCCGCGTCAGCAGCTCCGGGCGCGCGCCTTTCACCCATAGCGCATACGGCGCCAGATCGCCGAACGTAGGTATCCCCGTTGGCCAGTCCTGGTAGCCGGGGATGAGCATCTGCAGATCATGCTCTTGGGCAAGGTCGAACCCGCGCGCCACTGTGGCTGGATCGTAGTTCTCGAAGTACTGCAGCCACATGCCCACCCGTTTGGGGTTGACTCCGGGTGCCGCTTCTTCATCAGCGGCGATGCGGAGCGCCCGAACCGCACCTCCGTGGCTCAGGAAGTACTGGGTGAGTTCATTCTGGACCGGCACCGCATAGCTCAAGGCGAGGCGCGCCATGCGCTCGTCCGTGATGTTCTCGAGTTCAAAATCGCTGACCATCATGCAGGCCTCCTAGTGAGGGAAGAGAGTTCAGAGGCCTCAGCGTGCGAGGCCTGAGCTGTGATCGAACGCACGCGCTGGTGCCTGCCGGTCGACATCGAGCAGGAGCCGGGTGGCAAGGTGCTTCTCGAGCAGATGCTCGACGTCCTCGGCCTCGGTGATGAGGGTGGCGATGCCCTCGGCGATCAGAGCGTTCGTGCCCCGGCGGAGCCTGGTCACATCGGACGGTACGGCCGCAACCTCACGGCCGAGCGTGCGCGCCATCTCCGCAGTCCGCACCGGGGTCGACCGTTCATGGGCTTCGACTACCGTGACGACGCCGGACATCGCGGCGAGGAGACGGTGGCTCGCGCGGCCGGCCTCGCGGGAGTGTGGCGAGTGGGGCGGAAGTTCGCTCACCAGCAGGCCTTGACGCGCGACCGCAGCACTATCGGGGCCGGCGAAGGAAAGCGGGCGGGGTACGACCACGACCGGATGTCCGCCCTCCAGGAGCGCGCCGCGTGTGGCCTCGGCCGCGATCCCCGTTCCCGATGTCGCGGTGACGACGTACCCGTCCTGCGTCAGCTCTGCGGCGGTGCGAAGCGCCCACTCCGTCCCATAGTCCGTTGGAGCATACGCCCCGATGAGGGCGGCCCGGCTCAGCACGGGCGCGCCGAGCAAGCTTGTGTCTCCCTTCACCCAGAGTGCGTAGGGTTCCCGGGCACCGAGCTTGCCGAGCGATTCCGGCCAGTCCAGATCATCTGGAACGAGCACGTGGAGTCCGAGCGCGCGGCCCTGTTCGAACCCGTCCGCGATCCGGTCGAGATCCGCCACGTCGAAACGACGGCGCCACAGAAGTGCCGCCGAGCGCCCCACTCCGGGGATGGGGTCGTTCCGTAGCGCCATCTCGATTGCGCTGAGTCCGCTGCCCGTGACACGAAGAACGTGATCAGTTACCGCGTCCTCGGGTGGTGCGACGTAGGTGAGGGCTGCGCGAGCGGTGCGCTCATCGTCGATACTCGCGAATGAGAAGCTCCCGGCCATGTCGCCCTCCAACCAGATTGGGATTCTGGCCGGTAGGTGCGGCACTGCTCCCCGGAGCCCGAGTAGGGCCGCTGTGAGAGTGCTCTCAGGGCTGAGTCAGCGCTGCACTGTGGAACGGGTGCGCAGAGCATCGCGCGCGCGGGTGAGGCGCCGTCGAAGGAAAGTCGCCGGCCCATACGTGAGGAACTTGCCGGCATCCCAGATCAGAATGCCTGCGACGGCGTACAACCATGTCGGGGCACCCGCATCGATGAGTACCCAGAGGAGGCAAGCAGCGCCGAAGAAGGGGACCGCATAGAGCGAGATACGCCACTCGGCGTTGCGGGGGTGCTGGCGCTGCAGCCGGCGGATCAGCCGGTTCGATGGTGCGTACCTGTGCAGCAAGGTGTGAAGCCAGAGCGCGACGATGAAGCCCAAGCGAAGCATGGCAAGTCCTTCTCACTCACGGCGACGAGAGTTTGAAAAGGGACTTCGCGGAAGAACCGACCAGCCGGACCCACTACAGGGGCGAGAGGAGAACGGTCGCCTGCTTTCAGTGTAGTCGCGGATCCAGAATGTGACCAGAAGCCGGGTGCGTATGGCAACGGTTCGGAAGATTTGATTGGTCGACACTTACTCAACACTTCACCGCCCCGAAGCGCGTCGAGACCACCCGGAGGTCTCTGTGCAGCATCCGAGATCGTGTGGGCATCGCGTGAGTTGGTCGAGCGTCTCCTTGCTTCTTACAGACAAGGAGTGAAGCTTGATTGCGGCATGAAAGCACCTGCAGTTTGAGGGCCTGGACGAGTACAATTTGTAATGTGCCGCTGGCCCGCTTATGCGGGCAGATTCGGGGTCGAATCGCAGGGGCACGTAGGGGGCACGAGGTGTCTCCGGGGTTGCAGATTCCGCAGGATTTCGCGCCTCGCATGGATTGTGGCAAGTACTGGGACTTCTAGATCGTTGACCTAGCCCCAGGCCCGCAAGGGTTGACAAGAGGCCCGGAACTGCACGTTTCTGCAGTTCCGGGCCTCTGTTTATGCCACCTCCTGATGAACAATGGAGGACGGAAATGCAAGTCACTATCCAGTCGGAGTGGCACGGTGAATTGGCCTGGGTTTAGTTCCGATCTTTCAACGAGGAAGCGGGCAGGGTCGATATCGTGGGGTGCGACGGTCATCGTCGTTGGTCCTTTCGAGATGGATGTGAAGAGTTCTCTCGAAGGATCACACGGTGACCGTCGCCATGTTCACAGCGACGCGGCCACCGGCCGATCCGTACACCACGCTATTGGACGCAACCACCGGCGCGCCGTCCGGGCGCGCGGGCACTTCCCCAACGACGCCGCCGCGCTGAAGTGTCTCTATCTCGTGACCCGCTCGCTTGACCCGACCGGGCGTGGTCGGGCACGCTGGGCGACGAGATGGAAGCCCGCACTGAACGCGTTCGCGATCGCTTTCGAAGGCCGAATCAACTAACCATGCGCTCGGCCAGATCCACCGTTCATCGGGCAGACCCTCTGAGGTATCACGCATCTGCGCGGACCTTGACGAGGACGTGACGGAGTTTCGTGAACGAAGGCTCGATGACACCACCTACCCGTACGTGTTCGTTGATGCGACGTACTGCAAAGCAAGAGTCGGCCGCAGAGTTGTTTCTCAAGCGATCGCGATCGGGGTCGCCGCTGACGGCCGCCGACAAGTTCTCGGTTTCCAAGTCGGAGACACCGAGTCTGCACCGTTCTGGACTGAGTTCTTCCGCAACCTCAAAGCCCGCGGCTTGGGCGGGGTGCAGGCTCGTGATCAGTGACGCGCATGCTGGCCTCATTCGGGCGATCGAGGTGTCGTTCCAGGGCGCTGCCTGGCAACGTTGTCGGGTGCATTTCATGCGCAATGTTCTCGCCCGCGTCCCGAAAGTCGCCAGCCAGATGGTCGCTGCGATCATTCGCACGATCTTCGTGCCCCGCGGAAAGCGGGAACTCGTGCACGCCCAGTTTGATGAAGTCGTCTCCATGCTGACCCGCAGTCACCCCGCAGCCGCGGAACTTCTTGAAGGGGCGAAGGATGATCTTCTCGCGTTTACCGAGTTCCCATCAGCGCATTGGCAGCAGATCTGGTCCACGAACCCGCTCGAGCGGCTCAACAAGGAAATCAAGCGGCGTACGAACGTCGTCGGCACGTTTCCGAACTCCGAAGCGTTGTTGCGTCTCACCGGGCATGTGCTGATCGAGCAGCATGATGAGTGGGATGCGTCCGCGCGGCGCTACTTCAGCGAGAACTCGATGAAACTCATCAACCCCGGCGTTGAGGGGGTGGTACTCGCCGGGCTCGAAGCCGCATAAACTAGCTGCACTGACTCTCGCGCTGGTGAAGTGAATTTCCACCACTCAAAGGGACGCGGCCGACATGGCGGGAAGGGAATGGGGTGCAAGAGGGGCAATCGCCGCCGGGAGCGGCGAACAATGGGGTTGCAGAGGATGAGTTGCTGTCGCGCGCTCGGAACGGGGATCGCGAGGCGTACGCCGAGCTGTGGGCCCGGCACCGGGGCGCAGCTCTGACCACGGCCAGGCCGCTCGCGTTCTCGGACGCCGAGGATGTGGTCTCGGAGGCCTTCGCCGCGATTTGGGATCAGCTGCAGCGCGGGGGCGGCCCGAAGGGGCACTTCCGCGCGTACGTGCTGACCGCGGTGCGGAACATCGCGGCGAGGTGGTACCGGGATCGGCAGCGGGCCGTCATGGGGATCGAGGCCGAATCGGACACCGTTCCCGGAGGCGAAGCCTACTTCGAGGCCTCGGACGAGCGCCGGCTCATGGCCGCGGCGCTCGCCGCACTGCCCGAGCGATGGCGCACGGTGCTCTGGCTGCTCGAGGTCGAGGACGTGCCGCGCGGCCGAGTCGCCGATCACCTTGGCCTGTCGCCGAACGCGGTTTCAGTGCTGGTGCGCCGCGCGAAGGAGGGGCTCCGGCTGGCGTGGATGCGCCAGCTGCTGCCGCCGGACAACGGAGTGGCGCATCCGGCCACCGTCGAACTCCTGCCGCGGTACGTGCGGGGGACTCTCGTCGAGGATCGACGCGCTGAGGTCGAGTCGCACCTCGCCCTGTGCGCGGAGTGCGGGGAGTTCGTGCGCACGCTCCGTGAGGCGCGCGGGCGATTCGACGCCGCGCTCAGCAGCGGGGTGGTCGCCGCCGCGCTGCTCGGCGCGGGTGCGTGGCAGGCCGGCGGCACGTCTCACACGACCGCGGCGGCCCCGGACGTTGGTTCGCTCGCCCTGCTGCAGCGGGCGGGCGCCCCCGCTCACGGCTTCGTCTCGCGCGGGGCCGAGGTGCTCGGCGGCCTGAAGAGCGGCCTCGGCGCCGTGCTGCTGGGAAGCGCGGTGCTCATCGTCGGGGCCGTCGGAACCTCGCTGTTCAACATGCCGGGCGGAGAGCCCGGGCCGGGCAGGGACGAGCCCGTCGCCACCGCGACGAGACTCGAGTCCTCCCGCTCGCAGGACGAGGCTCGTGAGCCGACCTCCGCGGTCTCTCAGGAGCAGGACGAGGAGCCCTCGGACGACGCTCCGCCCTCCGACGGCGGAGCGGACGGCACCCCGGACGAGGGCCAGGACGGCGGCGGGAACTCCGACGCGGACGGCGGTGGAGACTCCGGCGGGGGAGAGGGCGGGCCCAGCGCGGCGGAGCTCACCGTGCTGACCTCCGATCAGCGCGGGGGCGCGTTCGCGCCCCGCCTGGTGGGCACCTCGCAGCCCGCATCGTCGGTGTCCGTCGTCGTCTCGGGGCTCGTCTTCGCGGTGCCGGTCGCCGAGGACGGCGGCTGGTCGGTCGATCTCGCGACGCTGGGGCTCGGCGCAGGATCCCATCGGGCGCAGCTCACCCAGATGATCGACGGCGTCGCCGGGCAGGGCAGCCCCGTGTCCTTCGAGCTGGGAGTGCCCGGAATGACCTCGTCGCCGGTGACGCCGGGCGCGCCTGACACCCGAGTGCCCGTCGCGTTGAACGGGATCGCGGGCCTGCAGGTCTGCGTCGAGCTGGGGCCCGGGGTCTATCAGCGCTTCGGGCTGGACGCGGGGGGAGCCGCCACCGGGCACCTGCCCTATTCCCCGTGGGAGCAGCGCGATGTTCGCCTGCGCTACTGCGACGGAGACCGCTTCGGGGCCGTGGGTGTGGCGACGGTCGGCACCGCCGCGTCGAGCCCGCCCTGAGCCGATATCGGGGCGGATCGTCACTTTTCCGATACCTCGACGCACTCTATCCGTGGGCGGATTCAACCGGTCAACGCAATGGGTGCTGTGAGATGAAGCAGACGTTGATCTCAGGAGGCATCGGTTGCAGGGCAAGCATGGTCATCTCAGTCGTGAGCAGAAGCAGCTCGCGCTCCGTCTCC
>NZ_JAGDYL010000049.1 GCF_017565705.1 Leucobacter ruminantium
ACGGTTCATGGCGACGCGCACGACGTCATCACGGAACTCCTGCGGATACCTGGTTGCCATAGTGATCATCCTTCCAGGCCAGCCGAAACTAGCCATGTCGAATGTCACCTAAACGTGCAGCAGCCCCCGACGTCTGCGCGCGGGGTGTCTGTCACCTGGGCCTCCTCGGGTATCTTCATCGATCCGTGGTGCCACACTAAGAGAAGACCGCGACAGTGTCAATTGCATTGACATTATTGTTGACACTGCCCGGGATCGCCTCGGGAGCGCCATACACTGGTGGTGAGGGATCCGAACGAGGGGAGTCGGGATGACGGAGGCTCCGGCGGAGCAGGCGGGCGCGAAGCGCGTGCGACTGGACCAGCGCATGATCGTCGACGCGATGCTGCGTTTGGCCCGCGACGAACCCCATGCCCGCATCACCTTCAAGCGCCTCGGCGAGGCGCTCGGCGTCGACGCGACCGCCATGTACCGGCACTTCCGCAACAAGGACGAGCTGCTGAAGGCCGCGCTCGACCGGATCATGGGGTGGGCGACGGAGGCCGGACGCGAGAGCTCGGGCACCTGGCGCGAGCGCCTCGAAGTGCACCTGATGCGCACCGCCGAGCTCGCGCTCGAATACCCCTCCATCGGAGCTGAGGGCGCCGTCATCGACTCCGTGGGGCCCGGTGACACCTCGGCGATCGAGTTCATGCTCGAGATGCTCGCGGAGAGCGGTCTGCGCGACGAGGAGCTGCTGCGGGCCTATGCCGCGATCTCGGGGTTCTCGCTGTCGCAGAGCTCCGCCCTCGCGAACGACGTGCTGCGCCATCCCGACGCCGCCCGCGACGGCTCGGAGCCCTGGATCAGCACCTTCGGATCGATCAACCTCTCGGGGTACCCGCTCGTGAACCGGCACCGCGACGCCCTGCTCGCGATGGACGGCCTCACCGTCTACCGCGCGGGCATCGCGGCGATCCTCGACGCGGTGGAGCTCGCGGCGAGCCGCTGACCCCGTTACCTGAGCCTGCTGACCCCGTTCCCTGAGCCTGTCGAAGGGAACAAACGCTTCACCCCCCCCGTTCCCGACCGGGGGAGCGAGTAGGCTGGGAAGCCGAACGGGAAGCCCCGGGAGAGCGAGAGGTGGAGGTCGGTGTCGGTGCAGCTGGACGCGAGGGATCCTGGCGCTGCCGACACCGTCGAACTGCTGCGCGAGCTGATCCGCGAGGGCTGCGTCAACGACGGCACGCCCTCCTCCGGGCAGGAGATCCGGAGCGTCAGGGTGCTGCAGCGCTTCCTCGCCGAGGCCGTCCGGGCGGGACGCCTCGAGACGCAGGTGCTCGAGTCGGCGCCCGGGCGCGCGTCGCTGGTCGCGCGCGTGCGCGGCACGGATCCCTCGGCCCCGGTGCTCGGCCTGCTCGGCCACCTCGACGTGGTGCCCGTCGACCCCGACGGCTGGTCGCGCAACCCCTTCGGCGGCGACCTCATCGACGGCGAGGTGTGGGGCAGGGGCGCCGTCGACATGCTGTACCTCACGGCCGCCTTCGCGTGCGTGGTGCGCGACGTCGCTCTCGCGCCGGCCCCGCCCCGCGGAGACCTCGTGCTGCTCGCGGTCGCAGACGAGGAGGCGGGCAGCGAGTACGGCATCCACTGGCTCGTGCGCGAGCACCCGGAGACCGTGAGGATGACGGAGGCGATCTCCGAGTCGGGCGGCATGCGGATGGGCCGTCACGTGGCGATCGAGGTCGCCGAGAAGGGATCGGCCGGCCGTCGCCTCGTGGTGCACGGCAAGCCCGGCCACGCGTCCATCCCCTACGGAGCGTCGAGCGCCGCGTTCCGCGTCGGCGACGTGCTGCAGCGGCTCGCCGAGGTGAAGCCTGCGGCCGAGACCGGCGAGCTGTGGAACGCCTTCGTCGCGGCCCGCATCGACGACCCCGAGCTGGCCGAGCGCCTGCGGGATCCCGTGCGCATCGACGCGGCGCTGCCGATGCTCGGCGGCATCGCCGGCTACGCCCACGCAGTATCGCGCACGACGATATCGCCCACGGTGCTGCGCGCAGGCGCCGTGCACAACGTGATCCCCGCGGCCGGCACCATCGACCTCGACATCCGCACGTTGCCGGGCACGACCGACGCCGACGTCGACGACCTGCTCGCGGCACTGCTCGGCCCGCTCGTCGACGAGGTCGAGATCGTGCACCTGCGGGGCTGGGCGGCGACCTCCTCGAGCCCCGACACCCCGCTCTTCGCGGCGATCGAACGCTCGGTGGAGGCCGTCTCGGGGTCGCCGGTCGTGCCGATCATGGCGGCGGGCGGATCCGACAACCGCGTGATGCGCGAGCTCGGGGTGCCGGCGTACGGCTTCGGCCTGCTCGCCCCCGGGTGGAGCTACGAGCGCTATCGCGAGGGCGTGCACGGGCACGACGAGCGCATCGACGTCGAGTCGATCGACCTGTCGCTCGCGGCGCTCAGGCGCATCGTCGCCGAGCGCGTCGGCTAGTTCCCGCTGGTTCTCTCACCGCTGGTTGAGCGAGCGGAGCGAGTCGAAACCGAGGCGCCCCACCCACAGCTCGGCAGCAGATGTCGAGACCCGCGGGGCGCGGAGCATCTACCGACCAGCGCCGGGTAGGCGCGGTAGCTCAGTCGAAGATGTCGCCGAGGAAGTCGAACGGCTTCTTCTTCTTGCGCCCGTACCCGTAGCCGCGATCGTAGTCGCGGCCGTACGAGTCGCGCCGATCGTAGTCGCGATCCCGATCGTAGGCGTCGCGGCGGCGGTCGTCGTAGCGCGGCTCTCCCTGCGGTTGGCCGTAGGCCTGGGCCGGGGGTGCGGGCGGCACCGCGGGCTGAACCGGTTGCTGCGGCGGCGCCGGGTTCATGAGAGCCTCGGCCTCCGTCTGCGCGCGTTCCAGGATCTTGTCGAGCTCGCCGCGGTCGAGCCACACGCCCCGGCACTCGGGGCAGTAGTCGATCTCGACTCCCTGGCGTTCGCTCATGAGCAGGGTGGTTCCGTCGCTGGGGCAGTTCATGCCTCTCACCCTAGGCCGGGTCGCGTGCGTTCCGGCCGCGCATCGGGTGTTCTCCGGGCTGATTCGGAGGTCGGGGTCGCGTGCCGCGAGGGATCCCTCACCCGAAGAGCGTGCCGGGGTTCGTGAGTCGCCACCACAGCTCGGGCTCGACGATCGCGGCGTCGGTCACGACGGGGATCTCCTGCTCGCCTGCCGGCGACGAGACCAGCAGCACACCCGCCTCGGCTCCCGCGTCGCCGGCGCGCAGCCGATCGGCGAGCCGGGCCTCGACCTCCGCCGCCTCTCCGGGCAGCAGTGTCGCGCTCGCGCCGGCCGACGTGACGAGTCGCACCCGCTGCCCGTCGGCGGTCACGGCGGTGCCGACCTCCTCGCCCTCGGCGACGATCTCCACCTGTTGGGGCAGGGCCGCCATGGCCTCCAGCATCTCGCGGCCCGAGTCGGCGCGTGCCGTCTTCGAGGGCCGCGCGAGCGTCACCGCGATGTTGACGGCCTCGCGTCCTCCCACGTCGACCCGCTGGGAGACGATGAGGTTGTAGGAGGAGAAGATGGTGCCGGTCTTGGTGCCGATGACACCCGGCATCACCCCGAGCAGCGGGTTGGAGTTCTCGATCGTGCCGATCCCCCACGGCATCTCGGCGGTCTGCATGCCGTTGAACTCCGCGATCGTGGGGTTCTGCAGCGCGAGGCGTGCGACGCGCACGAGGTCGGCGGCACTGGCGCGATCATCGGGTGTCATGCCGGTGGGCTCGACGAGGCTGATGGATTCGAGCCCGTGCCGCTGCTTCCACGCCTCGAACGCCGCGAGGTAGGCCTCGTTGCTGCCGAAGGTCCAGAGCGCGTAGGCGTGCGCGTAGTCGTTGGCCGACGGCAGGAAGATGAACTTGAGCATGTCGCGCTGCGTGAGCTCGGTGCCGACCGGGATGGAGTAGGCGACGCCGTCGACGGCGAGGTATTCGTCGGTGCGCGCCGCGTCCTCCGCGGTCCAGACGTAGGTCTCGCCCTCGGCGCCGGGTTCGAGGGGCTTCGCGTCCATGCACACGAGGACGGTGATGAGCTTCGTGATGCTGCCGAGCGGGTAGGCGTTGTCGTCGTTGCTCCACACCTCCTCGTCCTCGGCCCAGCCGATCGCGGTGGGCAGCTCGCGCGCATCGACGGCGGCCTGGGCGGCGGCCGGGTCGGGAGCGACCGTGCGTGCGGCCTCGGAAGCGGCTTCGATGCGGGGCTCGGGGAGCGTCGCGTTCGCCGCAGTCAGCGTGTAGCCGGCGGCGGCGAGCGCAAGCGCGACCGTCAGCAGCGTCGCGGTCAGTGCGCGTCTGCGCCGCCGTCTCGTGGGCGAGGGATCCTCCGAGGTGTTCACCACTCCAGCCTATGCGGGCCGGGCCTCGAGCCGCGCGGGCGGATCCGTCCCGGGCTCCGGGAACGTTGATCAGCGCCCTCGCGGGCATCCGCCCGAGCACCCGTGCACGGCGGACGGGCCGGTGAGTGTGCAGGGAGTCTGCCCGCCGGGAGCGATGGATCCGGCAGGATGGTGGGGAGCCGTCGCATCGCCACGATCGCGGGCCAGCACCATCGCCGAGGAGGCCGCCACCATGACCGCACTGATCGCCGGATACGCCCGCACCCCCTTCGCGCGCTTCACGGGGCAGCTCGCCGCGCAGCCCGCGACCGTGCTCGGCGCGCACGCGATCGCCGCGGCGCTGAGCCGCGCCGGGATCGCGCCGGATCAGGTCGAGGCGGTCGTGGCGGGCCAGGTGCTGCAGGCCGGCGCGGGGCAGAACCCGGCCAGGCAGAGCGCCGTCGGTGCGGGCATTCCGCTCGGCGTGCCCGCGATCACGCTCAACGCCGTCTGCCTCTCGGGAGCAGAGGCCGTGTCGCAGGCCGCGCGGCTGATCCGTGCGGGCGAGGCCGAGATCGTCGTCGCGGTGGGCCAGGAGTCGATGTCGCTCGCCCCCCACGTGATGCCGCTGCGCGCGGGCACGAAATACGGTGCGGCCCGGCTCGTCGACACCGTCGAGCACGACGGGCTGTCCGACGCGTTCGACCGCGTCGCGATGGGCGAGCTGACGGAGTCGGGCAACACGCCGCTCGGCCTCACCCGTGAGGAGCAGGACGCCTTCGCCGCCGAGTCGCACCGCCGCGCGGCCGCGGCCGCCGAGTTCCTCGGGGGCGAGATCGCACCGTTCACGGTCGTCTCGCGTCGCGGCGACTCGGTCGTCTCCGCCGATGACGGGGTGCGCGCGGACACCACGGCGGAGGCGCTCGCTGGCCTGCGCCCCGCCTTCGCGAAGGACGGCACGATCACCGCGGGCAACGCGTCCCAGATCACCGACGGCGCGGCCGCACTGGTGCTCGTGAGCGAGGCCGCGGCCGAGCGCCTCGGCCTCTCGCCGATCGCGCGGGTCGAGGCGACCGCGTTCGTCGCGGGCCCCGACACGCACCTCCACTCGCAGCCGGCGCGCGCCATCGCCGCAGCGCTCGCGAAGCTGCCCGGGGCATCGGCCTCCGACCTCGCAGCCGTCGAGATCAACGAGGCCTTCGCCGCCGTCGGCATCCAGTCGACGCGCGAGCTGGGCGTCGACCCTGCGATCGTGAACCCCAACGGCGGCGCCATCGCCCTCGGGCACCCGATCGGCGCCTCGGGCGCGCGCATCGTCGGCACTCTTGCACGGCAGCTCGCCTCTCTGGGCGGGGGATCCCTCGGCGCCGTCGGCATCTGCGGCGGTGGCGGCCAGGGCAGCGCGCTCGTGCTCCGCGCCGTGTGAACGGACCCCTCATCCGCTCGATGCGGAGACGGTCCGTCCCGGCTGCTCCCGCCGACGGAGATCGAAGTGCGTGAGCAGCGCCCAGAGCGCGAGTCGCGTCGGCGGATCGCCGAGATCGACGCCGCTGAGCGAGGAGAACCGCTGCAGCCGGTACCTCACGGTGTTCTGATGCACATGGAGGCGCGCCGCCACGCCGGCGACATCGCCCCAGTGGTCGAGTGCCTCGCGAATGGTGCGGGTCAGCTCCCGATGCTTCGGCGCCGACGCGTTCAGGAGTGCGAAGACCTCGGGGGGAACGGTCTCCTCGAAGCTGCGGGAGACGTTCAGGAGTGAGTCGAGCACCAGCGGAGCCCACGATTCCCGGACCGTCGAGATCTCAGCTCTGCCGCAGCGCAGCAGGCTCATCAGCACGCCTTCGGCGCTCCCGGCGGAGTCGACGATCTCCTGCGGGCTGGACGCATGGCGGCCGATGCCCACCGCCACCCTGATGTTCACCCGATGGAGGTTCTCCGCCATCTGCTCGGAGATGCGCCGGGAGTTCTCGGAGGTACAGCTCTCCCGAGGTTCCGAGCAGCCGAAGTGGATGATGTGCAATCGATCTCCGAGGGGGACGGTCAATGCCTCGCTGCGCATCGTTCTGACGGTGCTGTCGGCGAGCGCGCGGAAGTCGGAGAGATCGGCCGGAGATCCACTGCGCCCAGGCTCGAGCTGCGCCAGGGTGAGCACATGCGCCCCCTCGTAGGGGCCGGCCAGGGTCTCGCGGAGCACGCTGAGAGCAGACTCGATCTCGCGGCCCCTGAGCAGATCCGTCGCGGCGTCGTCGCGCCGAATCTGCTCGTCCTCCCGCTGCCTCAGGGTTTCGGCGAGCAGGACGCTCATCTGCTCGGCCGCGACCTGGAGGACCGCGACGTCTCCGTCGTCGAAGTCATGGGTTGTGCGGGCGAACCAGATCGTCCCCACGAGGCGGCGGCGATGCCGGATCGCGACGATGAGCCGTTGCCCGAGGCCCGCATCCGAGTCGGCGGCGGCGCGGACGACGTCTTCGCCGCTCAGGAGGCTCGCCTGCACGCCCTGCGAATTGAAGACGCGCTGCAGATCCGGTGGCATCTGCCGTTGGAGGATCGCGTTCCGCCTGGCCTCGTCGACCGCGGAGGACAGTTGAGAGTAGGCGATCATCTTGAAGTCCTGGTCCTCCACGATGATGTGTCCGTCGAGCTGGGCTGCAGCGCGATCGACGATGTCGACGATGCGCGCCCGTGCCCGTTCCTCCGCGAGCAGTCGAGGCGAGAGAGCCTCGCTCTCAAGCTGTCGCACGCGGTTCTCGAGGGCCTCCACGGTGGTGTCCGGGACCACAGAGATCACCGGTAGCGGCAGCGCACCCGATGATGTCGGTGGCAGGGGAGCGCCCCGTACGATCAGCACATCCGCGCCCTCATCGCGTGCTCGCCGGCAGAGATCCTCCAGGGGCCGCGCGTCCGTATCGTCGGCGATCGCGATCTGATGCACTGGAGAGGGGCGCCTGGGAGTGACGAATACTTCGGGAAGGTGTTCCAGGGCGTCGAGCAGCCGTCCGACGGGGAACGCCGCGGCGAGACGCAGTTGCTCCATCGCATCTCCGATCGTTTGGACGATCCACCTACTTGCTATCGGCAAGTCTAGCCGTTCATCCAATCTTTCCATGGTTCCGAGTTCCTAAAGTGATGACTGCGCGGCTCGACCACCACTCCGGAACGGGCTCGCGGAAGCCCAGAGCTTCGATCCCTGCAACCGAGCTTCGAGGAGGAAGCGAATGGGCGGATTCAACCGGTCAACGCAATGGGTGCTGTGAGATGAAGCAGACGTTGATCTCAGGAGGCATCGGTTGCAGGGCAAGCATGGTCATCTCAGTCGTGAGCAGAAGCAGCTCGCGCTCCGTCTCC
>NZ_JAGDYL010000050.1 GCF_017565705.1 Leucobacter ruminantium
ACCTATCACCGGCGGCGGCGACAGGCCAGGCTCGGGCGTTTGACGCCGGTCGAGTACGAGGCCATCATGAACGAGCAGGTCGCACTCGCTGCCTGACCAAGCTGTCACCAACTCGTGCAGCAGACCCGTCGCTGTGCCCGTGCGCTAGACAAAAACCAGACGACGTGCGTCACTTATTCCAAGAAATATGCACTCTCTAGTTAGCGCACGTACTGTCCGACGCCCTTACATGCGCCTAGAACTAATGAGGGGGAACCCATGAAGCACAAACAACGAACGCTCAGAGCGACCGCGTGCGCGGCTCTCGCGGCGCTGGCGCTCAGCGCGCTGACCGCGGTCGGCCTGGCTGCGCCCGCCCAGCCCGCCCAGGCTGTGGTCGGCGACCCGGCGGTCAGCACGACCCCAAGCGGGGTCACGAGCGTCGCCTCGACCGCGGGCAAGGCCAAGGGGTCGGGGCTCTGGGGCTACGCCGGCGACGTAAAGACGCGTTCGGCCGGCACCGTGTTCAGCTACGGGCTCGCGCTGAGCCCGGCCGACGGCTCGCTGTGGGTGACCGACAGCGCGAAGATCCAATGGACCGGCAACAGCTTCCTCTGCTCGCTCGCCGGCGGCACGCTGATGACCGCCACGGGACCCTGCTACATCGGCGACTCCAAGCTCCACCGCTACGCGCTCTCGGGCACCCCCGACTGGGCGCTCGGACAGTACCAGGGCAACGGCGCCTACGGCGCGGTGCCCGCAGGCGCCAATGCGGGCCTCGGCGCGAATTACGCCACGCTCGCCGATGCGCAGCGCCTCGACGGCGCCGCGATGCCGAGCGGGCAGTTCGGCGGGGTGCGCGGCGTGGCCGTCACGAACGACGGCGTCGCCTGGGCGCTCGACTCCGACGCGGGGTACGCCTGGCTGAACCACGCCAACCACGCGATCCGCATGGTCAACCCCGACGGGACCGAGGCAGGCGCGCTCGGCAAGACCACCTGGCCGAGCGGCAACACCTGGTCGAACCGGAACGACCCGCAGGCGTTCGACTACCCGGTGGGGATCGCACGGATGCAGAACGGCGACATGCTCGTCACGAGCCAGACGCCCGAACTGCTCAAGCAGTACCGGGCGGACGGCACTTTCGTGCGCAACATCTACCTCAACCAGCCGGCCGGGACGCAGTACCCCGCCGACGGCGGCTACCGCTCGCCGTACTCGATCGCCGTCGACCCGGCCGACGGCACGCTGCTGGTCGGCTACATCGATCCGGGAGCGGGCAACCAGACCTTCATCCAGCGGATCGATCCGGCGAACTGCACCACCGAGGCCGTCGGCAACCCGGCCGGCTCCTCCCGTGACCGGTGCGCGGTGCTCGACACCATCGGCCTCGGCACCCTCGCGACCGGCGACAGCCAGACCCACGCGACGTTCACCATCCAGGTCGAGCCGCGCACGGGGGACATCTACGTCGGCCAGCGCAACGGCCTGATCTCGATCTTCGCGTCGGACGGCACGCCCAAGGGCAAGTTCTCCGCATTCGGCCAGGGCAATGCCAACGGTCAGGTCAACACGGTGCGCGGCATCGCGTTCGATGAGCGCGGCTTCATGTACCTCACCGTGGCCGAGGGCACCTCGAGCACCCGCGTGCAGATCTTCGCGCGCACGCCGGACCCCGTGACCGGGCTCACCGGCACCTACACCGACGGCACCAAGACGTCGGCGCAGCTCTCCTGGGACGCGCTCGCGACCGGCACGACCGGGGACGCGCAGTCCCCGCTGCGCGACTACGTGATCGAGCGCTCCACCGACAACGGGGCCACCTGGAGCGTGGTGACGACGCCGACCGCCACGGACGCGACCGCGACGGTCACCGGGCTCGACCCGGCCCAGAGCTACCAGTTCCGCGTCTCCGCCTGGAACGAGGCGGGCAACGGCGATACGGCCGTGACGACGCTCGCATCGCCGCCCTCGGAGATCAGCATCGTGAAGACCGGCAACGGCGTGGCGACGCCCACGTCGGCCGACGCGGTCACGGTCGCGGCGGGATCCGACGTGGCATTCGAATACACCATCACCAACGAGGGCGGCTCGCCCGTGACCGACATCGTGCTCGAGGACAGCGTGCTCGGCACGGTCGCGGCCCCGGCCGGGTTCACCGGCACGCTCGCCGGAGGCGAGAGCGTGACCTTCACGGCGACCGGGCCCGTCGCGGCCGGCGCGTATCAGAACACCGCCACGGCCGACGGCGTCTCCGAGGGCGAGGACGTCACCGCGTCTGACACCTGGTACGGCTTCGGCGCGACCACCGGGATCAGCGTCGTGAAGACTGGCAACGGCCAGACGGCCGAGAGCGCCGACGAGGCCGTCGAGGTGCCGGCCGGCGCCGACGTGACCTTCAACTACACCGTCACGAACACCGGCAACGTGCCCGTCACCGGGCTCGAACTCGTCGACAGCGAGATCGGCGCCGTCGCCACGGTGGTCAGCCCGGTCGGCTTCGACGGCACGCTCGCCGCGGGCGCTTCGGCGGTCTTTACGGCGACCGGTCCGGTGGCGGCTGGGGCCTACTCCAACACGGCCACGGCGACCGGGACGCAGAACGGCGGCGAGGTCTCCGCATCGGACGAGTGGTTCGGATTCGGCGTCACGGCCGCGCTCTCGGTCGTCAAGACCGGCAACGGCGTCGCGACGGCCTCCTCCGACGCGCCGCTCCACGTCCCGGCCGGATCCACGGTCGACTTCGAGTACCGGATCACCAACGGCGGCAACACCGAGGTGACCCTTGATGAGGTCGTGGACAGCGTGCTCGGCACGATCACGGCTCCCGCCGGCTTCTCCGGCGTGCTCGGCGCAGGCGAGAGCGTCACCTTCACCGCGTCCGGCCCCGTCGCGGCCGGCGCCTACACGAACACGGTCGAGGTCACCGCGACCGCGGGCTCCGAGGAGCTCTCCGCATCGGACGAGTGGTTCGGGTTCGGCGTGACGAGCGGCCTCACCGTGGTCAAGAGCGGGGACGGCGTGGTCAACGACTCCGCAGCCGAGGCGCACGCCGTGGCGGCGGGCACCGAGGTGCCCTTCGTCTACACGGTGACGAACACGGGCAACACGGCGGTCTCGATCGCGGGAGTCGACGACGACCGGGTCGGGGCGGCCACGCCGCCGGCCGGCTTCGACGGGACGCTCGCGGCGGGCGCCGAGGCCGTCTTCACGGCGAACGGCCCGATCCCCGCGGGCGACTACGCCAACACGGTGACGGTCGCGGGCGCTGACCCGGCAGGCGGTGCGCTGGCCGCGACCGACGACTGGTTCGGCTTCGGCGTCGTCTCGGGCCTCGACGTGGTGAAGCTCGGCGACGGGGTGCGCGCCCCGACGGAGGACCTGGCGAGGCACGTCGTGGCCGGCAGCACCGTCGAGTTCGCGTACGTGATCACGAACCGCGGGAACACGCCCGTGCAGCTCGGCTCCGTCGCCGACAGCGTCATCGGGGCGGTCGCCGCCCCCGACGGCTTCGACGGCCTGCTGCAGCCGGGGGCCTCGGTGACCTATGCCGCGTCCGGCCCCGTCGCGAAGGGGGCCTACCGCAACACCGTGGAGGTCACCGCGACCGAGTCGTTGCTGAGCGGTGAGCTCGCGGCCTCGGACGACTGGTACGGCCACGGCGACCCGAGGACCGTCCCGCCCGAGCCGAAGCCCGAACCCCCGGTCGGGCCCCGGCCGACGGAGCCGCTGAGCACCACCGGCGGCGGCGCGCCCTGGATGGCGGCGGTCGCAGCCGCCGCGCTCCTCGCGGCGGGCGGCGTGCTGCTGGTGCTCCGGCGCCGGCGCGGACGCCCCGCGGGCGAGTAACCCACCCGTACGAACCGCAGGACGGCCGGGCGGCCCTCGGAGCGATCCGAACGGCCGCCCGGCCCCCGAACCAGAAGGAGAACCCAGCAGATGACCTCTCGTACCCGCGGCCTCGCGCTGATCCCGGGCGTCGCCCTCGGCGCCGCCCTCGTCGTCGGGGCGCCGTTGCTCGGCGCCCCGGCGGCCTTCGCCGCCGAGACCGACATCTCGGTCACCTATTCGACGCAGAACGCTGCCGACGCCCCGATCGACGGCAGCTCCACCGTGCACGGCCGGGTCGGCCAACCGCGCGACGACATGCAGGTCACCTACACGATCCAGAGCGACACGGTGCAGTACCCGATCCCCGTGCTCACCTACACGGGTGACTTCACGGACAGCTCCGACGCGACGTACACCTTCCGCTTCGGGTGCGACGGCTCGGTCCCCGGGAGCGACTGCGCCACCTACCAGCCGCAGGTCGACGCGATGAACGCGCTCGCGAGCGCGCTCGACGGGCGCAGCATCGAGGGCTTCACCGCCGACGTGACGCCGATCATCATGGCGTTCGGCGGCAACGTGCCGCCCGGGATCACCGGAACCGTGACCGCGTCCATCCTGTCCGACGTGCCGGGCACCGGGCAGCTCGAGTTCTTCCTCCAGGAGGGCGAGCAGGCAGGCGCCGAGCGGCTGTCGCCGACGGCGATCACGCCGTTGTCCATCACCGAGCCGTCCATCGCCGCGACCTCGACCGGCTCCTTCTGCGCGGCGGACCTCGCCGAGTACACCGAGGGGAAGACGAAGTACACGCCGACCGGTTTCGGCCGCGCCGACTTCGACATCCAGTCGACCGTGACCGATGCCGGGATCCTCCCGGACGACGCGACCCCGGTCGGCACGACCGCCGACGGCGTCGTGTTCTCCGTGCAGAACGGCGGCACCGGACTGACCGAGGCCGGCGTGGAGGGCGAGCTCCTCGCGGCGCCGGCCGGCACCTACCAGGTGACCGGCGCGTACACCGCCCCGGACGGGGTCCCGGCGCGCGGCATCGGCACCGAGGTCACGGTGCTCGGCGCCGACGCCCCCGAGTGCTACTCGGCCAGCGAGATCGTCGACCCGGTCGACCCGGTGGACCCGAAGCCCACGGACCCGAAGCCGGTGCAGACCCTCGCCAACACGGGGTCCGGCGACTCCGGGGTCCTCGCCGCCTCCGGCGCCGGCGCCGCCCTGCTCGGCGCGCTGCTGCTGGGCCGCGCCTTGCAGCGCCGCCGCGTGGCCTGATCCGCAGGGGAGGGGCGGCCGGATCCGGGCCGTCCCTCCCGCACCCCACCGCACGCCCACACTCCGCTCGACCTCGAAGGAACCTTCCGCACCATGACACTCATCCGCCAGGCCGCCGGGCTGGCCGTCGGCCTCGTCCTGGGCATGCTCGCGGCGCCGGTCGCCGCGACAGCCGCGACCGGGACCTTCGACGCCGTCAGCCTCAACCAGGTCGCGGACGGCTACTCCTTCACCAACAACCCCGTCGACGCGAACGGCACGAACGGCATCGTCGCCGTCCGG
This sequence comes from Leucobacter ruminantium, assembly GCF_017565705.1. Classification (GTDB taxonomy): domain Bacteria; phylum Actinomycetota; class Actinomycetes; order Actinomycetales; family Microbacteriaceae; genus Leucobacter; species Leucobacter ruminantium. The sequence goes on from NZ_JAGDYL010000050.1 coordinate 5,371, forward strand.
GACTTCGTCGGCTTCGAGGTCCAGGCGAGCACCTCGGGGGCGGTGACCGGCGCGACGATGACCCTGCGGAAGCCGAGCTGCTGGGTCTGGGACGCGACGGTCGACCAGAACCTCACCTTCAGCCTCAACGGCGGGCAGACGACCGGGTCGGTCGCCCACCCGGACGCCGACACCGTGGTCGTCACCTGGACCCAGGCGGCGAACGGCGTCGTGCTCACCCAGCCGTTCCGAGTGCAGGCCGGCGAGGGCTGCGCGGACGGGTCGACGTGGACCCCCGAGCTGACCTACAGCGACGACTCCGGCACGCAGACGCGGACGCTCGCGCCCGTCACCGTGCGCTCGGTCGCGAGCGCGGACCTCTCCATCCAGACCGTCGGCGCGCCCGCGATCATTGCGAACCACTGGTTCGCCGGCCCCGAGTTCGGCCCGGGCGGCGCAGGCCCGGCGCTCGAGCAGCGGTGGGACATCCGGCTGTAGCCCGACGCGCTCTCGAAGGTCGGGTACGCGGACCCGAACGGCAACATCACCTTCACGGTGGCCTACTCGGGACCGCGCTCCGCCTTCCAATTGCCCCGCAACAACTCTACCCAGGTCCCGATCGGGGGCGGGTGCTGGGCTTTCGTAGGCCCCAACCCCTACAACAACAACCAGTACTACCCGTCGAGCTCCGCGCAGACCGTGACGATCACGATGAAGAAGAACCCGGCGTGCGAGGCGATGCTCGCGGACCAGGGCAACGTCCTGCGCGTCTACTCCTACACCCCGCAGAAGGTGCTCCAGGAAGACTACGGCTGCCAGGCGACGCTCGGCGCCAGGGTCTCACCGGGCAACTGGGTCGACGCCAACGGACGGCCGATCGTGGACTCGAACCCGAACAACAACGAGGCGAGCCGCGCGCTCGCCTGCCAGACGGTCGAGTACGGCTACCAGCAGGGCGCCTCGTACTTCACGCCGAAGATCGCCGGGGCGGACCTCGTCGAAGCCTACCCCTGGCGGAGCACGGCCCAGCCGATCGTGCGCACCCCGGCCGCGGGGAAGTGGGGCCTGCTTGCCGACATCAACAACCTCGGGTACATCGGCAAGGACGGGACCTTCGCGAGCGAGACGATCTACGTCCCGGAGGAGCCGTCGCTGACGAACGTCACGAGCTTCCACTTCTGGGACCCGGCCAAGCAACGCCTCGACACCGATCGTCTGGACGGCGCGGTGCTCGGCGCGGTCGCTCCAAGCTCGAGCTCGGCCGCCGCCGATCCGGCGATGGACACCCGGGCCTTCCCCGCGTCCTCGTACACCGTGCAGTGCACCGCCGACTTCACGGGCGCGAACTCCGCCGCGGCGCCCACGATGGCCTGGGCCGACTGCGACGCGCTCGACCCGGCGCAGATCAGCGGGCTCCGCTTCCTGCGCGCCGGCGTCTTCTCCGGCGAGAACTTCGGCCCGAACTTCCCGAACTCCAAGCTGCTGTTCTCCCAGGTCCCGATGGTCGCCGTGGGGCAGATCGGGGACCGGCTGCCCACCATCACCCGCTGGATCGCCGACGAGTTCGCCGCGAAGCCGGCCCGCCAGAACACCGTGACCGCCGAGATCATCGGCAACGTCCTCCGGATCGGCGGATTCAACCGGTGGTCGCAACGAGTTCCGTGAACTTCTCCGATGGTGTCAGATATCCGAGCGTCTTGCGTGGTCGGCCGTTGAGCGAGTCCTGAATCGCGGTCAGGTCCGCGCGGCTAACGA
>NZ_JAGDYL010000051.1 GCF_017565705.1 Leucobacter ruminantium
GCTGCTCGGCGATCTGTTGCTGATCGATGATCTCTCCCGTCACAGGATCGATCATCTCGATAGCCTGACTCATTGCCCTTCCTTTCGGTCAGGCCAGTCCCAGATCCACCGTTTTCCTGACACTCCCGACAGACGCCGCGACCGTCGGCGGTTCCGCACCCTCTGCGCCAGACGCGGAGCCTGGGCTAATTGATGTCGATCGGCACGATAACGATGGGTTGGGTGTAGGTGTCGATTCGTGCGGATGCTTGGATCTGCCATTCACCGGCGACGGGCATCGTCAGCAGTGCTTCGTACCCGCCGGTATCTGGATTGAACTGTGGGGTTGCGGTGAAGGGGCCGAGTTGCTGTTCAGGAAGTCGCGCCTCGAGGGTGACCTCTTCGGTCGTGACCGGTTCGCCGTCGTATTCGAGTCGGAACGTGAGCGTGTTCTCACCTGTGGACGCAGGAGTGAGGGCGCCGTCGACGGTGAGCCCTTGAGACTCGGCATAAAGGCGCGCATCCTGGACTCTGACCGCAGGGGATCCCGCGTCGTGGTGGTGTTCGTGCGCGGCGGTGGGGCTGGTGTTGGTGAGGAACCCGGTCACCGCGATGACCGCGATCAAGAGCACGGCCTCGCCGGTGAGGGTGCGGCGCAGGCTCACCCATTGCTGTCGCTCGCTGGGCTGCCGGGTGATGCGGGGCAGGAAGTGGAGCCGGTTCCATGCGGCGAGCAGGATCACGGCTGCGATGATGCCGAGCTTGATGAGCAGGAAGCGACCGTAGTCGCTGCCGAAGAGCGTGCCCCAGGAACCGACGATGAGGATAGCCATGACGGTGCCGCTGATCGCGAGCACGATCACGCTGATCAGCGCGTACCGTGAGAATCGGGCCACCACCTCGACCACGGTGTTCGGGCGGATGCGTGGTGCCCCGCGAGGGTTCGCCGGACGAGCGGCTGCAAGCGTGCAGAGAAGTCCGATTACGCCGCCGACCCAGAACGCGCCGGTGACCAAGTGCCCGAGGTCTGCGGCGAGCATCACCCATACGGGTTGCACGGTCTGCGTATGCCCGACCAGCAGCGGCACGCAGAGCGCAACCGTGGCGGAGCCCAGAGCCGCGACTCCCATTCCCGCTGCGCGTGAACGCGAGTCGACAAGCAGCGCAGCGAGCCCGAACACCAGCACCAGGGAGGCGGAGACGAGGAGCTGCCAAGATACCCCCGGCATCCAGGTGCTTGCGGGGAGGAGGACGAGGTCGCCGGTTTCGGGTAGGTAGGTGATGAACTCGTTCCCGGTGACTCGTGCCCCGGATGCGGGGATCAGCAGCAGCGACGATGCGAGGGCGGTACCGTAGGAGATGCGGCTGAGTTTGCGGATTCGCGGCTCGGCCGGAGTGGGTGCGCGGGTCACGAATCGGTTGAAGAACACGAGCCCGGCTAGGGAGAGCAGCCCGAGATACTGTGCGACCGTGAGTACGGACACGATCGTCTCGGTGACGACGGGATCGGCCGGTGTGAGGCTCGTATCGGGGGCGGTGTAGTCGCCGTCGCCGATCTGGAAGGCGAGGGCACCACCGATCGGGTGCCCGTCGGCGGATACGACCCGGTAGGCGAGCGCATACGCGCCGTCTCCGAGATCGGCCGGAAGGTCGATGACGACGGTGGTGTTGCTGGTGCGGGCAGTGAGCACCTCGGGGGTGCCGTCTCCGGGGAACAGGCGCATGGCGTCTTCAACGACCTGTACGGGTTCGTTGAACCGCAGCTCGACCGTGTCCGGCGCGGTGTCGAGCACGGCCCCGTCCTCCGGTGCGGTTTCCAGCAGCTCGGCGTGCGCGAACACCGGCGAGGTGCCGGTACCGAGGGCGAGTTGCAGCCCGAGCAGGGCGGTGAGCAGCGCGAATACGCCGACCCGCCGCCTGCGCGCGGATCGTTCCCCGGAGGCGGTCAGGCTCATGCCTGCTTGCGTCCCCGGATCAGGGCGATCACGCCGGCGATGAGTCCCAGCCCGCCGACGACGAGTGAGGTGATCACGAGCGGCGTCTGGTCATTGCCCGCTGCGGCCTCCTCGCCGTTCGCCGCAGCCTCTTCGGTGCCCGCCTCGGAGGCGTCGGCCCCGTGGCCGTCGCTGCTGGCTGCGACGACCTCGAAGCCGGGGGCGGGCAGTTCGAGCTCGTGCGGGTCCTGCCCGTCCGCGGGGATCTGCACCCACGCCGACTCGCCCTCCTCGCAGCTCTGCACGGCCGGGAAGTACAGCGTGGAACCTGCGGCATCCTCGGGGAGCTGCAGCGACAGCTCGAACACGTCACGCTGATCGGCGGGCAGCGGCGTGTTCGCCGTGTAGACGACCTCCGCGACCCGCTCGGTGACCTCGTTGCCGTGACCGTCGATGATCGGGGTGTCCAGCGCCTCCATCACCTTCTCGATCGTGTAGAACGGGTTCCGGGTCGGCGTGACCGCGTTGATGCCGTCCGGGATCTGGATCGCGACCTTCGTCGTCGGAGAAACGTCACAGCCGTGAGGAACGCTGACGGCCACGACCGCGTACGATCCCGCCTCGTTCGTGTTCGGGGTTGCGCCAACATGCGCCTGTGCGCTTGCCGCGCCGCAGAGGGTGAGCGCGAGCGCGCCGAGTGCTGCTGCGCCGGTCAGCAGGAACGGGCGCTTCTTCGATTCAGTGTGATTCATCATGGGTTCTTGTTTCTTTCTCTCGTGTGTTTCGGCGCATCGTGAGCGCCGAGGAATGGTGTGTGGTGTGCGAGACCCGTCTCAGGTGAGGAGGGTGTCGCCGATGAAGCCGCCCTCAGCACATCCGGGCGGGATCGCGAACACGGCGGAACCGACCGGGGTCGTCCACTCGTTGAGCAGATCGAGCTCATCCAGGCGGCGCTGGATCGGCGTGAACTGCCGCTCCACATCCGCCTGATACGAGGTGAAGATCAGCCCCGAATCCGACAGCTCGTCACCCGCGGGCGGCCCTTGATAGTTGTAGGCGCGACGGAAGATCCGCTCGTGCGCCTCGACCGGGCGGGCACGCGCCATGTGGGAGAACTCGGGGATCACGGTGAACCCGATCGGGGTCTTCGCCTCGAAATCGGGCTCATCGAACTCCGCCGCCTCACCGTGCGGGCTGCTCGTCAGCGGTGCACCGTTCGACTGGAACCGGCCGATCGACTGGTCGCGTCCGGAACGGTCGAGCCGATCCCACTTGTCCAGATCCATCCGAATCCTGCGGATCACCGCACCCGTCCCACCCGCCAACCACCCGCTGGTGTTCCACACGACCTCATCGAAATCTGCGGTACCCGGTGTCGGGTTGGTGGTGCCGTCGACCTGCCCGAACAGGTTCCGCATTGTCGTACCCGGCTTCATCGTCCCGTGCGCGCGACGGAATCCCGTCTGCACCCATCGCACCGAAGCAAAACTCCGGCTGTCTTTCAACAGCATCCGGGTCGTGTGCGCGACCGTGACCGGATCATCCGAGGCAACCTGGATCAGCAGATCCCCGTCGGTGTATTCGGGTTGGAGCTGGTCGATGCCGAACGCGGGCAGCGGCTGCAACCATCCCGGCCCGGCCCCGTTCGCACGAGCCACGAACTCCGGCCCGAACCCGAACGTCACCGTCAGTCGGGCCGGGGCGGCTCCGAGCTCCGGTTCGGAATCCGCGAGCGGCGGCACCCCTTGGGTGAGGCGTGCCGCATCGTCGGTGAGGAGCATCATCATGCGCCGCAACCCGTCACGGTCGGTATCGGCTCGAAGATCGAGGCCGACGAACACGGCATGCGCCTGCGCATCGGTGTCGATCCCGGCCTGATGGACGCCGTAGAACGGCACCGTCTCGTCGCCGTTGAGCGGCACCGACACAGGCGCGCCGCTATCCCGTGTGAGGGCGTAGTCGATTCCGAGCGCAGTCGCCGCGCCGACCCCGGCGGCGGCCCCTCCGAGGAGGAACTGCCGCCTAGTCGACGAAGCCTGACCGGAACTCCTACCCCGGTCTGGGGCGCCCATCAGTGCTCGCTGTGCTCCGCGTCGTCATGGTTCATGTCGCCATGATCCATGTCACCGTGGCCGCCCTCGTAGTTCTCGTTCGCGCCCGCATAGTCCTTCACGACCGCCGCGAACTCCAGCGTGGAACCATCGGAGAACGTGAGCGTGAACGTCACTTCCTCACCCGCCTTCACCGGCTCGGGGAGTTCCATCAGCATGAGATGGTTTCCGCCCGGCTCAAGATGCAGGTGGTCATTCGCAGGGATCACGAAACCGCCCGAAACCTCCCGCATCACCATCTGCCCGGACTCGTTCTCCACGGTCTCGTGGAGTTCCATGTCCGGTGACGCCGACGACTCCACCGACACCACGGTCACGTCCTGGTCGGAGGAGTTCTCGAGCGTGCCGAACCCGGCCGTCATTTCACCCGGTACGGCCGACTTCACCCAGGCGTCTTCGATCGTGACCGAGTCCGCCTCCTTCACCTGCGCGGCAGGCTCCTCCTGCTGCGTGTTCGTACCGCCGGTATCCCCGGTCGAGCAGCCGGTGAGCGCGAGCAGCGCGACTCCGAACGCAGCACCTGCGTGCAACGCACGATTACGAATCTTCATCATTGGTTTTTGTGCCTTTCAAGCATGCCTACTCCCGACCCGCGCAGCACGCGCGCGGAGTCGGCACCGCCACCCAGCCATGGCAGGGTGCAGTCAGATCAATACGAACTGCCGTATGAATACGCTCGAAATCCGACGCCACCGACCCCAGGAAGAAACCCTGTACGGCGGATCAGACACCACTCACAGAGGCGGCAAACATCCTCACGCCAGACACCAGCTGGCCGCGAAGCAAGAACTATCGAGCGATCCGGAACACAGCCGGAGGCCCACGACGGCTCAGCGTCGATGCATGAATCTGAGACAGCACCGTCCAGCCCGCAGCCTCGGCCGGTCGCACCCGCGCGGGCTCCGTCAGAACGGGAAGTTGGATGGGAGTCGTAAGGCGGTGCCGCACCCAAGCGACGAACTGCTCCGCAACCGCACGCAGACGATGGATCGCCTGCTCACCCCGATACAGGAACGCGATCGTCACGAGGGCACCGACCAGGTGCGAGAGCCACATGACGGTGTCGCCATGCACGAGCGTGATCGTGTGCTCCGACACCGCCGGCATCTGCATCATCTGGTGCCCGTGATGATGACCAGCCGGCATTTTCTGCATGGCCGCCCCCGAAGTCGGGGTACCGAGCACGAACAGCGTGTGGAACAGCGTCTGGCTCGCGACCACAGAGATCGAGAGGCGCGTCAGCGAGAGCGTCCGACCCGCGAGCAGGATGCACACCATCAGCGACAGCAGCAACGGCACACCGACCCCGACCAGGCCGGGCATTGCACCCCCGCCGATCACATGTGAGAACAGCGCCGCGAACGTTGCAATAGCGGCCGCGCTCGACCCACGCACCAGGTGCGGGAGACGCGACGACGATTGCATACGCCCATTATCGCAGTACCTGCCACGTCTCGTGATCTGCTGGCCCAAACCGCGCACGAGTCAACGACGCACCCTAGGGCGGCAAGAGTCGTGCACTCCAACAACCAGGAGCCAATAGTGTCCAGTAACGGGTTCCGAGAACCCGCACCCTCGACTAATCTGAAAGCGGCTGTAAGTACTTAGGTTCCCGAGATTTCCGAACGCATTCGCGGGAACCCGTCACGGGTCTGTCCGATAAACGGTGTGTGGGATCCGGCGGTTTTCATTCGTGAGTGGTTTTCTCGAACCGTCCGGCGAAGGTGATCGCGAACGCGTTCAGCGCGGGCTTCCACCTCATCACCCAGCGTGC
>NZ_JAGDYL010000052.1 GCF_017565705.1 Leucobacter ruminantium
CAATGGTCGGCTCGAACACCTCCGTGGCTCCGCGCTGGGGTTCCGGAACCTGACCCACTACATTGCGCGGTCGTTGCTCGAAGCCGGCGGATTCAGACCGCTCCTACACCCTCAATTCCGATGAGCCGATATCGCTCGGTACGGTCTCGTAGCTGTCACCGGGATGGAAGACGCGGCGGCCGTCTGCGGCCGCGAGGACGAAGCCGACGTTCGCGCAGCGGGGCATGCTCGGCAGGATGAGCTCGTGCAGCTCACCCACCGCTTCGATCGAGACGCCGCCGACGTCGAAGCGGTCGCCGTTCGCGACGACCCGGCCGCGCTCTTCATCGTCGAGGCCGAGCGCTTCGAGCACGGAGGCGGGAGCGTAGAGCGGGATTGCGGGGTTCGCTTCGAGCAGTGCCGGCACACGAGCGGCGTCGACGTGATCGGCGTGCTCGTGGGTGATGAGGATCGCATCGAGTCCGGTGAGGCCGAACACCGCCTCACCCGAGAGGCTGCCCGGATCGATGAGGATCCGGGCGCCGCCCTCCTCGACGAGCATGGCCGATTGGCCGTATCGGGTGATCCGCATGGTGTCCTCCTGTCGCACGGGCGCCGCTGATGCGGCAATGGTAGGCGATGGGCGGCCGCGCCGACCGGGTCCGCCCATCGCACGGGGGGATCGGCGCCTACCTGTTCGCCATCATCGCGGGAAGCCACGTGGCGATCGCAGGGATGAACACGATGAGAAGGAGGCCGAAGAGCAGCACGCCGACGAATGGCAGGATGCCCTTGAACAGCTCCGACATCTTGGCGCCTCCCGGCACGGCGTTCTTCAGGATCAGCAGATTGAGACCCACTGGCGGTGTCACCATGCCGATCTCAACCGCGATGGTGACTATGACGCCGATCCAGATCGGATCGAAGCCGAGGCCCATCAGCACGGGGAAGAACAGCGGCATGGTGATGACGATGAGCGATACCGGATCGAGCACGGTGCCGAGCAGCAGGAGTACCACGATCATGAACGCGAGCACCGCAGTGGGTGCCATACCGGAATCGGTGATGAACGAGCTGATGCCCCGCGCGATCCCGAGTCTCGCGAACAGGAACGACAGACCGAAGCCTCCGATGACGAGCATGATGACCATGGCCGTGGTCTCCGCCGACTCCTTCAACGCCGCATACAGGCCCTTCAGAGTGAGCGTGCGGTTGATCAGGGCGAGGATCAGCGCGCCGACCGCGCCGACCGCTGCGGCCTCGGTGGGTGTCGCGATGCCCGAGTAGATGCTCCCGATCACAGCGACGAAGAGCACGGCGATCGGCCACAGTCCGGCGAGGGACTTGACCTTCTCCGAGAGGGTGTAGCGTACGTCGGTTCTCGGTGCGAGCTCCGGCTTCATCTTCACTGCGAGGATCACGAAGATCGCGAGCAGGAGGGCCATCATGATGCCGGGCAGGATGCCGGCGATGAAGAGCGAGCCGATCGAGGTTTCGGTGACCAGGCCGAAGATGATCATCGCGACGCTCGGCGGGATCAGGATGCCGAGCGTGCCACCTGCCGCGACCGCGCCGACAGCGAACGACTTCTTGTAGCCGTTCTTCGTCATCTCGGGGATCGCGAAGTAGCCCACGGCGGCCGCGGTCGCGGGGCTCGACCCGGAGATCGCAGCGAAGACGGTCGCCGCCGCTTGCGAGCTGACCGCGAGACTGCCCGGCAGGCGTCCGAACCATGCCTGGGCGGCGCCGAACGCCTTCTCGGTGACGCCGGAACTGGTGGCGACGATCGCCATCATCACGAACAGGGGGATCACGCTGAACAGTTGATCGGACGCCTTCTCGAAAGCGATCTGGGGCAGCATGCTCAGAGCCTGCGGCGATACGAACAGCAGCATGCCGACGATGACGGTGGCGATCATCGCGAGCGAGACGGGCATGCCCGTCGCGATGAGGAGCAGCAGCATCCCGAAGATCAGGAAGGCGCTGAGGCCCCAGTCGAGGTGCAGCATCATATGTGCATCTCCGTTTCGGGAACGGCGGGTTCCTGCGGCTCGTCCTTCTGGGACCAGCGCTTCACCCACAGCAGCAGATAGGTCAGGGTCATCAGGCCGAAGCCGAAGATGAGCAGCCACTGCGTGAACCACATCGGGATCCGCAGCACCGAGATGTCGGTCTCGCCGCTCGTGAACACCTTGTCGAACTGGACGACGCTCAGCCAGCAGAGCAGTCCGACAACGGCGATGCCGATCGCATCGCCGGCCTGCCTCACGATGAGGCCGACACGGCGGGGCATCGCCTCTGTGACGAAGTCGATGCGCACGTGGCCGTCGTTCAGAAGGGTTCCCGACATTGCGAGGAATATGATCGCGAGCAGCACGTACTCGCCCACCGGAAGCACGAACGAGAGCGGGGCCCCCAGCACGTACCGCCAGAGCACTCCGCCGAAGACCATCACTGCGAGCAGCAGGACCCCGGCGGAGGCTGTACCGAGCAGAGCGAGGTTCGCTCCGCGGATGAGCTTCTCGATCATCAGCAGGGGTCGACCGGACCGAACTCGGGGGCCTGTATGGCGTCGTCACGGTAGTTCTTGGAGATCTCGAGCAGTTTCTCACCGCGCTCGGTCACGCCCTTGGCGATCTCATCGCGTACCTCGTCGATCGCATCGACCTTCTTCTCGATGGAGGCGTCCGAGGGGCGGCAGAACTTCGCGCCCGCGCTCTCGAGACCGGTCACCACGGGCTCGATGCTCGAATCGAGCAGTTCGAAGGCGTAGCTCTGAGCAGCCGCGCCCGCCTCGAGGAATGCCGTCTGGTCCTCCTCGCTGAGACTGTTCCAGGCGTCCATGTTCATGTTGATGGCCTGGTAGTTGGCGCCGAACTCGAAGCGGTACACGTAGGGAGCGACCTCGGGAAGTTTCAGGCTCTCGTACAGGTTGTAAACCATGAGCGTACAGTCCACGGTGCCGTTCTGCAGCGAGTTGTAGAGGTCAGCGGTGCCGATCGTAGCCGAGGTCCCGCCCCATGCCTCGATGGCGGCGGCCTGCCACGGGCCGGCCGTACGGACCAGTTTGCCCGTGAGGTCTCCATCATCGCCTACGGGATTCTTGCAGGCGATGATGCCGGGTTGGATCGCAGGGTTCGAGTACAGGAACTTCTGATTGTGGTCCACGAACAGCTCGTCGAGGATCGGATTCACGTCATCGTTGAACTCGATGTACGACTCTCCCACTGCGGGCCGGGCGAAGGGCACCTCGAGGATGCCCAGGTCGGGGATCGCTCCCGATGCGAACGAGCCGGCATCATGCAGCTGGCGCGGGCGGCTGTCGTCGATCAGCATATAGTCAGTACCCCAACGATTGCAATGGGGTGGGGATGCGGGTGCGGGGCGATGCGGGTGCGGGCCCTCGATTTCGACTCGCTGCGCTCGCTCAATCAGCGGAAGGCCTGCGCTCGCTTCAATCAGCGGGCGGGGCTTCGCCTCGGTCGATCAGCGGAGGGGGCCGGCCCCGCTCAATCGGCGGCGGGGTCGGAGGCGAGCGAGCGCAGCGCGGAGAACCAGCGGTCGCGATCCTCCGGCGGGAGGGCCGAGAACCACTCGCGGTCGGACTCCGAGACCGCGAGGCGCGCCTCCGCGGCGAGGGATCGGCCGGCCTCGGTCGGCACGACGACCTTGGCGCGGCGGTCGCGCGGGTCGGGCTCGCGCTTGATGAGCCCTGCCTCCTCGAGCTGATCGACGAGTGCGACGATCTGGCTGGGGTCGAGGCGCAGGAACTCGGAGAGCTCCCGCTGCGTCGGGCGCGCGTCGTCGGCCGCGACCGCGAGTACGGAGTACGAGCGGGTATTCAGATCGAACTGCTTGAGCCTCGCCTGCACTCGCGAGAGCGAGAGGGCGTTTGCCCGTGCGAGAAGGAACGCCATGTCATCGCCGACCGAGGTGTTCCAGAGGCGGTTCGATTCCGCGCGCTGCGCGGGCGCGTTCTCCGTCTCATGCGAGCGGTCTTCCGTCGGCGTCCCGTCGGGGTCCCCCGGTCGTTTGCTCGTCATTCGCAACATAATAGACCCAATTATTACAGGGACATCTCAATTGTTGACATTTTCAAGAATGTCTTGTTTCATGTATCTCGATCCCGCACCGCTGCTAAGGAGCGTCAATGACGACCATCATCAACTACACCGAGCTCGCCGACTACGTGGGCAAGGATCTCGGCACCACGGACTGGTTCGAGATCACGCAGGAGCGCGTCGACCGCTTCGCGGACGCCGCCGACGACCACCAGTGGATCCACGTCGACCCCGAGCGCGCGAAGGACGGCCCGTTCGGAGCCCCCATCGCTCACGGCTTCCTGACGCTCTCGCTGCTCATCCCGCTGCAGACCTCGCTCTTCGACATCGACGGCTGCTCCACCAAGGTCAACTACGGCCTCGACAAGGTGCGCTTCGTCTCGCCCGTCAAGGTCGGCTCCCGGATCCGCCTCACCGCCACCATCGCCGAGCTCGTCGAGGTGCGCGGCGGCGTGCAGGCCGTCATCGACGCCACCATCGAGATCGAGGGCGGCGAGAAGCCCGCGGTCGTGGCGCGCAGCCTGCAGCGCTTCTACGCCTGATCCCTCACCAACCCCCTCAGTAACAAAGGAGTCACTGAACATGAAGAAGAAGTTCCACCTCGCGGGTCTCGCAGTCGCGGCCTCGACCGCGCTGCTGGGGTCTGTCAGGTTAACGGTGGATCTGGCCTGGCGCATTCTTAGTTGATTCGGCCTTCGAAGGTGATCGCGAAGGCGTTGAGTGCGGGCTTCCACCTGGTTACCCTGAATTGGCCTGGTTTGAGTTCCGACCGGTTTTCCTGTCAACCGGTCGGTGACAGAAGTTCCTCGGCCTCAGCATAGTAGGCCTGCTCGACCTCGATCGGGGTACGCATATCGAGCTCCCCGTGAAG
>NZ_JAGDYL010000053.1 GCF_017565705.1 Leucobacter ruminantium
GGAGACGGAGCGCGAGCTGCTTCTGCTCACGACTGAGATGACCATGCTTGCCCTGCAACCGATGCCTCCTGAGATCAACGTCTGCTTCATCTCACAGCACCCATTGCGTTGACCGGTTGAATCCGCCATCTCGAAAGATGCCGCGGAGTCCCAGGCCATGCCTGAGGACGAGCTCCACTACACGATCGCGCCCTCCGTGGCCCCGGGCGCCGGGACGTTCCTGCCCTACGCCGTGGAGGACCTGCGGGTGGTCGACCGGGTCGACATCGGCGTGCTCAGCGTGGACCTCTCGGGCGTCGACCCGTTCTGGGAGGTCGAGCAGACTCCGGCCGACCTCGGCCCGGACGGCGTGCCGTACACCGCGGACGACGTCAGCGGGATCGTGCTCACCTTCCGGCCGGCCGGACCCGTGCGGACCGACACGGCGCTGCCCGAGATCTCCTACAGCGGGAAGCTCGGCGTGCTGCTGCCCCCGCAGGCCGCGCCATACAGCGCCACGGTGAAGAACACCGCGGCGATCGCGGCGACGGGGATGGACCCGGAGGTACCGGCCGGCACGACGCCGAAACGGCACTCGGACACGGCGACCGTGCTCGCCGGCACCCCGCAGGCCGCGTTCTTCTCGAAGCAGCTCATCTCGGACCCCGAGATCGAGGTCGAGGACGTGCCGACCGCCTGGCGGGTCCAATGGGTCAACTACAACAATTACGACCTCGGCCAGGGTCGGTTCGTCGATGTGTTCCCCTTCGACGGCGACGGCCGCGGCAGCGAGTTCAGCGGCACCTCCCGCCTGGTGAGCATCGGCAGGGTCGGCGCGGCCGCCCAGGCCGGTACGGTGTTCGAGCTCACGGAGGACGCGCCCACGGGCATCGGCGCCTCCCCAGCCACGGGAACGGCCTGGGTCGCGGTCGACCCGAACGACCCGTCGGGGTGGCCGGCCCACCCGACCGCCATCCGCGTGACCGTGCCCAACATCCAGGCCAGCACGCAGGGATACGGTGCCGTGGACCTCGGGTTCGAGGTCGACGGCCAGGTGAAGAACGACGCCTACCACAACGACGCATCCGGCACGGTCTTCGACCCGGTGCAGGACCGCACGATCAACCTCGGCGTCAAGGAGGCGGACCCCGTGCGCGTCGTCGCGAGCTCCATCGCGGGCGTCGCGTGGGTCGATCGCAACGCCGACGGGCTCCGCCAGGACACGGAGGCGCTGCTGCCGAACATCACCGTGCGCCTCATCCGCGACGGTGACGGCAGCGCGCCGTTCCGCACCGCGACCACGGATGCGAACGGGGCCTACCGCTTCACCCAGCTCCACAGCTCGGACTACCAGGTGGTCTTCGACGCCGACGAGCTCCGCGCCAGGGGCTACCGGCTGACCGAGCAGGGGGTCGGGGACGACCGGACGATCGATTCCGACGCCGACGTCGACACGGGCGAGGTCGCGGAGCTCGCCCTGCCGCGCGCGACTGATGTCGCTCACCTCGACGCCGGGGTGATCCCCGTGGGGCTCGAGGCCTCGATCGACGCCGACGCGTCCCTCACGCGGACCTTCGCCTGGGACATCGAGAAGACCGCGGTCAACGGCGACGAGATCGTGGTCGACCCCGGCACCGGTGCGACCACGGTCGACTACGAGGTGACGACGACCGAGGGCGAGGCGACCGACTCGAACGCACAGCTCACGGGCACCGTCGTCGTCGCCAACCCGTCGGACACGAAGACCTACACCTTCACGGCGACCGTCGCGGCATCGGGGTCGGGCCTCACATGCACCGTGACGAACGGCGCCGGGCGTCAGGTCGGTCCGGGCGGCGAGGTCGCGCTCCAGTACCGCTGCACCGGCGCCCCGGGGTCCGATCTCGACCGCACGGTCACGGCGACCGTCGCCGCGGACGACCTCGACCCCGCCACCGGCCAGCCGGTCGAGCCCGCGACGGCGAGCGTCGACACGAGCTATCGCGTGGACGAGGTGAACCGGACCGTCGACGTCTCCGACGAGGCCACGATCGCGGGGACCGCCTCCGACCGCGAGTTCGGCCCCTACACCTGGAGCGCGGCGGGCACCGAGCACGTCGAGCGCTACAGCGTCGACGCCACGGTCCCGGCGGGAGACTGCCTCGCGATCGACAACACGGCGACCATCGTCCAGACCGGCCAGTCCGCCACCGAGTCAGTGAGCGCCTGCCTGCCGGTGGACCTGCGGATCGCGAAGCACGTCGTCACGGGCCTCGAGCGGACCTACGGTTGGAACCTGACCAAGCGGCTCACGAACCCCGGAGTGCAGCTCGACGACGCCGGCCGGGCCACGCTCGAGTACGCGGTCAAGATCACCGAGGGCGCGAAGACCGACGCGACCTGGAGCATGAGCGGCGCGGTGACGATCGAGAACCCGAACCGGTACAAGAGCGTCGAGGCCGCCCTGGCCGACGCTCCCGACATCGGCGGCGGCGCGGTGTGCACCTTCGCGACGGGCGCCACGACGACGCTCGCCGCGGGGGAGACCCGGGCGGTGCCCTACACCTGCTCGTTCGCCTCGGAGCCGGCGCTCACCGGCACGAACACCGCGACCGTGTCGTGGCTCAGCGACGAGCCGGGGTCGGACCGGACGCTCGGCCGTCAGGCGACGGCCACGGCGACCGCCGACATCCGCGAGGCTGACTGGAACCTCACCGAGTTCACGAAGACCGTGTCGGTGCGCGACATGATCCGCGTCGGCGGCGCCGCCAAGCCGGCCCGCGACTTCGGCCCGTACACCTGGAGCGCCGAGGGCACCGAGCACATCGAGCGCTACTCCGTGCCCATCACCGTTCCGGCGGGCGCGTGCCTCGCCGTCGACAACACGGCCACGATCTCGGGGCTCGGCACGCGGGCGTCGACGCAGCACACCCTCTGCCGGCAGGCGCCGTTGAAGGTCTCGGACTCGGCGACCGCGAGCCGGGTGCGGGTGTTCGGATGGTCGATCGCGAAGGAGCTCGAGAATCGCGCCGGGATCGCGGGCGACCGGAGCCCGGACACGGTCGACGCGGAGTACGCCGTGACGGTCACCGAGGGCGGCTTCGCCGACTCCTCGCGGCAGATGGGCGGGACCGTGCGCGTGCAGAATCCCAACGGGTTCCGGGCGTTCACCGTCGACGTGGCGGACGTCTCCGAGATCGACGGGGTGGAGTGCCGCTTCGACGGGCCGCAGCGGGTGCTCGTGCCCGCGGGCGGCGAGGTGCGGCTGCCGTACCGCTGCAGCGGTACGCCGGCCGCGGACACCGAGCACCGCGTGCGCGTCACCGGCTCCGGCATCGACCGGATCGATCACGCGACGGCGGTGCGCCAGCGCACCACCGAGGTGGACCGGACGATCGCCGTGACGGACGACCGGTACGCCTTCGCTCCCGCGTGGCGGATCACGTGGAGCGCGGCGGGCACCGAGCACCGGCGCGAGTACTCGATCCCAGTGACGACCCGGCCGGGCGCCTGCCAGACGTTCACGAACACGGCGTCGATCGGCTCCCGGGGGCCGCGGGCGAGCGCCTCGTTCGACGTCTGCGCGCCGCGGACGTCGCAGACGGGGTGGCAGCGGACGCTGTCGGACCTGGCCAGCACGGGCGGAGGCTGGGGCGCGCTGCCGGCCGTCGCCGTGCTGCTCCTGGGCGGCGGGACGCTGCTCGTGCTCAGGCGCAGGCGCCGGGCCTGACGTTGGGTATCCATAGTGCCTGTGATCGCGGCGGAAGAAGAGACGGCAAAATATTCTCCCCCGTCGCGTCACTTCTGGGACCGAACCGGAACTCTTACCTATAGAAGGGCCGCTACCCGGGTTCCCCATTACCCATCCCCACCGGGCCCTTCGACGCAGGTTCCTTCCCCCCCGTTACTTTGTTCGTGGCTCCTGATCCGTGAGGATGAGGGGCGAGGCAGCCAGCCGGGTCCGGCATGATTGTTGCCCCCTGTCGCAGTTCATGATCTGGGGGGTGTTGTCACCGGGCTCCGGTC
>NZ_JAGDYL010000054.1 GCF_017565705.1 Leucobacter ruminantium
CGGTTCTCCGCAACGCGGATCACGTCGTCTCTGAATTCCTTGGGAAAGGGCTTGGGCATGATGACATCCTTCCAGGCCAGCCTCTCGGCTAGCCATGTTTGATGTCACCTGTTCCTGCACCAGACCCGTACCCGCGGGCTTTTCTTTTTTGTATGCATAGGCACACAACCTCCCTGTTGAGATTGAGCCACATCGACAGTGACGTAGCTTACAGGGTCTCCCTGAACCTTGGATAAGTCAAGGCAAACTCCCAGAAACGCAGCGAGACAACCAGTCGCATTCGGCGTGCCGACCCTTCACAAGCCGCGTGCTGGAGGCTCATGACGGGCATCGGCTCGGCGAGGCTCGTCATGGAAAGGGTCACCGAGCTGTCGCTCTCGTTCTGCGGCCTGCTGTTGCATATGCTCCCGATCGGTGCAAGCGGTCTCGATCAATCTGGCTGCTTCCTGAACAGGCAGAGCGCGAAGCAGCTCCGCCTGCGCACGCAGTGCTGCTGCCTGGGTGCGGGCATCGCGAACCTCACGGTTCGGGTTGAGGGTGCGCATCCCGTACTGGTGAGCACGCGCGTTCTCAGCCCCGAACTCGCTCGCCAAAAGCACCAGGCGCTCGGTGCGGTGACGCTCAGCCGTTGTGATTCGTTCGGTGCGCGCGGTCTCGACTGCTTGGTCGGCTCCGCTCACGCGGGGATCGGCCTCTGCTCGACGTTCCGCGACCTGTGTAGCCCACTCGGGTAGCGCGCTGGGGGTTCGTGGCGGTTCAGCCTCCCACGCATCGCTAACGTGAGCTCGGATGGTTGCTGCTTGTTCGCTGGCGGTGCGGTGCTCGTCGCGGGCCTTGCGTCGCCCGAACCGTCCAACCGTCGCGACGTGCGTGTTCGCTGTCCTCTCTGCTTCGACGATGGCGAGGTACGCCGCTCCATCGCGCTCCGCCTGCTTCGTGAGCGGTGCGGCGACCTCGGCCCGCACCCGTGCAGCCTCTTCCTCGGCGCGACGAAGCACGGCGGCGCTCTCCTCGTTCTCGGCACGATGCCTGGCGCGTTGGGCGTCGAGCCGGTTCGCGGTCTGCTCCCACCGTTCCGCCGCCTGTTCCGCACGTTCGGCCTCCCTGTCGAGTCTGGCGAGTTCCACTGTGACGTGCTGGATCGGGCCGTTCTTGACGATGCCTCGTACCGCTTCTTGTGCGGCTCGGGTTGCGTGGTCGAGGCCACGGTCGGCGGGGTCGCGTTCCATCGCATCAACGAACTGGGCCCGCGCATCAGCCATGTCCTCGGCAATGATGTGCAGCCGGTTCTGCTCGCGGCCTCGGGTCATGCCGACATAGACCCCTGCCGCACTCGTCGCCTCAGTCAGCATCGTGTGGGAGGTGGTGACGGTCGCGCCTTGGACGCCGTACGCAGTGGCGGCATAGGACAGGTGCGCATGCTCACTCCCATAGTCAGCTGGGAGCGCGACGGCGCGCGGGCTCCTGCGCCCGCTGGCGACTTCTCGCACGTAGACCGTGCCATCGTTCTCGACGTGTTGGACGATCCACTGCTGCCGGTTCGCGACCCCGAGCCCGGTGTCGTTCTTGCGGGTTTGGATCAGGTCACCAGCCCCGATTGGGAGGTTGTCGCTGCCGGTCGTCGTAATCGTGTCATCGACCTCACCGCTCTCGACGCGGCCTGCACGGATGCGCTCGTTCAGCACGGTGGCTTCGTCGTTCGTTGCGACAGTGATCGCCTCACCCGTCTTCACTTGGGCGGTGATGTGCTCGCGGGCCTCTTCCTCGTCCGGCTGTAGGGTGATGAGTCCCATTGCGGCGAGTCGGTCGAACACGTCGCCGGGGTTCTCCCGGTCACGCATCGCAAGCGTCACCGAGGCGTATTCGGGGTCAGCGAACCGGTGGAGTTCGGTCATGTCGAAGGTACGGCCCCTGATCTGGGCGGCCATGTCGAGTACCCCGCCCCGGCCGACGGCGGGGAGTTGGGCGCGGTCACCGACGAGCGCGATGGTCGCTCCTGCCTCGGTGGTGATGGTGAGGAGGGCGTGCGCGGTGTCTTGGTCAAGCATCCCGGCCTCGTCCACAATCACCCGCTCACCCCGGCGCAACACAGCATCTCGGGGCGGGCCGGTGAAGGTGCGTCCGGTGTCGGGATCAGTGTCACCGGGGGCGAGGCATGTCCATACACCGTCACGGTTCCACCGCCACCCGTGCGCGTGCACGAGTGCTGCAACACTCGTGGCGGGGACGCCGAGTTCGTCGTGCGCGACCTGCGCCGCGCGCAGCGTCGGTGCAACCATCCGCGACGCGTTACCGTGCTCGGCGGCGACGTCGATGGCAGTGCGCAGCATCGTCGTCTTCCCACTGCCCGCAGCACCCTCCACGATCACCAACGGATCAAACGACGCAACCGCGGCAGCAGCGACCGTCTGCCCTTCATCCAGTCCCGCCGCTCGTGCGGCCTCGGTCACGTCAGGATGCTCCGGTTCTTGCGCCGGTGTCGCGGCGGTGAGGCGGTCGCGGAGCGCGGTCTCGGCGGCGATCACGGTGAGGCTGGTCAGGTGCGCGACATGCTCCGGCGTCGCCGCATCCGGTGGCAGTACGGAGAAGCAATCCGACACCGCAAGCTCGGTCGCCAACGTGACGAACTCCCGCAACTCGGTCGGTGTTGCGTGCACGCCATGTTCGGTGGTGATGCGGGTGACATGCTCCTGCACCGTGTGCCGCGTCCATGCTGATGATGCAGCTGCGCAGCGATCCAGCGCACGTGATGCAACCTCCTGCACGGCAAGATCTTCCAACAGTACCAGGCGCTGCACGGTGCTGCGTGGCCGCGCAGCGGGGTCGTATCCGGCTTCGGTGAGTTCTTGCACCCACCACTGCTCATCTTTCAAGTCGGCGGGTTTCTTCCCTGGCCGCTGGTGTGTCCAGGCGATACCTTGCAACCTCGCCGTCATCACCGGGCCGAGCACCTCGCCGGGATGGTCGGAATCCCATTCGGCTTCGAGCCGGTCAAGGTTGCGTCTGATCTGCGCCGACCGCTTCGACATCGCCCCATTGAACGGCTGCAACTCGACCACCTCGCCAGAGACGGGATCGAGGGTCAGGCCGTGCTCTGCGAGGGTCTTCGCGAGGTGCGGGTGGGCGGCGATGACCGCGGTGCCGAGGGCGCGGATCGCTCCCTGCTGCTTGAACAACGCCGCCGTGTCCAGCGCCCGCCACTTCCCAGCGGCCCATACTCTCGTCCCGATCTGCATATGGATATGCCGGTGTGGATCACCCGCACGCGAGGTCTTGTGCCTGATACCGACGACCTGCATCTGCGCGATAGGCAGCACTTCCCGTTGGTCGCGCGGCCCGACCCTTGTCACCGAGTGCTGGCCGAGCCAGCGTTGAATCTCAGCCAGTGCGTCTTGCTGCGCGGCATCGAGCGCCGCCGACACTTCAGGATGGAGGGCGGCGGCGACCGACAGACTCTTGGTGGCGTTGATCGTCATCTCAGCAAACAACGGCGACCCCTTCGACCCCTCACCCGGCTTGCGAGGGGTGCCCATCGACTCGCCCGTGACGGGCTCTGTCCAGTCCACCCATCCCTCATATTCCTCGGCTGATAGAGAGCGAGTGGCCGTGACCTCGCCACTGGCATCGAGCACCGCATACTCGGCCACCGCGTTGTCCGCGCCGAGGTAGTACTCGTCGGCACGAGATCGGTCGGCCTCGACATACCGGCGCGCGGCAGCACCGCTGCCGCGAAACAGGATCACACCGCCCTTCATCCTGGCCTCTCTCATGAGTCGTCTCATGAGAGAGGTGCGCACGCCCCACCAACGGTGGCATACGTGCATAACCGTGTTTGTGTGCCGCGGGTCTGTCCGATAAACGGTGTGTGGGATCCGGCGGTTTTCATTCGTGAGTGGTTTTCTCGAACCGTCCGGCGAAGGTGATCGCGAACGCGTTCAGCGCGGGCTTCCACCTCATCACCCAGCGTGC
>NZ_JAGDYL010000006.1 GCF_017565705.1 Leucobacter ruminantium
AGGTAGCGTTAAACACGAAGACCTCGTGAGAGAACGATGGACGTTGAACACCCTGATTCTCTTACGAGGTCTTCGTTCTACCCAGGCGTACTCACCGATCGGCCTACACTCTCAAATCCGAAGAGCCGCTTATTCCGCCGCCGGCCGCTTCAGATGCGGAGAACGGCGACAGAGATCAACAAGATGACTGAGGTCTCGTTGCTGCTTGCGTCGTGGAGGTCATCCCTGGCCCGGGCTCCTAAAGCCCGGGGGTGCCTCGTTCAAGCTTATCAGAGATTCGCTCGTATATCACGCGAAAACAGTCCTCTGACCAGGTATTCCTTGCTCTCCGGCAGGGCGTGAAGGAGCTTCGTTTCTGCTCGTATATGAGCAGAAACGAAGCTCTGTGCATCGCTCTGCGACGTTGTCCGCGGATGGCCGGGCAAAGCCCGGCCCGGGTCAACATGCGACCAGGTGCTCGCGATGTACTCAGAGCCCTCGCCCTGCTTGAGAACGGAGACGAGAGCTGCCGCTCTTAAGCAGGGCGAGGGCTGGACCGTGCACAGCGCGGTCCGGGACGGAGCCTGGCGAGAGGGGTTGTTCCCCTCGGGTCAGTCGCCTTCTTCGTTCGTGAGAGACCCCGTGGCTTCGGCCACGGGGTCTCTCTTTTCACCGGATCTGCATTTGCGCACTGCCGGCGCGACCCAACATCTACGACCAGTTGAGGCGGCTCAGCAGGGCTGTTCCGCAAAACGTACCACGAAGCGGTGCTCGTTCCGGCTACGTTTTCATTCCGAGGAACAATAGACAAAACCCCTGGTCGGAGGGCGTAAATGAGTGGCATCCCGCGAAAATGTCACTGGGGACCGTACCGCGAAGAAATCGTAATAGCTACGCTTCTAGCGGCCACAAATGCACGCTGACCAGGGATTTTACCCAAAACGTACCAGCAGTACCGCCATTTTCAAAGTCTTTACATGCGTGTGTGTGCGCATGTGCGTGTATATGGTTCACTATTTCGTGGAACTCCCGGTACGTTTTTCTATATATTCCTTGATAAATCAACAAAAAATGTCTAAAAAACGTACCACTTAGCCGACAAAACGTACCACTTAGCCGAAAAAACGTACCACGAAGCATTTCTAAGTGGTACGTTTTGCCCTCGCGAGCTCCTGAAACGCGCATTACAGCCCCTGTTCGAGCTCCTCCCGGGCGGGGGCCCCTCCTCCCAGAGCGTGCTCGCACGAGGGCTGAGGGGGCTTCGCGGCACGCTGCGGCTGGCTGCAGCCGTGCCATGCTCCGCCACTCCCACGGCCTGAGCAGCCTCGCGGAGGAGGGGTCGCCTGCCTCCCGAGCGCCGCGCCGCAGGCGCGCTCGACGCCCTGCTACCGCCGTCGCGCGAGCTCTCGCGGTGCGCGAATAATCGCGCTCCGGCAGTGCTGCGTCTACTGCGCCGCTCCAGTCTGCTGCGTCAGGAAGTCCGGTTTGAAAGCGTTGAGGAAGTAGCCGTACTCGTCGAAGTCGAGGCTCATCGGCGTCATTAGGTTGTAGAGCTGGGCACCGGTGCCCTGGAGCTGCAGGGAGGAGGGCTTGATGTCGGCGACGCCAAGGATGTACCCCGACCCAGCGTCGACCACGAGGTCGAGCTTCGCGAGCTGGAAGAGCTCGTAGAGCACGCCGACCTGGAGTGAGTCCAGTGTCTCACCGCCCCTGAAGTCCTTGTCGCGCACGAGGCTGAGGGGTCCTCCTGTCTGCTGGCGGTTTCCGATGATGAAGATCGTGATGAGCTGCCGGTACGTCAGCGACTCCATCAAGGACAGGATGTAGTTCGCGTGGCCCGAGTCGATGTCGTCGCGGAAGACGATGTTCGTGTAGAAGTTCGCGAGCAGCGCCACCTTCCGCTCCTCGTACGCCTTCCGAGCCGCGAGGAACGTGCCCTCCAGCAGTTCATCGGCCTCGGAGCGCAGCTTCTTGCCGTTCTTGCGCTCCCGAGGCCTGAAGAAGCTCTCTGAGCGAAGAGGCTGCCCACCGTTCAGGCGCTCGGTGATCTTCTCCCGCGCGAGCAGGTACACCGACCCCATGCGCTCCTGCTCAGTCTCTGCGGTGAAGCGTGCGGCGACGTCTCCCGCGACGGCCTTCATGCTGTCTTGCAGGAGCGCGCCGGCAGCCGCGCCGGCCACCGCTCCGACCGGGCCGCCGACGAACAGGCCTGCAGTCGCGCCTGCGGTTATGCCCAGTGCGCCTGCACCGGACTCGATCATCCGCCCCAGTGGCGTCTTGTTGCCGTCACTCATGGTTCTGTTCAGTCTCCGTTCCCAGTGCTGAGCCTACTGAGGCTTCCGCCGACCCTTCGGGTTCGCATCGGCAGGCCGCTGCCGCACCGCAGGGAGTTTGTCCTTGACTTCTCCCGCGAGCAGGCCGGTTGCGTCTACGCCCAGGAGTTTCGCGTACTCGTCGAACGTGTCCATCGTCACGTTCCGCTCGCCGCGCTCCAGTGCGGCCAAGTAGCGAGGCGTGACGCCGATCCGCTCCGCGAGCTGCTCCTGCGTCAGGGTCCAGTGCTCGCGCTGCGCCCGCAGCCCCGCACCGAGCCGGTGCCTCAGAGATTCCCCCATAGCTATCCAGCGTTCCAACCGGAACGTGTGCGTACCAGGCACAGAAGCGTTCCGGTTACGCTAAGATTTGCTCGTAGACGAGTAGGAATGATGCTCGTTAAGCAGAGACGGGAGCCCCCGCCCGGTCGCCTCGCCAGCGCCGGAAGACTCCAGCCCCCAACGGCCCGACCTGCAGGCGACACGCACGAGCAGGAAATGAGGCCACGCCATGCGCGCCCAGATAACGAAGAAGACCGTCACGAGCATCGCTGCGGGGGCAGCGATGCTGCTCGCCCTGACAGGCTGCTCGGGCGGGGGCCAAACTAGCGCGGGTATCGACGCAGCGCCCGAACAGGGCGTCTTCGAGTTCCAGACGCCGCGCTACGGCTCCGACAGCGGCGAGCTGCTGATCCGCCTGCCCGAAGGCCTCGTCAGCGCCCTCGGCGGCGACGCCGAGCCGCTAGTCACGGAGGCTGTACTCACCCCGCGCGAGCTCGACGGCGCGAAGTACTGCGCGGTCGACCTGTCGATCACCTACGCGGGTGAGGGCGAGGTCGTCCTGACGAAGCCCACGAAGACCGAGGCCGAGTGGCGCGAGGGCGAGGAGCTCAGCCTCCGGGATTACGCCATCGAGCCGATCGCCGACTACATCAACGAGACCGGCGACACGAGCCTCGTCTTCCAGGACCGCCCCAGCATGGAACAGATCGAGAAGTTCATCGACACTGCGGACTCCTACTTCCTCCAGGACCTCCCCGAGGCGTACGAGGCGTACCTCGCCTCCGAGTACAAGCCCAAGCCGGAGTGGTCCGTGCTGTCGTCCGCGAGCCCAGCGTCCGAGCTGGACGAGTCTGCGCCCGAGCCCGGCAGCTACATCACGTCGGACAATCGGCTGCTCACGATCGTCGACTCCTGCGCGGCATCACCCGCGGACGACGGGGGCACGGTGTTCACATTCCCCGTCCTCGCGGGCGGCGATGTCGAGACGCTCGCCGAGGTGAAGCTCTCCATCATGAAGTCGGGCACCATCACCGTGACCAGCAGCGAGGTCGACGGGTTCGTCCGCGACACCGACGGCAACTGGATCGCTGACTGAGCGCAGCCCAGAGCATGTCCAGAACGCCGCCTCCTGGGCTGCCACCCGACCACCCGCTGATGCAGCACCTGCGGCAGCAGGGGCAAAGCCAGCGCCCCAAGCGGCGCCGGTTCGACACACACGACGTCGTCACCGGCGTACTCAGCATGGCCGTGCTGTGCTGGGCCGCCTGGGAGATCCTCGGCATCGGCAACGCCTTCGGCTATGAGGGGCTCTCCGTGGATGACGCCAAGGCCAAGATGTCCGAGGACAGCATCGCCATCATCTTCGACCCTGTCGGTTTCCTGATCGCGCTGGGGCTCGTCATCGCCTCGTTCATAATCCACAAGGTTGGTGGCACCGGTCTCACGCTCGGCGGCCTCATCGCCACGGCGGCGCTGTTCGTGTTGTCATTCTTCAGGGTCTCGATGCTCGTCCCGATGCTGTTCGGCGCCATCGGGGGAATGACGAGCACCGTCTACAGCTCAGACGACCTCCGTGTGCCAACGGCCGACAACAGCATCGTCGACCCCGGGCAGCTCATCATGTATCAGGGCGGCGAGGGCGTCCGCATCGCGACAGCGTTCGCCAACACCAGCGACGAGCACTGGGAGTCCGCGACGCTCGCGCTGGAGTACAGCGACGCCTCAGGCGTCGTCTGCGGTGTCTACGAGCACGTCGAGCGCTTCCTTGGGCCCGGGCAGCGCGTCGAGGTCAGCACCGAGTTCCTTGCAGCCGCCACGCGCTATGCCGACCCTTCATGTGTGCCGGTGGCGGCCTCGGCTGAGCTGACAAGCATAGACGTCGACTCCCGCGCGGAGATCCCGGAGGCCGACTACGTCCAGCAGCACAGCGCAGCGCCCGAGCTCGCGTCGCTGTACGTCAGCGAGGAGCCGGGGATCGTGAGCAGCGTCGTCACGGTCTCAGTAGCAGGCGCAGTCTCGCCAGAAGCAGTAGACAGCCTGCAGGGCACCGACGGCAGGGCCCGTCTGCCGATGGCGTTCGAGCTCGTCGACCACGAGGGCCAGCGCCTCGCATGGTGCTTCGCGCCGGAGGACGTGCAGCCCGACGGTGGCTTCATCACCGGGAAGTACCACAGCCCCGTCGAGCCGGGATCCTACGCCTCCGTGGCGATCGTCCCGAGCTGCTGAGCCGAGCATCACGAGAGACCCCGCAGCATCACGCTGCGGGGTCTTTGCTTTACACCCGAGCACCCTCCCTTCGCGGAGGACCACTCGCCCCGACGAGCTCAGAACAAGGTGGACCAGATCGCGATCGGCGGTCATCTCACTGTCTCTCACTGCGACCCCGGAGGACCATGCTTTTCATACCCCCGAGGACCACGCCGAGGACCACGCGAACCGAGAAGAGACCGAGTTTCGACGGAGGTTGAACCGAGTTTTGACCGAGTTTCAACGCCAATCGACACGAGAAATGACCGAGCAAACACCGAGTTTCAACGCGCTCTTGACCGAGCTACGACCGAGGTTTCGTGCCTCGGGAAAATCACCGAGGTTGGCACGAGATACGACCGACGTTGACGCGAGATTCACCCGAAGTTTGACCGAGAAATGACCACCCGAGGTTGGCACGAGTTTGCACCGAGTCTCGACCGAGGTTCAACGGCGCGTTCACCGGCTTCTGGCCGAGAAGTAACCGAGGTCTGCACGAGTTTCGACCGAGGTTGACACGAGGTGAAAATCACCGAACCTCGACCGAGGTTTACGTGAGCTTCTACCAGCTTCTGACCGAGAAGTAACCGAGCTTGGCACGAGTCGCTACTCGAACTGCGCTTCGTCCTCTTCGTGGCCCTCAAGAAACACAGCCTCTTCCTCGGCGACCATCTCGTAGACGCCGCGCGAAATCTGGTCGCGCGTCGCGTCGCGGGCGTCGTAGCGCCCCAGCTCGTGCAGCCACGCAGCAGTGCGCTTCTTCTTCTCGCGGAGCATCATCTGCTCGTACACCAGCGGGTTCATGCTCCCACCGTGGTCGCGCAGGAACTTGTCGCCGAGGCCCTTCGGCACCGTGCGGTCGTCGATGCGGTGCCCCTGGGAGAGGGCGAGCAGCGCCGTGCGCTCGAACTCCGGCAGCGCGTCCAGCACCGCCTGCACGCGAGGAGAGACAGTGCGCTTCGGCTTCTGCTCTGCTCTCTGGCGCGTCAAATCAGGCGTCACCGGCCCCGTAGCGGGAGCGGAGGGGCTCGCAGCGACTGGCGCTTCAGGCTCAGCAGCAGGCTCGCTGGGCGCGTAGCGGTCCAGCAGCTCGTCGATCTCCTCGGGCGACTGATCCAGCAGCCCCTGGTCTTCCTCAGGTTCCTCCGTGGACGCAGCGGGAGCGGAGTCCACGGGCTGAGCATCGCCCGCTTCTTCCTCGTCTACGAGCGGAATCGAGGGCGTAGCGTCGGCCTCAGTAAGCCGCGCCTCGCGCTCCGCCAGCGCCGCAGCGACTCTCGCCTTCTCGGCCTCGCTGCGGGCCGTCTGCTCTGCGGCGAGGGCGGCGAGACGCTCGCGACGCTCTGCAGCACGAGCGTCGGCCTCGGCATCAGCGGCGGCCTGCTCGGCCGCCGCCTGCGCAGCGCGCTCGGCGATCCGGGCATCAGCCGCTGCGTCGTCCCGCGCCCGCTTCGCAGCGTCTCGTTTCTCCTGGTCTTCCAGGCGTTTCCGCCAGCCGGCGGGATCAGACTTGAGCTCGGCTGCAAGCCTCAGCACCGTCTCGTGGTCTCCGGTGTCATACGCTTCACCAGCCGCGTCGAAGTCCACGGCGAGGGCAGCCGCGAACTCCTCCTCCATGCGGTCGAGCTGCTCGTCACGCGCGAACGCCAGGACGTCATTGCGGATCTCTGCGAGCTCAGCAGGCGTAAGCGCAGCGACAGGCCGGGGGAGACCCGCCTGCACGCGCTCAGGACGCCTCTCGCGCGGTTTCCCGGCCCTGTTGCAGGCCAGCTGCTCCATGGCGCTCTCGTGCGCGTAGTGGTCGCCCAGCGTAGTGCCGCGGACGTTCTGCGGCATGCCCGGCAGCCGGTACGACAAGGCCCGCTTCTCCCGGGGCGTGCCCGCGCGCGTGATCCGCTCGAACACGAGGACATCTCGCTCGGCCATCGCCTCGGTGAAGCCCGCGAGATCGACCGCACGAGGATCAGCCATCGCTGCCTCGAATGCGTCGCGGATGATGTCGTGATTGGACTTCTCGCCGTTGCGAGCCATGCGGCGGTCGCGGCTGCTGCGCTTCTCGCGCTTCCGCTCAGCAGTAGAGGGCAGGCGCTGCGGCCCCAGGCCGTACTGCGCGCCGTGCTCGGCCAGGAACTTGTCAGCCCGGTCGCGCATCGCGTCGACATCAGTAAGCCCTCCAGCAAGCTTCGAGCCCGCCTTGTAGAGCTTCCCGTCGACCTCCTGGTCGGCGTACAAAGTAGCGTTCCGCACCACGTGCACGTGGAACGCGCCGCCTTTGCCGTCGGCCTGCCCGGTCGCCATGAACTGCTCGCCGGGGTAGTCCGTGCGCATCATGTCGTTGACGAACGCGAACGCATACGCCACCTGATCCGGGTCGTCGGGGTTCACCTCGTCAGGGCCGAACGAGATGATCAGGTGCCGCGCCTCGGCCTGGCGCACGAGGGCACCGGGATGACAGACGTGCGTCGCCATCTCGCCGTCGCGGGCCTCGCGCCAGACGCGGCGGCCGTTGGGGCGCGTGACGCGCACGTGCGTCGCCACTTCGCCAGCCTCAGGCAGCGCGTAGCGGGACGGCGAGGTACGCACAGCGCCCTGCGTGCCGAAGCGCCTGCGCGTCACCGCGAAGTCGACTGCCACTGTTTCCGGCCGGCAGTAGTTGCCCGCGACATGCAGCACGCGATCAGCAGCGGTCTGCCCGGGCTTCGGTTTCACCGTGTAGCGCGCCAGACGCGCCGCCACCTCCGTCGAGCTCACGACGATAACAGGCATGTCAGCTCACCCCCTTGAGCGCGCGGTACTGCACGCTGGAGTCGCGCTGCGCATCACGCTGCATCGCCTTCAGGAGCGCCTCAAGCACGCGCCCGACGCGGTTCACGGCGTCGACCGGCACAGCCTCGCCGCTGTTCGCGAGCTTCACTATCTGGTTCCAGTTGTTGCCGATGCGCTGCAGCTGGAACGTCTGCTCGGCGTAGCGCTTCGACACGTCCTGCAGCGACTCGCGCAGCGCCACGAGAGCAGCAGAGTCCTCGTGCAAAGCGACGCTGCGGCGGTGCGACATGCGCTTCGCGAGCACGTCGTCGACTTTATCCACCGAGCCCGACGCGAGCGCCTCGTGCACACTCGTCACCGACGCGCGCAACGCGTCGGAACGGCTCCCTCCGAGCTGCTCGCGCACCTCGTCGAGAGCCGCGAGCTCCTCGGTTGACAGCCTGACGGCGACGACCTCGCGAGCTGCACTGGTCGCCGCGCTGCGCGCGTCGGCTGGCGCACCCTTCGCTCCGCTCGGGCCCGCCTGAGCGGTGTCGGACGCCTGCGCTGCCGCTGCGACATCCTCGCCAAACGTCGGGCGCTCTTTGCTCTTCTCTTCGTTCATCGCCTGCGCCCTCCGAGTGCTTAGTCACCTGCACTGTCACCCCGGACGCCTGCTACTTCGTACGCAGGCGCCTCGGGGATCCATTTTAGGTGACTAAGCACTGGCAAGCAACCTGACCGTTTACGTTCTTCGCTGCGCTCGAACTCAACAGTCAGGCCGGTCGTGTCTGTCTCGCTCACGCTCGACATCCACTTCCTTTGCTTGCGGGAAGGCTGCGCCCTCCTCGACCACCTGCTCACCTCGCGCTCTCGGAACCTGTACGGTTCCTCGATCGCGACGTGGTCATGCCGACCCTCGCGGCTCGTCATGACACGCTCGCCGCACCGTGCTGCGCACGTCGCGGCTCGCTGAGCAGCGCACGTCTGCGCACCCTGACACGGGTGCTGCAGAACACACGCTGTCTCGCGTCACGCGTGACGCTCGCGCGGTGCTCTGCGATCGCCCTGCGGTACCCGCTGACCGACGCAGACCACCACCCCGCACGAGGGAGGGGACCTCCCGTCGTGCGGGGGCATAGCCCCCGCCGGGTGGGGATGTGAGAAGGGTGTGAGCACGCACGCGCACACACGCAGCACACGCCAGCAGCACCACCCGTGCGGGAGGTGCGACACCACGAGGAGACACCCACATGAGCACCAGCACGAGCAACGAAACGAGCAGCGGCAACACCCGCGAAGCGGCGATGCGCAGGCACCCCAGCTACCAAGCAAAACAGCACGAAGAGCCCGAGCAGGGACAGCACGATGACGAGGTCTACGAGGAAGGCGCGAGACGCGCCGCGCAGGCCTCGGAGCGGGAGCGGAGAGGTGGCACCGACCTCGCGCGCGAGGCAGCTTCATGAGTGAACCAGACGACGCTCTGCCCGCCCAACCATCACCGCCCGCGCACCAGCCCGGCCGCGCGATCGCGATCAGCCAGGGGCGGAACTACTCGATCACCTACCCGGTTGGGCACCCGCTCTACGGCTCTGTCGGCTTCGACATCGACGCGGCCCTCGACGACCAGTACAACGAGCAGGATGAGCCCTCATGAGCAGCATGAACACCCCGCCCATCTCGGCGGCGCCTGAGATCGAGCCCGAAGACACGCCGATCACGATCGACGACCTCGACTGGGACGCCTGCGGCATCAGCCACGAGACGGGCGAGTTCATGTGGGGCAACGGAGACTAACCCGCCCGCATGCGGATCTGCTCGTGAGCCCCTCCCAGAGGACGCGGATCGACGACCAAGACAACGAGCAGGAGGACCGCTCATGAGCGACGAGAATACTCCGCCTCTCTCGGCGACGGAGCGGGAGCGGAGGCGCCGGGCGGTACGAATAGTGCGCGGCAGCCATGCGCTCGACGGGTTCTACCCCGACGAGGAGGAACTCGCCGAGGACGAGGAGTACATCAATGGCACAGCGACCCTCGACGAGCTGATCGAGCGGGCGAAGGAGAAGTACGGCACCCACTCGGGCCCAGAGGGACAACAGAAGAGCCGTGGACGAGCGAAGACACCGCTGCTGGTAGCAGGGGCGCTCGCCCTCGCCTGC
The DNA here is from genome assembly GCF_017565705.1 of Leucobacter ruminantium. Taxonomy (GTDB): domain Bacteria; phylum Actinomycetota; class Actinomycetes; order Actinomycetales; family Microbacteriaceae; genus Leucobacter; species Leucobacter ruminantium. The sequence goes on from NZ_JAGDYL010000006.1 coordinate 9,727, forward strand.
GTCCCGGGGCTGCTCGCCGGCCTCGTCTGGCGGCTCTGGCTCGCGCACTGAGACTCAGCCCGCTACGACCGATCATGAATGCCCCTCGGAGCGGCAGCAGAGAGGGGCGGGCAGAAGAGCGACCAAGACAGCCGCAAGAGCGCTCTGCGAGGACCACCACGAAACAAAGCCCGAGGACCACGTCCTGACCCCTTGGCGGCGGAGCGGGAGCGGAGCCGCTGCGTGGTCCTCCTGACCCGTCGCGAAAGAACCGGCGTGGTCCTCGCTGCGCTTTCCGACCCCGCAGCGGGAGCGGAGGGGGCGGTGATGAGCGCATCGCGCGCACAGAAGAACAGCAACACCAAGCACAGAGAGAAAAGAGCACCATGACTAAAACCAGCAAGACCCCCGACGGCAAAGCAGCAAGCCCCGACTGGGCCGTCGTCTCCTCGGCGACGGTCTACGACCTCAGCTACACGGACAATCGTGGCTCCCGGCAGCTCCTGCTGATCGGCTACGACAAGCCGCACGCCATCCACGCGGCGCTGGCGCACCTGCGAGGGATCAACGGCCCTCGCGGCTACGCGAAGCGCACCCGCAGCGGCTGGATCACCCGCAACGACCCGCGCAGGCACGAGAGGCACAGCCACCGCGGTGTCAACACGCTGATGCTCGTGCACGGCTCGGAGGGCGACCCCTCTGGGGCGCGCCCAGGAATCAGCGTCGAGAAGCACGCAGTGCTGCGCGAGCGACGGGCCGACGGCATCACGACTAGCCGCGAGTTCGAGGCCCGCTTCGCCATAGTCCCGGAAGAGAACATCTTCTTCCCGGAGGAGACCGAGGACAACCCCTCAGGGATCGTGCGCGTCTCGTTCGACGAGCAGCGCGCGAGGAAGGCGCGCCACCTGGAGCCGCAGCCGACGATCCATGTACTGAGTACCCCCGGAGCATGAGGCGTGTGCTGTGCTTGCTGGTGCCAGCAAGCACAGCACAGCGTCGCACTACAGGCACTGGTGCATTGCACGAAACGACAAGAGAAGGAGACCGCGCCATGGCCGAGGACGACGAGAGCAGGAGCGCTCCCGCGACCCCGATAACAGAGGCAGGAGTCGACGCCCGCCTCGCCGCCGCCGACGGCGTCCTCGGCGCTGGCGGTCACAAAGTCACCGACCCCGTCGCGCGGGAGATCGTCCGCCGCAAGATCCGCGGCGAGATCAGCAGCGAGGAAGCAGACCGGCTTATCCTCGCGCACTGCGGCGTCACGCCTTGGGCGCAGCACACTCGCGAGTGCCGCTTCTTCAAGCCGAGAGCGATGCTGTCGGCTGCTCCCATGCAGGGCGATCAGAGCGAGCAGGACGACCACCACTCAGAGCCGCTCTTCGCCGGCCCGGAGCTCCAGGCGATGTACGACGCAGCTGAGCCGTCGCCAGGCGGCGACTGACCGCGGCCTCGGAGAAGCTAGAGACAAACAAGTGACCCCGAGGCATCGCACCTCGGGGTCACTGTTTTCATGCGGGTCTGCACGCGTGGAGCTCACAGCCCGAGCGCCCGCCGGAGCTCGGCGATCCTCTTCGCCTCGCCGAGGTCTCCCGGGCTCTCCACGATGTTGTGCAGGCGGTACAGGTCCTCGACGAGCCGGGAGCGGCGCTCCTCGCGCTTCGCGGTCACCCTGGCCTGCAGGGTCTCGACCTGAGCGAGAGCGCGCTCCAGGCGCTCTTCCTCGGTGAGGGCACGCTTGCTCGTGCGTCGCCTCGTGCTCGGCTGGGCAGGGGGAAGCACAGCAGCAGGCGCAGCAACATCCTGCGCGAGCTCCTCCGCCTCGGAGAAATCCTCGTCCTGCTCGTGGTCGGTGCTCTTCTGGTCCTCGGCGTCCAGCGCCGCGTAGTCGAAGCTCATGATGTCGTCTCTCCTTCAGGTAGTTGGTCTAGTCGTGCTCGTGAGAGCTCGGTTGGTGTGGTGGTTTGGTTGTGCTCAATCCTCGTGCGCAGCGGGAGCGGAGGACGAGGGGCGGGCAGGACGGGCAGAGGCGGCAGCTGCGCGCCGCTCCAGGCGCTCGGCGGCGCGCAGGTGGCCGCCCTGGGCGGCCCAGAAGTACAGCGCGGCACTGAAGCAGCCCAGCGCGCCCAGGCTCAGCACGGTGATCACCAGCAGGAAGACAGTGCGCTCGTCCATCACAGGCTCCTCTCGTCGTCGGGGCGGAGCTTCGCGCGGACGGCGAGACTCTCGTGGTCGGTGTTCTCAGTCATGATGTTCTCTCTCTCTTTTTCTTGTTGCTGGTGAGGTCGGGAGCAGGTGCCCCTACCCGGTCGGCGACAGCAGCTCGTCGAGGTCTGCCCGCGCTGCGACGACCGCGAGGGCGATGCTCTCGGCGCGAGCGATCTCGGTCGGGTCGTACGCGCGCTGCGGCGCGGCGCCGCACGAGCACGAGGAGCCGATGCGCATGATCCGGGCGTGCTCGGGCACATGAGCAGGATCGGCGACGCCCTCGCCCTCCACCGCGCGCTTCTCCCAGAGAGCCTCCTCGTCTGCAGCGAGGCGCTCGCAGCGGATGAGATGCGCCTCGGCCGCGGCGACCACGGGGTCGGCAGCAGGAGCGAGCGCGTGGGCCGGCGAGACAGCAGCAGTGAGCGGAGCAGCACGGTCCCGGTACAGCACGTTGCGGAACTGCATGCCCTTCGGGAAATCGCGCTTCCACTTCTCGGGCATCTCGAATACGTTGCGGTGCTGGTACTCCACGACGAGCGGCTCCCGCCCCGCCATTCGCGTCGAGGCCTTCATCTTCTCGCCCTTGCCGAGGTCGACCCAGTCGCCCGGGCCGTCGGCGACGGCCGCCCTGATGCTGTCGTCGAACGACTTGCGGTCGACCATGTGGCCGCTCGGCTTGTTGCGCGCAAACCAGCCCTTGTAGACCTCGAACAGGAACTCCAGCGGCAGGAGATCCCACACGAACTCGTCTCGGTGCTCGGCCCAGAACAGGCGCACCGGGTCGTTATCGTTCTTCGCCTCCAGCAGCAGGGCCGCCGAGACGGAGGTCTCGCTGTAACCGGTGAAGTCCATCTCCAGGGCCCGGCGCATGACGTACTGCAGCACCTCAGGGCGGTGCATGTAGTCGTCCTTGATGTACTTGCGCTCGCGGCCCTCGAAGCGGGCCGTGAGCGGGATCAGCAGCCAGCGGCGCCACATGCTCCCGCCGTGGTCGCCGAACTTCGGCAGCGCGTTCATGCAGTGGATCTGCGCTCCCTCGAATACCTCGTTGTAGGGCTTCTCGTACTTCGGGTTCACCAGGATCGGGTCCCGGGTGGCGAGGGACTTGATGATCTCGGCGTTCCTGACGAAGTCGTTCGTCGCGTTCTCGTCGGAGGCGATCAGCGACTTGCCGGAGATCAGGGGCAGAGTAGCGTCCTTCGCGAGGTTCGAGAGGCTCGCAGCGAGCGTCCTGGACTCCCCGGCGAGACCGGTCGCCAGAGCGACGATCGTGCCCTTGCCGTTATTGCCGTCCTTGTCGTAGAGCGCCACCGCCTTATTGGTTCGTATGTGCGGCTGCGCCACTGAAGCGAGGACCTCCCAGAGCTGGCCGTAGACCTCCTCGTCTCCATCCGCGATCTCCATGAGACCCGAGTCGACGTCCCAGTCGGTGCCGTCGTCATCGTTGTGTATCACGGGGTTCTGCGCATCTGCCACATATGCGACGGGTGAGCGGGACAAGAACACGCGGTCCGGCGAGAACGGGTGCAGCTCACCCGTGGCGCGCTCGTAGTCGCCGTTCGCGACGGGGGCCCAGAGCGCGCTCGTCTCCCGCCTGATGCGCGGCGCGAGGCGACGCACCGCCGACTCGACGTCCTTCATGAAGCTCGCGCCCCCTGAAGAGTTGTACACGCCAGCCAGCGCGAAGACGTGCTCCACGTTCGGACTGTAGACGCCGTGCTCCGGGTCCCAGACAACGACGGGGTCGAGCTTGTCGGGACGGGCTCCGGGGGCGCGCGAGGCCAGGAGCCTGCGCACGCCGTGGAGGGAGACCAGGATGCGCGCGACCTGGTTGAACGTCAGCGTCTTCAGCAGCGGGGCCTGGTTCTTCTCGTTCGCGTCGGCCCTGGGGCTGACGCGAACGGCCCGGCCCGCGTTGAGGAGGCGCAGGTTCGCGTTCACCTGCTCCAGGAGTTCGCGCTCGATGTCCTGCGGGTGAGGGAGCGCTTCTCCGCGCGCTGCGGCCTCCAGGAGACCGTCCAGGTACACCGTGGTCACATTCTCGATGACCGAGTTCTGCGTATCGGCGTCCTTGCTCGGGGACGAGGAGAAAGTCGCTGCGACAACTGGCAGGAACGCCTCGGTTCCTGTAGTATTGATCTCAGCGCCGCCAAACGCTTTGGGAGCCCCTCGACTCGTGTCGGGGGCTTCTTCTTTTTCGGGCGGTGCTCCCGACTGGACGGGCACGGTCTGCTCGGTCATCTCACTCGCCCCCGATCGTGATGAGGGCGTCTGCGAACGCCGAGAGCACGACGTCGCGCTGCTCAGGTCGCAGCGGGGGAGCAGCCTCAGCCACGCGCTTCGCCCACAGGCGGAGGGTGGAGTCGTCCGCCGTTCGCGCGCCCGCGAGCACAGGCGCCGGGCCGAAGAGCGCGTCGAGGTCTCCCGAGGACACGCGGTGCTTGCCGTTGACGATCTGGGACGGCAGCCTGCCGTCGGCGATCCTACGCATCAGAGTGACGCGGGACACGCCCGTGTAGACGACTGCCTGGGTCAGGTCGAGGTGGTCCTCGCCGTCGCGGCCCACGAGCACTGTCCGATTACGCTCCGCCATGATGGCGGCCTCTCCGCAGAAGGGCGCGACGAGCGCTCACCGAGCGGTGAGTGCTTCAGTCGCCTGCCGGCTCCTGGGACCTGCCCTTGCGCCCTCCCGCTTGAGAGGATGTTCAGGGGTGTGCGATAAACGTGGGACTCGTGTTACGTCGGTGGGTAGTCACTTCCATTCCTCCGACGCCGCCGAAGCGGGGGCATTGTTCTTCAGGTCTCTGTTGCCTCAAGCATATCTTGTGTCTACCTGACGCCGCAACCACAAGATGTAGTGTGTCGCGAGATTTTCCGTGGCGGTCCGGGCGGCGCTCCCGCTCGCCGTTGGGGAGGAGGATCCCTCCCTCCAGAGGGTGCTCGGCCTGGGTGGAGAGGGCGGTCGATCTACGGCGGGTGACAGCAGCTGTCACCCGCTTTTACCGCATGATTACGCGGAAGTTGACCGCGCGGGTGACACGGGTGACAAACGAGCAGAGCCCTTGTCACCCGCTTTTGCCGCGGAATCATGCGGAAGTAGCCGTCCGGGTGACACGGGTGACAGATTTTCTGCTCAACCTTATATAGAGAAATCACACTTCGTGAGAGCTGGTTTCTAAATATAGTCATAACTCAAAAATGCTGTCACCTGTCACCCATAGGGGTAAAAACCGCAGAATCATGCGGCTAGAACGGGTGACAATGCGGGTGACAGGCTGTCACCCGCTGTCACCCACCGCCATGCACCCGTCTGCCCGAGCAACCTCATGCCCGACGAGCTCTCCCTCCCCATCGACCGTCCGAGGCGCAGCGGGAGCGCAGCCGCGGACCTCAAGACGTCACAAGACTCTGCGACCACACGTCTCGTCGCCCTCTCCGTGACGCAGCGGGAGCGGAGTCACGGGGCAAGCAAGCGCAGCAGAGAGCGCAGCAACAGTCGGCAACGACCACGCACAACGAGCGCAGCAACAAACCGTGACACGCCGTGCCGATCATCGCTTCGCGATGTAGATCGGATCGTCTAGCCTGTGACCAGTCGTAAGACTCATGCTGCGACTGCCTTTCAAGGGGCCGCTTCAGGACTCGGACACCACGGAGCGGCCCTCACCTTTTTCTCGGCTCCGGCAGTGCGCTTTATTGCTCGCTACTTCCAGCCGGGCACCACACGCTCAGGGTGCAGACCCTTCTGCCCGCGGGCACCGCGCTTCACACGAGGGGCGAGTACAGCGCCTATGACGCGCCTGCGCTCGATGAGATCCATCTTCTCCCACGCCTGGCGAACGGCGCCCTCGCGCGCCACTTTGAGGACCCAGGGGTCGACCTCGCTGAGCTGCTCCAGCCGCTTCTGCGCCGCCTCGATCTTCGGCTCGACCCGTGCCTGCTGGTCGAACAGCAGGTCTAGGTTGCGCTCGCGCTCGGCCCGCTCCCTGACCTGCTCCAGCCACTCGCGGTGCCCGTCGATCTCTTCGAGCAGAGCCCGGCGCTCGGCGTCGTTGCCGCTACCCCTTCCAGCAGCGGCCGCCACGAAGTCCGGCCGCTCCAGCCGCGCGAGCACGAGCTCCGTCACGATCTGGTCGAGCGACTCCATCTTCATCGCAACGTGGAAGCCCTTCTTCCCGTCCGGGCCCGGCCTGCCGGGCAGTCCCTGGCACATGTACGTCAAATAGTGCGGCCGGTCGATCACCATCATCGGTTCGCCGTGCTCGTCGAACATCGGTCGCATCTGCCTGTCCAGGCGCTGTTTCATGGCGACCTGCTTCACCGGCTGACCAGCCGCGTCGAGCACGGGAGAACCATCCGCGTCGAGCACCGGCACGAGTCTCTTGCCCCCGGCGTTCTGCTTCCCGACGCGCAGCGAGGAGCCGCAGACGTCGCAGAACGCGATCCCGCTGAGCAGGTGCTTGAACTCCCGGAAGGCTCCGGGTCGCTTGCGTGAGGCAGGAGAGAGCGCTGCCTGCAGTCGCACCCAATCGTCGTACTCGATCAGAGCCGGCCACACGGCGTCGCCCACGATCTCACCGCGGTGCTGGCGCTTGCCTGCGTACGCGGGCATAGTGAGCATCTGCTTGATTGCCGCCCCATCCCAGCCGTGGTGCATGCGGTGCTCCTTGCGCTTGGGTCGACGGGGCTCGATGCCCCGTTCGTTGAAGCTCTTCGCGATCGAGTACATGCTCTCTCCCGCGAGCGCCCGGCGTGCGGCTTCTTTGACGATCGGCGCCTGCTCCGGGTGCTCCTCGATCCGCACCAGCTCACGAGTCTGAGGGTCGTAAATACGGAGGTACCCGTAGACATTCTTTCCGTGGGGCTTGCCCTCCTTCGCCGCGTCGCGGACGTTGCGACGGATGCGCTCAGAGGACTTGTCGCTCTCGTACTCGGCGTCGACGGCGTCCTCGTGCAGCGATCGCCTGTCGCGAGCGTTCGTAGGGTCGTAGAGCCTGCTGTGCGTCGTAACCCAGATCTTGACCCCTCGATCTTCGCAGAGCTCGATCAGCCGGGACCACTCGCTCACCCGGCGCGAGCCGCGCGACGACTCCCAGATCGCGAGCACGTCAGCGTCGAACGTCCCGCCCTCCAGGTCGGCGACGAGCCGCTCGAAGTCCTCGCGTCCGCCGCGCGCGTAGCGGCTCGCACTTCGATCGACGTCGCGGTACGGCTCCGAGGCATGCGGCACGAGACCCTCGCGCGCGAATGCCCTCAAGTTCTCCTCGTGCTGCTGATCGGGAGACTTACCGGTCTTCTTGTCGTCCCTGGACACGCGAAGGTATTCCCGCACTACTAATGACCTGGTCATATCACTCACCTCTGGTAATAATTATAGCTGGGGCGAACTGCGGGATTCTGGTCGGCGCGGTCGTATGGGCCGCCTCTGCGCTGGGCCTCGGTCGGCGCCTGCGCGTGCCGCTCGGTGCGGCGGCGCTCGGAGGGTTCGTGATCGTCGTCGGCCCCGACGCGAGCGTGCAGCGCGCGGCGGTCATGGCGGTCGTGATGCTCGTCTCGAGCTTCGGAGGCAAGCGGGCGCTCTCGCTCCCCGCGCTCGGCGCCGCGATGATCGTACTGCTGCTCGCCGATCCCTGGCAGGCGCTCCAACCCGGATTCGCGCTCTCCGTCGCGGCGACCGCAGGCATTCTCCTCCTCTCCCCGTTGTTCGAACAGGCGGTGCTCCGGCGACTCGCCGTGCCGCGCTGGCTGGTGCTGCCGGTCACCGTCGCTCTTGCCGCGCAGATCGCCTGCGGGCCGTTCCTGCTCCTGCTGCAGCCGAGCATCCCCGCAGCGGGCGTGCTCGCCAACACGCTCGCCGCGCCTGCGGCGCCGCTCGGCACGGGCCTCGGCCTGATCGCGCTGCTGCTCCTGCCCGTCGCACCGTCGCTCGGCGAGATCTGCGTGGTGCTCGCGAGCCTGCCGGCCCGCTGGATCTCCGCAACGGCGGAGGTCGTGTCGCAGCTCCCGGCCGCGCGGTGGGCGTGGCCGGGCGGCTGGGGAGGCGCGCTGCTGCTCGCAGCGGTGGAGCTCGCAGTGCTCGGCGCCTGGCTGCTCGTCACGAGACGGATCGCGCTCTCCGCCCGGGATCGCGCGACGGCCAGGGCACCGTGGCACGGAGCGCGGCCCCTCGCGCCTCCCACGCGGATCATCGCGGCGGCGCTCGTGTGCGGCGCGCTCGGCGTCTTCCTCTGGCCGGTGGCGATCGTCCCGCTGGTCTCGGCCGCCGGCATCCCGGGCGACTGGCGCATCGTCGCATGCGATGTCGGCCAGGGCGACGCGCTGCTGCTGCGAGACGGCGAGCGGCCGCGCGAGACGATGCTCGTCGACACGGGCGACGATCCCGAGAAGCTGACCGCCTGCCTCGAGCGCTTCGGCGTGAAGCGCATCGCACTGCTCGTGCTCACGCATGACGACCGCGACCATGTCGGCGCCCTGAGCGCCGTCGCCGACCGCGCCGACGCCGTGCTCATCGCCCCGGCCGACGCCGAGAGCGGCGACGAGCGGCCGCTCCTCATGCGCCTCGCGGAGGCGGGGCTCGAAGCCCGCATCGGCTCCTCAGGACTCTCGGGAGGAGACGGCGCCCTGAGGTGGGAGGTGCTCGCGCCGCACCCCGGGGCGGTGCCGGCCGACACGAACGCCGCGAGCCTCGTGCTGCGAGTGCGCAGCGGAGGGATCACCGCTCTGCTGCTCGCCGACACCGGAGCCGAGGAGCAGGCCGCGCTGCTGCGCGGTGGGGAAGAACTCGGGGCGGACGTGGTGAAGGTCGCCCACCACGGCTCGCGCGATCAGGATCCCTCGCTGCCCGCCGCCGTAGGGGCCCGTCTCGCTCTCGTCTCCGTCGGAGCGGACAATGGCTACGGGCATCCGACACCCGAGACGCTCGCCGCGTTCGAGCACGCGGGGGCGCAGACGCTCCGCACCGATCTGCATGGTTCGATCGTGATCGCGGGGGAGTCCGGCGCCTTCAGGCTTTGGTTCGAGCGCGAAGGGCGGACCGACGATGGCGCGGGCGGGTCTCCGGGCTCCGCCGACCGGCCCCGCGCGAGCGCACGCGCCGTCGCTCGCCGAGTAGGGTTGAGGGGTGGCAGCAGCGCGTGGAGCGAAGAACAGGATCCCCCAGCTCGAGTGGGCCGAAGCGGCACCCGCCCCGATCGTGCTGGTGAGCGGCCCGGAGGCCTTCCTCGCCGATCGTGCGGTCCAGGCGGTGCGCGAGGCCCTCCGGGCCGCGACGCCGGAGCTCGAGGTGCACGACATCGACGCCGCCTCCTACGCGGCGGGCGAGCTGTTCACCATCGCGAGCCCCTCGCTCTTCGCGGAGCCCCGACTGATCCGCGTCGAGGGCGTCGAGAAGTGCTCCGACGCCTTTCTCGAAGACGCGAAGCGGTACGTGCAGCAGCCCGCCGAGGATACGACGCTCGTGCTGCGGCACGCCGGAGGTCAGCGCGGCAAGGCGCTGCTCGACCTCGTGCGCGGCGGGGCGGGCGACGGGGTCGAGATCGTCTGCCCCGAGATCAAGAAGGACCAGGACCGGCTCGGCTTCGTGCAGGCGGAGTTCCGCCGCCTCGGCGCGCAGGTGACGCCCGGTGCCGCCCGTATGCTCGCCGCCGCCTACTCCGGCGGCATCGGCGAGCTCGCGGGCGCGTGCGCGCAGCTGGTCTCCGATGTCGGGAAGCGCATCTCGGAGGCCGAGGTCGGCCGCGCGACCGAGGGGCGGGTGGAGACGACGGGCTTCAAAGTCGCGGACGCGGCGACGGCGGGGCGCGGGGCCGACGCGCTCGTGCTGCTGCGTCAGGCGCTCTCGACGGGCACCGACCCCATCCCGATCCTCGCGGCCGTGAACATGAAGGTGCGCGCGATGGCCCGCGTCTACGGCGCGGCGGGCTCGGGCGGTCAGCTCGCGAAGCAGCTGGGCATGGCCCCCTGGCAGGTCGACCGCGCCCTGCGCGAGGTGCGGGGCTGGCGGGAGGAGGACCTCGCCCGAGCCGTCGATCTCGCGGCCGAGACCGAGTGGAGGCTCAAGGGCGGAAGCCGGGACCCCGAGTATGCGCTCGAGCGCTACATCCGCTTCATCGCTGCCAAGGGCAGGCGATAGGCGGGCAGCGGCGAAGGTCGTCGCGCAACGGGGCGGACAGGGTGGAAAACAACAGGGGCCCCGCCGCAGCGGAGCCCCTGTTCGAAGCAGTCGGTGAAACCGTCGTCTTAGAGCGCGGCGACCTTGGTGGCCAGCTTCGCCTTGCGGTTCGCGGCCTGGTTCTTGTGGATGACGCCCTTCGAGACGGCCTTGTCGAGCTTGCGCGCGGCGACCTTCAGGTTCGCCTCGGCAGCGGTCTTGTCGCCGGCCGCGATCGCCTCGCGGGTCTTGCGGACGAGGGTGCGGAGCTCGCTCTTGTACGCCTTGTTGCGCTCGGTCGCCTTCTGGTTGGTCTTGATGCGCTTCAGCTGCGACTTGATGTTTGCCACGTTGGGTTGGTTCCTTCAGTTGGAGGTCGATCGGTGGTGTTCCGCTCGGCGAGAGAGGGCGCCTCACGGAGAGTGTGGATTGATCCACACGCAAGCCAAGAATCAACTCTAGCAGATGGCGGCGTCCGAATCCCGATCTCGCCGCCGTGTCATCCGAGCTCCAGTCGATAGCCCATCCCAGGTTCGGTCAGCAGGTAACGCGGGGATGAGGGATCGGGCTCGAGCTTCTTCCGGAGCTGCGAGAGGTAGAGGCGCAGGTAGCCGGTGTCGCGCGCGTGCTCGGTGCCCCAGATGCTGGTGAGGATCGTCTGACGGGTGACGAGCCTGCCTGCGTTGCGGATCAGCAGCTCGATCACCTGCCACTCGGTCGGTGTGAGGCGGATCGTGCGGGGTTCGTCGCCCGAGGTGTCCACGACGCGACGCGCCGCGAGATCGACGGTGATATCGCCGAGCCTCACCGCGGGTTCCGCCTCCTGCACCGGTAGCCGACGCGTGAGTGCCCGGATGCGCGCGAGCAGTTCCTCGATCGAGAACGGCTTGGTGACGTAGTCGTCGGCTCCCGCGTCGAGGGCGTCGACCTTGTCCGCCGCCCCGGCGCGGCCCGACACGACGAGGATGGGGGCCTCCGACCAGCCGCGGATCGCGTGGATCGCCTCGACTCCGTCGAGCCGGGGCATGCCCAGATCGAGCAGCACGAGGGCCGGGCGGTGCTCGGCGGCGACGGAGACCGCCTCGGCCCCGTCGGAGGCGGTCAGGATCTCGTAGCCCTTCGCGGTGAGCGTGATGCGGAGCGCGCGCAGCAGCTGCGGGTCGTCGTCAGCGATGAGGATCTTCACTGCGCGCCTCCCGTCGATCCGGCCGCCCCGATCCCTCTCCCCGTCTCGTGACCGCGGGGAGCCGCAGGCAGCGACACCAGCATGGTGAGCCCGCCGCCGGGCGTCTCCTCGGGCACGATTTCGCCGCGCATGGCCTCGATGAAGCCGCGCGAGAGCGCGAGACCCAGGCCGAGCCCCGTGGTGTTGTCGGTATCGCCGAGACGCTGGAACGGCACGAACACGTCGTCGCGGCGGTCGGCGGGGATCCCCGGTCCGCGGTCGAGGACGCGGATCTCGACCCGCTCGCCGACCGCGGCCGTCGAGACCGAGATCCGCCGGCCCGGCGGCGAATGGCGCCTCGCGTTGGCGAGCAGGTTCACGAGGGCGCGCTGCAGCAGCACCGGGTCGCAGAGCGCCTGCGCATCGCCGTGCCCGAGCTCGAGCTCCGCCTCGTCCGGGCCGAGTTCGAGCTCGTCGAGGGAGAGCATGATCGTCTCGACAGGGTCGGTGACGATCTGCGAGACCGTGAGCACGCCGGCCTGCACCCGGCTCACGTCGAGCAGGTCGGTGACGAGCGTCGACAGCGCCGCGAGGCTCTCGTCGGCGGTGTCGAGCAGTTCCCGCCGGTCCTCCTGCGAGAGCTCGGATCCCGCCGCTCGCAACCCTCCGACCGCAGCGGTCGCCGACGCGAGGGGGCGGCGGAGGTCGTGACTCAGCGCGGAGAGGAGCGCGCCGCGCAGACGGTGGGAGCCCGCGACCGACTCGATCTCGTCGACGGTCTCCTCGAGGCGCCGGTGCGTGCGTGCGCTGCGGCCCACCACGACGCTCACGAGCACCGCGATCGCGATGTGCAGCAGCAGGGCGAGGATGTGGATCGGTTCCGCGATCGTGATCTCGCGGTAGGGCTCGATGAAGGCCAGGTCGAGCACGACCCCGGAGAGCACGGCGGCGAGGAGCGCGGGCCAGATCCCTCCGATGAGCGCGACGATCACGACCAGCAGCTGATAGCTCAGCACCTCGACCGTGATGGTCTCGGGAGCGTGGATCGATCTGAGCGGCCAGAGCAGCAGCAGGCCGCCCGCGAGCGCGAGACCGGTGCCCCAGAGCTGCCGGCCGCGGCTGAGCGCCCCTTGCGTTGCCATGTCGATCCTCCGCTCGCTCGACTCCAGCGTATTCGGGCGAGGGATCCGGGGAGGGATCCCTCGCCGATCTCCCACCGACCGCAGGCCCGGCGCTCAGGCCACGTGCACCCAGGGGCGTCCGGCGGGGTCGGGTTCCGCCTCGCGCAGCACCTCGCGCGTCATGGGGGCGATCTCGCCCTCCCCGAAGAGGAGGAACCTGACGAGGTTGCGCAGCGGGTGCCCCTCCGTCCATCGGAAGTAGATGTGCGGCGTGCAGCCGTATTCGCGGCGCAGGTGCAGGGCGATCGCCGCGATGCCGTTCGGCACGGTGCTGCCTCGCGCCGTCAGCACCCGGTAGCCGTGCCGTTCGACGCCGCGCACCAGCAGCTCGTCCTCGAAGTCGGAGCTGTCGGAGACCTCGATCTCGATGAACAGCACGTCGTCGTCGGGCAGGCCGTGGGCGATGCGCGCGTGGCGCAGCTTCTGCCGGTAGCGCGCGGGGCTCACATCGTTGGGTTCGTGGGCCAGGAGCCGAGCCCGCCCGCCCGGTGCGGCGTCCACGAACTCGGCCGCGCTCTCGTCGAGGCGCACGGCGGTGGCGCGCAGTTCCGTGGATCGGGCCACGCGCGAGACGAAGCTCACGGCGACGATGCCGAAGACGAAGCAGGCGGCGATCTTCAGGCCGTCGGGTCGCTCGATGATGTTCGCGACGGTCGTGTAGAGGAAGACGACGGTGACGGCGCCGAAGCCGACGGTCGCGGCGCGCTGTCGCGCGCGTCTCGCGACGAGCGTCACGGCGATGGAGGCGGAGGTGATGAGCACGAGCACGCCGGTCGCGTAAGCGCCGCCCTGCGCGTCCACGTCGGCCCGGAACAGGATCGTGATGACGAACGCGATCGCGGTGAACACGAGCACGAGCGGCCGCGTCGCGCGCGTCCACGCCGGCGCCATGCCGTATCGGGGCAGGTAGCGCGGCACCAGGTTGAGCAGCCCGGCCATGGCCGAGGCGCCGGCGAACCAGAGGATCGCGATCGTGATGAGGTCGTAGGCCGTACCGAAGCCCTCTCCGAGATAGGCGTGCGCGAGGTAGGCGAGGGCGCGGCCGTTCGCCGCACCGCCCGGCTCGAACTCGGCCGCAGGGATCAGTGCGACGGTGGTGAACGACGAGGCGATGAGGAAGCCGCTCATGATGAGCGCCGAGGTGGTGAGGAGGCGCCGCGCGCCGCGGATGCGGCCGGCGGGGCGCTCCTCGGTGTCATCGGCGTCGCCGCTGATCTGCGGCATGACGGCGACGCCCGTCTCGAAGCCCGACAGGCCGAGGGCGAGCTTCGGGAACACGACGAGTGCGATCGCGATGACCATGAGCGGGTCGCCGTGCTGCGTCGTGAGCGTGCTCCACCAGTCGCCGATGGCGACCGGATGCTCGGCGAGATGGGCGATCGCCACGGCGATCACGATCAGGTTGAGTGCGAGGAAGGCGGCCACGAGCACGGTCGCCAGTCGGATCGCCTCGCGGAACCCCCGCAGGAAGACGGCGCCGAGGGCGGCGAGCAGCACGAGGGTCACTGCGATGTTCCGGCCGTGCAGCACCTGCGGAGCGAACGGGTTCTCCACGAGGTGGGCGGTCGCGTCAGCGGTCGACAGCGTGATCGTGATCATGAAGTCGGTCGCGGCGAAGCCGAGCAGCACGAGCACGGCGAGTTTGCCGCCCCAGCGGGGGAGCAGTTTCGCGAGCATCGAGATGGAACCGGTGCCGTGCGGGCTCTCCCGGGCGACGCGCCGGTAGACCGGCAGTGCACCCGCGAGGGTGACGACGACCAGCACGACGGTGGCGATCGGCGCGACAGCGCCTGCGGCGAGTGCGGCGATGGCCGGCTGATAGCCGAGGGTGGAGAAGTAGTCGACGCCGGTGAGGCACATGACGCGCAACCAGTGCGTGCGGCGGTGCTCTTCGGGGCGGCCGTGCGGGCCGGTCTGCCTGCCGGGGGATTCCGCGGTGTCGGCGAGGAGCCAACGGGCGAGGGATCGGCCGGCGCGGGATCGGCCGGCGCGCGGCTCGGCCTGCTCGGCGGGGCGCCGCTCGAGCGAGGAGGCGGTCGAAGTGCTGTTCACACGTCCATCGAACCTCCTCCGGACGGTGCCGGGGGTCATCCTGACGGTTTCCATACGGGGCGGTGCCGCGATCCTCGCGGAATCCTCACACGGAGGGTTGCATCGCGACTATTCATTGTTACTATGTAGTGGTAGTCAGTGACATTGAGTAGATGGGGAGCGTATGGGACGTCAGATGACCGAGATGCTCAAGGGTGTACTCGAAGGGGTGGTGCTCGCGATCCTCGCGGCGAACCCCGCGTACGGCTACGAGATCACCTCCCGCCTGCGCGACGAGGGGTTCTCGGAGATCGCCGAGGGCACCGTCTACGCGCTGCTGCTGCGCATCGAGCAGCGCGGCCTCGTGGACGTCGAGAAGACGCCCTCCGAGAAAGGGCCTCCGCGCAAGGTCTACTCCCTCAATGCGCAGGGGCGGGCGCATCTGGACGAGTTCTGGAGCAACTGGAGCTTTCTCTCAGCGCACATCGAAGCACTTCACCGAGAAGGAGAATGAACATGGCGGCATCATGGATCGAGCGGGTCACCGGATCCCTCGAGCAGAAGAAGCAGTATCGCGGCCTCAAGGCGCGCATGCGGGCGCTCCCCGCGGGCTATCGGGAATCGGCCGAGGCGCTCGAGCGGTACCTCCTGTACTTCGGCGGCGTCGAGTCGGGCGAGGTGCTCGTGAGGATGCTCGACGACCTCGTCGTGCTGTTCGAGCAGAGCGCCGCCGACGGCACCGCCATCCGCGACGTCGTGGGGGCGGATCCGGTCGAGTTCGCGGACGCCTTCCTCGAGAACTACGCCGAGGCGCGCTGGATCGGCAAGGAGCGCCGCCGACTCGCGGAGGCCATCGAGCACGCCGCGGGGGAGACGCGGCCATGACGGCGTCTCCTCCCGCGATCCGCGTCGCGGGCCTCGAGAAGTCGTTCGGCGAGCTGCGGGTGCTGCGCGGAGTGGACGTCGCGGCCGACGCGGGATCCGTCCTCGCGCTGCTCGGCTCGAACGGCGCGGGCAAGACCACGCTCGTGAGGATCCTCGCGACACTCCTCGCCGCCGACGCGGGGACGGCCTCCGTGGCCGGGTTCGACGTCGGAGCGGAAGCGGCGCGCGTGCGGGAGTCGATCAGCCTGACCGGGCAGTTCGCCGCGGTCGACGATGTGCTCACCGGCCGCGAGAACCTCGTGCTGATGGCTCGGCTCCGCCACCTCCCGGACCCTGTGGAGGCCGCGCGCGAACTGCTGCGGCGGTTCTCGCTCGAAGAGGCCGGGGACCGGCGCGCATCCGAGTACTCGGGCGGCATGCGGCGACGGCTCGACATCGCGATGAGCATGATCGGGGCACCCTCGGTGGTCTTCCTGGACGAACCGACGACGGGCCTCGACCCCGAGGCGCGGCAGGAGGTGTGGCAGGCCGTGCGCGAGCTCGCGCACGGCGGCACGACCGTGCTGCTCACCACGCAGTACCTCGAGGAGGCGGAGCAGCTCGCAGACCGCATCGCGATCCTGCACGAGGGTCGGATCATCGCCGACGGCACCCTCGCCGAGCTGCGGGCGCTGCTGCCTTCGGCGCGGATCGAATACGTCGAGAAGCAGCCGACGCTCGAGGAGGTCTTCCTCGCCGTCGTCGGAGCGGACGGGTCGGAGAGGGGATCGAGATGAACCACCACCTGTTGCGCGACACGGGGGTGCTGCACGCGCGACTTCTGCGCCACGTGCTGCGGAGCCCGGACACCCTCGTCACGACCGCGATCATGCCGATCGCGATCATGCTGATGTTCGTGTTCGTGCTCGGCGGAGCCATCGACACGGGCGACGTGCCCTACGTCGACTACCTGCTGCCCGGCGTGCTGCTCATCACCGTCGCGTCCGGGGTGTCGTACACCGCGATGCGGCTGTTTCAGGATCTGAACACCGGGATCTTCGAGCGTTTCCGGTCGATGCCCATCGCCCGGTCGTCGATGCTCTGGGCGCACGTGCTGACCTCGCTGATCGCGAACCTCGTCTCGCTCGCGGCGGTGGTGCTCGCGGCGCTGCTGATGGGCTTCCGGAGCAGCGCGGGGATCGGGGCCTGGCTCTCCGTGCTCGGGATCCTGGTGCTGTTCACCCTCGCCCTCACCTGGCTCGCCGTGATCCCCGGCCTGCTGGCGAAGAGTCTGGACGGGGCGGTCGCGTTCTCCTACCCCCTGATCTTCCTGCCTTTCGTGAGTTCGGCATTCGTGCCCACCGGCACCATGCCGGGGCCGGTGCGCTTCTTCGCGGAGCACCAGCCCGTAACGGCGATCGTCGACGCGATCCGGGGCCTGCTGGCGCAGCGGCCGGTGAGCGGCGACATATGGGCGGCGCTCGTCTGGTGTCTCGGCATCCTGATCGCCGCCGCCGGCTTCGCGATCCTCGCCTACCGGCGTCGCGCGGCATAGGGATCGCGCCGCGCGATCGTGCCGCCGCCGCTATGCGATAATTGCTCGCAATGTCTCCTCGCAGTGTGAACCCCCCAGTGCCGGCGTCGACCGACCCCGCGCGTATCCGCAACTTCTGCATCATCGCGCACATCGACCACGGCAAGTCGACGCTCGCCGACCGCATGCTGCAGGTCACCGGAACGGTGCCCGAGCGCGAGATGCGCGCCCAGTACCTCGACCGCATGGACATCGAGCGCGAGCGGGGCATCACGATCAAGTCCCAGGCCGTGCGCATGCACTGGGACGTCGACGGAGCGGCCTACGCCCTCAACATGATCGACACGCCTGGGCACGTCGACTTCAGCTACGAGGTGTCGAGATCCCTCGCCGCATGCGAAGGGGCGATCCTGCTCGTCGACGCGGCCCAGGGCATCGAGGCGCAGACGCTCGCGAACCTCTACCTCGCGATGGAGAACGATCTCGAGATCATCCCCGTTCTCAACAAGATCGACCTGCCGGCGGCCGACCCTGAGCGGGTCGCCGGCGAGATCGCCGACCTCATCGGCGGAGACCCCGATGACATCCTCAAGGTGTCGGGCAAGACCGGCATGGGCGTCGAGGAGCTGCTCGATCGCGTCGTCGAGCGCATCCCGCACCCCGTCGGCGAGGCCGACGCGCCCGCCCGCGCCATGATCTTCGACTCCGTGTACGACCCCTACCGCGGCGTCGTCACCTACGTGCGCATGGTCGACGGCAAGCTGACGCCGCGCGAGAAGATCCAGATGATGTCGACCGGTGCCGAGCACGAGGCGCTCGAGATCGGTGTGTCGTCGCCGGAACCGGTGCCGACCAAGGGCCTCGCCGTCGGCGAGGTCGGCTACCTCATCACCGGCGTGAAGGACGTGCGCCAGTCGAAGGTGGGCGACACCGTCACCACCAAGCTGAAGCCCGCGAGCGAGGCGCTGCCCGGCTACACCGACCCGAAGCCGATGGTGTTCTCGGGCCTCTACCCGATCGACGGCTCCGACTACCCGGTGCTGCGCGAGGCGCTCGACAAGCTCAAGCTCTCCGACGCGGCGCTGCAGTACGAACCCGAGACCTCCGTGGCGCTCGGCTTCGGCTTCCGCTGCGGCTTCCTCGGCCTGCTGCACCTCGAGATCATCTCGGAGCGTCTGCGCCGCGAGTTCGACCTCGACCTCATCGCGACCGCCCCGAGCGTCGTCTACCAGGTGACCGCAGAGGACGGCACCGAGGTGACGGTCACGAACCCCTCCGAATACCCCGACGGCAAGATCGCGAGCGTGCGCGAGCCGATGGTGCGCGTCGCCATCCTGGCGCCCAAGGACTACGTCGGCACCATCATGGAGCTCTGCCAGAGCCGCCGCGGCAGCCTCATGGGCATGGAGTACCTGGGCGAGCGCGTCGAGCTGCGCTACGGGATGCCACTGGGCGAGATCGTGTTCGACTTCTTCGATCACCTGAAGAGCCGCACGCAGGGCTACGCCAGCCTCGACTACGAGCCGATGGGCGAGCAGGAAGCCGACCTCGTGAAGGTCGACATCCTGCTGCAGGGCGACAAGGTCGACGCGTTCAGCGCGATCGTGCACCGCGACAACGCCTACCACTACGGCACGATGATGGCCGAGCGACTGCGCAAGCTGATCCCCCGCCAGCAGTTCGAGGTGCCGATCCAGGCCGCGATCGGCGCGCGCGTCATCGCCCGCGAGACCATCCGCGCGATCCGCAAGGACGTGCTCGCCAAGTGCTACGGCGGCGACATCAGCCGCAAGCGCAAGCTGCTCGAGAAGCAGAAGGAGGGCAAGAAGCGCATGAAGATGGTGGGCCGCGTCGAGGTGCCGCAGGAGGCCTTCATCGCAGCGCTCTCCGGCGACGTCGAAGGCAAGGAGGCCTCGAAGAGATGAAGTCGAACGGTGCAGGGGAGAGCATCGAGGGCAACCGTCGCAGCAGTCACGTCGACATGCCGGTCGCCTACGCGGCCGTCGGCGCCTCGAAGGCGGAGGACCTGCTGAGGTTTCCGCCAGAGGGCAGCACCCCCTACGAGGAGGCGCTGCGACTCGGCAGCGGGGAGGAGCGCTTCCTGCTCGCCTCGAGCGTGCTCATGACCTGGGGCGCCCAGCGCGGCGCCGGTATGCGGGTCGACCAGATCGAGCGCGGCCCCGACGACGAGTACGAGGGCGTCGTGTTCGACGCCGACGGCGGGGTGCAGGCCGCCGCGCCGCGCGAGGACACCTTCGGCCCCGACGGCGAGGCCTACCTCAACGCCGGCACCACCGCCACGATCACGGGCGCCGGCCAGAACCCTCGGCGCGTGCTCGTGATCTACACGATCGACGAGGAGCGGCGCGTCGGCTTCGCGTGGGGCACCGGCGACGAGAACGGCGCCGTGGGCGAGCAGTGCTTCGCCGTGGAGCGCAGGGACGACGATACCGTCTGGGCCGTGGCCCGCGGCTTCCTGACCGCGCCCCGCGCGGGACTGCTCGGGCTGAAGGCGCGCTCCGACCTGCGAAGCGCGCTCGAGGACGTGAAGCGACAGCTGCAGGCGCTCGCACCCGGCGCGGTCGTGGACAATGCGGGCGAGGGATCCGACGCCGCTCGAGCGGAGGCTGGTGCGGCCGAGCCGACAGCCGAAAAGGGCGAGCCGGTTGCCGAGCCGGTCCAGGCCGAGGCGGAGGCGGAGGTGGCCGAGCCGGTTGCCGAGCAGGCGGAGTCTGCTGCCGAGCCGGTCGCCGAGGCGCCCGAGCACCCCGATGCGGCCGAGCACTCCGATGCGGCCGAGGTGTGGGGCGCCGCGGAGGAGACCGTCGAAGACGCGGTCGTGGTCGAATCGGCCTTCACCGCCGAGATCGAGGTCGTCGATCCGGCCGAGGGCGATACTGAGCCCGACGAGTCCGGAACCGATGGGTCTGTCGCGACCGAGCAGGCGGAGCCCTCCGCGACCGGGCAGATCGACGAGCAGGTCGAGCCCACTGCGACCGAGCAGGTCGACGAGGCGCCCCGCCCCGCCCCGCGCCCCACCCACCAGCGCCGCCCCAGCCGCCCGGCGGGCAAGCAGGGCGAATAGGGTGGCCGGAGCCCTCCCCGAAGGCGACCCCGCGCCCGCCGACGGCTCGCTCCCCGAGAGCGCCCGCATCGGCGCCGAGGATCGCGCCTTCGGCGTCTACGTGCATGTGCCCTACTGCCGCGTGCGCTGCGGCTACTGCGACTTCAACACCTACACGGCGAGCGAACTCGGCGGCACGAGCCGGGCGGACTACGCCGATCAGGTGCGGCGCGAGCTCGCGTTCGGCGCCGACGCGATGCGGCGGGGAGGGATCCCTCACCGTCCCGTGTCGACCGTGTTCTTCGGAGGAGGCACGCCGACGCTGCTGCCCGCGCGCGACCTCGCGGCGATGCTGGGGGGCATCCGCGAGGAGTGGGGGCTCGCCGCGGGCGCTGAGATCACCACCGAGGCGAACCCCGACTCCGTCGACGCCGACTACCTGGGCGCGCTGGCCGAAGCGGGTTTCACGCGGGTGAGCTTCGGCATGCAATCCGCAGTGCCGAGCGTGCTCGCGACCCTCGACCGCACGCACACGCCCGAGCGGGTGCCGCTCGTGACACGGTGGGCGCGTGAGGCGGGCCTGCAGGTGAGCGTCGACCTCATCTACGGCACGCCGGGCGAGAGCCTCGCCGACTGGGAGCGCTCGATCGACGCGGCGCTCGCGACCGAGCCCGACCACATCTCCGCGTACGCGCTCATCGTCGAGCGCGGCACGAAGCTCGCCGCACAGATCCGACGCGGCGAGGTGCCCGCCCCCGACGAGGATCTGCACGCCGAGATGTACGAGCTCGCCGACGCGCGCTTCGCGGCGGCCGGCTTCTCGTGGTACGAGATCAGCAACTGGGCGCGATCGGCGGACACGCGCTCGCGCCACAACCTCTCGTACTGGACGGGGGAGGACTGGTGGGCGGCCGGACCCGGCGCGCACAGCCATATCGGCGGCACCCGCTGGTGGAACGTCAAGCACCCCGGCGCATACGCCCAGCGCATCGCCGCGGGGGTCTCGCCGGCGCACGCCCGCGAGGTGCTGACGCCCGAGGCGCGGCGCGAGGAACGGATCCTGCTCGAGACGCGCATCGCCGACGGGCTTCCGACCGATGCGCTCACCGCCGATGAGCGCCGTGCCGTGCCCGGGCTCATCGCCGACGGGCTGATCGACGGGCGTGCCGCGCTGCCCGGGCGCGGGGCCGGGGCGGTCGGCACGGGCCGCGTGATTCCGACCCTGCGCGGCCGGCTGCTCGCCGACACGGTCGTGCACCGCCTGCTCGCCGGCTGAGCGGCGGCGACTCTCGGGGCTCCGCTGCTCTCGCTCCGCTGTTCCCTCGCCCCGGCGCTAGTGCTGACTGCACTCGCCCTTCGCCCGCGGAATACTGTATTGCCGGGCGAACATCGTATTGACAGTCAACACGATGTTCACCGGGCAATACGATATGTGCCGAGAGGGATCGGGGTGCTGAGCGAGACGATGAGGGATCCTGTCGCGAGGCCCCGCCCGAGTGCGACGTGCTGTCGGGACGCAACGACCCTCAACGTCCATCCACAGGCGAGATTTCGAACCACTTCTCCACAAAACCGCGGTTCTGCGTCAGCGGAGAGATGCGCGACGTCGAGTTCTGCTCGACCGTTGAGGCATGAGTCGTCAACCCACCATCGCCGAGTTGCGGGCAGCTCTGCGACACCGTAGCCACCTCGTTGTGGCGGGCAGCACCGACCGACGCATCCGCCGTGAGGTCGATCGCCGCGCCCTGCACCTGATAACCCGCGGCTGGTACGTCGCGGGCGATCTGTGGAAGACCCTCACGCCGCGGAGCAAGCACCTGCTGCTCCTGCTCGCGGTCGCCGCCGTCGCCGAAACCGCGCCGGTGTTCTCCTTCGCTTCAGCCGCTGCCGTGCACGGTCTGCCGCTCCACGGTCTGCAACTCGACCGAGCCCATGTACTCGTCGGTACGCATCGCCGCTCGGCGAGCACCGGACCGGTGAAGCGGCACACGAGTCCGTTCAGGCCCGAAGAGGTCGTGTGCTTCGCGGGGCTGGCGTGTACGGATCTCGTGCGCACCGCCGTGGATGTGGCGCGCAGCGCGAGCTACGAATCGGGACTCCTTTGCGCCGACGCGGCGCTGCGGCGCATGGTGCTGCACGAACCCTGGAGCGTCTCGGTGCTGCGGGAGTCGATGCGCGAGCGTCTCGAGCGATTGCCGCGCTCGCACGGGAAGAGGCGGGCGCTCAGGGTGCTCGCCCATGCGAGCGCGCAGTCGGAATCAGCGTTGGAGAGCCTCACCAGGCTGCAACTCGAACGGCTCGGGTTCACAGTGCTTCAGCAGGTGCGCGTGGTCGGCCCGCGCGGCGAGGAACTGAGGGTCGACCTCGAACTCGTCGGGTTCGGCGTCTTTGTCGAGGCGGACGGCAAACAGAAGTATCTCGACGCCGGTATGCGCGGCGAGCGCACCGTCGAGGAGATGCTCCTCGACGAAAAGCGTCGCGAGGACTGGGTGCGCGGAGTGACCGCCTATCGTGTCATCAGGCTGGGGTGGGAGGACGTGCGGTCTCCCGGCGCGCTGGCCACCCGGCTACGAGCGTTCGGCATCGAGCCGCCGCGCTCGCCCGACGCCGCTCCGCTGCGCGAGCTCTACTGAGTGCTGCGCGACGGCGAATCCCTCGCCCGCCATCTGCCCGGGGCCGAAGGTCGCGACGGCCGAGATAGGCCCCTGCCCCTGCGCCTGCCCCGCTCTGCTTCTGCCCCGCTCTGCTTCTGCCCCCCAACCTAGTCACCCGCCGAATACGGTATCGCCCAAACCACATCGTATTGACTGCCAAGAGGATGTGTGCCGGACAATACGATGCGTGCCGGGCGAGGGTTGCGGCATCAGATCGAATAGGCGAGGGGTCAGGCGGGCTCGAGCGAGCCGCGAGGGATCAGCCGGGCCGGAGCGAGTCGCGAGGGATCGCGGAGCGCGAACGCGCGCGCCTCGCCCCGGATGGAGGAGGGCAGGTGAGGTAGACTGGCACTCCGAATCGACGAGTGCCAAGACGAGCGCCGAAGCGGTGCGAGGCCCGGCGCGGAGTCGGATGCCGAGACGGGCATCGACACCGCTGCTGAGACGAGCACCGGAACGAGCATCGGCCGGAATACGAGAGACGAGAGCGGAGGTGCGGCATGGCGGCAGAACGCCAGGGATCGGAGCGCGCCGTCTCCGAGCGCAGCCTCGCCGTGCTGCACGCGATCGTCAGCGACTACATCTCGTCGAACGAGCCCGTCGGCTCCAAGGCGATCGTCGACAGGCACAGCTTCGGGGTCTCGGCCGCCACGATCCGCAACGACATGGCCCTGCTCGAGGAGGACGAGCTGATCGCCCAGCCGCACACCTCCTCCGGTCGGGTGCCGACCGACAAGGGCTACCGCCTCTACGTCGACACGCTGGCGGGCATCCGCCCCCTCACGAGCGCCCAGAAGACCGCGATCACGCGCTTCCTGAGCGAGTCGAGCGATCTCGACGATGTGATGGCCCGCTCGGTGCGACTGCTCGCCCAGCTCACGAACCAGGTCGCCGTGGTGCAGTATCCGTCGCTGCGTCGCACCGTCGTGCGGCACATCGACCTCGTCGCGGTCGGCGAGGATCGCGTGCTCGCGGTGCTGATCCTCGGCAGCGGGGTGGTGGAGCAGCAGCTCGCGCGTCTGCCCGCGTCGCAGGTCACCGAGGCCTGGGTGCACGGACTGCGGGAGCGAATCGCCGGCGCGATCGTCGGGGCCGATGTGGACGCGGGAATCGTGGCGATCACCCGCCTCGGGGAGACGATGGAGGGCTGGGTGCACCCGGGCGAGGCAGACCTCGTGCGGAGCGTGCTCGAGGTGGTCGACGCGCAGCTGCGGGCCAACCGCAGCGAGAAGATCGCGATCGCCGGCGCCGCGAACCTGTCGCGCCCCGGTGAGTTCGCGGGATCCCTCCACACCGTGCTCGAGGCGATCGAGGAGCAGGTGACGCTGCTGCGCCTCTTCGACGAGCTCGTGCAAGACGAGCGCGAGGTGGCCGCCTCGATCGGTCGCGAGAACGCGCCGTACGGTCTCGCCTCCGCCTCGGTCATCGCGTCGAACTACGAATCCGAGGGCGTCTCTCCGTCGCGTCTCGGCGTGCTCGGCCCGCTGCGCATGGACTACGCCGCCAACATCGCGGCGGTGCGCGCAGTCGCTCGCTACCTGAACCGCCTGCTCGGCGAGGATCAGTGAGCGCGGGCTGTTGAGCGAAGACCAGTGAACCGACACCAGTGACTTCCGCGCGCCGCCGTGCGCGGACCAGAACCGACATCCACACCCTGAGGAGCTGAATCGTGGCCGACCACTACGAGACCCTCGGCGTCTCCCGCGAGGCGACGCCCGAAGAGATCAAGAAGGCGTACCGTCGTCTCGCCCGCGAGCTGCATCCCGATGTGAATCCGAGCGAGGAGGCCTCCGAGAAGTTCAAGGCAGTCACCCACGCCTACGACGTGCTGAGCGACCCCGAGCAGCGGCAGCGCTACGACATGGGCGGCGACGGCTCCGGCGGCATGGGCGGTTTCGGCGACATCTTCGAGACGTTCTTCGGCGGCGGTTTCGGGGGAGGCCAGCGCGGTCCGCGCTCGCGCTCGGAGCGCGGCGATGACGCGATGATCCGCGTCGACGTGTCGCTCGAGGAGGTCGTGTTCGGCTCGCAGCGCGAGGTGACGGTGAACACGGCCGTGCTCTGCGAGGCCTGCCAGGGATCCTGCTGCCAGCCGGGCACCCACCCGGTGACCTGCGACGTCTGCGGCGGCCAGGGCCAGGTGCAGCGCCAGGTGCGTTCGCTCTTCGGCAACGTCGTCACGATGCATCCCTGCGGCAGCTGCCAGGGCTACGGCACGATCATCGAGCACCCGTGCGTGAGCTGCGGCGGCAAGGGCCGCGTGCGCGAGCGCCGCACGATCCCGGTCGACATCCCGTCGGGCATCGACACCGGCACGCGCATGCAGATGCGCGGCGGCGGCGAGGTGGGCCCTGGCGGCGGCCCGAACGGCGATCTGTTCATCGAGTTCCGCGTCACCCATCACGACATCTTCAGCCGCGATGGCAACGATCTGCTGTGCACGATGCAGCTGGCGATGACCGACGCGACCCTGGGAACCAAGACCACGGTCGCGGGTCTCGACGGCGACGTCGAGGTCGAGATCGAGGCCGGCACGCAGTCTGGCGATCTGATCACGGTCAGGGGGCGAGGGATCCAGGGGCTCCGCACGACCACCCGCGGCGACCTGAAGATCGCGGTGCAGGTCGTGACGCCGACGAAGCTGTCGAAGAGGGAGCAGGATCTGGTGCGCCAGCTCGCCGCGCTGCGGAAGGACGACGCGCCTCACCTGGGTGAGTTCCAGCAGAGCTTCTTCGGCAAGATTCGCGACCGCTTCTTCCGCTAGACGCGCGACCGCTACCCTTGAGGGGTGGCGAATCTGTACTTCACCGACGGCCTCGCACCGGAGGCGTTCGAGGCCGGCGCGATCGTCGAGGTGACGGGCGAGGAGGCGCGGCACGCCGTGCGGGTGAGCCGGCTCCGCATGGGCGAGCGCATCATGGTCGGCGACGGCCTGGGCACGGTGGGCGAGGGGCCGGTGGAGAGCGCCGAGAGGGATCGTTTCACCGTGCGGCTCGAGAGCGTGCGGAGGGATCCCTCGCCCGCGCAGCGGGTCGTGCTCGTGCAGGCGCTTGCGAAGGGTGATCGCGACGAGCGCGCGGTGGAGCAGGCCACCGAGTTCGGCGTGGACGCGATCGTGCCGTGGGAGGCCGCTCGCTCGGTCTCCCGCTGGGGCGCGGAGAAGACGGCGAAGGGCGTCGCGAAGTGGGCGCGCATCGCCCGGGAGGCCTCGAAGCAGTCGCTGCGGTCCCGGGTGCCGGGCGTTGCGGAGCCGGTGCGGCTCGCCCAGCTCTGCGAGGCGGCGGGACGCGAGGGGGTCGCGGTCGTCGCGCTGCATCCCCGCGGCGGCGCACGGTTGACCGCCTGGGCGGCCGGGGCGGATGTCGCGGTGGCGGGGGAGATCCTGCTCGTCGTCGGCCCCGAGGGAGGCTTCGCCGACGAGGAGCTGGACGCGCTCGAGGCGGCAGGCGCCGTGGTCCGGGTGCTGGGGGAGACCGTGCTGCGCACGTCGAGCGCGGGCCCCGCGGCAATCGCGGTACTGAACGCGGCTCTCGGCCGCTGGTAGGCGCGGGAGCGGCTCACTCCCCGCCTGGCAGCCCCTCGAGCGGATCGCCGCACTGGAAGCCCTCGCAGGGCAGCAGCGGGTCGCGCGGCACCACGCCCTCGGGCGGGGTCAGCAGATACTCGGCGCGTTCCCTTTGCACGTGCTGGATCCCTTGCGAGGTCATGACGCTGCGGCCCAGCTCGCACCTGGGGTCGAAGGGCGGCTGCTCGTAGTCGAAGGCGCGCAGCGCCTCGACGCCCCACTCGGCCTCGAACTCCTCGCGGATCTCTGCGGTGCGCTGTTCCGCCTCGTCCGCGTACCCATCGGGGAGTTCGAGCCCTTCCGGCGGCTCGAACAGTTCGGAGTAGTCGCCGGGTAGCTGCAGCCTCTGCTCGGCCGAGACCGTCGCCGAGTGGATCACGGGCGCCGCGAACGGCGGGATCCGCGGCCCGCGCACGACGAGGTCGTAGGTGAATCCGGGGATCAGGGCGAGCTCGGTGCTCGGGTCGCTCGTGCACGCGACCGTTTTGCGGGAGACGAAGGTGCCGCAGTCGCTCGACTGCTTCGGCGCGATGCCGCTGCGCCTGGAGCCGGTGAAAGGCCCCTCCTGGATCGTGCAGGAGCCGACGGTTTCCGCAGGGAAGAGCGGGCTCGCGAGCGGGAGGCCGACGACCACGAGCAGGCCGATGAGCGGCGCTCCGAGCAGCGGCGCCCAGATCCGCGCCCGCGGGAGCCTCCGCGGCCTTGCCGCGGAGGCGGTCGAGCCTGCGGAGGCTTCGGAGTCGGAGGAGGCGGGCACGGCACCATTCTGCCAGCAACCGAAACCCCGGTGATCCGCACGGGAACCGCCCGGTAGACTGGATGGCATGGCAGCAGAGACCGTGTTCGGCAAGATCGTCTCGGGGGAGATCCCTGTCGATATCATCGCGGAGACCGATCGGGTGATCGCCTTCCTCGACATCGCGCCGCAGGCGCCACTGCACGCGCTCGTCATCCCGAAGACGACCGAGTACGCGAACGTGGCCGAGCTCGCGGCAGGCGACCCCGAGACCCTCGCCGAGATGGTGACGGTCGCGAAGCGGATCGCCGACGAGCGCGCCAACGGCGAGTTCAGGCTCGTCTTCAACAACGGCGCCAGCGCGGGCCAGACCGTCTTCCACGTGCACGCGCACGTGCTCGCCGGAGATCTCGAGGAGAGCACGCTCGTTGGATCCTGAGCTGCAGCGCACCGTCCTGCTCACCGGCGTCGACCTCGCCGCCTTCCTCGGGCACCGGGACCGGCTCATCGCCGACCTCGAAGCCCAGCACCCCGACGTGCAGTTCCATGTGCGCGACGAGGTGCTGTCGCTGCGCGGCCCGGCCGACGAGGTGCGACAGGCCGAGGAAGTGGTGAACGAGGTGCTCGAGGTGGCGCGCCGCAGCGGCGCCGTCTCGGGGCAGGACGTGAGGGAGGTGACCCGCATGGTGCAGCGCGGTGACGGGCCGACGGCGGCGCAGGTGCTCAGCGAGCCGATCCTCACTGTGCGGGGCAACGCCGTGCGCCCGCAGACGGCGGGACAGCGCTCATACGTCGACGCCATCGACCGCAACACGATCGTGTTCGGCATCGGACCGGCGGGCACGGGCAAGACCTACCTCGCGATGGCGAAGGCCGTGCAGGCGCTGCAGCGGCGCGAGGTCGCGAAGATCATCCTCACCCGTCCGGCCGTGGAGGCGGGCGAGCGGCTCGGCTACCTGCCCGGCAGCCTCGAGGACAAGATCGATCCCTATCTCAGGCCCCTCTTCGACGCCGTCGGCTCGATGATGGACCCCGATCTCGTGCCGAGGCTCCTCGCGAACGGCACGATCGAGGTCGCGCCGCTCGCCTACATGCGCGGGCGCACCCTCAACGAGTCGTTCGTGATCCTCGACGAGGCGCAGAACACGACTCCGGAGCAGATGAAGATGTTCCTCACGCGCCTCGGGTACGGCTCCAAGATGGTCGTGACGGGCGACATCACCCAGGTCGACCTGCCGATCGCCGCGAGCGGGCTGCGCGTGGTGAACCGCATCCTGCGCGGAGTCGAAGACGTGCACTTCGCGGAGCTCACGGCGGACGACATCGTGCGCCACAGCCTCGTCGGGCGCATCGTGGACGCCTACAGCGTCTACGAGGAGAGCAGACAGCAGCGGAAGGACGGTGCCCCATGAGCGTCGAGATCAACAACGAGTCGGGAATCGCCGTCGAGGAGGAGCGGCTGCAGCGCCTCGCCGCCTTCGTGCTCGAGTCGCTGCACGTGCACCCCGACACCGAGCTGGGCGTGATGATGGTCGACGAGGCGGCGATCGAGCAGCTGCACGTGCAGTGGATGGACGAGCCCGGCCCCACCGATGTGCTGAGCTTCCCGATGGACGAGCTGCGCCCGGGCCGCGTCGACGCGAAGACGCCGGCCGGGCTGCTCGGCGACGTCGTCATCTGTCCCCAGGTAGCCGAGCTGCAGGCTGAGGCCGCGGGTCATGACCTGGCGCAGGAGGTGTCGGTGCTGCTCACGCACGGGATGCTGCACCTGCTGGGCTTCGACCACGCGACTCCCGACGAGGAGGCGGAGATGTTCGGTCTGCAGCGCGATCTTCTGCTCTCGTTCGCCATGCGCGAGCGGGGCCGATGAGCGTCGGACTCGCGGCGCTGCTGATCGGCGTCGCGCTCCTGCTCGTCGGCTTCGGCGGCCTGCTCGCCGCGACCGATGCGGCGCTCGGCGTGCGGTCGCGGGCCGAGCTCGTCTCCCTCGCCGAGGAGTCGCCGCGCGTGGGAAAGGCTATCCGCGCGATCGCGGAGGACGAGCGCGCCCACCTCAACGCGCTCGGCTTCGCCCGCGTGTTCGCCGAGACGCTCTCGGCCGTGCTCATCACGCTCGTGCTGGCCTACTCCCTCGACAACCTGTGGCTGACGCTCGTCGTCGCGGGGCTCGCGATGACGGCGATGACCTTCGTGCTCGTCGGTTCGAGCCCGCGCACCGTCGGCACCCACCACCCCGAGGCGATCATCCGCGTCACGGCGCGCACGGTGCGCGCTCTGCGCGTGGTGCTCGGTCCGCTCGCGACGGGTCTGATCAGGCTCGGCGACCGCGTGACCCCGGGGCGGGGCCAGGGATCCGCTCGCATCCGCGACGAGCAGCAGCTGCTGTCGATGGTCGACCAGGCCGCTGAACAGGCACTGCTCGAGACCGACGACCGCGACTACATCCACTCGCTCGTGGAGTTCGGCGACACCCTCGTGCGCGAGGTGATGGTGCCGCGCATCGACATGGTCACCGTCTCGAGCGAGGCGACCGTGCGCGAGTCGCTCGAGCAGCTGCTCGCCTCCCGCCACTCCCGAGTGCCGGTCTTCGCGGGAGAGGTCGACGATGTCGCAGGCATCGCCTATCTGCGCGACGCCAGCGGCTTCGTGCTGCGACGCCCGGAGGAGGCGGAGACGGCGCCGATCACCCGCATCATGAAGCCCGCGCTCTTCGTGCCGGAGCTGCAGCGCGCCGACGACCTGCTGCGGCAGATGCAGCACGAGGCCACTCACATCGCGCTCGTCGTCGACGAGTACGGCGGCATCTCGGGCCTCGTCACGCTCGAGGATCTCATCGAGGAACTGCTCGGAGACATCTCTGACGAGCACGACCGAGAGGTGCCCGAGGTGGAGCTGCAGGAGGGAGGTTCGCTGCTCGTGAGCGCGCGCCTCTCGGTGGAGCGGCTCGGCGAGCTCTTCGACGTGGAACTCGACGACGAGGACGTCGACACGGTCGGCGGTCTCGTCGCCAAGCATCTCGGGCGTCTGCCCGAGACCGGTGACCGGGTGGTCGTCGAGGGGATCGAGCTGACCGCGGCGGGCATGCTGCGCCGCCGTCAGCGACTGCTGACCGTCGAGGCGAGGCGCATCGGCGAGAACGAAGGGGAACACGAATGACCGAAGAGCTCTCGGCGAGCGGCGAGGGATCCGGGATCGGCCCGGCGGGCGAGGCGTTCCGTGCCGGCTTTGTCTCCTTCGTGGGGCGGCCCAACGTCGGCAAGTCCACCCTCACCAACGCCCTGGTGGGGGAGAAGATCGCCATCACGAGCCCCAAGCCTCAGACCACGCGACGGGCGATCAGGGGCATCGTGCACCGCCCCGACGGCCAGCTCATCATCGTCGACACTCCGGGCATCCACCGGCCCCGCACGCTGCTCGGCGAGCGGCTCAACGCCCTCGTGGAGGCCACGCTCGGCGACGTCGACGTGATCGGCTTCTGCGTGCCCGCGAATGA
Source organism: Leucobacter ruminantium (assembly GCF_017565705.1). Lineage (GTDB taxonomy): Bacteria > Actinomycetota > Actinomycetes > Actinomycetales > Microbacteriaceae > Leucobacter > Leucobacter ruminantium. The sequence goes on from NZ_JAGDYL010000006.1 coordinate 40,347, forward strand.
GAAGCTCGGCCCGGGCGACCGTTTCATCAACGAGCGCATCGACGACTTCCCCCGCGCCAGGAAGGTCGCGATCCTCACCAAGGTCGATGAGGCGTCGCAGGGCGAGATCATCGACCAGCTCACCCGACTCGGCGAGCTCCGCGAGTGGGACGCCGTCGTCCCGATCTCCTCGGTCACCCGGGAGCAGCTCGACGTGCTCTCCGACGTGCTGCTCGGGCTCATGCCCGAATCACCCGCGCTGTACGAGGACGAGACGACGACCGACGAGGCGGAGGACGACCGCATCGCCGAGCTGATCCGCGAGGCCGCGCTCGAGGGCGCGCGCGAGGAGCTGCCGCACTCGCTCGCTGCCACGGTCGACGACCGCGAGGAGCGCGAGGGCGAGAACGGCGAGCCCGGCCTCGTCGAGATCTACGCCTCCATCTATGTCGAGCGCGACAGCCAGAAGGGCATCGTCATCGGCAAGGGCGGCTCCCGGCTCCGCGGCGTCGGGGAGCGCGCGCGCCGCGAGATCGAGGAGCTGATCGGCCGCCGCGTCTACCTGTCGCTGCGCGTGAAGGTGCTCAAGGAGTGGCAGCGCGACCCCAAGGCGCTCGGTAGACTCGGGTTCTGACCGTCGCGAGAAGGAGCACAGTGAACGACATCACCGACCAGGCGCAGCTCACCACCCTGTTCCAGAGCTACGGCGTCTTCGGCATCGTCTGGTACCTCGTGATCGCGATTGCGCTGTGGCGCATATTCTCGAAGGCCGGCTATCCCGGGATCCTCGCGATCATCCCGATCGTCAACGTGTTCGTCCTCGTGAAGGTCGCGGGCTACTCCGCGTGGATGACCCTGCTCTACCTCGTGCCGATCGCGAACCTGATCTTCAGCATCTTCGTCGCGATCCGTCTCGGGCAGCGCTTCGGCAAGGGCGGCGCGTTCTCGTTCTTCCTGCTGTGGCTCTTCTCGGTGATCGGCTACCTCATCCTCGGCTTCGGGGGAGCGCGGTACAGCCCGCGACGCTGACCTCCCCGGTTGCAGCCGATCCCTCAGCGGCCGCCCGAGAACCCTCCGCCTCCGCCTCCGCCCGAGAAGCCGCCTCCGCCCGAGCCGCCGGAACTCGACGATGAGTAGCTGACCGACGACTGCAGCGAACTCGTGAACGACGAGATGGTGCTGCCGAGGTCGCCGATTCCGTGCGCGGCGACGCCGGGGTACCACAGGGGCGCGTAGCCCGGCTGCTCCCGGTACTTCACGGCGAGCACGCGACCCCACTCCTTCTCCAGGCCGAAGAGCATCGCATACGGCAGCAGCTTCTCGTAGAGGCGGATCACGTCGACCGTTCCGTCCTGCCCGCGCTCGGCTCCGCTGTACGACTGGAGCACCCCGAGCCGCTCCTCCTCGGCCACCCCGATGAAGAGCTTCACACCCTCCAGATACTCACGCCGCTCGGCGCCGAGCGGCGTGTGCACGCGATGCTTCGAGATCGAGGCGACCGCCAGCACGAGCGCGATGACGCCCGCGATGATGCAGATCACGGGACTCGCGGAGAAGGGGCGGAGCAGGAACGTCAGCACGAGGAGCACCGCGAGCACCGCGACGATGCCGAGAGAGACGAGGCCGAGTACGCGCGCCGCGCCGCTGCGCTCACGGGTGAAGTACCCCCTGGCCGCAGCCTCCTCCGCGCCTGCCGCGGCGAGCCCGGACATCGACTGGGCGAAGGACTCGCTCTCCTCCGGCAGCTCGAACGCGGTTCCGGGCTCCGTCGAGGGGAAGATGGCGCGCATGGCTCTCGCATCCAAGTCGTCACGGGCCAGCGAGGGATCCACCACGCGCAGCACCGGTCGACCCTCGCGGGTGCCGAAGAGGCCGCGCTTCTGCTCTCCCTCCTCGATGCGGATCGCACCGCTGACTGCGAGGTGCACGATCTCCGCGGGGACGACGCTCCTCGAGACGCCGACGACGGGAGCGGCGATGAGCGGGGGAAGCTCCGCGGGCACGTCGTACTGCGCGACGACGATTCCGCGCGCGACCCTGCGCCTCCCGATCATCCTTGCCGTGAGCACCGCGCCGATGCCGGAGGTCGCGAGCGCAGCTCCGCCGACCACGAGCGGCAGCACGTCGAGGGCCGGGTTGGGCAGGCGCTTCGGCGGCTGGACGACGCTGCCGGGCTGCAAGCCGATGGCGACCGTCACGCCCTCGGAGGGCGCGAGCCCCCTGACCGAGGCGCGGAACGCACCGCCGTCCCTCGCGATCCCGCACTCGCCCGTCGACTCCGCGGGGCCCGAATAGCACCTCGCGTCGCCGTTCAGGCGTTCTGCGAGCTCGGGGGAGAAGACGATCTCGGCGGAGAAGGCGTCGATGGGCTGCGCGTGCTCGAAATCGGTGAGATCCCAGTAGAACTCGTCGGCGGTGCCGTCGTCGCGCGCGAGGATCACGTCGCTCAGGGTGTACTCGATGACGTAGGTGTGCACGCCGCGGACGTAGCCGTCGTCGCCCGTGAGCACCGCGACGAAGCCGTCCTCCCGTTCGACCTCGAACGGCACGGGAGCGCCGGACTCGTCTCGCACGCTGAAGTCGCGGGGGTCGGTCGAGGACCCCTCGTAGTCGATCGGCAGGCCGCGGACGAGGCCGCGGTTCTGATCGAAGTCGGGGAAGCGCGCCGTGAGCGTCTCGGTGACGTGCGCGACCGCCCGGCCTGATTCGTCGGCTTCGATGAGGTAGCGGACGCTCCACCGGTCGTAGCTGAAGTCCGAGACATCGGCGCGGGCCGCCTCGGCTCCGGAACCGGTGCCGAGGCCGAGCGCGAGGAGCACCGCCGCGGCGCAGACGGCGAGTGCGCGCGTGAGGGTTCGCATGTCCTCCAGGCTACTCCGGACCGTGCTCGCAGGGCCGGACGCGGGCGACCCCGCAGCCGGTGGCGGCCCGATCCCTCGCTGATGCTATGCTGTTCGCATGCTGTTCGGCTCGCTTCTCCTTAGCTGCCGCGACGAGTCCTAGATCATCAGGCCTCACTCGTCGCGGAGTTTCGTGTTGGCTGAACCCAGGACCCAGACGAGAAAGTTTTCGAGCCCATGAAGAACACGCAGCAGCCCTCGGGCATGCCGACTCATCGCTACCGCCCGTTCCACGAGATCATCGAGGTCGATCTTCCCGACCGCACGTGGCCCGCGAAGCGCATCACCGAGGCCCCCCGCTGGTGCGCGGTCGATCTGCGCGACGGCAACCAGGCGCTCATCGACCCGATGAGTCCCGAGCGCAAGCGGATCATGTTCGACCTGCTCGTGAAGATGGGCTACAAGGAGATCGAGGTCGGCTTCCCCTCGGCGAGCCAGACCGACTTCGACTTCGTGCGCCAGCTGATCGAGGACGGCGCGATCCCCGATGACGTCACGATCCAGGTGCTGACCCAGGCGCGCGAGCACCTCATCAAGCGCACCTACGAGTCGCTGATCGGCGCGAAGCAGGCGATCGTGCACCTCTACAACTCGACGAGCATCCTGCAGCGCGACGTCGTGTTCCGCTCCGACCGCGAGGGCATCAAGAGGATCGCGACCGACGGGGCGAAGCTCTGCCGCGAGAGCGAGTCGATCTGCGCCGGCACCGACATCTACTACGAGTACTCGCCCGAGTCGTACACGGGCACCGAGCTCGAGTACGCGGTCGAGGTCTGCAACGAGGTGCTCGAGATCTTCGAGCCGACCCCCGAGCGCAAGGTGATCATCAACCTGCCCGCCACGGTCGAGATGGCGACCCCCAACGTCTACGCCGACTCGATCGAGTGGATGGGCCGGCACCTGAACCACCGCGAGAACGTCATCATCTCGCTGCACCCGCACAACGACCGCGGCACCGCGGTGGCCGCTGCCGAGCTCGGCTACCTGGCGGGCGCCGACCGCATCGAGGGCTGCCTCTTCGGCAACGGCGAGCGCACCGGCAACGTCGACCTTGTCGCGCTGGGCATCAACATGTTCACGCAGGGCATCGACCCCCAGATCGACTTCTCGCGCCTCGACGAGGTGCGCCGCACCGCAGAGTACTGCAACCAGCTGCGGGTGCCCGAGCGCAGCCCGTGGGCGGGCGACCTCGTCTACACCGCCTTCTCCGGGTCGCACCAGGACGCGATCAAGAAGGGCTTCGAGCGCATGCAGGCGGACGCCGATGCGGCGGGCAAGTCGGTCGACGAGATCGAATGGGCCGTTCCCTACCTGCCGGTCGACCCGAAGGATCTGGGCCGCTCCTACGAGGCCGTGATCCGCGTCAACTCGCAGTCCGGCAAGGGAGGCGTCGCCTACCTGCTGAAGACCGATCACCACCTGGATCTGCCGCGTCGCCTGCAGATCGAGTTCAGCGCCGTCGTGCAGGCCTTCACCGACAGCGAGGGCGGCGAGATGTCGAGCGACGAGATCTGGCGAATCTTCCAGGACGAGTACCTGCCGACCGACGACCAGGCCTCCGACCGCTGGGGCCGTTACGAGCTGTTCCGCACGGCTTCGACGAGCGCGGGCGACGGCGTCACCGAGCTGACCGTCGACTACCGCAGCGGCGACGAGCGGCTGCAGCTCACGGCCCGCGGCAACGGCCCCGTCGACGCGTTCATCACCGCGCTGAACGAGGCCGGCCACGAGGTCACGCTCTTCGACTACGTGGAGCACGCGATGAGCTCCGGCGGAGACGCCGTCGCCGCGGCCTACGTCGATCTCGAGGTCGACGGGCAGCGGCTGTGGGGCGTCGGCATCGACCCCGACACCACGCGCGCCACCCTGAAGGCCATCGTGTCGTCCGTGAACCGCGCCGTGCGCAACGCGGGTGCGAAGCAGGCGGTCGCGGTCGAGGCCTGATCCGGGGGCTGCACCGCGATATACGAACGGGCGGGGACCTCGGCTCCCGCCCGTTCGTACATTTATTCGAATGATCCGCGTGGCGAGGCCGTGAATGTCGGAGGCTCGCTCTAGGCTGAAACTGTGATTGCTTCGATTCGCGGACAGGTGCTGACGGCCGGCGCCGGCTGGGTGGTGGTGGAGATCGGCGGCATCGGCATGCGCGTCGAGGTGCCGAGCGGCAGGATCCCTCAGTTCCATCCGGGGGAGCAGGCCGCTCTCCACACCTCGCTCGTGGTGCGCGAGGATTCGCTGACGCTCTTCGGGTTCCCGACCCCGGAAGAGCTCGAGGTCTTCGGGCACCTCATCGCGGTCTCGGGCGTGGGGCCGCGCAGCGCGCTCGGCGTGCTCTCGGCGCTCAGCCCGCGCGAGGTCGTGCGGGCCGTCGCAGCCGAAGACGAGAAGCCGTTCCGCAAGGTCTCGGGCATCGGCCCCAAGACCGCGAAGCTCATCGCGGTCTCGCTCGCGGGCAAGCTGCCCGAGGCCGCTTTCGCGGGCGAGGGATCCGCGGAGGCCGCACCCGCTGACCCCGTGGCCGCCGTGGCCGCTGCGGTGACGGAGGGCCTGGTCGGTCTCGGCTGGAGCGAATCGGATGCCGGGCAAGCGGTGCAGGACGCGCTCGGCGCCGGCGCCCCGGCCGACAGCTCCGGTCTGCTGCGGGCGGCGCTCGCGCTGCTGCAGGGCGGCCGTGCGGGAGCGAGGGCGGCTCGATGAGCGGCGAGCTGTCGCCGCAGGCCGCACCCTCGGAGCAGGGGTACGAGGGCGCGCTTCGCCCCGCGACGCTCGCCGAGTTCGTCGGGCAGTCGAAGGTGCGACGCCAGCTCGGTCTGCTGCTCGACGCCGCCACGCTGCGGCAGCACACGCCCGACCACATCCTGCTCGCAGGCCCTCCCGGCCTCGGCAAGACGACGCTCTCGATGATCGTGGCCTCCGAGCTCGACAAGCCGCTGCACCAGACGTCGGGCCCCGCGATCCAGCACGCGGGCGATCTCGCGGCTGTGCTCTCCGCGCTGACGCCCGGCGAGGTGCTGTTCATCGACGAGATCCACCGCATGGCGCGCAGCGCCGAGGAGATGCTCTATCTCGCGATGGAGGATTTCAAGATCGACATCATGGTCGGCAAGGGCGCGGGCGCGACCTCCGTGCCGCTCGAGCTGTCGCCGTTCACGCTCGTCGGCGCCACCACGCGCGCCGGGCTCCTGCCCAACCCGCTGCGCGATCGCTTCGGCTTCACGGCGCACCTCGAGTTCTACTCCGACGACGAGCTGTCGAGCGTGATCCGCCGCGCGGCCCGTCTGCTCGAGTTCGACATCTCGGATCAGGGCGTCGAGGAGATCGCGGGCCGCTCCCGCGGCACGCCGCGCATCGCGAACCGGTTGCTGCGCCGGGTGCGCGACTACTGCCTCGTGCACGAGACACCGGGAGACACCGAGTCCGTGCGCGCCGCCCTCACGCTGTACGACGTCGACCAGCACGGTCTCGACCGACTCGACCGCGAGGTGCTCGCCGCGGTCGTCGAGCGCTTCGGCGGCGGGCCGGTGGGGCTCTCGAATCTCGCCGTCTCCGTCGGCGAGGAGGCGGAGACCATCGAGGCCGTCGTCGAGCCCTTCCTGGTGCGCGCGGGGTTGCTCACGCGCACCTCTCGCGGACGCGTGGCGACGCGTCTGGGGTGGCAGCACGTCGGGGCCGAGATCCCCGAGCACCTGTTCTCAGTCTGATCGGGGTAAGCTTGTCGGGTCTGTGCGCTACAGCGCGCTCACCCTTCGAAAGGACCACCGTGGACCCGATTACCATCATCATGTTCGGACTCATCGCAGTCCTGATCTTCTTCATGTTCCGCAACGGCAAGAAGCGTCAGCAGGCGATGCAGGAGCTGCAGAACTCGCTGCGGCCCGGTGCCGAGGTGATGCTGCAGTCGGGCATCTTCGCGACGATCGAGTCGATCGACGAGGAGGAGAACCGTGCGACCGTGCGCAGCGGCGACTCGACGATCGTCGTGCACCGCAGTGCCATCGCCCAGGTCGTGAAGCCGGTCGAGGCCGACGCGAGCGAGGGGGAGCTCGCGCCCGACGACGATCCGGAGTTCGGCGAGCGCATCTCGCGCGAGGAGACCGCGGCGGAGCCCGTGATCGACCTCGACGCCGAGAAGCCCGCGGCCGATCGCGACGCCGATGACGAGGACGGCTCGGAGAAGCCCAAGGCCTGACGCCTCGTCGGCCGCGGGCGCTCGGCCCGCGGCCAGTTCCGCATGTAGAGAAAGCAGTTACGTTTTGGCCTCCACACCAGCCGTGCGCAAAGCGCGCCGTTCCCTGGTCCTCCTCCTGGTCATCGTCGTCGGCCTCGCCGGTCTGATCGCCCTCGGAGTGTTCCGCAGCAACGCGACCTGGACCCCCAAACTGGCGCTCGACCTGCAGGGCGGCACGCAGGTGCTGCTCGCGGCCGAGCAGACCGACGGTCAGGCGGTCAGCGGCGAGCAGTTGCAGCAGGCGGTGTCGATCATCCGTCAGCGCGTGGACGCCGCGGGTGTCTCCGAGGCCGAGATCACCACTCAGGGCAACCGGAACATCTCGGTGTCGATCCCCGGCAAGGTGGACGAGGCGACGCTGCAGCGCATCGAGGCCTCGGCGAAGCTCGACTTCCGACCCGTTCTCGCCGTCGACCTGAGCGCCCCCGCGCAGACGGAGGAGTCCGCGGACGGCGCCGAGGCCTCGCCCGCGGAGGAAGGCGACGCTGCCAAGGCGGATGAGGCCGCCGCGAAGACGGACGAGGCCGAGAAGGAGACGGCGGCCGAGAAGACCAAAGCCGAGGAGGCCGAGAAGGCGGAAGCCGAGAAGGATCAGGCGGAGAAGGGCTCGGACACGGCCGAGCAGGAGGAGCCCGCCGATCTCTACCCCGACCCGCTGCCGAAGGGGGCCGGCGACCTCGAGTGGCTCACGCCGGCGCTGCAGCAGCAGTTCACCGACTTCACCTGCGACTCCGAGGAGGCGCTCGACGCCCGGAACGCGCAGTCGGATCGGCCGCTCATCACCTGCGACAACTCCGGTCAGCTGAAGTACATCCTCGGACCCGTGGAGCTCGGGGGAGACGTCATCACCGACGCGGTCTCCCAGATGGCCACGACCCAGACGGGCGCCACCACGGGCGAGTGGGTCGTGCAGCTCACCATGAACAAGAAGGGCGCCGATACCTTCGGCAAGATCAGCACCCGACTCTTCGGTGCCCCCGAGCCCCAGAACCAGTTCGCCTTCGTGCTCGACGGTCAGGTGCTCTCGGCTCCGACGATGCAGGGCCAGATCCTCGACGGCCGCCCGTCGATCAGCGGCGGCTTCACCCAGGAGTCCTCGAAGGCTCTCGCCGACCAGCTCAAGTTCGGCGCGCTGCCCATCGGATTCACCGTGCAGAGCCAGGAGGACATCTCGGCGACGCTCGGTTCGAACCAGCTGCAGGCCGGCCTGCTCGCGGGCCTCATCGGTCTGCTGCTCGTCGTCGTGTACTCGCTCTTCCAGTACCGCGCGCTCGCCTCGGTCACGATCGCGTCGCTGGCCATCGCCGCCGTGCTCACCTATCTGCTGCTCACGTTCTTCTCCTGGCGGCAGGGCTACCGCCTGTCGCTCGCGGGCGTCGCGGGCATCATCGTCGCGGTCGGCTTCACCGCCGACTCGTTCATCGTCTACTTCGAGCGCATCCGCGACGCGCTGCGCGACGGGCACTCGATCGAAGGCGCGGTCGAGAACGGCTGGAAGCGCGCGCTGCGCACGGTGCTCGCCTCCGACGGCGTGAACTTCCTCGCAGCCGCGATCCTGTTCATCCTCGCGGTCGGCAACGTCAAGGGCTTCGCGTTCACGCTCGGCCTCACGACCCTGGTCGACGTGGTGGTCGTCGCGCTGTTCACCCATCCGATGCTGGTGCTGCTCGCGCGCACCCGCTTCTACCGCGAGGGGCATCGCTTCTCGGGCCTCGATCCCCGTCAGCTCGGAACCGTCTACCGGGGTCGCATGCAGTTCCGCGCTCCGGAGGTCTCGGGCAAGGGCGCGGGCAAGAAGAACCAGCGCAGCCGCGCCGAGGCCGAGCGTCGCCAGACGATCGCCGAGCGGAAGGCCGCAGAGGCGGCCGGCTCGGGCGACCGGGTTCCGGAAGACGCCGCCACCACCGGAAAGGAGAGCTAGAGATGGCTCGCTCATTCGCCGATTTCGGCAACGCTCTGTACACCGGTGAGAAGTCGATCAACTTCATCGGTCGCCGCAAGACCTGGTACCTCATCTCGGTGGTGCTCATCGTGATCTCGGTTCTCGGACCGATCATGCGCGGCGGCTTCGCGTTCGGCATCGAGTTCACGGGCGGAAGCCAGTTCCAGGTGCACCTCTCGGAGAGCACGGACCGCAACCCCGACACGGCGCAGCGGGCAGTGTCCGAGGTGCTGCCGTCGAGCGCTCCCCGCATCTCGCAGCTCGGCCCGACCGACATCCGCGTGCAGACCGAGGCTCTCTCGGATTCGGAGAACCAGGAGGTCACCGCCGCCCTGGCGAAGGCCTACGGCATCGATGCGAGCGAGGTCACCTACTCCTACATCGGGCCGGCCTGGGGGCAGGACATCACGCGACAGGCGGTCATCGCGCTGATCGTGTTCATCCTGCTCGCGGCCCTCGTCATGGCGATCTACTTCCGCACCTGGAAGATGTCGCTCGCGGCGATGGCGGCGCTCTTCCACGATCTCATCATCACCGCGGGCATCTACGGCCTCTCGGGCTTCGAGATCACGCCGGCCGCGATGATCGGATTCCTCACGATCCTCGGTTACTCGCTCTACGACACCGTCGTGGTGTTCGACAAGATCCGCGAGAACACGAGGTCGGACGCGCTCGGCGACCGCACCTTCGGGGAGGCGATCAATCTGGGCGTGAACCAGACCCTCGTCCGCTCGATCAACACCTCGGTCGTCGCGCTGCTGCCGGTGGGCTCGATCCTGTTCATCGGCGCCTTCGTACTCGGCGCGGGCACCCTCCGCGACATCTCGCTGGCGCTCTTCATCGGCATCCTTGTCGGGGCCTACTCGACCATCTTCATCGCGGCTCCGGTCTACGCTCAGCTGCGCGCGGGTGACGCCTCGGTGAAGGCCCACGACCAGCGCGTGCTGAAGGCGAGGGATCGCGGGGCGCGCGCCGATTCGCAGCTCGCCGAGGAGAGGGTGTAGCTTAATTCGAGACGAGGAGGTGGGCCGTGGCGACGCATGATACGAGCTCGAACAGCACTGTTTCGCTGCGCCGCCTCGTGCCCAGGATCTTCTCCCGCGGCGGCTCGCCGGGAGCGGTCGATCAGCTGGTGCGCACGGTGCGCGGCAACCACCCGCGCGCCGACCTCTCGGTCATCGAGCAGGCGTACGTCGTCGCCGAGCGGTCGCACCGCGGACAGAAGCGCCGCAGCGGCGAGCCCTACATCACGCACCCGATCGCGGTCGCGCAGATCCTCGCCGATCTCGGCGTCGCCCCTGTGGCGATCGCCGCAGCGCTGCTGCATGACACGGTAGAGGACACCGACTACTCGCTCGAGCAGCTCACCGCCGAGTTCGGCGAGGAGATCGCGATGCTGGTCGACGGCGTCACGAAGCTCGACAAGGTGAAGTACGGCGACTCCGCGCAGGCGGAGACCGTGCGCAAGATGGTCGTCGCGATGTCGAAGGACATCCGCGTGCTCGTCATCAAGCTCGCAGACCGCCTCCACAACGCCCGCACCTGGGGCTTCGTACCGGGCGACTCCGCCAAGCGCAAGGCGCAGGAGACCCTCGAGATCTACGCGCCGCTCGCTCACCGCCTCGGCATCCAGTCGATCAAGTCGGAGCTCGAGGATCTCTCGTTCGCGGTGCTCAAACCGAAGCTCTACGCCGAGATCGAGAATCTGGTGAGCCAGCGCAACCCGCAGCGCGACGAGCTCGTCGGCCTCGTGATCGGCTCGATCGAGGCCGATCTGCGCGACGCGCGGATCCGCGGAGAGGTCACCGGCCGGCCGAAGGAGCTCTACTCGATCTATCAGAAGATGATCGTGCGCGGCCGCGACTTCGACGATATCTACGACCTCGTCGGCATCCGCGTGCTCGTGAACTCGATCCGCGACTGCTACGCGGTGCTGGGGGCCGTACACGCCCGCTGGACGCCGATCCCCGGTCGTTTCAAGGACTACATCGCGACTCCGAAGTTCAACCTCTACCAGTCGCTGCACACGACCGTCATCGGACCCGACGGGCGTGCGGTCGAGATCCAGATCCGCACGGTGGAGATGCACCAGCGCGCGGAGTACGGCGTCGCCGCCCACTGGAAGTACAAGCAGCGCCAGTCTGGTTCGGCGCCGAGTTCGAACGACATGGCGTGGCTCGCACACATCTCCGACTGGCAGGCGGAGACCGAGGATCCGAGCGAGTTCCTCGATGCCCTGCGCTACGAGATCGGCGCGAAGGAGGTCTACGTCTTCACGCCGAAGGGCCGCGTCATCGGGCTTCCGGACGGCGGCACGACCGTCGACTTCGCCTACGCCGTGCATACGGAGGTGGGCCATCGCACGATGGGCGCGCGTGTCAACGGCCGGCTGGTGCCGCTCGAGACCGAGCTGCAGAACGGCGACGTCGTCGAGGTGTTCACCTCGAAGGATCCCGAGGCCGGTCCGAACAAGGACTGGCTGCACTTCGTCAAGAGCAAGCGCGCGCAGAACAAGATCCGGCAGTGGTTCACCAAGGAGCGCCGCGAGGAGGCCGCCGAGACCGGCAAGATCGAGATCACGAAGGCGCTGCGCAAGCAGGGGCTGCCCCTGCACCAGGTGCTGAACTCGGAGGCGCTGCAGCAGGTCGCGCTGCAGCTGCGCTACGCAGACGTGACGGCGCTCTACGCCGCCGTGGGCGAGGGGCACGTGTCGGCCCAGTCGGTGATCGAGAAGGTCTCCGCCCTCGTCTTCGACGAGCAGGCCTCGACGGAGCCCGCGCTCTCGACGCTTCCGATCATCGACGCGCCCCGTCCGAGCAAGGCGGCCGACTCGAGCGGCGTCGTGGTGAAGGGCGCTTCGGACGTGCTGGCGAAGCTCGCGAAGTGCTGCACCCCTGTGCCGGGAGACGACATCAAGGGCTTCGTGACGAAGGGTCAGGGCGTCTCGGTGCACCGCACCGACTGCCACAACTTCCAGGAGCTGCAGAAGCAGCAGGACCGCGTGGTCGATGTGGAGTGGGCGCCGACGTCGAAGAGCGTCTTCCTCGTGCAGATCCAGGTCGAGGCGCTCGACCGCTCCGGCCTGCTCTCCGATGTCACACGCACGCTCTCCGACCATCACGTGAACATCCTCTCGGCCTCGGTGAACACGTCGAGCTCGAGGCTCGCGATCAGCCGCTTCGTCTTCGAGATGGCGAACGCCACCCACCTCGACCACGTGCTCAACGCGGTGCGCCGCATCGACGGGGTCTACGACGTCTACCGCATCACGAGCTGACGGGTCGGCGGGCCGATAGGCCACCCGGTCGCAGATCCTCGAGACGGAGGCGCACCCGCTCATCGTGCGGCCGGCTGCGGGCGGCGATGAAGGCGCTCAGGCCCGCGCGGACCCCGTTGCGTCCGAGGAGGCAGCGGCAGGCGACGAGCTCCCGCCTGCCGAGATGCTGGGCGCGCAGCAGATCGTAGACGGTGCGCACGGGAGTGGTGACGCGGAGGCCGCCGACCTCGGCGATCTCCGATCCCTCCAGGCGGTACTCGTGCACGGCGATCCCCACTCGCATCATGTCGCCGAGCAGCCTGCCGCGGCTCGCGATGAACCTGAGCGGCGTTCCCGGCTCGCGGGCGGCACCCCAGATCCAGGCCGCGGTCAGACGCGCGGCGACCCGATCGTGCTCGAAGGCGCGTGAGATCGCGGCGGCGCGAACGGCCGGCGTCTCGGGCCAGGAGATGAGGCGCACGCCGGGCCCGCAGCGAACGGCGGCGCCTCGTAGCAGCTCGGCCGACCGCACCGCGGCGGGCCAGCGGTCGAGCCTCGGCGGGATCGGGGGAGCGGGGACGCCAGACATGTCCCCATGCTCTCCGATGCATCGGGGGCACGCCACCGCTCGGGTGCGAGTTGTGGATAACTCGCACCCGAGGGCGCGATCCCCGGGCTGGGGAGGAAGATCAGTCTCCGATCGCGGCCAGCCACGAGCGCTGAGTCTCGAGCTTGGCCTCGGCGTCGGCCGCGGCCTTCGCGTCGCCCGATGACTGGGCGGCTGCGAGCTCGGTCTCGAGCTCGGCGATCGAGGCCTCGAGCTGACCCCTGAGGCCTTCGCTGCGCGCCTTCGTCTCGGGGTTCGTCTTGCGCCAGTGCTCGTCTTCCAGCTGCTTGACGTGATCTTCGATCTTGCGCAGGCGACCTTCGACCTCGCGCAGGGCCTCGCGCGGCACGCGGCCGATCTCGTCCCACTTCAACTGCACCTCGGTGAGCAGCTTGCGCGCCTTCGCATGATCCCTCTCCTGCAGGATCGGGTCGGCGCCGTCGAGCAGCTCCTGCTTCGCAGTGAGGTTCGCCGCGTACTCCTCGTTGGTCTGCGCGACCTCTGCGGCCTTCGCCTCGTAGAGCACATCGCCCGCGGCCTTGAAGCGCGCCCACAGCTGGTCGTCGAGCTTGCGGCTGGCGCGGCCCGCCGCCTTCCACTCGTCGAGCAGCGCTCGGTAGGCGGGGATGCCCTCGATGCCCTTCGGGGCGAGCGCCTCGGCGGCGGCGATGATGCGCTCCTTGCGCTGCTTCACGTCTTTGTTGTTCGCGTCCATCTGGGCGAAGTGGGCGCGGCGGGCCGAGTCGAACGACTGTCGCGCCGAGCGGAAGCGCTTCCACAGCGCGTCGGCCTGCGCCTTCGGGATCTGCGGCCCGCTGCGCTGCGAGGCCTGCCACTCCGAGAAGAGGTTCTCGAACGCCTGACTGGTGTCCTTCCAGCGGATCGAGGCCTCGGGCTGCGCTGCGAGGCGCTCCGCCTCGACGGCGATGGCCTCGCGCTTTGCAATGGCCTCCTGGCGAGCGGCCTCGCGCTCGGCCTGCTGCTTCTCGCTGAGCTCGGCGGTCTTCGCGGTGAGCTTCTCGACGCGCTCCCGCAGCGAGGCGATGTCGCCGACGGCGGCCGGCTCGACGAGCTGTTCGCGGAGCTTCGCGACGGTGTCTGCGGCCGAGGCGTCGGCGGTGCCGCGGGCGATGCGGGCCTCGAGCAGCGTCACCTGACCCTCGAGGTCGGCGAACTTGCGCTCGAAGTAGGCGAGGGCCTCTTCGGGGGTGCCGTCGGGGAAGGAACCGACGGCGCGTTCGCCCTCGCCCTCGCGCACGTAGACCGTGCGGTCCTCGTCGACTCGGCCCCAGGGCGTTTCATTGCTCGCAGCACTCACGGTTGATCACCTGTCGTGTGTGGGCCGGGCAGCGCCGACCGTACGGAATAGACCCCTCCACTATGCCACAGCCGCATTGTCGGGGGTGGCGGATACCATGGGGGCGTGGATTCGAGAGCCCTGCCTGCGCCCACCGCCCCGCTCGCGGTGCGGATGCGTCCGCGATCCCTCGACGAGGTCGTGGGGCAGCAGCATCTGCTGCGGCCCGGCTCCCCGTTGCGCGTGCTCGCGGCGGAGGGCGATCAGGGGGCCGGCGCCGTCTCGATCATCCTGTGGGGACCGCCCGGCACCGGCAAGACGACGCTGGCCCAGGCGATCGCGCACTCGAGCGGGCGCAGATTCGTCGAGCTCTCGGCGGTCACGGCCGGCATCAAAGACGTGCGCACGGTCATGGAGAAGGCGCTGAACGACCGCGATCTCTTCGGCGTCGCGACCGTGCTCTTCCTCGACGAGATCCACCGCTTCACGAAGGCGCAGCAGGATGCGCTGCTGCCCGGCGTCGAGAACGGCTGGGTGACGCTCGTGGCGGCCACGACCGAGAACCCGTCGTTCTCGGTGATCAGCCCGCTGCTCTCGCGCTCGCTGCTGCTCACACTCGAGCCGCTGACCGACGACGACCTCCGCACGCTGCTGCGGCGCGCGGTCGATGACGCTCGGGGTCTCGCGAGTTCGGTGGTCCTCGAAGACGAGGCGCTCGAGGCGCTCGTGCAGCTCGCTTCCGGAGACGCGAGACGCGCGCTCACGAGCCTCGAGGCCGCCGCGATGTCGGCGCGCACCGCGGCTGGGCCTCGCGACGCGTCCGGCGAGGACGAGTCGGGCGAGAACCGCGACGACGAGCACGACGAGGGCGACGAGGAGGAGCGGAGCGGCGCTCGCGCGGGCGGCGAGGGAACCGCTGCTCCCGCACTCGTCACGGCCGAGATCGTGTCGGCGTCGGTCGACCGCGCGCTGCTGCGCTACGACCGCAACGGCGATCAGCACTACGACGTGATCAGCGCCTTCATCAAATCGATGCGCGGATCCGACCCCGACGCCGCGCTGCACTATCTCGCCCGCATGATCGAGGCGGGGGAGGACCCGCGCTTCATCGCCCGTCGTCTCATGGTACACGCCGCCGAAGACGTGGGCATGGCCGATCCCCGTGCGCTGCAGGTCGCCGTCGCCGCGGCCGAGGCCACGCAGCTCATCGGGCTGCCCGAGGCACGGATTCCGCTCGCCGAGGCGACCGTCTACATCGCGACCGCGCCGAAGTCGAATGCCATCATCACGGCGATCGACGCGGCGATCGCCGACGTGAAGGCCGGCCGCTTCGGCCTCGTGCCCAAGCATCTGCGCGACGCCCACTACCCGGGAGCGAAGCGCATGGGGCACGGCAAGGGCTACCGCTACCCCCACAGCGACCCGCGCGGGGTCTCGACCCAGCAGTATCTGCCCGACGAACTGCGCGATAAGGTCTACTACGCTCCGACGCAGCACGGCAACGAGCGCGAGGTCTCCGAGCGTCTCGAGAAGATCCGCCGCATCACTCGCGGCGCGTGAGGCATCTGCTAAGCTAGACGCTGGCCAACGCCCCGCTCGTCGCAGGCTGCAGACGGGCGGAGGGCGGCAGGCGCCCTGTAGCCGGGTTTCTGCACTGGTCGTTCCCTCACCGAAGACGGTTCGCTGCGTCGCGTGCATCACCAGTTGATGCGGGCGCAGCAAGGCCGAGAGAACACGCCGCCCGCCGGGCGGCGATATGCACAGAAACCCGAAAGGATCCACGTGTCGACTACGTCGCGTACCCGTTCCAAGACCCGCCTGAGCCGCTCGCTCGGCATCGCCCTCACCCCGAAGGCCGCGCGCTACCTCGAGAAGCGCCCCTACGGCCCCGGCCAGCACGGCCGCACCAAGCGCAAGAGCGACAGCGACTACGCCGTCCGCCTGCGCGAGAAGCAGCGTCTCCGGGCCCAGTACGGCATCCGCGAGAAGCAGCTCGTCATCGCCTTCAAGGAGGCGCGTCGTCAGGACGGCCTGACCGGTGAGAACCTGGTCGAGCTGCTCGAGATGCGCCTCGACGCGCTCGTGCTGCGCGCCGGCTTCGCCCGCACCACCGCGCAGGCCCGCCAGCTCGTCGTGCACCGCCACATCCTCGTCGACGGCAAGATCGTCGACCGCCCGTCGTTCCGCGTGAAGCCGGGTCAGCTCATCCACGTCAAGGAGCGCTCGGAGGGTCTCGAGCCCTTCCAGGTCGCCGCTGCCGGCGGTCACGCCGAGGTGCTGCCCAACGTTCCCGGCTACCTCGAGGTCGAGCTCGACAAGCTCCAGGCCCGCCTGGTGCGCCGCCCGAAGCGCGCCGAGGTCCCCGTGACCTGCGAGGTGCAGCTCGTGGTCGAGTACTACGCAGCTCGCTAGTAGTACCGGCAAGCGCAGCCTACGCAGCTCGCTAGTAGTACCGACAAGCAGAGCCTGCGCAGCTCGCCGGGCGACGAGTCGCCGCACGAGGGGCGTCGGAGTTTTCACTCCGGCGCCCCTCGCCGTATTCCCGGGCTGCGCTCACCCCAACCGCTAAGCTTGAGGGGTGCTTTCACGCGCGGCGGTCATCGCTGCGCCCGATGTCGCCAGGAGGAACGGAACATGCGCAAGCTGATGTGGCTGTTGAGCGGTGTGGCGCTCGGATTCGTGGCCGCCCACTTCGTGAACCGGACCCCGGAGGGTCGGCGGTTCTTCGACCGGCTGAATCGCGGGGTCGACGAGTTCGGCCGCGCCTTCGCGGCCGGCTATCACGACGTCGAGGCGCAGGCGACGGGCGAAGGGGCGGCCGATACCCCGGCCGACGCGAAGCAGCAGTAAAGACGTACCCGGATCCCTCGTCAGGGATCCTCGACGGACCACGAATAGGATCACGATGCAGACCGCTGAAATCCACCGCCGTTGGCTCGACTTCTTCGAGAGGCGCGGACACACCGTCGTGCCCTCGGCGTCCCTCGTGAGCGACGACCCGAGCCTCATGTTCACGGTGGCCGGCATGGTGCCGTTCGTGCCCTATCTCTCGGGCCTCGTCCCCGCGCCGTACCCGCGTGCCACGAGCGTGCAGAAGTGCATCCGCACGAACGACATCGAGGAGGTCGGCAAGACCCCCCGCCACGGTACGTTCTTCCAGATGTGCGGCAACTTCTCCTTCGGCGATTACTTCAAGGAGGAGGCCATCAGGTTCGCGTGGGAGCTGCTCACGACGAGCGAGGACGAGGGCGGCCTCGGCTTCTCGCCCGACGATCTCTGGGTGACGGTCTACGAGGACGACGACGAGGCGATCGAGCTGTGGAAGCAGCACTCGACCCTGCCCGAGGAGCGCATCCAGCGTCTCGGCATGGACACCAACTACTGGTCGACCGGCCAGCCCGGCCCCGCCGGCCCCTGCTCCGAGATCTTCTTCGACCGCGGGCCCGAGTACGGCGTCGACGGCGGCCCCGCCACCGACGATGACCGCTACGTCGAGATCTGGAACCTCGTGTTCATGCAGTACCAGATCACCGATGTGAAGTCGAAGACCGACTTCACGATCGTGGGCGAGCTGCCGAACAAGAACATCGACACCGGCATGGGGCTCGAGCGCGTCGCGTTCATCAAGCAGGGCGTCGACAACATGTACGAGATCGACCAGGTGCGCCCCGTGCTCGACCGCGCGGCCGAGCTGGCGGGTAAGACCTACGGCGCCGATCACGAGGACGACGTGCGCCTGCGCGTCATCGCCGACCACGTGCGCAGCGGCCTCATGCTGATCGCCGACGGCGTGACGCCGTCGAACGAGGGCCGCGGCTACATCCTGCGCCGCCTGCTGCGCCGCGTGATCCGCTCGATGCGTCTGCTCGGCGTCGACGGCCCGAGCTTCGCGGAGCTGTTCCCGGTGTCGCGCGACGCGATGCAGGCGGCCTACCCCGAGGTCGCGCGCGACTTCGACTTCATCTCGCGCACCGCGTACGCCGAGGAGCGCGCTTTCCTCCGCACGCTCGCCTCGGGCAGCCAGACGCTCGACACCGCGATCGAGGCGGCGAAGGCGGCCGAGACCACGGTCTCGGGCGATACCGCGTTCCTGCTGCACGACACCTACGGCTTCCCGATCGAGCTCACGCTCGAGATCGCGGAGGAGGCCGGCGTGCCGGTCGACCGCGATGTCTTCGCGAGTCTGATGCAGGAACAGCGCGACCGGGCCAAGGCCGACGCGAAGGCGAAGAAGGGCCAGCGCGCCGACCTCTCCGTGTACAAGGAGCTGCGCGGTCTCGGCGAGACCGCCTTCGTCGGCTACGACGAGTTCGATCACGAGAGCCGCGTGCTCGGCATCGTCGTCGACGGCGCCCCGGTGCAGGCCGCCCAGGAGGGGCAGGTCGCCGAGCTCGTGCTCGCCGAGACCTCGCTGTGGGCGGAGTCGGGTGGCCAGGACGCTGATCAGGGCGTCATCGTCGGCGACGGCTTCGAGGCCGAGGTGCTCGACGTGCAGAAGCCCGTGCCCGGGCTCATCGTGCACACCGTGCGCGTGACCGTCGGAACGGTGGCCCTCGACGCGCGCGCCGAGACCCGCGTCGATCGCGACTACCGGCGGGGCGCTGCGCAGGCGCACTCGGGCACGCACGTCGTGCACGCGGCGCTGCGCGAGGTGCTCGGCCCGAACGCGCACCAGGCGGGCTCGTACAACAAGGC
This sequence comes from Leucobacter ruminantium, assembly GCF_017565705.1. Taxonomy (GTDB): domain Bacteria; phylum Actinomycetota; class Actinomycetes; order Actinomycetales; family Microbacteriaceae; genus Leucobacter; species Leucobacter ruminantium. The sequence continues at coordinate 59,251 of NZ_JAGDYL010000006.1, forward strand.
CGGCTACCTGCGCCTCGACTTCACGCACGGCGACGCCCTCTCGTCGGAGACGAAGAGCGAGATCGAGGAAATCTCGAACCTCGCCATCCGCTCCGACTACGAGGTCGTCACCCGGGAGATGGCGCTCGACGAGGCCAAGGCGCTCGGCGCGATGGCGCTGTTCGGCGAGAAGTACGGCGACCGCGTGCGCGTCGTCGACATCGGCGGTCCCTGGTCTCGCGAGCTCTGCGCGGGCACGCACGTCGCGAGTTCGTCCGAGATCGGCATGATCAGCCTGATCTCGGAGAGCTCGGTCGGCTCGACTAACCGCCGCGTCGAGTCGCTCGTCGGCATCGAGGCGTTCCGCAACTTCGCGGCCGAGCGCGCCATCGTGCAGCAGCTCACGAGCGGGCTCAAGGTGCCCCGCACCGAGCTCGTGACGAAGGTGCAGGATCTGGGCGCCCAGCTGCGCGCGGCCGAGAAGAAGATCGCGGCGCTCGAGGCCGAGAAGCTGTCGCAGCGGGCTCCCGAGCTGCTCGCCGCGGCGCAGGAGATCGGCGGCGTTCGCGCGGTGCTCGGCTCGCTCGGCACGGTCGGCTCCGCCGACGATCTGCGCGGTCTCGCGCTGCGGCTGAGGGATCGCCTGAGCGCCGAGGCCGGGGTCGTCGTGCTCGCCGGCGAGGTGCCCGCCGACGGCGGCGGCAAGCCCGTCGTCATCGCGGCGACGACCGAGGCCGCGCGCGATCGCGGCGTGCGGGCCGGCGATCTCGCCAAGCTCGGCGCGCAGGTGCTCGGCGGCGGCGGCGGCGGCAAGCCCGACCTCGCGCAGGGCGGCGGCGCCGACGCCTCCAAGATCGACGACGCTCTGGCGGAGATCCGCCGGAGCCTGGCAGGCTAGTGCGGCCGGGCGTGCGCCTCGGCGTCGACGTGGGCAGGGCCCGCGTCGGCGTCGCCCGCTGCGACCTGCACGGCATGCTCGCGACACCGGTCGAGACGGTGCCGCGCGACTCGAGCGGCGACGCCGACATCGCGCGGATCGCGGCGATCGCCGCGGAGCTCGAAGCCTTCGAGGCCGTGGTCGGCCTGCCGATCAACTTGCGGGGGGAGCGCACGCCGTCGACCGACGACGCGGAGGCGTTCGCGGTGCGGCTCGCGGCGCGGCTCGCGCCCTCCGGTGTGACGGTGCGGCTGGTCGACGAGCGGCTCTCGACCGTGTCGGCCCAGGGCCAGCTGCGGCAGACGGGCAAGAAGACGAAGCAGACCCGGTCGATCATCGACCAGGCGGCCGCGGTCGTCATCCTCCAGCACGCGCTCGACATCGAGCGCTCGCGGGGCGAGGCGCCGGGTCGCGCAGCCGTGCCGTCGGGCACGGCGGAAGGAGATCGCACATGAACGCGCGCAGCGAGGGATCGAAGCGCAGGGGCAAGCGGATCGCGATCACGCTCGTCGTGCTCGCGGTGCTGCTCGGCGGCCTCGCCGCAGCGGGAGGGTACCTGTGGTCGCAGTTCGGCGACCGCATCTCGCTCGCGATGGGCTGGACCAGCAACGATTACGAGGGCGAGGGCCACGGCGAGGTGCTCATCACGGTGACCTCGGGCCAGGTCGGCGCGGATGTTGCGGACACCCTCGCCGAGGCGGACGTCGTGAAGACCTCCGACGCGTTCTACGAGCTGCTGCTCGAACAGGATCCGCAGGTCGACTTCCAGGTCGGCACCTACCGGATGAAGCAGCAGATGAGTTCGCAGGCGGCCCTCGACGCGCTGCAGGACCCGGCCAACCTCATGGAGCTGACGGTCACGATCCCCGAGGGTATGGCCGCGAAGGATGCGCTGCAGCGCGCCTCCGACATCCTCGGCATCCCGATGGAGGAGTTCGACGCGGCGATCGCCGACCCGGCGGCGTTCGGAATTCCCGCGCAGTTCCCGAGCGTGGAGGGCTTCCTGTTCCCGGCGACCTACACCTTCGAGCCGGAGGACACGGCGCACTCCGTCGTGCAGAAGATGGTCGACCGCATGCGCCAGGCGCTCGCCGAGCACGGCGTCGCGCAGGGCGACGAGTGGCGCGTGCTGACACTCGCCTCCGTGGTGCAGCGGGAGGCGGGTTCGAACCTCGACGACTTCCCGAAGATCGCGCGCGTGTTCCAGAACCGTCTCGATCAGGGCGTGCTGCTGCAGTCGGACGCGACCGTCGCCTACGGCACCGGCAACACCCACACGGTGTGGACCACGCCCGAGGAGCGCGCCGACGCCTCGAACCGCTACAACACCTATGCGAACCCCGGCCTGCCCGTCGGGCCGATCGGAAACCCCGGCGACGTCGCGATCGACGCGGCCGTGCACCCGGCCGACGGGCCGTGGATGTTCTTCATGCCGATCAACCTGGAGACGGGCGAGACCGTCTTCAGCGAGACCGCCGAGCAGCACGAGGAGTCGGTCGCGCGGCTCGGCGAATGGTGCGAGGCGCATCGCTCGCAGGGCGGTACCCGCTGTGACTGACACCGTTCCGCAGGAGGACGGCGTGCTGGCCGAGCGCCTCGCCGTGCTCGGCTCGCCGATCGCGCACTCGAAGTCGCCGGCGATCCACGCGGCGGCCTACGAGCGGCTCGCGCTCGACTGGCGATACGGCAGGCAGCAGCTCGAGGCGGCGGAGCTCGCAGACTTCCTGGCCTCCCGAGGGCCGCAGTGGAGGGGCTTCTCCGTGACGATGCCGCTGAAGGAGGAGGCGCACCGCCTGTCGACGGTGCTCGACCCCATCGCGGAGGAGAGCGGGGTGGTGAACACCCTGCTGCGCATCGCGAGCGATACGAGCGGCGCCCCGCGCTGGGCGGGCTTCAACACCGATGTCGCCGGGCTCGCCATGGCGATCTCGAACGCCGGCCTCGACGCGACGAGCACCGTGGTGATCGGCTCGGGGGCCACGGCCGTCTCGGCGATCCTCGCCGCTCGCCGCCTCGGCGCGCGGCACGTCGAGGTCGTCGCCCGCAACGTCGACGCGGTCGGCCGCCTGGTCGCCCGCTTCGGCGAGACCCGCGAGCCCGGCTCGGACTCGCCGCTCCACGTCTCGGGCACCGTCCTGCCCCACGCGGTGAATCTCATTGCCGATATCGCCGCCGTCGCGGCGGCCGGCATAGACGCGCGCATCGCGTCTCCCACGCTCGTGATCTCCACCCTTCCGGGACCGGCGGGCGCCGAGCTCGCGCTGCCGACGGGGCTGACGGAGGTGCCGCTCTTCGACGTCGCCTACGATCCCTGGCCCTCGCCCCTCGCCGCGCGCTGGCGGGACGCGGGCGGCACCGCGCATGCGGGCACGGAGATGCTCGTGGAGCAGGCCCTCGCGCAGGTGCGCATCTTCGTCGGAGGCGATCCCTCCATCGCGCTCGAGGACGAGCCGTCCGTGCTCGCGGCGATGCGAGCCGCGAGTGTGGGAGGATAGTCCTCATGCTGCGTTGGCTTACGGCCGGAGAATCCCACGGCCCCGAACTCATTGCCGTTCTCGAAGGGCTCCCCGCGGGGGTGCCAGTCTCTCTCGAAGGGATCCGCGAGGATCTCGCCCGTCGCAAGCTCGGCTACGGTCGCGGCTCGCGCATGAAGTTCGAGCAGGACGAACTGCACCTCTCGGGCGGAGTGGTGCAGGGCGTCTCGATCGGCGGCCCCGTCGCCATCCGCATCGGCAACACCGAGTGGCCGAAGTGGACCGAGGTGATGTCGGCCGAGAAGACCGAGCTCTCCGAGAAGTCGCGCGGTCGCGGAGCGCCGCTGACGCGGCCGCGCCCCGGTCATGCCGACCTCGTCGGCATGCAGAAGTACGGCTTCGACGAGGCCCGCCCCGTGCTCGAGCGCGCGAGCGCCCGTGAGACCGCCGCGCGCGTGGCCCTCGGCGCCGTGGCGCGCGCGTTCCTCGCCGAGCTCGGCATCCGCCTCGTGAGCCACACGATCTCCATGGGCGAGGTCGCGGTGCCCGCGGGCTCCCCGCTGCCAGGGCCCGACGACGTCGCCGCGCTCGACGCCGACCCGCTGCGCTGCTTCGACGCCGAGACGAGCGCGCGCATGGTCGAGGAGGTCGACGACACCAAGAAGTCGGGCGACACGCTCGGCGGCATCGTCGAGGTGCTCGCCTACGGGCTGCCCCCGGGGCTCGGCTCCTACGTGCACTGGGATCGCCGTCTCGATTCCCGTCTCGCCGGCGCGCTCATGGGCATCCAGGCGATCAAGGGCGTCGAGGTCGGCGATGGGTTCGAGACGACGAGGCGCCGTGGATCCCTCGCACATGACGAGCTGCACCTCGAAGACGGACGCATCGCGCGCGACACCGATCGCGCGGGCGGCATCGAGGGCGGCATGACCACCGGACAGGTGATGCGGGTGCGCGCCGGCATGAAGCCGATCGCCACGGTGCCGCGCGCCCTCCCCACGGTCGATGTCGCGACGGGCGAGGAGTCGAAGGCGCATCACCAGCGCAGCGACGTCACGGCCGTACCCGCAGCCGGTGTGGTCGCCGAGGCGATGGTCGCGCTCGTGCTGGCCGATGCCGTCGCCGAGAAGTTCGGCGGCGACAGCGTCGCGGAGACGAAGCGCAACCTCGAATCGTATCTCGCGGCGATTCCCGAGCGGCTCGCGACCGTCATCGAGTCGTGAGCGACCGTCGGCGCGCGGATCCCGGGGCCGAGTCCTCCGATCCGCGCCCCAAGCCCTCGCCGCCCCCTTCGGTGCAGGCAGGGGGGAAGGCGCGCGGAGCCTCCGGCGCCGTCTCGGCGGATGACGGAGCCGCCGGCCGGGCCACGCGCGGTCGGGATCAGGACGCGCCGTCGCGCACGCCCCGCAAGCGGCGCAGGCGCCGCCGCAGGCGTGGATCCCTCCCCGACCGGGCGATCGTGTTCGTGGGCCCCATGGCAGCGGGCAAGACGAGCCTCGGCAAGCGGGTGGCCCGCGAACTCGGCGTGCCCTTCGTCGACACCGATGCCGTGATCGTGCGCGAGCACGGCCCGATCACCGACTACTTCACCGCGCACGGTGAGGAGGAGTTCCGCAGGGTCGAGGCCGAGGTCATCGCGGCCGAGCTCGCCGTGCCCGGCACACGGATCGTGGCGCTCGGCGGCGGTGCCGTGCTCACCGAGAGCACGCGCCTGCTGCTCGCCGGCCACCCCGTCGTGCTGCTGATGACCACGCAGGAGGCCGTGCTGCGCACGGCGAATCTGGCGCGCAGGCCGCTGCTGCGCAACGACCCGGCTGCGTGGGGGCGCATCCTCGAGGAGCGCCGTCCGCTCTACGAGGCGGTCGCAGACGTGACCTACCGCACCGACCGTGCCACCAAGGATCAGCTCGCGCGCCGCATCGCGCAGTGGGCGCGAAGCTATCGGAAGCGCCTGCCCGAGGCGGGCGAGACGAAGGAGCAGAGATGAGCGACAACGCGACCGTCATCGAGGTCACCGGCGAGAACGCCTACGGGGTGACGGTGGGGCGCGGGGTGCTGGACCGGCTGCCGGAGGCGCTCGGCGACCGCGTCGCGAAGGTGCTCATCGTGCACACGGCGACGGTCGGCAAGCTCGCAGACGAGCTGCGCGAGTCGCTGCAGCAGCGCTACCACCAGGTGCTGCTCGCCGAGGTGCCCGACGCCGAGTCGGCCAAGCGCGTTGAGGTCGCCGCCTTCTGCTGGCAGATCATGGGCCAGGCCGACTTCACCCGCACCGACGCCGTGATCGGCCTGGGCGGGGGAGCGGTGACCGACCTCGCGGGTTTCGTGGCCGCGACCTGGCTGCGCGGGGTGCGGCTCGTGCAGGTGCCGACGACCGTGCTCGGCATGGTCGACGCGTCGGTCGGGGGAAAGACCGGCATCAACACGGCGGAGGGCAAGAACCTGGTCGGCTGCTTCTACGCGCCGGCCGCCGTCATCTGCGACCTCGACCTGCTGGCGACGCTGCCGCGCAACGAGATCCTGGCGGGCTTCGCCGAGGTCGCGAAGTGCGGCTTCATCGCAGAGCCCGAGATCCTCAATATCCTCGAGGCCGACGTGGATCGCGCGACCGATCCCTCGACCCCCGAGTTCCAGCGGCTGATCGAGCTGGCGATCGGGGTGAAGGCGCGGGTCGTCTCCGAAGACTTCCGCGAGGGAGGGCTGCGCGAGATCCTGAACTACGGACACACCCTGGGACACGCCATCGAGCACGCCGAGCGCTACCAGTGGCGCCACGGCGTGGCGATCTCGATCGGCATGATGTACGCGGCGGAGCTCGGGCGTCTGGCGGGATCCCTCTCCGAGGAGGTCGTGGAGCGCCACCGCCGCATCCTCTCATCGCTCACACTGCCGCTCAGCTACCCCGCGGGGCGCTGGCCCGGCCTGCTCGCCACGATGCAGCGCGACAAGAAGGCCCGCGCGGGCATGCTGCGCTTCATCGTGCTCGACGACATCGCGAAGCCGCGCGTGCTCGCCGGTGCCGACGATGCGCTGCTGCAGTTCGCGTATCAGGAGATCGCCTCGTAGCAACGATGCGGGGCGAGGGATCCCTGCCGCCCGTCAGCCGACCCTGAAGCCCTGCCCCTCGAGGATGAGCCCCAGGACGCGTCGATCCTCGCGGTGCATCACGCTCTCGACGAAGCGCTCGAGCGCACGCTCGAGTGTCACCCCGCCCGCGCTGCCAGCGACCTTCTGCAGGATCGCGACGAGGGTGCGGGGCGCGAGCACCGCCTCCTCGAGGCCCGGCCTGCCGTCGATCTCGCGCTCGGTGCTGACGTAGTCGCCGAAGCCTCCGCCGTGCTCGCCGGCGAACACCTGTTGGCTGATGAAGGCGGCGCGGGCGACGCGGATGAGCTCGTCTGCGGTGAGTCCAAACGGCAGCGCGCCGCGCGAGTCGACGACTGCGGCCGCGGCGAGCAGGCCGTTCTCGACGGGGAACTGCTCGTAGGCCAGCCCCGAGTCGGGGTAGCGCACGCGGTAGCCGTTCGCTCCGAAGCGGTTGACGAGTTCGGCGCTCAGCCGGTCGAGCCCGCGGTAGCGGTGCGGGGTCTGCTCGTTGGCGGTGGCGATGATCGCGAATCCCGGTGCGATGCGCACGCGCCGACCCGCGTCCTCCTGCACTCCCATCTCGTCGCCGGGGCGCAGCTGCAGGATGCGGTTGAGCCGCTTCAGGAACTCGGGCGGCATCGCGTTGATCTCGTCGAGGATGACGGGCCTGCCCTCCGTCATGGCGCGCAGCAGCGGGCCGGGTACGAAGGCGCTCACCGTCGCCCCTCCCTCGGAGCGCAGCTCGTGCGTGCCGATGAGCTGAGCGCTCGTGATATCGCCGTAGCCGGAGACGAGCTCGGGTTCGCGGCCGATCCCGCGCCGCGCGAGGTGCTCGGCGAGTGCGGTCTTCGCGCCGCCGGTCTCACCGACGAGCAGCACGGGGTCGCCGCGCAGGATCGCGGGAAGCGCCTCGGCGATGATCTCCCGCATCTGCTCCGTGAGCAGCAGCCCGTCGCGGAGCTGGTCGCGCGCCTCCCGCAGCCGCATCGCGGCGAGCGCGTCGAGCACGCCGTCGCGTCGTTCCGGGGTGCGGATGCCGTCGCTCCAGTGCCGGGATGAGGGATCGGCGCCGCGCTCCTCCGGGGCCCGTGCCTCTGACCGCGTCTCGGCCCGCAGTCGGGCCACGCGGTGCCGTTCGCCGCGGGTGAGCGGCCGAGCGGCCGCGACGGCGGCGTCGACGGTGCGAGCGGCCGCTGCGAGGCGCGCGCGCCGCGTCAGCTCCTCGGCGCGCGCCGAGACGGCGATCCTGAGCGTACGTGCGCGCTCGGTGAGCGCCGTGCCGATCTCGGCGCGGTGCTCGGGGTCGGCGAGCAGGGCGTCGAGCCTCGACTCGACGGCGTCGAGCTCGTCTGAGAGTTCGGCGACGAGGGGCGATGCGTCGTCGGCGTCGGCGGCCTGCCCGGGGCGGGTCGGCCGCCCGCGGTGCGCGGCCAGCGCGAGCCGCACGGTGCGCCGCTCGTCGGCGAGTTCGCGGGCCTCGGCGAGCACGGGGTTCGCGTCGAAGGGGAGCATGCCGCCACGCTACCACCGGGTCGGTCCGCGCCGCCGGGCCCGCCGCTAGGCTGGGCGCATGGCCGACGGAACGACGGGCGCCGGCGCCGGCGAGGGCCTGCGGGCCGGACTGCGCGCGGCCGGCGCCATGCTGGGGGTGCCGGTCGTGGTGACCGACGGGGCGCTCTGGCAACTCGCCGGAGGAGAGCTGCGGGTGGGGCTCGGCTGGTACGCCGAGCGCGGCCACGGGGAGTGGGAGGCGCTCGCGCTCGCCGCGCTGCAGCTCTGGGAGGGCCCGCGCGAGGAGTTGCGCGCCCCGGCCAGGGCCCGGCGCCGACGCACGCTCGAGCGGCGGAGCCCCGCCGAGGCGCCGATGCTCGCGGCGATCGCTCGACTGCAGGCCGCCGCGGAGCTGCTTGCGGCCATGCCGGGGCTGCGGCGCCCGCTCGCGGCGGCCCTCGCGCGCGAGCTGCCGCCCGATCCCTCCGCGCTGCCGCGTCACCTGCAGTGGGTCGTGATGCTGCTCTCGCGGGGGATCGACGGCGGCGCTCCCGCAGGGCTCGCGCCGGAGGTGCGGCGCGAGTGGAGCGATCTGCGCGCGCTCGCCGGGGCGGGGGTCGACCCGCTGCGCCGGGTGCTCGCCCCCGATCCCTCGCGGACGCCGGTGCGCCGCCTGGAGCGGGCGGTCGCGCTGCTGCGGCCCCCGTATCTGCGGCTGCTCGCGCTCGATCTCGCGGAGCGGGGCATCGCCGAGACGCACCCGGACGGGGCCGAGGCGCCCTCCGAGGCCGTCGACACGCCGTCGCTCGGCGGCGAGCCGGGCGGTGGGGCGGGCGCGGGCGATCAACAAGCCGCCGAGGCGGGCGGAGACTCTGGATCCGTGCCCGAGGGATCGGACGAGAGCGCCAGGCGCGGCGAGGGTCGACAGGCGGCCGAGGGATCCGACCTTTTCGCCGCGGAGCAGGCCGGCTTCGCCCGCACGGTGCTCGCCACTCCGCTGCCGGGCGGCGGTGCGCTCGTCGAGGCGGTGCTCGACCTCGCGGCCGAGGCGCGCGCGGAGGGACGGGCAGATCCCCGGGAGACCGCGGCCGGCCGCATCGGCGGCGGGAGCGGGGGCGGCGCTCTCGCCGATTACCGCAGTCGTGTGGCCGAACTCTCTCCCGCAATCGAGCGCATGCGCGATCTGTGGCAGCGCGTGATCGCCGAGCGCATCGCACCCCGCCCGGCCCCCGGACGCCGCCCGCTGCCGGAGGGGGACGAGCTGGCCGTCGAGCACCTCGCGGGCGCCGTGGCCGAGGCGCGGTCGGGGATCCCTCGCCCCGCCGCGTTCCTGAGCCGCGTCGAACGACCGCGCCGCACCAGGCGCGCCGGGAGCACCGACTACGTGCTGCTCGTGGACCGCTCGGCTTCGATGCAGGGCCCGGCCGCCGAAGCCGCGGCCGACGCGGTGCTCGTGATGACCGAGGCGCTCGCCGGGGTCGACCGCGACATCGACCACGCCGAGGCCCGCACCGGCGCGTCGCTCGAACTCGACGTGCGCACCGCGGTCGTCGTGTTCGACGCCGAACCGGAGGTGCTGAAACCGCTGTCGCGCGGAGTCGACGACGCCACGAGACGCGCGGTGCACGCGGCGGCCCGTTCGCCCAGGGGCTCGACCGACGATGGGGCCGCGCTGCGCGCCGCGGCGGCGGAGCTCGGGTTGGTGCGCGGCGAACGCCCGCGGCCCGCCCCCGACGGGCTCGAGCGCCGCCGCATCGTGATCCTCGTCGGAGACGGGGGATCGAACGACCCGGCCTCCGCGGAGCGGGAGCTGAGGCGACTGCGCTCCGTGGGCGTCGAGGTGCACGGCATCGGCATCGGCGACGACGAGATCGCCTTCCGCTATGCGCCCCACGGGCACCGGGTCGACGACCCCCGCGACATCCCGGATCGGCTGGAGGCCCTGGTCGCGGATGGGCTAGCGTGATGAGCGGTGCCGTCGACCGTCGATGGGGGGAGGAGCCGACCATGACCGAGGGACCGCCGCTCGAGCGCGTGCGCCTCGCACGAGCGCTCTTCCCCGACCTCGCGGCCGAGCTCGACGGGGCGCTCGCGCGCCACGGAGGCGACGACACCGCGTCGTTCGACGACTGGCTCGACGGGGCGGCGACCGAGATGCTCGGGGGCATCGGCTTCGACGAGGTGGCCGATCCCGCGATCTCAGCGCGGTTCGAGGCGGCGTTCGCCGCGGCGCGCGCAGCGGCGGATCGGCTCGGCGCGCCCCTGCCCGAACCCGAGGCATTCACCGCCGCGGGGGTTCCGTTCGAGCGCCTCGCATCGGCGATGGCGGCCGACCCCGAACTGCTGCCCGTGCCGGCTCCCCACGGGCTGGGGTCGGAGCGATGGCGGCGGGCCTTCGCGCACGGCGACGTCGACGGACTCGTGCTCGCCACCGAGGCGCTGCGGGAGTTCGACGCGCTCGACGCGCTCGACGCGACCCCGACCGGCGAGGCAGCGCCCCCCGCCGTCGAGGCGCCCGGCGGAGTGCGCTGGACCCTCAGGCTCGTGCCCGCGGGGCATCGCCCCGCGCGGCTGGGGCTCGGCTTCTCCCACGGGCCGCACCCGACCCTGCCCGAGATGCTGATGCTGCAGCTCATGCGCGTGATGAGCGGGGAGCCGCCGGTCGACGCGGAGAGCTTCACCTGGTTGTCGGGATCCCTCGCAGATGGACGCCTCGCGGCCCGTCACGTCTACGACGCGAGCGACGGGGTCGTGCGGATCAGCTGCCGCGAGGTCGGCAGCCAGGGGCCGCACCTCGGCGCCCGCCCGCCCGTCGGCTGAGCCGACCGCGCTCCGCCGGTCGCAAGCTCCGTCGACCGCGAGCCCGGCAGCCCGCACGCCCCGCCGGCCGCAAGTCCCGCGCTCTCGCTCCCTGACGGCCGCACGTCCTCGCGCTCCCGCACTCGCGCCCCGAATGCGTCGCCGCGTTACAGCCCCGTTTCACCCCTCGACGGCCGCTCGTGCATGCTGTTCGGTATGGCCGAACACCACGACCCTCGCAGTGCCGCGCAGGCCGGCCGCGTGCGCATCGCCGATGTCGAGCGCACCTTCGCGACGGCCGACGGGCCCCGCACCGTGCTGCGCGAGCTGACGCTCGAGGTGCGCGCGGGGGAGATCATCGCCGTCGTCGGCCCGTCCGGCTGCGGCAAGTCCACGCTGCTCCGGCTCATCGGCGGGCTCGACCTGCCGACCGCGGGAACCATCACGCTCGACGACGTGCCCGTCAGGGCGCACGACGACTCGACCGCGATCGCGTTCCAGGAGCCGCGCCTGCTGCCGTGGCGCACGATCGCGCAGAACGTCGCGCTCGGACTGCCCCGGGGCACCCGCGGCGGGGAGGCGAGGGAGCGCGTCGCCGAGCTGCTCGAACTCGTGGGGCTCGGCCACGCGGCCGAGCAGCGTCCGCGCGAGGTCTCGGGCGGCATGGCGCAGCGGGCCTCCCTGGCCCGCGCCCTCGCCCGCAGCCCCCGCGTGCTGCTGCTCGACGAGCCCTTCGGCGCACTCGACGCGCTCACACGGCTGAAGATGCACGACCTCCTGCTCGACGTGCACCGCGCGCAACCCACCACCGTCGTGCTCGTGACCCACGACGTCGAAGAGGCGCTCTACCTCGCCGACCGCGTGCTGCTGCTCCGCAACCTGCACGCCGCGCAGGCCGAACCGGCGAGGCCGCGGGCGCGCGTCGTCGCGCTGGGCTCGTCCTCGGGCATCGACGCGCTGGGCGCGGCACGCACGGCGGTGCGCGCGCCGGAGGTCGCCGCAGACCCCCGTCGCAGCGACGGATCCCTCGCCCGCCTCGTCCCCGTACCCGGTAGCAGGCCCCGCGACCGCGGCGCGCGAACCTTCACCGATCTGCGCACCAGCCTGCTCGACGGGCTGGGCGTGCACCACAGGCTCACGAACAAGGAGAACGCATGAGCAGCATCACCCGTCGGATCATCCCCGCCACCGCGCTGGCCGGAGCGATGGCGCTCCTCCTCGCCGGCTGCGTGCAGGGCGAGGGGAGCGGGGGCGACGAGCCCGCCGAGAACAGCGAGTGGTCGACGAGCACGCTCTCGCTCGACTGGGCGACCTACAACCCGCTCAGCCTCGTGGTCAAGGATCAGGGCCTCATCGAGGAGGCGCTCGGCGAGTCCGTCGAGGTCGAGTGGCAGCAGTCCGCCGGCAGCAACAAGGCCAACGAGCTGCTGCGCTCGGGCTCCGTCGACGTCGGCTCGACCGCGGGCTCGGCCGCCCTGTTCGCCCGCGCGAACGGCTCGCCCATCAAGGTGATCGACATCTTCTCGCAGCCCGAGTGGTCGGCGATCGTCGTCGGCCCGGACAGCGACATCACCGACGTCGCCCAGCTCAAGGGCAAGTCGGTCGCGGCGACCAAGGGCACCGACCCCTACTTCTTCCTGCTGCAGGCGCTCGAGGAGGCCGGCCTCGGCCTCGACGACGTCGAGGTGCAGAACGTGCAGCACGCCGACGGGCGCGCGCTGCTCGACGGCGGCTCGGTCGACGCATGGGCCGGCCTCGACCCGATCATGGCGGCGGCCGAGGTGGAGTCGGGAGACGAGCTCGTCTACCGCAACGTCGACTTCAACACCTACGGCTTCCTCAACGCCACCGAGGAGTTCATCACCGATCACGCCGACGTGGCGCAGGTCGTCGTCGACGCCTACGAGGAGGCGCGCGCCTGGGCGATCGAGCACCCGGAGGAGACCGCGCAGCTGCTCGCCGAGGCTGCGTCGATCGACCCGGAGGTCGCGAAGACCGTGATCGACGAGCGCTCCAACCTCGACGTCTCGGGCGTTCCCGGCGACGCGCAGATCGAGGTGCTGCGGAAGATCTCGCCGATCATCGCCGAGTCGGGCGACGTCTCCGGCGGGCAGGAGGCGCTCGACGAGGCGATCGACACGATCGTGCACGACGAGTTCGCGATCAAGGCGACCGAGTGACCGCTGGCACGATCGCGACCACGGGGGCGGCGCAGCAGCGCACGCCCCTGTGGTCGCGCACCTGGGTGCGGGTCGCCGGCGGTCTCGTCGTGCCGGTTCTCGTGGTGGCCGTGTGGCAGTTCGTGACGGCGACCGGCGCGGTGCCGCCGTATCGTCTGCCCGGGCCCTGGTCGGTCGTCGAGGCCGGCATCGAGCTCGTGGAGCGCGGCGAGCTCTGGCTGCACATCGCCATCTCCGTGCAGCGCGTCTTCATCGGCTTCCTGTTCGGCTCGGCCATCGCCCTCGCGTTCGCGGCGGTGGTCGGGTTGTCTCGCGTGGGCAGCGTGCTGCTCGCGCCGATGCTCGTCGCCCTGCGCGCAGTGCCGTCGCTCGCGTGGGTGCCGCTGCTGATCCTGTGGTTCCAGGTGGGCGAGCAGTCGAAGATCATCCTCATCGCGATCGGCGCCTTCTTCCCCGTCTACACGACGGTGGCCGACGCCCTGCGCCACGTCGACCCGCAGCTCGTCGAGGCGGGGCGCACCTTCGGTCTGCGCGGCTGGTCGCTCTTCCGCACCGTGCAGCTGCCGGCCGTCGTGCCGTCGGTGGTGTCGGGTCTGCGCCTCGCTCTCGCCCAGGCCTGGCTCTTCCTGGTGGCCGCCGAGCTGCTCGGCGCGTCGATGGGCCTCGGCTGGATGCTGAGCGATTCGCAGACCAGCGGCCGCGTGGACAGGATCCTGCTCTCGATCGTGCTGCTTGCGCTGCTCGGCACGATCACGAACGCTATCCTCGTTCTGTTCGAGAAGGCGGTGCTCAGGAGGTGGATGTGACGGCGGTCGAGACCGGAACCGGGACAGGGATCGCGGCCGAGCCGCTGCCCGAGGCGCGCCTCGGCGAGAGCCGGTCGTTCCCGCCTGCCGAGGCGTTCGCCGCTCAGGCGAACGTCGACGCGTCGATCTACGAGACCGCGAACGCGGATCCGCTCGCCTTCTGGGAGGCTGCGGCGTCGAGGCTCGAGTGGGCGCGACCCTGGCACACGGCCCACACCTGGCAGCCGCCCGTTCCGGGCCCCGACGGCCTGTCGGTGCCGCGCGCCGAGTGGTTCGTCGGCGGCCGCCTCAACGTCGCCGTCAACTGCGTCGACCGCCACGTCGCGGCGGGACGCGGCGAGAAGGTGGCCCTCTTCTTCGAGGGCGAGCCGGGCGACCGCGAGACGGTCACCTACGCCGAGCTGCAGCGCCGCGTCTCGCAGGCGGCGAACGGGCTGATCGCGCTCGGCATCGAGCCGGGCGACCGTGTGGTCGTCTACCTGCCCGTGCTCGTCGAGACCGTCGTCATCGCGCTCGCGTGCGCGCGGATCGGGGCGGTGCACTCGCTCGTATTCGGCGGTTTCTCTGCCGAGGCCGTGCGCTTCAGGCTGCAGGACACGGGCGCCAAGCTGCTCGTCACGAGCGACGGGCAGCACCGCAGGGGCGCGCCGGTCGAGGTGAAGTCGATCGCAGACGATGCGGCGAGGGATCTGCCGGCTCTCGAGCACGTGCTCGTCGTGCGGCGCACGGGTCAACCCGTCCCGTGGACGGAGGGCCGCGACGTGTGGTGGCACGACGCCGTCGGCTCGCAGTCGGAGGTGCACGAGGCGGAGGCATTCGACTCGGAGCATCCGCTGTTCATCATCTACACCTCGGGCACGACGGGCAAGCCGAAGGGCCTCGTGCACACCTCGGGCGGCTATCTCGCCCACGCGAGCTGGGCGCACTGGGCGCACTTCGACGCGAAGCCCGACGACGTGCACTGGTGCACGGCCGATCTCGCGTGGGTCACGGCGCACACCTACGAGATCTACGGCCCGCTCTCGAACGGGCTGACCCAGGTGATCTACGAGGGCACGCCCGATGCGCCGCACCGCGAGCGGCACCTCGAGATCATCGAGCGCTACGGCGTCACCGTCTACTACACCGCGCCGACGCTGATCCGCACCTTCATGACGTGGTTCGGCGAATCGCTGCCCGCCGGGCACGATCTCTCGTCGATCCGCCTGCTGGGCACGGTCGGTGAAGCGATCAATCCCGAGGCCTGGGTGTGGTTCCGCCGCAATTTCGGGCGCGACGAGACGCCCGTGATCGACACCTGGTGGCAGTCGGAGACCGGTGCCGCCATGGTGGCCCCGCTGCCCGGCGTCACGACGCTGAAGCCGGGTTCGGCGACGGTCGCGCTGCCCGGCATCGACATGGCGGTGGTCGACGAGCGCGGGGAGCCGGTCGAGCCCGGTCGCGCCGGCACTCTCGTCGCGCGGCGGCCGTGGCCGGGCATGGCGCGCACCGTGTGGGGCGACCCCGAGCGGTATCGCGACTCGTACTGGGCACCCTACGCGGGGTGCGGCGAACACGGCTGCTACTACGTGGCCGGCGACGGCGCGACGATCGACGCCGACGGCTGCATCTGGATCCTCGGCCGCCTCGACGACGTCGTGAACGTCTCGGGGCATCGGCTCTCGACCATCGAGATCGAGTCGTCGCTCGTCGCCCACCCGGCGGTGGGGGAGGCGGGCGTGACCGGCGTCTCCGATCCGCTCACCGGGCAGGCCGTCGCGGCCTTCGTGGTGGACGGCTCGGCGGGGAAGGCCGACCCGGACGAGCTGCGCGCGCGTGTCGCGCGCGACATCGGACCGATAGCGAAGCCGCGCATCGTGGTGCGCGTGCCCGAACTCCCCAAGACCCGCTCGGGCAAGATCCTGCGCCGGCTGCTCTCGCAGCTGTGGCAGGGCGATACACTCGGCGATACCACCAGCCTGCAGAACCCCTGGGCCGTCGAAGGCGTGCGCGAAGCCGTGCGCCTGGCTCAGAGCCCGAGGGCCGATCACGAGCAGTCGAGCGCGCAGCGCGTTCCGGCGAAACAGCACGTTCCAGCGAAGGAGAACAGATGAGCGAGCACGAGTTCGGGTTCCGCACCCGGGCCCTCCACGCGGGCGGCACGCCCGACGCGGCCACGGGGGCGCGGGCCGTGCCGATCTACCAGACGACGTCGTTCGTGTTCGACGACGCGCAGGACGCGGCGAGCCTGTTCGCGCTGCAGAAGTACGGCAACATCTACTCCCGCATCGGCAACCCCACGGTCGCCGCGCTGGAGGAGCGCATCGCCTCGCTCGAGGGCGGCATCGGAGCGGTCGCGACCGCGAGCGGCATGTCGGCCGAGTTCATCACCTTCGCCGCGCTCGCGGGGAGCGGCGATCATATCGTCGCCGCCGCGCAGCTCTACGGAGGCACGGTGACCCAGCTCGACGTGACGCTGCGCCGATTCGGCGTCGACACCACCTTCGTCGCGAGCTCCGACCCCGAGGAGTTCCGCAAGGCCATCCGCGCCAACACGAAGGCGCTGTACGTCGAGGTGATCGGCAACCCGGGCGGCGAGATCGCCGACCTCGAGGGGCTCTCAGCGGTCGCCCACGAGGCGGGCATCCCGCTCGTCGTCGACTCGACTCTTGCGACGCCCTACCTGGTGCGGCCCATCGAGCACGGCGCCGACATCGTGATCCACTCGGTGACCAAGTTCCTGGGCGGGCACGGCACGACCCTCGGCGGCGTCGTGGTCGAGGCCGGCACCTTCGACTGGGGCAACGGCAGGTTCCCGTCGATGACGGAGCCCGTCGACTCGTACGGCGGCATCCGCTGGTGGGACAACTTCGGCGAGTACGGATTCCTCACGAAGCTCCGCAGCGAGCAGCTGCGCGACATCGGCCCCGCGCTCAGCCCGCAGTCGGCGTTCAACCTGCTGCAGGGTGTCGAGACCCTGCCGCAGCGCATCGACGCCCACGTGGCGAACGCCCGCATCGTGGCCGAGTGGCTCGCGAGCGATCCCCGCGTCTCGTTCGTGACCTGGGCCGGCCTCGACGGCCACCCGCATCAGGAGCGCGCGCAGAAGTACCTCCCCCTCGGGCCCGGTTCGGTGTTCGCCTTCGGCGTGCGGCCGTCGGCGGAGTTCGGGAGCGATGCCGAGCGCCTGCAGGCTGCCCGTGAGACGGGTGCGAAGCTCATCGACTCGCTGCAGCTGGCGAGCCACCTCGCGAACATCGGGGACGCGCGCACGCTGGTCATCCATCCCGCGTCGACGACGCACCAGCAGCTCACCCCGGAGCAGCTCGAGGCGGGCGGCGTGCCCGCCGATCTGATCCGGATCTCGGTGGGCCTCGAGGATCCCGAGGACATCGTGTGGGATCTGGATCAGGCACTCGCAGCGGCGACAGGAGAGCAGCGATGAACGACAGCACCCGAGCAGACGCCGCAGCGGCCGGAGCCGCCTGCGCGCTTCCAGCACCGGCTCCCGAGCAGCAGCGCGTCGAGCGCACCTGGCAGGCGCCGAGCGCCGCCGCCCGGCTCGGCATTCTGCGCCGCGCGAAATCGATCGCGATCGTGGGGGCCTCGAACAACCCGGCGCGCGCGAGCTACTTCGTGGCGACCTACCTGTTGACGAGTTCGCCCTACGACGTCTACTTCGTGAACCCCCGCGCCGACGAGATCCTCGGGCAGCCCGTGTATGCGTCGCTCGCCGATCTGCCGGTCGTGCCCGACATCGTCGACGTGTTCCGCAAGCACGAGGATCTGCCCGGGGTCGCCCGCGAGGCCGTCGAGATCGGCGCGAAGGCGCTGTGGCTGCAGCTCGGCTCGTGGAACGAGGAGGCCGCGGCGATCGCCGAGGAGGCCGGCCTCGACGTGGTCATGGACCGGTGCATCAAGATCGAGCATGCCCGCTTCCACGGCGGCCTGCACCTCGCCGGTTTCGACACCGGCGTGATCTCATCGAAGCGCCAGGTGGTCGCCCGGTAGCAGCACAGCAGGCGTCGTGAGGGATCAGACCCGCACGGCCTCGCTCTCGGCGTCGAGCTCGGCGGCGGCCCTGACCTCGTCACGGCGTCCCTCTGCCGCGAGCACGAGGCCCGCCGCGCTCGCCGAGAGCAGGTGCTTGAGCGCGCGCTTCAGCGCCCGGAACCCTTCGGTCGCCACGGCGACATCGGGGGCCGAGTGATCGAGGCCGAGCGCGGACAGCGCGTCGCCGATCGCGCCGGCCGCGAGGTAGTCCTCGACGGCGAAGGCACCGTCGTCGCCGGCGAGCACGAGGTTGATCGCGGTGCGACCCCCGCGCGCGAGCTGCTCGTCGACGATCGCGCGCGCGGTGGCCGTCGCGTTGCGCAGGGATCCGCGATACACCGTCGGCGCGTGGAGGAGCGAGGCCGCGCTCGCGGCGAGTTCGGCGGAGTCGCCGATCGCGTCGACGATGACGACGATGCCGGATTGCGCGAGGCGCTCGATCCCTTCCGTGCCCCAGCCGAGGCGGACCTGATACGTCGATTGCGCGCGTGAGTCAGTCATCCCACCAGTTTACGATTCGGTGGCATGCGGGCGGAGCGCGCCGCGTCGCCGGGCGTCACCCGCCGTCGCATTCGGCCGAGTCGAGCGGCCTCCGATGCTGCTCCCACCGGACGGGCGTAGACTCGAACCATGGCATACGAAGTCGAGAAGACCGAAGAAGAATGGCGTCGCGAGCTCGGCGAGGAGCAGTACGCGGTGCTGCGCCAGGCCGCGACCGAGCGCGCCTGGACGGGTGAGTTGCTCGACGAGGAGCGCGCGGGCTTCTACACCTGTGCGGGCTGCGGGGCGGAGCTGTTCAAGAGCGGCACCAAGTTCGATTCGCACTGCGGCTGGCCGAGCTTCTACGACGCGGTGGATCCCGACGCCGTCGAGCTGCTCGAGGATCACTCGCTCGGCATGGAGCGCACCGAGGTGCGCTGCGCCCGCTGCGGCGGTCACCTGGGTCACGTGTTCCCCGACGGCTTCGGCACGCCGACCGGCCAGCGCTACTGCATGAACTCGCTCTCTCTGAACTTCACGCCCGAGGCCGAGTAGCGCGCTGCGCGGATCCCTCACCCTCCCAGATGCTGGGGGCCTCGGCCCGCGTCGCGGGGAGCCGCGTGGAACGACCCCACGCGAGCACCTCTTCGGGCACGCGCAACTGCTCGGGATCGGCGCCGCTCTTCTCGATGATCTCGGAGACCGGCACCGTGCCGCCGCTGCGCCGCAGAATGCGACCCCGCACGATCGCTCGTGCGTAGATCTCGGGGCGGCGCTGCGCGTCGGGCCGCACGAAGCGCTGCTCGATGTAGACCGCCTGCTCGTCGAAGCCGAGGATCCGCGATTCGATCCAGAACCGCATCCACGGGTTGAGCGACTTGCGGTAGGAGATGGTCTGCCCCACGACCACCGGGTACCACCCCTCCCGCTTGAACAGCGGCAGCACGCCGTTGCGCTGGATCAGGTCGAAACGAGCCACGTCCATCACCGACAGGTATTTCCCGTTGTTCATGTGGCGCAGCACGTCGAGGTCGGTCGGCCAGACGCGGAAGCGCGATCGAGAGACATCGCCGAAGCCGAGGCGACGGCCGCGGGGGCCCACGAACCACAGGTGCCAGAGGGTGCGGAAGATCATGTGCATGGTGCGAGCCTAGAGGGATCCCCGTCGATGACGGCTCGCTTTGTCGGGTCCCTTCAGGGCGTGCCCGGCGACGCCGGTGTAGGATTGATCGTTGCGATCATTCGCTCGAACATCACAGAACCCTTGGAGAACACCCGCATGGCAACCTCGAACGACATCAAGAACGGCACCGTGATCAAGGAGAACGGTCAGCTCTGGAGCGTGGTCGAGTTCCAGCACGTCAAGCCGGGCAAGGGCGGTGCGTTCGTGCGCACCAAGCAGAAGAACGTCGTCTCGGGCAAGATCATCGACAAGACCTACAACGCGGGCGCCAAGATCGAGACCGCGAACGTCGATCGCCGCGACTACCAGTACCTCTACCAGGACGGCGCCGACTTCGTCTTCATGGACAAGAGCGACTACGACCAGCTGACCGTCTCGGGCACCGTCGTCGGCGATTCCGCGAAGTTCATGCTCGAGAACCAGGACGTGCAGATCGCCCTCCACGAGGGGGAGCCCCTCTACCTCGAGCTGCCCGCCTCGGTGGTGCTCGAGGTCACCTACACCGAGCCCGGTCTGCAGGGCGACCGCTCGACCGGCGGCACCAAGCCCGCCACCGTCGAGACCGGCGCTGAGATCCAGGTCCCGCTGTTCCTCGAGACCGGCACGAAGGTCAAGGTCGACACCCGCACGGGCGACTACCTCGGCCGCGTGAACGACTGAACCGTTGTCGGCACGCACGAAGGCGCGCAAGCGCGCCCTTGACATGCTCTTCCAGGCGGACGTGCGCGGCGAAGCGCTGCCCGCGGTCGTCGCCGCCGAGGCGAAGCGCGCCGTCGGCGAGCCGGATCGCGCCGCCTCCTGGCTCTACGCGCGCGAGATCGTCGACGGGGTCTCCGACCACCGCGACGAGATCGACGAGCTCATCATGAGCTATGCGCAGGGCTGGACCCTCGACCGTATGCCCAATGTCGACCGGGCGTTGCTGCGCCTCGCGTCATGGGAGATCCTCTTCAACGACGAGGTGCCCACGGCCGTTGCGATCGACGAGGCCGTGGAACTCGCCAAGGAGTACTCCACCGACGACTCCGGCCGCTTCGTGAACGGCGTGCTCGGCCGCATCGCCGACCACGCGAAGGCGTAGCGGCTTCAGCCCTGCCGCCGAAGGCCCCGTCTTCCTCCGAGGAGGGCGGGGCCTTCGGCGTGCACCCATGCTCTACGCTGAGGCCATGCTCTGGGACTCGATACGCGCGGCCATCGCCCGCGCCTTCTGGCGACTCTCGTCGTGGCGCCTCGTGCGGGAGGCCGAGCCCGTCGCCGGCCCGAGGCTGCTGATCGGGGCACCGCACACCTCCAACTTCGACTTCGTGCTGATGCTCGGCATCGCCTGGGACGCGCGCATGCGCATCCACTGGCTCGGCAAGCGCGAGCTGTTCCGAGGGATCGCGGGGCCGGTCATGCGCGCGATCGGCGGTATCCCCGTCGACCGCTCGAATGCCGCGGGCGTCGTCGAAGCGGTCGTCGCGAGGGCACGCGAGACTGATCGCTTCCTGCTGGTGGTGACCCCGGAGGAAACGCGGAAAGGCAACGGCTGGCGCAGCGGCTTCTACCGGATCGCGATGGCGGCCGAGTTACCCGTCACCCTCGGCTACGCCGACGGCTCGACCAAGACGGCCGGGCTCGGCGAGACGATCCGACTCACCGGCGACGTCGAGGCCGACATGGACCGCGTGCGGGCCTTCTACGCGTCGAAGACCGGCGTGCGCCCCGAGTATCGCACCGAGCCCCGGCTGAGCGACGAGGCGGCGCTGACCCGTCAGCTCGCGGGGGAGTAGGGGCGGCGAGAGTAGCGGCGGCCGTCACGGGCGAGGGATCCCCAGGTGCCCCGATGCGATGCCGCGCTACGCTGGCAGGATGTCTCCCCGCCAGCTCTTCCGCCTGTTCGCCTTCGCAGAGGTCGTCACCTGGGCGGGGCTCATCACGGCCCTCGTCCTGCGCGGCGCGGGGGTGACGGCGGCCGCG
Organism: Leucobacter ruminantium; assembly: GCF_017565705.1. GTDB lineage: Bacteria > Actinomycetota > Actinomycetes > Actinomycetales > Microbacteriaceae > Leucobacter > Leucobacter ruminantium. The sequence goes on from NZ_JAGDYL010000006.1 coordinate 80,658, forward strand.
GTGCCCGTCGCGGGTGGCATCCACGGCTTCGTGTTCCTCTGCTACTGCGTGTCGACGGTGTTCGTGTGGGTGAATCAGCGTTGGAGCGCAGGGCGAGGGATCCTCGGCCTCGCCTGCGCGGTGATCCCTTTCGCCACCGTGCCGTTCGAACTGATGACCGATCGGCGCGGCCTGCTCGCCGGCCCCTGGCGGCTCGCGCCCGGCGGCGAGACCCCGCGCGGGTTCGTCGAGCACGTGCAGGCCTGGATCCTGCGCAACCCCTGGTGGTCGGTCGCGATCCTCGTCGCGCTCGTCACCGTCGCATTCGTCGTGCTGCTGCAGCTCGGCCCTCCCGTGCCGCGCGGCTGAGCCTCGCTCCGTGATGCTGCGGCGCGGCAACCGCGCGGGCGTACCGCGCCGTGCGCTAAGCTGGAGAAGTTGCAGCTTTTCTTTAACTGGCGTCCCGTGAGGCGCAGAAGGGGGGCTCGAATATGGGTACGCGAACAGTGCTGGAAGGCGCTGAGATCTCGCGGGCGCTGACTCGAATCTCGCACGAAATCATCGAAGCGAACAAGGGTGTCGCAGGCCTCGTACTCGTCGGCATTCCGACGCGCGGCACGCTGCTCGCTAGGCGCATCGCCGCGAACATCTCCCGCATCGAGGGTGTCGGGGTTCCCGCCTACCAGCTCGACGTCACGATGTACCGCGACGATCTCGCGAAGCACCCGACGCGGGCGCCGCAGCCCACCGACATGCCCGTCGCGGGCGTCGACGGCGCCACCGTGGTGCTCGTGGACGACGTGCTCTACTCGGGCCGCACCGTGCGCGCCGCGCTCGACGCGCTGAACGACCACGGCCGCCCGAAGGCTGTGCGACTCGCGGCGCTCATCGACCGCGGCCACCGCGAACTGCCGATCCGCGCCGACTACATCGGCAAGAACCTGCCGAGCGCGAAGCACGAGCGCATCTCCGTGAGTCTCGTGGAGTTCGACGGGGTCGACGCGGTGAGCATCAGCGAGGGATCGGAGGAGCACGCATGAGGCACCTGCTCGACACGCGCACGCTGAGCCGCGACGACGCGATCCTGATCCTCGACACGGCCGAGGACATGGCGGCGGCGCAGCAGCGCGAGATGAAGAAGCTGCCAGCGCTGCGCGGCAAGACCGTCGTGAACCTGTTCTACGAGGATTCGACGCGCACCCGCATCTCGTTCGAGGCGGCGGCCAAACGCCTCTCGGCCGATGTCATCAACTTCAGCGCCAAGGGGTCCTCGGTGTCGAAGGGCGAGTCGCTCAAGGACACCGCGCAGACGCTGCAGGCCATCGGCGCCGACGGCGTCGTGATCCGCCACCCCGCATCCGGCGCACCCGACCGGCTCGCGCGCAGCGGCTGGATCGATGCCGGAGTGCTCAATGCCGGCGACGGCACGCACGAGCATCCGACGCAGGCCCTGCTCGACGCCTTCACGATGCGCCGCCGGCTGTTCGGCGATGCGAGCCGGGGCCGCGATCTCGACGGCGTCTCCGTGGTGATCGTCGGCGACGTCGCCCACTCGCGCGTCGCCCGCTCGAACCTGTGGCTGCTGAACGCGCTCGGCGCGCACGTCAGCTTCGTCGCCCCCGAGACGCTGCTGCCCTACGGCGCACGCGACTGGCCGGTGAAGATCCACCACTCCCTCGACGCCGCGCTGCGCGAGGAGCGCCCCGAGGTCGTGATGCTGCTCCGCATCCAGACCGAGCGCATGCACGCCGCGTTCTTCCCGAACGAGCGCGAGTACGCCCGCAACTGGGGACTCGACGACGCGCGTCTCGGCCGGCTCGGCGACGAGACCATCGTCATGCACCCCGGCCCCATGAACCGCGGCCTCGAGATCTCGTCCCGCGCCGCCGACTCGGATCGCTCGACCGTGCTCGAGCAGGTCGCGAACGGCGTCTCGGTGCGCATGGCCGCCCTGTACCTTCTTCTGTCCGGCGAACGAGAGGCGAGCGCATGAGCGAAACGGTCGAGAACGCAGTCAACCCCGACATCCTGATCCGCGGTGCCCGCATCGCGGCCGAGCTCACCGAGCGCGGCGCCGACCCCCGCTCCGCGGCCCCCGTCGACCTCCGCATCTCCGGCGGGCGGATCGTGGAGCGCGGCGGCGACCTCGCCCCGCGCGAGGGGGAGCGCGTGATCGAGGCCGACGGCCTCATCGCGCTGACCGGCCTCGTCGATCTCCACACCCACCTGCGCGAGCCCGGCTTCGAGCAGTCGGAGACGGTGCTCACCGGCACCCGCGCGGCCGCGGCCGGCGGTTTCACGAGCGTGTTCGCGATGGCCAACACGATGCCGGTGCAGGACACCGCCGGCGTGGTCGAGCAGGTGCAGTCGCTCGGCGACGCCGCCGGCTACGCCACGGTGCGCCCCATCGGCGCCGTCACCGAGGATCTCGCGGGCGAACGGCTCAGCGAGATCGGTGCCATGGCCCAGTCGCGCGCGCAGGTGCGGGTGTTCTCCGACGACGGCAAGTGCGTGCACGACCCGCTGCTCATGCGCCGTGCGCTCGAGTACGTGAAGACCTTCGACGGCGTCATCGCGCAGCACGCGCAGGATCCCCGCCTCACCGAGGGTGCGCAGATGAACGAGGGATCCCTGTCGAGCGAGCTCGGTCTCAAGGGCTGGCCCGCCGTGGCCGAGGAGTCGATCATCGCCCGCGACGTGCTGCTGGCCGAGCACATCGGTGCGCGCCTGCACATCTGCCACCTCTCGACCGCCGGGTCGGTCGAGGTGATCCGCTGGGCGAAGGCCCGCGGCGTGCAGGTGACCGCAGAGGTCACCCCGCACCACCTCATCCTCACCGAGGAGCTCGCCCGCAGCTACGACGCGCGCTACAAGGTGAATCCGCCCCTGCGCCGCGACGAGGACGTGCGCGCCCTGCGGCAGGCGGTCGCCGACGGCGTCATCGACATCGTCGCCACCGACCACGCCCCGCACCCGGTCGAGGCCAAGGAGTGCGAGTGGGACGTCGCGGCGTTCGGCATGGTCGGTCTCGAATCCGCGCTTCCGATCGCGCAGCTCACGCTCGTGAACGAGGGCCACGCCAGCTGGGCCGAGATCGAGACGCTGCTCTCGCAGAAGCCCGCCGAGATCGGGCGGCTGGAGGGCCACCCCGCCTCGCTCGAGGTCGGGCAGCCCGCCGATATCGCGCTCGTGGATCCCTCGGGATCCAGCGTCTTCGACCTCGACCGTCTGCGCGGCCAGAGCGTGAACTCGCCGTTCCTCGGCATGGAGCTGCCCGGAAGGGTGGCCTATACCGTGCGCCGCGGCTACCTCACGCTCGACGGCGGCGACGTGGTGAGCCCCGAGACGGTCGCGGCCGCGGCGGGCGGGGCCCGATGAGCGCCTCCCAGATCGCGCTGATCTTCGCCGCCGTCGGCGTGCTGGCGCTGGCGGGCATGTGGCTGGCCTGGCGCGCCAGGGCGCGACGCGACGCGGACATCATGCCCGGCGTCGGATCGCGCGGAGCGACCCCGCGCGACGACGCCCCGATCGCGAGCTTCCCCCGCGTGAGCTACGTCTCGACCACGCCAGCCGATTCGCCGTTCGAGCGACTCGCGATCCCCGGCCTCCGGTACCGGGGATACGCCGAGCTGACCGTGAGCAGGGGCGGCGCGACCATCGCGGTGACGGGGGAGCGGCCGGTGTTCATTCCTGCCGCCGACATCCGGGGCACCGGCACCGCGAGCGGCCGCGTCGGCAAGGCGGTCGAGCGCGACGGCCTCTCGCTGCTGCGCTGGCGCGCGGGCGACCGCGTCGTCGAATCATCCTTCCGCCTCGCGGATCCCGCCGAGCAGGCGGCGTTCGCCGAGGCGATCGACAGCATCTCACTCACACCTTCGACGTCTCAGGAGGGCGCGAAATGACCACCACAACTGAAATCACCGCTCCGCCCGCGACGGCGGTGCCCGACGGCGCCGCGGTGCTCGTGCTCGAGGACGGCTCGCGCTACACCGGCCGCGCCTACGGCGCCACCGGCCGCACACTCGGCGAGGTCGTGTTCTCGACCGGTATGACGGGCTACCAGGAGACCCTCACCGATCCCTCCTACGCGGGGCAGATCGTGCTCATGACCGCGCCCCACATCGGCAACACGGGCGCCAACGACACCGACATGGAGTCGCGCAAGATCTGGGTGTCGGGTTTCGTCGTGAGGGATCCCGCCCGCCGCGTCTCGAACTTCCGCGCCGAGCGCTCGCTCGACGAGGACCTGGTGAACGACGGGGTCGTGGGCATCTCGGGCGTCGACACTCGGGCCATCACCCGCCACATCCGCTCGGCGGGCGCCATGCGGGCGGGGGTGTTCTCCGGTGAGGATCTGCAGCTCTCGGAGGCCGAGCAGCTCGAGCTCGTGCGCGGTCAGGCCGAGATGGCGGGCCGCAACCTCTCCGCCGAGGTCTCCACGCAGGAGCGCTACGATGTCCCGGCCGCCGAGGGATCGGAGCGCGTCGGCTCGATCGCCGTGCTCGACCTCGGGATCAAGCGCGCGACCGTGCAGTACCTCTCGGAGCACGGCTTCGACGTGATCGTGCTGCCCGCCTCCACCACGGTCGAGGAGATCCGCGAGATCGCGCCCGACGCGCTGTTCTACTCGAACGGGCCCGGCGATCCCGCCGCCTCCGAGGCGCAGGTGCTCGTGCTGCGCGAGCTGCTGCGCGACGGGCTGCCCTACTTCGGCATCTGCTTCGGCAACCAGCTGCTCGGCCGCGCCCTCGGCTTCGGCACCTACAAGCTGCCCTTCGGCCACCGCGGCATCAACCAGCCCGTGCTCGACAAGCGCACCGGTCGCGTCGAGATCACCGCGCAGAACCACGGCTTCGCGGTCGACGCGCCCATCGAGGGCGAGCTCGAGGCGCCCGAGGGCTTCGGCCGCGTGCAGGTGAGCCACTACAGCCTCAACGACCAGGTGGTCGAGGGGCTCGAGTGCCTCGATATCCCCGCGTTCTCGGTGCAGTACCACCCGGAGGCCGCGGCCGGCCCGCACGACGCCTTCTACCTCTTCGATCGTTTCCGCCAGCTCGTGAAGGACCGCACCTCGGTCTCGACGAGCTCGACCAGCGGCGCTCCGTTCATCGAGCCTGTCGAGATGAACGACGCAAAGGAGACCCACTAATGCCCAAGCGTTCAGACATCAACTCCGTCCTCGTCATCGGCTCGGGCCCGATCGTCATCGGTCAGGCCTGCGAGTTCGACTACTCGGGCACCCAGGCCTGCCGCGTGCTGCGCGAGGAGGGCGTGCGCGTCATCCTCGTCAACTCGAACCCGGCCACGATCATGACCGACCCCGACTTCGCCGACGCGACCTACGTCGAGCCGATCACCCCCGAGGTGATCGAGTCGATCATCGTCAAGGAGCGGCCCGACGCGATCCTGCCCACCCTCGGAGGCCAGACCGCGCTCAACGCGGCCATGGCGCTGCACGAGCAGGGCATCCTCGACAAGCACGGCGTCGAGCTCATCGGCGCGAAGGTCGACGCGATCCGCCGCGGCGAGGACCGCCAGATCTTCAAGGATCTCGTGATCGAGTCGGGTGCCGACGTGGCCCGCTCCCACATCGCGCACACGCTGGACGAGGCGAAGGAGTTCGCGAAGGATCTCGGCTACCCGCTCGTCGTGCGCCCCTCCTTCACGATGGGCGGCCTCGGCTCGGGCTTCGCCTACACCGAGGAGGACCTCGTCCGCATCGCCGGTGACGGCCTGCACTACAGCCCGACCAGCGAGGTGCTGCTCGAGGAGTCGATCCTGGGCTGGAAGGAGTACGAGCTCGAGCTCATGCGCGACACCGCCGACAACACGGTGGTCGTCTGCTCGATCGAGAACGTCGACGCCGTGGGCGTGCACACGGGCGACTCGATCACGGTGGCGCCCGCGCTCACCCTGACCGACCGCGAGTTCCAGAAGCTGCGCGACATCGGCATCGACATCATCCGACGCGTCGGCGTCGACACGGGCGGCTGCAACATCCAGTACGCCGTCGACCCGAAGACCGGCCGCATCATCGTCATCGAGATGAACCCCCGCGTCTCCCGCTCCTCGGCGCTCGCTTCGAAGGCCACCGGCTTCCCGATCGCGAAGATCGCCGCCAAGCTGGCGCTCGGCTACCGCCTCGACGAGATCCCGAACGACATCACGCAGAAGACCCCCGCGAGCTTCGAGCCCACCATCGACTACGTCGTGGTGAAGGCGCCCCGCTTCGCGTTCGAGAAGTTCCCGGCCGCCGACGACACCCTCACCACCACCATGAAGTCGGTGGGCGAGGCGATGGCGATCGGCCGCAACTTCACCACGGCGCTGCAGAAGTCGCTGCGCTCGCTCGAGAAGCGCGGCACTTCGTTCCACTGGGGACCGCAGGACCGCACGGTCGAGGAGCTGCTCGAGTCCATCAAGCGCCCCACCGACGGCCGCATCGTCGACGTGCAGCAGGCGCTGCGCCTCGGTGCGACCATCGAGCAGGTCTTCGAGTCGACCGCGATCGATCCCTGGTTCCTCGACCAGATCCAGCTCATCAACGAGGTCGCCGAGACGGTCAAGGCCGCTCCGCAGCTCACGCTCGATGTGCTGCGCGAGGCGAAGGATCACGGCTTCTCCGACGCGCAGATCGCCGCGATCCGCGGGGTCAGCGAGAGCGAGATCCGCGGCCTGCGCCACGGCCTCGGCCTGCGCCCCGTCTACAAGACCGTCGACACCTGCGCGGGCGAGTTCCCGGCGCTCACGCCCTATCACTACTCGTCCTACGACCTCGAGACCGAGGTCGCGGCGAGCGACCGCAAGAAGGTCGTGATCCTGGGCTCGGGCCCCAACCGCATCGGCCAGGGCGTCGAGTTCGACTACTCGTGCGTGCACGCCTCCTTCGCGCTGAGCGACGCGGGCTACGAGACGATCATGATCAACTGCAACCCCGAGACGGTCTCCACCGACTACGACACGAGCGATCGCCTCTACTTCGAGCCGCTCACGCTCGAGGACGTGCTCGAAGTCATCCACGCCGAGCAGGCGTCGGGCGAGCTGCTGGGCGTCGTCGTGCAGCTCGGCGGGCAGACCGCCCTCGGCCTCGCGCAGCCGCTCAAGGACGCGGGCGTGCCGATCCTCGGCACCACCCCCGAGGCCATCGACCTCGCCGAGGAGCGCGGCGCCTTCGCCCGCATCCTCGAGCGCGCGGGACTGCTCGCGCCTCGCAACGGCACCGCGATCGACGAGGAGGGTGCGATCCGCGTCGCCGAGGAGATCGGGTATCCGGTGCTCGTGCGCCCCTCCTTCGTGCTCGGCGGTCGCGGCATGGAGATCGTCTACGACACCGCCTCGCTGCGCGGCTACTTCGAGCGCATCGAGGGCCACGCCCTCGTCGGCCCCGGTCACCCGCTGCTCGTCGACCGCTTCCTCGACGACGCGATCGAGATCGATGTCGACGCCCTCTACGACGGCGAGCAGCTGTACGTGGGCGGCGTCATGGAGCACATCGAGGAGGCCGGCGTGCACTCGGGCGACTCGAGCTGCACCCTGCCGCCCGTGACGCTCGGCCACGATCAGATCGCTCAGGTGCGCGAGGCGACGCTCGGCATCGCAGAGGGGATCGGCGTGCGCGGCCTGCTCAACGTGCAGTTCGCGATCGGCCAGGGCGTGCTCTACGTGCTCGAGGCCAACCCTCGCGCCTCGCGCACGGTGCCGTTCGTGTCGAAGGCGCTCGGGATCCCTCTCGCGAAGGCCGCCTCCCGCATCATGGCGGGCGAGACGATCCAGCAGCTGATCGACTCCGGCTTCCTGCCCGAGCGCGACGGCTCGCGCGCGCCGATCGACGCGCCGATCGCGGTCAAGGAGGCCGTGCTGCCCTTCAAGCGCTTCCGCACGCACGAGGGGCTCGTCGTCGACTCGCTGCTCGGCCCCGAGATGCGCTCGACGGGCGAGGTCATGGGCATGGACCGCGACTTCCCGACCGCGTTCGCGAAGAGCCAGTCGGCCGCGGGCAGCGAGCTGCCCACCTCCGGCACCGTGTTCCTGTCGGTGGCGGACCGCGACAAGCGCGCCGTCGTGCTGCCGGCGCTGCGCCTGCAGGAGCTCGGCTACCGCATCCTCGCGACGCAGGGCACCCAGGTCGTGCTCGCCCGCAACGGCATCTCCTCGGAGGTCGCGCGCAAGCACTCGGCGCACGCCGAGGGCGACACGATCGTCGACCTCATCAACCGCGGCGAGATCGACATGATCATCAACACGCCCTCGGGCTCCTCGGCCCGCGCCGACGGCTACGAGATCCGTGCCGCGGCCGTCGCCGCGGACAAGCCGATCTTCACGACCGTCTCGGAGCTGTCAGCCGCGGTCGGCGCGATCTCCGCGCAGAAGAGCGGCTTCGAGGTGAAGTCGCTGCAGGAGTACCAGGCGGATCGCGACGGCGCCCGCGCGGCGGCCTCCTGATGGGAACCGCCTCCTTCGGGGACCGGCTCGCGGCGGAGTTCGCCGCGGGCCGGCACCTGTGCGCCGGCATCGACCCGCACGCCCCGCTGCTCGCGGAGTGGGGGCTCGACGACGACGCGGCCGGGGCCGAGCGCATGGGGCGCGAGGTCGTGGCCGCAGCCGCGGGCCTCGCCGCGTGCGTGAAGCCGCAGATCTCCTTCTTCGAGCGCTTCGGATCGCGCGGCTTCGCAGCGCTCGAACGGGTGCTCGCCGACGCGCGCGACGCGGGGCTGCTCGTCGTCGCCGACGTGAAGCGGGGCGACATCGGCTCCACCTTCGCCGCCTATGCCGACGCATGGCTCTCGCCGGGGTCGCCGCTCGAGGCCGACGCCATGACGGTCGCCGCCTACATGGGCTTCGACACCCTCTCGGGCGCCTTCCCTCACGTGCGCGAGCACGGCAAGGGCCTCTTCGTGCTGGCGGCGACCTCGAATCCGGAGGCGCGCGACGTGCAGCTCGCGCGTCGCTCCGACGGCCGCACCCTCGCCTCGGCGATGGTCGACGACGCGATGCACTGGAACGCAGAGCACGCACCCGGTGCCGCGGTCGGGTCGATCGGCGTCGTGCTCGGCGCAACGCTCGACCTCGGGGCCTTCGGCATCGACACCGCCGAGCGCGGCCTCGGTCCCGCCCTGCCCGTGCTGGCCCCCGGCTTCGGCCATCAGGGAGCGCGGATCGAGGACGCCGGGCGCCTCTTCGGCGGTATCGGCCACGCCCTGCTCGCCAACGAGTCCCGCAGCATCCTCGCGGGCGGCGCCGAAGGCCTGTCCGCCCGCGTCCGAGGCCGCGCCGATGCGATCGCTGCGGCGCTCGCCGGTGGCGCCTAGGCTGGATCCCTGAGAAAGGGGAGAGCTCACATGACCGAAACCCAGGAAGCGGCGCGTCGGATGCCCGAGGTGGACCGCGCTGCCGCCAACCGCGCCGCCATCGCCGCCAGGCAGGCGCGGGCAGAGCTCAAGAGGCGCCTGCGCAGCGGCGAGGCCTCTCCGCTGCGCGTGCTCGAGCAGTCCCGCGTGCCCGGACACCCCGCCGCGACGCTCCGCATCACCGACTACCTCCTGTCCTTCCCCGCCATCGGAGAGGTCAAGGCGGAGCGCATCCGCGAGCAGCTCGAGATCTCCGATCGGAAGCGGCTCGGCGGGCTGGGCAAGCTGCAGCGCGAACGCCTCGAGCGCTTCGTGCGCGAACGCACCGGCGCCGATCCCTCGGGCGAGCGGCCCCCGCTCACGGTGCTCGCGGGGCCGACCGCGGTCGGCAAGGGCACCGTTGCGGCCTACATCCGGGAGCACTACCCCGAGGTGCGGCTCTCCGTCTCCGCGACCACACGGGCTCCGCGGCCGGGCGAGCAGGACGGCGTGCACTACTTCTTCGTCGACGACGAGGGCTTCGACCGCATGCTCGCCCAAGGCGAGCTGCTCGAGTGGGCGACCGTGCACAACAGGTTCCGCTACGGCACCCCGCGCGGCCCAGTCGTCGAGTCCGCAGAGCGCGGCGAGCTCATGCTGCTCGAGATCGATCTCCAGGGCGCGCGCCAGGTGCGCGCGAGCATGCCCGAGGCCTGCCTCGTGTTTCTCGCGCCGCCCAGCTGGGACGAACTCGTGAACCGACTCGTCGGCCGCGGCACCGAGGACGAGGAGGAGCGCACCCGGAGGCTCGAGACCGCGAAGGTCGAGCTCGCCGCAGCAGACGAATTCGACGAGATCATCGTCAATGACGAGGTGCCCCGCGCCGCGGCGCGCCTCGTCGACCTCATGCGGGGCGAGCACTCCGAGAGCCGCTGAGCATGCTCGACCAGGTCACCGAGCTCGACCCGCGCCAGTTCCTCGGCATCCCGCTCGCGCTCATCGGCGCGGCGCTGCTCGCATTCGGTGCGCAGTACCAGTCGCGCGGCCTCAACAAGGTCGAGCGCCTGATGGGCGAGAGTGCGGGATCGGGGCTCTCGCTGCGCCACGTGATCGGGCTGCTGCGCCGGCCCTCCTGGGTGTCGGGCACGCTGCTGCTCGGTCTCGCCGTCGTGTTCCAGATCGGATCCCTCGCCCTCTCGCCGATCATCATCGTGCAACCGATCGGGGTCGTGGGGCTCGTGATCACCTCCGTGCTGAACTCCCGCGTGAGCGGCGTGCGCCTCGGCAAGCGGGTCAAGGGCTCCATCGCACTCGCGGTTCTGGGCATCGTCGTGTTCGTGAGCGTAGCCGCCTTCACCGCGGCCGACCAGCCCGTGACCGACGCGAAGCTCATCGTGATCCTCGTCACGTTCGGGGTCGTGCTGCTGACCGCCCTGCTGCTCTTCATCGCATTCAGGCACCGGGGTGTGGCGATCATCTACATCGTGGGGGCCGGGGTGCTCTACGGCTTCGTCGCCACCTTCGCGAAGGCGGTCATCGGCCGGTTGCAGCAGGGCGAGTTCGAGTGGCTCACCTGGGCGTGCGTCGCGGCTCTCGCCGCCGGCGCCCTGCTCGGCATGGTCTTCGTGCAGAACGCCTACTCCTCCGGGCCGCCCGACCTCGTCGTGGCCGGACTCACCGTCATCGACCCCATCGTGGCCGTGCTCATCGGCATCGTCGTGCTGCACGAGGCCGCGGGCGCGCCCATCTGGGCGGCGCTCGTCTTCGTCGTGTCGGGCGCGCTCGCGGTCACGGGCGTGCTGGGGCTCGCGAAGTTCCATCCGCAGACCGGGCAGTCGGCGTTGGAGACCGCGGAGGCCGGCGAGGCAGGGGAGACCTCGCAGCCTTGACTTCGCCTCGGAAGGGGTGACCGCAACACTTGACAATTTAGGTCATCCTAACCATCATATGATGTGGCGCTCCGGACGGTGCGCCTCGAGCCTCCGATGCTCGACGGTCCGGCAGAAAGGGAACGCTCTTGCGCGTCTCACGTCTTCTCTGCGGCGCAGCCGCACTCTCCCTCACCGCCGCTCTCGCGGCATGCTCCTCGGGAGGATCGGCGCAGACCGACGACGGCGCCGCGGCATCGGCCGACGGCTACCCGATCCAGATCGAGCACGTGTACGGCACGACGACCATCGCAGAGAAGCCCGAGCGCGTCGCGACGGTCGCCTGGGCGAACCACGAGGTGCCCCTCGCCCTCGGGGTCGTACCGGTCGGCATGAGCAAGGCGGCCTGGGGCGACGACGACGGCGACGGGGTGCTGCCCTGGGTCGAGGACCGGCTCGAGGAGCTCGGCGCCGAGACGCCGGTGCTCTTCGACGAGACCGACGGGATCGACTTCGAGGCCGTCAACGACACGAATCCCGACGTGATCCTCGCCGCCTACTCCGGCCTCACCGAGGAGGAGTACCGCACGCTCTCCAAGATCGCGCCCGTGGTCGCCTACCCGGACACGCCGTGGGGCACCTCGCTCGAGGACATGATCGAGCTCGACTCGGCGGCGATCGGCATGCAGCAGGAGGGAGGCGAGCTCATCGACGAGCTCAACGGCGAGATCGAGGCCTCGCTCGCCGCGCACCCCGAGCTCGACGGCAAGAAGCTGCTCTTCGCCTACCTCAACCCTTCCGACCTCTCGAAGATCGGCTTCTACACCGTGCACGACACGCGGCCCGGCTTCCTCGCGGGCCTCGGGCTGCCCCAGCCGGAAATCGTCGAGGAGGAGAGCGGCGAGACGGAGGAGTTCTACGTCGAGCTCAGCTCCGACGTGGCCGACCGCTTCGCCGACGTCGACGTGTTCGTCACCTACGGCGATGCCGACGGCGCGCTCGTGAAGCAGCTCCAGGCGGATCCGCTCCTCTCGCAGATCCCGGCGATCGCGGAGGGACGCATCGCGATCCTCGAGGACTCGACGCCGCTCGCCGCGTCCGCGAACCCGTCGCCGCTCTCCATCGGCTGGGGCATCGACGACTACTTCGCGCTGCTCGCCGACGCGACCGCGGGCTCGGGCGGCGAGTGACCCTTCGGATCCTCGGGCGACCGGCCGCTCCGCCTGCGGCGTCCACCGGGGCGGCGGCGAGACCCGGGTCTCCCGCCGCGGAGGTGCTGCGTCGCGGCGCCGCGCGCCGCACGGGCTGGCTGCTCGTGCTCGGCGTCGCGGTGCTGCTGCTCGGCGTCGTCTCGGTGGCGCTCGGCGCCCGAGACGTTGGGCTCGCGGACATCATCGGCGCGTTCCAGGGATCCTCCGACAGCGTCGGCGAGGGTGCCGTGCTCAAGCGCCTGCCGCGCACGGTGCTCGCCGCGCTCGTCGGCGCGGCGCTCGCGGTCGCGGGCACGGCGATGCAGGCGGTGACCCGCAACCCGCTCGCAGAGCCCGGCATCATGGGCGTCTCGAGCGGCGCCGCGCTGGCCGTGGTCGCGTGCATCAGCTTCCTCGGCGTGCACCGCCCCTTCCCGCTCATGGGGATCGCGATCGCCGGCGCGGCGGGCGCAGCCCTCTTCGTCTACGTCGTCGGATCGCTCGGCGGCGGGGGAGCGACGCCCTACAAGCTGGCGCTCGCGGGTGCCGCGAGCGCCGCGGCCTTCATCTCGCTCACGAACGCCATCATGCTGCCGCGCGTCGACCTGCTGCGCACCTTCCAGTTCTGGCGGGTGGGGAGTGTGGGCGGCGCGAGCTGGGAGAGCATCGCCGTGGCCATGCCCTTCTTCGCCGTCGGCGCCGCGGTCTGCGTCTGGACGGCGCGCGGCATGAACAGCCTCGCGCTGGGGGACGCCCTCGCGACGGGCCTCGGTGAGCACGTGATGCGCACGCGCGCGATCGCCGCGTGCGGCGCGGTGGTGCTCTGCGGGGCGGCGACCGCGGTCGCCGGACCCATCGGCTTCGTCGGACTGCTGGTGCCGCACGCGTGCCGCACCCTCATCGGTCCGGATCACCGCTGGCTGGTGCCCTGCTCTGCGCTGGGCGGTGCGGTGCTGCTGCTCGCCGCGGATGTGCTCGGGCGCGTGATCGCGCGTCCGGAAGAGGTCGAGGCGGGCGTGATCACGGCCTTCCTCGGCGCTCCGTTCCTCATCTGGATCGTGCGCCGGCAGCGGGTGAGGGAGCTGTGAGCGCCGCGCTGGTTGCGGAGGGGCGCAGGCGACGGCTGCGCCGTCGGGGAGTCGCGACCGTCGGACTCGCCGTCGCGGTGCTCATCGGGTTCCTCGCGATGCTCATGGTCGGCCGCACGTTCTACGGCATCGACGAGGTGGTCCGCGTCGTGCTCGGAGAGCCGGTCCCGGGCGCATCGTTCACCGTCGGCGAGCTGCGGCTGCCCCGCGCGACGCTCGCCGTGCTCGCCGGCTTCGCGTTCGGAATTGCGGGCGCGACCTTCCAGACGATGCTCGGCAACCCGCTCGCGTCGCCCGACATCCTGGGCATCAGCTCGGGAGCCGGGGCCGCCGCGGTGTTCGGGATCGTCGTGCTCGGTCTGAACGAGTCGGCCACCTCTGCGTTCGCCCTCATCGGAGCGCTGGCCACGGCGGGGGCCATCTTCCTGCTCTCGAATCGCGGGGGCTTCGTCGGCACGCGCTTCATCCTCATCGGCATCGGTCTCGCCGCCATGCTGCAGAGCATCACCTCGTACATGCTCGCACGCGCCGCGGAGTGGGACATCCAGCGCGCCATGCAGTGGCTCTCCGGCAGCCTGAACGGCGCGAGCTGGGAGCAGCTGCTGCCGCTCGCCCTCGCGACGTGCGCGTTGCTGCCCGTGCTGCTGCTCGGCAGCCGGTCCCTCGAGCTGCTGCGCTTCGGCTCCGACACGGCGACGGCGCTCGGCGTGCCGGTGACGTGGGCGCGTCTCGTCCTGATCGTCGCCTCGGTGGCGCTGCTCGCCTTCGCTACCGCCAGCAGCGGACCCATCATGTTCGTGGCGTTCATGGCGGGACCGATCGCCGCCCGACTCGTGGGGCCGGGCTCCTCGCTGCTGCTGCCCGCGGGGTGCACCGGAGCGCTGCTCGTGCTGCTCGCCGACCTCGCCGGTCAGAACCTCTTCGGGGAGCGCTACCCCGTCGGGGTCATCACGGGCGTGCTGGGTGCGCCCTACCTGATCCTCCTCCTCATCCGCATGAACCGCACAGGACAGACCTCATGACCGCTTCCCCCCACCGGCTGGCCGCAGAGGGGCTCGGCGTCGCCTACGGCGACCGCCGCATCATCGACGGCCTCGACCTGGTCTTCGAGCCGGGCCGCATCACCGCTATCGTCGGACCGAACGGCTGCGGCAAATCCACGCTGCTGCGCAGCTGCGCGCGACTGCTGAAGCCGCTCGCGGGCGCGGTGACGCTCGACGGCAGCGCGATCCACACCCGCTCGACCAAGGAGCTCGCCCGCGTGCTCGGCCTGCTCCCGCAGAACCCCATCGCGCCCGAGGGCATCACGGTCGCCGACCTCGTGGGCCGTGGCCGGCACCCGCACCAGCGCGCGATGGCGCGCTGGACCGCCCACGACTACGAGGCGGTCGCCGCCTCCCTCGACGCCACCGGCACCGGCGACCTCGCCGAACGCGCGGTCGACGAGCTCTCGGGCGGTCAGCGCCAGCGCGTGTGGATCGCGATGGCGCTGGCGCAGGAGACCGAGGTGCTGCTGCTCGACGAGCCGACCACCTACCTCGACGTCACCCACCAGCTCGAGGTGCTCGACCTGCTGCGCGAACTCAACCGCTCGCGCGGCACCACCATCGTGATGGTGCTGCACGACCTCAACCTGGCGGCCCGCTACGCCGACGTGCTCGTCGCGATGCGCGAGGGCAGCGTGCGCGCCGTCGGCTCGCCCGCGACGGTGCTCGAGCCGCCGCTCGTGCGCGAGGTGTTCGCGCTCGACTGCCAGGTGATCGCCGACCCGGTGTGCGGCACCCCACTCGTCATCCCGATCGGAAGGCATCATGTCCAGAACCAGACCGAACCCGCAGGCGCAGCAGAATCCGTTCGGGGTGGCCCGAGCGACGGTTGAGTTTGTCGAACGGGTCTCGCCGACCTTCGTGCGGGTGACCTTCGGCGGCGAGGATCTCCGCGAGATCGGCAACCCCGAGCGCACACTCGACCAGCGCATCAAGCTGATCTTCCCGCCCGCGTCGGGGGAGCTGCCCCGACTCGCAGACGACGCCGATTGGTACGCGGCGTGGCTCGCGATCCCGGAGGCGGAGCGGGGATCGATGCGCACCTACTCGATCCGGGATCTGCGCGTCGAGCCGGACGGCGCGACACGGCTCGTCGTCGACTTCGTGCTGCACCTCGCCCCGGGGGCGACGGGACCCGCATCGCTCTGGGCGAGCCGCGCCGCCGCCGGCGACGAACTGCTCATCATCGGACCGCGCCGAGGTCGCCTCGACGGGGGCGGCATCGAGTTCGAGCCCGGCGAAGCCGCCGGCGTGCTGCTCGCGGGCGACGAGACCGCCGCGCCCGCCATCGCGCGCGTGCTCGAGGAGCTCCCGGCCGACGCGCGGGGCATCGCGTTCATCGAGGTGCCTGAGGCTGGAGACCGCCTTCCCGTCGCGGCGCCCGCCGGCGTCGAGCTGCGCTGGCTGCCGCGCGGCGAGGCGCTGCACGGCACGTCGCTCATCCCGGAAGTGCTCGCGCACCTGGGGGAGCGGGCGGAGCCCGCGATCGAGGACGTCGCGGGTGAGGAGCTGCTCTGGGAGACGCCGCAGTACTCGGGCCTCGGCGAGGAGATCGGCCCCCGGCACGACCGGCACGACCGCTACTACTGGATCGCGGGGGAGAGCGGGGTGGTGACCACGCTGCGCCGCCACCTGGTGCGCGAGCTCGGGATCGCGCGCTCGCAGGTCGCGTTCATGGGCTACTGGCGTCGCGGCGTGGCGATGAAGGGCTGAGCCCCGCGCCCGGGCCTGAACGACGACACCGTCGGCTCGCCCGCGATCCAGAAACGCCACGGGAACGCGGGCCCTCCTGCCTTGCCCGCCACGCCGACGCGCGGACCGCGCGCGATCTCGCGGGGCTCCTCGCCCGCCCCGGGGAGTCGCAGGGCGAACGGTGCCGCGAGCAGATCGAGCCCGTCATGGGTCTCGCGCCGCACCCCGAGCGCGGAGGCGAGGTTTCCCGGCCCGCGGGCGAGCATGCGGGGCTCGACGGGGATCCCTCGCCTCGCCGAGCGGCGCAGCTGCGCGAGTTCGGATCCCTCGACCACCTCGCCGGCCCTGATGAGCACCCCCGATGCCGTGCCCGCGGGGGAGCAGACCAGGTTCAGCGCGAAGTGCATGCCGTAGCTGAAGTAGACGTAGGCGTGACCGGGCGGGCCGAACATCGAGGCGTTGCGCTCGGTGCGACGGTCCTTCGAGTGGGATCCCGCGTCGTAGGGCCCCGCCGTGCCCACGCCGTGATAGGCCTCGACCTCCGTGATGCGCACGGCGACCGCCCCGTCGGGGGAGTCGAGCCGCAGCGTCGCCCCGAGCAGGCGCGGGGCCACCTCGAGAGCGTCGGGCAGGAAGAAGTCGCGCTGCATGCGCTCCATTGTGGCAGGGCGGCGGAACGCGCCGCTGAGCGGGCCCGTGAGTCGCGCGCGGACCGCGGGTCGCGGCGCACTCATACTCGCTTGCAGCGGCCGCGTCAACGGGGTCGGCACGGCGGCCGCGGAAGGGCACGATGGGGAGCGGAACGGAGGTACTCATCATGAGCATCGGAACCGGCATCGTCCTCTTCGTCATCGGAGCGATCCTCGTCTTCGCGGTCAACGTGCAGGTCGACGTCGTCAACCTCGACTTGATCGGCTACATCCTGATGGGAGCGGGCGCGATCGTCTTCTTCCTGGGACTCATCCTGCTGCTCGTGCGCCGCAGGCGCGACGGAGTCGTCGACACGACGATCGAGTAGGGGCGTCCGGCGACCGACCCGCACGACGACATGGCTCCGCCCCCTGGCCGGTCCCGCTAAGATGGAGCAGTTGCCAGGGGGCGTTAGCTCAGTCGGTCAGAGCAGCGGACTCATAATCCGTCGGTCGCGGGTTCAAGCCCCGCACGCCCTACCAGTGTTCGCGAGGGATCGCGCGACGCGATAGCACGAGCGGGGCCCGCGCACCTCCCGGCAGCGCGTCCGCAGAGCGCCGCTACCGCCCGGACTCGGGGTCGTAGCCGGCGTCGATGAGGGAGGCTGCGCGCTCGGTCTGCTGCGCGAAGTCGAGCATGTCGGTGCGGAGCCCGAGGTCGCGGTCGACGTGCAGCGCCATCGAGTGCGCCGCGCTGCGCACGTCGCGCGCCTCGATCGCCTCGAGCACGGCTCCGTGGTCGCGGTGCATCGTCTCGATGGTGGTGCCGAGGATGACGCGCCCCTCGGTGCTCGCGCGTTGCAGGATCGAGAGCACGCCGATGTAGAGGTCGAGCAGCAGCTTGCTGCCGCTGGCCTCGACGACGAGCAGGTGGAAGGCGCCGGGGGTGGCGCTGCGGTCGCAGGTATCGGTGGTGCCCTCGCCCGCGGCGGTCGACCGCGCGTAGGCGTCGCGCAGCGCCTCGAGCTGCTCCTCGCTGCGGTTCACGGCGGCGTGCTGCGCCGCCTCGATCTCGAGGGATCGGCGGTAGACGAGCACCTCCTCGAGGTCGTGCTCGGCGAGGAACTCGGTGAGGATGGTGCTGACCGGGGTGCGCGAGCGGACGAAGGTGCCGACGCCGGGCACGGTCTCGAGCATGCCGAAGGCCGCGAGGGATCGCACGGCCTCGCGCACGGTGGACTTGCCGACGCCGATCAACTCCATGAGCTCGGCTTCCTTCGGGATCAGCGATCCGACGGCCCATTCGCCGCTGGAGATGCGTCCGCGGAGGAAATCGAGCGTGTCGCGTGCTTTCTGAGAGCCGCGAGTCGAGCTTGTCATGTACGACCCCTGTTGATGTGCGAGAAACCTGGGTCAACTATATCGAGCGGGCCCATCGGCGCGGTCCGCGCGGCCCGCGTGAGACGCGGGAACCGGGACGCGTACCCCGACACGCCAGATCAGATCTTATACATCAGATCTACAGGCGACCTGGTGCTAGCGTTCCAGGCATGACGGAAAACGCCCTGCCCTACGACGCGCTCCTGCTCTGCTCGTTCGGCGGCCCGAACGGCCCCGACGACGTGATCCCCTTTCTCAAGAACGTGACCCGCGGCAAGGGCATCCCCGAGGAGCGCCTCGCCGAGGTCGGCGAGCACTACCACCATTTCGGCGGCCGCAGCCCGATCAACGAGCAGAACCTCGCGCTCGTCGCGGCGCTGCGCGACGAGCTGGAGCGGCGAGGGACCGCGCTGCCCGTGATCTGGGGCAACCGCAACTGGCCGCCCTACACGGTCGACACGCTGCGCGACGCGAGCGCCTTCGGGGCGAAGCGGGTGCTCGTCATCGTCACGAGCGCGTACGCCTCGTACTCGGGCAGCCGCCAGTACCGCGAGCACCTCGCCGCCGCGATCGCCGAACTCGGGGCCGAGGCGCCCGAGATCGACATCGTGCGCCCCTTCTTCAACGACCCGGGCTTCATCCGGGGCAACCTCGAAGCGATCGAGGAGGCGGCGGCCCGTCTCGAGGGAGGCCTCGACGGCGCGCGCATCGTCTACGTCACGCACTCCATCCCCGACACGATGCAGGAGGCCTCCGCTGTCACCGGTCCCGGCTACCGGGAGCAGCACGAGGACGTGCGCGCCACGATCGACGCCGCGCTGCACGAGCGCCACGGGATCGAGATCTCATCGTCGCTCGCCTACTGCTCGCGTTCGGGCAGCCCGCACGTGCCGTGGCTCGAGCCCGATGTGAACGACCACCTCGAGGAACTCGCGGCGCAGGGCGTGAAGAAGGTGATCATCGCGCCGATCGGCTTCATCTCCGACCACATGGAGGTCGCGTTCGACCTCGACGTCGAGGCGCTCGAGACGGCCGCCGAGCAGGGCATCGCCGCCGTGCGCGCGGGCACCGTCGGCGTGCGCCCCGTCTTCGTCTCGGGCCTCGTGGATCTCGTGCTGGAGCGCGCGGCTCGCGAGCGCGGCGAAGCCGTAGAGCCGCGTGTCGAGGGATCCCTCCCCGCGCTTCCCGACGTCGCGCCCCCGGGCAGCTGCCGCATGCGCCACGGAGAGGTGACCGGGATCCCCGTGATCGCCGGCACCGCCGACTGAGGCCCCGAGCGCGGACCACGAGCACCGAAGCACGCCGAAGCAACCAGACGAGGAGCAGACGAATGACGAATGAGACGTCAGCGGAGCGGCCGCAGATCGACCACAGCGGGATCGCGGAGCGGATCAATGCCGATGTGAACTACACGATGTACGCGGTGTTCCGCATCGAGCGCGACAGCGGCCGCCTCGGCGTCTCGCCCGCCTGGCGCGAGATTGCGGGCGGCCTGCTCCGCGAGCTCGACGCGATCGAGGGGCTGACCACTCGCGGCTGGTACGACGTCGCGGGCTTCCGTGCCGACGCCGACGTGCTGGTCTGGTGGCATGCGCCCACCTCCGAGGCGCTGCAGGAGGCGTATCGCGCCGTGCTCGAGTGGGGCGGCGGCCGCCTGCAGCCGGTGTGGTCGAACATCGGCGTGCACCGAGCCGCGGAGTTCAATCGCGGGCACGTGCCGGCGTTCCTCGCGGGGGAGGAGCCGCACGGCTACCTCTGCGTCTATCCCTTCGTGCGCGGGCGCGAGTGGTATCTGCTGCCCGACGAGGAGCGCCGCGAGCTGCTGCGCGAGCACGGCGCCGCGGCGCGCGACTACGGCGACGTGCTCGCCAACACCGTCGCCTCGTTCGGACTCGGCGACTACGAGTGGCTGCTGGCCTTCGAGGCCGACGATCTCACGCGCATCGTCGACCTCATGCGCGAGCTCCGGGCGACGGGTGCGAGGCGGCACGTGATCGAGGAGACGCCGTTCTTCACGGGCCCGCGCCGTGCCCCCGAGGAACTGCTCGCCCGCGCGCTCCGCTGAACGCCTCTTCGACCTCGCCTTCCGGGTGAACGGGAAGTGAGCGCAGCCTCACCTTGCTTGCGCGCACGAGGAATCGGCGTAGCTTTGAACGTGACAGTTCGCACGAACGAAAGGGGAACCACTCGATGGCTACCAAGCAGATCAACATTCCCGCAGCGCAGGGCGACCTGCAGCGCCCCACCGGCGTCGCGCAGTACCTCAGCCCGGTGCTGCACGACCTCATCGCCCTCGGCGTCAACGGCAAGCAGGCCCACTGGCACGTGCGGGGCGAGAACTTCATGGGCGTTCACGAGTTCCTCGACCAGGTCGTGACGCACGCGCAGGACGCGGCCGACGAGGTCGCGGAGCGCGTGGTGGCCCTCGGGCTGCCCGTCGACGGCCGCATCGGCACCGTCGCGGCCCGCACCACGACGCCGGAGATGAGCGACGGCTTCCAGCAGTCCGACATCACGGTGCGCGAGGTCGTCGCACAGCTCGACGCGACGCTGGAGACGCTGTACGCGGCGGTGAAGGGGCTCGACGAGATCGACCTCGTCAGCCAGGACATCGTCATCGCGATCGCGCAGCAGCTCGACAAGGATCGCTGGTTCCTGTTCTCGCACTACGCGGAGTAGGGGGGGTCGAGTCGCCGACTCGAGGTCGCACACCCGAAGGGGCGGGAGCGGATTCACTCGAATCCGCTCCCGCCCCTTTTGTGCGCCGAAAACCGCGAATAGATCTGATGAAGTGTGCTAGGTTCTACTCGTAAGGCATGCCTTACCTACATCTCACGATAGACGGAAGGCTGCGCAGATGATCGGAACCCTGATGATCGGCCTGCGCGAGGGCCTCGAGGCCGCGCTCGTGGTGAGCGTGCTGCTCGCCTACGTGAAGCGCATCGGGCGCCCCGACGCGGCACGCAAGATCCGGCTCGGCGTCGCGGCCGCGGTGCTGCTCTCGCTCGTCATCGGCGCGGTGCTCACCTACGGCGCCTACGGGCTCTCCTTCCGCGCCCAGGAGGCGATCGGGGGATCCCTGTCGATCATCGCCGTCGCCATGGTCACCTGGATGGTGTTCTGGATGCTCCGCGCCGCGCGCGGGCTCAGCGGCGAGCTGCGCGAGCAGGTCGACCGCGCGCTCATCGGGGGCGGCTGGGGCGTCGCCGCCATCGGCTTCATCTCGGTCGGGCGGGAAGGGATCGAGACGGCGCTCTTCATCTGGGCCACCACTCGCGCCAGCGAGATCTCGCCGCTCGTCGGCTTCCTCAGCGCGGTCTCTGGCATCGTGCTCGCGGTGCTCCTCGGCTGGGCACTGTTCCGCGGCATGCTGCGGATCGACCTGACGAGGTTCTTCCGCTGGTCCGGCGTGCTGCTCATCGTCTTCGCGGCCGGCGTGCTCGCCTACGGCGTGCACGACCTGCAGGAGGCTGCCTTCCTGCCCGGCCCCTTCGCCGAGGCCCCGGCCGGCGCCGCGCCGCTCCTCGCCGCCTGGTACGGCGACGCCGCATGGGCCTTCCGGATCCCTCACATCATCGCCCCCGACGGCTTCGTCGGCGCGCTGCTCAAGGGCGCCTTCGGCTTCTCGCCCGAGATGACGAAGCTCGAACTGCTCGTGTGGGCCCTCTACCTCGTCCCGACCCTCGTGCTGTTCCTGCGCCGCTCGCTCGCACAGGGACGCGCGACCCGCGAACGCCGCGCCGCCGCGCCGGCCGTCGCCCTCTCGAAAGGAACCCCGTGAATCCACGCACCTCCCGCCGCACTCCGCGCCTCGCCGCGCTCGGTTCCCTCGCCGCGACAGCGGCGGGAGCCCTGCTGCTCACCGGCTGCGTTCCCAACGCGGCGCCCGACGCCCAGAGCATCGCGGTCACAGCGAGCGACACCGACTGCGCGGTCGAAGCCCCGAAGGCCGAGAGCGGGAACGTCACCTTCAGTGTCACCAACGAGGGCACGAAGGTCAACGAGTTCTACGTGCTCGGCGGCAACGCGCTCACCATCGTCGGCGAGGTCGAGAACATCGCGCCGGGGGCGACGCGCGAGCTCACCGTGCAGGTGAACCCCGGGGAGTACTTCACCAGCTGCAAGCCGGGCATGATCGGCGCCGGCGTCGGCCAGGCCGCGTTCACCGTCACCGGCGAGGCGCTGGAGACCTCGCCCGAGGAGGACGCGGTCGTGGAGCAGTACATCGCCTACGTGAAGGCGCAGACCGAGGAGCTCGTGCCGCAGGTCGAGGCCCTCGTCGAGGCCTACAAGGCGGGCGACGACGAGCGGGCCAAGTCGCTCTTCCCCGTGGCTCGCATCAGCTACGAGCGCATCGAGCCGACCGCCGAGCAGTTCGGCGACCTCGACCCGAAGATCGACTACCGCAAGCCGGGAGCCGACGAGGAGGGACTGCCGTTCACCGGGTTCCACCGCATCGAGATGGACCTCTGGCACGACGCCGCGGTCGCGAACGGCGACTACGCGGGCGATCCCGATCTGACCCCGCTCACCCCGGAGCAGCGCGCCGAGCTCGGCGATCGGCTCGTCGCCGACATCACGGAACTCAAGGAGAAGGTGGCCTCGCCCGACTTCGGTCTCACGCTCGCCGACATCACCGAGGGCGCCAAAGGACTGCTCGACGAGATCGCGGCCCCGGACGGCAAGCTGCCGGGCGAGGAGAACGAGTTCGCGCACACCGACCTCTGGGACTTCACGGCCAACGTCGAGGGATCGTACGTGGCCTTCGACACCGTGCGCGGTCTCGCCGAGGCGAACGGCTCCGAGGATCTCGTCGCCGAACTCGACACCGCCTTCGACGACATGTTCGCGCTGCTCGGCACCTACGGCTCCTACGAGAAGGGCTTCGTCTTCTACGACACCGTCGGCGAGGGCGAGCGGCAGGAGCTCGCGGCGAAGCTGAACGCGCTGAGCGAGCCCATGTCCAGGCTCACCGCGGCGGTCGTGAAGAACTAGCGGGCATGAACGGAGCGATGGAACCCGCGGGCGGGGAGCCCGAGGAAGTCGAGGGCGAGGGATCCGGAGAGACCGGTGCCCTGCGCCCATCGCGGCGCGGACTGCTCGGCCTGCTCGGGGCGGGAGTGGCCGGCCTCGCGGTCGGCGGAGCGGGCGGCGCCGCGATCGCCGCCTCGGCGGCCGGCGGCCAGACCGCGGCGGGCCGCTCGTCGGTCGTGCCGTTCCACGGCGAGCATCAGGCCGGCATCGTCACGCCCGCCCAGGATCGGCTGCACTTCGCGGCCTTCAACATGGTCTCCGGCTCCTCCCGCGACGATCTCATCCAACTGCTCCGCGACTGGAGCGAGGCCGCCGAGCGGCTCACGCAGGGCAGGCCGCTCGGCACCGGCCTCGAGCCGGGCGACGCGCTGCTGCCGCCCGACGACACGGGCGAGGCCGAGGGGCTGCAGGCCGGAAACCTCACGCTCACCTTCGGGCTCGGGCGATCCCTCTTCACCGGATCGGGGGAGGGAGGCTCCGAGGATCCCTACGGTATCCGCTCGCAGCTGCCCGCGGCCTTCGAGCCGCTGCCGTCGTTCGCATTCGACCTGCTGGAGCCGGCGCAGAGCGGAGGCGACCTCTGCGTGCAGGCCTGCGCCGATGACCCGCAGGTCGCCGTGCACGCGATCCGCAACCTCGCCCGCATCGCCGTGGGTCGTACGCACCTGGCCTGGAGCCAGCTCGGCTTCGGCCGCACCGCCTCGACGTCGCGCAGGCAGGACACGCCGCGCAACCTCTTCGGCTTCAAGGACGGCACGATGAACGTGATGTCCGACGAGACGGAGGCCCTCGCCGAGCACGTCTGGGTCGGCGACGAGGCTCCCGCATGGCTGCGGGGCGGCAGCTACATCGTCACCCGGAAGATCCTCATGACGATCGAGGCGTGGGATCGCGCGTCGCTCGCGGAGCAGGAGCGCACTTTCGGCCGCACCAAGCTCGCGGGCGCGCCGCTCACGGGCGGCGGCGAGTTCGACCATCCCGACTTCGCGGCCGAGCGCGACGGCGCCCCGGTCATCGACATGGCCGCGCACGTGCGTCTGGCGCACCCCGATCAGAACGGCGGCACGCGCATCCTGCGGCGCGGTTACAACTACGTCGACGGCTCCAACGAGCTCGGGCAGCTCGGGGCCGGGCTGTTCTTCATCTCGTTCCAGAGGGATCCCGCGGCGTTCGTGCGGCTGCAGCGATCCCTGAAGCACGATCTGCTGGGCGAGTACATCAGGCACATCTCCTCCGGCCTGTGGGCCGTTCCGGGGGGCGTGCGCCGCGGCGAGTTCGTCGGGCAGCGGCTGTTCGACTGAGAGCGGTCGGAAGCCGCTCCCGTCAGGCGTCGGCCCCGATCCCGAAGAGCGCCGCGGTCGCGCTGCGCGCCTCGTCGGCACGACCGGCCCTGCCCAGCGCGCGGATACGCTCGCTCGGCTCGTGCAGCAGCCGGCCGGTGAAGCGGCGCAGAGCGCTCTCGATCTCGGTGCTCGACCCGGCGTCGCCGTCCCGCTCGGCGCGCGGGCCGCGCCTCGCGCGGCAGAGCTCGTCCTCCAGAAGACCGAGCACGTGCTCACGCAGCGTGACGAGAGTCGGCAGCGCCTCGCGCTCGGCCTGCGAGGCCGCGAACTCGACGGCGGCCTCCCGCACGAGCCTGCGGGCCTCGGCGCCCGCGCTGAGCTCGGGGATGGGGGCGTGCCGCGCGATGGCGTCGATGTCGAGCAGTTCGACGCCATCGAGGGATCCGACGGCCGGGTCGACGTTGCGGGGCATGCCGAGGTCGAGGAGGAGCCGGGGGCGCGCTTCGAGTCGGGCGAGGTCGGGCGCCGTGATCAGCGGATCGCTGACGCTGCTGCACGCGATGAGGAGGTCGGCCGTGGCGAGCGCATGACCGAAGCCCTCGGGCGGCACGGCGCCGATACCGCGGGCGTCGGCGAAAGCGGCGGCGCGGCCCGAGGGGGAGTGCACCGCGATGCGCTGCGCGCCCCGCGCGTTCAGCGCGGCCACCGTCGCTCCCGCGTAGGCGCCGGTGCCGATGAGCAGCACGCGCGCCTGGGCCCACGATTCGATGCGGCGCTCGGCGAGCAGCAGCCCGAGGCGCACGAGGGATCGGCCCTCGCCCTGGATGCCGGTGCGGTTCTTGACGTCGCGGGAGACGCGGTGCGCCGCCTGGAACAGGCGCTCGAGCGGGTCGGAGACGGTGCCCGCGCGGTGTGCGGCGGAGTGGGCGCGGCGCACCTGCCCGGCGATCTCGCCCTCGCCGACGGCCGCCGACTCGAGACCGCACGCGACCGCGAACAGGTGCTCCGCGGCGAGCTCGTCGGTGTGCACGCCCAGCGCTTCGGAGAGTTCGGCCGTTTCGACCCCGGCCGCCTCGGCGATCCGGCCGACCGAGACATCGGGGTCGCCCTCTCGCAGGTCGAGGTAGGCCTCGAAGCGGTTGCAGGTCGCGACGATCACGGATCCTCGCGCGAAGCCCGGTTCGGCGAGGGATCGGGCGATCTCGGCCGAGCGTCGCTCGAGGTGCTCGAGCAGCGGGATCGGGGTCCTGCGGTAGTCAGCGGAAAGGCAGAGCAGCATGTGAAGATGGTTCTCGACGGCCTCGCGGCCCGGTGGTTCGGTGGATTTCTGGTCGCTGGGATGAGGATAGTCCGTAGATCTGATCTATCTCATCAGATCTATAAGCTAGCATTCCATCCGATGAACGATCTCACCGACACCCGGTCCGCCGCGCTTCCCGCCGGACACCCGCTGCTCGACGGCCGTACGGCCGATGCCCCGCTCGTGCGCGCCCTGCGCGGGGACCGCCCCGAACGCACCCCGGTCTGGTTCATGCGTCAGGCAGGCAGGTCGCTGCCCGAATACCGCGAGCTGCGCGCGGGCATCCCGATGCTCGCGGCATGCCTCGACTCCGCTACGGCGTCGGAGATCACCCTGCAGCCGGTGCGCAGGCACGGCGTGGACGCGGCCGTCTTCTTCAGCGACATCGTGGTGCCGCTCCTGCTCGCCGGGGTAGACGTCGAGCTCGTCGCGGGCCGCGGGCCGGTGTTCGCCGACCCCGTGCGCACGGCGGCCGACGTCGCGCGCTGCAGGCGGGAGCACCCCGTCGAGCGCCTGCGCGAATCGTTCGGACCGGTCGCAGACGCCGTGGCCGCGAGCGTCGCCGAGCTCGGCGGAACGCCGCTCATCGGCTTCGCCGGAGCACCCTTCACCCTGGCGGCCTATCTCGTCGAGGGCGGCCCGTCGAAGGACCACCTGCGGGCTCGCTCGCTCATGCACTCCGATCCCGAGGCCTGGAGCGAACTGCTCGCTTGGGTCGCCGAGCTGAGCGGTGCCTTCCTCGAGGCGCAGGTGCGCGCGGGCGCGAGCGCCGTGCAGCTCTTCGACTCGTGGGCCGGCTCCCTGAGCGCGGTCGACTACCGCGAGCGCGTCGCTCCCGCCTCGCGCGCCACGCTCGCGCCCGTGCGCGACCTCGTGCCCGTGATCCACTTCGCCGTCGGCTCCGGCCACCTGCTCGAGGAGATCGCATCGGTCGGCCGAGACACAGACACGGACACAGACACCGCCGTGACCGTCGGCGTCGACTGGCGCACACCGCTCGACGAGGCCAGCCGCCGCCTCGGCGATGCGGTGCCGCTGCAGGGCAACCTCGACCCGGCCTACCTCGACGCTCCCGCGCCCGTCCTCGAAGCGCACCTCGACGACGTGCTGCGGCGCGGTCTCCGGGCACCCGCCCACGTGCTGAATCTCGGCCACGGCGTGCCGCCTACGGCCGACCCGACGGTGCTCACGCGCATCGTGGAGCTCGCCCATGCCCGATGACCGACCGCGGGTCGCCGTCGTCGGGGGCGGTATCTCAGGTCTCACGGCCGCGCGCGACCTCGCCCGCGGCGGCGCCTCGGTCGAGGTCTACGAGGCCGGGGACGCGCTCGGAGGCAGGATCGCCCAGGCGGAGTTCGGCGGCCACCGCTTCGACGTCGGGGCCGAGGCCTTCGCGACGCGCGGGGGAGCGGTGTCCGCCCTCGCGGACGAGCTCGGGCTGGGCGATCGCGTGGCGGCCCCGGCTCAGCTCGGCAGCTGGGTGATCGCGGGCGGGGTCGCTGCGCCGCTGCCGCCAGCCGGCACCCTCGGCATTCCCGTCGCGCCGCTGTCGGCCGCCTCGCGCCGCGTGCTCGGCATCAGGGGAGCGCTGCGCGCAGCGATCGAACCCCTGCTGCCCGCCCGGGCGGGGCGCGGCTCGCGCTCGCTCGGCGCGCTGGTGCGCAGCAGACTCGGCGCCCGCGTCGTCGAACGGCTCGTGCGTCCCGTGACGCTCGGCGTCTACGCCTCCGACCCCGAGGAGCTGCCCGTCACGGCGGCGCAGGGACTCGCCGAGGCCTTCGCCGCCCGCGGATCCCTGCTCCGCGCCGCCCGCGAGCTCCGCGACCGCACGACCTCGGCCGGCGGGGCGGTCGCGGCGTTCGAGGGAGGCATGGCGCCGCTCGTCGCGGCGCTGGAGACGGACCTCGCCGCGGCCGACGTTCCCGTGCGCACGCGCACGCCGATCTGCGGCGTCGAACGGATCGGGGGCCGCTGGCTGCTGCGCGGCTCATCCGGCGAGGAAACCGGTTCGGCCGATGCGCTGCTGCTCGCGGTTCCCGAGTCTCGAGCCCGCGCCGTCCTCGGCCTGCCGCAGCGGCCGGGCTCCGAGCACCGCGTCGAGGTGATCGCACTGCTGATCGACGACTCCCGCCTCGACGGCGCCCCGCGCGGCACCGGTGTGCTCGTCGCCCCCGACGGCGCGGAGCACGGGATCCGCGCCAAGGCGCTCACCCACGTCACCGCGAAGTGGCCCGACCGCGCCGCCGCTCTCCCCGAGGGCAGACACCTGCTCAGGCTGTCCTACGGCCGCGCCGGCAGCTCGCCCGAGACGGACGGTCTCGACGACGATGCGGCGCGCGCGCTCGCCCTGGCCGACGCGTCGCGCATACTCGGGATCGAACTCGCATCCCGCGACGTGCGCGCCTTCGCGAGGCACCAGTGGGAGATGTCACTGCCCGCCTCCGATCCCTCGCCGCTCGATGCGATGAGGGATCCCTCGCGCACGACGGGCGAACCCGAGCCCGCGATCGACGTGACCGGCGACTGGGTCGCGGGCACGGGGCTCGCCTCGGTCGTGCCGGCCGCCCGCGCCGCGGCGGGCCGCCTGCTCGAGGCGCTGAGGGATCCCTCGCGCAGCGGCGGCCACCGTCCGACCGCACCCCACCCGCACCGCGGGGAAGCCGCCCGACCCCAGGAGTCAGCCGCATGAACACCCTCGACCGTCACAACACCGGAGCAGAGGGGACGCGCGTGTTCGTCGCCGAGGGAGCCGTCGACGCCGCGCCCGGCCTGCTGCGGGTGGGCACGCGCGGCAGCGCCCTCGCCGTCGCGCAGACGACGACCGTCGCCGAGATCATGGCCGCCGCGACCGGGCTCGACGTCGCCCTCGTGATCGTCACCACGCAGGGCGACACCTCGCGCGCGCCGCTCTCGCAGCTCGGAGGCACCGGCGTCTTCGTGAGCACCCTGCGCGACGCGCTGCTCGCGGGGGAGTGCGACTTCGCCGTGCACTCGCTGAAGGACCTGCCGACCGGGGCCTGCCCGGGCATCGGGATCGGCGCGATCCCCGAGCGCGCGGACGCCCGCGACGCACTCTGCGCGCGCGACGGGCTGACGCTCGACGCGCTGCCGAGCGGCGCGCGGGTCGGCACCGGATCGCCGCGCCGCGCCGCGCAGCTCCTCGCGCGTCGCCCCGACCTCGACGTGCGCGATCTGCGCGGCAACGTCGACACCCGCCTCGGCCGGGTCGGCGTCGACCTCGACGCCGTCGTGCTCGCCTGCGCCGGGCTCGACCGGCTGGGGCGATCCGAGTCGATCACCGAGCGCTTCCCGCTCGACGAGGCGCCGGCAGCACCCGGGCAGGGGGCTCTGGCTATCGAGGTGCGCGCCGACGATGCGACGCGCTCGCCATACGCCGAGGCCCTCGCCGCGCTCGACCACGCGGAGTCGCGCGCGAGCGCCCTCGCGGAGCGCGCCGTCCTCGCCACGCTCGAGGCCGGCTGCGGCGCGCCCGTCGGCGCGACCGCGCACGTCGGGGAGGGCAGGCTCGTGCTGCGCGCCGAGGTCGCGAGCCTCGACGGCACGCAGCGCCTCGTCACGGTGGAGGAACTGCCCTGGGCGGCAGGCGACCCCGAGCACGCGCAGACCCCGCAGCGGCTCGGACGGGCCGTCGCGCAGCGCCTGTTCGAGATGGGCGCCGCGATGATCGCTCCGCTCTCCGGGACGGCACCGGGGGCGGACCGCCCGGGAGGGTCCCGCCCCGACTCATCACTCCCGGGAGCACCGCGATGACCACCGGGCTCGCGGGGCGCCGTATCCTCGTGCCGCGCGGCGGCGCCGCGGGCGCGCGCTGGGCCGACGCGATCCGCGAGCGCGGCGGCGAGCCGATCGTCGCGCCGCTCCTCGAGACTGCGCCGCCCCGCGATCCCTCGCCGCTCGCCTCAGCCGTCGAACGGTGGAACCGCGGGGCGTACGACTGGCTGGTGGTGACGAGCGCGAACGGCGCGCACGCCTTCGCCGACGCGGGCGCGCTGCCCGGTGCGGACGCCGATGTGGCGGCGGTGGGCCCGACGACCGCCGCTGCGCTTCGCGAGCGCGGCTTCCGGGTGGCCCTGCAGCCCGAGCGGGACTGTACGGCCGTCGGTCTCGCGGCGGCGCTGCTCTCGCGGATCGGGACGGTCGAGCGCGGGGGCACGGCCGTCGGTGCGGCGGCCATGCGCATCCTCCTGCCCGTCTCCGAGCTGGCGGGCACTGAGATCGAGACCGCCCTCGCCCGCGCCGGTCACGCGCCCGAGAGGGTCACGGCCTACCGCACGCTCCCGACGCCGCGAGACCCCGGCATCGAGGCTCGGGTCGCCGCCGGTGCGGTCGACGCCGTTCTCGTGCTCAGCGGCTCCGGCGCCGATGAGGCGGCCCGCCGATTCGGGCCCGCGCTCACCCGGGTGCAGGGCGCCGCGCCCGGTGCCGGTGCCGCCCCCGGAGGTGGAACCGACCTCCCCTCGGGCATCTCCGTCGCGGCGATCGGTGCTCCCACCGCCCGCGCACTCGCCGTGCACGGGATCCCCGTCGCGGCCGTCGCCGAACATCCCACCCCCGAGGCGCTCCTCGACGCGCTCACCACTGCGCTCGCCGGGCGCCCCCTCCCAGCTTCCGATCCCTCACCCGCAGAAGGAACCCACGCATGAACAGGCCACCCGTCATCAGACCCCGACGCCTCCGCCGCACCCCGGCCCTGCGGCGTCTCGCAGCCGAGACCCGACTCCACCCGGCCGAGCTCATCCTGCCCGCGTTCGTGCGCGAGGGCATCGACGAGCCCCGCCCGATCTCGTCGATGCCCGGCACCGTGCAGCACACCATCGACTCGCTGCGGCGCGCGGCGGCCGAAGCGGCCGAAGCCGGCGTCGGAGGCATCATGCTCTTCGGAGTGCCCGAGCAGCGCGATGCGCGCGGCAGCGCGGCCGACGACCCCGACGGCATCCTCAACCTCGCCACGCGCGCCGTCGTGGAGGAGGCGGGCGACGCCCTCGTGGTGCAGACCGACCTCTGCCTCGACGAGTTCACCGACCACGGCCACTGCGGCGTGCTCGACCCCGACGGCGACGGCGGCATCGACAACGACGCGTCCCTCGAACGCTACCGATCCATGACGCTCGCTCAGGCGGCGGCCGGCTCGGCCGTGCTCGGGCTCTCCGGCATGATGGACGGGCAGGTCGCGGCGGTGCGCGAGGCGCTCGACGAGGCCGGCTACGAGGAGACCGCGATCCTCGGCTACTCGGCGAAGTACGCCTCGGCCTTCTACGGTCCGTTCCGCGAGGCGGTCGACTCGCAGCTCCAGGGGGATCGCCGCTCGTACCAGCAGGATCCCGCGAACCGTCGCGAGGGCGTGCGCGAGGCCGAGCTCGACCTCGCCGAGGGAGCCGACGTGCTCATGGTGAAGCCGGCCATGTCCTACCTCGACGTGCTGGCCGATGTCGCGGCCTTCAGTCCGGTTCCCGTCTGGGCCTACCAGGTGTCGGGGGAGGCCGCGATGATCGAGGCGGCGGCCGCCAACGGCTGGATCGACCGCAGACGAGCGATCGAGGAGTCGGTGCTCGGCATCAAGCGCGCGGGGGCCGATGCCGTGCTGAGCTACTTCGCCGTCGAGCTCGCGGGGTGGATCCGATGAGCGGCGGAATCGGCGGAGCGCCGGTGCCTGCGGCTTCGACTCCCGCGGCACCCGCCGGCCCCGCCCGCAGCGCGGCACTCGCGGAACGGGCCTCCCGCGTGATCCCGGGTGGTGTGAATTCGCCGGTGCGCGCATTCGGCTCCGTCGGCGGCACCCCGCGCTTCCTCGTCTCGGGGAGCGGACCCTACGTCACCGACGCCGACGGCGCCGAGTACGTCGACCTCGTGGCCTCGTGGGGCCCTGCGCTGCTCGGCCACGCGCAGCCCGACGTCGTCGAGGCCGTGCGCAGCGCGGCGAGCCGCGGGCTCGGCTTCGGCGCCTCCGTGCCCGAGGAGGCCGAGCTCGCAGAGGAGATCATCGCGCGCGTGCCGCTCGTCGAGCGGGTGCGCCTCGTGTCGACGGGCACCGAGGCCACGATGACGGCGATTCGGCTCGCCCGAGGCGCGACGGGCCGCCCGCTCCTCATCAAGTTCGCCGGCCACTATCACGGGCACTCCGACGGACTGCTCGCCGAGGCCGGCTCCGGCCTCGCCACGCTCGCCCTGCCGGGCTCCGCCGGCGTCACGGCCGAGACCGCCGCGCAGACCCTCGTGCTGCCCTACAACGATCTCGGCGCCCTCGAGCGCGCCTTCGCCGAGCACGGCGACCGCATCGCCGCCGTCATCGCCGAGGCCGCAGCCGCCAACATGGGCGTGCTGCCGCCCGAGCGCGGCTTCACCCGGGGCATGATCGAGCTCGCGCACGCGCACGGCGCGCTCGTGATTCTCGACGAGGTGCTCACCGGCTTCCGCGCCGGTCCGGGCGGATACTGGGGCATCGAGCGCGCGGACATGCCGGAGGGCGCCGCCCCAGACCTCGTCACCTTCGGCAAGGTGGTGGGCGGCGGGCTCCCGCTCGCCGCGCTCGGGGGCCGCGCCGACCTCATGGAGCTGCTCGCCCCGCTCGGCCCGGTCTACCAGGCGGGCACGCTGTCGGGCAATCCGCTCGCGGTGGCCGCCGGACTGACGACGCTCCGCCTTGCGGATGACGGCGCCTACGCTCGACTGGGCCGCGCGGCCGACGCGATCTCGAGCGGCCTCTCGGAGGCACTCGCCTCCGCCTCGGTGCCGCACCGCGTGCAGCGGGCGGGCACACTGTTCAGCCCCGTCTTCGGCGACTACACCGAAGCGCCGCGGGACTACGCCGACATGCAACGGCAGGAGACGTGGCGCCACCGGGCATTCTTCCACGCGATGCTGGAGCAGGGCGTCAACCTGCCGCCGAGCGCCTTCGAGGCGTGGTTCGTGACCGCGGCGCACGACGACGCCGCGATCGAACGCGTGATCGCGGCGCTGCCCGCCGCCGCGCGGGCGGCGGCGTCGGCGAGGCCTCCCTCCGCGGATTGAGCGAGCGGAGCGAGTCGAAATCGAGGAGCGATCCAGGATTCGACTCGCTCCGCCCGTCGAGCCTGCGGGAGAACCCTACGCCGCGACGCTCGGCGCGGGCGCGGGGGTCGAGCAGAGGTACTCCTCGACGAACCGCCCGAGCACCATGTGCGAGGCGCGCACATCCACGCTCGCCGCGCGGGCGAGAATCGTGTCGACCTCGCTCGGCTCGAAGTAGCCGTGGCTCGCGTAGGCGCGCACCCGCGAGGAGAACGAGGCCGTGTCGAGTTCGGGGTGGAACTGGGTGGCGTAGACGTTGCTGCCGACGCGGAAGGCCTGCACGGGACAGGTGGGGGAGCCCGCGAGCACGACGATGCTCTCGGGTACCGCGCTGATGGCCTCCTTGTGTCCGACGAAGGCGTAGAAATCGGCGGGCAGCTCGTGGAACAGCCGGTCGCGCGCGCCCTCCTCGGTGAGGCTGATGAGCACGGCCTGCGAGGTCTCGCCGTAGGTGCGGTCCACGCGGGCGCCCTGGTGCGCGCCGATCGTGCCGATGCCGTAGCAGACGCCCAGGAACGGCACGTCGAGCCGCACGACCTCGTCGAGCAGCTCGGCGAGCTCGCGCTCCACTCGCAGCTCGGTCGGCGACTTCCTCTCGACGGGCTCGCTCACGGTGAAGGGGCTGCCCGCGAGGATGATGCCCGAGTAGCGTTCGAAGTCGATCGGCCCGAGCGGGGCGCGGTCGATGCGGCGCCACTCGAGATCCTCGGGGAGGAGCCCCGTGAGGCGGCAGTAGGCCGCGTGCTCGTCAGCGGCCTCGAGGTCCTCGCCCCGGGTCGTGATGAGGAGGAACGGCTTCATGCTCACTACCGTAGCGTTGGCGAGGGATCCTGCCGAGCGGATCACGAACTGTTACGCGCGGCAGGATCCCTCTGGGATCGAAGTGGATGACCTGCGGTGACCGATCGATGCCGGTCGCCGATCAGGACCGGTCGTAGGAGCGGACCGCGACCACGGCGTTGTGGCCGCCGAACCCGAAGGAGTTCGATATCGCGAGCTGCGGCCCATCGCCGAGCGGCTGCGCCTCGGGCGAGGCGGAGAGCGGGATCTCGGGATCCTGCTCGACGAGGTTGATGGTCGGGGGAGCGAGGCGGTTCTGCACCGCGAGCACCGTGAACAGCGCCTCGAGCGCACCCGTGCCGCCGAGCAGGTGACCCGTGGCCGCCTTGGTCGCGGAGACGGGGATCTGCTTCACGCGGTCTCCGAAGACCTTGTGCAGCGCCGTGTACTCGGCGATGTCGCCGACGGGGGTCGAGGTGGCGTGCGCATTGATGTGGGTGACGTCATCGGGGGTGGCGCCGGCCTGCTCGAGGGCGATGTGCACGGCGCGGCTAGCACCGCGGCCCTCGGGGTCGTTAGCGGTGATGTGGTACGAGTCGGCGGTGACTCCGCCGCCCGCGATCTCGGCGTAGATCCTGGCGCCGCGCGCGAGGGCGTGCTCCTCGGTCTCGAGCACCAGGGCTGCTGCTCCCTCGCCCATGACGAAGCCGTCGCGGTCGACGTTGTAGGGTCGCGACGCCGTCTCGGGCGAGTCGACGCGCTTCGAGAGCGCCTGCGCCGAGTTGAAGGAGGCCAGAGTGATCGGGTGGATCGCGGCCTCGGCGCCGCCGGCGATGACGACATCGGCGAGACCGGCCTGCAGGTGCTCGTAGGCGTTCACCACCGACTCGGTGCTCGAGGCGCAGGCCGAGGCGACGGTGCGCGCGTAAGCGCGGGCCTCGAGGTGCATCGACACCGCCGCGGAGGGCGCGTTGGGCATGAGCATGGGCACGGTGAGGGGCATGACGCGGCGCGGGCCCTTCTCGCGCAGGGTGTCCCACGCGTCGAGCAGGGTCCAGAGACCGCCGATCCCCGTGGCCCAATCGACGCCGAGACGCTCGGAGGGCACCTCGGGCTCGCCCGCGTCGGCCCAGGCCTCGAGCGCCGCGACCAGGGCGAATCGGCTCGAGGGATCCAGTCGCTTCGCGACCGGTCGTTCCAGCACCTCGGCGGGGTCGACCTTGGCCGTGCCCGCGAAGTTCACGGCGAGCCCGTACTGCTCGGCCCAGTCGTTGTCGAGCGTGCGCACGCCCGACTCTCCTGCGAGCAGGGCGGTCCAGCTTTCGGGCGCGGTTCCGCCGATGGGGGTGGATGCGCCGATGCCCGTAACGACAATCTTCTTCGTCATGTGTGAGTGCTCCGCGGTCGGGTGTGGAACGGAAGTGTGTGGGGGAGGGGCCGGGCCGAAACGGCCCGACCCCGTGCAGGTGGCTTAGGCCTGAGCCTTGACGATGAAGTCGACGGCGTCGCCGACGGTCTTGAGGTTCTTGACCTCCTCGTCGGGGATCTTCACGTCGAACTTCTCCTCGGCGTTGACCACGATGGTCATCATCGAGATCGAGTCGATGTCGAGATCGTCGGTGAACGACTTGTCGAGCGCGACGACGTCAGCGGCGATGCCGGTCTCGTCGTTGATGAGCTCGGCCAGACCTGCCAGGACCTCTTCGTTGCTGAATGCCATGTGGGTTCTCCTTGTGTTGATGGTGATGTTGAGTGTCGATGGGACTGTGGAAGTATATTCGGCCGTACCAGTCTGACCCGGGAGCGCGCCGCTCGCGGCGCGACGCGCGGGGGCTACGGCAGCTCGACGACCTGTGCGCCGTAGACGAGCCCCGCGCCGAAGCCGATGGTGAGCGCGAGGCCGCCGGACAGCTCGGGCCGCTCCTCGAGCAGGGCGTGCATGGCGAGAGGGATCGAAGCCGCGGAGGTGTTGCCCTGCATCTCGATGTCGCGCGCGATCGCGACCGTCTCGGGGAGCTTGAGCTGCTTCGCGAACTCGTCGACGATGCGCATATTCGCCTGGTGGGGGATGAAGGCTGCCAGGTCGCCCGGCTCGATGCCGGAGACCTCGAGCGTCTGCCTCGCGACCTTCGCCATCTCCCAGACGGCCCAGCGGAACACGGTCTGCCCATCCTGCCGCAGCGTCGGCCACGGCACCTCGGTCGGGTTCGCGCGGTACTCCTCGAAGGTGGAGGTGACGCGGATCGTGTCCCACTTCTCACCGTCGGAGCCCCACACGGTGGGGCCGATGCCGGTGCGGTCGCTCGGGCCGACGACGACGGCGCCGGCGCCGTCCGCGAGCAGGAAGGAGATGCTGCGGTCGGTGGGATCGACGATGTCCGAGAGCTTCTCGGCGCCGATCACGAGCACGTTCTTGCAGACACCCGCGCGCACGAGCGCGTCGCCCTGCGCGACTCCGTACACGTAACCGGCGCAGGCGGCCGAGATGTCGAAGGCGGCGGCGGGTGTGAGGCCGAGGCGATGCGCGGCGAGGGCGGCCATCGAAGGGGTCACCGCGACGTTCGAGATGGTCGAGATGATCACGCCGTCGATCTCGGAACGCTCGAGCCCCGACTTCGCGATCGCCTCCTCGCCGGCCTCGACCGCGAGGTCGACGGCCTGCACCGACGCGCTCGCGCGACGACGCTGCACGATGCCCGTGCGCTGCCTGATCCACTCGTCGGAGGAGTCGATGGGGCCCACGAGGTCGTCGTTGGGGACGTTCAGGTCGCCGCGGGCGGCACCCAGACCCAGGATGCGGGTGTGGGCGGGCCCCGTGGGCTGCACGAGTGATGCCATGTACGTGATCCTTCCGGTCAGGCGGACTCGGCGACCAGGGCGATCGCCGCGTCGAGGTCTGCAGGGCTCTTGATCGCGACCGCGGGCACGCCCTTCAGCGCCCGCTTCGCGATGCCGGTGAGGGCGCCCGCCGGGGTGAGCTCGATGAGGCCGGTGATGCCGGCATCCTGGAACCCGGTCATGCAGGCGTCCCAGCGGACGGGGTTCGCGACCTGCGAGACGAGCAGTTCGACGAAGCGCTCACCGCTCTCCACGCGGGAGCCGTCGGAGTTGGTCCAGAGCGGCCTGCCCGGATCGGAGGCCGAGACGCCCGCCGCCGCGCGCTCGAGCGCGGGGATCGCCGGCGCCATGAAGGAGGTGTGGAACGCGCCCGCCACCTGCAGCGGGATCACACGGGCTCCGCGGGGGGCGTCGTCGGCGAGGGCGCGCAGCGCGGCGAGCTCGCCCGCCGCGACGATCTGGCCGCCGCCGTTGCGGTTGGCAGGGGTGAGGCCGTGGGCCTCGATCTTCGCGAGCACATCGGCCTCGACGCCGCCGACCACGGCCGACATGCCGGTCTCGACCTGAGCCGCGGCCTCGCTCATCGCGCGACCCCGCTCGCCGACGAGGGCGAGCGCGTCGCCCTCGGAGAGCACGCCGGCCGCGGCTGCTGCCGCGAACTCGCCGACGGAGTGCCCGGCGACTCCGGCCCCTCCGGGGTCGGTGCGCGCCGAGAGCTCTCGCCAGGCGAGCAGGCTCGCAGCGACGATGAGCGGCTGCGCCACGGCGGTGTCGCGAATCGTTTCGGCATCGCTCTCGGTGCCGTGCGCGATCAGGTCGACCCCGGCGCGCTCGGAGGCCTCGCCGAGGAACTCGCGGCTGCCGGGAAGCTCGAGCCATTCGCTCAGGAATCCGGGGGTCTGTGAGCCCTGTCCAGGGCAGGCGATAACAATCACGTCTCTCATCTTCTCAGATCGTGGTCCGCGTTTCTGCATATGGTCGATGACAAAATCGCGAAACCTTTGTTGAAAGGGGCCTACTTCTCACTGGTTCGAGGCGCGGGGGCGGGACACGGAGGGAAGCGGCGACGCGGGGCGGCGGGGAGATCCCTCACCCGCGGGGATCGGGCCTCAGCGCTTCTGAGCACCGCCCCGCCTGCCCTGCTGAGCGATCGACCCCGCGATGAGCGCCGCCTGCAGGATGAGCGCCTCACGGGCCCCCGTGGCGTTCCAACCGATGAGCTCCGACACCTTCTTGAGGCGGTAGCGCACCGTGTTCGGGTGCACGAAGAGCTCACGGGCCGTCGCCTCGAGGGACCGGCCGTTGTCGAGGTAGCACCACAGCGTCTCCAGCAGCTCGCCCGAGTGCGCGCGCAGCGGCTCGTAGATCTGCTCGATCAGGGTGCGGCGGGCGAGGCCGTCGCCCGCCAGAGCGCGCTCGGGCAGCAAGTCGTCGGCCGCGACCGGGCGCGGTGCGTTGCGCCAGGCCCGAGCGACCGCGACCCCCGCGAGCGCCGCCCTGGCGCTGCGAGAGGCGTCGACGAGGTTGTCGACCTGCGGACCGAGCACGAGCGGCCCGTCGGAGAAGCCGTCGGCGAGCTGCTCGGCGATCTCGAGGAAGCTCAGCGGCTCCTCGGGGGGTGCGCCCGGCTCGCGCGGCTTCGGCTCCATTCGGCCGAGCACGAGCACGAGCCGGGATCCCTGCAGCCCGACGAGCAGATCGGCGCCCGCGTGGCGCGCCGTGCGCCGCAGCTGGTCCACGTCGACGACGCGGTCGGCGGTGCCCACGAGCACCGCCGACTCGCCGTCGCCGTGCCAGCCGAGCGCCGCGATGCGGCTGGGCAGCTCGTCATCGCTCTCGCCCGTGAGGATCGAATCGACGACGAGCGCCTCGAGCCGAGCGTCCCAGAGTCCCCGGGCCTCCGCGGCCCGCGCGTAGACATCGGCGGCGGCGAAGGCCACGTCGCGCGAGTACTGCAGCACCGCCTCCCGCAGCCCCTCGCTGCGGGGCGCCACGCGCTCCTCGACGACGGAGACCACGACGCGGATCAGCTGCAGCGTCTCCTGCAGGCTGATCGAGCGGAGCAGCTCCCGGGGTGCCGAGCCGAAGACGTCGGAGGCGATCCACGGCGTCGAGGAGGGATCCTCGTACCACTGGATGAACGAGCTGATGCCGGTCTGCGCGACGAGACCGACGGCGCTGCGCCTGGACGGCGGCATGTCGCCGTACCAGGGCAGCGTCTCGTCGAGCCGCGTGATGGTGCGCGTCGAGAGCTCACCGGTGATGGAGCGCAGCCAGGCCAGCTCCTGTTCCTTGGTCCGATCCATGGACGACCGCCGGGTCAGGCCTCGCCGCCCGCGCCGCCGGTCGTGCCGGCGTTGACGTCGTTCAAGCGGTACTTCTCGGCCGCCCGAGCCGGGATCGAGGCGTCGATCCTGCCCTGGTGAGCGAGACGCTGCAGGACCTTCACGACGACCGACTCGCGGTCGATGCCGAAGTAGCGCCGCGCGGCCGCACGGGTGTCGGAGAAGCCGAAGCCGTCGGCACCGAGCACCGAGTAGTCGCCCGGCACGAAGGCGCGCACCAGCTCGGGCACCTGACTCGCCCAGTCGCTCACAGCGACGAACGGTCCCTCGGCCTCGGCCAGTTTCTCGGTGAGATACGGCACGCCCGGTTCCTCGTCGAAGTGACGGAAGTTGTGGGCCTCCGCGGCGAGTCCGTCGCGCTGGAGCTCGCCCCAGCTGGTGACGCTCCACACGTCGGCCGCGACGCCCCAGTCCTCGGCGAGCAGCGCTTGGGCCTCGATCGCCCACGGCACGGCGACGCCCGACGCGAGGATCTGCGCGGGGATGCCGTCGCCGCTCGCGGGGCTCACCCTGTGGATGCCGCGGACGATGCCGTCCACGTCCACGTTCTCGGGCTCCGCGGGGTGCACGATGGGCTCGTTGTACACGGTGATGTAGTACATCACGTTCGGGTCGGGGTGCTCTCCGCCGTACATGCGGTCGATGCCCGAGCGCATGATGTGGCCGATCTCGTAGCCGTACGCCGGATCGTAGGCGACGACGGCGGGGTTCGTCGCCGCGAGGGCGAGCGAGTGGCCGTCGGCGTGCTGCAGGCCCTCGCCCGTGAGCGTCGTGCGGCCTGCGGTCGCGCCGATCACGAAGCCGCGCGCCATCTGATCGCCCGCAGCCCACATGGCGTCGCCCGTGCGCTGGAAGCCGAACATCGAGTAGAAGATGTAGACGGGGATGAGCGGCTCGCCCTGCGTGGCGTAGGAGGTGCCGACAGCGGTGAGCGCGGCGTTCGCGCCGGCCTCGTTGATGCCGACGTGCAGCAGCACGCCCTGCGGGCTCTCCTTGTAGGCGAGCAGCAGCTCGCGGTCGACCGACACGTAGTTCTGCCCGTGCGGGTTGTAGATCTTCGACGTGGGGAAGTAGGAGTCCATGCCGAAGGTGCGCGCCTCGTCGGGGATGATCGGCACGATCCGGTCGCCGATGCCCTTGTCGCGCATGAGATCCTTGAGCAGGCGCACGAACACCATCGTGGTCGCGGCCTCCTGCGTGCCGGATCCCTTCGCGGCGATCGCGTAGCTCTTCTTCTCGGGAAGCGCCAGCGTCCGCGACTTCGTGCGGCGCTCGGGCAGGTATCCGCCGAGCTCGCGACGGCGCTCGTGGATGTACTTGATGGTCGGGTTGTCGTCGCCCGGGTGGTAATAGGGCGGAAGGTAGGGGTTCTCCTCGAGCGTCGCATCGCTGATCGGGATGTGCATGGCGTCGCGGAACATCTTCAGATCCTCGAGCGTCATCTTCTTCATCTGATGCGTCGCGTTGCGGCCGGCGAAGTGCGGGCCGAGACCGTAGCCCTTGATCGTCTTCGCAAGGATGACGGTGGGGCGGCCCTTGTGCTCGACCGCCGCCTTGAACGCCGAATAGACCTTGCGGTAATCGTGGCCGCCGCGGCGCAGACCCCACACCTGGTCGTCGGTGTAGTCCTCGACGAGCTTCAGTGCGCGCTCGTCCTTACCGAAGAAGTGGTTGCGGACGTAGGCGCCGTTCTCGGCCTTGTAGGTCTGGTAGTCGCCGTCGGGCGTCGTGTTCATGACGTTGAGCAGCGCACCCTCGGTGTCGCGGGCGAGCAGGTCGTCCCACTCGCGGCCCCAGATCACCTTGATGACGTTCCAGCCGGCGCCGCGGAAGAAGCTCTCGAGCTCCTGGATGATCTTGCCGTTGCCGCGCACAGGGCCGTCGAGGCGCTGCAGGTTGCAGTTGATCACGAAGTTCAGGTTGTCGAGGCCCTCGTTCGCCGCGACCTGCAGCTGTCCGCGGCTCTCGACCTCGTCCATCTCGCCGTCGCCGAGGAAGGCCCACACCTGCTGGTCGGAGCAGTCCTTGATGCCGCGGTTGGTGAGGTACTTGTTGAGCTGCGCCTGGTAGATCGCGTTGATCGGGCCGAGACCCATCGACACGGTGGGGAACTGCCAGAAGTCGGGCAGGAGGCGCGGGTGCGGGTAGCTCGGCAGGCCGTTGGGCGCCTGCGACTTCTCCTGGCGGAAGCCGTCGAGCTGCTGCTCGCTCAGGCGGCCCTCGAGAAAGGCGCGGGCGTACATGCCGGGGGAGGCGTGCCCCTGGATGAAGATCTGGTCGCCGCCGCCCGGGTGGTCCTGGCCGCGGAAGAAGTGGTTGAAGCCGACCTCGTAGAGCGAGGCGGCCGAGGCGTAGGTCGAGATGTGACCGCCGACGCCGATGCCCGGGCGCTGGGCGCGGTGCACGGTCATCGCCGCGTTCCAGCGCAGCCAGTGACGGTACTCGCGCTCGGTGCTCTCATCGCCCGGGAACTCGGGCTCGTCCTCGCTCGCGATCGTGTTGACGTAGTCGGTCGTCGGCACCATCGGCACGTTCAGGTGCAGCTGGCGCGACCGGTCGAGCAGACTGGTCATGATCTCCCGACCCCGGCCCGCTCCGCGCTCGTCGACGACAGCGTCGAGCGATTCCCGCCACTCTGCGGTCTCCTGCGGATCGATGTCGTCGTGGTCCGGCGCGTAGGGATCCTGAGTGTTCACAGCCAAGATTGATGCTCCAATCACCATGTTGCGTGCCGGTGGCGCGCGGGTTGATGCGCGGACGCGGGGCACTGCGACAGCTCGCGGGATTCGCGTGCTGCGCTCCAGACTAGCGAAGTTCCACGGCAAAACACGCAATTCCGTTGTCGAGAGTGTCACAACGGCACAATCCTCGTCGGTGCGCCGTCGGCAGCGCGGGCGGCGGTGCGGGCTACGGTGCGGCGGCCCATGCGGGAGTAGCCTGGGGGAGACCCCACCGCAACGATGGCGCCGCGGGCGCCGGAACAGGAGACCCCATGGTCATCGAGGTCGGCGCCCAGGCGCCCGATTTCACGCTGTCCGATCAGCACGGCGAGGAGCTCACGCTCTCCGAACTCGTCGAAGAGGGCCCGGTCGCCCTCGTCTTCTTCCCGCTGGCTTTCTCGGGCATCTGCACGGGGGAGCTGTGCGAGCTGCGCGACAACATCTCCGTCTTCGCCGACAGCTCCGTGCGCCTGCTCGGCATCTCCGTCGACTCGGTCTGGGCGCTGAAGGCGTGGGCCGCGCAGGAGGGCTACGAGTTCTCGATCCTCTCCGATTTCTGGCCGCACGGCGCGGTGGCGCAGCAGTACGGCGCGTTCGTCGAGGAGCGAGGGATCGCCACGCGCGCGACCGTGCTGATCGGCGAGGACCGGCGCGTGCTCGCCTCGTTCGAGACGGCGCCGGGGGAGGCGCGCGACTTCGCCTCCTACCGCGAGGCGATCGAGGCGCTGGGTTAGGGATCCCTCGCCTTCGCGAGCGGCGCTCGCACACTGGGGACCGGCGCGCCTCGCCCGATTCGCGGCGGCGGTGCCGGTTCCCCTATGCTGAGGTGGTCCGTTTCGCGGGCGCGCGCCTGTAGCTCAGTTGGTTAGAGCATCTCGTTTACACCGAGAGGGTCGGGGGTTCGAGTCCCTCCGGGCGCACTCACTCGCTTCGGGGCCGGATTCTGCCGGGTTACGTCGGGTCTTCCTAGCGGCCAGGGATCAGCGGTCGTAGCGACCCGAGGCGATCGCACGCTCCCGCTTCTTCGCCGCTTCCTCCTCACGGTTCTTCGGGGGAGTCCGCGCCACCAGTCCGTCGAGCAGGCGCTGGGT
The DNA here is from genome assembly GCF_017565705.1 of Leucobacter ruminantium. Taxonomy (GTDB): domain Bacteria; phylum Actinomycetota; class Actinomycetes; order Actinomycetales; family Microbacteriaceae; genus Leucobacter; species Leucobacter ruminantium. Next base: position 123,315 of record NZ_JAGDYL010000006.1, read on the forward strand.
GGACCCGGCGATCTCGTCGACCGCCAGGTCGAACGCCTCGCGATTCGCCTGCGACGGCTTGGTCGTGCCCGCGATCTTGCGCACGTACTGCAGAGCGGCGGCGCGCACCTCGTCGGTCGTCGCCGCGGGCTCGAAGTTGTGGAGAGTGTGAATGCTGCGACACATACCCTCACGGTACGCCCGCGGGCTGCGTAGGGGAAGGAGCCGAGCGGGCCTTCCCGATCTAATTTGACATAATATAGATTATCGGTGATTGTGGCGCGGAGCGCATCATCTCCTTGGAATACGTTTCCATCCGCCACAATCACCGATAATCTGCGGCCGAGATCAGCAGCAGACCGATGATTGCAGTGCGGTGCACGTCACCTCCACGGAATACGTTTCCGTTCGCCGCAATCACCGATAATCTACGGCCGAGATCAGCGGGCAAACCGGCGGTTGTGGCGAGGTGCGTGCCACCTCCTTGGAATACGTTTCCGTTCGCCGCAATCACCGATCATCTACCCGCCGGAGTCGGCGAGCAAAGCGTTAGCCGGTGCGCAACCAGAATTTCGGCGCTCGCTCAGCGCGGCTCGGCGAGCAGCATGACGGTGCGCGTGGCGAACGCACTCATGCTGAAGGCGCCCAGCTGGCCCACGCCGAGCATGAGGTCGGTGTCCCCGCTCGACACGGCGACGACCAGCATGACGAGCGCAATGGCCAGAAGCACCCAAGCTGACATAACGAGAACGATCGCGATCAACCGCCCCATCACCGCGCTTCGCCCGCTCGACAGCGGTCGGATCAGCGCCGCCGCGGCGAAGCCCGCCACGCCGAGCGCGATCGCACCGAACACGTCGCTCGGGCGATGCCACCCGTAGGCCAGCAGTTGCCAGGCGACCACGGAGAGCAGCACCGCTCCCCCGAGCGCGGTGAACCCTCGCGCCACGGCAGGAACCGCCCAGATGAGCGCCGCGACCAGCACCGTGAACGTCGTCATGTGCCCGCTCGGGAAGGTGTTGGGCGCGTCGAGTTCGAAGAGTTCCGGCCGCGACAGCACCCGCAGTTTCAGCAACTGCGACGCTCCGATCGCCACTCCAGACACCGCGACCACGCCGATCGCCCTGCGCCAACCGTGAGTGGCCAGCGCGAGCAGGCCGATGACCGCGAGGGCGATCGCGATCCCCGCCTCCGAGACGAGGTTCAGCGGGGGCGGCGGGTTCGTCGTGAACTCCGCCGCGTCGAGCACGGTGGCCTCCGCGCGCTGCCCGAGCGCGCTCTGCACGCCGAGCAGATACGACGCTCCCCCGACCGCGGTCCAGAACAGCGAGAACCAGAGGGCGCGCCGGCGCGAACCAGGGCGAGCGCTCACGAGTCGCCCCGCTCATCTGCGGCGAGGGATCCCTCGCTCCGCCCCGAAGACGCCGTCCGAACGGCCCACAGCACGAGAGCGGCCGCCGTGGAGACGTTCAGCGAGTCCACGCCGTGCTCCATGGGGATCACGACCGAGCGCTCGGCTGAGGCGAGCGCGCGCCGCGACAGGCCGGGCCCCTCGGAGCCGAACATCAGCGCGAGGCGCTCGGGCAGGTGCCCGACGTAGTCGGCCAGGTCCTCGGCGTCGTCGCGCAGCGCGAAGGCGACGAGCTCGTACCCCTCCTCGCGGAACATCGGACCCGCCTCGCGCCAGTCGGGCAGCCTCGCCCAAGGCACCTGCAGTACGGCGCCCATGCTCACGCGCACCGCGCGACGGTAGAGCGGGTCGGCGCAGGCGGGCGACAGCAGCACGGCATCCGCGCCGAGGGCGGCCACGGACCGGAAGATCGCACCCACGTTCGTGTGATCGGCGAGATCCTCGAGCACGACCACTCGCCGCGAAGCGCGCAGCAGCTCCGCTGGGTCGAGCGGCGCGGGCCGGTGCATCGACGCGAGTGCCCCGCGGTGCATGTGGAACCCGGTGAGCGCCTCGAGCTGCTCGGGCTCCCCTACGTACACGGTAACGTCCGGGTGCTCGACGAGCAGGGGCTCGACCCGGGGCAGCCACTCCTCGAGCAGCAGCACGGAGCGCGGCCGGTGCCCGGCCCGGAGCGCCCGCTCGATGACCTTCGGCGACTCGGCGAGGTAGAGGCCCTCCTCCGGCTCGCGTACGCGTCGCAGCGCGACGTCGGTCAGACTGGTGTAATCGGCGAGCTCGGGCGCTGCGAGGTCGTCGATGCGTCGCAGTCTCATGCCCGAGTCTCGCCAGCGAAGGCGGCCGGCACGGCCACGGCCGACGAGGTCATGCGCGACGCCGGCGCGCCCGGCCGAGGCTCGGTCAAGAACCGCCCGATGAATGCCACCGCGTCGTCGACCGCCTCGTAGTGCACGAGGTGGCCGACGCCCGGCAGGATCCGCAGCTCGGAGCCCGGCACGCGGTGCCGCAGGTCGAGCTGCTTCGCGAGCGGGGTGATGTCGTCGCGGTCGCCCGCGATGAGCAGCGTGGGCATCGAGAAGGAGCTCGCGAACTCGGCGACCGTGTGCGACACCGATGCGCGGAAGGCCTGCAGCAGGGTCGAGGGATCCGAGAAGGTGCTGAAGTGGCTCGCGTGCTGACCGTGGATCCAAGTCCGCAGCTCCGCGTCGCCCGTCTTCGCCATGACCTCGCTCATCACCCGCACGATGGCCGGGTTGCCGAGCAGCCCGCGAGCGGCGCGCTCGGGCAGCAGCTCCGCGGCCCGGTAGTAGGCGATGGCCAGCTGCGTGAGCGCTGCCTGCGGCCCTTCGAGGGCGGGCGAGGAGATCGGGTTGACGAGGATCAGTCGGCTCGGCTCGAGGCCGCCAGCGATCGCGGCCCCCACGACGAGGGAGCCGAACGAGTGGCCCAGCAGGGCGAAGCCGCCGGGCGCCGCGTTCGCCGTGAACTCCCGCAGCCACTCGCCGTAGAGCTCGATGTCGTGCGTGCGGCCGGGAATCGCGGCGGTCTCCCCGAAACCGGGGAGGTCGGGAACCAGGGCGCGCACTCCGGGCAGGGCTGCGACGAGGCCGGCAGCGAGACCTTCGAGGCCGTGGTGGTCGCCGCGGAAGCCGTGCACCAGGATGATCGTGCGCCCGTCGGGGTCGCCGTGCTCCCAGGCGCGCGTGTCGACGCCGAGGGTCGGCACGGAGATGGCGTGGGGTGCGTTCGTCACGGATCGATAGTAGCGGCGCGCCCTGACAAGCGGCTTCGCGCACGCCGCGCCTGCGGCAGTCGCTAGCATCGTCTGAGACGAAAGGGATCGCCGTGACCGCACAACTGCCGCTCTGGGCCGCGAATCTGGCCGTGTTCGACACCGAGACGACGGGTGTCGACACCTCGCACGCGCGCATCGTGAGTGCGACGATCGCGCTCCTTGGGCCAGCCGGCGAGGTGATCGAGCGCTACGACTGGCTGATCGATCCGGGGGTCGAGATCCCTCCCGCCGCGGTGCAGGTGCACGGCATCAGCACGGAGGTCGCGCGCGCGAGCGGCATCGCCGCGGCGGTGGGCGTGAGGCAGATCGTGGAACGGCTGCGCGAGATGCTGGAGCGCGGGTTCCCCATCGTCGCCTACAACGCGCCCTTCGATCTCTCGCTGCTGGCGGCCGAGGCTGGGCGGCACGGCGTGGAGTGGCCCGCCGACCTCTCCCCCGTCATCGATCCGCTCGTGCTCGACAAGCAGTTCGATCGCTACCGCAAGGGCAAGCGCACGCTCGAGGCCGTCGCTGCGCATCACGGCGTGGAGATCGGCATGGCCCACGACGCCGGCGATGACGCGATCGCGGCGGGGCGCGTGCTGCAGCGCATCGCGGTCAAGTACGCAGATGTGATCCCGGGCGAGCTCGACGAGCTGCACTGCGCGCAGGTGGAATGGAGCGCTGCGCAGGCCGCGAATTTCCAGGACTACATGCGGCGGGTGAGGGATCCCTCGTTCATCGCCGACGGTCGGTGGCCCGTGCGCGCGGGCCGGACCTCGGAGACGGGCCGGACCTCGTAGACGGGCCGGACCTCGTCGGCGCAGTGCCGCGGGCACAAAAAATGGCGGAGGCGCATGCCTCCGCCATTTCTGTGGGGTCCGGGCTTTACGCACCGAAGCCCTTGAAGCGCTGGTTGAACTTCTCGACGCGGCCGGCCGAGTCCATGATGCGCTGCTTGCCCGTGTAGAAGGGGTGCGAGGCGCTCGAGATCTCGACGTCGATGACGGGGTAGGTCTCACCGTCGAGCTCGATGGTCTTGTCGCTGGTCAGCGTGGAGCGGGTGAGGAACGTCTCTCCCGACGCGAGGTCGCGGAAAACGATGGCGTTGTACTCCGGGTGGATGTCGGTCTTCATGAGTGTTCCTTCGGTTGCCTTGATGAGGGCGTGTAGCAGCACGCCCCGAGGTCTTGGGGTGGATGGCGCTGACGCACCAAGGATCTACTTTATCACGAGAATCGCGCGGCGGAGGCTGAGACGTGGTGTTCCGCGCGGCATCGGCTGGGCCACGGTGTTTCCCGCGGCGACGGCCCGCGGAGTCCACCGCGGCGGTCTCGTGGGTGGTCGGCGGCGGCTACGGCCGTGCGATGGCGGCGTAGCGGCTGTTCGCGACCATGAGGTCGAACGGCATGCCGAAGGTCGCCTCGAGGTTCTCGGCCGTGAGTGTCTCGGCGATGGGACCCGCGGCCTCGACACGCCCGTCGCGCAGCATGAGCACGTGCGTGAATCCGGGAGGGATCTCCTCGACGTGGTGCGTGACGATGATCATCGCGGGCGAGTAGGGCGACTGCGCGAAGCCCGAGAGCATCTGCAGGAGGCGCTCGCGCGCGCCGAGATCGAGGCTGGCGCTCGGCTCGTCGAGCAGCAGCAGCTCGGGGTCCGTCATGACGGCGCGGGCGATGAGCGCGCGCTTCCGCTCGCCGTCGCTGAGCGTTCCGTACGCCTGCTCGGCGAGTTCGGTGAGATCCCACTCCGCGATGATCCGATCGGCCTGTCGCACGTCGATGTCGTCGTAGTGCTCGTTCCAGCGGCCCTCGACCGAGCGCGCGGCGGTGAGCACCAGATCCCTCACCTTCTCGGAGGGCGGGATGCGGCGCCCCGTCGCCGACGACACGAAGCCGATGCGGCTGCGCAGTTCGAACACGTCGACCCTGCCGAGGCGGTGGTCGAGCACGTCGACGGTGCCCGAGGTCGGGAAGTCGTTCGCCGTGGCGAGCTTCATGAGGGTCGTCTTGCCCGCGCCGTTGGGGCCGAGGATCACCCACCGCTCCGAGTCGTCGACCGACCAGTCGACGCCGTCGAGGATGGGGCGACCGTTGCGCACGTAGGAGACATCGGAGAGTCGCAGCACGTTGACCATGTGCTCCAGCCTAACGAGACGCGCCGCGACCGCGGTCGCGGCGCGCTGGTGAGGGATCGACTGACGCACGACCGGCCGCGCCGGCTCCTAGACTGGGAGCATGACCGTCTCCCCCCTCGTCGTGCTCGACTGCGATTCCACCACCATCCAGGACGAGGTGATCGAGCTCCTCGCCGACGCCGCAGGGACCCGCGAGCGGGTGGCCGAGGTGACCGAGCGTGCGATGCGCGGGGAGCTCGACTTCGCGGAGAGTCTCGCGGAGCGCGTGGCGACGCTGGCCGGAACGCCCGAGACCGTCTTCGCCGAGGCCTATGGGCGCGTGCGCCTCTCCCCCGGCATCCGCGAACTCATCGCCGCGGTGCACGGGCGCGGGGGGAAGGTCGGTGTGGTCTCCGGCGGCTTCCATGAGGTGCTCGACCCGATCGCCGATGATCTCGGGCTCGACTTCTGGCGGGCGAACCGCCTGGAGGTCGCGGACGGCGCGCTCACCGGGCGCACCGTCGGCCCCGTCATCGACGGGGAGGCGAAGGCAGAGGCGCTGCGCGAGTGGGCCGAGGCGGCGGGGATCCCTCTCGCCGCGACCGTCGCGATCGGCGACGGCGCGAACGACCTGCGCATGATGTCGGTCGCCGGGCTCGGAGTCGGGTACAACGCGAAGCCCATCGTGCGGGAGCAGGCCGACGTGTCGATCGAGGGCGATCTCGCGCTCGCGATCCCGCTGCTGGATCGCCTGGGCTGATCGCGCCCGTGCCGGCCGAGTCGCCGCCGGCAGCGACCCGGCGTCGGCGCTGCCCGCGGCCGGGCGCCTACCGCGCTGAGCGTCTACCGCTCTGCTCCGCACCCCTCTACGGCACTGGTTCAGAGGACGTGACGAACCTCACGGCCCTTCGTGAGCCTACGCGTGCTGCCCGGCGCGCAGTCTCGCTCGCAGTCTCAGCCGCGGTGGCCGGCGCTCCCGCATCCGCAGTCGGTCCGGTCGGTCTGGTCTGCCCTGCAGGCCAGTCGGGCCCGGCACGGCATGCTCCCCCGTTCATAGCGCCAAGCGGGCGGTCGACGTATTCGCGTCCCGTCGGGCTGCGCCATCGGAGTGCTCCGCCCGATTCCTGGGAGACTCGCCACTCGGCGTGGTGCTTCAGCACGTGGTGTCCGCGACACAGGTGCGCGAGGTTGTCGGTGGCGGTCGACCCTCCATGCGCGGCGTCGACGGTGTGGTCGAGGTCGCAGCGCGACACGGGCACACGGCACCCCGGGAAGCGGCAGTGCCGGTCGCGGGTGCCGAGCAGGCGGCGCATCCGCTCGCTCGGGCGGTACCGATCCACCGACAGCACGTTCCCCGTCGCGGGATCGAGTACGACCTCGTCCCACTGCTCGGCTTCCGACGAGACACACCGGGCGGTCGCGCCGTCCATCGGGCCGAATCCCGCGAGTTCGGCGTCGGCGCCGGCGTCGAACACCGCTCCATCCGCCGAAGTCCGTGGCGACTGCTCGGCCCGACTCGCCTGTCCCGACACGATGATCTGCACGTTCGCACGCACCGACTCCCCCGTGCTGCCCGCGAACAGCGAGAACTCGTCGGCCGAGAGCAGGAGGTCGGCGAAGGCGTCGGCGCGCAGCTGATCGCGGGTGCGAGCGGGAGGGGTCTCGGCCGCGTTCGCAGTCTCCCGAGCGGGCTCCCGCGCGGGCTCCCGGCCCCGCTGCGCTTCCGGCTCACGTGTCGCCTGCGCGTTCGGTGCCGCATGATCCTCGTTCTCGGACCCGCCCCGCGCCGGGACCCTCCGCTCCCCTCGTTCGGCCGCGCGTGCGATTCGGGTGAGTCGGTCGTAGATCGCGTGCGCCTCGAGCGCGGGCAGTCGGGCGAAGAGTTCGGCCATGCCGTCCTCGCCGTCGACGATGCATACGCGACGCTCGACGACCGCCTCGCGATGCCGCTCGTCGAGCGAGCGCTCGGCCCACCGTTCGGCGAGCCGTCGCGCGATCGGCCGCAGCCGGCCGGGCGTCTCGCGCACCGCGACCTCCAGTATCTCTCCCTCGTACCCCGCCCGCCTGCGGCGCAACTCGGGCGAATCGCCCGCGCCGATCACAAGGCCGGCGGTCGCGATGACACGAGCGTGCGCGTAGGAGATCTCCGTGCGGTCGAGGGCCGCGAGCGTCGCGGCGTACTGGTGCGAGAGGCGGTGCGCGAGATCCATCTGCCGCTCCGCCTCGTACTCGCTGATGTTGAAGGCGGCCGCGAGCTCGGCGCGCAACGAACGATATGCGAGCTCGGTAGCGGTACCGGAGCCCGAGGGGGCACCCGGGCCGGAGGCGGCACCGGAGCCTGCAGCCGCACCGGACCGCGAGGCCGCCGCCGAGCCGCCCGCAGGGGCCCCGACCGTCTGGTCCATCGCCGTCGCGATGAGCATGATCCGCGCGGCGTCGGAGGCGCGCTGCTGAGACTCGATCCGTTCGAGCCACCCGAGCACTTCCTCGAGCGGATGCGCCTCCGAAACCGCGCCAGCAGCACCCGCCCCCGGAGCCCCGGAGCGGGTGTCGAAGGTGCGGCTGGTGGTCATGCCCCTATGGAAACACGGACCTCCGACATTCTCGGTTCGACGAGGCGCGCACCCGGATCGGATCGCCCAGGGCCGGTGCCGCGGCCGGGTCTCGACAGGGATCCCTCACCGACCGGCACCGCCGCCCCCGAAAAATCACCGCCACCGCTCGGCGCCGTCGGGGATCCCTCGCCCGCGCTTCAGCAGAACCGCGAGGATCGCGACGCCGAGCACTGCGAAGACCACGCCCGCGACGGTCCAGCTCAGGGCAGGATCGGTGGGAGGCAGGAGCTGGGAGAAGTTCGTGCCCAGGTGCATGCCGCCGTGCACGCCCACGGCGGCCCAGAGCGATCGCGTCCAGACGAGCAGCGCGGTCGCGAAGAGGCTGAAGCCGAAGGGCATCACGAGGAAGAGGAAGCGATCGCCGAGCGTCTGCTGCCACCCGTTCGACACGAGGTGGATGATCGTGAACGACAGCGTGGCGACCGCGACCGCGAGCACGGGTCGAGACCGCATCGCCGAGAGCAGCATGCCGCGGAACAGCAGCTCCTCGGGAAACCCCTGCACGAGGAAGGCCGGGATCAGCATCATCAGGAGCACCATGAGGAACGGCCCCTGCTCCGCGACCTGCTCGGGCGACGGCGCGGGCCCCGTGCTCGGCAGCACCGCCGCGGTTCCGAGCACCACGCCCATCGCCGCGAGCGTCGCGAGCAGCAGCCAGAGCGCCGAACTCGGGGTGAAACGCAGCCCGATGTCGGCGAGCCTGCGCCGCTCGACGAACCTCACCCACAGCCAGGCGAGCAGCACCGCGGTGCCCCACATGACCGATCCGAGGCAGGCGTAGATTCCGAGCGTGGCCCACGAGAGCTCGGATCCCAGCTCCCGGAGCCCGGGCACGGCGCTCAGCACAGCGGTGAACGGAACGACGGCGAGGTTCGCGACGACCAGTATCGCGATCGCCGCGAGGGATCGGAGCCCGATGCCGAGCGGCCCTGCGCCGAGGCGCGGGGCGGGCGAGGGCACGGAGACGGGCTCAGGGCCGGGTGAGGGTGAGGCGCTGGGTGCGGTGTCTGATGTCATGTCCTCACGCTACGATCCGCCCTGCGCAGCGGGACCGAACCGCGGTCACGGAAGTGATGACCGCGGTCACTGCGTGCCGCAGCGGGCGCAGCCTAGCATTGAGGTGTGCGCCGGGGACTCGACAAGCGGAGACTGCTGCTCGACTGCCTGATGGCGGTCGCGGCGGTCGGACCGCTGCTCGCCGGTTTCCTCTCGCTCGGCCGCATGCCCGATTGGGCATCGGCTCTGCTGCCGGCGTCCGTGGTCGGCTGCGTGCTGCTCTGGTGGCCGACCCGCCGCGCGCACCGCCCGCGACCGCTCGTCGGGGTCTCCTTCGCCTGCTTCGCGACGACGGCCTCGTTTCTCGCGAACGGCACCCTCGGTCTCGGCATGCTCTGGCTGGCCGCGCTCGTCGTGGCGAGATGCCTCGGCGGCGTCGCTGTCGCGGTCTACGCGGCGATCGTGGTCGGCATCGGCTCGGGTGTGCATGTCATCCTCGGTACGCCGCCGGCGCAGATCGTCGTCGAGGCGCTCGGGGTTGTCATGTTCGTGCTGATCGGGGGCCTGTTCGCGGTGCTGCTGCACACGGGCGAGACGGCCGAGCGCGAGCTGCAGCGCGCGAACGCGGAGCTGCGCGACCACGCCGGCAGTGAGCGCGAACTGGTGCTGGCGCAGGAGCGCGCGCGAACGGCCCACGGTCTGCACGACGGGCTGGGGCATCGACTCACGGCGATCGGCTTCTCGCTGGAGTTCGCGGAGCGGGCGAGGGATCGCGACCCCGATCGCGCGTGGGAGGAGGTCGAGCGGGCGCGGCTCACGGCGGGCGACGCACTGCGCGATATGCGCCGTCTGGTGCGTGCCATGCATCCGCTCGATGCGCTGCGGCTCGACGAGGGCGATCCCCTCGCGGCGATCGCCGACGGGTTCCGCTCGAGCGGTGTGGCGATCGGGCTCGACGTCGAGGGTCCGCTCGCGGAGCTGCCGCGGGAGCAGATGCTGCTGCTCGTGCGCTTCGTGCAGGAGGGGCTCACGAACGTCGTGCGGCACGCCGAGGCGGAGCGGGTCGAGATCCTCGTGCGGGTCGGCTCGGACCGGGTGGAGGCCACGATCGCGGACGACGGCGGAGGCCGAGGGATCCGCGACGGCGGCGAAGGCATCCGCAGCAGCAACAGCAGCAACAGCAGCAACAGCAGCAACAGCAACAACAGCAACAACGAAGAGATCCGCGATGGTGATGAAGGGATCCCCGACGAGAGCACCCCGGAACTCGCCGAGGGCTTCGGCCTGCGATCCCTCAGGGAACGCAGCGAGGCGCTGGGCGGGACGTTCGACTGCGTGCCGGACGCGACCGGCTTCCGGCTGCGGGTCGTGCTGCCCGTACGACCCGTGCCATCTCCGTTGTCACCGCCTCATCCGCACCGGCCCCATCAGCAGCCCCGAACGAGCCGGGTCGGCTCGTGAACCCGGTCTCGACACCGGTCCGGGTGCTGATCGTGGACGACCAGGAGATCCTGCGGCGCGGCCTGCGGATGCTGCTCGAGCTGGAGCCCGACATCGAGGTCGTGGGAGAGGCGGAGGACGGCAGGCGCGCGCTCGCGGCGATGCCGGAGTCGTCTCCGGACGTCGTGCTCGTCGACGCCAGGATGCCCGTGCTCGACGGGATCGGCTTCACCGAGCGGTGCGCTCGCGATCACCCGGAGGCGAGGGTGCTCGCGCTCACGACGTTCGACGACACCGAGCTGGTGCGGGCCATGCTCGACGCCGGCGCCGCCGGCTTCCTGCTCAAGGACGTGTCAACCTCGGGCCTCCGCGAGGCGATCCTGCAGGTGATGCGGGGCGGCACGGTCGTCGACCCGCGGGTGGTCCGCACCGTCATCGACCGACCCGCGGGCGACGGTCTGACCCCGACGGAGCGCGCCGTCGCCGGGCTCGTCGCCGAGGGCTGCAGCAATCGCGTGATCGCGGAGCGCCTGCACCTCGCCCACGGCACGGTCAAGAACACGGTCTCGGCGCTGCTGCGCAAGTTCGGGGTGAGGGATCGCACCGCGCTCGCGCTGCACCTCGCGCGGGAGCAACGGCCCGGCGAGAAGCGGGGCGGGTGAAGCCCTGGTCTGCAGCCCCGGTCAGCCGCCCCTAGTGCCCCATTCCGAGGCCGCCGTCGACGGGGATCACGGCGCCCGAGATGTAGGCGGCGTCGTCGCCCGCGAGGAACGAGGCGGCGCCCGCGATCTCGGCGACCTGGCCGAAGCGGTTCGCGGGGATGTTCGAGAGGTACTGCTTCTGCTGCTCCTCGGGCAGGGCGGCGGTCATGTCGGTCTCGATGAAGCCGGGGGCGATGACGTTCGCGGTGATGTTGCGGGCGCCGAGCTCGCGGGTGAGGGATCGGGCGAAGCCGACGAGCGCCGCCTTCGACGAGGAGTAGTTGATCTGGCCGGGCGAACCGTAGAGGCCGACGACCGAGGAGATGAGGATGACGCGCCCGAAACGCCCCTTGAGCAGCCCCTTGGCTGCGCGCTTGACGACGCGGAAGGTGCCGGTGAGGTTCGTGTCGATGACGCTCGTGAACTCCTCCTCGGTCATGCGCAGCAGCAGCGTGTCCTTCGTGATGCCGGCGTTCGCGACGACCACCTCGACGGCGCCGAGCTGCGCCTCGATCTCGGCGAACGCGGCATCGATGGAGGCGGCGTCGGTCATGTCGGCGCGCACCGTCAACGATCCCTCGGGGCCCTCGCCCGAACGGGCGGTCACGGCGACCCGGTGGCCGTCGGCGTTCATGCGCTCGGCGATGGCGTAGCCGATGCCGCGGTTGCCTCCGGTCACGAGTACGGTGCGCGAGGTGGTCATGAGGGATCCCTTCCGTTCAGACAGCCCGTTCAGACAGCTGTGCACCAGCCTAGACCGCGTAGGCTTGTGGGGTACGGAGTTGGGAGCGCATGTCGAAGAGCTATAGCGTGACGTCTGCCGGGGTGAACCCGGAGGAGGATCGCGCGCACCGCATGCGCATGTACTTCATCGCGATGAGCCTGCGCGTGCTGTGCGTGGTGTCGCTGTTCTGGGTGCGCGGCTGGTGGGTCCTGCTCGTCGCCGCCGGCGCGGTGTTCCTCCCCTGGTTCGCGGTGATGGTGGGCAACGCCGTCGCCCACGGCGGCGGCGAGGCACCCGACGCGCCCGAGCCGCTGCAGCTCTCGGCGCCCGAGCGGCCGGAGGAGCGGGGCGAGGGATCGCTCCCGTCCGACGCGGTGATCGTGGTCGATGTCGAGCCGGCCAGACGCGGGGGCGAGGGATCGGCTGCAGGCGGCGTCGGTCCTGCCGATGACGGCGATGCACGGCCGACCTCGGGCCCGAGCGAACGCGGCGAGGGTTCCGCATGAGCGGCGTCGTGCTGCCCGACCTCGGTTTCGGGGGCGAGACGGCCCGGCGCTTCGAGTGCTCACGCGCGGGCTGCCGGGCGGAGGCCGAACGGGCGATCCTCTGGCGCAACCCGCGGCTCCACACGGCCGACCGCCGCAAGACCTGGCTCGCGTGCGCGGAGCACCTCGACGTGCTGCGCGACTTCCTCGCGGCCCGCGACTTCCCGCTCGAGGTGCGGGAGGTGGAGGAACTCGATGACTGAGACGCGCCCCGAAGACACGCGGATCGGCTGGCGCTTCCTCCACTCGGCGCGCTGGATCGGCTACTTCGCCATGCTGCTGGTGTTCGCGATCGCCTGCGTGCTCCTCGGCAACTGGCAGTTCGATCGCCGCGCCGAGGCGCGGGCCGAGATCGCGAGGATCGACGCGAACTACGATGCCGAGGCCGTGCCGCTCGAGGCCGAGCTTCCGCGGCCCGACCGCTTCGACGAGGACGCGCAGAAGTGGCGCGTCGTCTCGGTGACCGGCGAGTACGTGGGCGACCCCGTCCTCGCCCGCAACCGCCCGGGCCCCGACGGCGTGGGGTCCGACCTCATCCAGGCCCTGCTCACCGAGGACGGCCGCGTCTTCTTCGTCGACCGCGGCTGGGTGCCCGTCGACGGAGCATCGGCGGGCGACACGGATCCCTCGTCGCTGCCGCAGCCGCCCGAGGGCGAGGTGCGCGTCGAGGCGCGCCTCCGCGCCTCGGAACCGCCCATCGCCGGTCGCACAGCGTCAGACCGCACCGTCGCGAGCATCGAGCTCGACGAGCTGGCGAGGCTCACGGGCGCCGACGAGGCGCACGCGGGTGCCTACACCGGCGCCTACGGCATGCTCGTCTCCGAGACGCCCGCGGGCGAGCACGGCGTGCTCCCCGCGAAACCGGCGCGCGACGAGGGGCCCCATCTCTCCTACGCCCTGCAGTGGTACGTGTTCATCCTGATCGCGTGCATCGGGGTCGCGTACGCGGCCCGCAGGGAGTACCGGGGCCTGAACGCCGGGAGCGAGACCGTCGAGAAGCAGGATCGCCGCAGCGCCGAGCGCAGGCGCCGCCGCGGCCCCAGCGACGCCGAGGAAGAGGATGCACTGCTCGATGCCTGAACACGCCACGGACCGCTCCCGCGCGCTCCGCCGCCTGCTCCTGCTCCGCCGCTTGTTCCCGCTCCGGAGAGGCGCGCGCCGCCTCCTGACGGCCGCCGCCGCGCTCCTCGCGGGCTCGGCGCTGCTGAGCGGCTGCGCCTCGCCGCCCGACCCCACCGTGGCGCGCGAATCGCTCGAGAACGTCACGGAGGATCCCTCGCAGCCGGAGGCCGCCGAGGAGTACGACGCCGAGCTGCACCCCGAGCCGATCGTCGAACCCGTCGACTGCTCCCCCTACCTCGTGATCACCGTGCGCGGCACGGGCGAGCCGCACAAGGGCCAGCTGCTCTCCCCCGTCGCCCGCAAGATCTCCAAGGCGCGCCCCGACCAGGTCGAGATCCTCGACCTCGACTACCCGGCCGACACCGACATCAAGGAGGGCGGGACCGAGGGCGTGCGCATGCTCATCGACACGCTCAACGTGCAGGCGGAGGCGTGCGAGGAGCAGCGCTTCGTGCTGCTCGGCTACTCGCAGGGCGCGCTCATCATTGGCGACGCCCTCAGCAGCGCCGACGCTCGCATCATCGGCGCGACCGTGGGCGCGGTCGGCGAGGAGGCCGCGGAGCGGGTGCTCGCGATCGTGTTCTACGGCGACCCGCGCTTCGTCGGCTCCGAGCCCTTCAACGCGGGCGACTTCGACCCGGCGCTCGGCGGGCTCCTCCCCCGGCCAGAGGCCGCGCTCGCACCGTTCGCCGATCGCATCAGCGACTACTGCGTCGCCCGCGACTTCATCTGCCAGAGCAACCTCGACCTGCAGCAGGGCGTCGAACTCGACGAGGAGGGCCACGTCGAGTACTTCGACAACGGCATGCAGGACGAGGGCGCCGAGTTCGCGATCGCCCGCCTCGACCCGCCCGTCCCCGACCGGGGCGGACGCGACGACCCCGACGCGGACGCCACCGCTGATTGAGCGCCCCCTCCTCCGCCGGTTGAGCGAGGCGAAGCGAGCGCTGTGCTGAGCGAGGAGCGACGCGACGAGTCGAAGTATCGAAACCGAGGCCCCGCCCGCCCGCGCTACGCCAGCTCGATGAGCTCCAGGTACTCCTTCGACCAGTGATCCTCGGTCGCCTCGGGCATGATGAGCACGCGCTCGGGGTTCAGCGCCTCGACCGCGCCCGGATCGTGCGAGACGAGGATCACGGCGCCCTTGAAGTGCGCGAGCGCGTCCAGGATCTCCTCGCGGCTCGCCGGGTCCAGGTTGTTCGTCGGCTCGTCGAGCAGCAGCACGTTCGCGCTCGACACGACGAGCATCGCGAGCGCGAGGCGCGTCTTCTCGCCGCCCGAGAGCACACCGGCAGGCTTGTGCACGTCGTCGCCCGTGAAGAGGAAGGAGCCGAGCACCTTGCGCGCCTCGGTCTCGGTGAGGTGCTGCGACACGGAGATCATGTTCTGCAGCACACTGGCCTTGACGTCGAGCGTCTCGTGCTCCTGGGCGTAGTAGCCGACCTTCAGGCCGTGGCCCGCGATGATCTCGCCGGTGTCGGGTTCGTCGACCTGCGCGAGCAGGCGCAGCAGCGTGGTCTTGCCCGCGCCGTTGAGGCCGAGCACGACGACCTTGGAGCCGCGGTCGACGGCCAGGTCGACTCCGGCGAAGATCTCGAGGGATCCGAACGACTTCGACAAGCCCTGCGCCATGATGGGCGTCTTGCCGCACGGGGCGGGATCGGGGAAACGCAGCTTCGCGACCCGGTCGACCTGCCGCACCTCCTCGAGGCCCGAGAGCATCTTCTCGGCTCGCGCCACCATCTGGTGCGCAGCCGCCGCCTTCGACGCCTTGGCTCCGAACTTCGCAGCCTGATCCTTGAGCGCGGAGGCCTTCTTCTCGACGTTCGCGCGCTCCTTGCGGCGGCGCTCCTCGTCGGCGGCGCGCTGGCGCTGGTAGAGCTTCCAGTTCATGTTGTAGACGTCGATGACCTGGCGGTTGGCGTCGAGGTAGAAGACGCGGTTCACCGTCTCGCCGACGAGGTCGATGTCGTGGGAGATGATGATGCAGCCGCCGCGGTAGCTCTTCAGGAACTCGCGCAGCCACACGATCGAGTCGGCGTCGAGGTGGTTGGTCGGCTCGTCGAGGATCATCGTGTCGGCGTCGGAGAACAGGATGCGCGCGAGCTCGATACGGCGGCGCTGGCCGCCCGAGAGCGTCTTCAGCGGCTGGTCGAGCACGCGATCGGGCAGGCCGAGGTTGCTCGAGATGGTCGCGGCCTCCGACTCGGCCGCGTAGCCCCCGAGCGCCTGGAAGCGGTCGGTGAGGTTGCCGAAGCGCTTCATCGCCTTCTCGGCGACGACGGGGTCCTCGGAGGCCATGTCCTCCGTGGCCTTCGCGATGTTCTGCTGCAGCGTGCCGAGGCCGCGCGCGTCGAGGATGCGGTGGCGGGCGATCTGCTCGGGATCCCCCGTGCGGGGATCCTGCGGAAGGAAGCCCAGCTCCCCCGTGACCGAGATCGATCCCTCGGCCGGCTGGAGCTCGCCGGAGAGCGTGCGCGTGAGCGTCGTCTTGCCGGCGCCGTTGCGGCCCACGAGCCCGATCTTGTCGCCCGGGTTCACCCGGAAGCTCACCTCGGACATGAGACGCCTGGCCCCGACGTCGATCGCGAGGTCTTCGACGATGATCATGGTGAACAGCTCCTTGCGCGTGCGGCGATGCCGGAATGGGCAACCGCACTAGTCTACCGACCGGGGCTCGGAGCTCGCCCCGAGGCCGCCGTCTAGCTAGCCGGCCGTCCCGAGCGCAGCCTCGTCGGCCCAGAGCACGGTCTCGGCGGTGCCGGAGAGCAGTCCGGCGGGCGTCGGACGGCCCGCGACCACGTCGCCCACCGCATTGCGCTTGCCCTCGCCCGCGGCGAGCAGCCACACCCGGTGCGCCCGGTTGATCGTCGGGAGCGTGAGCGAGACGCGCTCCGGCGGGGGCTTCGGCGACTCCCGCACGGCGACCGCGGCGGGTGCCTCGGCGCCGACGAGCTCGACCTCGGGGCGGCCCGGGAAGAGCGATGCGACGTGCCCGTCGGGGCCGACGCCGTTGATCGCGACGTCGATGCGGTCGATCCCCGCGACGAGCCGCGCGTACTCCTCGGCGGCCTCGTCGAGCGAGAGGTCGCCGCCCGCCGCGCCGACCCGGTGCACGAGCGAGGGGTCGACCCCGACGGCCGCGAACAGCGTGTCGTCGGCGAGGCGGTCATTGCGCTCGGGGTCGCCGGCCGGCAGCCAGCGCTCGTCGCCCCAGAGGAAGCGCACGCGCGACCAGTCGACGGCATCGCGGTCGGGGTGCGCCGCGAGCGCGGCGAGCGAGGCCGCTCCCCCGCTGCCGCCGGTGAGGACGATGCACGGCACCGCTCCCTCGGACTGCCGGTCCCGCACGATGCCGATCAGCTCGGCCGCGAGCTCGACGCAGAGCGCATCGAGGTCGGGGGCTGCGACGGTGCGCATCGGGCCCGCCTACGCCTCGACCTCGCTGCGGTCGCCCGACCACAGCGTGTGGAAGCTGCCGGCGCGGTCGACGCGGCGGTAGGTGTGCGCCCCGAAGAAATCGCGCTGCCCCTGCACGAGCGCCGCGGGCAGGCGCTCGGCGCGCAGCCCGTCGTAGTACGCGAGCGACGACGAGAACGCCGGGGCCGGAATGCCGGCGTTCGTCGCGTGCACGACGACGCGACGCCACGCCTCCTGACCCCGACCGAGCGCGTCGGCGAAGTAGGGGGCGGCCATGAGCAGCGGCAGCTCGGGCTGCTCGGCGTAGGCCTCGGCGATGCGGTTCAGGAACTGGGCGCGGATGATGCAGCCGCCCCGCCAGATCTTCGAGATCGCACCGAGATCGATGTTCCAGCCGTACTCGGCTGCGCCCGCGCGGATCTCGTCGAAGCCCTGCGAGTAGGCGACGATCTTCGACGCGTAGAGCGCCTGGCGCACATCCTCGACGAACGCGATCTCGTCATCGACCGGCGTGGCGGTCGAGGGGCCGGGCAGATCCCTCGCCGCCTCGCGCTGCTCGGGATGCGAGGACAGCGAGCGCGCGAAGGTCGCCTCCGCGATGCCCGAGACGGGCACTCCGAGCGACAGCGCGGTCTGCACGGTCCAGGCTCCGGTGCCCTTGGCACCCGCCTGGTCGAGGATCACGTCGACGAGGGGCTCGCCCGTCGCTGCGTCGTTCTGACGCAGCACCTCCGCCGTGATCTCGATGAGGTACGACTCGAGCTCGCCGCGGTTCCACTCGGCGAAGATCTCGGCGATCTCGGCGGGGCTCTTCCCCGTACCGCGGCGGATGAGGTCGTAGGCCTCCGCGATGAGCTGCATGTCGGCGTACTCGATGCCGTTGTGCACCATCTTCACGAAGTGCCCGGCGCCGTCGTGGCCGACGTGCGTGACGCAGGGCTCGCCCTCCGCGACCGCGGCGATCGATTTCAGGATCGGTCCGAGCGTGACCCACGATTCGTCGGAGCCGCCGGGCATGATGCTCGGCCCGTTGAGGGCGCCCTCCTCGCCGCCAGAGATGCCGGCACCGACGAAGTTGATGCCGGTCTCGCGCACGGCGCGCTCGCGGCGGATGGTATCGGGGAAGTAGGCGTTGCCGCCGTCCACGATGATGTCGCCCGGCTCGAAGACCTCGACGAGCGCGTCGATCGTCGCGTCGGTCGCGGCACCCGCCTGCACCATGATGATCGCGGTGCGGGGCTTCGCGAGGCTCGCCGCGAACTCCTCGTAGGAGTATGCGGGCACGAAACCCGCCTCCGGGTGCTCGGAGACGAGCGCGTCGGTGCGCCCGCGGCTGCGGTTCAGCACCGCCACGGTGTTGCCCTCGCGGCTGGCCAGGTTGCGAGCCAGGTTCGCACCCATGACCGCCAGGCCGACCACGCCGATGTTCGCCGTGCGATCACTCATTCTCCGGTGCTCCATTCACTCGTGCGGTTCTCGTTCGCCTCTTGCTCCGAGCGGATGCGGCTCAGCCGCTCCAGCACTCGGCCGTACATGATGTCCTCGTCGAGCCGGCGCAGCTCCTCGGCGAGGCACTCGCTCAGGGTGCGGCGCGGCAGCACGATCTCGTGCTCCGGGTGGCCGGGCTGCCGCAGCAGCGTCCGCGACGGTCCGACGCGCTCCATCACCGCGTCGCCCGACGCCCTCCGCAGCGTCACCGAGCGCACGCCCTCGGCGAGCGGCTCCCCCTGCGGCAGCCGGCAGGTCGTCGGCACCCGCAGCGCGAGTTCGAGCCAGGCGGCGAGCATCTGGGTCGCGAGGGATCCTGCCGCACCGACCACCTCGACGGCCAGCACCGGTTCGTGCGGCGGCTGGTCGAGGATCGCCGCCAGGTGCTCGCGCCAGCGCGTGATACGGGTCCACGCGAGATCGGTGTCGCCCGCTGTGTAGCCGGCGAAGCGGCGCGCGAGCTCCGCCCCGCCCGAGATCGCCGCGGTCGTGGTGATGCGACGCTGCGCGATGCGTCCGAGTGGTTCGGATCCCGGGCGGTGGGGCGCCTCCTCCGGCCACCACACGACGACGGGCGCGTCGGGCAGCAGCAGGCCGGTGACGAGGCTCTCCACTCCGCTGCACACCTCGCCGTAGGCCCGCAGCACCACGACTTCGCTGGCACCCGCGTCGGCGCCAACGCGGATCTCGGCGTCGAGCCTCGCCTCGGGGTTGTCGGGTCGGGTCAGCAGCACGATGACGCGCATCGGGTGTTCGTTCGAGGCGTCGTTGGCGGCGCCGACCACGGCCTCGTCGAGCGGTCCGTTCGCGGCGATCACGAGCGTCAGCACGCGGCCGAGCGCCGAGACGCCGCTCTCCTGGCGCATCGACACGAGCCGGCGCGCGACCGCGCTGATGCTCGTGCGCGGAAGTTCCTCGATCACGGTCTCCTCCAGGCCCGCCCGTCGCGGGCGAGCAGCTCGTCGGCGGAGTCGGGCCCCCACGAACCGGGAGCGTACTGCTCCAGCGGCTCGTCGCGGGAGGCCCAGTGCTGCTCCACCGGGTCCAGGATGCGCCACGAGAGCTCGACCTCGCGCTGACGCGGGAACAGCGGCGCATCGCCGAGCAGCACGTCGAGGATCAGGCGCTCGTAGGCCTCGGGGCTCGCCTCGGTGAAGGCGTGGCCGTAGCCGAAGTCCATCGTCACGTCGCGCACCCGCGCGGCGGTTCCGGGAACCTTGGCGCCGAAGCGCATCGTGATGCCCTCGTCGGGCTGCACGCGGATCACGAGGGCGTTCGATCCCTGCTCGGTCGTCTCGGACTTGCCGAACAGCTCGCCCGGCTCCTTGCGGAAGACCACGGCGATCTCGGTGACGCGTCGGCCGAGCCGCTTGCCCGTGCGCAGGTAGAAGGGCACGTCGGCCCAGCGGCGCGTGTTCACCAGGAGCTTCATCGCGGCGTAGGTCTCGGTGCGCGACTGCGGGTCCATGCCCTCCTCGTCGAGGAAGCCGCTCACGAGCTCTCCGCCCTGCCAGCCGCCCGCGTACTGGCCGCGGGCGCTCGCGGCGCCGAGGTCGTCGGGGAGGCGCACGGCCTCGAGCACCTTCTCCTTCTCGGCTCGCAGGTGCTCGGCGCTCAGGCTGATCGGCTCCTCCATCGCGGTGAGCGCGAGCAGCTGCAGCAGGTGATTCTGGATCACGTCGCGCGCCGCGCCGACGCCGTCGTAGTAGCCGGCGCGGCCCCCCACCCCGATGTCCTCGGCCATCGTGATCTGCACGTGATCGACGTAGTTGCGGTTCCAGATCGGCTCGTACATCGCGTTCGCGAAGCGGAGCGACAGGATGTTCTGCACCGTCTCCTTGCCGAGATAGTGGTCGATGCGGAAGATCGCGTCGGCCGGGAACGCCGACTCGAGCGCGTCGTTCAGCTGGCGGGCCGATTCGAGGTCGTGGCCGAACGGCTTCTCGATGATCACGCGTCGCCAGGGCCCCTCATCCGCCGCGCGGTCGACGAGCCCCGAGCTCGACAGCTGGCGCGCCACCTCGGGGAAGGAGCGGGGAGGGATCGACAGGTAGAAGGCGTGGTTGCCCATCGTGCCGCGCTCGCGGTCGAGGGCGTCGACGGTCTGCTTCAGCCGCGCGTACGCCTCGGGGTCGTCGAACTGGCCCTGCACGAAGCGGATGCCCTGGACGAGCTGATCCCAGGTCTCCTCGCGGAACGGCGTGCGGGCATGCTTGCGCACGGCCTCGCGCACGATCTCCACGAAGTCGCGATCCGCCCAGTCCCGCCTCGCGAAGCCGACGAGCGCGAAGCCGGGAGGGAGCAGACCGCGGTTCGCCAGGTCGTAGACGGCGGGCATGAGCTTCTTGCGCGACAGATCGCCGGTCACGCCGAAGATGACGAGCGCGCTCGGCCCGGCGATCCTGCTGAGGCGAGGATCGTCGGCCGAGCGAAGGGGGTTGGAGTTCGCCATCTCAGATGGCGAATCCCAAAGCGCGCATCATGTCGCGGCCGTCGTCGGTGATCCGCTCGGGCGTCCACGGCGGCATCCACACCCAGTTGATGCGGAAGGCGGTGACGAGCCCGTCGAGCGCCTCCGCGATGTCGTTCTCGATGACGTCGGTCAGTGGGCAGCCCGCGCTCGTGAGCGTCATGCTGATCACGAGCGCGTCGTGGGCCTCGTCGAAGGCCAGATCGTAGATCAGGCCGAGATCGACGATGTTGACGCCCAGCTCGGGATCCGAGACGTTCTTCAGCGCCTCGATCGCCTGCTCGCGGAACTCCGGGTCGATCGACTGCGGAACGGTCGTTGCTTCCTCGCTCATACGATCAGCCTAGGACACCGTGCCGCTCAGGCAGAAGCACCCGTGAGAAAGCGGTCGTAACCCTCTTCCTCGAGGCGCTCGGCGAGCTCCGGTCCGCCCTCTTCGGCCACGCGGCCGTTCACGAAGACGTGCACGAAGTCGGGCTTGATGTAGCGCAGGATGCGCGTGTAGTGGGTGATGAGCAGCACGCCGAGGCCGGTCTGCTCCTTGGCGCGGTTGACGCCCTCCGACACGATCTTCAGCGCGTCGACGTCGAGGCCGGAGTCGGTCTCGTCGAGCACGGCGAACTTCGGCTTGAGCAGTTCGAGCTGCAGGATCTCGTTGCGCTTCTTCTCGCCGCCCGAGAAGCCCTCGTTGACGTTGCGAGAGGCGAACGACTCGTCCATGCGCAGGTGCTGCATGGCCTCCTTGACGTCCTTCATCCAGGTGCGGATGGCGGGCGCCTCGCCGTCGATCGCGGTCTTCGCGGTGCGCAGGAAGTTCGCGTTGGTCACGCCCGGGATCTCGACCGGGTACTGCATCGCGAGGAAGAGGCCGGCCTGGGCGCGCTCGTCCACCTCCATGTCGAGCACCTCCTCGCCGTCGAGCAGCACGGAGCCGCTCGTGACCTCGTAGCGGGGGTGACCCGCGATGGCGTAGGCCAGCGTCGACTTGCCGGAGCCGTTCGGGCCCATGATCGCGTGGGTCTCGCCCTGCCTGATGGTGAGGTCGACGCCCTTCAGGATCTTCTTCTCACCCTGATCGGTCTCGACGCTGACGTGCAGGTCCTTGATCTCGAGAACGGAGCTCATTGTTCAATCTCTTTCGTAACGTTGGGGTCGATGTACACGTCGCCGTCTTCGATCTCGACGACGTAGACGGGTACCGGCTCGTAAGCCGGGAGGTTCTGCGGGACGCCGGTGCGCAGCGAGAATGCCGAGCCGTGGGCCCAGCACTCGAGCGTGTCGCCCTCGACGAAGCCCTCGGAGAGGCTGATCTGACCGTGGCTGCAGGTGTCGCCGATGGCGTGCACCTCGCCCGAGCCGTCGAGCACGAGCGCGATCGGCACGTCCTCGACGACGACGCGGGCGGCCTGGTCCTGCACCAGCTCGCCGACCGCGATCACCTTGTGGCGGGCCATTATCGGACGGACTCGGCCAGCTCGGCCTCGACTGCGGCCTGCAGGCGCTCCTCGGTCGATTCGTCGCCGATCTGCGCGATGACCTCGAGCAGGAAGCCGCGCACCACGAGCTTGCGCGCCTCCTCCTCCGAGATGCCCCGGCTCCGGAGGTAGAAGATGTGCTCGTCGTCGAAGCGGCCCGTGGCCGACGCGTGTCCCGCACCCTCGATGTCGCCGGTCTCGATCTCGAGATTCGGGATCGAATCGGCGCGCGTTCCCTCGGAGAGCACCAGGTTGCGGTTCTGCTCGTAGCTGTCGGTGCCGGTCGCGTTCTGGCGGATCAGCACGTCGCCGATCCACACGGTGTGCGCGCCCTCGCCCTGCAGCGCGCCCTTGTAGGTGACGCGGCTGCGGGTGTGGGGGGCGTCGTGATCCATGTAGACCTGGTGCTCCAGGTGCTGGCCCGCATCGGCGAAGTAGGCGCCGAGCGCCTCGCCGTTCGCGCCCTCGTGGTCGAGGTGGATCGCCGGGTTGAGGCGCACGATCCCTCCGCCGAGCGACACCACGATGTGGGTGAGCGATGCATCGCGGCCTACGGTGGCGTAGTGGGCGGCGAGGTGGATCGCGTCGTCGGCCCACTGCTGCACCGAGACGACGGTCAGCTTCGCGCCGTCTCCGACGACGATCTCGACGTTCTCGGTGACGCGCGCGTCGCCCGTGTTCTCGAGGATCACGAGGCCGCGGCTCTGCGGGGCGGCCTCGATCACGGTGTGAGCGGCGCGCGGCGATGCGCCGAGCGCATCGCGCGCGACGACGGCCGTGACCTGCTCCTCGGACGAGACGGTCACCAGGTGGGCCTCGCCGAAGGCGCTCCACGCGGCTGCGGCGGCGCGGTCCTCGGGGATGCCTGCGCGGCCGATGCGCGCGTCGTCGCGGGAGATCCACTCGCTCGCGATCCCCGCCGCCTCGCTCACCGAGACCGGGGGGCGCGAGCCGTCGAGCACGCCGTTCAGCAGCGCATCGAGCTTCGCGACGGGCGAGAACTTCCAGACCGCCTCGCGGCCGGTCACCGTCGGGAAGTCGGCCACATCGGTCGACTTGGGGCGCTCGGAGCGCGTCTGCACCGGGGCGCGGTTCGCCCAGTCCCCGTCGGAGTGCGCCCGCGCGCCGTGCTGCTCGGTGCCCTGCGCCGACGGCGCGGTCTTCTCTGCTACAGCTTCGGTCATTATCCGACGGATCCTTCCATGCCCATCTCGATGAGCTTGTTCAGTTCGAGGGCGTACTCCATGGGCAGCTCGCGCGCGATCGGCTCGATGAAGCCGCGCACGATCATCGCCATCGCCTCCTCCTCGGCGAGTCCGCGGCTCATGAGGTAGAAGAGCTGATCCTCGCTGACGCGCGAGACCGTGGCCTCGTGGCCGAGCTCGGCGTCGTCGGTGCGGATGTCGATCGCCGGGTAGGTGTCGCTGCGCGAGATCGTGTCGACGAGCAGCGCGTCGCAGACCACCGAGTTGGCCGCGTGGTGGGCGTTCGCCTCCACTCGCACCTCGCCGCGGTAGCCGGTACGGCCGCCGCCGCGCGCGATCGACTTCGAGAGGATCGACGACTTGGTGTGCGGCGCGAGATGGATCATCTTGGCCCCCGCGTCCTGGTGCTGGCCGGGCCCCGCGAAGGCGACCGACAGGGTCTCGCCCTTCGCGTGCTCGCCGGCCAGGTAGATCGACGGGTACTTCATGGTGACCTTCGAGCCGATGTTGCCGTCGACCCACTCCATCGTCGCGCCCTCTTCCGCGATCGCGCGCTTCGTGACGAGGTTGTAGACGTTGGTCGACCAGTTCTGGATCGTGGTGTAGCGCACGCGGGCGTTCTTCTTCACGATGATCTCGACGACGGCGGAGTGCAGCGAGTCGCTCTTGTAGATCGGAGCGGTGCAGCCCTCGATGTAGTGCACGTAGCTGCCCTCGTCGGCGATGATGAGCGTGCGCTCGAACTGGCCCATGTTCTCCGTGTTGATGCGGAAGTAGGCCTGCAGCGGGATCTCGACGTGCACGCCCTTCGGCACGTAGACGAAGGAGCCGCCCGACCACACGGCCGTGTTGAGCGCGGCGAACTTGTTGTCGCCCGACGGGATCACGGTGCCGAAGTACTGCTCGAAGATCTCGGGGTGCTCCTTGAGCGCCGTGTCGGTGTCGAGGAACAGCACGCCCTGGCTCTCCAGATCCTCGCGGATCTGGTGGTACACGACCTCCGACTCGTACTGCGCGGCGACGCCGGCGACGAGGCGCTGGCGCTCGGCCTCGGGGATGCCGAGCTTCTCGTAGGTCTCCTTGATCTCCTCGGGAAGCTCCTCCCAGGTGGTCGCCTGCTTCTCGGTCGAGCGCACGAAGTACTTGATGTTGTCGAAGTCGATCTCCGAGAGATCGGCGCCCCACGACGGCATCGGCTTGCGGCCGAAGATCTGCAGGGCCTTGAGCCGTCGCTGCAGCATCCACTCCGGTTCGTTCTTCAGCCCCGAGATGTTCCGCACGACGTCCTCGCTGAGGCCGCGCTGCGCAACCGCGCCCGCCTCATCGCTGTCGTGCCAGCCGAACTCGTACTGGCCCAAGCCTTCGAGCTCGGGTCGGTCGATCAATACCTCTGGCATGATCCCTCCCTTGATTCTTCGTCCTCGCCGGGCAGGGCCCGTGTGCGCACACGAAGAACTCGGGCGCACAGACCTGGCCCTGCAACGGTGCAGTAGTCTGGGCTTCGGACCGAACCGCTCCGACGCGCTGCCCGGCAGCGGTCGTCGGTTCGCAGTACGCAACCACAGCTTCCCATTCTACAGACTCCGGCCTGTTTCGGGAGTGCCGCGCCCTGTGAAGCGCGGATCTCGGAGGAAGCTCACGAGAGGAGACTCGGTGTCCAGCGCGAGTACGTCAGCAACCCCGGCCCCCGAGCAGGGCCTCCGGGTGGGAGTCTCCTCCCGCCTCCTCCGCGTGGCGGCGTGGGCCTCGTTCGTGCTGAACGTCCTGATCATCGGCACCGGCGGCGCCGTGCGCCTCACCGGTTCGGGGCTCGGCTGCGACGAGTGGCCGCTCTGCACGCCGGAGTCGCTGACCCCGACGCCCGAGATGGGCATCCACGGCATCATCGAGTTCGGCAACCGCACGATCACCGGCGTGCTGCTGTTCGTCGCGTTGGCGGTGCTGTTCGCGCTGCTGCAGGCGTGCGGCGGCTGGCCCTCGGTGCGCAACGCGCTCGGCTACGCGGTCTACGGCGTCGCCGCGGGCGTGCTGTTCGGGACCACCGCCTCGCTCGTCGGGCTTCCCGTGTTCTCGTTCTTCACTGCAGTGCTGCTCACGGTCATCGGTATCGCCGCGGTGCGCTCGCTCGACGTGACGCCGCGGCGACACGACCTCGTCATCCTCGCCTGGCTCGTGCTCATCGGCGTCGTCGCCCAGGCGTTCGTGGGCGGCATCACGGTGCTCACGAGGCTCAACGCCTTCATCGTCGGCTTCCACTACGTCGTCTCGCTCGTGCTGGTCTGCGTGACCGCCGCATTCCTCGTGCGCCTGCGCGAGGCGCCCGGGCCGCGCGAGCGGGCGGTGCCCTCGGGGTTCGGGATCCTGGCGCACGTCGCCACGCTCGGCATGGCGGTGATCGTGCTCATGGGGGTGCTGACCACCGCCTCGGGGCCGCACTCGGGCGACGAGGATGTGGTGCGCGACGGCTTCGACGCGACGGTGCTCAGTCACCTGCACGCGTGGCCCGGCTACATCACGCTCGTGCTCGTGCTCGTGCTGCTCGGCTGGGCGGCGGCGCGCCGTCTTCGCCCGCTGCGCTGGTTGATCGCGCTGCTCGTCCTGATGCTCGTGCAGATCGCGGTGGGCATCTTCCAGGCCCGCAGCGGGCTGCCTCCCCTCGCCGTGGGCGTGCACATGGTGCTCGCCTCGCTCACCGCCGCGACGATGACGGTCGTGGTGCTGCGCCTCAAGCGGCCGGTCCTGCCCGCAGAGAGCGCCGAGCCCGCCGGTTAGACCGTCGCCGTGCTGGCCGTGCGCCGACGCGAACCGCGCGGGCGATGAGAGCGGCCCGAAGGCCGCGCGGTCATCCTCAGGCGCGGCCGGCGCGCGAACGCTCGAGAGCGCGGCTCAGGTCGGCCCACAGATCCTCGACGTGCTCGATGCCGATGCTCAGCCGCACGAGCGCCTCGGGCACCTGCACGGGCTCGGCCGGCTGCCTGCGCCGCCGCTCGGCGAGCGACTCGACGCCGCCGAGGCTCGTCGCCGGAGTGATGAGCTCGAGCTCCGCCACGAAGGCGTCTGCGTGCTCCGCTCCGCCCTCGAGCTCGATCGAGACGAGCGCGCCGAAGCCCCCGAGCTGCGCCGCGGCGAGTTCGTGCCCGGGGTCGCTCGCGAGCCCCGGATAGCGCACTCGGGCCACGCCGGGCGCCGAGAGCAGCCGCTCGGCGAGCACGCCCGCCGTGGCCTCGGCGCGGTCGAGCCGCAGGGCGAGGGTGCGCAGGCCGCGCAGGGCGAGCCACGCCTCGAACGGACCGGGGATGGCGCCGTGCAGCGTGCGGTGCGCGAGCAGGCGCGCACGCAGCTCCGCATTGCGCACGACGGCGATGCCGAGCAGCACGTCGGAGTGTCCGGCGATGAACTTGGTCGCCGAGTGCACGACGACATCGGCGCCGTGCTCGAGCGGGCGCTGGCGCAGCGGGGTCGAGAAGGTGTTGTCGACGACCACCGTGAGCCCTCGCTCGCGCGCCGCCGCGATCAGCCGGGGCAGGTCGACGACCTCGAGCAGCGGGTTGGTGGGCGATTCGAGCCAGATGAGGTCGGCGCCCTCCATCGCGGCGACCGTGGCCTCGATGTCGACGGGATCGATCTCACGCAGCCGCAGCGCCCCGCTCTCCGCGAGGGATCGGGCCAGGCCGATCGAGCCGTTGTACGACGTGGACGGCACGAGCGCGACGCCCCCGACGGGCACGAGGGAGAGTCCTGCGGCGACGGCGGCCATGCCGGAGGCGTAGGAGAGCGCGGGCACCGACGATCCCTCGAGCATCGCGACGGCCTCCTCGAGCGGCTCCCACGACTCGTTCGAGAATCGCGCGTAGCCGCGGTCACCCGGGCCGCCCGGCGCCTCGCGGCCGAAGAAGGTCGACGTCAGCGCGATGTGCGGGTTGAGCGCTGCGCCGGTCTCCCTTGCGGGCCGCCCGAGGGCGACGACGGAGGTGCTGGGGTCGAGGTCGGAGGCGTGGTGCATGAGCTTCAGGCTACTCCCGCCGCCGTAACACGCGCGTTACACGCGCAGGCCTCGGGTCAGAACGGCAGCAGCGGGTCGATCGCGATCGCGAGCGACAGCACGGAGAGGTAGGTGATCGAGCCGTGGAAGACCTGCATCGGCTTGCCCTCCTGCCCGCGGATCGCGCTGCCGTAGAGCCGGTGCGCCTGCAAGATGAAGTAGCCGCCCGAGAGCAGCGCGACAGTCGTGTAGATCCAGCCGATGCCGTTCGCGGGGATCAGCAGCAGACTCGAGACGACCGTCGCCCAGGTGTAGAGGATGACCTGGAGGCCCACGGTCGCGCGCCCGCGCACCACGCCGAGCATCGGAACGCCCGCCGCGGCGTAGTCCTCGCGGTAGCGCATCGAGAGCGGCCAGTAGTGGGCCGGGGTCCAGAGGAAGATGATGAGGAAGAACACCCAGGCGGGCCAGTCGAGTGATCCGGTGACGGCAGCCCAGCCGATGAGCACGGGGAAGCAGCCCGCGATGCCGCCCCAGATGATGTTCTGCTCGCTGCGGCCCTTGAGCCACATCGTGTAGACGACGACGTAGGTGAAGATCGCGGCGGCGCCGAGCACGGCGGCGAGCCAGTTGGTCGTGAGGTAGAGCCAGGCGATCGAGAGCACCCCGAGCACCCACGCGAAGACGAGGGCGTTGCGATCGGAGATCTCGCCCGTCACCAGCGGACGGTTCTTGGTGCGCTTCATCAGCCGGTCGGCCTCGCGGTCGATGTAGCAGTTGAACGCGCCGGCGGAGCCCGCGCTCATCGCGCCGCCGACGAGGGTCGCCAGCACCAGCCACAGGTCGGGCAGGCCGTTCGCGGCGAGGATC
This sequence comes from Leucobacter ruminantium, assembly GCF_017565705.1. Classification (GTDB taxonomy): domain Bacteria; phylum Actinomycetota; class Actinomycetes; order Actinomycetales; family Microbacteriaceae; genus Leucobacter; species Leucobacter ruminantium. Next base: position 151,651 of record NZ_JAGDYL010000006.1, read on the forward strand.
ATCGCCGGCACGGTGACGACCAGCAGCAGTTCCATCACCCGCGGCTTCGTGAGCGCGACGTAGTTCTTGACCGTGCGGCCGAACGAGCGCTTCCGCCGGGGCGCGAGGGTCTGGGGCTGGGCTGAGATCTCGGTGGACATCACTCACCATCGTACCCCCGCTGCCATAAGATGAGTGGGGTGTGCGCGACCGCGCCCGAATCTTCCCCTTGGAAAGGTGCATCTGTGGGAAACGAATTGCAGTGGGACGAGCTCGATGATCTTGCGGTGAACACCGCCCGGGTGCTCGCCGCGGACGCGGTCGAGAAGGTCGGCAACGGCCACCCGGGCACCGCCATCAGCCTGGCGCCCGTCGCCTATCTCCTGCACCAGCGAGTGATGCGCCACGATCCGGCCGACGCCGACTGGGTCGGCCGCGACCGCTTCATCCTCTCGGTCGGGCACTCATCGCTCACCCAGTACGTGCAGCTCTACCTCGGAGGCTACGGCCTCGAGCTCGAGGACATCGAGGCCCTGCGCACCTGGGGCTCCCGCACACCGGGTCACCCCGAGGTCGGTCACACGCCCGGCGTGGAGATCACGACCGGCCCGCTGGGTCAGGGCCTCGCCTCGGCCGTCGGCTTCGCATACGCCGCGCGTTACGAGCGCGGCCTGTTCGACCCCGAAGCCGCGCCGGGCGCCAGCCCCTTCGACCACTTCGTCTACGTGATCGCGGGCGACGGAGACCTCCAGGAGGGCGTGACGTCCGAGGCCTCCTCGCTGGCGGGCCACCAGGAGCTCGGCAACCTGATCGCCATCTACGATTCGAACCAGATCTCGATCGAGGACGACACCGACATCGCCTTCTCGGAGGACGTCGCGCAGCGCTACGAGTCCTACGGGTGGCAGGTCATCGAGGTCGACTGGAAGAAGACCGGCGACTACGTCGAGGACATCGTCGAACTGAACGCGGCGATCGAGGCGGCCCGGGCCGAGACCTCGAAGCCCTCGCTCATCATCCTGAAGACGATCATCGGCTGGCCCTCGCCCGGCAAGCAGAACACGGGAGGGATCCACGGCTCGAAGCTGGGCGCCGAGGAGCTCGCCGGCCTCAAGCGCGCGCTGGGCTTCGACCCGGAGCAGCACTTCGCCGTCGCACCCGAGGTGCTGGCGCACACGCGCAAGGCGGTCGAGCGAGGAGCCGAGCGCCGCGCCGAGTGGCAGCGCGGCTTCGACGCCTGGGCCGAGGCGAACCCCGAGCGCAAGGCGCTGTTCGACCGTCTCGAGGCGCGCGAGCTGCCCGAGGGCGCGCTCGAGGCGCTGCCGACCTTCGAGGTGGGCGACAGCATCGCCACCCGTTCGGCGAGCGGCAAGGTGCTCGCCGCGCTCGGCCCGATCATGCCCGAGCTGTGGGGCGGATCCGCCGACCTCGCGGGCTCGAACAACACCACGATCCCGGGCGTCCCCTCCTTCGCTCCCGCCGAGCGCTCGACCGGGGCGTGGACGGCGACCCCCTATGGCCGCGTGCTGCACTTCGGCATCCGCGAGCACGCGATGGCCGCGATCCTCAACGGCATCCAGCTGCACGGCAAGACCCGCAGCTACGGCGGCACCTTCCTGCAGTTCGCCGACTACATGCGCCCCGCCGTGCGGCTCGCGGCGCTCATGAACGTGCCGAGCATCTTCGTGTGGACCCACGACTCCATCGCTCTCGGCGAGGACGGCCCGACGCACCAGCCGGTCGAGCACCTCGCCGCGCTGCGCGCGATCCCCAACCTGGCCATCGTGCGCCCGGCAGACGCGAACGAGACCGCCGCGGCCTGGCACGAGGTGCTGAGCCGCCACGCCGGGCCTACCGGCATCGCTCTCACCCGACAGAACGTCCCCGTGCTCGAGGGCACCTCGGCCGAGGGCGTGCGCCGGGGCGCCTATGTGCTCGCCGACTCCCCCACCGACAGCATCGACGTGCTGCTCATCGGTACGGGCTCCGAGGTGCAGCTCGCCGTCGAGGCGCGCGAGCGCCTCGCGGCCGACGGGATCGGCGCACGCGTCGTGAGCATGCCGTCGGTCGAGTGGTTCGCCGAGCAGAGCGAGGAGTACCGCGAGAGCGTGCTCCCCTCCGACGTCACGGCGCGCGTGAGCGTCGAAGCGGGCATCGCGCTCGGGTGGGAGCGCTTCGTCGGCCAGCACGGCCGTTCGGTGTCGCTCGAGCACTTCGGCGCCTCCGCCGACTACGAGACGCTGTTCCGCGAGTTCGGCATCACCGCCGACGCCGTGGTCGCCGCCGCCCGCGATTCCATCCAGAGCTCAGGAGAGTAAGCATGACGACCCCCACTCAGTCCCTCAGCGCCGCCGGTGTGAGCGTCTGGCTCGACGACCTCTCGCGCTCGCGCATCGAGAGCGGTGAGCTCGCCCGTCTCATCGGCGACCGCGACGTCGTCGGCGTCACGACCAACCCGACGATCTTCGCCGCGGCCATCGGCGGCGGTATCGGCTACGGCGACCGCATCGCCGGTTGCGCAGCGCGGGGCCTCGGCGCCTCCGAGACCATCGTGGAGCTCACGACGGCCGATGTCGCCGACGCCTGCGACATCTTCGCCGACGTCTACGCCGCGACCGGCGGCCGCGACGGCCGCGTCTCCATCGAGGTCGAGCCCGGCCTCGCCCGCGACGCGGCGGGCACCGCCGCCCAGGCTCGCGAGTTGTGGGCGAAGGTCGACCGCCCCAACGCCATGATCAAGATCCCCGCGACGGTCGAGGGACTCGAGGCGATCACCGAGACGATCGCGGCGGGGATCAGCGTGAACGTCACGCTCATCTTCAGCCTCGAGCGCTACCGCCAGGTCATCAACGCCTACCTCACGGGCCTCGAGCAGGCGCGCGCCGCGGGCATCGACCTCTCGACCATCCACTCGGTCGCATCGTTCTTCGTGTCGCGCGTCGACACCGAGATCGACGCGCGCCTCACGGCGATCGGCACCCCCGAGGCTCTCGAACTGAAGGGCAAGGCCGCGGTCGCCAATGCGCGCCTCGCCTACGAGGTCTACGAGCAGTCCTTCGCCACCGAGCGCGCGAAGCAGCTGCTCGGTCTCGGCGCCAACCCGCAGCGCCCGCTGTGGGCGTCGACGGGCGTCAAGGATCCCTCGCTGCCCGATACCCTCTACGTGAGCGAGCTCGTCGCCCCCGGCGTCGTGAACACCATGCCCGAGGCCACGCTCAACGCGTTCGCCGATCACGGCGAGGTGCGCGGCGACACCGTCACCTCCGAATATCTCGAGTCGAACCAGCTGCTCAACGCCATCGACGCGCAGGGCATCGACTACAACGAGGTCACCGCGAAGCTCGAGACCGAGGGCCTGTCGAAGTTCGACGCCTCGTGGGACGAGCTCTGCGAGACCGTCGAGCGGGCGCTCGAGGAGCAGCGATGAGCCTGCGGGTTGTACTCGCGGAAGGGATCGCGGAAGGTGCCGCGTTCCGGGAGTCGCTCGATGCGCTGGCGAGGGATCGCGTCGCATCGCGCGTCTTCCTGCAGGACGCGACGCTGTGGGGTCCCGAGGCCGAGGCAGAGGCCTCGATCCGCCTCGGCTGGACCGACTTCGCCGGCGCGGCGGAGCAGCTGATCCCCGCCATCGAGGGGCTGCGATCGGAGTTCGCCGCGGCGGGCGTCGACCGCATCGTGCTGTGCGGCATGGGCGGATCGAGCCTCGCCCCAGCCGTCATCACCCGCTGGGCCGGTGTCGAGCTGACCATGCTCGACACCACGCATCCGGCGGCCGTGCGCCGCGCCCTCGAGGGCGACCTCGCGCGCACCGCGGTGGTCGTGAGCTCCAAGTCGGGCAGCACCATCGAGACCCGCAGCCACCTCGCGGCCTTCGAGCAGGCCTTCCGCGACGCCGGCATCGCGCCCGAGAGCCGCATCGTCATCGTCACCGACCCCGACTCGCCGCTCGACCGCGACTCGCGTGCGGCCGGCCGGCACGTGTTCAACGCCGACCCGAACGTGGGCGGGCGCTTCTCCGCGCTGACGGCCTTCGGACTCGTGCCGTCGGGGCTCGCGGGCACCGACCTGGCGAAGCTCGTCGGAGAGGCGCAGGGGACGCGCGAGGCCCTCGCGCGTGACGCGCACGACAACCCGGCGCTCGTGCTCGCGGCTGCGATCGCCTCGGGCCTGCCCGAGCGCTACGTGCTCGCCGTACGCGCCGGCGACGACGCCGACTGGCAGCTCGGCGCCTGGATCGAGCAGCTCATCGCCGAGTCCACCGGCAAGGACGGCCGCGGCGTGCTCCCCGTCTCCCTCACCGGCACGGCTCCCGAGTTTTCGGACGACGCACCGGTGAATGTGCTCGGCGTCCTGCTCTCGGCGGGCACGGCCTCCACGCCCGCCTCGGGCGTCGCCGTGAGCGGCGGGCTGGGCGAGCAGTTCCTGCTGTGGGAGACGGCGACGGCCGCGCTCGGGAGGCTGATGGGCATCGATCCCTTCAATCAGCCCGACGTCGAATCGGCCAAGGTCGCTGCGCGCGCCGCGCTCGCGGAGGCGGCCTCCGCGTCGGAGACGGCCGCGCAGCAGCCGAACGTTCCCGACTACGGCTCGCTCCTGGGCGAACTGCGCTCTGCGCTCCCCGCCGGCGGCTACGTCGTCATCCAGGCCTTCCTCGATCCCGGCGCGACCCACGCAGCCTCGCTCCGCGAGCTGCGCGACCGCCTCGCCTCAGATCTCGGCGCGCCGGTGGCGCTGGGCTGGGGCCCGAGCTACCTGCACTCGACCGGCCAGCTGCACAAGGGCGGGCCTGCGAAGGGCGCGTACCTGCAGATCGTCGACGCCGAGCCCGGATCCCTCGCGATCCCGGGCTCCGAGAGCGGCTTCGACGCACTCATCGCCGCCCAGGCCCGCGGCGACCGCGACGTGCTCGTCGAGCGCGGCCGCCCCGTGATCACGGTCGTCTGCGGCGACGCCGAGGCCGAGCTGGCGAGACTGGCCGCGAGCTAGGGATCCCGACCGCACGACACGGAAGAAGGCCCCGGGGAGAGATCCCCGGGGCCTTCTGCTTCGTGCTGCGGGACCCGTTCAGGCCGAGACCTTGGCGGAACCGCGGCGCGCGCGCAGCTTCTGCAGCGCGGCCTCGAGCAGTTCCTCCGCTTCCTCGGGCGTGCGACGCTCCTTCACATACGCGAGATGCGTCTTGTAGGGCTCGTTCTTCGGCAGAAGCGGCGGGTTCTCACGATCGCGCCCCGCGGGAAGACCCGTGCTCGGGCAATCGATCTGCTCGGGAATCTCCTCCGGCGAGACATCCGCGGCGAAGTAGCGGACGGTCTCATTGCCGAGCGCGTCCCAGTACGAGATCTGAATACGGTCGGCGCGCGCGCCGTGGTCCTTCTCCCCCATGGGGCCTGAACCTACGCGGGCGCCGCGAATGGCGTTGCTGCCAGCCATCGACAACCTTCCTGAGTGTCTGGAATCGAGTGGTTACGCGACCCGTTACACGACCGAGAACCGGGCGATGAGCCCGAGCCCCACGATCGAGGCGACCCATACGAGCGAGACGACGACGGTGATCCGGTTCAGATTCCGCTCGGCGACGCCCGATGAGCCGAGGCTCGAGGTGACACCGCCGCCGAACATGTCGGACAGGCCGCCGCCGCGTCCCTTGTGCAGCAGGATGAAGAGCGTGAGCAGCAGGCTCGTGAGGACGAGCAGGACGATCAAGGCGATCTTGAGGATGAGCACGCGTTCACCTTTCGGGTATGAGGGCGCGATGGGCCAACGTACAGTATACCGCTCCCCTCTGGGAGCGACGGGCTCACGCGCCCGTGACGTGCTTCTTGAACTGGATGATACGCGAGAACTCGTCCACCTTCAGGCTCGCGCCGCCGACGAGCGCACCGTCGACGTCGGGCTGCCTGAGGAATCCGGCGACGTTCTGGCTCGCGACGGAGCCGCCGTAGAGCACGCGAGTCGCATCCGCGCGCTCGTCCCCGCGCAGTTCGCGCAGAGCGTCGCGGATCGCCTTCGCGACCTCCTGTGCCTGCTCGGGCGTCGCCGCCTGACCGCTGCCGATCGCCCAGACCGGCTCGTAGGCGATGACGAACTCAGCGTCCTCAGGGAGCTCCGCGAGCGCCGCGGTGAGCTGTGCGACGGGAATGGCCGCGGCGCCGTGCTCCTCGAGATCTTCGGCGGTCTCGCCCACGCAGATCATGGGGACCATGCCGGCGCGGTGCGCCGCGAGAGCCTTGGCGCCCACGGTCGCGTCGTCCTCGCCGTGCCCCTGCCGGCGCTCGGAGTGGCCGACGAGCACGTAGCCGACGTCGAGCTTCGCCAGCATGTCGGCCGACACGTCGCCCGTGTAGGCGCCGGAGGCGTGCGGCGAGACGTCCTGCGCGCCGAGCGAGAGCGAGATCTTGTCCGCCGACAGCAGCGTCTGGACCGAGCGGAGGTCGGTGAACGGGGGGAACACCGCGACCTCGACGTCGGTGTAGTCGTGCCTGGCATCCTTCAGGCTCCACGACAGCTTCTGCACGAAGGCGATCGCCTGCAGGTGGTCGAAGTTCATCTTCCAGTTGCCCGCGATGAGCGGGGTGCGCTGCTCGGTCATGCGAGCACCTCCAGTCCGGGAAGAGCCTTCCCCTCGAGAAATTCGAGGCTGGCTCCGCCTCCGGTAGAGATGTGTCCGAACTGGTCGTCGGCGAAGCCGAGCGCGCGAACGGCCGCAGCCGAATCGCCGCCGCCCACGACCGTGAATCCCCGTGTCTCGGTCAGCGCCTTCGCGACGGCGCGCGTGCCGCCCGCGAAGGCCTCCATCTCGAAGACGCCCATGGGACCGTTCCAGAACACCGTCGCCGAGTCGGCGATGATCGCGGCGAAGGCCACCGCGGAGTCGGGGCCGATGTCGAGGCCGATGCCGGCCTCGCCGAAGCTCGAGGAGTCGATCGCATCGGCTGCGACGACCTCGTGGGCCGCGTCGGCCGCGAAGGCCTCCGCGACGACCACATCGGTCGGCAGCACGATACGCACGCCGCGCCGTTCGGCCTCGGCGAGGTACCCGCGTACGGTGTCGAGCTGGTCCTTCTCGAGCAGGCTCGAGGCCACGGCGTGGCCCTGCGCAGCAAGGAAGGTGAACAGCATGCCACCACCGATGAGCAGCGTGTCGACCCGTTCCAGGAGGTGGGCGATGACGCCGAGCTTGTCCGAGACCTTCGATCCGCCGAGCACGACCGTGTAGGGCCGCTCCGCGTTCTCCGTGAGGCGCTGCAGCACCTCCAACTCGGCGGCGACCAGGCGCCCGGCGGCGCTCGGCAGCAGGCCCGCGAGTTCGGTGACGCTGGCCTGGCGGCGGTGCACGACGCCGAAGCCATCGGAGACGAACGCGTCGGCCCCCTTCGCGAGCTCCTCGGCGAAGGCCTGTCGCTCCCCCTCGTCCTTGCTCGTCTCGCCCGGGTTGAACCGCAGATTCTCGAGCAGCAGCACGTCGCCGTCGCCGAGCGCGGCGCGTGCCGCCTCCGCCTCCTCGCCCACCGTCTCCGAGGAGAACGCCACGGGCGCCTCCAGCAGCTCCGACATGCGCTCGGCGACCGGGCGCAGCGAGTAGCGCTCCTCGGGCGCACCGGCGGGGCGCCCGAGGTGGCTGATCAGCACCAGGCGGGCACCCGCCTCGCGCAGCTCGCGGATCGTGGTGAGCGAAGCGCGGATGCGGCCGTCATCGGTGATGACGCCGTCTCGCAGCGGGACGTTCAGGTCGCATCGGATGACGACCGTCTTCGCGTTGAGGTCGCCGAGCGACTCGAGTGTGCGCATTGAGGTGTGTGGCTCCCGGGTGAGATGGACGAGGGGCTGGACGGCTCAGATGAGGCCGGGCGTCTGCGCGCGAGCGGCCTCGAAGCGCTTCGCGACGTCCTGCCAGTTGGCGATGTTCCAGAACGCCTTCACGTAGTCGGCCTTGACGTTGAGGTAGTCGAGGTAGAAGGCGTGCTCCCACATGTCGAGCATGAGCAGCGGGGTGAGTCCCAGGGGCACGTTCGCCTGCTGATCGAACAGCTGGAAGATCGCGAGGCGCTGGCCGATCGGATCCCAGGCGAGCACCGACCAGCCCGATCCCTGGATGCCCGTCGCGACGGCGGTGAAGTGGGCCTGGAACTTGGCGAACGAGCCGAACTGATCCTTGATCGCCTCGGCGAGCTCACCCTCGGGCTCCCCGCCCCCGTCGGGCGAGAGGTTGTTCCAGAAGACCGTGTGGTTGACGTGGCCGCCGAGGTTGAAGGCGAGATCCTTCTCCAGCTTGTTGACCGCGGCCAGGTTCTCGGACTCGCGCGCCTCGGCGAGCTGTTCGAGCGCGGTGTTGGCGCCGGTCACATAGGCCTGGTGGTGCTTGTCGTGGTGCAACTGCATGATCTTGCCGCTGATGTGCGGCTCGAGAGCAGCGTAATCATAGGGCAGTTCGGGAAGTGAGTAGGCGGCCATGTGGCGCTCCAATCTCTGCGTTCAACAGTTGTCGGTTCCAGCCTAGCCCTCGCGCGCGGGGCGCGCAGCCGGGCGGAGAGGAGTCGGAGGGCTCTCAGAGGGAGTCGAGCTCCTCGGGAAGGTTCGCCTCGGTCCCCGGGATGCCGCGCGCGGCGGCCTCCTTGTCGGCCATCGCGAGGAGGCGGCGGATGCGGCCGGCGATGGCGTCCTTCGTGAGCGGAGGATCGGCGCGGGCGCCGAGGTCGTCGAGACTGGCCTCGCGGTGCGTGAGCCGCAGGCTGCCCGCGTAGCGCAGGTGCTCGGGCACTCCGTCCCCGAGGATCTCGAGCGCGCGTTCGACGCGCGCGCAGGCGGCCACGGATGCCTGCGCGGATCGCCGCAGGTTCGCATCGTCGAAGTTCACCAGACGGTTCGCGGTGGCGCGCGTCTCGCGGGCCTTCCGCAGCTCATCCCATGCCGCACGAGCCTCGGAGGCGCCCATCGCGCCGAGCATCTGCCCGATCGTCTCGCTGTCGCGGATAAGCACCTTGTGCTGACCGCGGATCTCGCGGCTCTTCGCGTCGATCCCGATCCGATGCGCGGCCCCGACGAGGGCCATGGCCACCTCGTTCGTGGGGCACCCGATCTCGAGGCCGACAGAGCGGCCGGGAGGGGTGATCGAACCGCGGGCGAGGAACGCCCCGCGCCAGATCGCCGCGAGCTCGGCGGGGGCGCCGGTCGTCAGGCGGTTGGGGAGGCCGCGGATCTGCCTGCGGCGCTGATCGAGCAGCCCGAGCTGCCTGGCCAGGGTCTCGCCGTCGATGACGCGCACGAGGAACTGCGGGGCTCCGGGGCGGGTGCTCGTGGGCGGCAGCTGCTTCGCCTCCGAGCGCACGCCGTAGAGCTCGGCGAGGTCCTTGCGCACGCGCTGCACGATCTGCGGCGTGTGCAGTTCGGCCTCGAGGGCGATGCGGCCGGAGATCGTGTGGAGACCGCCGGCGAGGCGCAGAACGGTCGCGACCTCGGCCACCCGCTCTCCGGTCTGGGACGCGGGGAAACGGACGAGCTCGCTCTTCACCTCGACGGTAGACGGCACAAATGATCCTCTCTGGGCGGTGTGGAATGGGAATCGGCGGCGCTCGGCCGCGCGGTGGCAGCTACTCGCGGCCGAGATCGCGGTGGCGCAGGCTCACGCTGACGCCGGGCAGCCCGGCGAGACGGTCGGCGAGCTCCCGGGCCGAGGCGACGGAGCGGTGCTTGCCGCCCGTACAGCCCACGGCGAGCGATGCGTGGCGCTTGTTCTCGCGCTGGAAGCCTGCGAGAACCGGAGTGAGCGCCGCGACGTAGTGATCGAGGAACTCGGCCGCGCCCTCGCGGCTCAGCACGTAGTCCTTCACCTCGGTGTCCACGCCGGTGAGCGCGCGGAGCTCGGGCTCCCAGAACGGGTTCGGGAGGAAGCGCATGTCGACCATGAGATCGACGTCCGTGGGCGCACCGTACTTGAAGCCGAAGCTCATGACGGAGAGCTGCAGGCCCGGGGTGTCCTCGTCGGAGAAGAGTTCGCGGGTGGCAGTAGACAGATCGTGCACGTTGTAGCGCGAGGTGTCGATGACCACATCGCTCGAGGCCCGCAGCTCCTGCAGGCGGTCGCGCTCGAGCCTGATGCCCTCCAGCAGGCTGCCCGCCTCGGCCTGCAGCGGGTGGGGCCTGCGGACGGACTCGTAGCGCCGCACCAGGATCTCATCGGTCGCGTCGAGGAAGACGACGCGCACCTTCGCGTTCTGGCGCAGCTCGGAGACGGTCTGCTGGATGTCCTCGAAAAGGTCCCGGCCCCTGATGTCGACGACGGCGACGATGCGGGGCAGAGCGCCGCCCGACCTGTCGGCCATGTCGGCGAGAGTCTTCACCATGGCGAGCGGCAGGTTGTCGACCACGTACCAGCCCAGATCCTCGAGCGTGTTGGCGACCGTGCTGCGACCGGCGCCGGACATGCCGGTGACGATGAGGATCTCCTGTGTCGACGTCATGTCGTTCATTCCGATTCCTCCCCGCCGCGCTCCGGTTCCACGCTCTCCTCAAGCTTAGCGGCAGCGGAGTCGTTCGGAGACTGTGAGCGGGCTCCGGCGGCCGGTTCCCGCAGGTGCGCGGCGACCTGTTCGGCGAGTTTCGCGCCGAGCCCGGGCGCGGCGGCGAGTTCCTCGAGCGAAGCGGCCCGCAGCCGGGTCACCGATCCGAAGTGCTTGAGCAGGCCCTGCACCCGCTTCGGGCCGAGTCCCGGGATCTCGGAGAGCCTGCTCGCGATCGCGGTGCTGCGGCGCTGCCGCTGGAAGGTGATCGCGAAGCGGTGCGCCTCGTCCCGGATGCGCTGCACGAGGAACAGCGCCTCGCTCGTCCGCGGCAGGATCACCGGAAAGGGATCGCCGGGCAGCCAGATCTCCTCGAGCCGTTTCGCGATGCCGCACAGGGCCACATCGTCGATTCCGGCCTCGCTCAGCGCGCGCTCGGCGGCGCGCACCTGCGGCTCTCCGCCGTCCACGATGAGCAGCTGCGGCCGGTCGCGGTAGACGCCCGACGGCTGCTCCCCGCTCTCGCGCGAGGCGTTCAGCTGGGCAGCGCGACGGGAGACCACCTGGTGGATCGAATCGGTGTCGTCGCGCGTCTCCTCGATGCGGTATTTGCGGTAGGCGCCCTTCGCGGGAAGGCCGTCCTCGAAGACGACGAGCGAGGCCACGACCCCCGTGCCCTGCAGGTGCGAGACATCGATGCACTCGATGCGCAGCGGCGCCTCCTCCATGCCGAGCGCCTGCTGCAGCTCGGCGAGCGCATCGGTGCGGGCGGTGAGGTCCGCAGCGCGCTTGAGCTTGTGCCTGATGAGGTGCTCCCCCGCGTTCAGCACGGCCCGCTCCATCAGCTGGGCCTTGTCGCCCCGCTCGGGAACGCGCACCCGGACCCTGCCCTGCCGCGGACGCTTCGCGCTGAGCGCCTCCTCGAGTTCGGGGGCGTTCTCGGGCAGCGAAGGAACGAGCACCTCGGGGGGCGGCTCGCGATCGCCCTCGTAGGCGGACTGGATGACCTGTTCGAGCAGCGTGCCGGGCGAATCGTCGAGCTCCACGTCCACGATCCAGCTGCGCTCTCCCCGGATACGTCCACCGCGGATGATGAACTGGTGCGCCGCCGCCGCGAGCTCGTCGGCCCTCAGCCCGAACACGTCCAGGTTCACGTCGAGGCCGAGCACCACGGCGTTCCTCTCCATCACGTGTTCGACGGCTTGGGCCTGATCCCTCAGCCTCGCTGCCTCCTCGTAGCGCTGCTCGGCAGCCGCATCGCGCATGGCGCGCTGCAGCCGGCGCAGATGGCTCCGGTCGCCGCCGTTCAGGAACGCCACGAGTTCGTTCACGCGCTCGCGATGCTCCTCGATCGTGAGCTTCTGCGAGCAGGGACCGCTGCAGCGCCCGATCTGCCCCGCCAGACACGGCCGGCCGCTCTGCACGGCTCGCTTGTAGTCGGCGTCGTTGCAGGTGCGGATCGGGAAGGCCTGCTGCAGCAGCGACGTCGTCTCGCGCAGCGCCCACACTTTCGGATAGGGGCCGAAGTAGCGGGCGCCGCGGATGCGCTCGTTGCGCGTGATGATGAGCCTGGGGGCCTCCTCCCGCAGGGTAACGGCGAGGTATGGGTAGGTCTTGTCGTCTTTGAACTGGACGTTGAACGGCGGCTTGAACTCGGTGATCCAGGTGTGCTCGAGCACGAGCGACTCGGTGTCGGTCGCGACCACGGTCCAGTCGAGCTTCGCCGCGAGGGAGAGCATGGTGCGGGTGCGCGGCATGAGCGAGTGCATCGGCTGGAAGTAGTTCGCGAGACGGGCTCGCAGGTTCTTCGCCTTGCCGATGTAGAGCACCCTGCCGTGCTTGTCGCTGAAACGGTAGACGCCCGGGCTCGTGGGGATCTCGCCCTGCGCCGGGCGGAAGGCGAGACGGTGGTCGTCGGGGCTCACGCCGACGCCTTCTCCGCCTTCGCCTGGCGGCCGTGCAGCACCTCGGCGAGGAACCGTCCGGTATGGCTCTCCGAATGCCGGGCGAGCTGCTCCGGGGTGCCCTCGGCGATGATCGTGCCGCCGCCGGAGCCGCCCTCGGGGCCGAGGTCGATCACCCAGTCGGCGCTGCGGATCACGTCGAGGTTGTGCTCGATCGTGATGACCGTGTTGCCCTTGTCGACGAGGCCGTTCAGCACGAGCAGCAGCTTGCGCACATCCTCGAAGTGCAGACCCGTGGTCGGCTCGTCGAGCACGTAGATGCTGCGTCCGTTCGATCGCTTCTGCAGCTCGGTCGCGAGCTTCACGCGCTGCGCCTCGCCGCCGCTCAGCGTCGTGGCGCTCTGCCCGAGACGCACGTAGCCGAGCCCGACGTCCACGAGCGTCTTCATGTAGCGGTGGATCGAGGAGATCGGCTTGAAGAACTCCTCGGCCTCCGCGATCGGCATCTCGAGCACCTCGGAGATGTTCTTGCCCTTGTAGCGCACCTGCAGCGTCTCGCGGTTGTACCGCTTGCCTCCGCAGGCCTCGCATGCCACGTAGACGTCGGGCAGGAAGTTCATCTCGATCTTCAGCGTGCCGTCACCCGAGCAGGCCTCGCAGCGGCCGCCCTTGACGTTGAAGCTGAAGCGCCCGGGCAGGTAGCCGCGGGTCTTCGCCTCGGGGGTCTCGGCGAAGAGCGTGCGGATCTTGTCGAAGACGCCCGTGTAGGTCGCGGGGTTGGAGCGGGGCGTGCGGCCGATCGGCGCCTGGTCGACGTGCACGACCTTGTCGAGGTGTTCGAGGCCGGTGACTCGGGTGTGCTTGCCCGGCACGAGACGCGCGCCGTTGAGCTGGTTGGCGAGCACCCGGTAGAGGATGTCGTTGACGAGCGTCGACTTGCCCGAACCGCTCACTCCGGTGACCGCCGTCATGACGCCGAGCGGGAACGTCGCGTCGACGTTCTTCAGGTTGTTGGAGCGGGCACCGACGACCTTGAGCTCGCGCTTGCGATCGCGCTTGCGGCGCTTCTTCGGGGTCTCGATGCTGCGCCGGCCGGCGAGATAGTCGCCCGTGATCGAGCGGCGGTTGCCCAGCAACTCGCGGTACTCCCCGGAGTGCACGACCGTGCCGCCTTCGACGCCCGCTCCCGGACCGATGTCGACGATCCAGTCGGCCGCCTCGATCGTCTCCTCGTCGTGCTCGACGACGATCAGCGTATTGCCGAGATCCCTCAGCTTGAGCAGCGTCTCGATGAGGCGGCGGTTGTCTCGCTGATGCAGGCCGATGGACGGTTCGTCGAGCACGTAGAGCACTCCGGTGAGACCCGAGCCGATCTGGGTCGCGAGACGGATGCGCTGCGCCTCGCCGCCCGAGAGCGTGCCGGCCGCGCGCGCGAGGGTGAGATAGCCGAGGCCGACCTCGATGAGGAAGTCGAAGCGCAGCCGGATCTCGCGCAGCACCTGAGCTGCGATCCTGGCCTCGCGCGCGGTGAGCACGACCTCGTCGAAGAAGCGCTTCGCGTCGGTGAGGCTGAACTCGGTGACGCCCGCGATCGACTCGCCCGCGACGGTCACCGCGAGCACCTCGGGCTTCAGTCGCTGGCCGTGGCACACGTGACAGGGCACCTCGCGCAGGAACTCCTGCCAGCGATCGCGCTTCGCGTCGGATTCGGCCTCGGCGTACTGCCGCTCGATGAACGGGATGACACCCTCGAAGCCGCTCGAATACTTCACCTCGCGGCCGAAGCGGTTGCGCCAGCGCACGTTGACCTTGAAGTCGTTGCCGTAGAGCACGGCCTCGCGCACCTCGTCGCTCAGCTCCTGCCACGGCGTATCGAGCGAGAAGTCGAGGTCGGCCGAAAGGCCGACGAGCAGCTTCTCGTAGTACTGGTAGAGGCTCTTGCCCTGGCTCGTCCAGGGCACGATGACACCCTCGGAGATCGAGAGCTCGGGGTCCCCGAGCACCAGATCCTCGTCCACCGACATGCTCGTGCCGAGACCCGAGCAGGCGGGGCAGGCGCCGAATGGCGCGTTGAACGAGAAGGTGCGCGGCTCGATCTCCGTGAGCTGCACCGGGTGCTGGTTCGGGCAGCTCAGGTGCTCGGAGAAGAGCTGCTGCCGATCCTCCGCACCGGCCTCGCGATCCACGAAGTCGATCGTGACGACGCCGCCGGCGAGACGCAGCGCCGTCTCCAGGGAATCGGTGAGACGGCCGAGCATCTCGGGTCCGGCGACGAGCCTGTCGATGACCACCGAGATGTCATGCTTGACCTGCTTCTTCAACTTGGGCGGGTCGCTCAGCTGCACCAGCTCGCCGTCGACGAGCGCGCGCGAGTAGCCGGCGGCCGCGAGATCCTGGAAGAGGTCGACGAACTCGCCCTTCTTCTTGCTCACGACCGGCGCGAGCACCTGGTAGCGGGTGCGCTCGGGGAGCTCCATGAGCCGGTCGGCGATCTGCTGCACGGTCTGCGACTCGATGCGCTCTCCGCAGACGGCGCAGTGGGGCACGCCCACGCGCGCCCAGAGCAGGCGCATGTAGTCGTAGATCTCGGTGATGGTGCCGACGGTGGAACGGGGGTTCCGGTTGGTCGACTTCTGGTCGATCGAGACGGCGGGGCTGAGTCCCTCGATGAAGTCGACGTCGGGACGATCCACCTGCCCGAGGAATTGGCGCGCGTACGCGCTCAGGCTCTCGACGTAGCGCCGCTGCCCCTCGGCGAAGATCGTGTCGAAGGCGAGGCTCGACTTGCCGCTGCCCGAGAGGCCGGTGAACACCACCATGGAATCGCGAGGGATCGCGAGGTCGACGTTCTGCAGATTGTGCACGCGGGCGCCCCGGACGCTGATCTGCGCGTGGGCGGCGGATGAACGGATAGGCGCATTCGAGATCACCGTCTCATTCTAGGCCGTGCCGAGCCTCGAATCGAACATATGTACGAGGGTTTCGCGGAGGGCATAGTTCCGAAAACCAGGCTTTCGAGTATTATTGACACAAGGAGACGAAAGGACCTGGCATGTCGATCGCTCAGCTTCCCCAGAACACCGGCCGGGGCCGTCGTGCCCTCGGCGGTGGTCCCGCGCGCGATCGACTGCGCGCACTCGTCACGCAGCTCGAGGACGACCGCCTCGACGTAGCCGAGGATCTGCTCTCGGAGATCATCGCCCACCAGCACATCGGCACCCGGGGCTTCACCGCCTCCGAACTCACCGCTCTCGAGCGGTTCGGGGTCGACGAAGCGGAGCTGACCGCCCCGACGGCGCTCCCCGCCACTGTGCGCGGGCGGCTCTGGGAACGGGAGTTCGCGGCGCACAGCATCACCGTCGCCGAGGCCGCGGCCAGGCTCGGCGTCACCCCGGCACGGGTCCGCCAGCGCTGCGCGGAGGGCACACTCATCGCGCAGCGCCGCTCCGACGGCTGGCATCTGCCGCTCTTCCAGTTCCCCGACGGCCGCGAACCGCGCGGCTGGGCGGCGGTCGCTCGTGCGATCCCTCGCGGCACGCCGCTGCTCCTCACCGAGCGCGTGCTCACCACCCCGGCCCCCCGCCTGGTGAGCGGCGGCGAGGAACTCGCTCCGTTCGAATGGCTCGCGCAGGGCGGCGATCCCGCGCTCGCCGCCGCCGCCGTCGATGACGCGCTGAACCGGCTGCCGTGAGCGAGCACCTCCCGCCACCCGACGCCGCGCGGTTCCCCGAGCTCGAAGAGGATCCGAGGTGGGTCCGGGAGGTGCCGCCCCGTACCGCGGTCGCGCGCATCTTCCGCGCCTCGGGCCTCCACTCGGGCGAATGGCACGCCTTCCGCACCTTCGGGCCGCTCGATGGCCGCTTCGACCCCCACCCCGAGCCCGTCGGCGAGCACACCGACGCGAGCGTGCTCTACGGCGTGCTCGAGAGCTCCGAGACCCTCGGGCGCGAGGCCGGCGGTGGTGGCGCGGACGGGTCGTTCGCCGCGGCCCTGCTCGAGGTCTTCCAGTCGACCCGCATGATCCGGACGGGGGTCGGCGCTCCGACTCTCGCGGTGTTCGAGACCCGTCGGCCTCTGCGTCTGCTCGATCTCTCCGACAGCGACTGGATCACCGTCGCCGGGGGCAATGCCGCCATCTCGTCGGGCGGTCGTGCTGCGGCTCGCGCCTGGGCGCGGGCCATCGCCCAGCGCTACCCGTCGCTCGACGGCGTCGTCTCGGCGTCCTCCCTCGTGCCGACGGCGCGGGTGGTCGCGCTCTGGAAGCCGGCCGAGAACGCGCTTCCGCAACATCCGTCGGCGCTCATCAGGCTCGACCGCCCGGAGATGGCCGGCGTCATCGACCGCATCGCCGATCGCTACGGCTACGCCGTGCTGTGAGCCGCTTCTGATTCTGCTTCCTGTGTTTGTAGGGTGCACAACAAAGATCGAGCCGCGATTCTGAATCTGGATCGGCCTGCGAGGGCTCTTCGACGTCGGTGGTGCCGGGGAGACTGTAGCCATGTCCTCGATTCCGTTCGCTCCCGGCACCGTGTCGCACGCACGGTTGCAGCGGCTTGCCGCCGATCTGGAAGATGTGGAGCAAGAGCAGCGCGGCTTGGAGGCGCGCAAGGTGGAGCTGCTCGCCGAAGTGGGGCGCCTCGCCGAGCAAGAGCGCGGTCTGCTTCCGTCGGACAGCCGCAGCGCGGAGATGACGCATCGCGCGGCGGCAGCCGAGGTGAGCTTCGTGCTGGGCATCGCGGATCGCAGTGCCGAGCGCCTCATCGAACGGGCCCGGCGCCTGCACGAGCGGTATCCGCGGGTGCAGGCCTCGCTCGCCGCCGGTCGTATCGCCCTCGCGCACGCCGTTGGAATCGTGGAAGCCGGCGACATCCTCGGAACAACCGGAGCGCAGACCCGGGCAGGGGCGGATGCCGGGACGGCCTCTGATTCCGAAGCGGGGGAAGCCGATATCCGGGCCGCGTACGAGGCCGAGGCGCTGGCTGTCGCGGAGGTCGAGACTCCGAACAGGACACGCCGTTTGTCGAAGACGATCGCGGAGAGGCACGCATCCCGCACCCTCGAGCAACGCTTCGAACGCGCCCATGCAGAGCGCAGGGTCTGGGTGACGGAGCTCGGCGACGGCATGGCCGAACTGCACGCCGTGGCCGATGCGGTGTCGGTGCACGCCGCCTACGACCGCCTGAGCAGGCAGGCTCACGAGATACAGCGCACCGACCGGCGAGCGGAACAGGCGGCGGTGGAGTCCGGAGCACCCGGCGTGCCGCAGCCGCGCTCGCTCGACCAGGCCCGCGCAGACCTCGCCCTCGACGTACTGCTGAACGGATCGCCCTCGAACGAGAACGGAGCCATCGGCCTCGGGCGGATCGACGCACGAGTGCAGGTGATCGTACCCGCCGCGGTACTGCTCTCCACCGATTCCCGCGAAACCTCCGGGCACGAGGGTTCCCGGCACGGGAGCTCCGGGCACAGGAACCCCGGCTACGGAGCCGGCGCGGCCGTGCTGGCCGGGTTCGGCCCCATCGACGCGGCCACCGCTCGACGGCTGGCCGCGATCACGACGGGTTGGGACCGCGCGATGTTCGACACGGAAACCGGCGAGTTGCTCAAAGTCGACCGCTATCGCCCTTCCGCCGAGATCATCCGGTTCCTCGAGGTCCGCGACCAGCACTGCAGATTCTGGGGATGTACGGTCCCACCTTTCAGAGCCGACCGCGATCACACCCGTGACGCGGCCCTCGGTGGCGAAACTTCGACCCGCAACCTCTCCGTGCTCTGCAGGCGACACCACATGATGAAGCACCACACCGGGCTCGGCATGACCCAACTAAAAAGAGGCGATATCGAGTGGCGAAGCACGCTCGGAAGGAGGGTTCGGGATCGTCCGGCTTCGCGCGTGATGTTCGAGCCGACCCGTGCTGCGCCGCAAGCCGAGCCGACGGCTCAAGGGAACGCCGCCGCGACGCGCGGGGAGCCCGATGCCGGACTCGGATCCGGAGCAGAACCCGACGTCGGGCCCAGGACTGGAACAGAACTCGACTCCTGCGCAGGACTCGACCCCGGCGTGGGTCTCGGACCCCGCACGAAGCTCGACCCCGGCGCGGAGATCGGGCCCGGCGCGGAGGTCGGGCCCGGCGCGGAGATCGGGCCCGGTGATCCGGAGGTGCCCGAAGCACGACCTCGGGCGGCGTGATGGCAGCGGCGAGGTACGGGGATCCCGCGTCAGCCTCTCCTGCTACTCTCTCCTCCTCTCCTCCCCTTTTCCTTCTCCCGCGCCGTCACCCGGCGTCTACGCTGAGACCATGACGGGTCAGCGGACGCGGAGAGTCGGGCCAGCCTCCGACAAGATCGATTTCAAGAAGCAGCTCGACGTCTACCGCGCCCGCCGTGGCGGGTTCCGCATGGTCGAGGTGCCGCGGCTGCAGTATCTGATGATCGATGGGCACGGCGACCCGAACACCTCTCGGGGTTTCGGGGAGGCGATCGAGTCGCTGTACCCCGTCGCGTACGCGATGAAATTCGCGAGCAAGACGCGACTCGGACGCGACTACGTGGTTCCGCCGCTCGAGGGCCTGTGGTGGGCCGACGACATGGCGGTGTTCACCGAGGCGCGCGACAAGTCGGCGTGGGACTGGACTCTCATGCTCATGGTGCCCGATTGGCTGGGCGACGAGGAGTTCGAGGCGGCGATCGAGCGAGTGCGCGCAAAGGGCGGAACGTCGTTGTTGCCGCGGGTGCGCCTCGATGCGCTCTCCGAGGGTCCCTGCCTGCAGACGCTGCACGTCGGCTCATTCGACGACGAGACCGAGGTGCTCGACCGTCTGCACCACGGGATCATCCCCGAGCGCGGGCTGCGCCTGGCCGGCACGCATCACGAGATCTACCTGAGCGATATCCGTCGGGTCGCGTCGGAGAAGCAGCGCACGATCCTGCGCCAGCCCGTGGCCGACGATCGGGAGAGCTGAGTCGCGCGGAGGGGTCCGTTCCGTTCGAGCCTGTTCTTCGGACCCCCGTAGGCTCGAGCCATGACACTCTCATTCGATTTCATCGCCATCGTGACGGCCGACCTCGGGGCCTCGCTCGACTTCTACCGCGCTCTGGGCGTGGACGTTCCGACCGGGCAGGACGATGCTCCCCACGTCGAGGCGAAGCTGCCGGGCGGCATGACGCTCGCCTGGGATCCCGTCTCGACCATCCGGAGCTTCATGCCCGACTTCGAACTTCCCGAGGGTGGCAACCGCATCGGATTCGCATTCAGAGCCGAGAGCCCGGCCGAGGTCGACCGCGCCTATGCGGACATCGTGGAGAGGTTCGCGACAGCCGCGCACACAGCGCCCTGGGACGCTCCGTGGGGGCAGCGTTACGCGACCGTGCTCGATCCCGACGGCAACTCGATCGATCTCTACGCCCCGCTCACCTCCGACGGTGCTGCTGCCTCCCTCGGCTGAACCGAGGCATCCTTCGGCTGAACCGAGGCATCCTTCGGCTGAACCGAGGCCTCCCTCGGCTGAGCCGAGGCATCCGCCGGCTGAGCAGAGGTATCCCTCGACTGAGCCCCGGCATCCCTCCGCTGAGCCGAATCCGCACCTGTCTGAGCCGAAGCCCCCGCCGCCTGTGCCGGCGCGAACCCGGCGCTCAGAGATGCCCCGCGGCGTCCATCGAGCGCAGTTCGCGTTTGAGTTCCGCGACCTCGTCGCGCAGGCGGGCGGCCAGCTCGAACTTGAGCTCCTCGGCCGCGACGAGCATCTGCTCGGTGAGGTCGGAAATCAGCTCTTCCAGCTTCGCGGCGCCCTCCGAGGCGATCGCGCCGGCACGCGCCGCCGCCTTGCCCTTGGCCCGCTGCGGCGACCCCTTCTTCTGCGCGTGCTGCGAGACACGATGCGACAGCACCTCCTCGGTGTCTGCCGCCTCACGGTTCAGCATCTCCGTGATGTCGCCGATCTTCTTGCGGAGCGGCTGCGGGTCGATGCCGTGCTCGGCGTTGTAGGCCTGCTGGATCTCACGCCTGCGGTTCGTCTCGTCGATCGCCTCGCGCATGGAGCGCGTAATGGTATCGGCGTACATGTGCACCTGACCCGAGACGTTGCGGGCCGCGCGGCCGATGGTCTGGATGAGCGAGGTCGAGGAGCGCAGGAAACCCTCCTTGTCGGCGTCGAGGATCGACACGAGCGACACTTCGGGTAGGTCGAGGCCCTCGCGCAGCAGGTTGATGCCGACCAGCACGTCGTAGACGCCGGCGCGCAGCTCGGTGAGCAGCTCGACGCGGCGCAGCGTGTCGACGTCGGAGTGCAGGTAGCGCACGCGCACGCCCGCCTCCTCCATGAAGGTGGTGAGCTGCTCGGCCATCTTCTTGGTGAGCGTCGTGACGAGCACGCGTTCGTCGCGCTCCGCGCGTGCGCGCACCTCTTCGAGCAGATCGTCGATCTGCCCCTCCGACGGCTTCACCACGATCTCCGGGTCGATGAGGCCGGTGGGTCGGATGATCTGCTCGACGACGCCGTCGGCGAGCTCCATCTCGTAGCTGCCCGGCGTGGCCGAGAGGTAGACCGTCTGACCGACGCGCTCCTTGAACTCCGAGAATTTCAGTGGCCTGTTGTCGAGAGCGCTCGGCAGGCGGAAACCGTGGTCGACGAGCGTGCGCTTGCGCGATGCGTCTCCCTCGTACATGGCGCCGATCTGCGGCACCGTCACGTGCGACTCGTCGATCACGACAAGGAAGTCGTCGGGGAAGTAGTCGAGCAGGCAGTGCGGCGCCTCACCCGGGGCCCGGCCGTCGATGTGCCGCGAGTAGTTCTCGATGCCCGAGCAGAAGCCGATCTGCTCCATCATCTCGAGGTCGAAGGTTGTGCGCATGCGCAGACGCTGCTCCTCGACGAGCTTGTTCTGCTGCTTCAGCTCGCGCAGACGCTCGTCGAGCTCGTCCTGGATCGTGCCCATCGCACGGTTCATCACGTTGCGGCTCGCCACGTAGTGGGAGCCGGGGAACACCGACACGGTCTCGACCTGCTTGATCACGTCGCCGGTGACCGGGTGCAGGTAGTAGAGAGCCTCGATCTCGTCGCCGAAGAACTCGATGCGGATCGCGAGCTCCTCGTACATGGGGATGATCTCGACCGTGTCGCCGCGCACGCGGAAGTTGCCGCGCACGAACTCGATGTCGTTGCGCTGGTACTGCATGTCGACGAAGCGCCGCAGCAGCACGTCCCGGTCGAGGCGGTCCCCCACCGCGAGCGGCACCATGGCCTCGTAGTACTCCTCGGGCTTGCCGAGGCCGTAGATGCACGAGACGGTGGAGACGACGACCACGTCGCGCCGCGACAGCAGCGCGTTGGTGGTGGAGTGACGCAGGCGCTCGACCTCGGCGTTGATCGACGAGTCCTTCTCGATGAAGGTGTCGGTCTGGGGCACGTAGGCCTCGGGCTGGTAGTAGTCGTAGTAGCTGACGAAGTACTCGACGGCGTTGTTGGGCAGCAGCTGTCTGAACTCGCTCGCGAGCTGCGCGGCGAGGGTCTTGTTGTGCGCCAGGATCAGCGTCGGCCGCTGCACCTGCTCGATGAGCCAGGCCGTGGTCGCCGACTTGCCCGTGCCCGTCGCGCCGAGCAGCACGATGTCGGTCTCGCCCGCGTTGATCCGCTTCGCGAGCTCCTCGATCGCCTGCGGCTGATCACCGCTCGGCTCGTATTCTGAGACGACCTCGAAGGGACGGACGGAGCGTGTGGGTTCCATGGTCACGAGGGTACTCCGACCCTCTGACAAACGCGCCCGGATCAGCCCTGGGCGGACACCGGGGAGTGGCCGTCTCGCACCTCGCCCAGATAGTTACATTTTGTAATTAAGTGGTAATGTAATAATCATGGACACCACCCTGCTCGACCGCCTCCTCGCCATCGGTGCACTGTTCCAGACCGACATGCAGCGCGCATTCGCCGGGACCTCGCTCACTGAAAGCAGAGTCCACGCGCTCTGGGTGCTGCAGCACTCCGGACCCGCGACGCAGCAGTGCCTCGCGGAAGCGCTGCGGGTCACTCCTCGCAGCATCTCCGCCCTCGTCGACGCGCTCGAATCGGCGGGCTACGCGAAGCGCCTCCCCCACCCCGACGATCGACGAGCGGTGCTCGTCGCCCTCACCCCCTCCGCCGAACGGATGATGACCCGCATGCAGGAGGATCACCGACACCTCTCCGATCGCCTGCTCTCCGCCGTCGACGCCGAGGATCGGGCAGCCTTCGAACGAGGAGTCGACGCGGTGCTCCGCGCACTGACCGAACTCGTCGCCGAGGAGCAGGTGCGCTATGGCGACCGTTGACCTCACCGCGTTCCGCGACCTCGCCGTCCGCGCCCTGCGGGTGGAGCTGCGCATCTACGAGAGCCTGTGGCGCGCCGCCGCACGCCGGCCGAAGATCGCACCCGGCGCGCGCGGATTCCGCTACCACCGCCCTGTGCTCACGATCCTCATCATCTTCATGGTGCTCTCGGCGCTCGAGATCCCCATTCTCGACCTGATCGTGCACCGCTGGCCCGTGGTGCGCATCGCCGTGCTCCTGCTCGGCATCTGGGGCCTGACCTGGATGATCGGCCTGCTGTGCGCCTATCTCACTCGACCGCACACCGTCGGGCCCAAGGGCATCCGGGTGCGGGAGGGGCTCGAACTCGACATTCCCGTGCCGTGGGAGGACTTCGCCTCGATCCGACGACTGACGGTCACGGAGGAGAGCATCGACCCCACCAGCACCGACAAGCCCGGGCGGGTCTTCGAGCACGAGGGAAGGCGGGTCTGCGCGATCTGGGTGGGCGGCGAGACGAACTTGGAGATCGAGTTCGAACGACCCGTGCGCATCCGGCTACCGGGGCGGCTCCCCAAGGGCGGCGAGCACGAGGTGGCCGCACTGCGCCTCCACGCCGATGAACCGCGGGCTCTCATGGACGCGGTGGAGGAACAGCTCGCGAAGCTGAACGCGCGCCTCGCCGAGTGACACCGGACGTCAACTACCCGAGCAGATGACAAGCACACTTGACACACGGTGAAAGTCGAGGCGATACTTGCCGCGGGGCGAGTAAAGGAGACTTTCCATGACGCGTACGGGGCGCACGGGGCGCGCGAAAGATCCCGGTAGCTCGAAACGCCTCCTCGCCCCGCGCGATCTCTCGGCCCTCCTCGCGCTCTCGGCCATGAGCGGCCGAGACATGCTGCGCCACCGTCTCACCGGCTTCGCCGCCCTGTTCATGTTCGCGTGGATGATCGCGCTCTACGTCGTCATGTCGCTGATGACCGGCGGCTGGTCGCTCACGGACGAGGCATCGCAGGCGAGGGATCCACTGCGGTCGGCTCTCCCCGGTGTGCTCCTGACCGGCATCGCCGCGATCGCATTCATGGGGACCACCGTGCCCATCGTCGCCATGCGGGAGCGCGGCATGCTGCGCCTGCTCGGGACGACGCCGCTGCGCCGCCCGGTCTTCCTCGCCGCGCAGTTGCCCGTCAGGCTGATCCTCGTCGCGGTCGAGACGGCCGTCGCCGTCGGCATCGCGGAGCTGCGAGGCTTCACCGAGGACCTCGACCCGCTGCGTCTGGCCGTGACGCTCGTGCTCGGCACAGCGATGTGCTTCGCCTTCGCGTTCCTGTTCGCGGCGCGCGCGAGCAGCTCCGAGGCCGCCCATCATGCGACGACCTTCCTGTGCGTCGCACTGCTCTTCGCGTCCGGCGGCATCGTGCCGATCGCGACGCTCCCCGACCCGCTCCTCACCGCTGCCCATACGCTGCCTCCCGTCTGGTTCGCCACCGCCCTCGGTGCGGATCTGACCGGCGCCGCGTCACCGCTGCTCCCGCTGCCGCTGCTGTGGCTGATGATGGCGGTGACGACAGGGGCCATAGGGATCGCTGCCACCCGCCGATTCAGGTGGGATCAGACGGAACACACACCAGCACCAGCACCAGCACGAACGGAGCCTCGCCCATGAGCATCGACGACCCCAGGTACACTCAACGCGAGCGCCGGGCGGGGCGCCGATACACGCGGGAGTTCGGCGCGGCCATCGTCCTGTGGCTCGCGCTCTTCCTCGGCCTCCCGGCGCTCTGGCCGGTCGAACCGGGCGGCGGCCCGGCCCTGCTGCAGGCGCTGCTCCCGGTGCTGCCGCTGCTGTGGGCGGCGGTCGCGATCGCTCGCCACGTCGCGAGCACCGACGAGATGCAGCGGCAACTGCTCTTCCGCAGCTTCGGGTTCGGCTTCGCCGCGGCATCGCTCGCCGCGGTCGTGCTGACGATGCTCTGGGGCCAGGGATTCCGCCCTCCCGTGCCGACGATGTGGACCTTCCTCGCAGGCATGGTCGGCTGGTCGCTGGCGCTCGCGGTCTCATTCGGAAGGCGCTGACCGTGCGGAACGACATCCGGGCCATGCGCACGGCGTGCGGCTGGTCGCAGGCCGCGCTCGCCGAGCTGCTCGGCGTCTCACGGCAGACGGTGAACGCGCTCGAGACGGGGCGCTACGATCCCTCGCTGCCCCTCGCCTTCCGCATCGCGCGCCTCTTCGAGGTGCCCATCGAGCAGGTGTTCTTCGCCGACGCCGACGACGCGCCGCCCAGCGGGGGCCGCTGATGGCTCGCGCTCGCACGTCGGCCGAGCTCGACCGCGGAATAGTCGTGGAGGGTCTGTCGGCGGGATACGGCGATCACGAGGTGCTCGCGGGCCTCGACCTCTCGATCTCCCCCGGAGAGCTCTTCGGCCTGCTCGGCCCGAACGGGGCAGGCAAGACCACGCTGGCCGAGACGATCGCCGGGTTGCGTCGCCCGCGCTTCGGCACCGTGCGGGTAGCGGGCCTCGATCCCTCGCGGGCGCGCGAGGAGATCACGTCCGTTCTCGCGGTGCAGCCGCAGGCTTCCGCACTGTTCCCGACCCTGACCGCTCGCGAGACGCTCGCGCTCTTCGCCTCGTTCCACACCGACCCCGTGCGCCCCGACGAGGTGCTGCGGACCGTGGGCCTCGCGGGCGCGGCGGCGACCCGAGTCGGACGGCTCTCGGTCGGGCAGCGGCAGCGGCTGCTCATCGGCGTCGCACTCGTGGGGCGGCCGCGCGTGCTCGTGCTCGACGAGCCCTCGGCCGCGCTCGATCCCGCGGGCCGGCGCGAGCTCAGGGGTCTCATCCGTTCCCTGCGGGACGAGGGATCCACGGTTCTGCTCACCACGCACCACCTCGATGAGGCCGCCGAGCTGTGCGACCGCATCGGCGTCCTGAGCGAGGGACGGCTCGTCGCGCTCGGCTCCCCCGACGAGCTCACCCGACGGTTCTCGGGCCTGGCCGAGGTCGTGTTCTCGATTCCCGACGAGGTCGGGGCGAGGGATCGGCTGGCCGCGGCGCTCGGCGGGGAGCGGCCCGCGTCCCCGACTGCACCGGCCGCCCCGGCTCCCCCGCTCATCGCCGCTCCTCCGCGGATCGAGCCGATCGGCGATCGGCTCGTCGTGAGGGTGAGCTGCGCGGACCCCGACGCCGTGCTCCGCGCCGTGACCTTCGCGCGCGGCCTCCGGGCCTCCGGTCTCACGGCGCGCCGGGGAACGCTCGAAGAAGCCTATCTGCGGCTGACCGGAGCGCCCCGTTCCGGGGGCTGAGTGCTTCAGCGAGGGACCCCTATCGCTCCGAGACCCGCCCCGCGATCCCGGCGATGGATGCGAGCACCAGCGGCCGCACCGCCCACAACGCGACACCCGCGACCACGAGACCGCCCGCGAACCACCAGAACCCCACCCACGACACCCCGGGCGTGCCCGCGAACATGTGATTCAGGTTCTTCAACGCACCCGTCGCGAACACCAGGAACACATGCACCACCACGAACCCCACGAAGAACAGCATCGTCGGATAGTGGAGCGCCCGCGCCACCGGCGCCGGATACACCCGGTTCAGTTTCTCCGCGCCCTGCGGCCACCACTCACTCATCCGCACCCCGCTGATCGCCGCGAGCGGCGCCGCGATGAACACGACCGTGAAGTACATCAGCTGCTGCAGACTGTTGTAGTTCACCCACCCATCCTCGACCGGCCACTCCAACGTCAGATACTGCAACCCCGCACTGAGCGCGTTCGGGAACACCTCGAGGCTCGTCGGCACGATCCGCACCCAGTGCCCCGACACGAACAACAGCACCACGAACATCACCCCGTTGACCAGCCACAGCACATCCAGCAAGGTGTGCAGCCACAGATACAGGGACACCTTCTTCCCGCCCCGCTTCGGGGTGTAGAACGCATCCGGCTTCCGCTGACGCCGCACCAAGAGACCCGTGCGCACGATGAGCACCATGAAGAAGAAGTTCAGGAAATGACTCCACCGCGCCCACGCGGGGAACCCATCCTCGACGAACTCGGGCAGGTGGTACTCCCCCGGATACCGGGCCAGGAACCCCGGCACCCCCGGCAACGTCGTCACCCCGCGCGCGACCAGCACGATGATCCCCGCCGCGACCACCGCACCCCCGCCGAACAGCAGCACGACCCGCACCCACCGGGCCAGCGACCGCGAACCCAGCACGAGCGGAGCGCGCCGCGGGCGGGCCTGCACGGCCGGGGCCGCCCGTGTGATGGGGCTCGGAACCTCGGACGCGGAAGCGGGCTCGGGTTTGAGCTCATCTGGTTCGGAGACTGCACTCATCGGGACAACGACCGGGTTCTCCACGGCCGAGGGCTCGGCCCCCGCCGACACCTCCGGTAGACGCGCGGGGGCGAGCGCGAAACCGACCGGCGGCCACGGCTCTCCGCCCGGCACCCGCGGCAGCCCCCGCCGCAATGGCGTCCCACTCGCAGCGGTGAGCCTCACCGCGGCGGTCTCAGCAGCAGAGACGGCAGCAGCGGCGACGGAAGCCAGGACGGCAACGGAGGAGCCCCTCGTCTGCTCGGCAGCCACGACGGTCTCCGTCACGACAGTCCTGTCCGCGATGCCGCCCCCGTCAGCGACACGCGAGGCCCCCATCGGCCACGGCTCTCCGCCAGGCACCCGCGGCAGACCCCGCCTGACGGAGTGTCCGTACGTCGCCATCGCGCTACCGCCCCCGGCCTTCGAGCGCCGCGATCAGCTGCGGCACAACCTGGAACACGTCTCCGACGACGCCGAAATCGGCGATCTCGAAGATCGGGGCATCCGCGTCCTTGTTGATCGCGACGACCGTCTTGGCGGTCTGCATACCCGCCCGGTGCTGGATCGCACCCGAGATCCCGAGCGCCACGTACAGTTGCGGCGACACCGCAACCCCCGTCTGGCCGACCTGGAACGACTGCGGCACCCACCCCGCGTCCACGGCGGCGCGAGACGCCCCCACCGCCGCTCCCAGCGCGTCGGCGAGCTGCTCGACGAGCGCGAACCCCTCCTGCGAACCGAGCCCGCGGCCGCCCGAGACGACCCGCTCGGCACCGCGCAGCTCCGGTCGCGACGACACCGCGGCCACCGGCTCGAACGACTCGACACTGGCAGCCGGTCTCCCCGAGGCCTCGACCCGCAGCGACTCGACGACGGGTGCGCGAGACTCGGCCCGCAGCTGCACCGCGCCCTCGCGCACCGTGACCACGATGAGGCCGAGCGTCGCGGCCGATACGACCGTGTAGCTCCCGCCGTACACGGAGTGCCGCACCGCGATCCCCTCGGCGTCGCGCTCGATCCCTATCGCATCGACGGCGATGACAGCGCGAGCCCGCGCGGCATAGCGGCCCGCGATATCGCGGCCGTTCACCGAGTGCGGCAGCAGCACCGCGTCCGGCTGCACGCGCTCGACCGCGGCCGCGACGGCGTCCACCGCCGGAGTTCCCAGCAGCGAGGGATCAGTCTCGGCCGTCAGCACACAGGCCGCGCCGAGGCCCGCTGCCGCGGCGGCCGCCTCCTCGAGATCGCCCACCGCCGCACTCCCGGCTCCGGCACCGGTCCCAGCTCCGGCTCCGATGACCAGCGCCACGGGGGTGCCGACCGCCGAAGCGGCTCCGAGCAGGCCGGCCGCACTCGCACCGAGCGCTCCCCCGGACTGCGCCTCCAGCACGACCAGAATCGCATCGTCGGCGTACTCGCCGCTCATCTCGCTCATCGTTCCGCTCCTCATGCCTCAGGCCTCACACCAACCGGTTCTCGATCAGGAAGTCCGCGAGTTGCTCGCCGGCATCGCCCGCGTCCACGATCCTCAGGCCCGCGGCCCGGGGCGGCCTCTCGGCGATGGACAGCATGATCGATCTCGGCACCGAGAGGTCACCTGCATCAACGCCGAGGTCCTCCGGAGAGAGCACTTCGACAGGCTTCTTCTTCGCCGCGAGAATGCCCTTGAAGTTCGGGAAGCGCGCCGCGGGCAGCGCCTCCGTCACGGAGACCACCGCGGGCAGCGGGGCCGTCAGCTTCTGCACGCCGCCCTCGACCGGCCTCACGCCCGAGACCGCGTCGGCGGTGATTCTCAGCTCGGACAGCCCGCTCAGCAGCGGCATCTCCAGCAGCTCGGCCAGCATGGCCGGAACCACTCCGCCGGCGCCGTCGGTCGAGGCGTTCCCGGCGAGCACGAGGTCCGCCCCCGATCTGCGTACAGCGGCGGCGAGCACCTCAGCGGTGAGTCCCGCGTCGGCGCCCGAGAGCGCATCACCCACGACTTGCACGCCCGAGTCGGCTCCGACGGCCAGCACCTTCCGCAGGGTGGAGGCAGCGCCCGCCGGCGCCATCATCACGACCGTCACCTCCACGCCCCCGGCCGAATCGCCCCCGGCCGAATCACCCCCGGCCGAATCGCTCTCGGCCGAATCCGCATAGGCCAGCGCCGCCTCGAGCGCTCGCTCGCAGATCTCATCGGGCACTGCCTCCGAGGCCGCTCGCGCGGCGAGCCCGGTCTCGAGGTCCAGCACCCGATCACCGTAGGTGTCGGGGACCTCCTTCATCAGAACGATGATCCGCATCGTTGCTCCTTCGCGGAATTCCTGGGGGTACGGGGGCTACAGGGATCAGCGGTGCCCGAAGTCGGGCGAGCGCTTGTCGCGGAAGGCGCGCATGCCCTCCGTCTGGTCATCGAGCGCGAAGGTCGCCGTGAACGCCTGCTTCTCGAAGCGCAGCCCCTCGGCGAGCACGGTCTCCTCCGCGGCCTGCAGTGCCTCCTTCGCGGCGTAGACCACGGGCAGCGACATCGAGGCGATGGTCTCGGCCGTCGCCGCGGCCTCCGCGAGCAACTCGTCGGCGGGGACGACGCGCGAGACGAGCCCGGCCCGTTCGGCCTCCTCCGCGTCCATCGTGCGCCCGGTGAGCACGAGCTCGGCCGCCTTGTACCTGCCGACCGCGCGCGGCAGCCGCTGCGTGCCGCCCATGCCGGGAATCACGCCGAGCTTGATCTCGGGCTGCCCGAACCGGGCCGTGTCGGCCGCGAGGATGATGTCGCACATCATCGCGAGCTCGCAGCCCCCGCCCAGCGCGAAGCCCGCGACCGCGGCGACCACCGGTGTGCGCAGCCGCGAGAACTCCGACCACTCCGCGAACGGATCATCGAGGTACATGTCGACGTAGTCGCGCTCGGCCATCTCCTTGATATCGGCGCCCGCCGCGAAGGCCTTTGCCGAACCCGTGATCACGATGGCGCCGATGTCGGGGTCGGCGTCGTAGGCCCTGCCCGCCGAGACGATCTCGCGCATCAGTTGCCGGTTCAGCGCGTTGAGCGCCTCGGGACGATTCAGGGTGATGTGGCCGACCCGGCCTCGGGTCTCGGTCAGGATCAGTTCGTATTCCGACATCGTGTCGCCTTTCTTGTTGGTACGGCTCGGCCGGTCGGCCGTGCCCGACCGACGCTACCGCGCCGGGCCCGCCTCGCGGATGGTGTCGATGATGCCCGAGAAGTCTCGGTCGGATCCCTCGCCCGCCGCGTAGGCCGCGTAGATCTCTCGGGCGAGCAGGCCGAGCTTCGCGTCGACGCCCGTCGAGGCGATCGCCTGTTCGGCGAGGCCGAGATCCTTCGCCATGAGCGGGCCCGCGAACCCCGGCCGGTAGTCGTTGTTCGCCGGGCTGCTCGGCACCGGGCCCGGTACGGGGCAGTTCGTGCTCAGCGCCCAGCACTGCGCCGACGCGTTGTTCATCACGTCGAAGAGCACGCCGTGCTCGAGGCCCAGACGCTCGCCGAGCACGAAGGCCTCGGCCACGGCGATCTGGGTGATGCCGAGCACCATGTTGTTGCACGCCTTCGCCGCCTGTCCGAGGCCGTGACCGCCGCAGTGCACGATGCGGCGGCCCATCGCCTCGAGCAGCGGGAGGGCCGCCGAGAAGTCGTCGGCCTCGCCGCCGACCATGAATGCGAGCGTCGCGTTCTCGGCCCCGACGACTCCGCCCGAGACGGGCGCGTCGAGCGCGCGGTGGCCCGCCGCCGCAGCGAGTTCCGCCGCCCGACGCGCCTCGTCGACGGCGATCGTGGAGCAGTCGAGGAACAGCGTGCCGGGCCGCGCGGCTGCGAGCAGTCCGTCACCCGAGTCGCCGGAGTACGCGGCGATCAAGTGCCGCCCGGCGGGCAGCATCGTGAGCACGACGTCGGCCTCGCGCGCGGCCGCGGACGCCGAAGGCGCGACGCGGATCCCTGACGCCCCGGCCGCCTCGCGGGCCGCCGGGGCCAGGTCGAAGGCGGTGACGTCGAAGCCGGCTCTCGTCAGATTCACCGCCATGGGGCCGCCCATATGCCCGAGTCCGATGAATGCGATGGTGGTCATGATGTCTTCTCTCCTTCGACGAAGTACGCGCCGATGATCTCCGGCGTCACATCGGTGTGCACGGCCGGGATCCAGCGCGGGTTACGATCCCTTTCGATGAGCTGAGCCCTGATGCCCTCGGCGAAGTCGTGGGTTCGAAGGGCGTGCATCGAGACCCGGAACTCGGTGCGCAACGCGGCTTCGAGGTCGGGCAGGTCGCGGGCCCGGCGCAGCGATTCCAGCGTCACCGCGAGCGCCGTCGGCGACTTCTCGTCGATGATCGCGGCGAGCGCGTCCGCGCCGTCGTCGCCGAGGGCGCGCAGCGCGGCGAGGATCTCGGGCACGGTATCCGCGGCGAACGCCGCGTCGGTCCAGGTGCGCTCGTGTTCGAATCGGCCAGGAGGCGGATCCTGGGAGAAGCGCGCGATCGCGTCGTCGACGTCCTCGGTCTCCAGCGCGGCGAGCAACCCTTCGATACGATCGGCCGCGACGAAGACATCGGCGAGGCCCAGGAGGATGGCGTCGGCCGCACTCACGCTCTCGGCCGTCAGAGCGATACGCGTCCCGAGTTCGCCCGGCGCCCGCGAGAGCAGCCATGAGGCGCCGACGTCGGGAATGTAGCCGATCGTCACCTCGGGGAATCCGAGCCGGGACGTCTCGCTCACCACGCGGTGCGAGCCGTGCGCCGAGACGCCGATGCCTCCGCCGAGCACCAGGCCGCGCTGCAGCGCGACATAGGGCTTGGGGTATGAGGCGATCGCGGCGTTCATCGCGTACTCGTCCCTCCAGAAGGCCGCAGAGGCGGTCCCATCACCCTGCCTGGCGTCTTCGTAGAGCGAGACGACGCCGCCGCCGGCGCAGAGGCCGCGATCGCCGACGCCGTCCACGGCGACCGTGGCGATCTCCGGGTCGTCACGCCAGGCATCGAGCGCGTTCGATATGAGTCCGACCATCTCGTGCGTCAGCGCGTTGATCGCCCCCGGACGGTTGAGAGTGATCAGCCCGAGTCGGCCGCGACGCTCCGTCAGCACAGGCGGGGCAGTCTCGGCGGGCGGGCGCAGAGGCTCCATCCCGCTCATCGCGGCACCCCGCTCAGCAGCGAGCGCCCGACGATGCTGCGCATGATCTCGTTCGTGCCCTCGAGAATCTGGTGCACGCGCAGATCCCTCACCACCCGCTCGATACCGTATTCGTGCAGGTAGCCGTAGCCTCCGTGCAGTTGCAGCGCCCGGTTCGCGACTTCGAAGGCCGCGTCGGTCGCGAAGCGCTTGGCGAGCGCGCACGCCGCCGCGACGTCCGCGGCACCCTCGTCCATCTTCCTCGCCGCACGCTGCAGCAGCGCTCGCGCCGCCTGCAGCTCCGTCTCCATGTCGGCGAGCGCGAAGACGACGGTCTGGTTCGCCGAGAGCGGCGCGCCGAACGCGTGCCGCTCCTGCACATACGCCAGCGCCTTCTCGAGCGCCCACTGCGCGCCGCCGAGCGAGCAGGCCCCCATGTTGACGCGTCCGCCGTTGAGGCCCTTCATCGCGATGCGGAACCCGTCGCCCTCCTCGGCCAGGCGGTTCGCGACGGGCACCCGCACGTCCTCGAATACCACCTGCCGTGTGGGTTGGGCGTTCCAGCCCATCTTCCTCTCGTCGGGTCCGAAGCTCAGCCCAGGGGCGTCGCCCGGAACGACGAGGGCGCTGATGCCCCTCGAACCGGGCTCACCTGTTCGCGCCATCACGATGTAGACGGACGATGCGCCGGCCCCCGAGATGAACTGCTTCGTGCCGTTGACGACGTATTCATCTCCCTCGCGGCGAGCGCTCGTCGTGATCGCGGCCGCGTCCGAGCCCGCACCGGGCTCGGTGAGGCAGTAGCTGCCGAGATCCCTCATCGAGGTGAGGCCGGGAAGCCATCTCTCGCGCTGCTCGGCGTTGCCGAAGGTGTCGACCATCCACGCCGTCATGTTGTGGATCGAGATGTAGGCGGCGACCGCGGTGTCGCCCTTGGCCAGCTCCTCGAAGATCGCGACCGCATCCTCCCTGGACAGCCCCGATCCGTACTCCTCACCGACGTAGATGCCGCCGAGCCCCATCTCCCCCGCCGCACGCAGCGTCTCGACGGGGAATGTCTTCTCGGCGTCCCGCTCGCCCGCGAACGGGGCCAGCTCGGCATCCGAGAACTCCCGGACCGCCTCGACCAGCGCCTGTCGTTCCTCCGCTGTTTCGATCATGATCATCACTGCATCGTCGGGATGACGAAGCTGGCTCCTTCCTTGATTCCCGAGGGCCAGCGGCTCGTGACGGTCTTCGTCTTCGTGTAGAAGCGGAACGCATCCGGCCCGTGCTGGTTGAGGTCGCCGAAGCCCGATCGTTTCCAACCGCCGAATGTGTGATAGGCGATCGGCACGGGGATCGGCACGTTCACGCCGACCATGCCGACGTTCACCCGCGCGGTGAAGTCGCGCGCGGTGTCGCCGTCGCGGGTGAAGATCGCGACGCCGTTGCCGTACTCGTGGTCGGTTGCGAGGGCGAGGGCCTGCTCGTAGTCATCGGCGCGGGTGATGATCAGCACCGGTCCGAAGATCTCCTCGCGGTAGATCGTCATGTCGGATGCGACCCGGTCGAAGAGGGTCGGGCCGAGGTAGTAGCCGCCCTCGTGGCCCTCGACCGAGTACCCGCGTCCGTCGGCGAGCAACTCCGCCCCCTCTTCGACGCCGAGGCCGATATAGTGCTCGACTCGCGCCTTCGCTTCGGCTGAGACGAGCGGGCCGTAGTCGGCGCTCTCGTCGAGCGCCGGTGCCACCCTCAGCTGTCCCACCCGCTCGGTCAGTTTTGCAGCGAGGCGGTCCGCGGTCTCCTCTCCCACGGGCACCGCCACCGAGATGGCCATGCACCGCTCACCCGCTGAACCGTATCCCGCACCGATGAGCGCGTCAGCGACCTGATCGAGATCCGCGTCGGGCATGACGATCATATGGTTCTTCGCCCCGCCGAAGCACTGGGCGCGCTTGCCGTTGGCAGCCGCCGTCTCGTAGATGTACTGCGCGATGGGCGTAGAACCGACGAAGCCGACCGCCTGCACCCGATCGTCGCGCAGGATGGCGTCGACGGCCTCCTTGTCGCCGTTGACGACGTTGAAAACCCCCTCCGGAAGCCCCGCTTCGACGAAGAGTTCGGCGATGCGCAGCGGCACGGAGGGATCGCGCTCCGATGGCTTCAGGATGAAGGCGTTGCCTGCGGCGAGCGCCGGGCCGCACTTCCAGAGCGGGATCATCGCCGGGAAGTTGAAGGGAGTGATACCGGCCACGACGCCGAGCGGCTGCCGCATCGAGTAGACGTCGATGCCGGTTCCGGCCCCCGTCGAGTACTCGCCCTTCAGGAGATGCGGTCCGCCCGCCGCGAATTCGATGACCTCGACGCCGCGCTGTATGTCGCCGATGGCGTCGGCCACGGTCTTGCCGTGCTCGCTCGACAGCAGACGCGCGAGTTCGGGGGTCTCTCGCGCGATCAGATCGAGGAACTTCAGCAGCACGCGGGCACGGCGCTGCGGGTTCGTCGCCGCCCACTCCAGTTGCGCTTCCTGCGCGTTCGCGATCGCGGCCTGCACCTCGGCGGCGCTGGCGAGCGGCACACGCGACTGGATGCGCCCCGTGCTGGGGTCGTAGATGTCTCCGAAGCGCCCGGAGGTGCCGGCGACGCGCTCGCCACCGACGAAATGGGTGAGGGTTCTGATCTCGCCCACCGCCTGCGGCGCCTGTTCGGTTCCGTTGGTCATCTGAGGCCCTTCCTCGACAGCTCGGTCGCCGCTCATATTTTTGCGTCCAAGTATTTATTATGATGTCAAACTATATCTGCACTCCTCCGATTCGCCAAGCGAATCCCCCTCGTCTCGCCGACGCGCCTCAGCGGGGTCCCATGCGGATCGCGCCATCCAGCCGGATCGTCTCGCCGTTGAGGTAGCCGTTGCGGACGATCTCGGCGACCAGTCCCGCGTACTCCTCAGGTCGGCCGAGCCTCTGCGGATACGGCACCTGCTGCGCCAGCGAGACACGGGCAGCCTCGGGCAGCCCCTGCGCAATGGGCGTCTCCATCACACCCGGTGCGATGGTGCAGACCCGGATAGCGTGACGCGCGAGTTCCCGCGCGATCGGCAGCGTCATGGCGTGCACGCCGCCCTTGGACGCCGAGTAGGCCGCCTGGCCGATCTGCCCGTCGAACGCGGCGACGCTCGCGGTGTTCACGATCACCCCCCGGTCGCCTCCCTCGGCGGGATCGGTTCGCGCCATCTCGGCGGCGGCAAGAGCGGTCACCCGGTAGGTGCCGAGCAGGTTCACGCCCACCACGCTGTCGAATGCCGTGAGGGGAGAGGGATCGCCCGAGCGCTGCAGCACCTTCGCCGGGGGCGCGATGCCCGCGCAGTTCACGACGACGCGGAGAGGACCCGTGGCGGCGGCCTGCGCGATCGCCGCGGCGACCTCCTCGGAGTCGGTGACATCGGCCGCTGCGAAGCCGCCTCCGATCTCGGCTGCGTGTTCGACGCCGGGAGACGAGGGGAGATCGACGATCGTCACCCGCGCCCCGAGTTCGGCGAGAAGCCGCGCCGTCGCGAGCCCGAGACCGCTGGCCCCGCCGGTCACGATTGCGCTCGCATCGATGATATCCATGGCTCCTCCTTGCGCCGACGACCGGCATTCTCGCGATGCGGGCCGAGCCGCGCCTGCGAGTGCCGACCTGATACGGTGTCCGTCAAGCCTCGCACAGTGTTCGCCGTGGAGCCGCCCTCGCCGCAGCACCGGCTGCGCACCATGGCCGGCGACCGGCGCCGCGAAAGCGATGGACCCGCGGAGGAGGCGAGTCTAGACTCGCGATATGGGGCTCCTGACATTCAGCATCAACGTCACACTGGACGGTTGCGTCGACCACCGGGAGGGTGTCGCCGACGAGACGACGCACGCCTACTTCACCCGGCTCATGGACGAGAGCGGAGCCATGCTCTGGGGTCGCACCACCTACGAGATGATGGAGAGCTACTGGCCGGCGGTCGCACGCGGCGAGGAGGACGCCCCGCCCGCGATCCGCGAGTGGGCGGTGAAGCTCGAGGACAAGCCGAAGTACGTGGTGTCGTCGACGCGGAGCGACTTCCCCTGGACGGGCAGTCACCACCTCACGGGTGAGCTGCGCCCCGCGGTCGAGGAGCTCAAGAACGCGACGCCCGAGGGAGTGCTCGTCGGGAGCGTCACCCTCGCCGCCGAACTGGAGCGGCTCGGCCTGATCGATGAGTACAGATTCGTCGTGCAACCGGTGCTCGCGGGCCACGGGCCCACCCTGTACCAGAGCGGCCTGCCCAGCAGCAGGCGCCTCGAACTGATCTCGGCCGCCCCGTTCGACAACGGCGCGGTCGCGATGCACTACCGCCGAGCCGACTGAGACTGGCCGCGGGCAGGGGCGTCAATTTCGCGCGGCGGCTCCGGTCGCGCTCCTCGCCCCGCCGCTGTTCGTGCGAGCTGCGCACACCCATGCTCAGCTCGCACGAGACCGCTCACACGAGCCCGCTCACGCCGCCGCGAACCGCGCCGGCAGCGACAGGTTGCCGACGCCGCTCACCCGCACCTCGCCGAGCCCCTGCCACGCCGCCGCCTCGGCGAGCAGCCGCTCGGCCGCCTCAGCGGTGCGCGCGGGAGCCCCCTCCTCGCGCCAGGCCGCCTGCACGAGCAGGGATCCCTCATCGCCCGCCCGCCTCGGCCGCTCGGCCTTGAGGTCGATGCGACCCGCCATGCGGCCGCCGACCATGAGCGGCAGGCAGTAGTAGCCGTAGCGGCGCTCCGCCTTGGGCGTGTAGATCTCGATGCGGTAGTGGAAGTCGAACACGCGCTCGGCCCTGGGGCGGAACCAGACGAGCGGGTCGAACGGCGTGAGCAGCGCGTCGGGCGCGAGCCGCGCGGGCACCCGCGCGTCGCGGTGCAGCCAGGCGGGTTCGGGGCGCCCGCCCGCGCCGGTCCAGCCGGCGACCCGCACGGGCAGCAGCACGCCGGCCTCCTCGAGGTCGGCGACGGCGACCCGTGCGTCGGCCGCCTTCAAGCGGTGGTAGTCGGCGAGGTCGGCGTGGGTCGCGACGCCGAGCGATCTGGCCGCCCGTTCGATGAGGGATCGCTGGGCCTCCGCGCGCGGCGCCGCTCCGAGGGCCAACGCGGGCAGCACCTGCTCGGCGAGCGCGTACCTGCGCTGGAACCCCTCGCGGCCCGCCGACACCACCTCGCCCTCCGCGAAGAGCAGCTCGACCGCCCGCTTGGTGTCGCTCCAATCCCACCAAGGCCCGCGGGAACCGCGCGGCCCGTCCTCCAGCTCGCGCACGAGCTGCGGGCCGCCCTCCGCCAGCCGATCCCTCACCCTCGCGATGGCATCGCGCATGCCCGCGAACCGTTCGTCGCGCAGGTGACGTTCGCGGTACTCCTGCATGCGCCACGCGAAGAGGGGGCGATCGGCGACCGGGATGAACGCGGCCTCGTGCGCCCAGTACTCCGTGAACTCGCCGCTGCGCCACAGGAGCCGGTCGAGCGCCTCGCGGTCGTAGCCGCCGTGCCGCGAGAACACGGGCAGGTAGTGGCTGCGCGCGAACACGTTCACCGAGTCGATCTGCAGCACGTGCAATCGTTCGAGGGCGGGGTCGAAGGGCCTGCGCTTCCTGAGGCGGGGCGCGTTCGCGAAGCCCTGCGCGGCGAGCGCGATGCGCCTGGCCTCCGCGGCACTCAGGGTGTCTCGAGGGATCATGGCTCCACGCTAGCGTCGGCCTCCGACACCGGCACGTACATCACGACGTGGAGGTCGGAGGCGTCGGAGGGCACCAGCCGGTGATGCTCGTAGACCCGCCGCCCCGCCTCGGGGTGGACGAAGACGCGTCGGCGCGAGGCGAAGCGGCCGACCGCGTGCTCCGCCCACTGCGCGCGGAATTCCGGGCTGCGCTCGAGCAGATCGCCGATCACCGCGCGGTGCCGCTCGGAGCTCAGCCGCACACCCGACTCCGCGCGGAACTCCGCGAGGAAGCTGCGGCTGTCGCGCTCCCAGTCCGGCAGCATCTCGCGCAGCCTCGGATCCGTGTAGACGAGCCGCAGCAGGTTGCGCTCCTCCTGCGGGATGGTGGCGATCGGCCCGTAGAGCCACTCGTAGCCGCGGTTCCAGCCCACGATCGCCCAGTCGGTCGCGACGATGAAAGCGGGGAACGGGAGCGCCTCCACGAGCCGGAGCAGGTGCTCGGGGGCGCGCTCGGGGCCGGGCGACACAGTCTCGCGGCCCGGCTGGGTCAGCGCGAAGACGTACTCGGTCTCGGCGTCGGTGAGCTGCAGCACCCGCGCAACGGCCGTGAGCACCTGCTGGGAGGCGTTGATCTCCCTGCCCTGCTCGAGCCAGGTGTACCAGCTCACGCTGATGCCGGCGAGAGTCGCCACCTCCTCGCGGCTCAGCCCGGCCTCGCTGCGCCGCTTGCCCGGCGGCAGGCCGAGCGCGGCGCGCGGCTGCGCGCGGCGCCGTGCCGCGAGGAACTCGCCGAGCTGCACGCGCCGTGGAGTGCGGGGCCTGATCATCAGATCATTGTACCCTCAGTACCAGTACCAGCACTCCCTTCCGCCGCCGGGACCCGCCTGACTGAATGGGAGCATGGTCGCCTATCGCTCTTTCACCGTCACCCACGGCCGCAACATGGCCGGCGCCCGCGCGCTCTTCCGAGCCGCCGGCGTCCCCGGCGCCGATCTCGGCCGCAAGCCGATCATCGCCGTCGCGAACTCCTTCACGGAGTTCGTGCCCGGCCACACGCACCTCGCCCCGGTGGGCCGCATCGTCTCCGACGCCATCACGGCGGCGGGCGGCATCCCCCGCGAGTTCAACACGATCGCGGTCGACGACGGCATCGCGATGGGCCACGGGGGTATGCTCTACTCGCTGCCCTCGCGCGACCTCATCGCCGACTCCGTCGAGTACATGACGAACGCGCACTGCGCCGACGCCCTCATCTGCATCTCGAACTGCGACAAGATCACCCCGGGCATGCTGCTCGCGGCCCTCCGTCTCAACATCCCGACCGTGTTCGTGTCGGGAGGTCCGATGGAGTCGGGGCGCGCCGTGCTCGCGAACGGCATGGTGAAGACGCTCGACCTGGTCGACGCGATCTCCGAGGCCGTCAACGAGAACGTCTCGGACGAGGACATCCAGCGCATCGAGGAGTCGGCCTGCCCCACCTGCGGCTCCTGCTCGGGCATGTTCACCGCGAACTCCATGAACTGCCTCACCGAGGCCATCGGCCTGTCGCTCCCCGGCAACGGATCGACGCTCGCGACCCACACCGCGCGCCGCGCTCTCTACGAGAACGCGGGCGCGCTCGTGGTCGACATCTGCAAGCGCTACTACGACGAGGACGACGCCTCGGTGCTGCCCCGCAGCATCGCAACCCCGCAGGCGTTCGGCAACGCCATGGCCCTCGACATCGCGATGGGCGGCTCCACCAACACGATCCTGCACCTGCTCGCGGCTGCCCACGAGGCCGGGGTCGAGTTCGGCCTCGACGAGATCGACGCCGTGTCTCGCCGCGTGCCCTGCCTCGCGAAGGTGGCCCCGAACGTCGCGAACGGCAAGACCTACTACATGGAGGACGTGCACCGCGCCGGCGGCATCCCCGCGCTGCTCGGCGAGCTGCGCCGCGGCGGCATGCTCGACGAGAACGTGCACACGGTGCACTCGAAGAACCTCGGCGAGTGGCTCGACGAGTGGGACGTGCGCGGCGGCAAGGCCTCGGACGAGGCGTTCGAGCTGTGGCACGCGGCGCCCGGCGGGGTGCGGTCCTCGACCGCGTTCTCGCAGTCCGAGCGGTGGCGCGATCTCGATCTCGACGCCGAGAACGGCTGCATCCACTCGGTCGAGCACGCCTACTCGAAGGACGGCGGCCTCGCGGTGCTGCGCGGCAACATCGCCGTCGACGGGGCGGTCGTGAAGACCGCCGGCGTCGACGAGTCGATCTGGACCTTCTCGGGCCCCGCGGTCGTCTGCGAGTCGCAGGACGAAGCCGTCGAGAAGATCCTGAACAAGCAGGTGGTCGAGGGCGACGTCGTGGTCATCCGCTACGAGGGCCCCAAGGGCGGCCCCGGCATGCAGGAGATGCTCTACCCGACCTCGTTCCTGAAGGGTCGCGGCCTCGGCAAGGCCTGCGCGCTCATCACCGACGGCCGCTTCTCGGGAGGCACCTCGGGGCTCTCGAT
Organism: Leucobacter ruminantium; assembly: GCF_017565705.1. GTDB lineage: Bacteria > Actinomycetota > Actinomycetes > Actinomycetales > Microbacteriaceae > Leucobacter > Leucobacter ruminantium. The sequence continues at coordinate 191,916 of NZ_JAGDYL010000006.1, forward strand.
CGGGCACATCTCACCCGAGGCGGCGGCGGGCGGCGTCATCGCCCTCGTCGAGGACGGCGACATCGTCTCGATCGACATCCCCACGCGCGCCCTCACGCTCGACGTGCCGCAGGAGGAGCTCGATCGGCGCCGCGCCGAGCTCGAGGCGAACGGCGGCTACCGTCCGAAGAACCGCGAGCGCGTCGTCTCGGATGCGCTGCGCGCCTACGCCGCGTTCGCCCAGTCGGCGGACAAGGGCGCGGTGCGGGTGGTGCCCGAGACCGTGTAGCCCGCGACACGCGAAAGGCGGTGAGGGATCGGCCGATCCCTCACCGCCTTTCGCTTCTGCTCCTACGAGAACCAGAGGCCCAGCTCGCGCTCGGCCGAGAGGGTCGAGTCGCTGCCGTGCACGAGGTTCTGCTGCACATTCAGCCCCCAGTCGCGGCCGAGATCGCCGCGGATGGTGCCCGGGGCGGCCGCGGTGGGGTCGGTCGCGCCGGCGAGGGATCGGAAGCCCTCGATGACCCGGTGGCCGCTGGCCCGCACGGCGACCACGGGGCCCGAGCTCATGAATTCGACGAGCGGCTCGAAGAACGGCTTGCCCTCGTGCTCGGCGTAGTGCGCGGTGAGCAGCTCGCGGTCGGCGCGCACCATGCGCAGATCGGTGATGGTGTAGCCCTTCGCCTCGATGCGGCGCAGGATCTCTCCGGTCAGGCCGCGGGCGACACCGTCGGGCTTCACCAGGATGAGAGTCTCTTCAGCGGACATGCACGCTCCTTCGAATCGGAAAGTCGGGAAACCCCGCCCAGCAGTCTACTGGGCGCGCTCGGTCATCCAGGCCGCGGCGGCGCGGTGGCGCCGCCACGGATCACATGGAATCGCTTCGCGATTCCATCCAAGTGATCCGTGCCCTGTCGATCTGCGCGCCCTTCACCATGCAGAAGATCCAGAGCGCCGTGAACAGCAGCCCGACGAACACCGCCATCGGCAGCACGATGCCCGTAGCGAGCATCAGCGCGTGCACGACCCAGCCGATGACGATGCCCGCGCGTCCCGCGCGCATGAGACCGAGACCGGCGATGATCAGCACCGCGAGCCCTCCGCCGAGGTACAGCCCGAGCTCGCGCGGTTCGAGGATGCCGAGCCCGAACACCGTCAGGCCGATCAGCACGACGATGATGAGCTCGAAGCCGAGCACGATCGACGCGAGCGCCTTCTGCGTCGAGCGCTCACCGCGGCCCGCGCCCGAGATGCGCATCGCCGAGTTGTGGGCCATCGTCTCCGACGGCGACAGCACCAGCTCCTCGTCGTCGCCCTGAGGCTGCCCGCTCACGCGATCCCCCAGCCCTCGGCGCGGGAGAACGCGATGGCCTCGCCGGCCAGCACCACCGAGCCGACCACGAGCACCGCTCGACCCTCGGCGCCGCTCGCCCATCCCCGGGCGTCGTCGAGCGCTTCCGCGAGGGATCCCGCGACCTCGATGGGCGTCGCGGGGATGGCGCGCTCGGCGAGCTCGTACAGCCGCTCAGGGTCGGTGCTGCGCGGCGAGTCGACCGGGGTCACGGTGACCCGGTGCGCGATCGGGGCGAGCGCTGCGAGCAGACCGGCGGCATCCTTCTCCTCGAGCACGCCGACGACGAGCGCGAGCTCCCCGAAGGCGAACGACTCGGCCACCGCCCGCACGAGCGCCTCCGCGCCGTGCGGGTTGTGGGCCGCATCGACGTAGACGATCGGGTCGTTGCCGATCAGCTGCAGGCGCCCCGGCGAGGTCAGCTGCCCCAGTCCCTCGTCGAGCACCTCCTCGGGCACCGGCCGGTCGAAGAAGGCCTCGACCGCGGCGATCGCGAGCGCGGTGTTCTCGGCCTGGTGGCGGCCGAAGAGCGGCACGAAGGCCGGATCGTAGGCATCGCCGGAAAGACCGACCACATCGATCTGCCTCCCGCCGACCGCGAGGCGATCCTCGACCAGGCGGAAGTCGCGGCCCTGCACGACGAACCGCGAGCCGTTGCGCTCGGCAGCCGCCTCGAGCTCGGCGAGCGCCGCCGGCGCCTGCTCGGCCGTCACGACCGTGCTGCCCGGCTTCACGATGCCCGACTTGGTACGCGCGATCGTCTCGATGTCGGGGCCCAGGATCGCCGTGTGGTCGAGGTCGATCGGGGTGAACACGGCCACCTGCGCGTCGGCGATGTTGGTGGCATCCCACTCGCCGCCCATGCCGACCTCGACGACCGCGACCTCGACGGGGGCGTCGGCGAAGGCCGCGAAGGCCAGCACCGCGAGCGCCTCGAAGAAGGTGATGGGTCCCTGCCCCGCGGCCTCGAGCTCCGCGTCGACCACCTGGAGCGGCAGCTGCAGCTCGTCCCACGACGACGCGAGCACCTCCCCGTCGATCGGCTCGCCGTCGATCTGGAAGCGCTCGGTGAAGTCGACGAGGTGCGGGCTCGTGAACAGGCCCGTGCGCAGGCCGTGGGCGCGCAGCAGCGACTCGATGGCGCGGCTCGTCGACGTCTTGCCGTTCGTTCCGGCGATCTGGATCACGGGGTACGAGAGCTGCGGCGTGCCCGCGAGCTCGGCGAGGCGGCGCACCGGCTCGATTCGGGGGCGGGGGTTCGCCTCTCCGACGCGAGTCAGCAGCTCCTCGTAGACGCGCTCGGCGGGTTCGGGGCCGCCCGCGCCGACACCGCCGGTGATCAGGGGGCTCATCGCGCCGCCTCGATCACGATCTGCACGGCCGCCTTGTCGACGCCGAGTGCGGAGGCCGCGGTCGCGAAGACGCCGTCGGGCGTCTCGTCCGGAGCCGCGCCCGCGCCTTCGCCGAGACCGAAGCTCGTCGCGAGCGTCTCCCCCGCGATCAGCTCGGCGTGCGTCTCGAGCGCCGCGGCGTACTCGGGAGCCGCGCTCAGGGTGAGCGAGATCCGATCGCTCACGTCGAGCCCCGCGTTCTTCCGCGCCTCCTGCACCGCACGGATCGCGTCGCGGGCGATGCCCTCCGCCTCGAGCTCGGGCGTGGTCTCGGTGTTCAGCAGCACGAAGCCGCCGCCAGCGATGAGCGCGAGGGCCGATCCCTCATCGTCCTCGTCGGCCGAGCCGACGCGCAGGGTGAGCTCGTACTCCTGCGGTTCGAGCGCGATGCCGCCTGCGACGACGACTCCGCCCTCCTCGTTCCAATCGCCCGACTTCGCGGCCTTGATCGCCTGCTGCACCTGCTTGCCGAGGCGGGGGCCCGCGGCGCGAGCGTTGACCGTGAGCGAGTGCACGATGCCGTGCTCCGCCGCGCTCGTCTCGGTCTGCTGCACGAGGCGCACCGACTTCACGTTGAGCTCCTCGCGCAGGATGTCCGCGAAGGGCTCGAGCGCGGCGGGGCGCGGAGTCACGACCGTCAGCTCCGCGAGCGGCAGGCGCACGCGCAGACGGCGGGCCTTGCGCAGCGCGAGCGCCTGCGAGGTGATCTGCCGCAGCTCGTCCATCGCATCCACGAGCTCGGCGTCGTCGGGGAACTCGCCCGCGTCGGGCCAGTCCTCGAGGTGCACGGACCGCCCGCCCGTCAGGCCACGCCAGATCTCCTCGGTCACGAGCGGGGCGAGAGGAGCCGCGACGCGGGCGAGCGTCTCGAGCACCGTGTAGAGGGTGTCGAAGGCCTGCCGGTTCTCGGCCCTGCCGTTCGCGCCCGAGGTCCCCTCCCAGAAGCGGTCGCGCGAGCGGCGCACGTACCAGTTGGTGAGTACCTCGGCGTAGGCGCGCAGGGCCTCCGCCGCCGAGGTCGTATCGAGGCCGTCGAGGTGGGCCTCGACCTCTCGGATCAGCCGGCCGGTCTTCGCGAGGATGTAGCGGTCGAGCGGATCGCTCGAGTCGGTGCGCCGCTCCCCCATGACGCCGTCGGCGTTCGCGTACAGGCTGAAGAAGTACCAGGTGCTCCAGAGCGGCAGGATGAACTGGCGCACGCCCTCGCGGATGCCCTCCTCGGTCACGATGAGGTTGCCGCCGCGCACGACGGGCGACGCCATCAGGAACCACCGCATCGCGTCGGAGCCGTCGCGGTCGAACACCTCGTTCACATCGGGGTAGTTGCGCAGCGACTTCGACATCTTGTTGCCGTCCGAGCCGAGCACGATGCCGTGGCTGATGACGTTCGTGAACGCGGGCCTGTCGAACAGCGCGGTCGCGAGCACGTGCTGCACGTAGAACCAGCCGCGGGTCTGCCCGATGTACTCGACGATGAAGTCTGCCGGCTGGTGCGTGTCGAACCACTCGCGGTTCTCGAACGGGTAGTGCGCCTGCGCGAAGGGCATCGATCCCGAGTCGAACCACACGTCGAACACGTCCTCGATACGCCGCATGGTCGAGCGGCCCGTGGGGTCATCGGGGTTCGGCCGCGTCAGCGAGTCGATGTAGGGCCGGTGCAGGTCGACCTCGCCCGCGGCGTTCCTCGGCAGCGCACCGAAGTCGCGTTCGAGCTCCTCGAGCGAGCCGTAGACGTCGACGCGCGGGTGGTCGGGATCGTCGCTCTTCCAGACCGGGATCGGGCTGCCCCAGTAGCGGTTGCGGCTCACCGACCAGTCGCGCGCGCCCTCGAGCCACTTGCCGAACTGGCCGTGCTTGACGTTCTCGGGCACCCACGTGATCTGCTCGTTCGTCTCGAGCATGCGCTGCTTGATCGGGTCGACGCGCACGAACCAGCTCGACACCGCCTTGTAGATGAGCGGGTTGCGGCAGCGCCAGCAGTGCGGGTAGCTGTGCTCGTAGCTCTGCTCGCGCAGCAGGCGCCCGCGCTGCTTGAGCAGGCGGATCAGGGGCCGGTTCGCATCCATCCAGAGCTCGCCCGCGACATCGGTGACCGACTTCAGGAAGCGGCCGCCGTCATCGACGCTCACGATCACGGGGATGCCCGCGGCGCCGGTGATCCGCATGTCGTCCTCGCCGTAGGCGGGCGCCTGGTGCACGATGCCGGTGCCGTCTGCCGTCGAGACGTAATCGTCGACGAGGATCTGCCAGGCATGCTCGGTGCCCCAGACCTCGGCGTCGGCGTAGTAGTCGAAGACCCGCTCGTAGCGTACGCCGGCGAGCTCGGCGCCCGGGACCGTGCGCGCGACGGCCTCGCGCGCGGCGTCGGCCGACTCGTAGCCGAGATCCTTCGCATAGCCCGCGATGAGGTCGATCGCGATCAGGTACTCGCTTGCGCCCTCCGCGCCCCCGTCGGCCGCGCCGAGAGGTCCGGCGGGCACGACGGCGTAGTCGATCGCGGGGCCGACCGCGAGCGCCAGGTTCGTCGGGAGGGTCCAGGGCGTCGTCGTCCAGGCGAGGGCGCGCACGCCCTCGACGCCGAGCTGGGCCGCGCGCTCCCCGGCGAGCGGGAAGGTGATGGTGACCGAGGGATCCTGCCGCATCTGGTAGACGTCGTCGTCCATGCGCAGCTCGTGGTTCGACAGCGGCGTCTCGTCGCGCCAGCAGTAGGGCAGCACCCTGTGGCCCTCGTAGGCGAGGCCCTTGTCGTAGAGCTGCTTGAACGCCCAGATGACGCTCTCCATGTAGCCGAGGTTCAGCGTCTTGTAGTCGTTCTCGAAGTCGACCCAGCGGGCCTGGCGGGTGACGTAGTCCTCCCACTCGCGGGTGTACTGCAGCACCGACTCGCGGGCCTTCGCGTTGAACTCCGCGATGCCCATCTCCTCGATCTCGCTCTTCTCGGTGATGCCGAGCTGCTTCATCGCCTCGAGCTCGGCGGGCAGGCCGTGGGTGTCCCAGCCGAAGCGGCGCTCGACCTTCCGCCCGCGCATGGTCTGGAAGCGCGGGAAGACGTCCTTCGCGTAGCCCGTGAGGAGGTGACCGTAATGCGGCAGGCCGTTGGCGAAGGGCGGTCCGTCGTTGAAGACCCATTCCTCGGATCCCTCGCGGCGGCGGATCGACTCGCGGAAGGTGTCGTCGGACTTCCAGAATGCGAGCACGCCCTGCTCGATCGCGGGCAGCTTCGGCGACGGCGAGACGCCGGCTGGGCTCTGCTCGTCGGGGGACGAGGCTGCTCCGGTGGGCTGCTGAGGGTACGGCATGTGGTTCCTTCTCGGCTGCGGCTGTTGCTTCCTGCTGCCGGGACGGGACGAGGGATCCGGATCCCTCACCCGCGGTACCACCCCGCTTGCCGCGCCCGCCCCTGCACCGGGGCGCGCTCGACCTCTTCGTTCGGCTGTGACGGGCCGTCCCCGTTCGGTTCTAATGGGCGCCTCGCGGGGATCCCGCTCAGCGCCGTTCTTCCGAAGACTCCCCGGTGATGGCCGGATCGCAGTCGCTTGCCCACGATCCTACCGCACGGCGCCGGGTAACGAACAGGTAACGATGGCCGAATCACAAAACCCCAGATGAGAGGCGATATGTCCCCTCGATTCCCTCCCGAGGAGGCCATGCTCCGGTTGCAGCGCGAGCAACCGCGTTGTTAGCGTCGTTGGCAGCGTTGAGCGCGGATCCGTGCCGCTCACCGCGTTCCCCGGGACGAAATCCGCTGAGATACGGCGAACCGAGCGCGAGCGCGATGGCAGGTGGCCGATCCGCCACGCAATACCCGATCCGGCCTGTTGGGAGGCCGACGGTCCAGCGCGCCCTGAACCACGGGGCGCCGCCGTGGGCGTTCGGCGTACCCGCCGAACGCCGGCCTCCCCTGCCATGAGGAGTCACGAGTGAACACCGCAATCGAATATTCCCCGGGCGTCGATGCGCCCGAAGAGCCGGCCATCGAGGTGACCGGGGCCTACAAGGTCTTCGGCCGGCGACCCAAGGAGGTCGTGAAGCAGCTCAAACGGGGCGCGTCCCGAGACGCGTTGCGCGCGCACGGGACCGCGGCCGTCATCGACGCGAGCTTCGAGGTGCGCAAGGGCGAGATCTTCGTGGTCATGGGGCTCTCGGGCTCCGGCAAGTCGACGCTGATCCGCATGCTGAACGGGCTGAACCCGACCACCGACGGCTCGATCCGGGTCGACGGCCGCGAGGTCGTGGGCCGCAGCGCCGCCGAGCTCCGCGAGCTGCGCCGCGACCACATGTCGATGGTGTTCCAGCACTTCGCGCTGCTGCCGCACCGCCCGGTGCTCGACAACGTCGCCTACGGGCTCGAGCTGCAGGGCGTGCCCCTCGCGGAGCGTCACGAGCGCGCCAGGGGCTGGCTCGCCCGCGTCGGCCTCGAGGGCTGGGAGCGCAGCTACCCCGGCGAGCTCTCGGGCGGCATGCAGCAGCGGGTGGGGATCGCGCGCGCCCTCGCCGCCGACACCGACATCCTGCTCATGGATGAGGCCTTCTCGGCGCTCGACCCGCTGATCCGGCGCGAGATGCAGGAGCAGCTCGTCGAACTGCAGCAGGAGCTCGGCAAGACCATCGTGTTCATCACGCACGACCTCAACGAGGCCATGTTCCTGGGTGACCGTATCGCGGTGATGCGCGACGGCCGGATCGTGCAGGTCGGCTCCCCCAACGACATCCTCACCGACCCTGCGAACGACTACGTCGCGCAGTTCGTGCAAGACGTGGACCGCGCCCGGGTGCTCACCGCGGGCGACGTCATGGAGCCGCCGCACGCCGTCGTCTTCGCCTCAGCCGGCCCCCGCACCGCTCTGAAGACCATGCGCGACCTGCAGACCTCGGCCTGCTTCGTCACCGACGCCGGGCGCAAGCTGCTCGGCGTGGTCCGCGACAAGGACGTGCTGCGCCAGGTGCGCGAGGGCAGCACCGACCTCACCGAGCGGCTGCGGCCGACGCCGTCGATCGTGCAGCGGGATCAGCTCATCGCCGACCTCTTCGAGCTGGCGGTCGAGAGCCCGCTGCCCGTCGCGGTCGCCGACGAGCAGGGTCGCCTCATCGGCGTGGTTCCGCGGGTGACCCTGCTCGCGGCGCTCGCCGATCTGCCCGCGACCACGACCGAGATCCCGATCATCGAACCCGCGCCCGCCGTGCCCGCGGCGACGATCACCGAGACGCTCGAGCGGAGCGCCGTCGGAGGCTCGCCCTCCGTCGATGCGACCGCTTCGAGCGGGGAGGAGGTGCGCTGATGGAGATGATCCGCATCCCCCTGGGCGACTGGGTGAAGGACGGCCTCGACTGGTTCAAGAGCAGCTTCCGCGGCGCGCTCGACGTCACCTCCGACGCCATCGACTGGCTCGTCGGAGGTCTCGGCGATGTGCTCACCGCCGTGCCGTTCCCCGTGCTGATCCTGCTGTTCGCCCTGCTGGGCTGGCTCGTGCGCTCCTGGCAGCTCGCGATCGGCACCGCGGTCACGATGCTGCTCATCGTCGCGATGGACCAGTGGGACAACGCCATGCTTACCCTGGCGCTCGTACTCGTCTCGGTGCTCATCGCGATCCTCATCGCCGTGCCGCTCGGCATCCTCGCCGCGCGCAGCGACACCTTCAGCGCCGTGATCCGGCCCGTGCTCGACTTCATGCAGACCATGCCGGCCTTCGTCTACCTGATCCCTGCCGTGCTGTTCTTCACCGCCGGCTTCGTGCCCGGCGTCTTCGCGACGATCCTCTTCTCCTTGCCGCCCGGCGTGCGGTTCACGGAGCTCGGCATCCGCGGAGTCGACGCCGAGACCGTCGAGGCCGGACAGGCCTTCGGCGCCACACCGGGCAAGATCCTGCGAGGGATCCAGCTGCCCCTCGCAACCCCGACCATCATGGCGGGCGTCAACCAGGTGATCATGCTCGCGCTCTCGATGGCCGTCGTCGCAGGCATGGCGGGCGCGAACGGGCTCGGTAAGGAGGTCGTCGCGGGCATCATGCAGATGCAGATCGGCAAGGGCGTCGAGGCCGGGCTGAGCGTCGTGATCCTCGCCGTCTTCCTGGACCGCGTCACCGCCGCGCTCGGCAATCCGGGCGAGTACCGGCGCTCGCTGCTCGGGATGGCCCGCAAGCGGCGGGCCGGCGCCGCCCGCTGATCCGCAGAAGACCCCCCGCATCACCCCACCCCGCCTTCCGCGGGAAGAAAGGAAACACCATGCACAAGCGCAAGCTCGCAGGACTCATCGCACTCGGCGCGGCGGCGAGCCTCGCCCTCGCCGGTTGCTCGAACGGCTCGGCCGATGGCGGCTCCGACGGCGACAAGGGCACCATCACGCTCGGCTATCTGCCCGCCTGGACCGACGGACTGAGCACCGCCTACCTGCTCCAGGATCAGCTGGAGCGCCTCGGCTACACCGTCGAGATGGATGAGCAGGTCGACGCCGGGGTGCTCTACACGAGCCTCTCGGAGGGCGGCTTCGACGTCTACCCGTCGGCGTGGCCCGAGGTGACTCACGCCTCCTACATGGAGGAGTACGGCGACCGGATCGACGACCTCGGCGCCTACTACGAGGGCGCCGTGCTGACGATCGCGGTGCCCGAGTACGTCGACATCGACTCGATCGAGGAGCTGAAGGGCGCCGCCGACCGCTTCGAGGGCAAGATCTACGGCATCGAGCCGGGCGCGGGGCTCACCGCGCAGACCCAGGACGTCATGATGCCCGAGTACGGCCTGGACGACGAGTACGAGCTCGTCACCTCGTCGACCGCGACCATGCTCACCACCCTCGAGGACAAGATCGACCGCGAGGAGGACGTCGTCGTCACGCTGTGGCGGCCGTTCTGGGCGAACGACGCCTACCCGGTGAAGGATCTCGAGGACCCGAAGGGCGCGATGGGCGACCCGGAGGCGCTGCACTTCCTCGGCAAGAGCGGCTTCGCCGACGAGTTCCCCGAGGCGGCCGAGTACATCTCGAAGATCAAGCTCGACGACGCGGCCTACGCGGCGCTCGAGAGCCTCGTGACGGGCGACGAGTACGAGGGCGACCCCGAGGGTGCCGTCGACGCCTGGCTCGCCGAGCACGGCGACGCCTACGAGGGCCTCATGACCGACTGAGCGAGCCGACCGCTCCGCCGGCCCGGCGAGCGGGCCACTCCGCCGGCCCATCGTAGGATGAGCATGAGACCCGTCGAGCAGAGGAGCGCACCGTGTCAGCAGAGCAAGCAGAGCAGTTCCCGGACCCCCAGATCGTCGCCCTGCCGGAGCGGCATCTCGCGGTCGTGCGCGACACCGTCGCCTTCGACGGGATCCCGGCACTCTACGACCGGGCCTACCCCGCCATCTTCGGCGCGCTCGGCCGGGCCGGCGTGTCCCCGGCGGCCCCGCCCATGGGGGTCGTGCACGGCAGCCCGGGCGACACCCTCGACCTCTCGGTCGCGGTGCCCGTTGCCGAGCCCTTCCCCGGCGAAGGCGAGGTCGGCTCCGAGACTCTCCCGGCCCGCCGCGCGGCGACGCTGCTCGTCAGGGGCGACTACGCGCGGCTCGCGGCCGCCTACGAGCACCTCTTCGGCTGGGTCGCGGCCCAGGGGCTCACTCCTGCCGGCATCTCCTGGGAGCAGTACCTCACCGAGCCCGAGCCGGGCGGCGATCCCGCCCTCAACGAGACCCTGCTGGGGGTCGATCTGGAGGACTGATCGGGATCGCGGCCGAGAAGCGCTCCCGGCCGCGATCCCGATCCCGCATCGCGGACCGGGACCTCACACCCGGTGCTGTCCGGTACGCGCGCGGATCTCCTCCGCGACGCGCACCGCGTCGCCCTCGGGCGCCGTCGACTTGCGGTCGGGGCGGGCGACGAACAGGTAGAGCAGGCCCGTCACGAGCACGACGACGAGGCCGATGTGCACGACGTAGTCGGTGAGGAACGCGCCGCTCGATCCGGGCGTCGCGAGCAGGACCATCGCGAAGATCCCGTAGGCCAGCGCGAGCGCGTTCACCAGCGCGCCGAGCCCGCCGAGCGAGAACGGCCCGGCTGGGCGCCACCCCTTGAAGCGCTGCCGCAGCGCGGCAAGCACGACCATCTGGAACGACAGGTAGATCCCGAGGATCGCGAACGAGGTCACGGCGACGAGGATCCCGTCGTTCAGCCAGATCAGCACGCAGATGAGCGCCGGCACCGTGCAGGCCACGATGAGCGCGTTGGCCGGCACCCGGCTGCCCGCGGTCACCCGCGAGAGCCAGCGGTGGCCCGGGATCATGCCGTCGCGCGCGAAGGAGAACAGCAGGCGGCTCGCGGCGGCCTGCAGACTCAGCACGCACGAGATGAACGCGATCACGGCGACCACGAGGAAGATCTTCGCGCCGACGGTCCCGAGGCTCGCCTCGAGGATCGCCGGGATCGGATCCCCCTCCTCGCCAGCGACGATCGCCTCCAGGTTCGGTGCCGCCAGCACGTAGCCGGCGAAGGAGAAGAGCGCCGACACCGCCCCCACGAGGATCGTCATCATCATGGCGCGGGGAATGCGCCGCGCGGGGTTCGACACCTCCTCGGCGACGTCGCCGCAGGCCTCGAAACCGTAGAAGAGGAAGAGTCCCGCGATCGCCGAGGCGAGGAAGACGGGCACGTACGACCCCTCGCCCGCAGTGCCCATGGTGTCGAAGAAGACCCCGAAGCCGTGGTGCCGCTGGAAGATCAGCAGGTACAGCCCGACGCCGATCACACCGATGAGCTCGGCGAAGAGGCCGATCCGTGCGATCCGCGCGAGCCACTTCGTCCCGGTGAAGTTGATGAGCAGCGCGAGCAGCAGCAGCCCCAGCGAGATGACCAGCGTCGAGTTCGCGGTCAGCTCGATGTTCAGCAGGCTCGCGACGAACCCGGCACCGAACTCGGCGACCGCGGTGATCGTGACGATCATCGCCCAGATGTACACCCACGCCGCCATCCAGGCGTAGCGCCTCCCCCACAGCCGACGCGCCCAGGGGTAGATGCCGCCGTGGATCGGGTACTGCGACACGACCTCCCCGAAGACGAGCGACACGAGCAGCTGACCGCAGGCGACGATGACGATCCACCAGATCGAGGGCGGCCCGCCGGTGGACAGCGCCACCGCGAACAGCGAGTACACGCCGACGAGCGGCGAGAGGTAGGTGAAGCCGAGGGCGAAGTTCGCCCACAGGCTCATGGAGCGATCGAACTCGCCCTCGTACCCGAGGACGGCGAGATGCTCGTCGTCCTCCAGATGCTCCCGTGAAGTGTCGGAACTCACGATGGTGCTCCTTCCGAATCGGCACTGATTCCTCCGGCCGGGAGGCCGGCTGAGGCTCAGACTAGACCTTCGCGGCACGCAGGGGTCTTCGCGGCGCGCTCGGCGCGTCGCGGTAGGCTTGAGGGGTTGAGCATCAGGCACCAAGACCGGCCCCGCCGGTCGACCACGCGGTGCCGTCCATAACGAAAACGGAGCCCTGCATGAGCACGATCCCCGAAAAGCCGGCACTCGAAGGCCTCGAAGAGAAGTGGGGCGCCGTCTGGGAGAAGGAGGGCACCTACGCCTTCGACCGCGCGGGCGCCGAGGCCGCGGAGGTCTACAGCATCGACACTCCCCCGCCGACGGCCTCGGGGTCGCTCCACGTGGGGCACGTCTTCTCGTACACGCACACCGACACGGTCGCCCGCTACCAGCGCATGCGGGGCAAGCGCGTGTTCTACCCGATGGGCTGGGATGACAACGGTCTGCCGACCGAGCGCCGCGTGCAGAACTACTACGGCGTGCGCTGCGATCCCTCCCTCCCCTACGTCGAGGGCTTCGTGCCTCCGCACGAGGGCGGTGACGGCAAGAGCATCAAGGCCGCGGATCAGCAGCCGATCTCGCGCCGCAATTTCATCGAGCTGTGCGAGCGGCTGACGGTCGAGGACGAGAAGCAGTTCGAGGATCTGTGGCGCACGCTCGGCCTGTCGGTCGACTGGAACCAGACCTACCGCACGATCGGCGAGGAGTCGCTGCGCGCGTCGCAGCTGGCCTTCATCCGCAACGTGGAGCGCGGCGAGGCCTATCAGGCGCAGGCGCCCACGCTGTGGGACGTCACCTTCCGCACGGCGGTGGCGCAGGCCGAGCTCGAGGACCGCGAGCAGCCGAGCGCCTACCACACGCTCGCATTCCACCGCACCGACGGCGCGGGCGACATCCTCATCGACACGACGCGCCCGGAGCTGCTTCCCGCCTGCGTGGCCCTCGTCGCGCACCCCGATGACGAGCGCTACCGACCGCTCTTCGGGCAGACCGTGCGCACCCCGCTCTTCGACGTCGAGGTGCCGATCGTCGCGCACCACCTCGCCCAGCAGGACAAGGGCACCGGCATCGCCATGATCTGCACCTTCGGCGACGTCACCGACGTCATCTGGTGGCGAGAGCTCGACCTGCCGAACCGGGCGATCCTCGGCTTCGACGGGCGCGTGCTCGCCGATGCCCCCGAGGCGATCACGAGCGAGCGCGGCCTTGAGCTCTACGCGCAGATCGCCGGCAAGACCGTCTTCAGCGCGAAGGCCGCGATCGTGGAGGCGGCGCAGGAGTCGGGCGAGCTGGTCGGTGAGATCCGCAAGATCAGCCACCCGGTGAAGTTCTTCGAGAAGGGCGACAAGCCGCTCGAGATCGTCTCGACCCGCCAGTGGTACATCAAGAACGGCGCTCGCGACGAGGAGCTGAGGGATCGCCTGCTCGCGCACGGGCGCGAGCTCGACTGGCACCCCGACTTCATGCGGGTGCGCTACGAGAACTGGGTCGAGGGGCTGTCGGGCGACTGGCTCATCTCGCGCCAGCGCTTCTTCGGCGTGCCGATCCCGGTGTGGTACCCGCTCGACGCGGAGGGCAACCCGGTCTTCGACGAGCCCATCCTCCCCGCCGAAGAGCAGCTGCCCGTCGATCCCTCCAGCGATGTGCCCGCCGGCTACACCGAGGAGCAGCGCGGCGTGCCCGGCGGCTTCCAGGGCGAGGTCGACGTCATGGACACCTGGGCGACCTCCTCCCTCACCCCGCAACTCGCTGGCGGCTGGGAGCGCGACCCGGAGCTCTTCGATCTCGTCTACCCCTACGATCTGCGCCCGCAGGGCCAGGACATCATCCGCACCTGGCTGTTCTCGACGCTGCTGCGCTCCGAGCTCGAGGCCGGGCGCCTCCCCTGGAAGAACGCCGGCATCTCGGGCTGGATCCTCGACCCCGACCGCAAGAAGATGTCGAAGTCGAAGGGCAACGTCGTGACGCCCGCAGGCATGCTCGCCCAGCACGGTTCCGACGCGGTGCGCTACTGGGCGTCGTCCGCGAAGCTCGGCACCGATGCGGCCTTCGACCCGCAGAACCCGACGCAGATCAAGATCGGCCGCCGCCTCGCCATCAAGCTCCTGAACGCGGCGAAGTTCACGCTGAGCTTCGACGCCTCTGGCGCAGGAGAGGTCACGGAGGCGATCGACCGCTCGATGCTCGCCGGCCTCGCCGGTGTGATCGAGGGCGCCACCCGCGCCTTCGACGCCTACGATCACGCCCGCGCGCTCGAACTCACCGAGTCGTACTTCTGGACCTTCTGCGACGACTACCTCGAGATCGTGAAGGAGCGCGCGCACAACGGCATCGGCCAGTCGCAGGCGTCGGCCGTGACGGCGCTGCGCGCAGCTCTGTCGGCGTTCGTGCGCCTGCTCGCGCCGTTCCTGCCCTACGCGACCGAGGAGGTCTGGTCGTGGTTCGGCGAGGGATCGGTGCACCGCGCCGCCTGGCCCGTCGCCGGTGAGGCCCTCGAGCTCGCCGGAGCCGAGGCCGACGCGGGCCTGCTCGGTCTCGTGGGCGGCGCGCTCATCGGCATCCGCGGCGCGAAGACCGCTGCCAAGGCCTCGCAGCGCACCCCCGTCGAGCTCGCGGTCGTGCACGCCCCCGCGGCGGATCGCGATCGCCTCGAGCTCGCCGCCGCCGATCTCGCTGCGGTCGGGCGCATCGCGGAACTGCGCATCGAGGCCGCCGAGGTCGACGCGGTCGCGATCGCCGAGATCCGTCTCGAGCAGCCGGCGGGCTGATCGTGCAGCTGGGGTCTCGCTGGGCCGCCGGAGCGGAACCGCACCGTGCCGTGCCGCCGCAGCTCCACCGGCTCATCGCCGAGCAGGAGGCCGCGCACCCGGACGCGGCCTCCTGGACCCTCACCTGGCTCGAGGGCCGGCCGCGTTGCGCCCTCGACGACCTCGTGATCGTCACCCTCGACGGGGCGGGCCTCGCCATCGTCGAGAGCGAGAGCGAGAGTTCCGAAGACGACTGGCTCGACTGACGGGCACAGTCGTAATTACCGAGAGGAGCCGTCATGGCGCCGACACCCCGCTCACGGAGCGCGATCCCTCGCGGCCTCGCGCTGGCCGCGACCCTGCTGCTCGCCCTGCCGCTCGCCGCGTGCGCCCCCGAGCCCGACACCTCAGAGGCCCCGACCGGCTCCGATACGCACGGCGGCAACACCCTGGAGGAAGGCGAGTCGGGTCACCCCGAGCCGCCCGCGGAGGCCACGAAGAAGAACACCGAGCTGCCCGCGAGCTTCCCGAAGGAGGAGTTCGCGCTGCCGGATGGCGCCGTCATCGACGACACCGGAGAGCGCGGGCCGGATCAGTGGTTCGTGGTGCTCCGCGCCGACTCCGAGAAGCGGGCCGATGCCCTCTCCGAGCAGGTGAGCTCGCTCAACCACCTGCAGTCCGAGGGCGTGGACGAGGCGAGCGGACTGACGGTGCTGACGAAGCCGGGGCTCCGCGTCGAGCTGCTGTCGCTGGCCGAAGGATCGTCGACGCTGCTGAGCTACGAGCTCTCGCGCACGGTGAGCTGAGCGTCGGGCGGGCTCAGACCTCCTCCACGGCGAGCCGGAGCACGAGGTCGGCGCGCCCGGCGGTCGCGGCGATCACCTCGGCGTTGCGCTGGTCGCTGCCGAGCGAGCGCTCCCGCGCCTCGTCTTCGGAGCGGCCGAAGCGCATGTGGCGCTCGATCAGCCAGGCGAGCCGCTGCTCCTCGCCCGGGGCGAGGAACCACGACTCGTCGAGGGCCTCGCGCGCGCGCGGCCAGGGATCGGAGTCGTGCAGCAGGTAGTTGCCCTCGGTCACGACGAGGGGAACCTCGCGGCGCACCGGTATCGCCGAGCCGATCGGCTCCTCGAGGTCGCGGCGGAAGATCGGCGCGTAGATCACCTGTTCCCCGCCCTCCGCGGTCTGCTCCCTGATGCGCCGCAGGAGCGCGACGTAACCGCCTGCGTCGAAGGTGTCGACGGCGCCCTTGCGGTCGCGCCACCCGAGGTCTTGGAGCACGGATTCTGCGAGGTGGAAGCCGTCCATGGGCACGAGCACCGCGCGCTCGGGGCCCAGCTCCGCGACCAGTCTCTCGGCCAGGCTCGACTTTCCCGCTCCCGGGGCTCCGGTGATCCCGAGGATCGTGCGGCGTCCGGGCACGGCGAGTCCCCGCGCGCGTTCGAGCAGTTGCGCGTACGACACGTCGGCGATGGGGGCGGCGGTCATGTTCGTCCTGTTCTCAACGTCCTGGTTTCGGGATCTCGGCGATGGCGGCGAGCCAGCTTCTCGGGCCGATGCGGGCGCAGCGCGTCGCGGCGACCTCGGCCGCGAATGCGACGCGATCGGCGATCGCGGCCCCCGTGGCGAGAGCGAAGGCGTAGGCGCCGTGGAACACGTCTCCGGCTCCGAGCGTGTCTGCGACGTCCACCGCGGGCACGGGGGTCTCGCCAGAGATCCCTCCGCTCGACCAGCGTACCGGCTCGCCGCCCGCCGTGGTGACCACGACCGGCGTGCCCGATGCGATGAGGGATCGCGCGGTCTCGTGCGATGTCTGTGCCCCGGGCACGCGGAAGTCCGCCGACGCCACCACGTCGCTCACCGCTGCGATCACATCGGGCATGATCGGCTTCCAGCGGCCCGCGTCGACGACGGACGGCAGGCCTGCGGCGGCGACGATCGCCGCTGCCGCTCGCGAGAGTTCGGGGTGGTGCCCGTCGAGGAGTACGACGTCGGCGTCGGCGAGGATGCTCCGCAGCTCGTCGCCGGCGGGGGCGGGGACGGCGATGGAGGCGGCGTCGCCCCCGACCACCGAGCGGTCGCCCGAGGCCTCGATGACGGAGACGGAGGAGACCGGGGCGATCTCCGCGAGATCCGGGGCGACGTCGATCACGGTGACGCCCGCGCTCTCGAGCTCGGCCGCGATGGTCTCGGCGACGCGGCCGCGTCCCAGAGCGGTCACGAGCGTCGCCGCGCCTCCGAGCGCAGCGAACGTCACCGCGGCGTTCGCCGCAGGGCCGCCGGCCGCGACGAACTGCGCGGTCGCCGTGATCTTCTCGTTGGGGCCGGGGAGCTCGCGCACGCGATGGATCACATCCAGCGTCGCGAGGCCTACGAAGACTCCGCGAGGCGCCTCAGGCACCGCCGGCCGCCTCGAGATCCGTCGGCCGTTCGGCGCCGGTCATGAGCGCCACCACCTCGGACATCGACCGCTGCTTGGGATCGACCACGGCGGCGCGGCGCCCCAGACGGTGCACGTGGATGCGGTCGGCGACCTCGAACACGTGGGGCATGTCGTGGCTGATCAGCACTACGGGGATGCCGCGATCCCTGATCGACTTGATCAGCTCGATCACCTGCCCCGATTCGCGCACGCCGAGCGCGGCCGTGGGCTCGTCCATGATGATGACGCCCTTGCCGAAGGCCGCCGCCCGCGACACCGCGACGCCCTGGCGTTGCCCTCCCGAGAGCGTCTCCACTGCCTGGTTGACCGACTTGATGCCGATCTTCAACTCGGACAGGTGCTTCGAGGCCTCCTCGCGCATCGCCGGCATGTCCAGGCGGCGGAAGAGGCTGCCCATGATGCCCTTGCGTCGGATCTCGCGACCGAGGTAGAGGTTTGAGGCGATGTCGAGGGCGGGGATGACCGCGAGATCCTGGTACACCGTCTCGATGCCGTGCGCTCTCGCGTCGCCCGTGTTGCGGAAGTGGACGACCTCTCCCTTCATCCTGATCTCGCCCTCGTCGGGCACCACGGCACCGGCGAGCGCCTTGATGAGGCTCGACTTGCCTGCGCCGTTGTCCCCGATCACCGCCAGCACCTCGCCCGAGCGGAGATCGAAGTCGGCGCCGTTGATGGCCGTCACGCTTCCGTAGCGCTTCACGAGCCCGCGCGCCTGCAGCGCGAGCGGCTGAGCGGGCGCCCCGACTGCGGGGGCCGCTGCTGCTGAGGTTTCGTTCATGATCCCTCTCCTACCTGGCGCTCTTCCGGCGCATGAACTGGTCCGCGGCGACGGCCGCGACGACGAGGATGCCGGTGGCGATGTTCTGATACAGGTTGTCGACGCCCGCGAGCGTCAGTCCGTTTCGGAGAACGCCGACGATGAGCGTGCCGATGAGCGTGCCGAGCACGCCGCCCCGGCCTCCGAAGAGACTCGTACCGCCGATGACCACCGCGGTGATCGTCTCGAGGTTGGCGTTCTGGTACGCGTTCGGATCGGCGTTCGGAATGCGGCCGAGCGCCGCCCACGCCGCGATCATCGCGATGACTCCGGCCACGAGATACAC
Organism: Leucobacter ruminantium; assembly: GCF_017565705.1. GTDB lineage: Bacteria > Actinomycetota > Actinomycetes > Actinomycetales > Microbacteriaceae > Leucobacter > Leucobacter ruminantium. The sequence continues at coordinate 210,217 of NZ_JAGDYL010000006.1, forward strand.
CGAGAAGATCGCGCGGTCGCTCTTGACGCCGGAGAGGCGCGCCGCGACCGGATTGCCGCCGACGGCGTAGACGTGCTTGCCCCACGCCGTCTGCGTCAGCGCGTAGCCGACCACCAGGTAGACGAGCAGCATCGCGACGACCCCGTAGGTGGTGACGAAGCTGCCGATCTTGAACGACGTGCCGAGGAAGGTCAGCACAGGGTCTGAGACCGGGAAGGTCTGGGACCCCGCGAACAGCCGCGTCGCCGCGACGATCGCCGTGAACGCTCCGAGCGTCACGATGAACGGCGGCAGCTTCAGCAGCGTGACGAGCGCGCCGTTGAGGGATCCGAGCGCGACGCACACGAGCAGTGTGAGCAGCAGACCGACGATGGCTCCCGTCTCTCCCCCCGAGATCGCCAGCACGATCGTGCCGAGAACCGCGATCGCCCCGATGGACAGGTCGATGCCCGCGGTGAGGATGATGAGCGTCTGCGCGACGGCGAGGATGCCGATCACGACGGACTGCTGCAGGATCAGGGAGAAGTTCGCCGGGGTGAGGAACCGCGGCGAGAGGATGCTGAACACGATGATGGCCAGGATCAGCGCGACCGTCGATCCGAAGAGCGGCATCTGCACGATGCGCGAGATGCCGGGCGCCGTCCCCTTCTTCGAGGGGACCGAACTCGCTTGGGTGGGTGTTGTCGTCATGAGAGATCGTCTTTCTGCCGGATGCGGGCCGTCGATGCGTCGACGGCCCGCACTCTCCCGGCGCTGTGCGACGGAGGGGTCAGCCCCAGCAGTTCTCCGCGCCCCAGGTCGTGTCCTTCGACGGCAGACCCTCGACGGGCTTGTCGGTGATGAGCTCCGAGCCGGTGTCGTTGAAGCCCGCCTTGGGCTTCGTGCCGTCCTTCGCGTAGGCGACGATCGCCTCGACGCCCTGGGAGGCCATCTTCGTCGGGAACTGCATCACGGTCGCTCCGATCACGCCGTTCTTGACGTTCTCGACGCCCGTGCAGGAGCCGTCGATCGAGCCGATCACGATCTGGTCCTCCTTGCCCGCGGCCTTGATGGCGGCGAATCCGCCCGCGGCGGCCGGCTCGTTGATCGTGTAGAGCGCGTTGGCCTCGGGGGCGCGCTGCAGCAGGTTCTCCATGGCGGTCTGCGCCTTGGTCTGATCGCCGTTGGTGTTCTCCATGCCAAGCACCTCGGGCGCGTCCTCCTTCAGGCCCATGCCCTCGAGGAAGCCGTCGTGGCGGAAGGTGTCGACGGTGCCGCCCGGGGTGCCGTCGAGCATCACCACCTTCGGCTCGGTATCGCCGAGGCTGGCCTTCACCCAGGATCCCTGCGCGACGCCCGCCGCGAAGTTGTCGGTCGCGAAGGTCGCGTCGACCGCGTCCTCGGGATCGGTCGCGGTGTCGAGCGCGACGACGAGCACTCCCTGATCGCGCGCCTGCTTGATCGCCGCAAGGATGCCCGAGGACGAGTTCGGCGTGATCATGATGCCCTGCACGCCCTGGCTCACGAGATTCTCGATCGCGGCCACCTGGCCCTCGTTGTCGCCGTCGAAAGCGCCGGAGAGGGCGATGAGCTCGGCGCCGTTCTCCTCGGCGGCCTCCTGCGCGGACTCCCGCATCTTCACGAAGAAGGGGTTGGAGTCGGTCTTCGTGATGAGGCCGATCTTGATGTCCTCGCCCGAGCCACCGGATCCCTCGTCCCCCGAGGAGTCGCCGCTGCTGCACGCCGTGGTGCCGAGCAGCAGTGCTGTGGCCGTGATCGCGGCTGCGCGAAGCAGGAGTCGTTGCGAGGGCTTGGCATTCATGTGAGAGCTCCTTCGATCTCGTGTGTGCGGACGACTGCGTCCGCACACACCATATGCATCGCGAAAGCGCTTGCGCAAGCGCTTGTACGCACTTTCCCCGGCTGTGACCGATCTGTTATCGTGACCCCAGACGGGCTGCGACCCGGCGGACCTTCCGGGAGGCTCGAGATGGCGACTATGGCGGACGTCGCGCGCCTGTCCGGCGTCTCCTCCAGCACCGTCTCCCACGTGCTCAACGGGACGCGACGCGTCAACGCCGACACCCGAGAGCGCGTGGAGCGCGCCGTCGCCGAACTCGGGTACCGCCGGAACGCCGTCGCGCGCACCCTCGCCGGCGGCAGCTCGCGCACCGTCGGCCTCGCCATCTCCGGTCTCACGCACCCCTATTTCGGCCCGTTGCTGCACGCGATCGAGCGCCACGTCTCGGCGGCGGGGTACGTGCTGGTGCTCGGAGACACCCACGATGAGGCGGTCATGGAGCGGCGGGTCGTCGAATCGCTCCTCGATCAGCGGGTGGACGGCCTCATCGTCGCCCCCTCGAGCGGATTCCTCGAGCAATCCGGCCGACTGATCGCCGCGGCCGGCGCGCCGCTCGTGTTCATCGACCGCAGCCTCGAGTTCCCCTGCGACCGGCTGACGCCCGAGAACCGGGAATCGGCTCGCGCGTTGACGGAGCACCTCATCTCGCACGGCCACCGTCGCATCGCGGCCGTGACCGGGCTGGCAGGCCTCGACTCGACGACGCAGCGCGAGGAGGGCTACCGGGACGCGCTCGAGGCCAACGGCATCCCCGTCGACGAGAGGCTGATCCTGCGGGGCGAGTCGAACGAGCAGGACGCGGAGCGCGCCGTCTCCGAGATGCTGGGCCGGGGAGAGACGCCCGACGCGCTGATCCCGCTCAACAACGCGATGAGCATCGGCGCGCTGCGCGCACTCCAGCGCGCGGGCAAGCGCATCCCCGACGATCTCGCGTTCGCCTCCTACGACGACTTCGAGTGGAGCGATCTCTTCCGGCCGGGCCTCACCGCGATCGCTCAGGACGTCGCGCGCATGGGCGCCGAAGCCGTCGACCTCCTCATGACGCGCATCGCTGGCGACGACCGGCCCTTCGAGCACCGCGTCATCGACACCATGTTCCACCGCCGCACCTCCTGCGGGTGCCACGCACCGACCTGATCGGAAGGATCCCCATGCCCATCGCCACCCCCGAACGCTACGCGGAGATGATCGACAACGCGAAGCAGCACGGCTTCGCCCTCCCCGCGATCAACGTCACGAGCTCGCAGACCCTCAACGCCGCGCTGCAGGGCTTCGCCGATGCCGAGAGCGACGGCATCATCCAGGTCTCGCTCGGCACCGCGCTCTACCTCTCGGGGGCGCGGGTGCAGGATCGCGCCCGCGGCTCGAAGGCGCTGGCCGCCTACGCGCACGAGGTCGCCGCCGACTACGGCGTGACCGTCGCCCTGCACACCGATCACTGCGCCGCCGAACACCTGGACGACTGGGTGCGCCCGCTTCTGGCCGACGCGATCGAGCGGCGCGAGCGCGGGCTCGACCCGCTCTTCCAGTCGCACATGTGGGACGGATCCGCGCTCCCCCTCGCCGAGAACCTGCGCGTCGCCGAGGAACTCCTCGAACTGAGCCATCGGGCCCGCACCATTCTCGAGGTCGAGATCGGGGTCGTGGGCGGTGAGGAGGACGGCATCTCGCACGAGATCAACGACGAGCTCTACTCCACCGTCGACGACGCGCGCGCCACCGTCGCGGCACTCGGGCTCGGCGAGCGCGGTCGCTACCTCACGGCGCTGACATTCGGCAACGTCCACGGCGTCTACAACCCCGCATCGGTGCACCTGCGACCGGAGATCCTCGGCGAGATCCAGGCGGAGATCGGCGCCGAGACGGGGCGCGACCGGCCCTTCGACCTGGTGTTCCACGGTGGGTCGGGCTCCTCCCCCGAGGAGATCGCGGCCGCCGTCTCTCACGGCGTGGTCAAGATGAACATCGACACCGATACGCAATACGCGTTCACGAGCTCCATCGCCGGGCACATGATGTCGAACTGGAACCGGGTGCTGAAGGTCGACGGCGGCTACGGCGACAAGAAGGCCTACGACCCCAGGGCCTGGGGCAAGCCCGCCGAGACCGCCATGGCGGCCCGCGTGGTCGAGGCCGCGGAGCGGCTCGGGTCCGCAGGCCGGTCGCTGGCATGAGCACGGACGCGGCCGAGGCCCTCGTCATCGGCGAGGCGCTCATCGACATCGTGGAGGACGCGGACGGCGCGCGGGAATTCGTCGGCGGCGGGCCCGCGAACATCGCGATGGGGCTCGCGCGGCTGGGGCACCGCACCCGGCTGCTCGCGCACCTCGGCGACGACCCGCGCGGCCGACGGATCGCCGCGCACTTCGCGGCGGAGGGCGTCGCGCTGCACGTCTCCCCCGAACCGGGAGCGCGAACCGCGACCGCCCTGGCCCGGCTCGCCGCCGACGGCTCGGCGAGCTACCGCTTCGACATCGAGTGGCGCGTGCCCGGCGGCGTCGATCCCTCGCCGTTCGCACTGCTCCACGTGGGCTCCATCGGACTCTTCCTGGAGCCGGGCGGCACGGAGGTCGTCGAGATCATGCGCCGCGCCGACCGCGGCACGATCGTGACCCTCGACCCGAACATCCGCCCTTCGCTCATCCCGGACCGGGATCGCGCGATCGCCCGCTTCGAGTGCGCGGTCGGCCTGAGCGATCTCGTCAAGCTGAGCGACGAGGACGCGGAGTGGCTCTACCCCGGGCTGCCGCCCGAGGACGCCGCGCACCGCATCCTCGCACTCGGCGAGAGCGGCCGCACCCGTGCCGTGATCGTGACCCGCGGCGCCGAGGGCGCGCTGGCAGTGACCGATGAGGCGGTGCACTCGGTGCCCGCCCGCCGGGTCGACGTCGTCGACACGATCAGCGCGGGCGACTCGTTCATGGCGAGCGTGGCCTCGAGCCTCCTCGAGTCAGGGCCGGCCGCCGTGCTCGCCGACGCGAAGCCGGTGCTCGAACGCGCGGTCGCGGCCGCCGCATTCGCGGTGTCGCACGCCGGCGCGAACCCGCCGCGCCGCGCCGATCTCGAAGCCTGAGCAGGGTTCGAGGCTCCGGAGGGCGGCGTTCAGGCGCTGCGCTCGGTGCGCGCAGGGGACTGCAGCACGCGCGGAGGGGCCTCGCCGAGCACCGACTCGCGCGTCACGATGACCTTCGTGACGTCGCCGGCCGAGGGAACCTCGAACATCACCGGCCCGAGCACGTCTTCCATGATAGCGCGAAGGCCGCGCGCGCCCGTCTTGCGGGCGACCGCCTGCTCCGCGATCGATTCGAGCGCCGCCGCCTCGAACTCGAGGCCGACGCCGTCGAGCTCGAACATGCGCTGATACTGCTTGACGAGGGCGTTCTTCGGCTCGGTGAGAATGCGGGTGAGCGCCTCGACGTCGAGCGGGCTGACCGTCGCCACGACCGGCAGGCGACCGATGAACTCGGGGATGAGGCCGAACTTGTGCAGGTCTTCGGGCTGCACCTCGGCGATCAGCTCCTCGCCGCCGCGCTTGTTCGCGACGGGAGCGCCGAAGCCGATGCCGCCCTTGCCGAGACGCGAGGCGATGATGTCCTCGAGTCCGGCGAATGCGCCCGCCACGATGAACAGCACGTTCGTGGTGTCGAGCTGGATAAACTCCTGGTTGGGGTGCTTGCGGCCGCCCTGGGGCGGGATCGAGGCGACCGTGCCCTCGAGGATCTTGAGCAGCGCCTGCTGCACGCCCTCGCCCGAGACGTCGCGGGTGATGGAGGGGTTCTCGGCTTTGCGGGTGATCTTGTCGATCTCGTCGATGTAGATGATGCCGGTCTCGGCGCGCTGCACGTCGAAGTCGGCGGCCTGCAGCAGCTTGAGCAGGATGTTCTCGACGTCTTCGCCGACGTAGCCCGCCTCGGTCAGCGCCGTCGCGTCGGCCACGGCGAAGGGCACCCCGAGCTGCCTCGCGAGCGACTGCGCGAGATAGGTCTTGCCGCAGCCGGTGGGACCGAGCATGAGGATGTTCGATTTCGCGATCTCGACCTGTTCGGACGCGGCCTCGGCGCTCGTGAGGGCCGACATCGCGCGCACCCGCTTGTAGTGGTTGTAGACAGCGACGGCCAGCGACTGCTTCGCCCGGTCCTGGCCGATCACGTATTGATCGAGGAAGTCGGCGATCTCGCGGGGCTTGTGCAGCGTGAAATCCGCGGGCTCTGCCGTCTGATGCTCGGCCAAGCGCTCCTCGATGATCTCGTTGCAGAGCGCGACGCACTCGTCGCAGATGTAGATCTGCGGGCCCGCGATGAGCTGCTGCACCTGCTTCTGCGATTTGCCGCAGAACGAGCACTTCAACAGCTCACTGCTCTCGCCGATCTTCGCCACTCCGGTGCTCCTTCACGCTCGATGCGAACAACTGCATTGAGCCTAACCGCACCCTCCGACATTCTCGGACGGGGCGCGCCCAGACTCTCCGATTGAGCGGAACGCGCGGCGCCGGATCCGGGTCGATGATGCCCGGGATCCTGCGCCGCGCGTTCCGGACCGGCGGCTACGAGCCGATCGCGGCCTGCGGATTCTTGCGGCTCGTCAGCACCTGGTCGACGAGGCCGTACTCCAGCGCCTCCTGGGCGCTGAGGATCTTGTCGCGGTCGATGTCTCGGTTGACCTCTTCCGGCGTGCGCTTCGAGTGCTTCGCCAGCGTCTCCTCGAGCCACTCGCGCATGCGCATGATCTCGCGCGCCTGGATCTCGATGTCCGATGCCTGGCCGTGGCCGGCCTGACCGGTCGAGGGCTGGTGGATGAGCACGCGGGCGTTGGGCAGTGCGAGACGCTTGCCCGGGGTGCCGCCCGCGAGCAGCACCGCGGCCGCCGAGGCGGCCTGGCCGAGACATACGGTCTGCACGTGCGGGCGGATGTACTGCATCGTGTCGTAGATCGCCGTCATCGCGGTGAACGAGCCACCGGGAGAGTTGATGTACATGGTGATGTCGCGCTCGGGATCCTGACTCTCCAGCACGAGCAGCTGCGCCATCACGTCGTCGGCCGACGCGTCGTCGACCTGCACGCCGAGGAAGATGATGCGGTCCTCGAAGAGCTTCGCATAGGGATCCTGGCGCTTGAAACCGTACGCCGTGCGTTCCTCGAACGAGGGCAGCACGTAGCGGGCGCTGGGCATGTCGATCTTCATTTGACCCTGATTCACTTTCTCTGGCCCTTACTTGTTCGTTCCGCCGCCGCCGACGACGTCGCTCGCGGAATCGCGGATGAAGTCGACGAAGCCGTACTCCAGCGCCTCGTCGGCGGTGAACCAGCGGTCCCGGTCGCCGTCGGCGTTGATCTGCTCGACCGTCTTGCCGGTCTGCGCCGCGGTGATCTCGGCGAGGCGGTTCTTCATCGAGGTGATGAGCTGCGCCTGCGTCTGGATGTCGCTCGCGGTGCCGCCGAAGCCGCCGTGCGGCTGGTGCAGCAGCACCCGGGCGTTGGGTGTGATGTAGCGCTTGCCCTTGGTGCCGGCGGTGAGCAGGAACTGCCCCATCGACGCGGCCATGCCGATGCCGACCGTCACGATGTCGTTCGGCACGAAGCTCATGGTGTCGTAGATCGCCATGCCCGCGGTGATCGAGCCGCCGGGCGAGTTGATGTAGAGGTAGATGTCCGCCTCGGGATCCTCGGCCGCGAGCAGCAGGATCTTCGCGCAGATCTCATTCGCGTTCTCATCGCGCACTTCCGAGCCCAGCCAGATGATGCGATCCTTGAGCAGCCGATCGAACACCTGGTTCGGCTGCGGCGTCTGTTCTGCCATGCGGCACTCCATTCCTCATTACCTGGTTCGAGGCTATCGACTCGCGGCGACCGGCGCGGCCGTGTTCGCTGACGGCGACACGGGGGCCGTGAAACGACGAGATCCCTCGCCTCCTCGATGCGTTCGAGAAGGCGAGGGATCGGGAGTCGACGGGAGTTACTTCTCCTCGGCGGCCTCTTCGGCCTCGGTGGCCTCCTCGGCGACCTCGACCTCTTCGGTCTCCGCGGCATCGGAGTCGACGGCGGTGAACTCGCTCAGGTCGACGGCATTGCCCGACTTGTCGGAGACCTTCGCCTTGCCGAGCGCCACGGCCAGGGCCTTGTTGCGGGTGACCTCGCCGAGGATGACGCCCATCTGATCGCCCTGGCTGATCGCCTGCAGGAACTGCGCGGGCTCCATGCCGTACTGCTGCGCCGACTGGAAGATGTACTGCGACAGCTCGTTCTGGGTGGGGGTGACGCCCTCGGCCTCGACGATCGCGTCGAGCAGCAGCTGCAGCTGGATCTGCTGCTCGGCCTGCTTGCGCACCTCGGCGCGGTGCTCGTCGTCCTCGAGACGGCCCTCGCCCTCGAGGTGGCGGTGCACCTCCTCCTCGACGAGCTCCTCCGAGATCGGGATGCCCGCCTGCTCGATGAGGGTCTCGGTGAAGATGTCGCGCGCCTGCTGGCCCTGCGCGAACACCGATCCGCGCGCGACCTGCTCTTTGAGGCTCTCGCGCAGTTCGGCGATCGTGTCGAACTCGCTCGCGAGCTGGGCGAACTCGTCGTCGGCCTCGGGCAGCTCGCGCTCCTTGACCGCGGTGAGGGTCAGCTCGACCTCGGCATCCTTGCCCTCGTGCTCGCCGCCGAGCAGCTGCGAGGTGAAGGTGGTGGTCTCGCCTGCGGTGAGGGTCTCGACGGCCTCATCGGTGCCCTCGAGCAGGTTGCCCGCGCCGACCTCGTAGGAGACGCCCGAGGCCTGGTCGACCTCTTCGCCGTCGATCTTCGCGATGAGATCGAGCTCGACGAAGTCGCCCTTCGCGGCAGGGCGATCGACGGTGACGAGGGTGCCGAAGCGCTCGCGCAGCTTGGTCAGCTCGGCCTCGACGGCGTCATCGTCGATCTCGGCGTCGTCGACGGTGATCTCGATGCCGTCGTAGTCGGGCAGCGTGAACTCGGGGCGCACCTCGACCTCGAAGACGAGCACGAGCTCGCTGTCGGCGTCCTTCGCATCGGGCCACGCCTCGACATCGGCCGTGGGGCGGCCCATCGGGCGCTCGCCCGACTCGTCGAGCGCGGCGCGGTAGAAGTCGTCGAGCGAAGCGTTGACCGCCTCCTGGATGACGGCCTCGCGACCCACGCGCTGGTCGATGATCGGCGCAGGCACCTTGCCCTTGCGGAAGCCGGGGATCGAAACCTGCTCGGCGATGGTCTTGTACGCCTGCTTCAGGTAGGGCTCCAGCTCGGCCTGAGCGACGGTGACGCTCAGCTTGGCGCGGGTCGGGGTGAGCTTCTCAGCGTTGATCTTCGGCAATTTGGCCTCTCATGAGTCGGTTCGTGCTACTGCCCGTTCGGGTCTGATGACCCTGGTCGGGGCAACAGGATTCGAACCTGCGACCTCCCGCTCCCAAAGCGGGCGCTCTAGCCAAGCTGAGCTATGCCCCGAAACCCGTGGGTTTCACCAACGAAGCGCGGGTGACGCGCAACCCGAGCAAGTCTAGCCGAAACTGTCGGTGAAGCACGAAACCCCTCTCCTTGCGGAGAGGGGTTTCCCTGGAGGGGCTGACGGGAATCGAACCCGCGTAACCAGTTTGGAAGACTGGGGCTCTACCATTGAGCTACAGCCCCGAGCTGCGGACAGCCGGGCGGTGCCTGAGCACCTCCACGATCATAGTGCATTCCCCGGACCGTCGCGTATTTCTGCTCACGCCTCGCGCGTGGCGGCACGGTGGTTGTCGGTGTAGTCGGCGTACACCTCGGCATTCTGCCGCACCGCCTCGCGGTCGGCATCGCGCAGTTCGCGCACCACGCGCCCCGGGATGCCCGCGACCAGGGAGCGCGGAGGGATCACGACGCCCTGCGGCACGAGCGCACCGGCGGCGACGAGGGATCCCTCACCGACGACCGCGCCGCTCAGCACCGTAGAGTTCATGCCGATCAGGCAGCCGTTCTCCACCGTCGCGCCGTGCACCACGGCGTTGTGGCCGATCGACACGTCGTCGCCGATCACGGCCGCGCCGCCCTCGCCGCGCTGGGTGTGGATCACCACGCCGTCCTGCACGTTGCTGCGGGCGCCGATGCGCACGGCGCCCGAGTCGCCGCGCACCACCGCGTTGTACCAGACGCTCGACTCCTCCCCGATGACCACGTCGCCCACCACGATGGCGCCCGGCGCGATCCAGGCGCTCTCGTGCACGCGCGGAGCGCCGTAGGGCTCGACCGCGATGAGCGCGCCGTGGTGGTCGGGGTGCCGAGGGGCGGGCGGGCGCTGAGGATCGGGGCGCTGAGAGCCCCCGTGCCGAGGTGCGGACCGCTGCTCGCTCACGAATCCCCCTTCGGATAGCAGAAGGCCCCCACCCGAAGGTGGGGGCCAGGCCGCTCCCCCGGCTGGGCTCGAACCAGCGACATCCTGATTAACAGTCAAGCGCTCTGCCAACTGAGCTACAGGGGATCATCGCCTTGCGGCAGATCATTGTCTCGCGACAACCCCTCCATGCTAACAAGCGCTCTCGAAGCGGCGCAAATCGGCTTCCGCCACCCGGGCGCGTCTCCCGTCGGCGCCGAATCCGGGGCGCCTACTCGTCCGCGATCTCGTCGTAGGCCGTCGCTCTGAGCGCCTGCGCGAGCAGCTGCACGTAGCCGTGATCGGCGTTGCGGAAGATCTCGTTGATATCGCCCTCGCCGACGAGCCGACCCTGCTGCATCACCAGCACATCCTGCACGAGCGCCTCGAGCATGCCGATGTCGTGGCTGATGAGGATCATCGACGCACCCGTGCGCTCCCGGTACCACTTCAGCAGCTCGACGATGCGCGGACGGTTGTTCGCGTCCACTCCGAGCGTCGGCTCGTCGGCGATGAGCAGCGCCGGGTCGAGCATGAGCGATCGCATCACCGCGATGCGCTGGCGCTGCCCCTTCGACAGCTCGTACGGGTACTCCTGCAGCTTGCTGAGCGGGAGGGCAACGATGTCCATCATCTCGGCGATGCGCTCGCCGAGCTCCTCGCGGTCGAAGCGCTTCGAACGCTCGGCGATCGGCTCGAAGAGGATATCGCCGACATTGAGCTCGGGGGTGAGGGTCGCACCCGCGTCCTGCGCGAGGTGGCCGACATATGCGGTGAGCCTGGCGCGCGCCCGGCGCCCCAGCCGACGCATGCTCAGATCCATCACCCGGGCTTCGCCACCCGCGAACTTCACGCGCGCCGCCTTCTGCCCGGCCTCCGAGCCGCGCCCCGCGAGGAACTTCGCGAGGGTCGACTTCCCCGATCCGCTCTCGCCGAGCAGCGCCGTGATGCCGCCTCGGGGCAGCTCGAAGGAGACCCCCTCGACCGCCTGGAAGGCGCGCCCCCCGGCGTGGGCCGGGTACGACAGCGAGAGATCGGAGACGCTGACCACGGGGTCAGCGTCGATCACGGGGTATGCCATCAGTCCTCCTCGTCGCCTGCCGCCGAGAGCTCGGCGACCGGCGCTCCCGCCCGCCACCTCACCGTCGGCCTCACTCAGCCTAGACGATGCGGGCTCACTCTTCGCGGAGCCCCCGCCTGGCGGCCTCGAGGGCGGCGACCTGCTGCTGGATGCGGCGCGATCCCTCGTCGCTCGGGTCGCCGATGCGCTGCATGCGCGCGAGCAGCTCCTGCTTCAGCCCGAGCAGATCGCGATCGAGCAGCGACACGATCACGTCTCGGGCGTATGCGGCGAGCAGCTCGGGGCGCCGCTGGGGCATGGGCGCGATCGCGAGCTCGCGCACGAGACCGCGGTGCGTCTCGGGCGAGGCGGCGAGCACGTCGTCGAGCCACGTGGGAGCGCCGAGCGAGGGCAACGCCGCTGCGAGCGCGTCGCGCACCACCCGGAGCGCCGGCGTCGACACCTGCGCCGTCACCGCCTGCTGCAGCAGCTCGATACCGACAGCGTCGCCCTGCTGCAGCATCGCCATGATGGCGTCGCGCTCCAGCCAGGTCGTCGGGTTCGCGGGCAAGGACGACAGGCCGATGCGCGCCGGCGCGGGCTGTTGCGCCTGCTCGGGCGAGGGATCCCTCACCGCATCGCGCGAGGGCTGCCGCGTCGCGAAGGCCCTCACCGCCCGCTGCACCTCTGCGAGGTCGCTGCCGAGCATGCGCGCGAGCTCGCGCGTGTACCCCGGGCGGAGCGAGGGATCCTTGATCTCGGCGATGATCGGAGCCGCCGCGCGCAGGGCGTTCAGCCTGCCCTCGACGGAGTTGAGGTCGAAGCGCGACACCGCCTGCCGCAGCGCGAACTCGAAGAGCGGCGTCTTGCGCGTGAAGAGCTCGCGCACGGCCTCGTCGCCGCGGTGCAGTCGCAGGTCGCAGGGATCGAGCCCGTCGGGGGCCACCGCGACGTAGGTCTGCGCCGTGAAGCGCTTCTCCTCGCTGAACGCGCGCAGGGCCGCCTTCTGACCGGCCTCGTCGGGGTCGAAGGTGAAGATCACCTCAGCCGCGGCGTCGTCGCTCATGATGCGGCGCAGCACCGAGATGTGGTCCTTGCCGAAGGCCGTGCCGCAGGTCGCGATCGCCGTCTCGACGCCCGCCAGGTGACAGGCCATGACGTCGGTGTAGCCCTCGACCACGACCGCGCGCCTGCCGCGCGAGATCGCGCGCTTCGCGAGGTCGAGCCCGTAGAGCACCTGCGACTTGTGGTAGACCGGCGACTCGGGGGTGTTCAGGTATTTCGGACCGTTGTCGTCCTCGTACAGCTTGCGCGCACCGAAGCCGAGGGTCTGCCCGCTCGTGTCGCGGATGGGCCACACCACGCGTCCCCGGAAGCGGTCGTACACGCCTCGCTGGCCCTCGGAGACGAGGCCGGCCTGCGCGAGCTCCTGCGGCGTGAAGCCCTCGCCGCGCAAGTGTTTCACGAGCCCGTCCCAGCCGCGCGGCGCGTAGCCGACCCCGAAGCGCTCGCACGCGGCAGCGTCGAAGCCGCGACCGGTGAGGAACTGCCGCCCCGCCGCCCCCTCGTCGCCCGCCAGCTGCTCCACGAAGAACGCGGCGGCCGCCTGATTCGCCGCCAGCAGACGCGCACGGTTCGGCCCGTCCTCGCGCTGGAAGCCGCCCTCCTCGTAGGTGAGCGGGTAGTGGATGCGAGCGGCGAGACGCTCAACCGACTCCGCGAAGGTGAGGTGGTCCATGCGCTGCAGGAAGGTGAACGCGTCGCCCGACTCGCCGCAGCCGAAGCAGTGGTAGTAGCCGAGCGCCGGTCGCACGTGGAAGCTCGGGCTGCGCTCGTCGTGGAACGGGCAGAGGCCCTTCATCGAGTCGATGCCCGCGTTCTTCAGGGTGACGTAGTCGCCCACCAGATCCGCGAGATTCGTGCGGCGCTTGACCTCCTCGACGTCGCTCGCTCGGATCCGGCCTGCCATAGCGTTCTACTCTACCCGCATCGGCGGTGCACCCGTCCGCCGGTCGAACGAGCGAAGCGGCCCCGCCGATTGAGCGAGCCCACCCGCCGATTGATCGAGCGAAGCGAGTCGAAATCCAGGGCGCGTTTTCCCCTAGACCAGCCGGCGCAGTGGCGCCGCTACCTCCGGTCGGAAAACGCTGACGCGTTTTCCCCTAGACCAGAGGTACATCGCACAGACGGCGGTACCAGGCGATCGCCGACTGGTCGGTGAGCGAGGCGACCTGGTCGAGCACGGCACGTCGGGCGGCGGCCTCCGAGGCGGCGGAGCGGAAGTCGGCCGCATAGGCAGGTTCGAGCTCCGACGGCCCCGTCTCCCACAGCGTGTGCAGCAGTTCGATGAGCAGTCCGCGCTGCCTGCGGTAGGTGGGTTGGCGCCGCCCGCTCTGCATCACGAAGGCGGCGACGATCCCTTTGAGCACCGCGATCTCCGCCTGGATCTCGCGCGGCACCACGATGTCGGCGCCGTAGCGCGCGAGCGGCCGCCCGTCCGCTTCCTCGAGCGTCGCGGCGATCGCCGCGCGCGCGAATCGGCCGATCATCTCGCTCGTGAAGTTCTTGAGCTTGGCCTGGTCGCGGCGGGATCCGTCCCAGCGCGTCAGCCAGGTCTCGCTCGCCGACATGCGGTCGTAGGCGGCACTGAGGTCGTCGGGGGTGAAGCGCCCGTCGGCCCACTCGGCGACCGAACCGATCAGCACGGCGTGACCGGAGCGCGAGGTCAGCAGCTCGGGGTCGATGTGCTCGGAGACGATCGCGTCCTCGAAGTCGTGCACCGAGTAGGCGATGTCGTCGGAGAGGTCCATGACCTGCGCCTCGACGCACTTCCTCCGCGCGGGAGCGCCCTGCCTGAGCCACTCGAACACGGGCGCGTCGTCGGCGAAGTAGCCGAACTTGGTGCCGCCCGACGCGCCGCCAGCCTGCGCCTCCTCGAGCGCCCACGGATACTTGCAGCTCGCGTCGAGGGTCGCGCGAGTGAGGTTGAGCCCGACGCTCTCCCCGGACGGTCCGAAGTGCTTCGGCTCGAGGCGGGTGAGGATGCGCAGCGTCTGCGCGTTGCCCTCGAAGCCGCCGATGCCCGCCGCCCACTCGTCGAGCGCCTTCTCGCCGTTGTGCCCGAACGGCGGGTGGCCGAGGTCGTGCGCGAGGCACGCGGTGTCGACGACGTCCTGCGACAGGCCGAGCGAGGCGGCGAGCTCACGGCCGATCTGCGCGACCTCGAGCGAATGCGTGAGCCTGTTCCGCGCGAAGTCGACGCCGGCCGTGGGGCTCAGCACCTGCGTCTTCGCCGCGAGGCGCCGCCAACCGCTCGAGTGCAGCACGCGCGCCCGATCCCTCGCGAAATCACTGCGCGGCCCGCGATGGTGCTCGGGGACGAAGCGCTCCGCGTCGCGCGGCCCGTACCCCGGCTCAGCCACCGTCGGAGCCACCGTCGACCCGCTCGCCCTCGGCGACCGCGGCACGGTCGGCGCTGTCGCTCGTGCGGCTGTTCAGCCAACCGTCGGGCAGCACCACGCGCTTCGGACTGCCCGCCCGGCCGCGCTGGCCCTCGGCGCCCTCGCCGGGGTAGGGCATCGAGGCGTCCATGGTGGCGAAGATCTCGTCCATCTGCGCGAGCGATTCGACGGCAGCGAGGGATCGCCGGGTGTCGCCGCCGACCCCGTAGCCCTTGAAGTACCAGGCGACGTGCTTGCGGATGTCGCGGCAGGCGCGATCCTCCTCGCCGTCGAAGAAGTCCACGAGCAGTTCGGTGTGCCTGCGCATGGCGTCCATGACGAAGCCGAGCGGCGGCTTCGCGATGGCGGCCGCAGCCTCCTCGCGCGAGATCTCGCCGGCCTCCGCGCGGAATGCTGCGGCGAGGTCGCCGAACAGCCACGGCCGGCCGAGGCAGCCGCGGCCGACGACGACGCCGTCGCAGCCCGTCTCGCGCACCATGCGGATCGCGTCGTCCGCCGACCAGATGTCGCCGTTGCCGAGCACGGGCACGCTCGTGATCGCCTCCTTCAGCTCGGCGATGGCGTTCCAGTCGGCGTGCCCCGAGTAGAACTCGTTGGCCGTGCGCCCGTGCAGCGCGATCGCCGCGACGCCCGCCTGCTCCGCGGCCTTCGCCGCGTCGAGGAAGGTGAGGTGATCGGGGTCGATGCCCTTGCGCATCTTCACCGTGAGCGGGATCTCCCCCGCCGCTTCGACCGCGCCCTCGACGATGGCGCGGAAGAGGTCGCTCTTCCATGGCAGGGCCGAGCCGCCGCCGCGGCGCGTCACCTTGGGCACGGGACAGCCGAAGTTGAGGTCGATGTGATCGGCGAGATCCTGATCGACCAGGAAGCGCACGGCCTCGGAGACGGTCTTCGGATCGACGCCGTAGAGCTGGATCGAGCGCGGCGTCTCGCTCTCGTGGTGCTTGATGAGACGCAGCGAGGCCGGGGTGCGCTCGACGAGGGCGCGGCTCGTGATCATCTCGCTCACGTAGAGGCCCGCGCCGTACTCGCGGCAGAGCCTGCGGAAGGCCGTGTTGGTGATGCCCGCCATCGGTGCGAGCACCACGGGAACGTCGAGCTCGATCGGCCCGATGCGCAGCCGGGGCGAGGTGAGGGTCTGGGAAGTCATATCGCGCCCATTCTCTCAGATCTTCTTGCGAGCGAGGCCGAGGCATCTGCGAGGGATCGGCCCGACAGCCCGCAATGCCGGTAGCGGATGGCGGCCGTGAACGCCGTTTGTGAGTGCCGATCCGGCGCATGCTGCGTGCCGGCGACCGCGGTGAATACGGGTGGTGAACGCCGATTTCGGCCGCCGAGCGTGAATGTCGGTGGTCCGTGGTGAACTGTTTCCATGATCCCCTTCGAGCACGACGCCCCGACCGGCACGACCGGCGCGACCGGCGCGACCGGTGCGACCGGGCACCCCTACGGCGAGGTGCTCGGTGCGCTCGAGATGCTCGAGCGCACCCGCCGGGGTCTCGACGCCGATCGACTGCTCCTGATCGGTGCGGCGCTGGATCAGGTGCTCGAGTCTTCGGGAGCCTCCGGCGGGAGGAGCACCGGTGCACGCGGCACGCGCGGGGTGCACGGGCTGAACGGGGCGCGCGAGCTCGCCTACCGATCGCTCCGCGCCGAGCTCGCGACGGCTCTGGGTGAGAGCGAGTACCGGGTCGAGCAGCAGATGAATCTCGCGGCCCAGCTGAGCCGCTGCTATCCGACCGTGTTCGCGGCGCTGGATCGGGGCGAGATCTCAATCGAGCACTCGCGCGTCATCGCCGAGGCGGGAACCGCGATCGGAGGAGGCGACGGCACCGAGAGCGGGCGCCGTCGCGACGGGTACGCGCGGCAGGCGCTCGCGGTCGCGGTGCGCGAGACGCCGAACCGCCTCCGCCCCGAGGCGCGCCGCCTCGCGGAGGCGTGGGCCGAGAACGACACCGCCGAACGGCACCGCGAAGCGCGCGAGCGGCGACGGGTGACGGTCGCGGATCACCCGGACGGCATGGCCGATCTGATCGCCCACCTTCCTGCGATCGAGGCCCACGCGATCTACGACCGGCTCACCCGCGTCGCGCGGGCGTGCGAGCGGGGCGAGCGCCTCGTCCCCGAAACGTGCTGCGACTCGACGAGAGACGGCGACGGGGCAGGGATCGACAACGGCGGCGGGATCGATAGTACCGACGCCGGGATCGACAGTACCGACGCCGGGATCGACAGCACCGACGCCGGGATCGACGGTGGCGCCCGAGGCCGCAGTCGCGATCAGCTGCGGGCCGACGTGCTCGCCGACATGCTGCTCGCCTCCGACGAGCACCGGCTCTTCGCGGGCGACACATCCGAGGCGATCAAAGCTCGGGTGCAGCTCATCGTTCCAGTCACCGCGGTGCCCGGCGCGACCGGGGTTTCCGGCACGACCGGGGTCACCATCACGACCGCAGTTACCGGCACGACCGCGCCGACCGCGCCGGAGCCCGTGTGCGAGCTCTCGGGATACGGGCCGATCGACTCCGGGACGGCTCGCGGGATCGCCGCCGCGGCCTCCGCCTGGAGCCGGGCCGGCGTCGACGCCTCCACGGGCGTCGTGATCGGGGTCGATCGATATCGGCCGAGCGAGCAGCTGCGCCGCTTGCTCGGTGCGCGGGATCGACGGTGCCGCTTCCCGGGCTGCCGGGTCCCCGCGGGCCGCTGCGACCTCGACCACACGGTGGACGCCGCACGGGGCGGGCCGACGTCCTCCGAGAACCTCGCCCACCTCTGCCGCGGACACCACACGCTCAAGCACCACTCCGAGTGGCGGGTGGAGCAGGAACCGGCCGGGGTCATGCGCTGGACGAGCCCGGCCGGGCGCGAACACGTCGACCGTCCGCCCGGGGCGTCAATACCCCGGTTCACGCTGCCGCTCGAGCCCCCGTCCCCCGAACCGCCGTCGCCCAAGGCGGCGGCTCCTCCCGGGGCGCCACCGGTGCGGCTCGGTTCCGCACGCGAGCGCCCCGCGCGTTCACCGGTGCTGCGACGCGTCCGCTCGGTTCGATTCGAACCCGCGGACGAGCCCGAACTCGTGTTCTGAGGCGAGGGCGGTGGGGTGCCTCCGGGGTGAGGGATCCATCGCAGCCAGCATCGCTCGAGAGGCGCGGGCGGAACGGGCGGTCGCGCCTCAGCCCGCGGCGCCCGGAACGTCGACGGCTCCTCCGAAGCGCCGATCCCTCGCGTGGTAGATCTGGATCGCCCGCCACAGCTCCTCCCGGCTGAAGTCGGGCCACAGGGTGTCGAGGAACACCATCTCGGCGTAGGCCGACTGCCAGAGCATGAAGTTGCTCGTGCGCTGCTCCCCCGAGCTGCGCAGGAAGAGGTCGACGTCGGGCAGCTCGGGCACGTAGAGGTGGCGCTCGATCGTGCGCTCGGTGATGCCGCGCGAGCTGAGCCGACCGGCCTCCACCTCGGCCGCCACGGCGCGCACCGCGTCCGTCAGCTCGTTGCGACCGCCGTAGTTGACGCACATGGTGAGCGTGAGACCGGTGTTCGAAGCCGTCGCGCGCTCCGAGGCCTTCAGCTCGCTGATCACCGAACCCCACAACTTCGGCCGTCTGCCCGCCCAGCGCATGCGCACGTTCCATGCGTCGAGCTGCGCTCGGCGGCGGCGCAGCACATCGCGGTTGAAGCCCATGAGGAAGCGCACCTCGTCGGGCGAGCGGCGCCAGTTCTCGGTCGAGAAGGCGTAGACGCTCAAGTGCTGCACCCCCGCCTGGATCGCGCCTGCGACGACGTCGAGCAGCACCTGCTCGCCCATGCGGTGCCCCTCGACGCGCGGCAGGCCCCTGCGGTTGGCCCAGCGCCCGTTGCCGTCCATGACGATGGCGACGTGCTTCGGAGCGGGACCCGAGAACTCGGGCGGCTGAGCTCCCGTCCAGTCGACGGGCACGAGGGATGCGGGGGCTGGCTGCATGGCAGAAAGTCTATTGCGGTCGGCGCGCGGGCTTGCGGTCGGCGCGGCGCGGCGGTTCTCACCGCGCTCGCGCTCAGCGCGCGGGGGTGCCGAACGAGCGCAGACCCCGCTCGAGATGGAACTGGGTGTAGGCGGCCGCGATCCCCGCCGCCTGGCCGCGCTCCCGTTCACCGCTCGAGAGGGCCGCGTCCCAGTCGCCCCGCACGAGTGCGGCGAGCAGCTCGACGGAGGCGGGGTCGAGGCGCGGCGATCCCGGCGGGCGGCAGCTTTCGCAGGTCACCCCGCCGAGCTGCACGGCCACGGCGGTGTGCGGGCCGGGTGCTCCGCAGACCACGCAGCTCTCGAAGCCCGGCGACCAGCCCGCGAGCCCCATCGCGCGCAGCAGATAACCGTCCCGTACGAGCTCGGGAGGGATCCGCCCCGCCGCCAGCGTGCGCAGCGCTCCGACGAGCAGCGCGTACTGCTCCCGCGACGGCGCGCCCTCGGCGAGACGCTCGGCGGTCTCGGCCATGACGCTGCCCGCCCGATACCGCTCGTAGTCGGCCGTGATGCGCGGCCCGTAGGGCGCAAGGGTCTCGGCCTGCGTGATGGTGTCGAGCGTGCGCCCCTCGAACAGCTGCAGGTCGGCGACCATGAACGGCTCGAGCCGTGCGCCGAACTTCGAGGAGGTGCGGCGCACGCCCTTCGCCGCAGCGCGCAGCAGACCGCGACCGCGCGTGAGCAGCGTCACGATGCGGTCGGCCTCGCCGAGCTTCTGCGTGCGCAGCACGACGCCTTCTTCGCGGTAGAGGGGCACGCCTCCAGTATCCCGCACGGACGGTCCCGCACGAACGCACCTCGACCCCCTCGGCGTGCGCGAGAATGGTCTGGTGTTCGACGAGACCTTCCGCATCCCGCTCGCCATCGACCTCACCGCGGTGGGGGTCGGCAGCCTGCAGGGTGCGCTGTTCGCCGCGGGCTTCAAGCGGATCGACCTGCTCGGGGTCGCCTTCATCGGCGTCGCCGTGGGCGTCGGCGGGGGTTTCCTGCGCGACATCCTGCTCGGCACCACTCCGGCCGCGTTCTCCGACAACCTCTACCTCATCGTGACGGTGGGCGCCGCCCTCCTGGGCATGCTGCTGCCCAGGCTGTTCAGGCGCCTCGACCCGCTCATCACACTGCTCGACGCGATCAGCATCGGCATGTTCGGTGCCATCGGCACGACGAAGGCGCTCGCGCTGGGGCTGCCGGTTGCGCCGGCGCTCTTCATCGGCGTGGTGTCGGCGGTCGGAGGCGGCGCGCTGCGCGACGTGATGCTCAACCTGCCGATCGCGGTGATGCACGTCGGCTCCCTCTACGCGGTCGCGGGCCTCGCAGGCGTCTCCGTGCTGACGGTGCTGCTCGCCTTCGAGGTGCCCGTCGTGTTCGCCGGCATCGCCTGCGTCGCGGTCACGACGATCGTACGGCTGCTCGCGGTGCGCTTCGGCTGGAGCCTTCCCGAGCAGCGCGCCATCAGCCGCATCCGTCTGCGCCGCCAGCGCCAGGTCGAGCAGGCGATCGAGGAGGCCCTCCACACCGGCACCATCACGATGCCGATCGTGCTGCCCGATCTCGACGACCTCGACGACGAGGCGGACGGCGAGGGATCCCCCACCGCCCGCTGATCTCGGTCGCAGTGTGCCGGACGGCGAGACTCAGGAGCGCGCGCCTCGCCGCCTGCCGAGCTTCGATTCCGCCTCGCGCCAGGCGCGCTGGGCCGGCGTCTCCCCCGCGGGCGCCTGCGAGCGGCTGTCGAACCGCTCCATCCGGCTCGCGGCCCCGCCGCGGCCGAGGTGCCAGGCGTGCGTGATCGCGAGTGCGAGCGCGTCTGCGGCGTCGGCCGGCTTCGGCGGAGCCGCCAGGCCGAGCAGGCGAGTCACCATGGCGGTGACCTGCGCCTTGTCGGCCGCGCCGTAGCCGGTGACCTGAGCCTTCACCTCGTTCGGCGTGTAGAGCGAGACAGGGATCCCTCGCTCCTCGGCCAGGTACATGACCACGCCGCTGATCTGGGCCACGCCCATCACGCTCGCGACGTTGTCCTGCGCGAACACGCGCTCGAGCGCGATCCCCGCGGGCTTCTCTCCGTCGAGCAGGCGCTCGATGCTCGCGCCGATACGGTGGATGCGCTCGGGCAGCGGGGTGTCCGCGGCGCTCGTCAGCACCTCGACGTGCTCGAAGGAGACGCGGCGGGAGGCTCCCGCCGTGACGATGCCGATACCGCAGCGGGTCAGGCCGGGGTCGATGCCGATGATGCGTGACACTATCGAACCTTGAACGAGCCGAGGCCGGGGGCGGCCCCGGCGCACGCGGCGCGCAACGCTTCGCGTCGCATTGAGCGCCGAAGCGCGGGGTCGATGCCGATGATGCGCACGGGTTCGCCCCGGCCTCGCCCGCTACTCGTCGTTCTCGAGCTCGGCCTGCACCTCGGCGGTGAGATCGAAGTTCGAGAACACGTTCTGCACATCGTCGCTGTCCTCCAGGGCGTCGATGAGCCGGAACACCTTGCGGGCGGTGTCGGCGTCGATCTCCACCTTGAGGTTCGGCACGAACTCGGTGTCGGCCGAATCGTAGTCGATGCCGGCCTCGACCAGCGCCGAGCGCGCCGCGACGAGGTCGGACGCCTCGGTCAGCACCTCGAACGCCTCGCCATTGGGAGTGGGCACGACCTCCTCCGCGCCGGCATCGAGCACGGCCATGAGCACGTCGTCCTCGGTGGTGCCCTCGGCCGGCACGGTGATGACGCCCTTGCGCGCGAAGTTGTAGGCGACGCTGCCTGGGTCGGCGAGGGTGCCGCCGTTGCGGCTGAGCGCCGTGCGCACCTCCGCGGCCGCGCGGTTCTTGTTGTCGGTGAGGCACTCGATCATGAGCGCGACGCCGTTCGGGCCGTAGCCCTCGTACATGATGTTGGTGTACTCGACGGCTTCGCCCGAGATGCCGGCGCCGCGCTTGATGGCGCGATCGATGTTGTCACCGGGCACCGAGTTCTTCTTGGCCTTGTGCACGGCGTCGGCGAGTGCGGGGTTGCCATCGAGGTCGGCGCCGCCGATGCGAGCGGCGACCTCGATCACCTTGATGTACTTCGCGAAGGCCTTCGCGCGGCGGGAATCGATGATGGCCTTCTTGTGCTTCGTGGTCGCCCACTTGGAGTGTCCGGACACGGGAGCTCCTCTTTCTCGGATTGTCTGTGAAGTCGAGTTCGATGGATGAGTCTAGAGCGACGCGACGCGCGGTCCGGGGTCCACGGGCCAGGCGGCCGCGATCCTCTCGCGCACGTCGCCGAGCAGCTGCGGCAGCGCCTTCGTCTTCGCGACGATCGGGAAGAAGTTCGCGTCGGACGCCCACCGCGGCACGATGTGCTGGTGCAGGTGCGCGGCGACGCCCGCGCCCGCGATCTGCCCCTGGTTCATGCCGAGGTTGAAGCCGTCGCAGCCCATCACATCCCGCGCCACCCGCATGGCGGTCTGGGTGAGGGATCCGATCTCGGCGACCTCCTCGGGTGTGGCCTCGTCGTACTGCGCCACGTGACGGTACGGGCATACCAGCATGTGACCGTTGTTGTAGGGGAAGAGGTTGAGCAGCACGTAGGCCGTGCGGCCGCGCGCTACGATGAGGGCGTCCTCGTCGCTCCGCTGGGGGGCCGCGCAGAACGGGCAGTCGTGGCGGGTCGGCTGGTGATGGTCGGCGACGTAGACCATGCGGTGCGGCACCCAGAGACGCTGCATGTCATCCGGCTCGCCGACCGCGGCCGTGCTGCCGAGATCCTCGGTTCGAGTCACTGCGCTGCTCCGTCGCCTCGTCACTCGGCCCAGGCGGAGGAGACCTGCTCGTGGCTCTCGATCGACCGCACGATGCGGTCGACGGCCTCGGCCACGGGCACGCCGTTGAGCTGCGTGCCGTCGCGGAAGCGGAAGCTCACGGCACCGGCCGCGCGGTCCTCCTCGCCCGCGATCAGCTGGAAGGGCACCTTCGCCTTCGTGTGCGTGCGGATCTTCTTCGGCATGCGGTCGTCGCCGTGGTCGACCTCGGCGCGCACCCCGCGGGCCCGCAGCTGCGCGATGACGCCGTCGAGGTAGTCGCCGTACTCGGCCGCGACGGGGATGCCGATGACCTGCACGGGCGACAGCCACACGGGGAACGCGCCCGCGTAGTGCTCGAGCAGGATCGCGAAGAAGCGCTCGACCGAGCCGAGCAGGGCGCGGTGGATCATCACCGGCTGCTTGCGGGTGCCGTCCGCAGCGGCGTATTCGAGTTCGAAGAGCGCGGGCTGGTTGAAGTCGAGCTGCACGGTGGAGAGCTGCCAGGTGCGTCCGATCGCGTCGCGCGCCTGCACCGAGATCTTCGGACCGTAGAACGCGGCCCCTCCCGGATCGGCGACGAGCTCGAGGCCCGACTCCTCGCCGACCTCGCGCAGCGTCTCCTCGGCGTCGCGCCACTGCTCGTCGGTGCCCACCGACTTCTCGGGATCCCTGGTCGAGAGCTCCAGGTAGAAGTCGTCGAGTCCGTAGCCCCTGAGCGTCTCGAAGACGAGATTGAGCTGACGCTTGATCTCGTCCTTCACCTGTTCGTCGGTGACGTAGATGTGCGCGTCGTCCTGGGTGAGGCCGCGCACGCGGGTGAGGCCCGAGAGCGTGCCGCTCTTCTCGTATCGGTAGACCGTGCCGAACTCGGCCATGCGCAGCGGCAACTCGCGGTAGCTGCGGGCGCGCGAGCGGAAGATGAGGTTGTGGAACGGGCAGTTCATGGGCTTCAGGTAGTAGTCCTGGCCCTGCTTGGTGACATTGCCCTCGCCGTCGGTCACCTCGTCGAGATGCATGGCGGGGAACATTCCGTCCTTGTACCAGTTGAGGTGCTGGCTGGTCTCGAACAGGGATCCCTTGGTGATGTGCGGGCTGTTCACGAACTCGTAGCCGTTGCGCAGCAGTTGCTCGCGCATGTAGTTCTCGATCTCGTGGCGGATGATGCCGCCCTTGGGGTGGAACACCGCGAGGCCCGAGCCGATCTCGTCGGGGAAGCTGAAGAGGTCGAGCTCGACGCCCAGCTTGCGATGGTCGCGCTTCGCCGCCTCCTCGAGGCGGGCCTGGTAGGCGCGCAGCTCGTCCTTCGTCGGCCAGGCGGTGCCGTAGACGCGCTGCAGCATGGGGTTCTTCTCGCTGCCTCGCCAGTAGGCGCCGGCGCTGCGCAGCAGTGCCCAGCCGTTCCCGATCATGCGGGTGCTCGGCAGGTGCGGGCCGCGGCACAGATCCTTCCAGCACAGATCGCCGGTCTTCGGGTCGACGTTGTCGTAGATGGTGAGCTCGGCGCCGCCGACCTCGACGCTTTCGCCGGAATCGCCCTGATCCGACCCGCCCTTGAGCCCGATGAGCTCGAGCTTGTAGGGCTCGTTCGCGAGCTCCTCGCGCGCCTCCTCCTCGGTGACGACGCGGCGCACGAAGCGCTGGCCCTGCTTCACGATCCTCTGCATCTCCTTCTCGATGGCCTTGAGGTCGTCGGGGGTGAAGGGCTGCTCGGGGTCGAAGTCGTAGTAGAAGCCGTCGGTGATGGGCGGACCGATGCCGAGCTTCGCCTCCGGGTTGATCCGCTGCACCGCCTGGGCGAGCACGTGGGCCGCAGAGTGTCGGAGGATGTTCAGGCCGTCCTCGGAGTCGATCGCGACCGGCTCGACCGTGTCGGTATCCGTCACCGTCGCGGCGAGATCCTTGAGCTCGCCGTTGACGCGCATCGCGACGATCGAGCGATCGGTGAACAGGGAGAAGCCGTCGGCCACAGGTGAGCTCCTTCGGACGGGAAGTACAGACCAGACGATTCTACCGGGCCGCAGTCGGGGCCATTGCTCTAGGCCCGTGCTCTAGACCCGCTGGGCCAGTCTTGTGGTGTTCTGGGCGGTGCGCACCTGCGCGATCACGAACTCGATCGTCACGCGCAGCACGATGACGTTGAGCAGCGCGAGGATCCAGCCGAAGAGCAGCGTCAGCACGCCCATGACGATCATGCCGCCGCCCGAGCCGCTGGAGCCGAATGCCGAACCGATCGCATTCCCCGCTGCGCCGACGATGAAGAAGAAGACCGTCCAACCGAGCCAGGCGAGCACGTTGAGCCCGATGCCACCGAGAAGACAGGCGCTCCGTGAGAGCGCCGCACAGTTGCGCGGGAACGCGCTACGCGGCCGCCCGGGGCTAGATGTACCCGGTCAGGAGGTTGGTAGCAGCGACGGGCTTGTGAAACAGGAGAACCTCCGGGCTTAGTGGAGATGTCTAACGTCTTCACCCATTCCCGGAGGTTCTCGTGACCCACCGTAACGCCCGTCTGACTCCTGCTGGTAGGCGATTGATCATTCAACGTCATCAGCAGGGCTGGAAACAATCCCATATCGCTGCCGCGATGGGTATCTCGCGC
>NZ_JAGDYL010000055.1 GCF_017565705.1 Leucobacter ruminantium
GCGCGAGATACCCATCGCGGCAGCGATATGGGATTGTTTCCAGCCCTGCTGATGACGTTGAATGATCAATCGCCTACCAGCAGGAGTCAGACGGGCGTTACGGTGGGTCACGAGAACCTCCGGGAATAGGTGAAGACGTTAGACATCTCCACTAAGCCCGGAGGTTCTCCTGTTTCACAAGCCCGTCGCTGCTACCAACCTCCTGACCGGGTACACCTAGCCGAGCTGATCGCCTCCGTGCGGCCCGATGCGCTCGTGCTGCAGCCCGGCACGTCGGAGGAGGTCTCGGCGCCGCTCGATCCCTCGACCTTCTACCTCTCCGTCGCGCCATACCGCGATGCGACGCACCCCTGCGAGATGCACAGTCTCACCACCTGCCTCGGCGAGATGCGCGACACCGAGATCGGTGTGCGCGTCGCCGACGCGACGACGGGCGAGGTGCTCATCGACCGGAGGCAGCGCACCGCCGACAACGGCTTCGCCGGCCTCTGGCTGCCGCGCGATCGGGAACTGCGGGTCTCGGTCGAGGCGGGAGGCGACACCGGTGAGGCCGTCGTCCGCACTGGCTCCGACGACCCGACCTGTCTCACCGAGATCCGCCTCGGCTGAGTCGATGCCGACTGAGCGCCGGGGATCCCTCGCCGACCCCGCACCGGCCGGAGGCACGGACGGGTCCTCAGGTTCCGGCTGAGCGCGCGGTCAGGGCAGCGACCTATCGTGGGGCCATGTCTGCGGAGCACACGAACGTACCGACCTCGACCGCCGGAGGGGATCACCCGGCGGCCCACGAGCATCCCGTCGCCCTCGGCGACGCCTTCGCGCGCGCCCTGCCCGAGCTCGCCGTGCCGTGGGAGGCGACCCGCTTCGAGCGCCCCGAGCTGCTCGAGCTGAACGAGCCACTGGCCGCCGAGCTCGGCATCGACCCCGGCTGGCTGCGGAGCGAACCCGGGGTGCGCTTCCTGCTCGGCGACGAGCTCGCCCCGGGCAGCTCGCCCGTCGCCCAGGCCTACGCCGGTCACCAGTTCGGGGTCTACGTGCCGCGCCTCGGAGACGGCCGTGCCCTGCTGCTGGGCGAGGCCCGCGATGCCTCGGGGAGCTTGCGCGATCTGCACCTCAAGGGATCGGGCCGCACCCCCTTCGCCCGCGGCGGCGACGGCTTCGCGGCCGTCGGGCCCATGCTGCGCGAGTACCTGATGGGCGAGGCGATGCACGCCCTCGGAATCCCGACGACGCGCGCGCTCGCCGTCGTCGCGACGGGCGGCCGCGTGATGCGCGACGACTCGCTCGATCCGCTGCCGGGCGCGGTGCTCGTGCGCGCGGCGAGCAGCCACCTGCGCGTCGGCAGCTTCCAGTACGCCCGATCCCTCGCCGACCGCGGCGCGTTGAGACGCCTCACCGACTTCGCCGTCGCGAGGCACTTTCCTGAGGCGCGCGACGACGGCAGGCCGGCGCTGCGCCTGCTCGAGGGAGTCGTGGAGCGGCAGGCGCGGCTCGTCGCCTCGTGGATGCTCGTCGGCTTCGTGCACGGCGTCATGAACACCGACAACACGGCCATCTCGGGCGAGACGATCGACTACGGCCCCTGCGCCTTTCTCGACGCCTACGACCCGACCGCCGCCTTCAGCTCGATCGACCACGCGGGGCGCTACGCCTACGGCAGGCAGCCGGGTATCGCGCTGTGGAACCTCACGCGCCTCGCAGAGGCTCTGCTGCCGCTGCTCGCGGAGCAGTCCGACGAGGCCGCGGATGCGGGGGACGCGGCGATGGAGGCGGCGAAGGATACCGCGCTCGCCGCTCTCGACGCCTTCGCCCCGGCCTACGACAGGGCCTGGACCGACGGCATGCGGGCGAAGCTCGGGCTCGTCGGCTCGGCCGCCCCCGACGAGCAGGTGAGGGGTCTCGCCTCCGCCCTGCTCGCCGAACTGCAGGAGCATCGTATCGATTTCACCGGCGCCTTCCGGGCGCTCGCCGACACCGCGCGCGGAAGGGAGGAGTCCCTGCGCGGGCTCTTCCCCGCGGGCGCGGCTCCCGGCCCGTGGCTGGGGGAGTGGCGCGCCCTCTCTCTCGACCCCGCTGCGATGGATGCCGCGAACCCCGCCTACGTGCCCCGCAACCACCTGGCAGACGAAGCGCTCGCCGCGGCCACCGCCGGCGATCTCGCGTCGTTCGAGCGGATGCTCGACGCGGTGACGAGCCCGTTCGAGCCCCGTGAGGGGTTGGAGCGCTACGCGCTTCCCGCTCCTCCCGGAGCTCCACGTCACGTCACTTACTGCGGCACCTGATTTTCGCTTCGCAACGGATTCGTGTGCGAAAACCAGAATGCGCAACTGATTCGGTTGTGTTACTCTGGCTAGACCGATGCTTTCGCGTATCAGAGTCGGGCGAGTGATGCCCCTCCGCGAGAGCCGGCCATCATTTGGAGTGATACCCGTGACCGCCCCAGGCCACATCTCCGACGCCCCGGCGTCGTCCCTCCCGTCCGAGTTTCTGCCGCAACTCCCGCCCGAGCCGCAGCAGGCTGCTCCGTCTTCCGAGGCGCTCTCGGCCGCGCTGCGCACCGTTGCGCCGTCGGTCGGTCCGCGCTCGGCTGCGCCCTCCGTCGGCGTGCTGCACCGCGTCTTCCGCGGGCGGCCCGTGCTGCGCCGCGTGAGCTTCGTCGTCGGTTACGAGGCGCTCAGCGTGCTCTTCACGGTCTTCGTGCTGAGCGCGCTGCTCGGCCACCACGGCGGGGAGTCGATATTCCTCGCGGTGCTGCTCTCGACCGTCGCCACCGGCTGGAACTACATCTGGAACACGATCTTCGAGGCGATCGAGCGCCGCACCGCCGTGAAGGGCCGCGGCGCGGCGGCGCGCGCCGTGCACGCCGTCGGCTACGAGGGCGGTGTGCTCGTCTTCACCATCCCGCTCGTCGCGTTCATGCTCGGTGTGAGCCTCATCGAGGCCGTCATGATCGAGGGCGGGCTGCTCGTCTTCTTCCTCGCGTTCACCGTGATCTACACCTGGATCTTCGACCGCGTGTTCGGTCTGCCCGACTCGGCGCGCTGAGCGTAGTGTGGAATGCATGGCTCGCATCATTCTCTTCGGTGGACACGGCAAGATCGCGCTCCTGACGGAACCCCTCCTCGCGGAGCGCGGCGACACGGTGACGGCGGTGATCCGCAACCCCGACCACGCGGAAGACGTGCGGGCCGCGGGCGCGGATCCGCTCGTCGCCGACGTCGAGCAGCTCGACACGGCCGAACTCTCCCGGCTGATCGAGGGTCACGACGCCGTGGTCTGGTCGGCGGGAGCGGGCGGCGGCGACCCGCGGCGCACGCGCGCCGTGGATCACGACGCCGCGGTGCGCACGATGGACGCGGCCGAACAGGCCGGCGTGCGGCGCTACATCATGGTCTCGTACTTCCGCTCCTCGCCCGACCACGGCGTGAACCCCGAGAACTCGTTCCACGCCTACGCCGAGGCGAAGGCCGCGGCCGACGAGCACCTGCGCGCGAGCGGCCTCGACTGGACGGTGCTCGGCCCGAGCACCCTCACCCTCGAGGAGCCGAGCGGCCGTATCGACACCGCGGCGTCCGAATCGTCGAGCGTGTCGCGCGCGAACGTCGCCCGCGTCATCGCCGCGACCCTCGCCGACGACGGCACGATCCGTCGCACCATCCGTTTCAACGACGGAGACACACCGATCGAGGAGGCGCTGCGGGCCTAGCTGTACCCGGTCAGGACGTTGGTTCCAGTCGGCTGATCGGTGGGAAGCCTCTCAGGGCTGAGTGGCAGCGTCCAGTGTTGTAGAACTCGAGCCAGGGTGCAAGCGCCCTCGTGCGTTCCGTGTTCGTG
>NZ_JAGDYL010000056.1 GCF_017565705.1 Leucobacter ruminantium
GGGTGGGTGTGTGTTCGATCAAAATGCTTATGTGATTTCAAGTCTTCAAGAGCATACGGTGGATGCCTGGGCATCTGGAGCCGAAGAAGGACGTAGTAATCTGCGATAAGCCTCGGGGAGCCGATAAACGGGCTGTGATTCGAGGATTTCCGAATGGGGAAACCCCGCCAGGCGGCGTGCTGACCTGGTGACTCCCGCCTGAATATATAGGGCGGGTAGAGGGAACGTGGGGAAGTGAAACATCTCAGTACCCACAGGAAGAGAAAACAATAGTGATTCCGGGAGTAGTGGCGAGCGAAACCGGATCAGGCTAAACCATGCGTGTGTGATACCTGGCAGGGGTTGCACGTGTGGGGTTGCGGGACATGCCTCGAGACGCTGCTGAGTCTCGGACGTGAGAGTGAAGCTATAGGAGAACCGCTTGGAACGGCGGGCCGGAGTGGGTGAGAGCCCCGTATCCGAAATGGTTTTACCGCGTGGTGTGTATCCCAAGTAGCACGGGGCCCGAGAAATCCCGTGTGAATCTGTCAGGACCACCTGATAAGCCTAAATACTTCCAGATGACCGATAGCGGACTAGTACCGTGAGGGAAAGGTGAAAAGTACCCCGGGAGGGGAGTGAAAGAGTACCTGAAACCGTGTGCTTACAATCCGTCGGAGCACCCTTGTTGGTGTGACGGCGTGCCTTTTGAAGAATGAGCCTGCGAGTTAGCGATACGTGGCGAGGTTAACCCGTGTGGGGTAGCCGTAGCGAAAGCGAGTCTGAATAGGGCGAGTCAGTCGCGTGTCCTAGACCCGAAGCGAAGTGATCTATCCATGGCCAGGCTGAAGCGACGGTAAGACGTCGTGGAGGGCCGAACCCACTTAGGTTGAAAACTGAGGGGATGAGCTGTGGATAGGGGTGAAAGGCCAATCAAACTTCGTGATAGCTGGTTCTCTCCGAAATGCATTTAGGTGCAGCGTTGCGTGTTTCTTGCCGGAGGTAGAGCTACTGGATGGCCGATGGGCCCTACAAGGTTACTGACGTCAGCTAAACTCCGAATGCCGGTAAGTGAGAGCGCAGCAGTGAGACTGTGGGGGATAAGCTTCATAGTCGAGAGGGAAACAACCCAGATCACCAACTAAGGTCCCTAAGCGTGTGCTAAGTGGTAAAGGATGTGGAGTTGCTGTGACAACCAGGAGGTTGGCTTAGAAGCAGCCACCCTTGAAAGAGTGCGTAATAGCTCACTGGTCAAGTGATTCCGCGCCGACAATGTAACGGGGCTCAAGCACACCACCGAAGTTGTGGCAATCCGCGTATAGACAGGCCTTCGTGGTCCAGTTCGTGGGTTGGGTAGGAGAGCGTCGTGTGGCGAGTGAAGCGGCGGAGTGATCCAGTCGTGGATGCTACACGAGTGAGAATGCAGGCATGAGTAGCGAAAGACGGGTGAGAAACCCGTCCTCCGGAAGACCAAGGGTTCCAGGGTCAAGCTAATCTGCCCTGGGTAAGTCGGGACCTAAGGCGAGGCCGACAGGCGTAGTCGATGGACAACGGGTTGATATTCCCGTACCGGCGGTAGACCGTCAAAGACCTAACCAGTAGTGCTAAACAAACCAAAGCCGGGACGGATCCTTCGGGTGATGTTCTGGTGGCGGCTGTGAACCCGATGCTGGGGTGGTGAGCGTGAGGTGTGACGCAGGAAGGTAGCCAGTGCCGGGCGATGGTTGTCCCGGTGTAAACATGTAGCCCGTCAGAGTTTAAGAGATTCTGGCGTTGGGTGAGATGTGATGCGGACCCGTATGGGGAAGCTGGTGATCCTATGCTGCCGAGAAAAGCATCGACGTGAGGTCTATTGTTGCCCGTACCCCAAACCGACTCAGGTGGTCAGGTAGAGAATACTCAGGAGATCGAGATAATCATGGTGAAGGAACTCGGCAAAATGCCCCCGTAACTTCGGGAGAAGGGGGGCCATCCGCTTATACCCACTTGCTGGGGAAAGGGTGTGGTGGCCGCAGAGACCAGTGGGAAGCGACTGTTTACTAAAAACACAGGTCCGTGCGAACACGCAAGTGGATGTATACGGACTGACGCCTGCCCGGTGCTGGAAGGTTAAGAGGAGAGGTTAGACCCTTCGGGGTCGAAGCTTTGAATTTAAGCCCCAGTAAACGGCGGTGGTAACTATAACCATCCTAAGGTAGCGAAATTCCTTGTCGGGTAAGTTCCGACCTGCACGAATGGCGTAACGACTTCCCAGCTGTCTCCACCGTGAACTCGGCGAAATTGCAGTACGAGTAAAGATGCTCGTTACGCGCAGAAGGACGGAAAGACCCCGTGACCTTTACTACAGCTTGGTATTGGTGTTCGGTGTGGCTTGTGTAGGATAGGTGGGAGACTGTGAAGCAGGGACGCTAGTTCTTGTGGAGTCGTTGTTGAAATACCACTCTGGTCATATTGGATGTCTAACCATGCACCCTGATCGGGTGTTGGGACAGTGCCTGGTGGGTAGTTTAACTGGGGCGGTTGCCTCCCAAAAAGTAACGGAGGCGCCCAAAGGTTCCCTCAACCTGGTTGGCAATCAGGTGGCGAGTGTAAGTGCACAAGGGAGCTTGACTGTGAGACTGACAGGTCGAGCAGGGACGAAAGTCGGGACTAGTGATCCGGCAGTGGCTTGTGGAAGCGCTGTCGCTCAACGGATAAAAGGTACCTCGGGGATAACAGGCTGATCTTGCCCAAGAGTCCATATCGACGGCATGGTTTGGCACCTCGATGTCGGCTCGTCGCATCCTGGGGCTGGAGTTGGTCCCAAGGGTTGGGCTGTTCGCCCATTAAAGCGGTACGCGAGCTGGGTTTAGAACGTCGTGAGACAGTTCGGTCCCTATCCTCTGCGCGCGTTGGAGATTTGAGAGGATCTGACCCTAGTACGAGAGGACCGGGTTGGACGGACCTCTGGTGTGCCAGTTGTTCTGCCAAGGGCATGGCTGGTTGGCTACGTTCGGGATGGATAACCGCTGAAAGCATCTAAGCGGGAAGCCGGCCTCGAGATGAGATCTCCATGGGACTTCGGTTCCTGTAGGTTCCCAGTAGATGACTGGGTTGATAGGCCAGATGTGGAAGCGCGGTAACGTGTGGAGCTGACTGGTACTAATAAACCAACGACTTGACTTCATACAAACCCATTGATGATCGACTTCAAACGGTCATGTGGATGAGGTTTGGCATAAGCGTAAGTAACGATGTTCGCGTCTGCTTTGTGGTTCTTGACGTACGGCCACAACCCCTTCACCGTGTGTGGGGTTGGGTATGTCAATAGTGTTTCGGTGGTTATAGCGTCAGGGAAACGCCCGGTCACATTCCGAACCCGGAAGCTAAGGCTGACAGCGCTGATGGTACTGCGAGGGGGACCTCGTGGGAGAGTAAGACACCGCCGAACT
>NZ_JAGDYL010000057.1 GCF_017565705.1 Leucobacter ruminantium
CAATGGTCGGCTCGAACACCTCCGTGGCTCCGCGCTGGGGTTCCGGAACCTGACCCACTACATTGCGCGGTCGTTGCTCGAAGCCGGCGGATTCAGACCGCTCCTACACCCTCAATTCCGATGAGCCATGTATGTGCCAGCTTCACGCGGGGCAAAACTCACAAATTGCCATAGGCAAACCAACTCGCGCCTACTGAACCGACTTGCTGCATGACGAGCACGAAAAGCTCGGAGGCGGCCCACAGATGAAATCCTGCAACACGTGTCGACTTGGTGGAGAGCGGCTACATCACCGCCGTACTGAGCTGTCGTAGCCACTTGACCAAAACCTGAGTTTCTGGATCTCCCAGCACCTCTGCATGGTCGAGAGCGAGTTCGATAGTGGCGATCACTGCTCCAGTCTTCGGACCGTGCTTAGTCGTGATGGCGGTAAGCACTCCCTCGCGCACCGCTACGGAGAGCTCATCGCCGAGCTCAGGCTCTGCGATCTGTCGGAGGGTCACTCCGACGTTCGTGGACAGAATGTGGTCCGCCGCCAGCTCGGCGCTGACTGCTAACCGGCCTTGGTCGGCCGCGGCCTGGGTCAGCGCTCCGAGGAGGGCTGTAGCTCGAGACTGAGGCGCGGGGACATACCCGGGCGCCACCTTGCCGTACATCAGCGTGTAAAAGCCAGGGTTTGCTGTCCCGAACGCGACATGAGCGTCCCAGCCCGCGCGAATGTCCTGTATCGGGTCACCCGAGCTCTTCGCGGACGCCTTCTTGCTCAAGTAGACGTCGAAGCCGTGCTGAATGACTGCCTCGATGAGGCCCTGCTTGGAACCGAAGAAGTGATACAGGGTGGGCATCCGGACCCCGACCGCGTCGCAGACGGCTCGGAGCGAGAAGTCTTCCCCTGGGCTCGCCGCGATGAGTTCCGCGGCAGCCGCGATGAGCTGCTCACGTGTATCGCTTGCCGGCTTTGCTGTCATACCGCTATAGTAGCCTATGTATCGGTGATACATGATTGTGTATCAATTAGATGGAGGATGGAAATGACTGATCACACGCTCAACGGAAAGAACGTCCTGATCGCTGGCGGCGCCAAGAACCTCGGCGGGCTCATCGCCCGCCAGGTCGCTGCCGCAGGGGCAAACGTCGCGATCCACTACAACTCGGACGCTTCTCGTGCCGACGCAGAAAAGACCCTCGAAGCGGTCCTGGCTGAAGGGGTACGGGGCGCCATCTTCCAAGGTGACCTCACGGTGCCGGGGAACGTGACGCAGCTGTTCCAGGAGGCCGAGTCCGCCATCGGCAAGATCGATGTCGCTGTGAACACCGTAGGTAAGGTGCTTCGGAAGCCGATCGTCGAGACGACCGAAGACGAGTACGACTCGATGTTCGATATCAACGCCAAGGCCGCCTACTTCTTCATTAAGGAAGCCGGTGTCAACCTCGCCGACGGCGGCAAGATCATCACCATCGTCACCGCGCTCCTTGCCGCGTTCACCGATGGCTACTCGACCTACGCTGGCGGCAAGAGCCCCGTGGAGCACTTCACGCGCGCTGCCGCGAAAGAATTCGCCGAGCGCGGCATTTCCGTGACCGCGATCGCTCCCGGCCCGATGGACACGCCCTTCTTCTACGGGCAGGAGACTCCCGAGCGTGTCGCCTTCCACAGGTCGCAGGGCATGGGGAACCGACTCACGCACATCGAAGACATCGCACCGATCGTCCGGTTCCTGGCGTCTGAGGGCTGGTGGATCACCGGCCAGACCATCTTCGCCAACGGCGGGTACACGACCCGCTAACTCTCCGCAGCCCAGAAAGGAAGACCAACATGACTACCCCTCAAATCCCGGAACCCGTCTCTAGCTTCATCGCCAAGGTCAATGCGCACGACGAGCAGGCGTTTCTTGACGCCTTCGCGAGCGACGGCGAAGTCGATGACTGGGGTCGTAGCTTCATCGGACGGGACGCAATCCAGCGGTGGAGCCAGAAGGAGTTCATCGGCTCTCAAGGAGTGCTTGCCGTCGAGGAGGTCCAGGACGAGGGAGCGACGGTCACCGTCGTCGGCGATTGGCGCTCCACCCACGCCAACGGACGTTCGAAATTCATCTTCGAGATCCGCGATGGCCTGTTCACCAAAATGACCATTCGCGAAGGATAATCGCGACCTTGCCATGCGGATGCTGCTGGTGCGCCATCCGCATGGCAAGCCTCCACCCGAGAAGCGGCCCGACACACCGACCCCCGAGACGCAAAGCATGAGACGATGACGGGTCTGTCAGATTAACGGTGGATCTGGCCTGGCACATTTCAGTTGATTCGGCCTTCGAAGGTGATCGCGAAGGCGTTGAGTGCGGGCTTCCACCTGGTCACCCAGCGTGCCCGACCCCGGCCGGT
>NZ_JAGDYL010000058.1 GCF_017565705.1 Leucobacter ruminantium
ACCGGCCGGGGTCGGGCACGCTGGGTGACCAGGTGGAAGCCCGCACTCAACGCCTTCGCGATCACCTTCGAAGGCCGAATCAACTGAAATGTGCCAGGCCAGATCCACCGTTAATCTGACAGACCCGTATTTGAAGGTTTGAGCACTGGTGTTATTGCGGTTGAGCACCGCCGACTCTTGCGCGATGAGCACTGCCGGATGGCGCGGGTGAGCATTGCCGGCGTGTGGTACTCACCCGCGCTCAGTGCTACTGGCGTGTCGCTTGTTCGCGGATGTTCGCGTCGCCGGTTTCTACCCAGATCGTGCGGTGCACGATGCGGTCCATGATCGCGTCGGCGCGGACATCGCCGCAAAGACGCTGATGCCAGTCTTTCTTCGTGTACTGGGTGCAGAACACGGTTGAGACGGCGTCGTATCGGCGTTCGAGAAGTTCGAGGAGCATCCCGCGTAACGCGTCGCCGGGTTCATCGAGGAGCCACTCATCGATAACGAGCAGATGGTAGGCGGCGTATTTGCGGAGGAACATCTCTTTCCCGCCGAGCTTGTCAAACGCTGCAAGCCACGCTTCTTCGAGGTCGGGCATGCGAATGTAGAGCGCCCGGAAACGGTGCTGGCAGGCGGCTTTCGCGAGCGCCGATCCGAGGTAGGTTTTCCCCGACCCGGTGAATCCTTGGAACACGACGTTCTCACACCTGGTGATGAAAGCGCAGGTGGCAAGGTTCGCGATCACACCACGGTCGATGCCGCGTTCCTCGATGAGGTCCAGCCGGCGCAGTTCCGCGTCGGGGTAGCGCAGTCCTGCCCGCCGGATCAGGCCGGTGATTTTCTGTCCGGTGTAGGAGGCGTGTGCGTCATCGACGGCGATCTTCAGTCGTTCCTCGAAGGGCATCCCGATCGTGAGGGCGCCGTCTTGCTGCTCGAACGAGTCGACGAGCGCCCCGACGCCCATTTCGCGGAGTTTGTGTTTGGTGTCGGTATCGATCATCGTCACTGGTCTCACCGCCCTAGTAGGCCGCGCCATGCACATACCCGGTAGGGGCCGGCGCGTCACCGGCGACAGCTTCGAACCTGGGGTGCCGTTTCCCGAGCTCGTCTTGCCGGGACTCGAGGATTGGCCGTAGGTGCGCATACCGGGGCGAGTGCACCCGGCCGGCGAGCGCGAGTTCGCTGTTCGCACGCGTTCTCGACGCGCGCGTTCGAATAGCGGCGCGTGAGGCGCAGTACCGCCAGCGCCGGACTCAACCCCTGCTCGGCGACGGGGACGGACGCGAAGATCCGATCGATCACTTCCTCCGTATGCGCCCCGATTCTCGCCGCCCAGGCGTGCATCCGCTCCTCGTCCCATTCTTGGTATCTTGGCCCGTCGGGCAGGTCACTATCGCGGGAGGTAGAAACAGGTGTGTGACGGGATCGAGATCGTCGCGATGGACGGGTTCACCGGGTTCAAGACTGCATCCAAGGAACATCTGCCCGACGCGGTCGAGGTGATGGATCCCTTCCATGTCGTCCAACTCGCCGGCGACGCCCTGGACCGCACGAGGCAGCGGGTACAGCAAGAAACCCTCGGACATCGGGGCCGGAAGGGGGATCCGTTGTATGCGATCCGTCGGGTACTACGCACCGGCAAAGCCTTCCTCACTCCGAGACAGCAGGTGAGGCTCGATCGAGTGTTCGCTGACCCGCAGCAGGGTCTGATGTAGGAACAGGTGACAGTTCCAGTTAGGCCGCGAGGGCCAGGTCTTCGTTCATGATGGTCTCGAACTCGATGGGCGTCAAACGGCCCAGGCGGGCCTGACGACGCCGGCGGTGATACG
>NZ_JAGDYL010000059.1 GCF_017565705.1 Leucobacter ruminantium
CCGCGCCCTTTGTGTGGGTGTGGTTGATGGTGATTCCTTTTGGACAAAAGTTGAACGTCAGTAATTGATGTTCGTATTTTGTCAGGTCAAACTCGCAGCTGTTCTGCTTATTCCGCAGGATGGTTTGCACATGTTTTTTACGGAGAGTTTGATCCTGGCTCAGGACGAACGCTGGCGGCGTGCTTAACACATGCAAGTCGAACGCTGAAGCCCCAGCTTGCTGGGGTGGATGAGTGGCGAACGGGTGAGTAACACGTGAGTAACCTGCCCCTGACTCTGGGATAAGCGCTGGAAACGGCGTCTAATACTGGATACGAGACGCGATCGCATGGTCAGCGTTTGGAAAGATTTATCGGTTGGGGATGGACTCGCGGCCTATCAGCTGGATGGTGAGGTAATGGCTCACCATGGCGACGACGGGTAGCCGGCCTGAGAGGGTGACCGGCCACACTGGGACTGAGACACGGCCCAGACTCCTACGGGAGGCAGCAGTGGGGAATATTGCACAATGGGCGCAAGCCTGATGCAGCAACGCCGCGTGAGGGATGACGGCCTTCGGGTTGTAAACCTCTTTTAGTAGGGAAGAAGCGCAAGTGACGGTACCTGCAGAAAAAGCACCGGCTAACTACGTGCCAGCAGCCGCGGTAATACGTAGGGTGCAAGCGTTGTCCGGAATTATTGGGCGTAAAGAGCTCGTAGGCGGCTTGTCGCGTCTGCTGTGAAAACCCGGGGCTCAACCCCGGGCCTGCAGTGGGTACGGGCAGGCTAGAGTGCGGTAGGGGAGATTGGAATTCCTGGTGTAGCGGTGGAATGCGCAGATATCAGGAGGAACACCGATGGCGAAGGCAGATCTCTGGGCCGTAACTGACGCTGAGGAGCGAAAGCATGGGGAGCGAACAGGATTAGATACCCTGGTAGTCCATGCCGTAAACGTTGGGAACTAGATGTAGGGCCTGTTCCACGGGTTCTGTGTCGTAGCTAACGCATTAAGTTCCCCGCCTGGGGAGTACGGCCGCAAGGCTAAAACTCAAAGGAATTGACGGGGGCCCGCACAAGCGGCGGAGCATGCGGATTAATTCGATGCAACGCGAAGAACCTTACCAAGGCTTGACATATAGAAGAACGGGTCAGAAATGATCAACTCTTTGGACACTTCTATACAGGTGGTGCATGGTTGTCGTCAGCTCGTGTCGTGAGATGTTCGGTTAAGTCCGGCAACGAGCGCAACCCTCGTCCTATGTTGCCAGCGGGTTATGCCGGGAACTCATGGGATACTGCCGTGGTCAACACGGAGGAAGGTGGGGATGACGTCAAATCATCATGCCCCTTATGTCTTGGGCTTCACGCATGCTACAATGGCCGGTACAAAGGGCTGCGATACCGTAAGGTGGAGCGAATCCCAAAAAGCCGGTCTCAGTTCGGATTGGGGTCTGCAACTCGACCCCATGAAGTCGGAGTCGCTAGTAATCGCAGATCAGCAACGCTGCGGTGAATACGTTCCCGGGCCTTGTACACACCGCCCGTCAAGTCATGAAAGTCGGTAACACCCGAAGCCGATGGCCTAACCCCCTTGTGGGGAGGGAGTCGTCGAAGGTGGGACTGGTGATTAGGACTAAGTCGTAACAAGGTAGCCGTACCGGAAGGTGCGGCTGGATCACCTCCTTTCTAAGGAGCA
>NZ_JAGDYL010000060.1 GCF_017565705.1 Leucobacter ruminantium
TCGTTAGCCGCGCGGACCTGACCGCGATTCAGGACTCGCTCAACGGCCGACCACGCAAGACGCTCGGATATCTGACACCATCGGAGAAGTTCACGGAACTCGTTGCGACCACCGGTTGAATCCGCCGTAGCTCAGGAGCCCCGCGAGGTTCGGCGGAGGCGACCCCGACACCATCTCCACCGTGGGGACGAGGAGCGTCGCGAACGGGAAGAGCAGCGTGAAGCTCAGCAGTGCGAGGATCGCCCCGCGCAGGTACTCGTCACCCGTGAACGCCAGCGGCTCGGTGCTGCTGCTAGGCGAGCCGGCGCAGCGAGGGGAAGAGACGGCGCCCACTCTTCTACTTCGACCTTCGGCAGAGTTCAGCGGGGGAGTTTCGGACGCCGGTGGCGGCGCTGATCGACGCGTGCGGTCGCGCCCCCGGGTCGGTGCGACGCTCGACGTCGAGCACCTCGAAGCCCGCGTCGCGGAGCAGCCGGGACATTCCGTCGATCGACCACGTGAAGGCCTCGACGACCGCGTGGGGGAAGGAATCGGCGTCACGACCGTCGAAGAATCCTACGAGCAGCCGACCGCCGGGGGAGAGGACCCGCCCGATCTCGGCGAGGCGGGCCGGAAGCTCGCGAGGGGCGGCGTGGATGAGAGAGTACCAGGCGAGCACGCCGGCATAGGCGTCATCGTCAGCGTTGAGCGCGGAGGCGTCGCCGACGTCGAAGGGATGCCGGGGAAACGTCGGCGCGCGAGCTCCACGAACTCGGGCACAATGTCGACGCCGCGCACCTCCGATCCCTCATCGTGGAGGAGCGCGGTCCAGTGTCCCGGTCCGCACCCGAGGTCCAGCAGGGGGCCGCGGCAGGCCCGGGCCCACGAGAGGATCCGTTCGCGGTCCAGCGCGCTCAGCTGCTCCACCGAGCCCAGGAGCGCTGTGTACTCATCGGCACGGGCGCCGTAGCTCTTGCGCACGCGGTCGTCCATGCTCCCGAGCATAGCGGCGTCGTTCGGGGCGGGTCGTCGCCCCCGGTGGATACCGTGCGCCCGCCGCTGTTTGCTCGCCGGCGAGGGCTGAAGCCGCGCGTGCCCGCGACACGCGGGCGAATGCACGAGATGACGGTGAAATGCACGTGCAGACGCACGCATCTCGTGCAGACGCACGCGTCTGGTTCCCCGTTACTTCCGTCGTGACCCGTTCAGCGAGCATGCTGAGCGGGTACGACCTGCTGGGCCCGGCATGACTGCTGCCTCCCGTCATTGAAGGTCTCGGCTCCGCGACGGCACCCTCTACCAGCCGACGATCGAACCGCTCCTGGCCCGAATTTCAACCAGACAGGGACCCAGAACTCAGCGCGGGTCCGCGGACGCCCGACGCGACGGCCTCATCGACCCGATCGGCACAGCCAGGCCGGCGAACGCGATCAGAGGCCAGAAGCTGCTAGGGCGTGTCTCCTATATTGGTGGGTGATGTTTCGGCAGACTGAAGTGCATGGTTCGCCGGTCGAGGTTTACGCAGTTCACGAACGAGCAGTGGGAGCGAGTCGATCCGCTACTCCCCTCCAACG
>NZ_JAGDYL010000061.1 GCF_017565705.1 Leucobacter ruminantium
GGGGGGTGCCCCTATGACCTTTGTCAAGCCGCGAGAGCGGCGCCGCTCTGTGCTCGGGGTTGGTAGAGACTGCCGGTTTTGAGCATGGCGTAGATCACGTCGCAACGCCTCCGGGCGAGTGCGATCAGGGCCTGGTTATGGCGTTTGCCCTGACCGATCTTGCGGTCGTAGTAGGCACGAGATTCCGGGTCTCGTAGCGCTGCGAACGCGGAGAGGAACATGGCCCGCTTCAAGACCTTGTTCCCGCGCCTCGAGGGCGATTCGCCTCGGATCGAGGTGCCCGAACGACGGGTGACGGGCGCCAGACCGGCGTAGGCGGCGAGATGCCCGGCGGTCGGGAAGTGTTTCCCGACGATCTCGGTGAGGAGTCTCGCGCAGGTCCTGACGCCGACTCCGGGCATACTCGTCAGGACCGGGTGAAGAGGGTGCGCTTCTACGATCTGCTCGACCTCAGTGGCGATGTCCGTGCGCTGTTGCCGGAGCTCGACGAGCTGCCTGGCGAGTCTGGGCAGCACGATGGTCGCGGCGTTGGTGCCGATAACGGTGACCGTCTGCTGGTCGAGAGCATCGAAGATCTCCTGCGCCCAGACACCACCCTTGCGAGGAGCGCGTTTCAGCAGCCGGGTGGCGACGCGTTTCTGCCCGGCCTGTCGCAGCGCTGCTGGTGAGGGGTAACGCTCGATCAGGTCCAGGATCGCGGGATGGTCCAGGCGCGGCCCGAGCACCCGCTCGAGCGTGGGGTGGATCTGGGTGAGCAGGCCCCGCACCCGGTTCGAAGTCTGCGTGATCTGCGCGGCGAGGTCGTCATCGAAGCCGCACAGCATCGACAGCTCGGCGATCTGCTCGTCGGCGACTTTGATCGAGCGCAACGTCGCAGGCATGGTGCGGGCGGTCTCGGCGATGATGAACGCGTCCCTGGCGTCGGTCTTCGCCTCACCCGGATGCAGGTCTGCAACCCGGCGCATCGTGAGGCCTGGGAGGTACCCCACCAGTACGCCTGCTGCCTGGGCGACAGCGACCGGGAGCGCGCCGATCGTTGCGGGCTGGTCGACGACCACGAGGGCTGGGCCGTGCTCAGTGAGCCGGCGCAGCACGTCAGTGATCCCGACCTCGGTGTTCGGCAATGGTTTGTCGTAGAGCTTCTGCCCGTCGCGGTTGAGAGCGACCGCGTGATGCTCGCTCTTGCCGACGTCCAGGCCGATGATGACCGCTACCTCGTCGTAGCGTTCGATACTGCCCATGATGGGATCCCTTCGTTCCTGACATTCTCGGCAGTCAGGTGGCGATGGGCGTCGGCATCCACGTTACGAACGACCCTGCCCCGGCTATCGCGGCTCTGGTCTTGCCCCTATCAGCGATCACCCTCCGCCAGACCGGAGCCCGGTGACAACACCCCCCAGATCATGAACTGCGACAGGGGGCAACAATCATGCCGGACCCGGCTGGCTGCCTCGCCCCTCATCCTCACGGATCAGGAGCCACGAACAAAGTAACGGGG
>NZ_JAGDYL010000062.1 GCF_017565705.1 Leucobacter ruminantium
TGACCGGATTCAACCGGTCGATGCAACACCGGCTTGTTGAACCAACAATAGCTGCTCGTTAAACGCCTCCGCAGGTGTCTTCCACCCCAACGACTTCCGAGGCCGAGTATTCAACGCATACGCAACGGCCTCAATATCCTCAGCACCCCACCTCGAGAGATCAGTGCCCTTCGGAAAATACTGCCTCAGAAGCCCGTTCGTGTTCTCGTTCGTACCCCGCTGCCATGGCGACTGCGGATCAGCAAAAAACACCGGAATCCCCGTCTCAACCCGGAACTGCGCATGCGCCGACATCTCTTTCCCACGATCCCACGTCAACGACCTCACGAGCTCTTCCGGGAGCGTCGACATTGCGCTTGCGAGCGCATTCTTCATCGTAATCGCCCCATACCCAGCCAACGCCGGCCCGTTTCTTGGCGTCTCTTTATGTCGATACCCCTCCTCCCTCGGGAGGTGCACGAGCTTCGTGTACCTCGTCGTACGCTCAACCACCGTGCCAATTGCAGAGCGCTCTAACCCAATGAGGAGATCACCCTCCCAATGCCCTGGCACTGCACGATCAGCCACCTCGGCCGGGCGCTCACTGATCAACGTTCCCGGTGTGACGTGCGCCCATGTTTTCCGGCGTGAACGCTCTCTCGGAGCCCGAAGTGCTCGCCCTGTTCGCAGGCACCACACCAGTTCACGCTTCAACGCACCCCGCCCCTCGATGTAGAGGGCTTGGTAGATCGCTTCGTG
Source organism: Leucobacter ruminantium (assembly GCF_017565705.1). Lineage (GTDB taxonomy): Bacteria > Actinomycetota > Actinomycetes > Actinomycetales > Microbacteriaceae > Leucobacter > Leucobacter ruminantium. The sequence goes on from NZ_JAGDYL010000062.1 coordinate 739, forward strand.
ACTGATACGCATACTCTCATCATCGGGGAAGTCGACCTTGATTCGATTCGCGATCTGCTCCGGACTCCATGCCAGCACCCATGCCCGGTCCTTGCGATGAGGCTTGTTCCGTCCAGTGAACCGCGGCGACACCGGGCCTGCAACCGTCACCCCACCTGGGTGGGTGATCTCCCCACTTAACCGGTCCTGCACATATTCCCGCAGTCTCGGGTTCGCCACGAGTTTCGCGACTTTCGGACGCCTCGCAGCCATGTCAGCCTTCCACTGCGCAACCGACGCCCGATACCCCGGGTTCGTGCTCCGTGTCGCAGCATTCCGTCGTAACTCGCGAGAGATCGTGCCAGGGTCACGACCGATCGCACGCGCGATCTCGCGCACCCCTTTACCCTGCACACGAAGCAACGCGATCTCTTCACGCTCGATAAACGACAGGTAGCGGCCCGAGGGCTGATAGTTCACATTGGATGGTGGCATGCCTCCAGCATTCCGGAACCACCGCGCCGTAACCGCAGGCGCAACCCCGAGTTGTTCCGCAGCTTCCTCAGCGAGGAGCCCCTGAGATATGAGCACCCAGAACCCAGCCTCGACCGGTCGCTGATATTTCGGGTGCCCCGGCGACCTGAGTTTCGGACGAACTGCTCGATCTGCGTCCCGTTGTCTTCGCACCATTCCACACCTCCGCGCTTGGGGTGTTGCGACAACCGATTGAATCCACC
>NZ_JAGDYL010000063.1 GCF_017565705.1 Leucobacter ruminantium
GGCTCATCGGAATTGAGGGTGTAGGAGCGGTCTGAATCCGCCGGCTTCGAGCAACGACCGCGCAATGTAGTGGGTCAGGTTCCGGAACCCCAGCGCGGAGCCACGGAGGTGTTCGAGCCGACCATTGATCGCTTCAGTGGGCCCGTTCGAGGTCCTCGGATGATCGAAGTACGCGAGGATGTCTGCCCGCCGCCGGTCGAGTGTGTACGCGAGCTTGCGAAGCTCGACAAACCAGGTCGGCGTCGTCGTTTCCAGTACGTCGATGAGCTCGCGCAGCCGCTTCCGCCCGAGCCCGCCGTATTTCTCGCGGTAGGCCGCGACGACCTGCTGGTAGACCCGCCACGCACGCCACACATCCGCATGGGCAGGATCAGCGAACACGGCATCGAGTCGGGCCTGTTGTCTCTCAGTCAGGAACGCTTCTCCCGTGCGCAGCATCTTCCGAATCGCGTAGAGCGGATCGCCACGCCTGCCGCGATGCCCGAGGGTCTCTTGCTGCACCCGCTGCCTGACCCGGTCGAGCATATCGCCGGCGAGCTGAACCACATGAAACGGATCCATCACCTCGACCGCGTCGGGCAGATGCTGCTTCGACGCGGTCTTGAACCCGGTGAACCCGTCCATCGCGACGACCTCGATACCCGAACGCCATATCGGGGTTCTCGCGGCCAGCCAGTCGCTGAAGACCTGCTTCGATCGGCCAGGAACCATGTCGAGGAGCCGGGCCGGGCCTCGTCTCTCGCGTACAGGGGTGAGGTCGATGATCACCGTCACGTATTTGTCGCCTCGGCGGGTGTGCCGCCAGACGTGTTCGTCGACGCCGATCGTGGTGACCCCGTCGAACCGGTTCGGGTTATCGATCAGCCGCCGTTTCCCCTCGTCAAGGATCGCGGTGTTCGCGGTGTGCCAGGACACCCCGAGATTCGCCGCTGCACGCGAGACGGTGAGGTGATCGATGACCAGTGCCTCGAGGGCCCAACGAACCCCGGCGCGCGAGATCTTCGCCCGGGCGGGTGCGGCAGCGGTGGTGTCTTCTCGCCAGACCTTCCGACACCAGGAGCAGCGGAAGCGGCGGATCCGGATCTTCAGGATCGTGGAACGATGCCCGCAGGGCTCATGCGCGAGTGTCCGAACGACGCTGTCACGCGGGATGCCTTCCGCCCCGCACCTGCGGCACCAGGGGTCGGACTGGGCGACTCGGCACTCGATGAGCGCACGGTCTGGTTCGAGACGTTGCCCAATCGCTTCGAGGCCGAGCTCGTCAAGTCGGCAGAACGTGGTCAGGTCAGGGGTCTGGAAGGTAGCGTTAAACACGAAGACCTCGTGAGAGAACGATGGACGTTGAACACCCTGATTCTCTTACGAGGTCTTCGTTCTACCCAGGCGTACTCACCGATCGGCCTACACTCTCAAATCCGAAGAGCC
>NZ_JAGDYL010000064.1 GCF_017565705.1 Leucobacter ruminantium
GGCGGATTCAACCGGTCAACGCAATGGGTGCTGTGAGATGAAGCAGACGTTGATCTCAGGAGGCATCGGTTGCAGGGCAAGCATGGTCATCTCAGTCGTGAGCAGAAGCAGCTCGCGCTCCGTCTCCACTCGAAGGGATGGAGACTCATCGACATCGCTCGCGAGATCGGGTGCACGGCGCCGATGGTCGGCCGCATGGCGAGGGAAGGGCGTCACCTCGACGGGAAACCGTTCGGCTGGGAGCCGCGCGAGGGTCATCTGACGGTCTTCGATCGCGAGGAGATACTCGTGGGTCTCGCCCGCGGTGACACGCTCACTGCGGTCGCGCGCAGCCTCGGGCGGGCGGTGTCGACGATCAGCCGCGAGGTCAAGCGGGGCGGCGGACGCGAGGAGTACTCGGCGTGGCGGGCGCATGAGGACGCCCGGGAGCAGGCCCGCAGGCCGAAGCCGTTCAAGCTTGACGGTGGCCGGTTGCTCGAGACCGTGACAGCGCAGTTGAAGCAGCTGTGGTCGCCGCAGGAGATCGCTGCCCGCCTACGGTTGGAGCATCCCGACGACCCGGAGATGCACGTGAGCCACGAGACGATCTATCAGTCCCTGTTCGTACAGGGACGCGGGCAACTGCGCCGAGAACTCGCCCGCTGCCTGAGATCGGGACGCACGGCCAGGAAGGCGCGAACGGCAACGGATCGGCGCGGCCGTCTGCCAGGGATGGTCATGATCAGCGAGCGCCCCGCTGAGGTCGAGGACCGTGCCGTTCCCGGGCATTGGGAAGGCGATCTCATCCTTGGTGAGAACAGCCGTAGCGCCGTCGGAACCCTCGTCGAACGCAGCACCCGCCTCACGCTCCTGCTGCATCTGCCTGATGGGAAGAGTGCAGACAAGGTGGAGGCCGCGATGCGCGAAGCGATCACCGCGCTCCCGTCGTCGCTGGCGCGGACGATCACCTGGGATCAGGGCGCGGAGATGGCCAAGCACCTCGAGTTCACAGCCACAACCGGGATCCCGATCTACTTCTGCGACCCGCACTCCCCGTGGCAGCGGGGCAGCAATGAGAACACCAACGGGTTGCTACGTCAATACCTTCCGAAGAGCACCGATCTGAGCATCGTTAGCCGCGCGGACCTGACCGCGATTCAGGACTCGCTCAACGGCCGACCACGCAAGACGCTCGGATATCTGACACCATCGGAGAAGTTCACGGAACTCGTTGCGACCACCGGTTGAATCCGCCG
>NZ_JAGDYL010000007.1 GCF_017565705.1 Leucobacter ruminantium
CCTCGACCACACGCCGATTGTCCTCGAACGGACGACCCTTACGTCCCTCATTCGATGGCAGCAAAGGTTCAACGCGTTCCCATTGATCGTTCGTGAACTGCGTGAACCTCGACCGGCGAACCATGATCCTCAGCCTGCCCGAACTTCACCGACTCATATAGGAGACACGCCCTAGTCAGTAGGTGCTCTGTTCTCGCGAGTTCTCGACATCTACTGTCGAGCGGAGCGAGTCGATGAAGGGGATGTCGTCCCGGGTCCCCTGTCGTCGTGGGCGCACCTGCTCGTCAGACCTGCAGTGTACGGTGAATACGACGATGGGAGTGCTCCGTGACCGATCAGCAGCCGCAGTCCTCTGACGCCTCCTCCGGGGCGCAGGACGAGCGGAACCGCCCGCAGGCGCCGGGAATCGCGCCGCAACAAGCATCGCGCTACCTACCGCCCGGGGTTGTTCCGCCGCCCGCCGCACAGCCACCGTACGCGGCGCCCCAGCCGCCCTATGCGCCGGCCCGGTCACCGCACGCGGGAGCACAGCCCCCGGCCACACCCGCCTACCCCCAGCCCGCCCCCGTTTACGCCCCCTACTCGGCGGACCGGCCGCAGTACGGCCGGACGCCGACCACGCCGGCCTACCCCCAATACGCCGTCGCTCAGCCGCAATACGCCCCATACGGCTCCCCGGTTCAGCCGCCCTACCCCGGCTACCGGCTCCCCTCGGGCCGCAAGTTCTGGGCGCTTGGCTTCCTCTACTTCATCCCGTATCTCGGCTGGCTCGTCGCACCGATCGTGGCGCTGACGCTCAACGCGGGGGCCAGGCGGGATCCCTCGCCCCTGGTGCGCGAGAACGCACGATGGGCGGCGAACTGGAGCCTCACCGTGCTCATCGCGGGGGTAGTGGCCTTCATCACGATCCTCGGCTCGGCGATGGCGGGAGCCGCCACCGACGAGGCGGGCGGGAACGGCGATGTGTGGTTCCCCGTCGCGATGGTGGGGCTGCTCTTCCTGGGTATCGTCTGGCTCGCGCAGCTCGTCATCTGCATCATCGGAACCGTGCAGGCCGACCGCAGGGTGTTCGACCCGGTGGTGGTGTTCAGCTTCTTCCGTCGGGTGGATTGAGAACAATCCAAGGGGTTGTTCTTTGGCGGTTCTGCACAACGGATGCTCGCGGTGCCTCCGCCCCCGATTGTGGGGTAGGGATCCCTCGCTGGCCCGCCGCGCGAGCCGGTCGTAGCCTGAGAGGTACACGCGGGGACGTCGGCGCTCGCAGGCGCTCCGCGAGGCGCGCGTCAGCGACGCGCAGCACACCAGCGACCAGGGGGAGTCGTGAGCGACTCCGCATCGAAGGAGCATCGATGAGTGACCACACCGCCCGCACCCAGCCCCGTATCGACATCGCCGAGGTCGGGGACGCGCTGCTCGGACGATGGAAGCAGGAGCGCCTCGAATCGCGTGCGCTCGCAGCCGACCCGCGTCTCCACACTCCGCAGGGCACCCCGATGTCCGAGCACCGGGAGCGAGTGTTCGAGCAGCTCCGTATCCTGGTCGAGGAGAACGCGATCCAGCGCGCCTACCCCGGCGACCTCGGCGGCGGAGACAACCACGGAGGCAACATCGCGGCGTTCCAAGAGCTGGTGCTCGCCGATCCCTCGCTCCAGATCAAGAGCGGCGTGCAGTGGGGCCTCTTCGGTGCGGCGATCCTGCACCTCGGCACGCGGGCGCACCACGAGAAGTGGCTGCCCGACGTGATGGATCTGAAGCTGCCCGGAGCGTTCGCGATGACCGAGATCGGGCACGGCTCCGACGTCGCGTCCATCGGCACGACCGCGACCTACGATCCCGAGACCGAGGAGTTCGAGATCCACACCCCGTTCGCGGGCGCGTGGAAGGAGTTCCTCGGCAACGCCGCCCTGCACGGCCGCGCCGCCGTCGTCTTCGCGCAGCTGATCACCCGCGGCGTGAACCACGGCGTGCACGCCTTCTTCGTGCCGATCCGCGACGCCGACGGAGAGATGATGCCCGGCGTCGGCAGCGAGGACGACGGAGTGAAGGGCGGGCTCAACGGCATCGACAACGGTCGGCTGCATTTCGACCGCGTCAGGATCCCTCGCGAGAATCTGCTCAACCGCTACGGCGATGTGGCGCCCGACGGCACCTACTCCTCGGCGATCGAGAGCCCGGGCCGTCGCTTCTTCACGATGATCGGCACGCTCGTGCAGGGGCGCGTCTCGCTCGACGGCTCCTCGGTGCGCGCGATGCAGGCGGCCCTCGCGATCGCGATCCGCTACGGAAGTGAGCGGAGGCAGTTCCCCGGAGCCTCGGGGCGGGAGACCGTGCTGCTCGACTACGGACAGCACCGCCGCCGCCTCATCCCGCGGCTCGCTCAGACCTACGCCATGGCCTTCGCCGACGAGCGGCTGCTCACCGTCTTCGATGAGGTCTTCTCGGGCGCGCGCGACACCGAGGAGAACCGCGAGGATCTCGAGACCCTCGCGGCTGCGCTCAAGCCGCTCTCCACCTGGGCGGCGCTCGACACCCTGCAGGAGGCGCGCGAAGCGTGCGGCGGCGCCGGATTCATCGCGAAGAACCGGCTCACTGGCCTCCGAGCAGACCTCGACATCTACGCGACCTTCGAGGGCGACAACAACGTGCTGCTGCAGCTCGTCGGCAAGCGGCTGCTCACCGACTACGCCGACCAGTTCAAGCCGGGCGACCGCGCCGCGATCGCGAAGGCGGCCGCGGCGCAGCTGGGCGATCGGGTGAGCCGCTTCGGCCTGCGCCAGATGGGACAGAGCATCGCCGATCTCGGCCAGGTGGCGCGCTCGGTCGAGAGCCTGCGCAGCACCGAGGCCCAACGCGAACTGCTCACCGACCGAGTGCAGACGATGATCTCGGAGATCGCGCTCGCGCTGCGCGAGGCGACCAAGAACGTGCCCAAGGGCGACAGGCTCGCCAAGGCGATCGCCGCGGAGGACGCGTTCAACGCCCAGCAGCACAAGCTCATCGAGGCGGCGCGCGCGCACGCCGAACTGCTGCAGTGGGAGGCCTTCACCGAGGCCGTCGAAAAGCTCGAGGGCGAGGGATCGCGCCAGGTGCTCACCTGGCTGCGCGACCTGTTCGGGCTCGGATTGATCGAGCGCAACGCCGCCTGGTATCTCACCTCCGGACGCATCTCGGGACAGCGCGCGGAGGCTGTCACCGCCTACATCGACCGCCTCATCGGACGGCTGCGGCCCCACGCTCTCGACCTCGTCGACGCGTTCGGGCTCACGCCCGCGCTACTGCGCGCCGAGATCGCGACCGGTATCGAGGCCGAGCGGCAGCAGGAGGCGCACGACTACGTCGAGGCGCAGCGCGCGGCCGGCACCTGGCCGGTGCACGAGAAGGAGCTGCGGGCGCGCGCGAAGGCCGAGGCGAAGGCGGCGTCCAGGGTCGAGGCCCGGGCGGGTGCGAAGGTCGGAGCCAGATCGTAGGGGACGCGGCGGCCGCAGCGTCTCGGCGACGCTCCTTTACGGCCGCCTCCGCGGGGCACCGGGGGAGTGGATACGATGGGCCCATGGCTGAACTGCGCACACTCTACCCGCCGATCGAGCCGTACGCGTTCGGGCGGTTGCCTGTCGGCGATGATCAGCAGATCTTCTGGGAGACCTGCGGAAATCCCGACGGCAAGCCCGTCGTCTTCCTGCACGGCGGTCCGGGAGGCGGCTGCGGCCCCGACCACCGCCGCTACTTCGACCCCGAACGCTACCGCATCGTGCTGTTCGACCAGCGCGGCTGCGGTCGCAGCACACCGCACGCGAGCGACCCTCATGCCGATCTGTCGACGAACACCACCTGGCACCTCGTCGCCGATATCGAGCGGATCCGCGAGCACCTCGGCATCGAGCAGTGGCAGGTATTCGGCGGCTCGTGGGGCTCGACGCTCGCCCTGGCCTACGCTCAGAACCACCCCGAGCGCGTCACCGAGATCGTGCTGCGCGGCATCTTCACGCTGCGGAGCAGCGAGATCCACTGGTTCTATCAGGAGGGGGCCTCGCAGCTCTTCCCCGATGCCTGGGAGGACTACCTCTCGGTGATCCCAGCCGATGAACGCGACGACCTCGTCGCGGCCTACCACCGCCGCCTCTTCGACCCCGATCCGGCGGTGCACACTCCCGCGGGCGTCGAGTGGACCGTGTGGGAGAACACGACGATCCGGCTCATCCCCGATGAGGCCGCCATCGAGGCGGCGCGGGCCGACGAGGCCGCCGCCGTCGCATTCGCGCGCATTGAGAACCACTACTTCTCGAACGGCGGATGGATGGAGGATGGCCAGCTGATCCGCGACGCGGCGCAGAAGCTGCGAGGGATCCCGGGAGTCATCGTGCAGGGCCGCTACGACACCTGCACTCCGCCGCGCACGGCCTGGGACCTGCACCGCGCGTGGCCCGACGCGGACTTCGAGCTGATCCCCGACGCGGGGCACGCGGCGAGCGAGCCGGGCATCGTCGATGCGCTCGTGCGCGCGACCGACCGCTTCGCGGGATAGGGAGCGTATCGACTCGCAGGTCCGCTGGTCGGGCGAGGCGAAGCCGAGTCGATATGTGGGGGTCTCGGGTTCGATTCGTGGTATTGCACCGCAGCCCCAACGTTCTTCGGGTGGAATCTCGAATTTTCTGCGATGGTTCGCGCGACGCGGTGCGATTTGCTTCGGTGCTCTCCTCTCCGCGTCATGGCGTCCCGCCAATCCGGTCTCAGTACCTGAAGGGGATTTCTCTGCGCGTTGCGCGGCGAGTCTCCAGGCAGAGTTCTGAGAGAGGTGGAAGTCAGTGGAGAGTCCGATCCGCAGAAGGAACGGTTTCACGGGAGCGAAGCGGTGCGCGGCGGTCGTGGTGGCCATGGCGCTCGCCGTCGGTCTCGGACCGACTGCAGCATGGGCGGCTCCGGAGCCGCCGGGCGACGGGGGAGCCCAGGAAACCCCGGCGGAGGTGCCGGGGGACGCCGCTGAAAGCGGTGCCGGGGAGACGCCGACTGAGACGGCCGCCGAGCCAGCAGAGGGTCTCGCACCGACTCCGCTCGAGGCGCCGGTACCCGCACCGTTCGCGGGCGATGAGGCATCCCTCTCGCTCACGATCACTCAGAGCACCGGCACCGAGCCGTTCCAGCTCGACAACGGCCCCGGGCATGATTCGGGCCCGGATAACAACATCGTGCGCACGAACGATACGGTCACCTACAACCTCGGTATCCGCTACGAGGGCGACGACCAGACCGCACCGACGGTAAAGTTCGAGCTGCCGCGCGGCCAGGAACTGCTGCAGCTGCCGCCGTTCTGCCTCGCGGGCAGCTCGGTCGACCCGGCGACGCTGCCCGCACCGACCGCTCCGCTGACGGCGACTTCTTGGGAGGCGCTCCCGCGCCAGACGGTCACCTGCGTGCTCAAGGACGAGAACATGGGCACCGCGCTGAACTACGCCTTCATCGCACAGGTGCGATCCGAGGTGCCGAACGGCACCGTCATGGACGAGGTGACCTTCAGCGTGACCTCGGAGCAGGTCGCGGAACCCGCGACGATCGCACCGGAACAGGTGACGGTCTCGGCTGCCGCGGACTACGATCTGTCGAAGCGCATCGACTCTACCGACCCGAACAAGGGCTGGACCTGGCAGAACAACACCGCCTGCCCGGCTCCGAACTCCGGCGAAGCCTGCCAGAACGTGATCTACCCGCTCACCGTGACGCTGCCCGCGGGCGGCAAGGGGGCCACCCCGCTCATCGGAGACATCAGCTTCATTGAGAATCTCGATCCCGAGTCCTTCTACGGGGCGGACGTGTGGGCGCAGATGGTCGCCGCGGCCGGCTCGGTCGCAGATGCGAAGGCGAAGTACGGGCCGCAGTACCGCAGCTGGACGAGGATCACCTCCGGCAACGGCAGTCGGTCGAGCCTCCCGTACGGCGGCCTCTCGCTCGGCGACTACACCACGCCAGAGAATTCCGTGCGGGAGAGCGGCACGATCAACGCTTCAGGTACGGGACGCGGCGAGCCGACCACGATCACCATCTCGGGCATGGACACCACGGGAATCACCGTCCCCTCGACCACAGGAAACGGCAACGCGCTGCCGGCCAACCTCGGTTTCGTGGCTTCCTTCGAGCTCAGCATCGCCGTCCCCCAAGCGGCCGTGATCGAATTCGGGGGTGAGGAGAGCGGAGGATCCTTCGCCATCGAGACGCACAACGAGTTCACCGACTTCACGGCGACGGCACTCGACGGCACCCCGGTGACGGAGAGCGAGGAGAACCTCGCGAACAACGAGCGCGACCTCACCATTCGCGTGGAACGCGGTGCCGGGGTGAACAAGGGCTTCGCCGGTATCCCGGGAGTGGACGGCAACACGCCTCCGCAGCAGTTCATGCCGGCCGATGCCGTGGCACTCCCCGGGCCGCCCGGTTCGGGGGTCTGGAAGGACGGCAATACGGTCGTGATGCCCGGCCAGGCCGTCTACTCCGTGCTCATGTCGCAGTACTCCGGGCCCGACATGACCGGTGCGACGAATACGGTCGTGGCCTGCGATGTCTGGGACGCCGACCGTCTCTCGCTCGCGGCCCACCCCGATTGGAACGGCAAGAGCGAGGCGAGCTATCCGGGGAACAACCGCCCGGTCTTCCCCGTGCTCGTGCGATCCAACAACCTTGACAGGCCCGCGTCGCAGATCGGGGAGCCGCAGAGCGGCGTGCAGAGCCTCAAGGTCGAGTACAGCTCCGGGCCCGCCGGCCCCGGTGCCCAGTCGGACTGCTCGAGCGGCACCTGGTCGGAGAACCCCGGTGACATCGCGAATCCCACGGTCGACGCGCAGGGGCGCACCGTCTGGGACGGTGTCAACCGCGTCAGGGTCACCTGGGTGGCGAGCCACCCGGCGAACACGCTCATCGGCACGGTCTATCTGCGCATGGCGATCGGGCAGGTCGTGAAGGACTCGGACTCCACAGCTCCGATCGGCAACTGGGCTTCGCAGGCGAACACCGCCGGCACCAAGACGGCGGAGCAGGTGTTCGCCGACCCCGCGAAACGGACACTGATGCCGAGCTACAACCCGGCGACGCACCAGGGAACTCAGGGCGACCGCCTGTGGCAGGGCGATGCCCGGGTTCGCGTGCACAAGCTGGTCGAGAACCCCGGCACCGGCGAGTTCGTCGATGCCGCGGTGCCGCAGTACACCTCGGGGAACTCGATCCGCTACCGTCTCGACCCCTCGCTCACGGGCGATGTGACCGTCGATGGCACGAAGCAGCGGGTCACGATCGAGGACTGCCTGCCGCGCTATCAGGTGTTCGAGTCCGCGATGCAGGGCGCCGGCGCACTCGCTCCTCAGACGGTGCAGATGGGTGCACCCGCGGGTGCCGAGATCACCTGCGATGCGAGTCGTCAGTACCTGAAGTGGGATCTGGGCGAACTCGCGGTCGGCGCTCCGATCGAGCCGATCGTGGTGACCGCGGAGATCCTCGACGTGGCGCGCAACGGCGTGTTCACGAACGACGTCGTGATCGCCTCGCCCGCCGACAGCTCACCGGTGTCGGTGCGTTCCGATCATCGGCAGATGCAGCTCGTCGTGCCGACGGGGCTGAAGATCTCGAAGACCGTCGATCCCGGCGTGATCGAGGTCAACCCGGACGGCGTCACGAACCCTCGCACGCTCAAGTGGAGCGTCTACTTCGCGAACATCGACGGGCCGCCGAACGTCGCGAACGTCGACGTGATCGACGTGCTGCCGGCCGACGGCCTGAACAGCAACGTGTACACGGGCAGCCTGCGCTTCGAGTCGGCTGCTCCCGTCGCCGGAGACAACATCACGGTGCTCTACACGAAGACCGCTGCGGCGGCTCTGAACTCGGACCCGAGCGACGCGAGCAACGCCGCGGACGGCAGCACCGTGTGGTGCGACGCGCCGTCGGGTGGCGCCGTCGTCAGTGGCGCCGGTGATGCGGCGGTGGACTGCCCGCAGTCGAACGAGGAGGTGACGGGCCTGCGCTTCCAGCGCCCCGGTCAGTTCAACCCGGACGACGAGTTCCAGGTCGACATCCTGATGACTCCGGTCGGCAACCACTCGGGCGACGTCTACCGGAACATCACCTCGGGCCGCGCCGACGGCGTGAGCCAGGGAGTCGGACCGGCCAGGCGTGACGCGACCGTGATCGCCTCCCAGATCGGCGACTTCGTGTGGAACGACCTCAACGGCAACGGAGTCCAAGACGCCGGCGAGCCGGGCATCGCCGGCGTCCCGGTGAGGCTGACCGGCACCGATGTCGACGGGAACGCGGTGTCGCTTCAGACGACCACCGACGCGAACGGGAAATACCTGTTCGCCGAGCTCGCCTCGGGCGACTACCGGGTGACCTTCGACATCTCCGGACTGGCCGGGTACGTGTTCACCCAGAAGGGCGCCGGCAGCGACCCCGCCCTCGACTCGAACGCCGACCCTGCGACGGGCGAGGCCGAGGTGACGCTCGGGAAGGACACGCAGGATCTCACGATCGACGCGGGCGTCGTGCAGCGCTTCGGCGGGCTCATCATCAACAAGCAGCTCGAGGGCGTCGGCGTCAAGGACATCGCCGCCCAAGACGAGCTCGTGTTCAACGTGGTCTGCACTCTGGGAGGTGCCACCGTCTTCGAGCAGGACGTCACCCTCGCGGTCAACGGTCGGACCGCGGTCACCTCGGGCGAACTCGCCCCGATCCCAGCCGGCGCCGAGTGCGTCGTCACGGAGACCGGCGCGGGTCATTCGGATCCCGATTCGTTGCCGGATCCCGTCACGGTGACGATCCCGTGGAACCCCACCACCGGTGAATCGGGGACGGTCACGGCTTCGCTGACGAACTACTACTCGGCGGGCCGGCTCCAGCTGAAGAAGGTGCTTGAGGGCGATGCGACCCGCCTGGCTCAGGTGAAGGACACGCAGTTCGAGTTCCTCATCACCTGCCAGGTGGAGGAGCAGAACGACTCGGGCGAGACCGTTCGCGCCGATGTCGTTTCGGGAACCTGGAAGCTGAGGGGCGGCGAGACGATCATCCTGGGATCGGACGACCGGACTCCGCTCACCATCCCCGCTGGAGCGCACTGCTTCGGTCAGGAGACCGACAACGGCGGCGCGACCAGCGCTACGATCAGCAGCGACTCGTTCGAGAACGCCGTGGTGGTGGAGGGTGGCAAGCCCGATGAACTGCAGACGCTCGCGATCACCGCGGTGAACACCTTCACCTGTGCGAACGGGGCCTGCGGGCCCGGCACCCCGGGCAAGCCCGGGACGCCCGGCGGGCTCTCCCTCACCGGTGGTTCCTTCGCCGCCGCAGCCGTCGCGGGCATCGCACTGCTCGCGGCCGGCATGCTGCTCCTCGCCCGACGGCGCCGGGGCGCCGACGCAGCGGCCGAGTAGCTCCCGGCACCAGTCGAGGGGCCGGTCATCGAATCTCGATGGCCGGCCCCTCTCGTCGTCGTAAGGAGCACACGGCAGACGTCAAGTTTTTCTCTCGGACGGCGTCATATTCGGTGCGCATCGGTGTCCAGGTAGATGAGGGGAGATCCCCTCGGACTCGTCGGCCGACTTTCCCAGCACCCCGGCGGCGAGCAGACGGACTCGGCATCTTTCCCCCTACTCCATGCCCGGTCCGTCACCGTGATGGCGGCGGCCCCCGCCGCCGCCATCACGACTCTCATGGTCGACTCGGCCCTCGCACCACCGGTTCCTCCTGCGGAAGCGTCTCCCACGGGCCGGGGTCGACGGGGATGGCCGACTCGCCCGTAGTCGCATGACCAGAGGAACCACGGTCGCCGTTGCGCGACTCCGTCTCTTCTTCTTCGCGATCGTCGGGTCGGCTCTCCCGCCCGCCCTCAGCGGCGGCAACCGCTTCCGAATGCGTCGGAGGGCCGGGAGCAGACGAAGGTGCGTCGGAGCTCAGGAGTGCGACCAGCACGACCGCCGCGGTGAGGGAGGCGGCGGAGCCGACGAGGAGCGCAGTCTTATGGGAGGCGACCGAGCCCGCTCCCTGCGTCGCAGCTGCGGCGGACGAACCCCGGTCGACGAGGGGGAACAGGCAGCTCGCCGTCGACGCTCCGAGCACCACCACCAGGATCGCGCGTCCGAGAGCGCCCTCGCCACCGTCGACGATGCTGCGGAAGCGCTTCCGCGCACGGTGTCGGATCTGCGAGACATTGTTGGCCGAGAGCCCGAGCAGCTCTGCGGTCTCGCGCGGGGTGAAACCCTCGACCTCGGTGTACCAGAGCACCGCCTGCCAACGCTCCGGGAGTGCGGTCAGCGCCTCGGCGACGATGCTCTGGTCGGCGAGTATGTCGGCCAGATCGTCGAGAGAGCGCGGGTGCACCAGGTCGACGTCATCGATCGACGTCTCGTTGCGCGCGGCGGTGACACTCGACATGTCTATCGAGACGTTCCGTATGACCTGGTAGAGGTACGGGCGGAACGCCTCACGAGGCCCCGCCCCGTTCTCGATCGTCTGCAAGATCCTGGTGAACGCCTCGGAGATGATGTCGTCTCGATCGATGCGCGGAGCTATACGGTAGGCTGCGGCGCGCGCCGCGTCGAGGTGCCGACGGTAGAGCTCGCCGTAGGCGGTTCGGTCGTGCCTCTCGCGCACAGCAGCGATCAGGGCCCTGTCGCTCGTATTCAATTTCGCCCCTTCGAGTACCGTGCATCCCTGCCAGCGCTCTTTCCCCCGCTGCAAGTATAGGCAAGAAGGTGGACATGCCCCTCGGCCTCGGGCGCACTAGTATCGACTTCACCGGATAGCGCGCGATCGGCACGGTTGCCGTGCGGATCGCCATGCACGAGGAAAGGCGCGGCCACCTTGACCTTCAACGACAACGTGCGCATCGATACGAGCAAGGTTTCGAAGCGGCGCGGGGGCGCGCGCGGCGGAATGATCGCGGGCGGGGGTGCGGGTATCGCGCTGCTGCTCTTCCTCGGCTCTCAGCTGCTCGGCATCGATCTCACGCCCTACGCCCCCGTCGTGGAGCAGGCGCTCGGCAGCGGCCCCGTCTCGGAGGAACAGGCGGGATCCCTCGAGGGCTGCGCCACCGGCGCCGACGCCAATACTGACGCCGAGTGCCGTATGGCCGCGACGAGCGACTCGCTCGACCGCTATTGGGCCTCGCAGGTCGGCAACTACCGCGGCCCGTCCGACGTCGTGCTCTACGACGGCCAGACGCAGTCTGCCTGCGGCACCGCCTCCGGGGCCACGGGTCCCTTCTACTGCCCGGCCGACGAGGCGATCTACCTCGACGTCGCATTCTTCGACACGCTCAGCAGCGACTACGGCGCGTCCGACGGATCGCTCGCCCAGATGTATGTGCTCGCCCATGAGTGGGGGCACCACATCTCGAACCTCATCGGCTCGTTGCAGGGCGTGGGACGCGAGACCGGCCCGGCATCTGGGTCGGTGCGACTCGAGCTGCAGGCCGACTGCTTCGCCGGTGCGTGGGTGCGCGACGCCTCGACCGTGACCGACGACAGCGGCGTTCCGTTTCTGAAGCCCGTCACGAAGCAGGAGATCGCCGACGCCATGAGCGCCGCAGCTGCCGTCGGCGACGACCACATCATGGAATCGGCCGGCGTCGGCGTGAATCCCGAGCGGTTCACGCACGGCACGTCGGAGCAGCGGCAGCGCTGGTTCCAGACGGGATACCAGCAGGGGCCGACCGCCTGCGGCACCTTCGACGTTCCGGCCGCTCAGCTGTAGGCGGGCCTCTCAGCGCCGCTTGCGCTTCTTCTCGGCCCTGCGCAGCGCCTTCGCACGCTCGGCTTTCTCTCGCGCCGCTGCGAGCTGCGCGCCGCGCGAGCCGGGTTTGGGGCCGGGCTTCTTGGCTGTGGGCTTGGGCCTCGCGGGCCGAGCGGCCTTCGTCTGCTCCGAGGAATCTGCGGCGAGGGACGCCGAAGGGCGCGAGCTGCGGGCCGTGCGCCCGCGCATGATGCCGGCCAGCTGCTGCACGTCGGCCGCGTCGCGCGCGAGATCCCAAGTCGCCCAGATCGTGCTGCCCGCGAGTTCGGGCTCCCCGGTCAGCGGCACGACGGCGTGCTCGCGCTTCGTGGAGAGGTGACGCGCGAGCGGCAGCGGCAGCAGGATCGCGCCGGCGCCGGTGGCCACGAGCGCGAGCGCGGCCGCGGCGTCCTCGGGCTTCCAAGAGGGATCCGCCCAGGGCTGCGGCGCGGGCCAGCCCGGGGCGTGGTGCGCGTGATCGAGCAGGGCGACGAGCGCGAGGTCGTGCACGGGCAGCTCGGTCTCGCCTGCGAGTTCGTGTTCGGCGGGCACGACGAGCGCGACGGCCTCGGTGTACAGTCGCACGGCGTGACGGGTGCGATCTGGCTCGGCCGATCCCTCGGGGAACTCACCCGGCATCGCTCGCTCCAGCGTCACATCGACCGGCTCGCCTTCGAGGGGCGAGGGATCCCTGCCGAACGCGGTCTCGAACGGTACGAGCTCGAGCGGTTCGCCGACGGCCTGCCGCCAGCGCTTCGCCCATTTGCTCGGGGCGGTGCCCCGGGTGAACCCGAGTCGCAGGGGGCGGTGTTCGCTCACAGGGCGACCTCCGAGTAGATCTCGTGCGTGTAGGGGAGCCGGGCCGCGGACAGCGCCAGCCGGTAGTCCTCGGGATGACGCGCGTCGACACCCCTGAGCGGTGTGCCCTCTTCGAGGTAGTGGGGGAGCGCGAGGCGGGCGTGGCCCTGCGGCGGGTGGCCGCTCGCCGGCACGACGCGCCACCACGCCACCGCGTGGCCGTAGAGCGCCATCACCCGGCCGACGGCGCGCGGCGCCTCGGAGCCGACCGCGATGCCGACGTCGCCGTAGGTCATGACGCGCCCCTTCGGGATGCGGGCGACGACGTCGAGGACGGCGTCGACGAATTCCGAGCTGGGCATGGGACCAGGTTACGGCAGATGGGGAGCTCCGGTCCCGGCCCCATCAGGGACCTCAGCCGAGCGATGAGACCCCGAGCAGCATGCCGATCGTGTAGGTCGCCGCGACGGCGATTCCGCCGAACAGCAGCTGCCGCGCCGCGCCCGCGAGCCAGTTGCGCCGCGTGACGCGCGCCGCGAGGCCGCCGGCGAGCAGCAGGCCGGCACCGCCGAACGCGAGGCCCCACCAGAGCGTGCCGAAGCCGAACACGAACGGCAGGATCGGGATCAGCGCACCCACCGAGAACGACAGGAACGACGAGATCGCCGCGACCCAGGGCGACGGGTGTCCGTCGGGGCTCAACCCCAGCTCCTGCATCAGATGCAACTGCACAGCGCTGTCGAGGTTCTCCTGCACCTGCTCCGCGGCGGTGCGCGCGATGTCGGGGGCCATGCCGTAGCGCAGAAAACGGCGTTCGAGTTCGGCGCGCTCACCCTGCGGATTGCGGGTGTGCGCCTGGGCCTCGGCCGCCATCTCGGCGTCGAACTGCTCGTTCGCCGTGCGCACCGAGGTGTACTCGCCGAGCGCCATCGACACGGCTCCCGCGATGAGACCCGAGATGCCGGTGATCGCGACGATGCCGGGTGCCGCACCGGCGGCGGCGATGCCGGCGATGAGGCCGACGTTCGAGACGAGGCCGTCCATCGCGCCGAACACCGAGGCGCGCAGCCAGCCCGACGAGACATCGGCGTGGCTGTGATCGTACTCGTGGGGGTATGAGATGTCGACATCGTTCATGCGTGCTCCTGCGGTGGTGTCTCGCGGCCGGGCGGGGGACCGGGGACCCGCGGCCGGGAGGGGACTGGCTGGTGGTCTGTCGCTGTGCGACGGAGCTCCGACGCGAGACACTAGCAACTTCCGTGCGAGAGGGAGAAGCCGGGTTCAGACCTCGCCGGGCCGGCGCGGCGAGTTCGCCGAGCCGAACTCGCCGCTGCTGCTGCCGCCGCATCTTGTGATCGGGGTCACTTCTGGGGCGTGTCGCGATGTTTTCCGGCGGGACACGCCCCAGAAGTGACCCCGATCGTCGGGCGTGAAGGCCGGGCTAGGCCGGGCGCAGCTCCAGCACCCCCCCGGCCCAGCGCGAGCGCAGGTGCCGGTCGTGAGTCGCGATCACGAGCGCTCCGCGGAAGCCGTCGAGCGCCTCCTCCAACTCCTCGACGAGCGTGAGCGAGAGGTGATTGGTGGGCTCGTCGAGCAGCAGCACCGGCGGCGGGTCGGCGACGAGCGCCGCGAGGGCGAGCCTGCGGCGCTGGCCCACGCTGAGCGCGGCGACGGGCCGACCGAGGTCGCGGGCGGCAATGAGCCCGGTGAGTTCGAGAGGGATCGTCTCCGCCAGCTCCGCGCCGACGGCGTCGCGGTAGACGGCGGCGGCCGCGCGCTCGGGCCGGTCGAAGGAGGCCTCCTGCGGAAGGTAGCCGACGCGCGCGGCTCGCTCGACGGTGCCAGTCGCTCCTGCGGGCGCGGACTCGGCTCCGGCGAGCAGCGCGAGCAGGGTCGACTTGCCCGCGCCGTTGGGCCCCGAGAGGAGGATGCGGCCGCGCGGCTCGAGCTCGAGCGAGGTCTCGCGGAGCCGACCGGGCACCGCGACGCGTTCGGCCCGGAGCACGTGAGCAACGGCCTCCGCGTGCGGCGCAGCGCCCTGCGGGGCCTCGCCGGATCCCTCACCGAATGCGTCTGCCTCCGATCCCTCGCCCGGATCTCCGAAGCCGTGGAACCGCAGCGGCTCCGGCGGCCTCCGCACCCGCTCGCGCTCGAGCGTCTCGAGCCGCACGCGCGCGTTCCTGGCGCGACGGGCCGTCACGCGCGCGTCCTTGTCGGCGTAGAACTTGCGGGTGATGCGCGATTCCGACTTCGACTCGTGCTTGCGGTTCACCTCACGCGAGCCGACCTCGATCTCGTGCACGAGCGCATCCCGCTCGGCGCTCTCGGCCTCGTAGCGCGACCGCCACCGTGCCATCTCGGCGCGTCTCGCGGCGCGCGCAGCCGAGTAGCCGACGCCCCAGTGCCGCACGCCGAAGCCCGTGCCCGGGTCGTCGGTCGTGAGGGATCCCCCAGCCCCCGGTACGCCGGCTTCGGATGAAGCGCGCACCGGGAGGCCCTGAGCGGCGCGGCCGGCGAGCCCGGTAGGTCCGGGGACCGCGGGTTCGAGCGCGACCTCCGCGTCGGCGAGCTCGCGAGCGGCGACGGGCAGCGCATCGAGGTCGAGGATTCCCGTCGTCACCGCGTCGAGCAGCGCGCGATCGTGGCTCGCGACGATGACGATGCCGGGCCAGCCCGCGAGCACCCGCTCGAGGTAGGCCGCGGAGGCGTCGTCGAGGTGGTTCGACGGCTCATCGAGGAGCAGGGTCTGCGGAGCGCGCAGCAGCACCGCCGCCAGCGCGAGGCGCAGCCGCTGACCGCCCGACAGCTCGCCGATCGGTCGTGAGCCGGCGAAGCCTCCGAGACCGAGGCCGGTGAGCGTCTCGCCGCGCCGTGCCTCGGCCGACCAGGCCTCGCAGCGCTCCGCCCGTTCGAGCGCTTCAGCGTAGGCCTCTGCGATGCCTGCGTCGTCGGGTCGCTCCGCGAAGCGTTCGCCCAGGCGCTCGATGCGTTCGAGCGCCGCCACGGCGTCGCGCTGGGCGTCGTCGAGCACGCGGTCGAGCGGGGTCGTGTCCGGGTAGGGGAGCTCCTGGGCGAGCAGGCCGACGGAGCCGGGCAGCACGACCGTTCCGGAGCTCGGCTCGATCTCGCCCGCGATGATGCGCAGCAGCGTGGACTTGCCGGTGCCGTTCTCGCCGATCAGGCCGAGCCGGTCTCCCGGTGCGGCCGTGAACGAGATGTCGCTCAGCACACGACGGTCGGCGAAGCCGTGCGAGACGCCGTCGACGGCGAGATGGGTGCTGGGGGAGGCGCCGGGCTCGGCGCCTCGCGTTGCCGCTCGCGCGGCGGATCGGAGGTTCGGGGTGGTGGGGTTCGATGACGTCATGTCGACCGCCTCTCGGGGTGAGGGCGTCGTCGGCGCTCGGGCGGCGGGGGTCGTCGGATCCCTCGCCGGCGCCCGTACGTGCGCACGCTCGCGCGGGGCGGCGAAGGAGAAGAGGTGAGAACCGCAGCATCCCGAACTGCTCGACGATCGCGTGCGGCCGGTCGCCGGCCGCGGATCGGAGGGGATGGAGGCTGCGTTAGTTCTTCACGGCAGAGAGCGTACGCGGAACGGCGCCCACCGCGCAAGGCCGCGGGGGCGTAACCTTGAGCTGCGCGGGGTATCCGAGTGGACACCGCGGGCTCCGAGGCGAGGAGGACGGCATGACGGTCGAAGCGAGCGGGCGCGTGATCCCGACGGAGCGCGGCAGCGATCTGGTGCTGGTGCGATCCCTCGCCCTCACCGCCGAGGAGGCGTGGGCGCATCTCACCGATTCGGAGCTCACCGAGCAGTGGTTCGGGCCCTGGGAGGGCGACGCGCGCGCCGGTGGCGCGGTGCGGGTGCGCATGCGGTTCGAGGATCACGAGCCCGCGATCCGCATCCTGATCCGCGCCTGCGAGGCGCCGAGCAGGCTCGTGCTCGAGGCCGACGACGAGGTCGGCGGCTGGAAGCTCGAACTGCTCGTGGAGGAGGACGGCGCAGACGACGCGCTCCTCACGTTCATCCACCACCTCGAGGGCGACGACGTGGGAGGCGTCGGCGAGATCGGCCCGGGCTGGGAGTACTACCTCGATCTGCTCGTCGCGGCGACCGAGGGCACCGAGCGCCCCGCCTTTGACGACTACTACCCGGCGCTGCGCGAGGCGTACCTCTCGCAGCTCTAGGGGCTTCGTGGCGGCCCTGTCGATTCGGTTCGCTCGTCGTGAGGGCGGCCGGCGGCTCAACCGTAGGATGCGGCGATGTCGGCCTTCTTCATGTGCTCGGCGCGCCTTCAGGCGTTGTTCGGAAGCTCCATGTGGATGATCGGATAGGGTCGACCGTCCCCGTCGAGTTCGCTGCGACCGACCTGCACGAATCCCTTACTGACATAGAAACCGTGGGCGCCGCGGTTCTGCTCGTTCACATCGACTTCGGATACGGCCTGTCTGGTGACTACCTCGGCCAGAAGGGCCGAGCCGACACCCTGGCCGCGAGCCGAATCGGAGACGAACAGCATCTCCAGGGCACCGTCGAGCACACCCGCGAACCCGACCGGTTTCCCATCCTTTTCGGCGATGGTGAGATGCACGGCGGGGAAGTAGTCGGATGCGAGGCGGGATTCAATCCGAGCGAAGTCCGCTTCGTCGAGGAAGTCATGGGTGGCGCGTACGGCACTGCGCCAGATATCGACGAGCGCCGCGTACTCCTCGTCACCGCCGCACGCCCGGATGATGACGTCCGTGTTGCTTTGGGGCATGCTTTCGATCCTATTGCGCCCCTCGGCGAGCCCGCACCAGTGCTCAGACGGGGTCGCCCTCCACCGGCCCCTCAGTGTTCGGCTTCCACCCGAGTGCCGGGGCCACCTGCTCCGCGAAGGCCTGCAGCACGTGCAGGTTGTACTCGGGGCCGAGCTGGTTCGGGATCGTGAGCATCAGGGTGTCGGCCGCCATCACGGCCTCATCGGCGCGCAGCTGCTCGATGAGTCGATCGGGGGTGTCGGCGTAGGTCTTCCCGAACGTGGACCGGATGCCGTCGATGACGCCGATCTGGTCCTGCCCGTCGCGGCCGCGGATGCCGAAGTACATCTCGTCCTCCGCGCTGACGATCGGGAAGACGCTGCGGCTCACCGAGACCCGCGGCGATCCCGTGTGGCCGGCCTCGCGGTAGGCCTCGCGGTAGCGTTCGATCTGCTGCCGCTGCAGCACGTGGAAGGGCTCGCCCGTCGCCTCGGTGAGCAGCGTGGAGCTCATGAGGTTGAGACCGCGGCGACCTGTGTCCTCCGCCGTGGCCCGCGATCCGGCGCCCCACCAGATGCGGTCGCGCAGACCGGCCGATCGCGGTTCGATGGCCAGCCGACCGGGCGGCGCCATCGCGGGGTCCGAGTCGACGAGCGCCTCGCCGTCGATCGCCCGCAGGAAGAGGTCGAACTTGTCGCGGGCGAGGTCGGCGCCGCGCGGATCCTCGGAACCCGTGTATCCGAAGGCCTCGTATCCGCGCAGCGCGGTCTCGGGGGATCCCCGGCTGATGCCGATGGCGATGCGGCCGTCGGCGATGTGGTCGAGTGCCGCGAGCTCCTCGGCGAGGTAGAGGGGGTTCTCGTAGCGCATGTCGATCACGCCGGTGCCGACCTCGATGCGCTTCGTGCGCGCCGCCATGGCGGTGAGCAGAGGGACGGGCGACGCGGCCTGCCTGGCGAAGTGGTGCACGCGCACGTAGGCGCCGTTGACGCCGATCTCGTCGGCGCCCTCGGCGAGCTCGATCGTCTGCAGCAGCATGTCGCGGGCGGAGCGCACGCGCGATCCGGGCACGGGGCCGTAGTGCCCGAACGACAGGAATCCGAAAGCTCTCATGCGGGGTGCAACATCCCTTCGAGAGATATATTCCCGCGCATGCACCTGCGAGGGGTCAGGGTGCGGCGAGCTCCTGCTCGGCATCGTAACGGAACTTCCCACCCACCATGGTCGCCCGTACCTCGATGTCCTTGATCTTCTCCGGGGAGACGGCGAGCAGGTCGTCGGAGAGCACCACGAGGTCGGCGAGCTTGCCTCGGGAGAGGGATCCCTTCAGCCGCTCCTCGTGCACCGCGTACGCGGAACCGTAGGTGTAGGCGCGCAGCGCCTGCCAGGGGGTGAGGCGTTCGTCGGGGCCGATGAGCTCGCCCCCCTCGGCGCGCCGGTTGACCATGTCGTGCAGGGAGATCAGCGGTTCCGCGGGCACCACCGGCGCATCGGTGGAGCCGGGCAGCTCGACGCCCCGGTCGACGAAGCTGCGCATGCGATAGACCTGGTCCATGCGCTCGGGCCCCAGCGCCGACACGAAGCCGTCGCCGAGCTCGGAGATGAAGCGCCCCTGCGGCACGGGGATGTAGCCGCCGTCGGCGATCCGCTCCACCTGCTCGTCCGAGACGATCGCCGCGTGCTCGAGGCGATGACGCGCGTCGGAGCGGGGGCGCATCTTCTGCGCCTCGTCCAGTGCGTCGAGCACGAAGCCGACGGCGCGGTCGCCGATCGCGTGCGCGGCCACCTGCCAGCCGTTCACGTGGGCCGTGATGAGCATGTCGCGCAGCTCGGCCTCGTCCCACGCCATCAGCCCGGTGTTGCCGGGTTCGCCGACGTAGTCGTGGCACATGGCGGCCGTGTGTCCGATGAGGGATCCGTCGCTCAGCACCTTGGTCGGCCCGAGGCGCAGCCACTCGTTGCCGATGCCGCTGCGGAGGCCGAGGTCGATGCCCCATCCGTCGCCGTTGCCGTAGGGCGTGCCGATGGGGCCGAGCCCGTGCAGCGCGTCGATGTAGGGCATGAGCGTCAGCCTGGTGTGCAGCTTGCCCGCGTCGAGCAGATCCTGGTAGGCGCGCACGTCGCCGGGACCGTTGCCGATGCCGCGCCCCGAGACCCCGGCCTCGGTGACGCTCGTGAGGCCGTGCCGCAGGCACCAGCGCGAGGCGCGCTTGAGAGCGTCGAAGAGCATGGTCTGGGGCACGAGGCGCAGGTAGTCGTCGACGAGGCTCATCGCCTTGTCGGCGAGGAGGCCGGTATTGCGGCCGGTGTCGTCGCGGCCGATCTCGCCGCCGACGGGGGCCTCGAGCGCGTCGGGGTCGGGGTGGCCCGCGAGCGCGAAGGCCTCGGTGTTGGCGACGCACATGTGCGCGGAGTTGTGCAGGATGAACACAGGACGACCGCCCGAGATGCGGTCGAGCACGTCGCGGTCGGGGTGGGCGCCGATGCGGTTCTGGTCGTAGCCGTGGCCGATCACCCATGAGCCGGCGGGTCGGGTTGCGGCGTAGCGCTCGACCTTCTTGTAGAGGGCGTCGAGCGTCGGCGCCTCCTGCGCGGAGAGGTCGAGCTGGTCCATGCGCAGTCCGAGCGCAGAGAAGTGCATGTGCGCGTCGTTGAAGCCGGGCACAACGGGCGCACCGTCGAGGTCGATGCGCACCTCGGCCGAAATGCCGTCGAGCGCCTCGTCGAAACCGATGATGCGGCCCGCGAAGATGCCGAGGCGTGACGCCTGGGGGCGCTTCGGGTCCATCGTGGTGATGCGCGCATTCTCGATGATGGTGTCGACGAGCATGAATGCCCCTTTGCATGGTCCGCGGTCGAAAGCTCTTCAGCACAGTACCGGAGATCGGGGGCGAACCTCGAACCGGGCCTCGGGCGGGCGCGGGTCGGTACCGGGGTACGACGCCCGGGGCACCGGGGTCCGATCCCTCGCCCCTCATCGGTCCGTAGCGTCGATGACATGGAGATTCGAACGAGCGAGATGGGGCTGGTGGCGCGCGTCGCCCGCCTGGGGAAGCACTACGGAGAAGGGGAGCACCGGGTCACGGCGCTCGACGACGTGTCGATAGGGATCAGGCGAGGCCAGTTCACCGCCATCATGGGGCCGTCGGGCTCGGGCAAGTCGACGCTCATGCACGTCATGGCCGGTCTCGATACCCCGAGCGAGGGGCGCGCGTGGCTGGGCGACGACGAGATCACGGGCCTCGGCGACGCCGAGCTCACCAGGCTGCGCCGCCGCCGCATCGGGTTCGTGTTCCAGGCCTTCAACCTCGTGCCCACGCTCGACGCGATGGACAACATCCGGCTGCCGTTCGAACTCGACGGCCGCCGCCCCTCCGCTGAGGAGCGGGAGCGGATCGACGCGCTGATCGGCGCGCTCGGGCTCGTGGGCCGCACCGGCCACCGCCCGCACGAGCTCTCCGGCGGCCAGCAGCAGCGCGTGGCGATCGCCAGGGCGCTCGCGACCAGGCCCGACGTGATCTTCGCCGACGAGCCGACGGGTGCGCTCGACTCGCGCACGAGCCGGGAGGTGCTGCAGCTGCTGCGCGCCGCCGTCGTCGAGCGCGGGCAGAGCATCGCGATGGTCACACACGATCCGGTCGCGGCGAGCCACGCCGACCGCATCCTGTTCCTCGCCGACGGGCGCATCGTCTCCGACTGCGGGGCGATGTCGGCGGAGCAGATCTCCGAGACCATGCTGCACCTCGAGCGGGTGGCCTGATGCGCGTCGGGGCAGGGATTCGCGAGCACGCCTCAACCGTCGTCGTCGCAGCGCTGTCATCGCTGTTCGCGGTCGCGCTGATCCTGTTCACCGGCATACTGACGGCTTCGATCGAACCCGCGGTCATCGAGTCGAGCGGCACCTTCCGGGTCGTGCTGATGATGGTGGCGCTCGTCTTCATCCTCATCGCGCTCTACGTCGGCGCGATCGTCACGGCGAACACCTTCTCCACGATCATCGCCGGTCGCACCCGTACGATCGCGCTGCTGCGGCTGATCGGCTCGACCTCCGCTCGCGTGCGCGGCCGCGTCGCGGGCGAGGGGCTCGTCGTCGGTCTCGTCGGCGCGATCATCGGGTTCGCGCTCGCCGAGGGGCTCTGCGCTGCGGTCGTCGCCCTGGGGCCCGGCCTCGGCTGGCTGCCCGCCGAGCGCGACTATCCGCTGTTCGACCCGCTCGCGGTCGTCGCCGTCGCGGTCGTCGCGCTCACCACGTGGGCCGCGGCGTGGACCGGTTCGCGCCGGGTCGCCGGCGTCTCGCCGATCGCCGCGACCGGGGCGGCTGTCGAACTCGCGCCCGAGCGCTCGCGCCGTCGCCCGGCGCGCACCGTGTGGTCGGTCGTTCTGATGATCCTCGGAGCCTCGCTGCTCGCGATCGGGCTGGTGCTCGGCTTCGTGACACCGCTCGCGCTCTTCATCGCGTTCTGGGGAGGGCTGTTCTCGTTCACCGGCATCGCACTGGGAGCGCACCTCGTGATGCCGCCCCTGCTGGGCATCTCGGGCCGGATGCTCGGGCGCGGGGTCGCCGGGCGGCTCGCGGCGGCGAACACGCTGCGGCATCCCGAGCGCAGCGCGCGCTCCACGATCGGTCTCGTGATCGGCGTGACGCTCGTGACGATGTTCGCCGTGGCGCTCTCGAGCTACGAGACGATGGCTCTGCACGCGTTCGCGAGCGACGCCGAACTCGAGGCGCAGATGTCGGACACGCTCACCGTCACGACCGCGATCTTCACGGGACTCGTCGGCTTCTCGGCGGTGATCGCAGCTGTCGGGCTGGTGAACACGCTCTCGCTCAGCGTGCTGCAGCGCACCCGCGAGCTCGGGCTGCTGCGAGTGCTCGGCCTCACCGGTGCGCAGATGCGGCG
Source organism: Leucobacter ruminantium (assembly GCF_017565705.1). Classification (GTDB taxonomy): domain Bacteria; phylum Actinomycetota; class Actinomycetes; order Actinomycetales; family Microbacteriaceae; genus Leucobacter; species Leucobacter ruminantium. Next base: position 22,179 of record NZ_JAGDYL010000007.1, read on the forward strand.
GATGGTGCTGGCCGAGAGCGCGCAGATGACGGTCACGGCCCTCGGTCTTGGACTGCTGCTCGGCGTGTTCTACGGCTGGACGGCCGCGCAGTCGCTCATGGGTTCCCAGGCCGGCCTGATGGCGCCCACGATCCCGTGGCCGATCCTCGCGGGGGTGGCGGTGTTCGGCGGATCGCTCGCGCTCGTCGCCGCCGCGGCGCCCGCGCGCCGTGCGATCCGCGTGTCGCCGGTCGAGGCACTCGCCCTCGATTGAGGCTCCGGCTCAGACGTGCTCGACGAGGGCCGTGGCGATCGCCGCCACGCCCTCGCCGCGGCCCGTGAAGCCGAGGCCGTCGCTCGTGGTGGCGCCGACCGAGACGGGGGCTCCGAGCAGCGCGGTCAGCACGCCTTCGGCCTCGGCGCGGCGCGGGGCGAAGCGGGGGCGGTTGCAGACGAGCTGCACGGAGACGTTGATGGGGCGCCAGCCGTGCTGCGCGAGCCGGTCGAGCGCGAGGAGCACGAAGCCGGTGCTCGGGGCCCCGGCGGTCCCGGGCTCGTCGACACCGACGAGGGATCCGATGTCTCCGAGGCCGGCGGCCGAGAGCAGCGCGTCGACGATGGCGTGGCAGGCGGCGTCGCCGTCGCTGTGGCCGGAGAGGCCGATCTCGCCCGGCCAGTCGAGGCCGGCGAGACGCAGCGGCGATCCCTCATCGAATGCGTGCACGTCGACGCCGGTGCCGACGCGGATCACGGGCCCTCCAGCGCCTCTGCCGCGTTCGCGGCCAGGATCGACTCGAGCACGGTCAGGTCGTCGGCTGTGGTGAGCTTGTGCGCCCGGCGCTCGCCGGGCACCGTGCGCACGGTGCCGCCCGCGCGCTGGACTACCTCGGCATCGTCGGTAGGGGCGCCGTGCTCGCCGCCCTCCTGCAACTGCACGGTCTCGTGCGCCGACGCAAGGGCCTCTCGCGGGAAGCCCTGCGGGGTCTGCACGGCGACGAGCGGCGCACGGTCGACGGTCTCGTGCACGACGCCGTCTGCGTCGACCCGCTTGAGCGTGTCGGAGACCGCGAGCGCCGGCACGACGGCGTCTCCGGTGCGGCGCACCTCGGCGAGCACGCGCTCGAAGAGCTCGGCGCTCGCGAACGGACGGGCCGCGTCGTGCACGAGCACGGTGTCGACCGAGTCGGGCAGCGCGGCGATGCCGAAGCGAACCGACTCGTGCCGCTCGCGCCCGCCCGGCGTGACCGTCGCCTCCCACGGCGAGTTCGCCGGGAGCACGCGCTCGACGAGTTCGAGCGCCTCCGCCGCGCGGTCTTCGGGGACCACGACCACGAGGTGCCCGGCGTGGGGCAGCGAGGTCGCGGTCGCGATCGCGAACTCGAGCAGCGCACGGCCGTGCAGTCGCACGAACGCCTTGGGCACGCCCGCGCCCAGGCGCTCGCCCCGGCCGGCGGCGACGACCACGACACCGAGTTTCGCGAGGGCGTGAGGCGCGGTGCCGAGGGGCGTGCGCTCGTTTGCGAGGGGTGAGCTGCTCATGCGCCCCAGCGTACCCCCGGGCTCCGACACTCGGAAGCGAGGGATCCTACCGAGCGACGCGCTCCGTAAGAACGCGAAAGCCCGCCGGCCGCCCGGCCCGCAGCGTTGAGCTGCGGAGCGGGCCACCGGCGGGCGGCGCCGTTCAGCGACGGCGAGGGATCAGACCGCTGCCTCCGAGGCGAGCACGTCGTCGAGGATCTGCGAAGCCTTCTCCTCATCGGTGTTCTCGGCGAGGGCGAGCTCCGAGACGAGGATCTGGCGGGCCTTCGCGAAGAGGCCCTTCTCGCCCGCCGACAGCGAGCGGGATCCCTGGCTGCGGCGCCACAGGTCGCGCACGACCTCCGAGATCTTGATGATGTCGCCCGACGACAGCTTCTCGTTGTTCAGCTTGAAGCGGCGCGACCAGTTGCTCGGCTCCTCCGTGAACGGGGCGCGGAGCACCTCGAAGACGCGCTGCAGACCCTCGGGGTCGATCACATCGCGGATGCCCACGAGCTCGGCGCTGTCGGCGGGGATCTCGATGTCGACCGGAGTCGGCTGGCTCGCGTGGAGCTTGAGGAAGGTCTTCTCTTCGCCACCGATCTTGACCTTTCGGACTCCGACGATCTTGGACGGTCCGTGGTGGGGGTAGACGACAGTCTCTCCGACCTCAAATTGCATCGAGTCGCTCCTTCTTTTCTCCAACCGCTAGGATAACATATGCCCCCGCTCCGGTTGGCGGGCGCTGGCCCTGCGCGGCTATGATGATGCTGAACTGCGTGTCGCAAGACGGCGAGCGCGGCGCGAAACCACGGCTCGGAGGACCACCTTGAAGATTCGGATCGCCTCTTCCATCGCTCTTGCGGCGGGTCTCATGCTCGGAGCGACCGGCTGCGGCCTGATCGCTCCCCAGGCCACCACCGAGGCGTACGCGCCCAGCGACGGGATCGATGTGAACGTCGGCGACGTCGAGCTCCGCAACGTGCTGCTCATCGCCGACGAGACCGGCGAGAACTTCAACGTCGTCTTCTCGGCCGTGAACACGACCGGTTCGCCCGTCGACCTCTCGATCAGCTTCGTGGGCGAGGGATCGCAGAAGGCCCGCGCCGAGTTCACCGTGCCGACCGGCAGCACCGAGTTCGGCAATCCCGAGGGCGAGATCGAGCCCGTGCTCGTGACGATCCCGAACCTCATCCCGGGTGCCACCGCGCGCGCCTACTTCCAGACCCCCGGCGCGAGCGAGGTCAAGTACGACGTGCCCGCGCTCGACGACGAGAAGCTCGTCGAGTACCGCGACTACGTGCTCCCCGCCGACTTCGGCGCAGAGGAGGACGAGCAGGAGGCGAAGGCCGACGCGTCGTCTTCGACGGGGGGCGAGGGATCCTCGGCGGCCGCTTCGTCGGGCGAGACCTCTGCTGCGGGCGAGACCTCTTCGGCCGACGCCTCGGCGACCGAGACGCACACCGCCGAATAGACTGACCATCGCGTGCGGCCCTCCCCGGAATCCGGGGAGGGCCGCACGCGTGTGTGGGCGCCCCTTTCCGCTGGTCGAACGGAGCGTCCCTTCCGCTGGCTGAGCGGAGCGGAGCGCCCCCTCCGCTGGTTGAGCGAGCGGAGCGAGTCGAAACCCGGGTCGGTCCCTTGATTTCGACTCGGCTGCGCCTCGCTCGATCAGCGGGGTGGGCTGCGCCTCGCTCGATCGGCGGGGACGGCTGACACCCGCTCCTAACCGAAGCGGTAGCCGACGCCCCGCACGGTGGAGATGAGGCGAGGCTTCGAGGGCTCCTCCTCGATGCGGGCGCGGATGCGCTTGACGTGCACGTCGAGGGTCTTGGTGTCGCCGTAGTAGTTGCTGCCCCAGACCCTGTCGATGAGCTGGCCGCGGGTCAGCACCCGGCCCGAGTGCCGCATCAGCATCTCCAGCAGTTCGAACTCTCGCAGCGGCATCGCGATCTCCTCGCCCCGAACGCTCACCGCGTGACGTTCGGGGTCGAGTCGCACCCCGTGCTCCTCGAGCACGGGCGAGTCCTTGACACGATCGTCCTCATCGCCGCCGACGCGGCGAAGCGCGGCGCGCACCCGTGCGAGCAGTTCGCGCGCGGAGTAGGGCTTCGTGATGTAGTCGTCGGCGCCGAGCTCGAGGCCGACCACGATGTCGATCTCGCTGTCCTTCGCGCTCAGCATGATCACCGGCACGCGGGACTTCACGCGGATCGCGCGGCACACCTCGGTACCCGGTATGCCGGGGAGCATGAGGTCGAGCAGCACCAGATCGGGCGAGACCTCGCCGAACAGTTCGACCGCGGCGTTGCCGTTGTCGGCCACCGTCACCCGGTATCCCTCGCGCTCGAGCAGGAACGCGAGCGGCTTCGAGATCGACTCCTCGTCCTCGACGAGCAGGATGTGATGCGCCACTAGCTGGCTCCCTTCGTTCCGGTGGCGGCCTCGGCGGCCGATCCCTCGCCCGAGACCTCGGCCGCACGGGCCTGCCGCAGCGCGCGCTTCGCCTTCTTGAGTCGCTTCGTGCTCTTCTCCGCATCCTCTGCGTCGTGCCGGGGGAAGGTCAGGCTGAAGCTCGAACCGACGCCCTGCTGCGACCAGACGTCGATGTCGCCGCCGTGCGCGCGCATGGTGTGCCTGGCGATGCTGAGGCCGAGGCCGGTGCCGCCCTCGCCGCGTGTGCGCGCTCCGTCGACCCGGTAGAAGCGCTCGAAAATGCGGCCGAGATGCTCGGGCGCGATCCCTTCGCCCTGATCGGTGACGGTGACGACGAAGCTGTTGCGCTTCACCTCCATGCCAACACCGACGCGACCGCCCTCGGGGGAGTGGCGGATGGCGTTGCTCAGCAGGTTGGCCACCGCGGCGGAGAGCGAGGCCGCGCGCCCCTGGATCACCGCGTCGAGGCCGTTGTCGCCCGTGACGACGAGCTCCACGCCGTGCTGCGACGCGAACTCCCGGTGCGATTCGACTTCCCTGCGTACGAGCGCGGGCAGTGAGACCGCCTGGCGGTCCTCGGGTCGCAGCGTCGACTGGGCCTCCGACAGCTGGATGATGTCTCGCGACAGCTCGCCGAGCCGGCGGGACTCCTTCACGAGGCTCTTCGCGAAGCCGCGCACCGTCTCGGAATCATCGGCAGCCTCCTGCGTGGCCTCCGCGAGCAGCCCGATCGCCGCGATCGGGGTCTTCAACTCGTGGCTGACGTTCGCGATGAAGTCGCGCCGCATCGCGTTCACGCGCTGCTCCTCGCCGATATCCTCGGCGAGGACGGCGAGGAAGCGGGCCTGGATACGGATGATGTGGACGCGGATCGAGTCGCCCGGCACCGAGGTATCCGGTTCGCGGGTGTCGGGGATCCCCGTGGTCATCACGCGCCGCGCACGGCGCAGGAACTCGGGGTCCGAGAGTTCCTCGCCGCTGATGAAGCGCTCGTATCGCGCGGTCGGGTTGGCGTAGACCGGTGTGAGCGAAGCGTCGAGGATCACGGCGAAGGTCTCGATCTCGTCGAGTATGGTCGTGGCGATCTCGGGCAGTTCGGGGCGCATGGCCTCGGCCCTCCGGCGCCCGGCGCGGCGGGCGGCCACGATGGCGAGCGAAGTGCCCGCGCCGATGAGGATGCCGAGCGCGGTGGCGGCCAGCAGGAGCGCGGTCGGTGTCATGGCTTCATCGTATTCGGTCGTGCCGAGGGGGAGGCCGCGAGTTCAACTGCTGTTCACTCTGCGGTGCGGTGGGGTTCATCTGCCGGGGCGACACTTGAGGTGATGCGGGCCGAACGGGTGCCGCCACCCCTGAACGAGGAGACACCAGAAGAATGCGTGAGGTCTTTCAGCAGTCGCTGCGCGACGTGCAGAACCGGCTCGTGGAGATCGCGGAGCTCGTCGAGGCGTCGATCGAGAACGCGACGACCGCGTTCAGCAGCTCCGATGCATCCCTCGCGGAGAGCGTGATCGACGAGGGCGAGCAGATCGAGCGGCTCGCGAACGAGCTCGACCAGCAGACGATCGACATCCTCGCGCTGCAGCAGCCCGTCGCCTCCGACCTGCGGCTGATGGTCGGCGCGCTCCGCATGAGCGCGTCGCTCGAGCGCATGGCCGATCTGGCGCAGCACATCGCGCAGCTCGCCCGCTACCGCTACCCCGAGAGCGCGATCCCGAAGGGGCTCAAGAAGACCTTCATCCGTATGGGCGCGCTCGACGTGGAGATGGCTCAGAAGATCGTCGAGCTGCTGCGCACTCAGAACGCAGCGGTGATCGACGAGGTGCGCGATCTCGACGACGACCTGGACGAGCTGCACGCCAAGGTGTTCGAGAAGGTGCTCAGCGATCGGGTCGCCGAGACCCCGGTCGGCGTCGTCGACGCGACGCTCGCGAGCCGCTACCACGAGCGTTTCGGTGACCACGCCGTCAGCGTCGCGAAGCAGATGCAGTTCTTCCTCAGCGGCTCGACCGACTGAGAGCGCTGCGCGGTCCCGGTCTCTCGGCGGTGCTCCCCGAGCAGGAGATCGTCGCCCATGCGGGTCGATTCCCCGGAAAGTTCCCGCATGGGTGGGGATCGCCTGCCTGGACGTGACTCTTCTCCGGGGAACGGGGAGCCGGCCGCGGGTAGGCTTAGAGGGTGAAACAACGCATCTACGATTCGCGCGCGCAGCAGGTCGTCGACTTCGCGCCCCGCGAACCCGGCCGCGTCGGCATGTACGTGTGCGGTCCGACCGTGCAGTCGGCCCCGCACATCGGGCACCTGCGCAGCGCGCTCGTCTACGACCAGATGCGGCGCTGGTTCCAGGCGACCGGCCACGACGTGACCCTGATCCGCAACGTCACCGACATCGACGACAAGATCCTCGACAACGCGCGCATCGCGCAGGGCGAGGGATCGAGCGAGCAGTGGTGGGCGCTGGCCTACCGCGTGGAGCGGGAGTTCACCGCGGCGTACGACGCCCTCGGCGTTCTCGCTCCCACCTACGAACCGCGCGCGACCGCGAACATCCGCGAGATGATCGAGCTGATCGAGCGGCTGATCGAGCGCGGGCACGCCTACCGGGCCGCCGACGGCACGGCGAGCGTCTACTTCGACACCGCGAGCTGGCCCGACTACGGGGCGCTCACGCGGCAGCGGCGCGAGCAGATGGAGGACGCCGCCGACTCGGCGAACGCCCGCGAGAAGCGGAACCCTCAGGACTTCGCGCTCTGGAAGGCGCATCGCGAGCACGAACCGGAGAGCGCGTCGTGGCCCTCGCCGTGGGGTCGCGGGCGGCCGGGCTGGCACATCGAGTGCTCGGCGATGGCGACCCGCTACCTCGGCGCGGAGTTCGACATCCACGGCGGCGGGCTCGACCTGCGCTTCCCGCACCACGAGAACGAGCTCGCCCAGTCGTCCGCGGCCGGCCACCCCTTCGCGCGGCATTGGATCCACAACGGCCTCGTGAACACAGGCGGTCAGAAGATGTCGAAGTCGCTCGGCAACTCGCTGTTCGCCGCAGACCTCCTGGCGGCGGCCCGACCCATCGTGCTGCGCTACTTCCTGGGTTCCGCCCACTACCGCTCGGTGCTCGAGTTCTCCGAGAACTCGCTCGCGGAGGCCGCCGCCGCCTTCGAACGGATCGAGGGGTTCCTGGAGCGCGCCCGCGAGGCGCTACGCGATCCGTCCCTGAACCAGGTGCAGGTCGCCGAGGACGGTCGTAGCGCTACCTCCAGCACGATGTACGGCTCTGACACCCGCACCTTCGGGCACGCGGAGGTGCCCGAGGCATTCGCCGACGCGATGCGCGACGACTTCGCGATCCCGCAGGCGCTCGCGGTGCTGCATGACACCGTGCGCGCGGGTAACACAGCACTCGACGCGGGCGACGACGAGGCCGCATCGGCGCGCGCCGCGGAGGTGGAGGCGATGCTCGACGTGTTGGGGATCAACCCGCTCGACCCGGCTTGGCGGAGCTCCGGCGACGACGAGGCCGGTGCTGCGCGCGCCGCGCTGGAAGCGCTTGTCACGGGGTTCATCGTCGACCGAGCGGACGCACGCAAGAACAAGGACTTCGCCGCGAGCGACGCGATCCGAGACCGCCTGCTGGCGGCGGGGATCGCGCTCGAAGACGGCCCGAACGGAACACGCTGGAGCATCGTATGAGCAACAAGAAGAGTCGCACCGGAGCCGTGCGAAAGAAGGGCCTCGGCAAGGCCGTCGGCTCCGGCGGTCAGGGGCGTCAGGCGCTCGAAGGCCGAGGGCCGACGCCGAAGGCCGAGGACCGCGAGTATCACGCCGCGCACAAGGCGAAGAAGGCGCGGGAGCGCCACGAGGCGGCCAGGCAGCGGCACGGACTGGATCCGCGCGGCCGCGGCGACGCGCGCTCCTCGCGCCCGGCGCGCAAGGGCGACGACAGCGAGCTCGTGACGGGCCGCAACGCGGTGCTCGAGGCGCTGCGGACGAAGATCCCGGCGACAGCGCTGTACGTGGCCGCGCGGGTCGAGATGGACGACCGCATGCGCGAGATCCTGCGCCTCGCGACCAACCGCCAGGTGCCGGTGCTCGAGGTCATGCGCCCCGAGCTCGACCGCATGACCGACCGCGACACCGTGCACCAGGGCGTGGTGCTCAAGGTGCCGCCGATGGAGTACGCGCATCCGATGGAGATGCTCGACCAGATCGTCGACCGCGACGAGACGCCGCTCATCGTGGCCCTCGACGGGGTCACCGACCCGCGCAACCTCGGGGCGATCATCCGCTCGGTCGCCGCGTTCGGCGGTCAGGGCGTGGTGATCCCTCAGCGGCGCTCGGCGAGCCTCAACTCGGCCGCGTGGAAGACGTCGGCGGGGGCGGCGGCGCGCATCCCGGTCGCGATGGCGTCGAACCTGACCCAGACGATCAAGGAGTTCAAGAAGCAGGGGCTCTTCGTCGTGGGTCTCGACGGCGGCGGCGACGTGGAACTGCCCGGTCTCGAACTGGCGGAGCGCCCCCTGGTCATCGTGATCGGCAGCGAGGGCAAGGGCCTGTCGCGCCTCGTCACCGAGACCTGCGATGCCATCGTCTCGATTCCCATCTCCGCCGCCACCGAGTCGTTGAACGCCGGAATCGCCGCGAGTGTCGCCCTCTACGAGGTGTCGAAGCTGCGGGCCGACTCCGCAGAGTAGGCGGTGAGGGATCCCTGTCGATCCCTCACCGCACAGAGAGTTCCGACTCGCTTCGCTCGCTCACCCAAGGCTCGCTCGATCGGTGGAACGGGCTTCGCTCGTTCAATCGGCGGAAGACGGGCACCCGTCGCTCACAGCACCGTCAGGTGCGTGGCCTGCCAGCGGTCTCGCCGGATCTCCAGGCGGAATGCCACAGCGGTGCAGCGGGGCTCGGCCTGCAGCACGACCACCCCCTCGATGACGTTCGGCAGCGGGCGGTCGAGGCGGGGCCGACCGGGCGTCGGCACGACTCGTCTGCGGTCTCTGATCATCGACCTGAGCTCCACGCGGGCGCGCCGCCGCTCCGCGAGCGCATCGATGACCTCGGCCGAGACGAGCGAGCCGAGCTGGGCGATCGGGCGGTGACCCTCGACGACCTCGAAGGCGAGGAGCGCGAGCCGACGGATCGCCGAGGCTGGCGGGGGCTCGGGCTGCTCCTGGCAGACGGGCCGGGGTGCGGCAGCGGGCGGCTGTTCATCGGCCGGCGGCGGTTCGGCTGAGGGCAGGTCCTCGACGCGGCGCAGATGCCTGCGAGAAGGCCTCCGACGATCGTCGGCGGGTTCCAGGCGGAAGGTGAGGGGAATCGACATCGGGCACCTCTCGATCTCTCCGGCGATGCCCCGTGGTTAACCCCTGCCGCTCGGATATGCGTGTGAATGGACTCTCACCTTACGAAGGGATGCTTGGACGGTGTCAAGAGTTTTCTTCGCTCTGAGCTTTTATGGCGCGTTCGAGCGGTCGGGCGCGCAACTGCGCACTCGGGTGTCGTCGCGGCACCCGTCTTATGCTGGTGTCGTGAACGACGAACGCATGCCGCAGATCGACGAAGCGCTCAAAGACGGATCCCATGCCGAATGGCGGCGGGTCTCGCCGAAGTACGCGATCGCCGACCTGGTGCTGAACCTGCTGCTCGACGCGGCAGTGCTCGTGGTGCTGATCGTGGTGCTGGTGGTGGCGAGAGATGACGCGCCCGTCGTCGTGCCGATCGCCCTCGCAGCGCTCTTCGTCGCGCTGCTCGTCAATTCGCTGCTCGCCTTCCGCCGGGTGCGCGCGATCGGCTACATCCTGCGCGAGGACGACCTGCTCTTCCGACGAGGCATCATGTTCGAGCGCATCATCGCCGTGCCCTACGGGCGGCTGCAGCTGGTCGATGTGACGCGGGGGCCGCTGCTGCGCGCCCTCGGCCTCGCCACCCTGAAGTTCGTGACGGCCTCGGCCGCGACCGGCGTCAATCTGCCCGGTCTGAAGGTCGAGGATGCGGAACAGCTGCGCGACCGTCTCGTGCAGCTCGCCGAGTCGCGGAGGTCGGGTCTGTGACCGACGACGACCAGCGCGGACTCGACCCGGTGCCTGCCGGCGGATCCCTATCCGATACGGCGGAGGCGTCCCTGCTCGGAATTGCCGAGGGATCCCTGCCCGGCACGGCCGATGCCGAAGGCTGGCGACGGCTGCACCCGCTGTCGCCGCTGCTGCGCGGCGGGCTCGTGCTGCTCGTGATCGTCGGCGTCGTCGTCGCGAATTTCCGCGACCGCTTCGTCGAGCTCTTCTTCGCCGACCGCGTGTTCGAGGGATCGGGGGTCGACGTCGATGTCGACCCGAGCGGCGACATCGTGAGTCTGATCGAGTATCTGGCTGGTCAGGGCCTGCTGCTCCTGGTGCTCGGCGCCCTGCTCGCCGTGCTGCTGCTGATCGTGCTGTTCGCGTGGATCGCGTGGCGGTTCTCGACCTACCGCATCACGGACGAGGCGGTCGAGGCGCGTCGCGGTGTGCTCTTCCGCACGCACCGTCGCGCGCCGCTCGAACGCATTCAGAGCGTCAACCTGCAGCGCTCGCTGCCGGCCCGCGTGCTGGGCCTCACGAAGATCGAGGTGCTCACCGCCGGGCAGGGCGGCAAGGTCGAGCTGGCCTATCTCGGGTATCGGGACGCCAAGACCGTGCGCGAGCAGATCGTGCGACGCGCCGCTATGAAGCGCGGCGGCAGGCCTGCGGTCGCGGCTGCCCTGCCCCAGGCCGCCGCCGGCATCGCAGGGCGGGGCGTGCTCGCGAACGTTGGGGACCGTCTGTCGGAGCGGGCGATCGACTTCGCAGACGCCGACATCGACCCCGAGGCGATCGCGGCCGACGCGCTCGTGAGGGTGCCGGTGGGTCGTCTGCTCGGCGGCATCGCGCTCGGCTGGGAGGCCGTCGTCACCCTCGTGCTGATGGTAGCTGTCATCGTCGGCGGATCCCTCATCGCTCCCGGAGTGCTGTTCGGCATCGTGCCGCTCATCCTGGTCATGGCGAGCATCCTCTTCACCCAGTTCAACAAGGGCTTCAACTTCACGCTCTCCCGCGACGGCGATTCGGTGCGCACGGGCGCCGGCCTCACGGCGACGGCGACCGAGACCATCCCCTTCGGCCGCATCCACGCCGTCGAAGCCCGGCAGCCACTGCTGTGGCGCCCCCTCGGCTGGTGGCGCGTGCGCATCACCGTCGCAGGGCACTCCGTCGCGCAGGGCGGTCAGAACACATCGCAGAACGTCGTGCTGCCGGTCGGCCCGGAGGCCGACGTGCTGCGCGTCATCGAGACGCTGCTGCCGGGGGTCGGCGACGACGAGCACGAGATGGCCGCGCTCCGCGACGGCCTGATGGGATCGGGCGAGGGGTATCTGCGAGCGGGGCCCCGTGCGGCCTGGGTGCTGCTGTGGGGGCGCAGACGGGCGGGCATCCGCATCGCGGACGAGGGCACGGCTCAGGCGACCTTGCGCGTGCGCAGGGGAGTGCTCACCCGATCCCTCGCGATCATGCCGATCGTGCGCGCCCAGTCGGTGCAGCTGCGCCGCCCGCTGCTGCACCGGCTCCTCGGCCTCGCCTCGCTGCAGGCGCACACGGTGCTCGGACCGGTGCGGATGGAGATGCGAGGGATCGAACTCGAAGCGGCCCGCTCGGCCTTCGACGAGCTCGCCGCCGAGGTGCTGCGCGTGCAGGGAACGGAGGCGCGCGAGTTGCGCGAGGAGATCCGGGAGCGCACGGCAGAGGGATCGGGCGAAGGGTCGGCTGAGGGATCGGGCGAGGGTTCGGCCAAGGGTCCGTGGGAAGCAACCCCGCCCGGAGACGACGGCGAGGAGACACGGTGAGCGCGGCGGCGCAGGCATCGCGACTCGGCGTCGGTGTCATCGGCTCAGGCCGCGTCGGCCCGGTGCTCGGGCGCGCGCTCGCCGGTGCGGGGCACGCCATCACGGGCATCAGCGCGATCAGCGAGGAGAGCCGCGAGCGAGCCGAGTCCATGCTGCCCGGTGCGCCCATCCTCGAAGTCGCCGAGGTCGTGCGCCGATCCGAACTCGTGCTGTTCGCGGTCCCGGGATCCGAGCTGCCCGATCTCGTGAGCGGTCTCGCCGCGACCGGCGCCTGGCAACCGGGGCAGCTCGCGGTCCACACCGCCCCCGAGCACGGCTACGGCGTGTTCGCGCCCGCGCTCGCCGCCGGCGTGATCCCGCTCGCACTGCACCCGGCCGTGGTGTTCACCGGCACGAGCCTCGACCTCACCCGCCTCGCCGGAGCCGCCGTCGCGGTCACCGCGCCCGGTCCCGTGCTGCCGATCGGACAGGCGCTCGCAGTCGAGATGGGGGGCGAGCCGGTGATCGTGAGCGAGCAGGATCGTCCGGCCTACGCCGAGGCGGTGGCCGCGGCGGGCGAGCTGTCGCGGGCGGTCGTGCGCAATGCGCTCGACGGCCTCGACGAGTTGGGTATCGAGGACGCCGCGCGGATCGTCGGCGGCATCGTGCGCGCGAGCATCGAGGAGGAACTGCGCGCGGCGGGGCAGAGGCCCGGCGAGGAACTCGCCGGGTGAGCGCGCTCGACCGGCAGGATCCCTCGCCCCGGCATCGCGGGTAGACTTGCTCGGTACGCCCAAAACACTGGAGGAACCCGCCACCATGAGCGAGCAGCCCGCAGCCGCGCCCGTCGCGACCGAAGAGGAGATCTTCGAGCAGAAGCGGGTGCGCCTCGACAAGCGCGACAAGCTGAACGAGGGCGCCGAGCTCGGCGGGGGCGCCTACCCGGTCGCCGTGCCCGTCACCACCACCATCGCCGAGGTGCGAGCCAAGTGGGGCCACCTCGAGACCGGCGCCGAGAGCGGAGAGACGGTCGGTGTCGCGGGCCGCGTCGTGTTCCAGCGCAACACCGGCAAGCTCTGCTTCGGCAGCATCCAGGCGGGAGACGGCGAGCGCATCCAGGTGATGCTGAGCCTCGCCGAGGTCGGAGAGGAATCGCTCGCGGCCTACAAGGAACTCGTCGATCTGGGCGACCACCTCTTCGTGCGCGGCCAGGTCATCTCGAGCCGCCGCGGCGAGCTCTCCATCATGGTCGAGGAGTGGCGGATCGCCGCCAAGGCGCTCGCCCCGCTCCCCAACATGTACGCCGAGCTGAACGAGGAGACGCGGGTGCGCCAGCGCTACCTCGACCTCATCCAGCGCCCGCAGGCCCGAACCAACGTCATCACGCGCGCCCGCACGATGGCGAGCCTGCGCAGCACCTTCGCCGATCGCGGCTTCATCGAGGTCGAGACCCCGATGCTGCAGACGATGCACGGCGGCGCCTCGGCGCGTCCGTTCGTGACGCACTCGAACGCCTTCGACACCGATCTCTACCTGCGCATCGCGCCCGAGCTCTACCTGAAGCGCGCGGTCGTCGGCGGTCTGGAGCGCGTCTTCGAGATCAACCGCAACTTCCGCAACGAGGGCGCCGACTCGACGCACAGCCCCGAGTTCGCGATGCTCGAGGCCTACCAGGCCTACACGGACTACAACGGCATCGCCGATCTCACCCAGGAGCTGGTGCAGAACGCGGCGCTCGCAGTGAACAAGGGCACCGAGCGCGCTGGCACCCACGTCGTGCAGTGGGCGGACGGCGCCCTCTTCGACCTCGGCGGCGATTGGGATCGCATCTCGATGTACGGCACCCTTTCGGAGGCCGCCGGTCGCGAGATCACCCCTGCGACGCCCGTGTCCGAGCTGCTCGAGATCGCCGAGGCGGAGGGCGTGCAGGTGAAGCTCCCCAACCACGGCAAGCTCGTCGAGGAGCTGTGGGAGCACTTCGTGAAGGACGGCCTCACGCGGCCCACCTTCGTGATGGACTTCCCCGTCGAGACGAGCCCGCTCACCCGCCACCACCGCTCGATCGACGGCGTCGTCGAGAAATGGGATCTCTACGTGCGCGGCTTCGAGCTGGCGACCGGCTACTCCGAACTCGTCGACCCGGTCGTGCAGCGCGAGCGCTTCGTGCAGCAGGCCGCCGAGGCCGCGCGCGGCGACGACGAGGCCATGGGCGTCGATGAGGAGTTCCTGCGCGCGCTCGAGCACGGCATGCCTCCGGCGGGCGGCATGGGCATGGGCATGGACCGCCTGCTGATGGCGCTGACGGGTCTCGGCATCCGCGAGACCATCCTCTTCCCGCTCGTCAAGTAGCGGGCGGGGAGCTCCCGCCCGCTGATTGAGCGAGGAGCTTGTCGAGGGACCGGGTCCCCGATTCGCGCCGGGCCGACGGGGTGGGGCTTCGCCTCGCCGGACCGGCCGCGAGGGGTGGCGATCGCACAGGAAGCGCGCGGTGCGCGACCGGTAGACTGTGCAGCATGGATAACTGGTGGCTGAACGCGGTGTGGTCGTTGACCCCGACCGTGCTGATCGGCCTGTTCTTCTTCTTCGTGCTGCGATCGATCCTGCGAGCGGATCGCACCGAGCGCCGCATCTACCAGCAGATCGAAGACGAGGAGCGGGCCAAGGCCGGCCTTCCCCTGCGAGAGGACTCCTGACCCCGCTCCCGGTAGAGTGAGTGCAGCCGGATACGGCGGCATACACGAACGGCGGGACATCCATGGACCTCGAGTGGTTCGGCTTCAACTGGCCCTACCTCTGGACGCTGACGGTACTCATCGTCGATAACCTGATCCGCATCGTCGCGCTCTTCGTCGTGCCGCGCAATCGCCGCCCCACCGCGGGCATGGCCTGGCTGCTCGCCATCTTCGCGCTGCCGGTGCCCGGCCTGCTGCTCTTCCTTATCATCGGCAGCAAACGTCTTCCGAAGCAGCGCGAGCAGAAGCAGGAGGCCATCAACCAGCTCGTCGCCGATCTCGCCCAGCGCGAGGAGAAGAGCCTGGTCACCGTGAGCGACGACCTCGACCCGGCGGTCGAGAACGCCGTGCGGCTGGGGCGATCCCTCGGAGCGCAGCCGATGCTGCTCGGCAACACGGCCTCGATCTGCATCGATTACGAGGAATCGATCGCCCGCATGGCCGCAGCCATCGACGAGGCCAGGGAGTACGTGCACGTCGAGTTCTACATCCTCGTGCACGATGAGGCCACCGACGGCGTATTCACGGCGATGCGCAACGCCGTCGCCCGCGGGGTCAAGGTGCGCGTGCTGCTCGACCACATCTCGGCCGTGCGCAACCCCGGCACGAAGCGCACGGCGCAGAGCCTCACCGACCTCGGAGCGGAGTGGGCCTACATGCTGCCCGTGCGTCCCTGGCGCGGCGAGTACCAGCGCCCCGACCTGCGCAATCACCGCAAACTGCTCGTCATCGACGGGCGCGTGGGCTTCATGGGCTCCCAGAACCTCGTCGACTCGAGCTACAACAAGCCGTCGAACCGCCGCCGCGGCCTGCACTGGCGCGATCTCATGGTGCGCGTCGAAGGCCCGATCGTGCTGGGTCTCGAGGCGGTCTTCCAGGGCGACTGGTTCCTGGAGACCGGCGAGTTCCTGCGGCACCTCGCGGAAGCCGACTTCGAGGCTGAGAAGCCGGGCGAGCTCGACTGCCAGATCGTGCCGAGCGGGCCCGGTTACGCCGGCGAGAACAATCTGCAGGTCTTCGTGGCACTGCTCTATGCGGCCAGGCGCCGCATCAGCATCACGAGCCCCTACTTCGTGCCGGACGGCTCCATCATGAATGCGCTCCGGGCCGCGACCGCCCGCGGCGTCGACGTGGAGTTGTTCGTCTCTGAGATCGGCGATCAGGCCGTGGTCTATCACGCCCAGCGCTCCTACTACGAGGAGCTGCTCCGGGCCGGGGTGCGCATCTGGATGTACCGGCCGCCCTACATCCTCCACTCCAAGCACTTCACGATCGACGACACCGTCGCCGTCGTGGGGTCGTCGAACATGGATCAGCGATCCTTCGGCCTCAACATGGAGATCTCCATGGTCGTGCACGGGAAAGGCTTCATCGAGGACCTCGACCGGGTGAACGACCACTATCGAGCAAATTCCCGAGAACTCACGATCGACGAGTGGTCGCGCCAACCGCTGCGCTCGCAGCTGCTCGACGGGCTCGCGCGGCTCTCGTCCGCGCTGCAGTAGCGCCGGAGCGGCTCGAGCCCTCGCCCGATCGTGAGGGCCGACGTCTCGAGCCTGACGATGAACTCGAAATCGGTAGGTTCAGCCCGCTCTCACACCTTCGCACACGAGGAGCCGCAAAACTCCCGGCTCGGCTCGTTTTGGAATCGCGACGGATTCGTGCAACGATGCCTCTACCGAATCCGATGGAAGGAAACGCAATGGCGCGTCAAACGGCTTCTCAGTCAACCCTGAACACCGATCCTGTGGAGCAGAGTCCCGCCGAATCGCAGACCTCGCAGGAGGCGAAGAAGGCCCCGGCCAAGAAGCCCGCTGCGAAGGCTCCGGCGAAGCGCGCGGCCTCGAAGACCTCCTCGAAGACCGCGGCGAAGCCTGCTGCGAAGGCCCCCGCGAAGCCTGCTGCCAAGGCCCCGCAGATGAAGGACGAGGCCGCGAAGGCCGATGCCGTGAGCACCGCTGCTCCGGCCCCGAAGCCGGCGGCGGAGAAGAAGTCGCTCGCCCGCCGCAAGCGTCCGCGCAAGGCGCCCGCCACCGGCCCCGTGACCATCGGCCGCAGCGGCTTCACCAAGCTCAAGAACATCTCCGAGATCCGCCACTACCTGCGCACGAGCGACACTCCGGTGTTCTTCGTCGGCGCGACGGCGTTCAACCTGCTCGGCCTCGACCGCTGGGTGCGCGGCTTCTCCTACATCAGCTACTACGACAGCTGGGACGGAACGCACCCGCGCGTCTTCTGCCCGAAGGACAAGCCCTACGTCGAGTTCGAGAGCGGCGAGCAGATCAACAACTGGCTGCTGCGCAACCACGAGGTCCGCGCGCACATCGAGCGCCGCACGCCTCCGGGCAAGCGCCCCCAGGTCGTGATGGTCTTCTTCGACGAGGAGACCGAGCGGATCTGCGAGGAGCTCGACTACGAGCTGATCCTGCCGAGCCACGCACTGCGTGAGCGGCTCGACTCCAAGATCGTGACCACGCAGATCGCCGACTCCGTCGGTGTGCCGAGCGTGCCGAACGTGCTCACGACCGTCAAGGACTGGGACGAGCTCGTCAAGGTCACGAACAAGGCGAAGCTCGGCCAGGATCTCGTCATCCAGACCGCCTACGGCGACTCGGGCAAGACCACCTACTTCGTGACGAGCGAGGCGGAGTTCGCCGCGATCGCCGACGAGGTGGTGGGCGTCGAGATCAAGGTGATGAAGCGCATCAACAACCGTCCGATCGCGATCGAGGCCGTGAACACCCGTCACGGCACCGTGGTGGGCCCCTGCATGACCGAGATCACCGGTCACGCGGACCTGACGCCGTACCGCGGCGGCTGGGCGGGCAACGAGATGTTCCCGACCGTGCTCGACGACGAGAGCCGTCACGCGGCCGTGCAGCTCGTGCGCAAACTCGGCGACCGCCTCGGCAAGGAGGGGTACCGCGGCTTCTTCGAGGTCGACGTGCTGCTCGACACCGATACCGGCGATGTCTACCTCGGCGAGCTCAACCCACGGGTCAGCGGCGCCTCGGCGATCACGAACGTCACGGCGGGTGCCTACGCCGACGTGCCGCTGTTCGCCTTCCACCTGCTCGAGTACTCCGGCATCGACTTCGAGATCGATGTCGACGAGATCAACGCCCGCTGGGAGGAGCTCGCCTCGGAGGACGAGTGGAGCCACATGGTCATCAAGCACACGACCAACTCGGTGGAGCGCATCGACGCGGCGCCGCGTACCGGCCGCTACGTGCTCGACCACTTCGGCAACCTCGTCTACAGCCACGGCGATCTCGACTGGCACCTCCTGACCAACGAGTCGGAGGCGTTCTTCCTCCGCATCTACCCGGAGGGCGAGTACCGCTGGAAGGGCGCCGACCTCGGCATCCTCGTCACGAAGGCGCACCTCGAGAACAGTCACGGGGGGCTCACGCTGCACGCGAAGTACCTCATCGACGCGATCCGCGGCATGTACCGCACGACGCTCATCGAGGGAGACGAGCCGCAGCCCAAGCCTGCCCCCGCGAAGGGCAAGTAGCCCCCGCGTGGGATACTGAAAGGATGACTGCCGAGACCGAATACGGGATGAGCACGGCCTCCGGATACGGGATCGAGGTGCCGCCGCTGGACCAGTGGCAGTTCGCTCCCTACCTGCAGTGGTCGATGCAGAACATCCAGACATTCCTTCCCGTGCATCAGATTCGCCGGGGGGTGCGCGTCGCAGAGTTCGCGCACCGCCCGACGGCCCTCGAATCGTTGTCCGTGCCGCATCCCTGGGAGGATCGCAGGGCCTCCTTCACCGAGGTGATGGGGGCTACCCACACCGACGGGTGGATGGTGACCCACCGGGGAACGGTGGTCGGCGAGGAGTACCTCGGAACTCTGGCACCCGGCAGCATGCACCTGCTGATGTCGGTGTCGAAGTCGCTGACCGCGACCGTCGCGGGGCTGCTCGCGGCGAGCGGCGAGCTCGACCTCGAGCGCGAGGTCACGCACTACGTCCCGCGGCTGGCGGGTTCGGGCTACGACGGCGCGCTCGTGCGCCATCTCGTCGATATGCGCACCGGGGTGCGCTTCTCGGAGGAGTATCTGAACGAGGACGCCGAGGTGCGCCTGCTCGAGGAGGCGATCGGCTGGGCGCCGAAGAAGCATCCCGAGGTGCCCGACACGCTGCTCGCCTTTCTCGCGACCCTCGAGAAGGATGCTCCGCACGGCGGCCCGTTCTCGTACAAATCGTGCGAGACCGACGCCCTCGGCTTCGTCATCGAGGGAGCGGCGGGCGTGCACGCGGCCGAGGTGATGTCTGAGCGGCTGTGGCAGCCGATGGGTGCCGAGTTCGACGCGCACGTGGGCATCGACACGGCCGGCGGCGGGATGTTCGACGGCGGTGTGTCGGCGGGGGTGAGGGATCTCGCCCGCTTCGGCAATCTGTTCGTGAACGGAGGCCGCGCGCTCGACGGGGCTGCCGTGCTGCCCGGGTGGTGGGTCGCCGACACCTTCGCGGGCGGCGAGGACTCCCGGGAGGCCTTCGCGCGGGCGGAATCGCCCACTCTGATGCCGGGAGGCATGTACCGCAACGGCTTCTGGTTCCCGGGGGAGAGCGGTGACGTGATGCTCGCTCTCGGCATTCACGGCCAGATGATCTACATGAACCGCGCGACGGGCGTGGTCGGTGTGAAGGTGTCGAGCTGGCCCACGCCTCAGGACGCCGAGAAGCTGTTCTGGACCGTGCGCGCGTTCGAGACCGCCTCTTGGGCGCTCAACCGCGGCGAGGTCTGACGCGGGGCTTCGTGCTCGACCCGGTCCTCGAAGCCGTTCGATGTTATGGTTTCGACAGGGAGTGGAAGTGAAACGGGTCGGGGGGACCGTTCAGTCGTATCCGGTAGTAGGGACGGATCTGTGCGGAACGAAGGAAGGGCGGTCTCGTCGACCGCTGCGAAGGGGCGGGAAGACGGAGGCTCGTTCGCGGGCCTGAGCGACGTGGAGCTGTGCGTTCGCGTCGCAGCGGCGGGCTCGGACTCGGAGGAAGGCCGCGCGGCCTTCGCCGAACTGTACCGGCGATACCGCGACGCTGCGCTGTCTCGAGCCGTGGCGGCGGCGCGCCCACCGGTCTCCCCGGAGGATGTGGTCTCCGAGGCCTTCGCGAAGACTCTGCAGGCGATGGACCGCGGGCTCGGCCCCAGGGAATCGTTCGTCGGCTATCTCTTCACCGCGATCCGTTCCGAAGGGCGGCGGCGCACGAAGGTCGAGGGAGCCACCGACCTCGTGCCGGATGAGGAGCTCGACGTGCTGGCGAGCACGTCCGCCGAGGACGCGGCGGAGCGTCACGGCGAGCTCGATCAGCTGCAGCGCGCCTTCGCCTCGCTGCCCGGCGACTGGCAGCAGCTGCTGTGGCTCGTGGAGGTGGAGGGCATTCCGCAGGAGCGGGCTGCGACCCGCATCGGCGCGACACCCTCCGCGATGATCTCGCGCCTCGCTCGGGCGCGCGAGGCGCTGCGCACCGCGTATCTGCAGCAGTACGTCGACCGGGCGCCCGTCGGCTGCGGGGAGGCTCCGATGCTCCTCGCCGGTTTCGTGCGGGGCTCGCTGGGGAAGCGGCAGCACCGCGCCGTGCAGGCGCACACCGAGGAGTGCGCCGAGTGCGCCGAACAGGCGCGCCGACTGCGCACGCTGAACGGGCAACTGCGATCCTGGCTCGGGCCAGTGGTGGTCGGGGCAGCCGCGGCCGGTGGCGGCGCGGCGGCGGGGAGTGCCGCTCCCGCGTCCGCGGTCGAGGGATCGAGCCCCTCGGAAACGGCTCCGGGTGCCGCGGAGGTCCACCGGATTCCTACGGCCTTGCTCTGGGGGAGTCTCGGCGGTGCTGCGGCGCTGCTCGCCCTCGGCCTGTTCCTCCTGCTGAGCCCGGGTGGGGCTCCGCCAGCGGAGCGGGATCTCTCGCCGGTCGTGGAAGCCGAGGCCGACCGCCCCGACGATGAGAGGGAGCCGCTCGACGATGAACAGAAGGTCGAGGGCGCCGGCGGCGAGCGCGTCGTGCAGCGCGCGGCGGATCCCTCGCGGCCTTCTCAGGTCGGGGGCGATGATCGCACGCCGCACTGGCGCCTGCTCGAGGACCGCCTGAAGCACCTGCGCGAAAAATAATCTCGGAACGCTGCATGACTTCGTCGCCCGACGGGTCTCTATATGTGGGGAAGGCCTCGGCTCTACGAGGCGATCGGGTGAAAGGGACGAGATGTCAGTCAATGGTGCGCGCGTGTGGAAGCGCAGAAGCGGTGGGGGAGTAGCGGCGGCGCTGGCGCTGGTGCTCGCGGTCACGCTGTCGCCCGTCGGAACGGCGTGGGCGAACGAGGAGACGCCCGCTGCGGAGACCGACGTCGTGACCGAGCAGCCAGGCGGAGAGACCGGTGCCACTGCAGGCGAGAAGTTGGCGGCCGAGGGTGAGGGATCCGGCGAGACGCCGAGCGAGTCCGGTCCCGCCGACGACGTGACGAACGACCCCCACGCGGGGCACGACGCCGTCGGGCCGCACGCGGACTACCCGAACGACCCGCACGACAGCTACGCCGACTGCGTCGAGAAGTCGGACGCCTTCGGCCACGGGCTCTGCGCATTCCTCGAGCAGACCGACGGCACGCCCGACTGGGATCACCTCGACGACGCGAACGACAACGGCGTCGTGCGCACGAACGACCTGATCACCTACACGGTGAGCGTCTGGTCGAAGGGCGGGCACGCGAACGGGTGGTTCACGCTCGAGCTGCCCCGGGGCGTCGTGCTCGAGTCGATCCCCGGCAACTGTCTCGCCGATTCGACGTTGACGCCTACGGCCGCGCAGATCGGCGAGCCCGCTGTGCCGCTCACGGGCACGTCATGGCAGGATCTGCCCGCGCAGACACTCGTCTGCAACGTCGGTCCGCAGGGCGACTCGGTGAACAAGTACGACGTCACGGTCAAGGTGCGCCCCGAGGTGCCCGCGGGCACCGAGCTCGAGGCCACCGCGCACGTGCAGTGCTCGACGGGCGGCGACCACTTCACGAACCCGGTCGAAGCCGACGTCGTCGCCGAGCCCCGCTACGACATCTCGAAGAACAGCTTCAACCCGCTGCCCGACGACGGCAGCGACCTGAACAACGGCCCGATCAACTTCGACAATGCCCGCGTCTTCCCGTGCTCCTTCGACGCGTCGATGACCTGCACGAACATCATGTACTCGCTGTGGATCTCCACACCGAAGGGCGGCAAGGGCGTCTCGCCGGCGACCGAGCTCTCGTTCGTCGAGGATCTGAGCCCCGAGAGCTTCTACGGCGATCCCGACATCACGAGCCACCCGAACTGGAGCGACGACTTCCGCCCGCGGTTGAAGATCACCAACGGTACTACGGGTGGTCGTGCGATCAACGGTGTGAACACGCGGAGCTATCCGAGCACTCGCGAGAAGGGCGTGCGTTTCAGCGGAACCCCGCAGCTCACCCCGGGGCCGACGGAGGATCCGGGCGACGGGCGCTACGAGGTGCGTATCACCGACGCCGACCTCTCTGCTTGGACGGTGCCCACCACGAACGACTGGGGGCAGCCCATCCCGAACACGGGCGGCGGCGTCGTCAATCTCGACGCCATCGTCGAGATTCCGCGCGAGGCACTGTTCGCGCTCGGCACGCCGAACGGCGATGGCAGCTCGACGCTGCGCACCGTCAACAGCTACACCGACTTCGAGGTCACCGACATCGCGGGTCAGCCGAACGCCGCAGACGCCGACACCCCGCGCAACAACACCCGCACCGCCGATCTGCGCGCGGCCCGCGGGCAGGGCGACCGCGGATTCGGCAAGAGCTTCGTCGGCATCCCGAACGTCACCCAGAACGGGACCGACATCAACCTGTCTCCTGACCGGCCGTGGCAGAAGCCCTACGTGATCGGAGAGGGCCAGCTCGTCGGATCGCGGCTGCAGATCAACCGGACCCGCGCGGCCGAGGCCGACCGGCCGGGCATGACCGCGCTCGCCTGCGACTACTGGGACCCGGCTCAGTTCACGATCGAGCCCGGCAGCTACGGGCCGATGACCTCGCCCTCGAACGGCGAGCCCGTGTGGAACATGACGCGGAACACCGGCACGACCGAGCTGCGCAGGGTGCAGTACGGCGTGCACGACTTCACCCCCGACCCGGCGCTGCCGGGCGGCGTGACGAGCCCGATGCCCTCTAACTGCGAAGACTCGCGCATCATCTGGTACGACTCGCTCGACGCGGTGCCGACCGGTCGACAGGCCGTGGGCGCCGTGCGCGTGCTCGTGACACTCACCCCCGATGCGCAGGGCAACGCCTACGCCAACATCGGCATCGCGCTGCGCTCGACGACGACTCAGCGCCCCGACAACACGGTCATGCCGAACTACGCCGGCTACCGCTTCGACTACCACACGGTCGACGACGAGCCGACGTGGGAGGAGGGGCTCGCCATGCCCAGCAAGGGCAACGGGCGCCAGCCGATCAACGGTGACCCTGGCGACTACCGTGCCGACAACCACACCGGAACCTTCGGCGATCGCGTGGTCTCGGGTGCGCTCTACTCGTTCATCGAGAAAGAGGTCAAGAACCGGACGGGCGAATGGCGCAGCTCGGTTCAGTCGTTCGCCGGCGGACAGACCGCCGACTTCCGCCTGATACCGCGGCTGTACTCGGTTGCACC
This sequence comes from Leucobacter ruminantium, assembly GCF_017565705.1. Taxonomy (GTDB): domain Bacteria; phylum Actinomycetota; class Actinomycetes; order Actinomycetales; family Microbacteriaceae; genus Leucobacter; species Leucobacter ruminantium. The sequence goes on from NZ_JAGDYL010000007.1 coordinate 45,324, forward strand.
GACGGCCCGCTCCGAGAGGGCCGTGGTCGAAGACTGCATTCCGGCCGGCTTCACGATCGAGTCGTCGAACCGCTCGTACAGCCTCGTGCGCCCGAGCACGGCGACTCTCACCTGCTCCGCCGACGCGACCTACGTCTCCTGGGATCTCGGCGCGCACGACGTCACGACGAGCGGCCTCACGCTCCCCGCCATCGAATACACCGTGAGCATCTCGCGCTTCGCGGCGACGGGGCTGCACCGCAACACGGCGCGCGTGCTCGCCCAGGGAGATCCCGCGTCGAGCAACCCCGCGGCTTTCCCGCGCGTCACCGACACGCTCGACGTGCAGATCGACGCGAGCCGGGGCGTCTTCCTCGAGAAGTCGACCCTGCCCGACTCGCTCGTGACGAGCGCGAACCGGCCGGGGCAGGCGACGAACCAGCTCACCTCGTGGGAAGTACGCCTCGGCAACCTCGGCTTCACGGGGCCGGGCAACGTCGACATCATCGACACGCTGCCGACCGCATCGGGCAGCGAGGGCAATGAGTTCCACGGCACCATGCGCTTCGCGGGTGTCTCGCTCACCGACCCCGGTACGGGCGACCCGTCGGGTGCGCGTTCGACGTTCTACTACACGACCGCGGCGTCGTTCGACGAGAACCCCGAGCACGCCTCGAACTGGGAGAACGGCGACGTGACCGCGATGTGGCAGCCGATTCCGGCCGCGGGGCTCGCGCCCGAGGTCGCCGCGCAGGTCACGGGCATCCGCCTCATGCGCACCGGATCCTTCGACAACGGCGAGCAGCTCGCCTTCCGCCTCGACATGACGGGCGTCGGCAACCGGGCCGGCGACACCTACCGCAACACCACGCGGGCGGTGGCGCACCAGGGCCTCGAGAACCTCGTGATGAGCAGTCGTGCGAACTCCGAGGTCGTCTCGTCGACGATCGGCGACATCGTGTGGTGGGATCTGAACCGCAACGGCGTGCAAGACGACTACGCGGGCCAGCCCGAGCCGGGCGCCGCCGGTGTCACCGTGCGCCTGACCGGCACCGACGACCTCGGCAACACGATCTCGCTCGAGACCGCGACGAACGCAGACGGCAAGTACGACTTCGGCGCGCTGCGCCCGTCGAGCGGCGCCGGATACGTCGTGACCTTCGTCGCACCGAACGGCGCGACGTTCACGCAGAAGCATGCCGCCGCGGCGACGCCCGGAACCGACTCCGACGCGACCCCCGCGACCGGTGCCTCCGACGCCGTGGTGCTCGCCGCCGACTCGTCGAACCTCGACATCGACGCCGGTCTGCTGGCGAACGGATCCCTCGTGATCGACAAGCAGTTCCGCGGAGTCGGCGTGCAGCCCTTCGCTGGCGGCGACTCGTTGACCTTCGACGTGGTCTGCACCTTCGAGGGCGCGCCCGTGTACGACGACGAGGTGACGCTCGAGGTACCCGCCGGGGCGAGCGCGGTGCAGTCGCAGCCCATCGCGGGCCTGCCGGCCTTCGCCGAGTGCACGATCACCGAGACCGGCGCGGGCAAGGCCGACGAGGCCGCGGCTCCGGTGACGGTCACGATCCCTCGCGGCGGTCAGACGCAGCAGGTCACCGCGTCGCTGACGAACTACTACTCGGCGGGAACCATCCGGATCACCAAGCTGCTCGAGGGCGGCGAGACCGCGGTCGAGGCCGCAGCCGAGCGCAGCTTCGAGATCCTCGTGACCTGCCAGGTGGAGCGCGACGGCGACAGGGTCGACGTGCACTCTCAGCGCGTGACCTTCACCGGCGCTGGGTCGAAGCTGCTCGAAGACGCGAACGGGGATCCCGTGCGTCTGCCGCTCGGCGCGACCTGCTTCGCTGAGGAGACGGAGAACGGCGGCGCGTCCGGGGTGGAGATCGACCACGACTCCTTCGACACAGGAGTGGAGGTCGTCTCCGGCAACCCCGACCGGCTGCAGGAGCTCGCAATCACCGCGCTCAACACCTTCGAACTGCCCGAGGGATCGCTCCTGATCAACAAGCTGCTCGAAGGCGAGGGCGTGAAGCCCTTCGCCGGCGGCGACAGCCTCGTCTTCGACGTGGCGTGCACGCTCGACGGTGAGACGGTGTTCGAGCAGGAGGTCACCCTCGAGGCCGCCGCCGGTGCGACCGCGGTGCTCTCGGGCACCCTGGGGCCGATCCCGGCGTCCGCCTCGTGCACGATCACGGAGATCGGGCACGGCGATGCCGACGGCCCGGCCGCACCCGTGACGGTCGAGATCCCCTGGAACGCGACCGCCTGGACCTCGGGCGAGGCGACCGCATCGCTGACGAACTACTACTCCGTGGGCACTGTCGCGCTCACGAAGGAGCTCGCCGGCGAGCAGCAGGCGATCTCTGCCGTGGCCGACACCGTCTTCGAGATCCGAGTCACCTGCCAGGTGGAGGAGACCGGACCCGAGGGCGTGGTGCGCTCGACCCTGTACTCGGGGCCGGTGAAGATCAGAGGCGGCCAGACCAAGCTGCTCGTCGATGACGCCGACGAGCCTCGTTACCTGCCGCTCGACGCCCGCTGTTTCGGAGTCGAGACCGATGACGGCGGTGCCGTGAAGAAGTCGATCGATCGGGATTCGTTCGAGAACGCCGCGACGGTGACCTCGGGCAGCCCGGATGAGCTGCAGCAGCTCACCATCACGGCGGTCAACACTTTCGAGTGCACCGAGGCCCTCTGCCCGAAGCCGAGGGGGCCGATTCCCGGCCTGGCGGCGACGGGTGCACAGCTCGGCGGTATCGCGAGTATCGCAGCGGCTCTGCTCGCTGCGGGCGCGATCCTGCTGATCAGGCGACGCCGGGAGGTTTCCTCAGGCCCCCACCCCGGAAACCTCTGACGTCGAACGGGAGCCGAACTTCAACTCTCGACATCATCCTCCCACCCGGGCGCTCCCAGCCCGGTGGATGATGCCGAGTGCGGACCCCGAGGGCCGCACGACGACCGCCCCCCAAAGGTCGTCGTGCGGTCCGTCCGCGTATTCGACGAGGTGACGCGGAGATCCGGTAACGGCGCCCAGCGTCACCCTGTCGCGTCTCGAGCGACGGCCTGCGCCCGCGCCGGGCGGGACTCCCTCCATGCTCTAAGCTAGAGCGAGCGCCCCTATAGCTCAGTTGGTAGAGCTGCTGACTTTTAATCAGTAGGTCCCGGGTTCGAGTCCTGGTGGGGGCACAGGTTTCAGGGGGTGAAGCAGCGCTTCACCCAAGCTGTGCCCGCGGGCCCACTGGCCCGCCCCAAGTGGCGAGGCTCGAACTTTGCCCCGTCCGGGGCACTGTTCGGGCCTCGTCTGCACCTGCCGCCCAGTTCAGGCGTTCTGACAACGGCTCTAACGCCGAACCGCAGCTCGGGCCGCGGATTCGGTGCCCGGCTAGGTCCACCGCCGATCACCCGTTGAAGGTCGAGGGGTGGGGGCCGGTGCGGCCGTCGCGCTCGAGGCCGTCGAGCGCGGCGAGCTCGTCGGCGGTGAGCTCGAAGTCGAAGACGTCGAGGTTCTCGGCGATGCGCGCGGGCGTGACCGACTTCGGGATCACGACGCGACCCTGCTGCAGGTGCCAGCGGAGCACCACCTGGGCGGGTGTCCTGCCGTGGCGCTCGGCGATCGTGACGACCGCCTCCTCGCGCAGCACTGAGCCCTGCGCGAGCGGGCTCCACGCCTCGGTCACGATCCCGCGGGCGGCGTTCGCGGCCACGGTCTCGCGATTCTGCAGCGCAGGGTGCAGCTCGATCTGATTGATCGCGGGTACGAGATCGCTCACCGTGGCGAGCCGGTCGAGGTGCTCGGGGAGGAAGTTCGAGACGCCGACCGCGCCCACGCGGCCGTCGGCGGCGAGCTGCGCGAGCGCCCGCCAAGCCTCGAGGTAGGAGTCGCTCGCGGGGGCCGGCCAGTGGATGAGGAACAGGTCGAGCCGATCGAGACCGAGCCGCTGGAGCGAGGCCTCGTATCCGCGCAGCGCGTGGTCGTAATCGAGCGAGTCGATCCAGAGCTTCGATGTGACGAACAGTTCGTCGCGGGCGATGCCCGACTCGGCGATCGCGCGGCCGACGCCCGACTCGTTGCCGTAGATGGCCGCCGTGTCGATGCTGCGGTAGCCTGCCTCGAGCGCAGCGGTGACGGCCGCGGTCGTCTCGGCGTCGGGCACCTGGAAGACGCCGAAGCCGAGCTGGGGCATCTCGAGGCCGTTGTTCAGGGTGATGGTGGGGATGGTCATGATGGCTCCTTCTGAGGGTGGGATGGATCCTGCGACTCGCTTCGCTCGCGCAGGACGACGGTGGGATCAGGCGGCGGCGAGCACGGGCTCGGGCACCACGGGCGCTGCCGAGGCGCGTGCGCGGGCGGAGACCGCGGCGATCATCATGACGACAAGGGCCGCGGCGGTGATGCCGGCTCCGATCCAGATGGGGGAGGTGTAGCCGAGGCCCGCGGCGATGCCGAGGCCGCCCGCCCAGGCGCCGAGCGCGTTGCCGACGTTGAAGGCTCCGATGTTCGCGCCGGAGGCGAGGGTCGGCGCCCCGCCGGCATACCGCATGATGCGGCTCTGCAGGCCGGGGACGGTGCCGAAGCCGAAGCCGCCCATGAGCACGAGGATCGCGACGACCGCCGGCTGCGACCCGGCAAGCAGGCCGAACGCGACGAGCACGACGGCGAGCGCGGTGATGAAGCCGATGAGCGTTCCGTCGATCGAACGGTCTGCGAGCTTGCCGCCCGCCCAGTTCCCCACGACGAGTCCGGCACCGAAGAGCACGAGCAGCCACGGCACGGCCGAGCTCGCGAACCCGGTGACGCCCGTGAGCGTGTACGCGATGTAGGTGAACGCGCCGAACATGCCGCCGTAGGCGAGCACCGTGACGGTGAGCGAGGACCAGACCTGGCCCGATCGGAACGCCCCGAGTTCGCTGCGCAGGCTGACCTGCTCGCTCGTGGGGCGCGGCGCGGTGACGAGCGCGGCAATGCCGGCGAAGGCGAGCACGCCGATGCCCGAGATGGCCCAGAACGTCGCACGCCAACCGAACTGCTGTCCGAGGAAGGTGCCGAACGGCACGCCGAACACGTTGGCGGCGGTGAGGCCCGTGAACATGATCGCGATCGCACCGGCCTGCTTCTCGGGGGCGACGAGGCCCGCGGCGACGACGGAGCCGATCCCGAAGAACGCCCCGTGACTGAGCGCGGCGACCACGCGGCCGACCATCGCGAGCTCGTAGCCCGTCGCGGTGGCGGTGAGCAGGTTGCCGACGATGAAGAGCACGACGAGCCCGAGCAGCACGGGTTTGCGCGGCAGCCGGGTCGTCGCGGCCGTCAGCCCGAGGGCGCCGGCGACCACGCCGAGCGCGTATCCCGAGATGAGCCAGCCCGCGGCCGACTCCGTGACGCCGAGGTCGGTCGCGACCTCGGGCAGCAGGCCCATGATGACAAACTCGGTGAGGCCGATCCCGAACGCTCCGAGCGCGAGGGCGATGAGTCCCAGTGGCATGTGATGTTCCCGTTTCCTCTGGTAAAGTATTTGCAAACGCGGGATATTGCGTCGCTGTACATGATCATTGCACACGCAATTAATCTGCGCAAGCAACTATTGTTGGGCGCTCGACCGAGCGGGTGCCGGAAAGTCGGGAATCATGGGTATCGCAGACGACGCCGTTGAGGTCCGTGCACGCGGGTGGCGCACCCTCGCCGCCCTGCACGCGCTCATCGAAGCGGAACTCGAGCGCGCGCTCACGGAATCGGCGCAGTTGTCTGTGGTGGAGTACACGGTGCTCGATGCGCTCAGCCGCCAGGACGGATGGCACATGCGCATGCTGCAGCTCTCGCGTGCGACCGCGCTGAGCGCGAGTGCGACGACGCGTCTCGTGACCCGGCTCGAGGACCGCGGGTTGCTCACCCGGGTCCTCTGCGCCGACGACCGGCGCGGCATCTACACCGAGCTCACCCAGGCCGGGCGAGAGCTCTACGAGCAGGCCCACCCGATCCACGACGAGACCCTCGAGCGCACGCTCTCCGAGGCTGAGGAGCGGCCCGAGCTGGCTCCCGTCGTGCACGCGCTGCAGGAGGCCGGCATTCGAGCATGAGGGCGCCGTCTCGGCAGGAGCGAGTCAGAAGATTCCGTCGACCGTGATGCCGCCGTCGACTCTGAGCACCTCGCCGTGTGCGAACGACGCATCGTTGGAGAGCGGGAAGGCGATGGCCTCACGACCGAATGGAGGAAGCGCTCGGCGAAGATGCGGAGGACCCGCCGCTCTGCGCTCCGGGCCTCCTCCCAATCTAGCGCGTTCACCTGGGCCTCCGATCCACGCGCTGGGCTCGTTCCGGGCGTAGACTCGCCGGGTCCGTTCGAACCGCGAGAGGAGCATCGTGACGCGAGACCATCAGCGCCCCGTGCTGCAGCCCGGCACCGCCTTCGACTGGGTGATCGGCTCAGACGAGCCCGGTGCGGCGCACCGACTCGCCCAGGAGACCTCGTGGGCACTGCTCGACCGGGTGCGCAGCGTGGCCGATCCCGACGTGGTCGACCGCGTCGTCGGCCTGGCCTCGGGCAGCGGTATCGACGACATCGCGGAGCTGTGGGCGCACGAGGGCACTCACTCGCTCGCGGGCGTGCTCTGGAGGCTGTACCTGCTGCGCCGCGTGGTCGCGGCGGACCCCGAGGGATCCGCCGAACTCTTCAGACGGGGCGCCGCGGCGGCGGCGACGATCGACCCCGTCGTGGCCGGCGCAGCCGAACCCGTCACCCCGGGATCGATCGCCCAGCTGTGCGACACCATCCTGCGCGGCGCGTTCGCGGGCGACATGGGCGGAGCGCTCGACCGCGCCGCGAGCTACTGCCGCATCATGGCGCTCGGCTCGGCCGATCTCGCCGACACCCGCGACGCCCACGACGACGCGCACGCGTCGGAGCTCACCACCCGCGCCCTGCGCTACTCGGCGACTGCCCACGAGCTGCACGCCGGCGCTCGCCGCTGGCGCGACGGCACGCTCGCCTGAGGTCGTCGCGCTCACTCCGCCGCACTCGGATGAGGAGATCGCTCTCGGAGTAGGAGAAAATCTCCGAGTGCGCCCGCGTGGATGTGGATCTCCTCCCTGGGGCGCGGGGAATGCGCACCATGAGATGCGCCGCGCCCGGTGTCGCGCCGACCCATGCTGCGATACACTGGTTCGCGCCGGGCCGCAGTAACCCCGGGCTCCAATTTTCGCCGCTTCGAGCGGCCTTCCGCCGAGAGGCGTTCTGCGGTCCGGTTCTTTCGTGCCCGGAGTCACCGGAGACGGAACCCTACCCGAAGCGGCCCGAGACGTAGTCCTCGGTCGCCTGCACCGACGGGGTGGAGAAGATGGTCTTCGTCTCGTCGTACTCGATGAGCTTGCCCGGCTTGCCCGTGCCCGCGATGTTGAAGAACGCGGTGCGGTCGGAGACGCGCGAGGCCTGCTGCATGTTGTGGGTCACGATGACGATCGTGTACTCCTGCTTGAGCTCGTCGATGAGGTCCTCGATCGCGAGCGTCGAGATGGGGTCGAGCGCCGAGCAGGGCTCGTCCATGAGCAGCACCTCGGGGGAGACGGCGATGGCGCGGGCGATGCAGAGGCGCTGCTGCTGACCGCCGGAGAGGCTCGAGCCGGGCCTGTCGAGGCGGTCCTTGACCTCGTTCCAGAGGTTGGCGCCCGAGAGCGAGCGCTCCACGAGGTCGTCGGCGTCGCTCTTGGAGATGCGGCGGTCGTTGAGTCGCACCCCTGCGAGCACGTTCTCGCGGATCGACATCGTGGGGAAGGGGTTGGGGCGCTGGAACACCATGCCCACCTGACGTCGCACGAGAACGGGATCGACGCCCGGCCCGTAGAGGTCCTCGCCGTCGAGCAGCACCTCGCCCTCGACACGGGCGCCGGGGATGGCCTCGTGCATGCGGTTGAGGGTGCGCAGGAAGGTCGACTTGCCGCAGCCCGACGGGCCGATGAAGGCGGTGACGCTGCGGGGCTCGATGTTCATCGACACCCCCTCGACGGCGAGGAACTTCGAGTAGTAGACGTTGAGGTCGGAGACCTCGATGCGCTTGGACATGCGGTGTTCTTTCGTTCGGTGTCTGAGAAGTCTGCGAGGGATCGGCGCCGACGGATGTGCGCCTAGCGCCCGGTCTTCGGGGCGAACCACTTCGCGATGAGACGTGCGAGGAGGTTGAGCGCCATGACGATGAGAATCAGGAGGAGCGCTGCAGCCCAGGCGCGCTCGAGGAACGCGAAGGCGGGGTTGCCCTGGTTCGCGAACTGCGTGTAGACGTAGACGGGCAGCGACTGCATGCGGTCCTGGAACAGGTTGTAGTTCATCGATGCGGTGAAGCCGGCGGTGATGAGCAGGGGCGCGGTCTCTCCGATGACGCGGGCGATGGCGAGCATGATGCCGGTAGTGATGCCGGCGATCGAGGTCGGCAGCACGACCTTCACGATCGTGCGCCACTTCGGCACGCCGAGCGCGTAGGAGGCCTCGCGCAGCTCGTTCGGCACGAGGCGCAGCATCTCCTCGCTCGAGCGCACGACGACGGGGATCATCAGCACCGACAGCGCGACTGCGCCGACGATGCCCATGCGCACGCCGGGTCCGAGGAACAGGGCGAACGCCGCGTATGCGAAGAGGCCGGCGACGATCGAGGGGATGCCCGTCATCACGTCGACGAGGAAGGTGATGGTCTTCGCGAGGCGGCCGCGGCCGTACTCGACGAGGTAGATCGAGGTCATCAGGCCGAGCGGAACCGAGATGATCGTCGCCGCGAGCGTGATGAGCAGCGTGCCGACCATGGCGTGCAGCGCTCCGCCGCCCTCGCCCGTGACGTTGCGCATCGAGGAGTTGAAGAACTCGCCGTCGAAGCGGGCGAGGCCGTTGCCGATCACCGTGATGCCGACGGAGATGAGCGGCACCATCGCGAGCAGGAAGGCGCCCGAGACCAGCCCTGTGATGAAGCGATCGACCGCCTGGCGACCGCCCTCGACCGACAGAGAGAGCACCGTGATCACGATGAGGTAGCCGATGGCCCCGACGAGCACGGCGCCCACTGTCTGGAAGGCGCTTCCGGAGGCCGCCGCGAGCAGCGCGAAGAGCGCGAAGGAGGCGGCGAGGCTGGCGGCGAGCACGACCCACGGGGTGCGCTTCGAGAGCCGGTTGCCCGCGAGTGCGGAGCCTGCGCTGACCGGACGGACGGTGAGAGCCACGGGAGGGATCCTCTTTTCTTTCCTTGACGAGCGCTGCAGCATCAGTTGGCGGCCGAGAACTCTGCGCGACGGCTGATGATCCAGCGGGCGACCGCGTTCACGAGGAAGGTGACGATGAACAGGATGAGGCCGGTGGCGATGAGCACGTTGATGTTCTCCCCGTAGGCCTCGGGGAACGAGAGCGCGATGTTCGCCGCGATCGTCGAGGGGTTCTCCGAGGTGAGCAGGCGGAAGCTGACGACGCCCGTTGCGGAGAGCACCATGGCGACGGCCATGGTCTCGCCGAGCGCCCGGCCGAGGCCCAGCATGGCGGCGGAGACGATGCCGGGGCGCCCGAACGGGAGCACCGCGAGGCGGATCATCTCCCAGCGGGTGGCGCCGAGCGCGAGCGCGGCCTCCTCGTGCAGTGCGGGCGCCTGGAGGAACACCTCGCGGCAGATCGCCGTCATGATCGGGAGGATCATCACGGCGAGCACGAGGGCGGCCGTGAGGATGGTGCGGCCGGTGCCCGTGACCGCGCCGCCGAAGAGCGGGATCCAGCCGAGATATTCGCCCAGCCAGGCGTAGACCGGTTGGGCGGCGGGGGCGAGCACGCCGATGCCCCAGAGGCCGAAGACGACGCTCGGTACCGCGGCGAGCAGATCGACGACGTAGCCGAGCACCTGCGCGAGCCTGCGGGGCGCGTAGTGGGAGATGAAGAGAGCGATTCCGATCGAGAGCGGGAGCGCGATGAGCAGAGCGAGCGCGGCGGCCCAGACCGTGCCGAAGACGAGGGGGCCGACGTAGGCCCAGAAGTTCGACGTGAGGAGCGAGGCGCTCTCTCCCGTCGCGACGAAGGCGGGGAGACTGCGGAGGATCAGGAAGATCGCCACGGCCGCGAGCGTCACGAGGATCATGCTCCCCGCGAAGAGCGCGGAACGGGAGAACACGCGGTCGCCGAGGCTCAGCACCGGCTTGGAAGGGGCGGACGTCGAGGTCACTCGGTCTCCTGGGTCGGGTCGGATGGGGGTATGCCGCCGGTCGAGCGAGGGATCCCGCCCGCTCGACCAGCGGCGATGATCACTTGATCGAGTCGATCGCGGTCTGCACCTTGCCGCGCAGATCCTCGGAGATGGGAGCGCTGCCGGCCGACTCCGCCGCGGCCTGCTGGCCCTCCTCGCTCACGATGTAGCCGAAGTACTCCTTGACGAGCTCCGCGTTCGCGGCGTCGGCGTACTCTTCGCAGCCGATGAGGTAGCTCACGAGCACGATCGGGTAGACGCCCTTCTCGGTCGTGGTGCGGTCGAGCTCGATCGCGAGATCGTGCTCGGTGCGCCCTTCCTCGAGGGTCGAGGCGTCGACGATCGCCGAGGCGGCCTCGGGCGTGTACTCGACGAATTCGTCCCCGACCTTGATCTTGACGGTGCCGAGTTCGCCGGCCTTCGACGCGTCGGCGTAGCCGATGGTGCCGACGCCGTTGGTGACGGCCTCGACGACGCCGGAGGTGCCCTGCGCGCCCTCGCCGCCGAGCTCGGTCGGCCACTCCTCGACCGAGCCGACGGTCCACGACTCGGGAGCCGCGGCCTCCAGGTACTCGGTGAAGTTGCCGGTGGTGCCCGACTTGTCGGAGCGGTGCACGGCCGAGATCGCCTGGTCGGGCAGCGTGACGTCGGGGTTGAGGGCAGCGATGGCCTGATCGTTCCAGTTGGTGATCTTGCCCGAGAAGATGTCGGCGACGGTCTTCGCATCCATGTTCAGGCTGTCGACGCCGTCGATGTTGAAGACGATCGCGATGGGGGAGATGTAGGCGGGGACCTCGACGATGTCGCTCGTGGCGCAGCCGTCGAAGGGGCCGGCCGAGATCTCATCGGTCTTGAACGCGCGGTCGGAACCAGCGAACGCAGAGGCGCCCTGCTGGAAGGTCTCGCGGCCCGCACCCGAGCCGGTGGGGTCGTAGTTGACGGTCACGTCGGGGTTCGCGGTCTGGAAGCCTGCGATCCAGGCCTCCTGCGCCGCGCCCTGCGAGGAGGCGCCCGCTCCGGAGAGCTCGCCGGAGAGGCCGCTCGAGTCGGCCGGGCCGGATGCCTCGTTGGCCGCGCAGGAGGTCAGGGCGAGGAGCGCAATGCCGCCGATCGCGGCGGTCTTGATCACGGGTGAGAACTTCACTTCTGATCGTGTCCATTTCTCGATGTGTGCGTGGTGTGTCGAGCGCTTGTCCGGCCCAACAGCATTCACGCTATGCACCCCGGGTGACGGCCGCTCTGCCGAGGGGTGAACGGAAGGTGAACGTCGACCGACGCATCGGCACCGATCCCTGGGCGAGGCGAGGGATCGACATCGGCGAGGGATCCGCCCGGGTAGACTCCTGGACATGGTGCAACGAGGACTGCGGGCGATGGCGACGACGGGGATGGCGGCGCTGCTGCTCTTCGGGGCGGCGGCATGCGCCGCCGAGGAGGAGCCGCAGAAGACGACGCCGCCCGCGACGGAGGCTCCGGAGCCGGAGCCCGAACCGGAGCCGCAGCCCCAGCCTGGGGCGGGCCCGGCCTGCCCCACCGAGCACTGCGTGTCGGTCGCGGTCGCAGGCGATCTGCTCTTCCATGAGGGACTGTGGTCGCCGTTCGCCATTCCGACCAACGAGGCCGGGCAGAACTTCGACTTCATGCCGCTGCTCGAGGGAGCAAAGCCCTACCTCGATCGCAGCGATCTCGCGATCTGCCAGATGGAGACGCCGCTGTCGGTGCCGGGCGGCCCATACGCGGGGTACCCGAACTTCAACACCCCGCCCGAGGTCGCCGACGCCGCGAAGGCGATTGGATTCGACGTCTGCACCACCGCATCGAACCACAGCGTGGACATGGGCACGGAGGGGCTGCTGCGCACTCTCGACAAGCTCGACGCGGTGGGCCTCGCGCACACGGGGACCTACCGTGCGGAGACCGACCGCGACGTGCCGCTCATCGTCGAGGCGAACGGGGTCAAGGTCGCCGTCATCACGTCGACGTTCTCGGTGAACGGCAACTACAACGAGCACTGGTGGCAGGTCGACTATCGCGAGGAGGAGCCCCGCGTCGACCCCGAGCGCACGATCGCGAAGGCTCAGAAGGCACGGGATATGGGCGCCGAGCTCGTGATCGGCGTGCAGCACATCGGCGAGGAGTACTGGAGCGAGCCGACGCCGGGGCAGCGCGACCTCGCCCTGCAGCTGCACGCCAGCGGCCTGTTCGACTTCGTCTACCAGCACCACGCCCACGCGGTCCAGCCGCTCGAGAATGTGAACGGCAAGTGGGTGCTCTACGGCACCGGCAACTTCATCAGCGAGTCGGCGCCGCCCGCCAATCGGGTGAACAACGAGTTCCTGCTGACCCGGGTGCAGTTCGCGAAGCAGGCCGACGGCACCTGGACGACCAACGACGTCGCCTGGACCGCGGCGACGAACATGCAGAACGGCGGCTACAAGTGGTGCTCGGTGGCCTCCGACGCGCCGCAGGGCGCGTGCCAGGGCGCCGACTTCGACGCCGGCGTGCGGGAGCGCACCCGCGCCACGGTTGACTCGATGGGAGCGGCGGCGGCCGGGGCCCACGAGTGGTTGATCACGCAGGATCCGGCGCCGGCCGCGGGGTGAGCGCGCGTTCCCCCGCTTGATCTCGACTCGCTGGCGCTCGCTCGATCAGCGGTGCGGGGCTTCGCCGCGCTCAATCAGCCGTGGGGCGACCACCGCTCACTCGACGTGCTTGAGGGGGTAGGTCTCCACGCCGAGGATGCCCGAACCGGGGTGCTTGCGCGAGAGGTGGAACACCGAGAATCCACCGGGCGGTAGCGCGGCCGCCTCGCGCAGGTAGTCGCCGAGCAGGCTGCCGGTCGCGAGCGCGAGCTCGCGCGCCGCATCGGGCAGCACGGGGCGGTGCGTGCAGAGGATCGCGTTCTTGCCCTTCCGCACGATCTTGCCGATGGTGCGTCGCAGCTCCGCCGTTTCGCCCGCGTCCCAGGCGTCCTGGCTCAGAGCCTCTCGCACCCGCACCGTCTTCCGCAGGTGGTGGGCGATCGGTGCGACGGTGCGCAGGCAGCGCTCGGCGTTCGACGACATGATCCTCGCGGGGGCGAAGGCGGCGAGGGTCGGCACGAGGGTCTCCGCCTGGTCCTCGCCGGCGTCTGAGAGCGGTCGCAGCCGATCCTCGGGGTAGGCGTCGCCGCGCGGCTCGGCCTTGGCGTGGCGCAGCAGCGTCACCGAGAACGTCTCGGCCGCATCGCGCTCGGCGAGTCTGCGGAAGACGTCGAGGATCTCGCGGTCGGCGCGGTAGCTGAGGCGCTTGCGCGCCTGTTCGAGGGGTGTCCACTCGAGGGCCTCGACCTCTCGGTTCGGCACGAACGACGACACGTGCACGGCGGTCTCGTCGACCTCGGCGGCCCAGTACTGCACCGTCTTCTCGGCGCCATTCGGGAGCTCGTAGTGCACCGTGCCCAGGTTGACGCCGAGCGGCACGGCGAGCCCGGTCTCCTCGAGGGTCTCGCGCACGGCCGCCTGCGGCATGCTCTCACCGGGGTCGAGCTTGCCTTTCGGGAACGACACGTCGCGCTGCTTGGTGCGGTGGATCAGCAGCACCATGATGCGCTCGCCGTCGGGCATGGGCACGCGCCGCCAGCAGACGGTGCCGGCGGCCAGCACGCGTCGCGTCATCGCGACCGCCTCGCGCGCGCCTCCGTGCGGTCGGTCATCACGAGATCCTGCAGGTCGGGGAGGGGCTCGCCGTTCTCGCCGACCGTGCGGCGCTCCCACGAGCCGTCGGGCAGCATGCGCCACGAGGAGACGTCGTCGCTGAAGCAGAAGCCGAAGAAGCGGTCGATGCGGGCGAGGTGCTCGCGTTCGACGATGCGCGCCAGCACCTCGATGCGGCGGTCGAGGTTGCGGTGCATGAGGTCGGCGCTGCCGATGAAGACCTCGGGTTCGCCGCCGCCCGCGAAGGCGTAGATGCGCGAGTGCTCCAGGTAGCGGCCCAGCACCGAGCGCACCCGGATGTTCTCGGAGAGCCCGGGCACGCCCGCCCGGATCGAGCAGATGCCGCGTATCCAGATGTCGATCGGCACGCCCGCCTGGCTCGCGCGGTAGAGGGCGTCGATGATCTGCTCGTCGACCATCGAGTTGGCCTTGAGTCTGATGCCGCTCGGCCTGCCCGCTCGCGCGTGCTCGGCCTCGCGCTCGATGCGTTCGAGCAGCCCGCGGCGCAGGCCCTCCGGGGCCACCAGCAGCCGGTCGTAGTTCGTCTCGATCGCGTAGCCCGAGAGCACGTTGAAGAGCTTGGTCACGTCGCGGCCCACCTCGGGCGACGAGGTGAAGAGACCGAAGTCCTCGTAGATGCGGCTCGTCTTCGGGTTGTAGTTGCCGGTGCCGATGTGGCAGTAGTGGGCGAGCTTGCCCTGCTCCTCGCGGATCACGTGCACGAGCTTGCAGTGCGTCTTGAGGCCGACGAGGCCGTAGACGACGTGCACGCCCGCCTGCTCGAGCTTGCGGGCCCAGGTGATGTTCGCCTCCTCGTCGAAGCGGGCCTTGATCTCGACGAGAGCGAGCACCTGCTTGCCGGCCTCGGCCGCCTTGATGAGGGAGGCGACGATGGGGCTGTCGCCCGAGGTGCGGTAGAGGGTCTGCTTGATGGCGAGCACGTCGGGGTCGGTGGCGGCCTGCTCCACGAAGGCCTGCACGCTCGTCGCGAACGACTCGTAGGGGTGGTGCACGAGCACCTCGCGCCGGGCGATCGCGCCCAGCACGTCGGGCTTGTCGCTCGAGGAGCTCGAGCGGAACTGGGGGGCCGTCACCGGGATGTGCGGCTTGAACCGGAGATCCGGACGGCGCAGGCCGGAGAGCGCGAAGAGTCCGCTGAGGTCGAGCGGGGAGGGCAGCGTGTAGACCTGCTGCTCGTCGATGTCGAACTCGCTCACGAGCAGTTCGAGCGTCGCCTCGTCCATGTCGTCGGAGATCTCGAGGCGGATCGGGGGCCCGAAGCGGCGGCGCAGCAGCTCCTTCTCGAGCGCCTGGATGAGGTTCTCGGTCTCGTCCTCCTCGATCTCCATGTCCTCGTTGCGTGTGACGCGGAACACGTGGTGGTCGATGACCTCCATGCCCGGGAAGAGCCCGTCGAGCTGATTCGCGATGAGCACCTCGAGCGGGATGAACCGCACATCGTCGAGCGCCTCACGGCGGTCCACGCGCACGTAGCGAGGGATCATCTGCGGCACCTTGAGGCGTGCGAACTCGACCTTGTCGGTCCGCGGGTTGCGCACGCGGATGGAGAGGTTCAGCGCGCGGCCGGAGATGTAGGGGAAGGGGTGGGCCGGGTCGACCGCGAGCGGCATGAGCACGGGGTAGATGTGCTGCTCGTAGTACTCGGTGAGCACGGCGCGGTCGGCGTCGTCGAGCTGATCCCATTCGACGATGCGCACGCCGGCGGACGCGAGCGCGGGCTTCACGTCCTCCGCGAAGCAGCGCGCGTGCCGCAGCTGCAGCTCGTAGGCCTTTGCGTTGATGCCGGCGAGCACGTCGACGGGGGCGCGGCCCACATTGGTCGGAACGGCGAGGCCGGTGACGATGCGCCGCTTCAGGCCGGCGACGCGCACCATGAAGAATTCGTCGAGGTTGGAGGCGAAGATGGCGAGGAAGTTCGCGCGCTCGAGCAGCGGGACCGTCGGATCCTCGGCGAGTTCGAGCACCCGCTGGTTGAACGCGAGCCAGCTGAGTTCGCGGTCGATGTAGCGGTCCGCGGGGAGTTCGATCTCGCCGGTCGGTTCGCTCGTGTCGTCGTTCATATGTCCATTCTGGCAGTTCGGCTCGCGGAGCGAGCGAAGCGGAGGTGAATGACAGGTTCCGGTCAGCGCCGCCACTGCCGGCTGCGGGAGTCGATCGTGAAGCCGGCGCGCTCGTACATGCCGACGGCGACCTCGTTCTCGCCGTCGACGTAGAGCTCGACCTTCGCCGGACGGTGCTGCGCCATCCGCGCGAGCGTCGCTTCGAGCAGCGCGCGGCCGAGGCCGTGCCCCGAGCGCGCGGGATCGACCCCGATGGCGTAGAGCTCGGCGATGGGGGCGGATCCCTCGCCCGGAACGGTCTTGACCCAGGTGTAGCCCGCGACTCCCTCCGCGTCCTCGATGAAGAGCAGATCGGCCGGATCGAACCAGGGCTCCTCGCGCATCAGGGCGAAGTCGGCCTCGGTGATGCGCCCCTGCTCGGGGTGCGAGGCGAACGCGGCGGCGTTGAGCCGCACCCAGTCCGCCGCGTCCTCGGGCAGCTCGGGGTCGAAGGCGCGCAGCGCGAAGCCGGTGGGCATGGGGAGGGCGAGGGGATCGGATGATGGATCGGGCAGCCGCGAGGGATCGAGGGCCATGCGGTAGAGGGATCGCACCGGCTCGAACCCCGCGCGCGCGAGGAGCGCGTCGGCCGCGGGGTTGTCGCCGTGCGCCCAGGCCTTCAGCTCGCCGGGGGCCGCACGGTCGAGCAGCACGTCGAGGGCGGCTGAGCCGATCCCTCTCCCGCGTGCCGAGGGATCGACGACGAGGTCGACCTCTCCCTCGCCGACGATGCCGACGGCGACGGTGCGCTCCGGGTCCGCCGCCTCGGCGAAGCGCCGCAGTGCGCGTCGGCCCTGCGAGGCCGCGAGCAGCGCCTGATCCGACACCGGGGGCCGGCCGTCTGCGCTCTCCGCGGCCGCGATCACCGCTCGCGCGTCGGCGAGCGCCCGGGTTCCCGGCTCTCCTGAGCTTCCCGGATCGATCTCGATGAGCTCGGCCTCGGTCATGGTCGTCCTCCTGCCGTGCGCGCCCGGGCGAACCGCCGTCGGCACCCGCTCAGCTGCGAGGGCGCGGCGCGTCAGTCGTCATCGTAGTCGCGTTCGCGGGCGAAGCCGTAGCCGACACCGCGCACCGTGCTGATCAGCCCCTCGTGCTCGCCGAGCTTGGCGCGCAGGCGCCGCACGTGCACGTCGACCGTGCGGGTGCCGCCGAAGTAGTCGGTGCCCCAGACATCGCTGAGCAACTGCTCGCGCGTGAACACGCGGCCGGGATGCGCGGCGAGGAAGTGCAGCAGTTCGAACTCCTTGTAGGTGAGGTCGAGGGTGCGGCCGTGCACGCGGGCGATGAAGTTCGACTCGTCGATCACGACGCCCGCGGCCTGCACCTCCGCGACGGGCGCGTCGGCGGCGGAGCCGCGCTCCAGCAGGCGCAGCCGCGACTCCACCTCGGCCGGGCTCGCACCGGGCAGCAGCAGCTCGCTCACCCCCCAGTCGGCGGTGAGCGCGGTGAGGGCGACCTCGGGCAGGATCACGACGCGGGGCGTCTGCGTCGTACCGGCGAGGGCCTGGCAGGCCGTGCGAGCGCGGCGCGCGTCGAGGGTGCCGTCGATGAGCACCGCGTCGAAGCGCGACGGCATCGTGTCGGGAACCCTGAGCGACAGCGGGGAGGTGCGCACCTCGTGCGGCAGGAGGTCGAGCGCGGGCAGCGATTCGGCCGGATCCCTATCGGCGAGGCAGAGCAGCTGCATCTCCCGCTCCCTTCGGCTGTCGAACCGTTGCAATTCTACTGCCGGGCCTGTTTCCCGCCGGTTTCGGGAGTGTTACCCGCGGTGAGGGATCCCTCGCGGGCACGGGGCGCAACCCCCGCGCAACCGGATGTTCACCGTTCTTCACTCGGATCGGTGTGTGTCGCTTCGACGCATCGAGCGGCGCGAGCGTAGCGTGAGAGGCACCGGACGAAGGAGACACTGTGACCGAGTTCCCGCATTCCGAACCCCTCTCGGCCGAAGCGCACGAGGGCCGTGATCGCTCGACGGAGCGTCTGCGCACCTATGTGCTCGACACCTCGGTGCTGCTGAGCGATCCCTCGGCGCTCTTCCGCTTCGCCGAGCACGCGGTCGTGCTGCCCATCGTGGTCGTCATGGAACTCGAGAAGAAACGGCACGACCCCGAGATCGGCTACTTCGCGCGGCGCGCGCTCCGCATCCTCGACGAGCTGCGGGAGCGCCACCTTCGCCTCGACTTCCCCGTGCCCGTCGGCGACTCCGGCGGCACGGTGCGTGTCGAGCTCAACCACTCGAGCGCCGAGGCGCTGCCGAGCGGCATGCGGCTGGGCGACAACGACACCCGCATCCTCGCCGTCGCCCAGAGCCTCGCCTCGGACGGCCTCGACGTCACCGTCGTGTCGAAGGACCTCCCCATGCGGCTCAAGGCCGCGGCGCTCGGGCTCGGCTCCGAGGAGTACCGCGCCGAGCTCGCCCACGACGACGCCTACACCGGAACCGCGACGATCGAGCTCGCCGAGCACGAGATGCAGTCGCTCTGGGACCAGGAGCGGCTCGACGACGTCGACGACGTCGAGGGGCTGACCCGCGGCACCGGTCTCATCATCACCTCCGCGCGCGGCTCGGCGCTCGGGCGCGTCGACGGCCCGCGCTCGCTGCACCTCGTGCGCGGCGACCGGGAGGTCTTCGGAGTCACGGGCCGCAGCGCCGAGCAGCGGCTCGCGATCGACCTGCTGCTCGACACGCGGGTCGGCATCGTGTCGCTCGGCGGCAACGCGGGCACCGGCAAGTCGGCGCTCGCGCTCGCCGCGGGGCTCGAGGCGGTGCTCGAGCGCCGCCAGCACCGCAGGATCATGGTGTTCCGGCCGCTGTACGCCGTCGGCGGGCAGGAACTCGGCTACCTGCCCGGCGACCGCGAGGAGAAGATGGGGCCGTGGGCGCAGGCCGTGTTCGACGCGCTCGGGTCGATCGTCTCCGAGAACGTACTGGACGAGGTGATGGCGCGCGGCCTGGTCGAGGTGCTGCCGCTCACCCACATCCGCGGCCGCTCGCTGCACGACGCCTTCGTGATCGTGGATGAGGCGCAGTCGCTCGAGCGGGGTGTGCTGCTGACGATGCTCTCGCGCATCGGGCAGAACTCGCGGGTGGTGCTCACCCACGACGTCGGGCAGCGGGACAACCTGCGCGTCGGCCGCTACGACGGCATCGCCGCGGTGATCGAGAAGCTGAAGGGGCACCCGCTCTTCGGCCACGTCACGCTCACACGGTCCGAGCGCAGCGAGATCGCGGCCCTCGTGACGGAGATGCTGGGGGAGTAGGGGCGCCGGGGCGCGGCGGGAGGCCGCGCCCCGGTCGTGCCTACACCGCGCGGCGTCGCGCTACGAGGAGTGCGGAGCCGGCGAGCACCGCGAGCAACGCCGTGGCGGCGAGCGCCGATGCGGGGCCTCCGCCCGTACGCGCCAGTTCGGCCGCAGGTTTCGCGGTCGGTGCGGCCGGCTTCGCCGGCGTCGTTGCCGGTGCCTGTGCCACTACGACGGTCTGGGCGGCATCGTCGATGTCCTCGTGGGCCGCCACAGGGGTGCCGCCGACCTCCGAACCCGCATAGAGCCGCTCGAAGGCGACGAGAGTTTCCCCCGCGTAGCCGCGAGGGATCGTGAAAGAGACCTCGACGGTGCCGGACGCGGATGTGGGGGTGAAGGTCGTGGAGCCCGTGATGCCGGTCGCCGAACCGTCGGACTTCCGCATGAGCTCTCCCGTAAGCGTGTACTGCTGCCCCGGCGTCAGGTTCGCATACGCGACCGTGTCGATGACGGTGCCGCCGTCCCACGCGACGATGCGATCGCCGTCCGCGGCGTCCACGAGGGAGGTTCCGATCGCAGGAAGGGCGACGGGCGTCGCGGTCCAGCTCGCCGTCGCCTGCGCGGTCGTGCGGGCGGTGTCGGGCGCGATCAGGATGATCGACTGCGCGTGGTCGGCCGCGGTGGGGGTGCCGCCCGCGGAAGTCGGCACCGAGATCACCGAGCCGCTCGCGCTCGACCCGGTCACTGCGGCCGTCACCGTCGCGGAACCCGACTCCGTCGCGGAGCGCAGGTCGAGGTACAGCTCCTGGCCGTCGGTCACGGCGTTCGGGTCGATGGCTTCGCCCGCGGCATTCGTCAGCGTGATCGCCGGATCGACGGACACGGAGGCGGTCGGCCGGTTCGTGTGCACCGTGAAGGGGCCGACGAGATCTCCCGGCTCGAATGCGCCGGAGGGGGCCGTGATCGAGACGGTGGCCTCGAAATCGGCCGGCGTCAGTCCGGAACTCGCGTTCGCGCCGGCGATGAGGTACTGGTAGGCGGCTTTGGTGTTCTCGACCGAGTCGGTGCCCGCCCAGTTCCAGTCGGCGTCGAACCCGAGGTCGGTGTAGCGCCAGATCGCGTACTGGGTCGCCTCGATGGCGTCGTTGCGCGAGATGCCGGGCACGTTCGCGGCGTCGGCGAAGTCGGACAGGCTGAGCGCGGGGTAGCTGTGCGCGAGCACCCAGAGCACCTTGCCGTACACGGCGGGGTCCGACTTGAAGAGGTTGGAGCCGAGGTAGCTCGAAGCGTCGCCGACCCGTCCCTCGAGCCTCGTCTTGGCCGAGACGTTGTGCTCGATGCAGTACGCCCAGTAGTCGGGGGTGCCCGGGTTGTTCGGATCGGCGGGGACGGTCTCGTGGATGCCGAAGATCCCGTTCCCGCCGTGCCCCTCTCGCGGCCCGACCCAGACCGTGCCGTCGGCGACCGCTGCCAATGCAGGGGTCGTAGTCGGCGCGAGTATCGTGAGGAGTCCGACGATCAGGGCGACGATCGCCCGTCCCGTCCTTCTCCGTGGTTCTGTATGCTGCAACGTCATCGTGGGCCTCTCTCCAGGGTTTCAGCCGCCGGGCTACCGATCCGGGCACGGCTCGATATAGAGAGAGTCGACGGGGCGCGAAAAGTGACGCGGACTTCCGCGAATCGATTCGGCGTCCCCGTCGGAGGCGGCGGAGCGGGAGAGGCCCCTCAGCCTGCGTGTTCGCGCTTCCAGCGCTCGACGCGCGGGAGAACGAGCGGCCAGAACGCGTCGGCCCACACCTCGTAGCCGCGATCGTTCGGATGGAACGCGTCTTCGGCGAACTCGGTGAGGATGCCGCGCAGCCCGCGCTCGCGGGTCGCGCGGTAGACGGGCACGACCTCGAAACCACGCGCCTCGGCCACGGCGTGCAGGATGAGGTTCGCCTGCCTCACCGCGCGCTCCCGCCACGGAAGGTGGAACGAGGGCACCTCGCCCACGATCGTGTGCGGGGGCAGCGCATCGAGAATCGTGCTCAGGTTGCGGTGGAATGCGACCGGATCCCACGCGGCGATATCGTTCGCACCGATCGCGACGGTCACGAGGTCGGGGTGCTTCTTCAACGGGTTCACGGCGCGCGGCAGCTGATCCCTCGCACACAGGGCGCTCGTCGCCCCCGAGACGGCGAGGTTGGTCACGTGCACGGGCTCGCCGATCTCCGCCTTGATGCGATCGGTGAGCTGCCCCACGTAACTGCGGCCGGGCACGCTCGCCCCGATACCCTGCGCCGTGGAGTCGCCGAGCGCCAGGTAGAAGAAGCGCCCCGGCACCCGTCGACGCTCGCGCCACCACGCCGCCGTGACCGGCTGCATGTCGGACAGGGCCCACATCGGACGCTCGGCGCGCTCGAGCCAGTCCGCGCGGCCGAGTCGCCGAGCCAGCCAGACCTGCGTGGAGAGCGACAGTGCGCGCAGGCCCTGCGCGGGGGTTCCGCCTGTCATCATGCGCCTGATTCTAGTGGTTCACCGGGCGGTGCCTGCCGAGCCGACCCCTCAGTCGACCGGCTCCAGATCGATGGACTCGAGCCCTGGATCCCAGGGTGTGAAGATCGGCGCTCCGTCGTCGTAGACGTCGACAGCCAGCTCTGCGGGAGCACCGCGATACATCTCCGTCGCCGAGGCTCGGTCGCACTGCTCCAGGTAGAGGTAGTAGAAGCCATACGCATGCATGCGCATGCGGCGCACGGCCTTCCCCGATCCGTCGAGAGGGATCTCGTACCACTGCTCGGCGGCGGCCGTGGTCATGCAGACCGTGGTGCCGGGGGCGCCGGTGACCTGGAAGACCAGGCCGGTCTGCGAGGCCTCCTCGAGTGGGATGGTGGTGGCGAATTCGACACCGGTGATGAGGGGAGACTCGATGGTGAAAGTTCCGGTGATGGCTGCAGAGGAGTCGGTCTCGGTGAACGCCCACACCCGATACTCGTGCGTGCCCGACCTTCCATTGCCGAGCGAACGGAAGTCGAAGCTCCACGCGCCCGCCGCGTCCGGGGCGACTGTGTAGATCCTCGCGGTGGGCGTCGTGTACGAGTCGAGGTAGCGGTACTCGACGGCCACGGTGGAACCCGGCGTGGCACGGCCGCTCAGCTGCGGTGCGATGTAGCGCTGCTGTTCGGGGATCGGCTCCGCGCCGGAGGTGAGCAGCATCTGGTTGGGGCCGCCGCCGGGGTCACCGCCCGGCTGTCCATCGGTCGGACCGGACACCGTGCCGGGTTGGGCGGGCTGAGGCTGCGGTGGAGGGGGAAGGTATTCGCCGGGCTGACCCGAGGGGTCGAAGTCCGCGGCGACGATCGTCGGGTCTTGGACTCCGCGCCCGAACTCGCCGTTCGGCTGCTGCCCGTTCCCGCCTGCGGAAGCGCTCGAGCCTCCGCCGGTTCCCGAGCCGCCGTTCGTGTCCGTTCCGGTCCCGGACGGGAAGCCTGAGGTCGAACCGTCCGAGTTGCCCGGTACCGACGCCGAACCGGTCTCGGAGGGTTTGCCGTCCGCCGCACCCGACGCGCCGCCCGAGAAGAACAGGGCAGTGGCAAGCACACCGGCCACGGCGATGACGCCGATGCCGGCGGCGACCCCCGTCGACCCCATGCTGCCTGCCACGACACCGCCGACGAGCAGCGCCGCGGCACCGGCAGCCCCGCCCGAGCCTGCGGCGCTCGCGGGAATAACCCCGGCGAGTGCGGCGAAACCTGCCGCGCCGAGGGTGGCGCGCCGCGTGCGCGCGAACCCCGCGCGCAGTTCGTCGTGCAGTTCGGCGCAGACGCCGCAGCCCGCGAGGTGGCCTTCGATGCGGTTGCGATCGGCTGCCGAGACCTCGCTCGGGGCCGCGACGTAGGCCGGCAGGAGCGCTGCGGCGTGAAGCGGATCGGATGCGAGCCGTGCGGGGACCCGCCGAGTGAGCCACTGCAGCCCGAGACCGTTGCGGGCGCGTCTCGTCAGCGCCGAGACGGCGTTGGGTTTGATCCCCAGCTCCGCGGCGATGCGAGCCCGCGGTACGTCCTCGACCTCGGCGAGCCAGAGCACCCGCTGCCAGCGCTCCGGCAGATCCTGGAAGGCCGCGAGCAGCTCGCCCGCCTCCGCCTCGTCGCTCAAGATCGTGAGGGGATCGACCGCGTCCGTCTCGTCGATGTCCGGATCGGTGTCGACGAGACGTCCCGCCTTGCTCCACCGGATCGCGAGGTTGCGCATGGTGGTGAGCAGGTAGGGGCGGAACGCCTCCCGGGGTCCCTTCCCCTCGACGGCGACCTGCCGGTAGACGGCGAGGAAGGCTTCCGATGCGAGATCCTCGGCCGCCCCCGGCGCGTACCGGCGGGCGACGGTCAGAGCGAGCCCGATATAGCGGCACCACAGCTGGGCGTAGGCCTCCGAGCTCCCCTCGCGGAGGCGCGTCAGCAACTCGGCGTCCGTGGCGGCGGGGTCGCCGACACGATCTCTCTCGATAGACTGCACAGTCTCCCCCTCTGCGCGCCCCCACGCGCGCGGCCCCTCATCCTCGAAGAGTACCCCGAAACGGTCACTCGTCCGAGTGAGAGTCCGGAGAAGCCGAGAAGTGACGCGGGAGGCGGATTTTTTGATGCGTTCGTGCGGAGAGCACGCATTCCGCGCGATGCGCGTCACTTTTCGGGTGCTCCGCGCTCTCACCTCAGTGAGAAACCGGGGCGGCCGGACCGTATGAGCCTCGACCGTCGCGGGATCTCCGCCCCCGGTCGGCTCCTCCCCGCAAGGCTTCGACCGCTCCCGGTCGAAGCCGGGAGACGCCCCCCCCGGTATCCTGCTGCGAATCGTGAGCCCGCGGAGAAATTCTCGGCGTTCTCGCGTCACGTTTCGGGCCGAACGCCGTGTTATGGGGTGAGACGTGATGCGGCCGGACCGTATGAGCCTCGACCGCTTCCCGTCTCGACCCAGGACGGGGCGGCGTCCCCCCGACGCCGCCCCGCCCGCCGCTCGCCGGTCCGGCCGATCACTTCCCCCGGTCGTTCCGACGAGCGGGGTGCGGGAACGGTTCCCCGACCCGACTCGCCCCTTCCGCACCGGCCCGGACGCGTCCGGACCGGGGAAGCGCTGAACCACGAGGGGCGAGGGACCGTCAGGATCCCTCGCCCCTCTCGGGTGCCGATGCGACGTTCGCTACTTGGCGACGCCCGGGTGGGTCATCGAGAGCAGGTCGAGAGCCTTGTCGAGGTCGGCCTCCGTGACCTCGCCGCGCTCCACATAGCCGAGGTCGACGAGGGCCTCGCGCACGGTGATGCCCTTCGCTACCGAATGCTTCGCGATCTTCGCCGCCGCCTCGTAGCCGATGAGCCGGTTGAGCGGGGTGACGGTCGACGGGCTCATGCCCGCGAGCGTCGCCATGCGCTCGATGTTGGCCTCGAGGCCGGCGATCGTCTTGTCCGCGAAGACGCGCGAGACGTTGGCGAGCAGACGGATCGACTCGAGCAGTGCGGTGCCCATCACGGGGATCATCACGTTCAGTTCGAAGTTGCCGCGGGCACCGCCCCAGGCGATGGTGGCGTCGTTGCCGATGATGCGGGCGCACACCATGAGCGTGGCCTCGGGAACGACCGGGTTGACCTTGCCCGGCATGATCGACGAGCCCGGCTGCAGATCGGGGATGTGCAGCTCGGCGAAGCCGGTGTTCGGCCCCGAGCCCATCCAGCGCACGTCTTCGGCGATCTTCGTGAGCGACACCGCGATCGTGCGCAGGGCGCCCGACGCCTCGACCAGGCCGTCGCGGTTCGCCTGCGCCTCGAAGTGGTTGCGCGCCTCGGTGATGGGCAGGCCGCTCGACTGGGCGATCTCGGCGATGACCTTCTCCGGGAAGCCGAGCGGGGTGTTGATGCCGGTGCCGACGGCGGTGCCGCCCTGGGGCACCTCCGCGACACGGGGGAGGGCGGCGTCGATGCGCTCGATGCCGTAGCGGATCTGCGCGGCGTAGCCGCCGAACTCCTGCCCGAGGGTGACGGGGGTGGCGTCCATGAGGTGGGTGCGACCCGACTTCACGGCGTCCTTCCACAGCTCGGCCTTCGCCTCGAGCGCTTCGGCGAGGTGCGCGAGGGCCGGCTTCAGCTGCTCGATGAGCGCCCCGGTCACGGCGATGTGCACGGAGGTGGGGAAGACGTCGTTCGACGACTGCGAGGCGTTGACGTGGTCGTTCGGGTGCACCGGCGCGCCGAGGTGCTTCGTCGCGAGCGTGGCGAGCACCTCGTTCATGTTCATGTTCGACGAGGTGCCGGAGCCGGTCTGGTAGGTGTCGACCGGGAACTGGTCGTGATGATCGCCCGCGATGATCTCGTCGGCGGCCGCGACGATCGCGTCGGCGATCGAACCGTCGAGGATTCCGAGATCCTTGTTGGCGATGGCGGCGGCGCGCTTGATTCGGGCGAGCGCGACGATCTGCGCGGGCTCGAGGCCCGTGCCCGAGATGGGGAAGTTCTCGACGGCGCGCTGGGTCTGCGCGGCGTAGAGGGCGTTCTTCGGAACGCGGACCTCGCCCATGGTGTCGTGCTCGATGCGGTACTCGGTGTCAGTCACGGTGCTCCTGTTTTCTGTGCTGAGGGGCGCCCCCTGAGCCTGTCGAAGGGGGCTGGGATCGGTGCCGGACCCTTCGACAGGCTCAGGGTCCGTTGCTGGGGTCGAGTGAGGGGGATCAGTCGAGGGGAGCGAGCTCGATGTCGAGCGGGCCGACCGCCGTGTAGGGCACGGCGCGACCCTCGGTGAGTCGGTACTGGCAGCCGACCACCGCGAGTTCGCCGCGATCGACTGCGTCGCTGATGGTGCGCGAGTTGCGCAGCAGCTCGTTCACGGTCGCGGCGAGGTGGATGCGGCCGACGGCGTTCGCGTCGATCTCGGCGGCTTCGGCGTAGGGAGTCTGGTGACGGTCGCGGAGCCACAGCTGCTGCACCGACGGCTGGATCGGTGCGAGCGTGTTCGCGACCGAGTCGGTGACCTCGGAGGGATGCCGCCCGGACTGGTCGATCGCCGCCGCAACGGCGCCGCAGGAGTCGTGTGCGAGCACCACGATGAGCGCCGCGCCGAGGTTCGCGACCGCGTATTCCATCGAGGCGGTGATGGACTCGGCGACCACGTGCCCCATGTTGCGGGCGATGAAGAGATCGCCGAGGCCGCAATCGAAGATGATCTCGGCGGCGAGGCGCGAGTCGGAGCAGCCGAAGAGGGCGACGTCGGGCGACTGCTGGTTGACCAGTTCGGAACGGCGCTCCACGTCTTGATTCGGGTGGCTCGACGCGCCGGCGACGAAGCGGTCGTTGCCCGCGATGAAGGTCTCCCAAGCCTGCTGCGGCGTGACGCGTGGTGCGCTCATCTGTATCTAGCTCCTTAATCGTGCCTTATCGTGCGAGTGATTCGGCGACCTGGGTCGCCAGAATGCGAAGTGCCGCGGGAGAGTCCGTACCGAAGACGAGGATCGTGTCGCCGTTCCACTCGCCCTGCAGGCCGAACAGCATGTTCGCCTCGTCGGGGTTGCGGTCGGTGTGGTCGTAGACGGTCCAGTCGATGCCGCCGAGCTGCTCCGTGCCCGTGGCGCTCTGCTCCTCCAACTGCTCGGCGATCCAGTGCTCGTCCACCGGCTCGCCATCCGCGGTGAAGCCCTGCAGCACCGCGGCGTACGCCTCGTGACCGGTCGTCTCATCGACCGTGGTGTAGTTGACGCGCCAGACGTTGACGTCGCCGCTCCTGCTCAGCACGGCCTGCTTGGCCTTCCAAGCCTCGGGTACGGCCGGTGCCGCGAGCGTGCGGCCTGCACTGGGCGCCGCATCGGTCGCGAGGGCGGGCACATCGACCGAGACGTCTTCGAAGCCGCCGGTGCCGCGAGGCACCATCAGGAATATGACGGCGACGAGGGCGAGCGTCACGAGCAGGGAGAAGACGAGATTGTTGACCGTCTTGCGCTCGCGGTAGAGGCGGCTGTTCTCCGCCTTCCGCGCCGCCGTCTCCGCAGGAGTCTCGGGTCGACCGAGTTCGGCGACCACCACCGGGGGCTTCTGCTGCTTCGCCATGGGCTACGCGTCGTCTCCGGTCTCGTCGTCGCTCTGCGATCCCTTGCGGGCCGCCTCCAACCGCTGCCTCGCCCCGAGCAGCCATTCCTCGCAACGGGCGGCCAGCGCCTCGCCGCGCTCCCAGAGCTGCAGCGACTCCTCGAGGGTCGCGCCGCCCTGCTCGAGTCTGCCGACGACCCGGATCAGTTCGTCGCGCGCCTCCTCGTAGCTGAGCTGCGCGGGATCCCGGTCCACGGTTTCTGCCATGGGCCACAGTCTACCGCGCGCCTACTCGACGATCGCGGAGAGGCGGCCTGCCGCGAGCGACACTCGGATCGACGAGCCCGCGGGAGCCTCGGCGGGATCCCTCAGCACCGCACCCGCCTCGCCGTCGGCCTCGAGCAGCTGCGCGATCGCGTAGCCCCGCTCGAGCGTCGCGCTCGGCGAGAGCGCCCGCAGCTGCGCGCGCACCCGACCCAGCTCGTGCGCGCGGTCCCCGACCGTGCGGTCCGCCAGCTCCGTGCCGCGCGCCACCCAGCGCACCAGCTCCTCCGCGCGATCGTCGACGATGCGCTCGGGGAGCGCGAGGACGGGGCGGCCGCGCAACTGCGAGATGCGGTCGGCCTCGTGCGCGAGCAGCTGCCCCAGGCGCGCGCTCATCCGGGCGCGCGCCTGGTCGATGCCCGCGAGCTCCTCGCCGACATCGGGCACGACCCTCTTCGCGGCATCGGTCGGGGTCGAAGCGCGCAGGTCGGCGACCTCGTCGAGCAGCGGCCGGTCGGCCTCGTGACCGATCGCGCTCACGAGCGGGGTCGTCGCCGCGGCCGCGGCGCGCACCACCCGCTCGTCGCTGAACGGCAGCAGATTCTGGAAGTCGCCGCCGCCCCGCGCCACGACGATCACGTCGACCTCGGGATCCCTGTCGAGAGCCTCGATGCCCGCCGCGACCTCGGCCGCCGCCCGATCGCCCTGCACCGCGGCGTGGTGCACCCTGAAGCGCACCCCGGGCCAGCGCAGCGTCGCATTGCGGATGACGTCCTTCTCCGCATCGGAGTCGCGGCCGGTGACGAGGCCGATCAGGCCGGGGAGGAACGGGAGTGCGCGCTTGCGATCCCTGTCGAAGAGACCCTCCGCCTGCAGCTGCCGCCGCAGCCGTTCGAGCCGCTCGAGCAGCTCGCCGAGTCCCAGGTGCGAGAGTTCGAGCACCTGGACCGTGAGCGTGCCGCCCTTCACCCAGAAGTTCGGTTTCACGAGCGCGACCACGCGATCGCCCTGCGAGAACTCGGCCGTGAGACGCTGTGCGACAGAGCGCCACACGGTGAAGCTCACCGTCGCGTCCTGACCGAGGTCCTTGAGCTTGCCGTAGACATGGCCGCCCCGCACCTGCCACTGCGTGACCTCGCCCTCGATCCACACGGTGCCGAGACGCTCGATCCAGGCCGCGATCTTCTCGCTCATGAGGGCCACCGGCCATGGCGCGTCGCGCGTCGCGGGGGCGTTCGGTGCGGGCTCTGCCATGCCGTCCAGCCTAGTTCGTCGCGTGCGCCGGTAGAATCGCCGGCATGAGTGTCACCGGCCGAGCCATCGACCAGCGCACCATCGGCGCGCCCGTGGTGAGCCTCGCGATGCCGCGCATGCGCCGCCAGGCGGGGCGGCTCGAGAACCTGCCCGTCGACGGCGAGAAGAAGGTGCTGCTCGCGGCACCGCGCGGCTACTGCGCGGGTGTCGACCGCGCGGTCGTCGCCGTCGAGAAGGCGCTCGAGCGCTTCGGGGCGCCCGTCTACGTGCGCAAGCAGATCGTGCACAATGTGCACGTCGTGCGCACACTCGAGAAGATGGGCGCGATCTTCGTCGACGAGGTCGACGAAGTGCCCGAGGGCGCGAACGTGGTGTTCTCGGCCCACGGCGTCTCGCCGGCGGTCGTCGGCGCCGCCGAGGACCGCGGCCTGCACGCGATCGACGCCACCTGCCCGCTCGTCACGAAGGTGCACCGCGAGGCCGTGCGCTTCGCCAAGCAGAACCGGCAGATCCTGCTCATCGGCCACACCGGTCACGAGGAGGTCGAGGGAACCGCGGGGGAGGCGCCCGAGCACATCACGATCGTGAACTCGCCCGACGACGTCGACTCTCTCGAGGTGAGGGATCCCGACAACCTCGTCTGGCTCTCGCAGACCACGCTCTCGGTCGACGAGACGATGGAGACCGTGCGCCGCCTGCGCGCCCGCTTCCCGAAGCTGCAGGACCCGCCGAGCGACGACATCTGCTACGCGACGCAGAACCGCCAGGTCGCGATCAAGAGGATCGCTCCGAAGGCCGACCTCGTCATCGTGGTCGGCTCCGCGAACTCCTCGAACTCGGTGCGCCTGGTCGAAGTGGCACTGGAGTACGGTGCCAAGTCCGCCTACCGCGTCGACTTCGCGAGCGAGGTGCGCCAGGAGTGGCTCGACGGAGTGCGCACCGTCGGCGTGACGAGCGGCGCCTCGGTGCCCGAGGTGCTCGTGCAGGAACTGCTCGACGACCTCGCCGACGCCGGCTACTCGGACGTGGAGGCCACGGTCGCCGCTGAGGAGGACCTCGTCTTCTCGCTGCCGAAGGAGCTGCGCCAGGACGCCGCGGGCAACCGCGACGAGCGGGCCCTCGGCGGTCGCGTGCGCTGACGCTCGCTCAATCAGCGGAAGAGAGGGCTGAGTCTCGCTCGATCAGCTCGTCCGCCGGCCCGGCGAGGTGGAGCATCCCCGCTGGTTGAGCGAGGCGCAGCCGAGTCGAAACCCGGGCATCCACACTTACGGCGCGGTGCCCGTCTGCGACACGTACTCGAGAATGCGGCTCATCGCCGTCGGGTCGGCGAGCTCCCGCGTGAGCTCCGGCATCTGACTGGCGGCGAAGGCGCTGCACGCAAACACGATGATGAAGGCCACGGCGCCCGCCACGAGCGGCACCCAGAACGTCAGCTTGCCGCGACGCAGGCGCTGCAGCGAGTAGATGAGGTTCAGCGCGTACACCGCGAAGACGAGCAGCGCACCGACCATGCCGAGCGTTCGCACGGACTCGGGCAGCACGAAGCCGTCGACCTGGAGGGCCGCGGCCATGAGCTCGAACGAGCCGGGCATCTGATACAGCGACATGGCGGAGTAGAGCGCTCCGCACGCGCCGAGCACCAGCAGCACGATCGTGACGACGCGGTCGCCCGAGCGGGGTCGCGGCGCCTGCGGCTGGGAGCCGGGCGCCGATGCACGGTAGGAGTGGGGGTCGTCCACCGCCGAGGACGACTGCGCGCCCACCGCAGGGTCCCGCTGCGCGGGCGGCGCCGCCTGAGAGCCGGAGCCGCGGGCCCCGAGGTTGTGGGGGACCCCGCTCAGGCGGCCGGGGTGCTGATCCTCAGCCGCGAGGGATCCCTCGTCGCGCTGCGCAGCCGATCCCTCATCGGGCTTCCACTCCCAGCCCTCGGGAGCGTACTCGCCGTAGGCCGGAACCGGTCGCTCGTCTGCCACTACGCGCTCACCGACTTCCCGGCCGAGCCGAGCTGCTCGGCCGCCTCGACGATGCGGGCGGCCATGGAGGTCTCGGCCGCCTTGCCCCACGCGCGCGGGTCGTACTGCTTCTTGTTGCCGACCTCGCCGTCGATCTTGAGCACGCCGTCGTAGTTCTTGAACATCGAATCGGCGATCGAGCGCGTGAACGCGTACTGCGTGTCGGTGTCGATGTTCATCTTGATGACGCCGTTCCGCACAGCCTCCGCGATCTCCTCGGGGGTCGAGCCCGAGCCGCCGTGGAAGACGAGGTCGAGAGGCTTCTCGCCGGTACCGTACTTCGACTGCAGGCCGGCCTGGATCTCGGCCAGGAGCTCGGGGCGCAGCCTCACGTTGCCCGGCTTGTAGACGCCGTGGACGTTGCCGAAGGTGAGCGCGGTGAGGTAGCGGCCCTGCTCGCCGAGGCCGAGCGCCTCAACCGTGGCCACGGCGTCGTCGAGCGTTGTGTAGAGCTGGTCGTTGATCTCGTGGCTGACGCCGTCCTCCTCGCCTCCGACGACGCCGATCTCGACCTCGAGGATCACGCCGATCGCCGCGAGGCGCGGCAGCAGCTGCTGGGCGATCTGCAGGTTCTCCTCGAGCGGCACAGCCGAGCCGTCCCACATGTGCGACTGGAAGTAGGGGAGCCCTCCCTCGGCGACCCGCTCCTCGCTCGCGGCGAGGAGGGGCAGCACGAAGCCGTCGAGCGCGTCCTTCGGGCAGTGGTCGGTGTGCAGCGCGACGGTGACGTCGTAGGACTTCGCGACCTCTTCGGCGTACTTGGCGAAGGCGATGGCACCGCGCGCGCGGTTCTTGACCGTGTGGCCGGCGAAGTAGTCGGCGCCGCCCGTGCTGACCTGGATGATGCCGTCGGAGCCGGCCTCGGCGAAGCCCTGGATCGCAGCGTTGATGGTCTGCGAACTCGAGACGTTCACCGCGGGGAAGGCGAAGCCTCCGCTCTTCGCGGCATCGAGCATCGCTGCGTACTGTTCCGGGGTTGCGACGGGCATGAGCGCTCCTTGTCGTGGGGTCGGATCGGCGGGATCTGCTGGGCCACCGCTTCGAGGCCAGTCTACGCGGTAGGCTGGGCGACATGACTGAACCTGTTTCGCTTGGCGATTGGCAGCCGGACCGCAACCTCGCGATGGAGCTCGTGCGCGCGACCGAGGCCGCGGCGATGCGTGCGACGCCGTGGATCGGACGCGGCGACAAGAACGCCGCCGACGGCGCGGCGGTCGATGCGATGCGCCGATTCCTTGCCACCGTCAACATGAGCGGGACCGTGGTGATCGGCGAGGGCGAGAAGGACGACGCGCCCTGGCTCTACAACGGCGAGGTCGTCGGCAACGGAGAGGGCGCGGCCTGCGACGTCGCGGTCGACCCGATCGATGGCACGCGGCTCACGGCCGAGGGCCGTCCCGGCGCCCTCTCGGTGATCGCGGTGGCCGACCGGGGGTCGATGTACGATCCGTCGGCCGTCTTCTACATGGACAAGCTGGTCTGCGGCCCGGCCGGTGTCGGCGTCGTCGACATCCGCCGCCCGATCGGCGAGAACATCCGGGCGCTCGCGCGGGCGAAGGGCGTCGACGTCTCCGACATCCGAGTCGCCGTGCTCGACCGCCCGCGGCACGAGCAGCTCATCGCGGACATCCGCGAGGCCGGGGCAGGCACGCGTCTGATCATGGACGGCGACGTCGCGGGCGGCGTGAACGCGGCCCGTTGGGATTCGCGGATCGACATGTGCGTCGGCATCGGCGGCACCCCCGAGGGCATCATCACCGCTTGCGCGGTGAAGGCGCTCGGCGGCGTGATCCAGGGCCGCCTGTGGCCCAAGGACGACGAGGAGAA
This sequence comes from Leucobacter ruminantium, assembly GCF_017565705.1. Taxonomy (GTDB): domain Bacteria; phylum Actinomycetota; class Actinomycetes; order Actinomycetales; family Microbacteriaceae; genus Leucobacter; species Leucobacter ruminantium. Next base: position 77,966 of record NZ_JAGDYL010000007.1, read on the forward strand.
GCAGAAGGCGATCGACGCCGGGCACGACCTCGACCGCGTGCTTGAGGCGAACGATCTCGTCGCGAGCGACAACTGCTACTTCGTGGCCACCGGCATCACCTCGGCCGACTTCGTCGAGGGCGTGCGGCGCAACGGGCCGTACGTGAGGGCCGAGAGCATCGTGATGCGCGCCCACTCGGGCACCATCCGCCACGTGGTCGCCGACATGGACCCCGACCGCTGGATGTGAGCCGGAACGCCGACCTTCAGCTCAGGTCCTCGGGCAGCTCCAGGTCGTAGCCGTCCAGGCTCGGCACCCACAGCGAGACCTCGTCGATCTCCGAGGAATCGATGAGGTCCATGAGGGTTGCGCTCGCGCGGTCGACATCGTTCGGCGAGGTCGTGCCGTCGAGGTCGAACCGCATCCTGATCGTGTCCGAGCTGATGATGAGTGCGGCGAAGGCGGCGTGGGGGATGGAGCCGCGGGCCGAGTTCATCGCCGTGTACGCTTCGACGGCCCCTGTGGCGTCACCGCCCCGGGAGATCCGGACGAAGCCCTGATCGGGATCTGCGCCCTCGATGAAGAACTCGGCTTCGACCGGGGAATGCTCCGCGACGAGGGCGAGGATGCCGGGCACGGACTCCCAGTCGCGGGCTCGGACCGTGACCTCGGCGCCGCCTCGCGAAGCCGGGAGCGTGACGCTCTCGACCTCGGGCAGCGCGTCGAGAGCGATGATGAGTTCGTCGTACGATGCGCTTTCGTCGCCGCCTCCCGGGCCGTCGAGATGCACCGTCACCGGAACGTCGATCGCGTCGGCGGCCGTGCGCAGGCGCTCGGCATCGGGGCTCTCCAGCATCCGGGGATCACCGACCGCGACGTCGAGCGCCCCGTCTGCGAACGAGATGCCGCGGTGCGGCATGGCGGCGGCGAGCTTGAGCAGCGGGAGCAGATCATCGATCTCGTACTGCGCCGGAATCCGCACTGCGATGGGCTCGCCGAAGTTCGTGATGGCGCTGCCGTCTCCGTCGACCCAGCCGTTGAACTCGAAGGCGACGTCCGGGGTGCGGTGCCGGAGCTCGCCGAGCAGCTCGAGGAGAGAGGGGAGCGTCGTGGTCTCAGCCGTGACCCGGAACCGCGGTTCGCTCGGGCCCTCGTCTGCCGCCCCGGCCTCCTCCTCGGAGAAGACGATGACCTCGCCGAGGAAGTCGGGTCCGGTGGCCTCGAGCGTCTCGAGGACGACGGAGAACCGTTCGAGCGCGGCGGGATCGCGGCAGGAGTCCGTCGGCCCGTAGCCGGTCGCCCTCCACCGCTCATCGACGGCCCTGCTCTCGAACGTGAGGTCCGAGAACTCGGTCGGCGAGCTGCAGCCCACGTCGGCGATCGCGCGGGCCTGCTGGGTCGTGAGGTCGGGCGAGAGCTCGACGCGTCCCGTGTAGCGGTTCGAGCTCGTCGGCCAGCCGCTGTAATAGTTCCAGTCGGCCGACTCCACTCCGGCGGCCGATTCCATCTGCTTCTGCCACCGCCCGTGGCCCGGATCGAGGCTTCCGCACCCGCTCAGCGCGATGGTCGCGGTGAGGGCGGCGGCGCAGCAGACGATTCGAACCGTGCCCCCGCTGCGTCGGAACACCGGCCCACCCGTATCGGCCGGGCTCGGCGGCTCCCACGCGGTCATTCCGGGCCTTCTCCCGTATCGAGGCCCGTCTCGAGACGCTCCGAGTTCGCCTCGACCTCCTCGAGTTCCGGGAAGAGTTCGTCGAGCGTCGGCGCCTCGGTCGCCGCGATCTCGAAGGTTTCGACCGAACGAAGCGTGCGCTCGACGGCCCTCGTGCGCACGCCGGCCTGGTGCACGGTGTTCTGGGCGGTCTGCAACTGCTTCTCCAGTTTCGCCCAGACCTGCCCGTACTTCTGGAACTCGGTCTTGGCGGCGCCCAGCACCTGCCACACCTCGGAGCTGCGCTTCTCGATCGCGAGCGTTCGGAATCCCAGCTGGAGGCTGTTGAGCAGTGACATGAGCACGGTCGGACCCGCGATCGTCACGTGGTACTCGAGCTGGAGCTTGCTCGCGAGGCCGGGCCGGCGGATCACCTCCGCGAACAGACCCTCGGTGGGGAGGTACATGATGGCGAAGTCCGTCGAGTGCGGCGGTTCGATGTACTTGTCTCGGATGAGCTTCGCCTGCGCCAGGATCACCCGCTCGACCGTCTTGCTGGCGGCCTCGATCTGCTCCTTCTCCCCGTGCTCCTGGGCCTCGAGCAGACGCTCGTAGTCCTCCTGCGGGAACTTCGAGTCGATCGGCAGCCACACCGGCGTCTCGTCCTCACCGCGACCGGGCAGCCTGATCGCGAACTCGACCCGCTCTGCCGAGCCGGGGCGCACGGCGACGTTCTCAGCGTACTGATCGGGCGTCAGCATGTCTTCGAGCTGGCGCGACAGCTGCACCTCTCCCCAGCTGCCCCGGCTCTTGACGTTGGTGAGCACCCGCTTCAGGCCGCCCACGTCGGAGGCGAGCGTCTGCATCTCGCCGAGGCCCTTCTGCACCTGCTCGAGACGGTCGCTGACGAGCTTGAAGGATTCGCCAAGCCGACGCTCGAGCGTGCCCTGCAATTTCTCGTCGACGGTCTCGCGCATCCTCTCGAGCTTCGCCTCGTTGCCCTGCCTGAGCTTCTCCAGCTCCTCGCGCAGTGTCTGCTGCAGCTCGGCCTGCTTCGCGACGTGAGTCTCGCTGAGCGACTGGATGCGCCGGGCATTCTCATCGAGCGAGGTCTTGAGAGTGGCCTGCAGCTTTTCTCCGACGGTCGCCCGCACCTGCTCGAGCTTCGCCTCATTGGCCTGCCGCAGCTCGTCGAAGCGCGCCTCGACGGCCGCCTTGAATTCGGCCTGCGACTGCTGCGAGATCTGCGAGCCGCTGTGCAGTCGATCGCTCAGGCCCGCGAGCGAGCGCTCGAGCAGTTCCCGCTGCTCCCGCTGCGCCGCACCGCGCGCCTCGCGGTCGCGCGCCAGCTCGTCGGCCTGCGCGGAGGCCGCGGCCTGCACCCGGGCGTCGAGCTGCTGCTGCCCGACCGCGAGCGCCTGGGCGAGTTCGCTGCGCTGCGCCGAGAGATCCTGCCTCAGCTCGCCGCTGATCGCGCGCGAGTCGACGGTCTGCCCGCCTTGGTGCCTGGTGCGCGCGAGCACGACGAGCAGCACCGCGATGAGGAGCAGCAGGTTCGCGGCGAGCAGGACGATGGTCAGTGCGTTCATGGTTCACCAGGTCTCTCGGGTCGGGATGCTGCAGATGGTACGGGTGACCTCCGACATTCTCGGCGGTGCAGGGGGCGGAGCGGGGATCCCTCGCCCGGAACGGCCGTTCCGCCGCTCACAGCTTGAGCGGGATCGCCTGGAGTCGGTGGATGCGCACGCCGATCTTCTTGGCGAGCGCCGTCACGTCGGAGGTCTCATGGCGCCTGGCCGCATCGCTGATGATGGCGGCGCAGGCCTCGGCGTCGGCGAGCGCATCGTGGTGCGAGAACTCGCCGAAACCGGCGGCCGCAGCGGCGAGCGGCAGCCGGTGCGACGGGATCTCGTAGGTCTTGCGCGACACCTGCACGCTGCACAGGTAGCGCAGCTTCGGGATCGGGGCGATCGCCTCGGCACATGCGGCCTTGATGACCCCCATGTCGAAGCTGGCGTTGTGCGCGACCGCGACGTCGTCGCCGATGAAGTCGCGCAGCTCGACCAACTGCTCGGCCCACGCGCGCGCATCGGCGACCATCTCGGGGGTGATGCCGTGGATCTTGACGTTGAACGGCAGGAACGCGCCGTGCGACTCCGGCGGCCTGATCAGCCAGTCGGCGCGCTCGACGACCGCCCCGTCGCGCACGCGCACCAGGCCGACCGCGCAGGCGGATGACGGGTGGCTGTTGGCGGTCTCGAAGTCGATGGCGGTGAAGTCTACTGACACCCGTCTAGGGTGGCATACGCGTCTGACACTCACGATCCGGCCCGCTGCGGGCGGTGCTGTCCGCAGGCGCGCCAGAGCTCCGCCCACTGCTGCGCCGTGACATCGCGGGGGAGCGCAGCCGCTCGCACGGCGGCGCTCCGCAGCGCGGCGTCGACCTCCGTGCGGGAGAGGCCGATCCCTCGCTGCAGGATCTGCCGCATGCCGCGCCCGCGCGCGGTGAATACTCGCCGCACGAAGCGCTCGTAGGCGCTGCGATCGCGGATCGGCACGAGAGGCGAATCGCGACGCGACACCTCCAGCAGCCCGCCGTCGACGCCGGGCATCGGACGGAAGCCGTGCGCCGGCACCCGGCAGTGGAGTCGGAACTCGAACCACGGCGCGCTCTGCCCCGTGAGCAGCGTGCCGCCGCCGATCCCGGCCCGCTTGCGCGCGACCTCCCACTGCGTGAGCAGGATCGCGCGCTCCCAGCCGGGTGAGCCCAGCAGTTTGCGCAGCAGCGGCGTGGTGAGGTGGAAGGGGAGGTTGCCGACGATGAGGGGTGCGCGGAACGGTACCCGCATGGCGTCGGCGTGGATCACCTCGGCGCGAGGGAAGCGGCTCCGCAGGGCGGCGACGCGGTGCTCGTCGAGCTCGACGAGGGTGAGGGGGCGTCCCAGTCTGGCGAGGCCGGTCGTCAGGGCCCCGTCACCGGGTCCGATCTCCAGGATCGCGCCGCGGGACTCTTTCGCGAGCGCCGAGATGCGGTCGATCGTGGGTCGATGGTAGAGGAAGTTCTGGCCGAGCTCGTGACGGCCGCCGTAGCGGGACCTGGGCTCGGGGGAATGTTGGGAAACGGGGTGCATGGAAGCGCTCCATCCGAGGAAGTGATGAAGCACCCGGAGACGGGATGGCCGTATCCGGGCGCGATGGGCTCGGAGGTCGGCGCGGAGCGCACGCTCGACATCCCGTCACCGCGCGGATCGCTCGGGCGGGGTGTCGGCGAGGTCGGGATCGCGCCGTCAGGCGCGGCGGTCCCGGAAGATCGCGCGCCGATCGAGCGCGCTGCACAGAGTTCCCATGTCGGCCAACATAGCATTCGGGGCAGTCCCGGCGCGAGGGATCCGGGTCATCCCCGCGAAGCGCAACCCCCTTTCGGCCTCGACCGAGTCCTGCCTACAGTGCAGACATGAGCACACCGATCCGCACGAAGAAGCACGTGTTCGCCCTCGACTGTCCCGACGCTGCAGCGCTCGGCCGGTTCTACGCCGAGCTGCTCGGGTGGCGGTGCCAGGCCGGCGAGGACAGCGACTGGGTCGATGTGATCCCTCCCGAGGACGGCGTCGGCTACGCGATCGCCTGCCAGCAGATCGAGGGCTACCGGGTGCCGGAGTGGCCGGAGGGGCCGATCCCTCAGCAGGCCCATATCGACTTCTACGTCGACTCGATCGCCGATGCCGCTCCGCTCGCGGAGGCGGTCGGAGCCGTGCGGCACCCGCATCAGCCCGGCGAGGGGCGGGGGTTCGCCGTGTTTCTCGATCCCGCGGGACATCTGTTCTGCCTGTGCGAATCGACCGAGTGAGCCGACCGTGGCGCGGGTGAGCGCGTGTCGCGGCGGGTAGACTGATCCCTCGTGGCTCTGACTATCGGCATCGTAGGACTCCCCAACGTGGGCAAGTCCACCCTCTTCAACGCACTCACCCAGAACGACGCGCTCGCCGCGAACTATCCGTTCGCCACCATCGAGCCGAACGTCGGCGTCGTCAGCCTGCCCGACCCGCGGCTCGACAAGCTCGCCGAGATCTTCGGCAGCGAGCGGATCCTGCCCGCACCCGTCAGCTTCGTCGACATCGCGGGAATCGTGCGCGGCGCGAGCGAGGGCGAGGGGCTCGGCAACCAGTTCCTCGCGAACATCCGCGAGGCCGACGCGATCGCGCAGGTGGTGCGCGGCTTCAGCGATCCCGACGTGGTGCACGTCGACGGCGCCGTGAACCCCGCGAGCGACATGGAGACGATCAACACCGAGCTGATCATCGCCGACATGCAGACCCTCGACAAGGCGCTCGTGCGCTTCGAGAAGGAGCTGAAGAACAAGAAGATCGACGCCTCGGTCGTCGAGACGGCCAAGGCCGCCCGCGCCGCGCTCGACGAGGGCAAGGTGCTCTCGCACTCGGGCATCGATCTCGAGCCCATCAAGGAGCTCGGCCTGCTCACCGCGAAGCCCTTCCTCTACGTGTTCAACGTCGACGAGGCGGTGCTGCAGGATCGCGCTCGTCTGGATGAGCTCGCCGCCCTCGTGGCGCCGGCGAAGGCGATCTTCCTCGATGCCAAGATCGAGAGCGAGCTCATCGAGCTCGACGCTGAGGACGCGGCCGAGCTGCTGGCCTCGATCGGCCAGGAGGAGAGCGGGCTGGATCAGCTCGCGCGCGTCGGCTTCGACACGCTGGGCCTCCAGACCTACCTGACGGCCGGTCCCAAGGAGGCGCGCGCCTGGACCATCAAGAAGGGATCCACGGCGCCTCAGGCGGCCGGCGCGATCCATACCGACTTCGAGAAGGGCTTCATCAAGGGCGAGATCATCTCTTTCGAGGACCTGGTCGAGTGCGGCTCGGTCGCCGAGGCCCGCGCCAAGGGAAAGGCCCGCATGGAGGGCAAGGACTACATCATGCAGGACGGCGACGTCTGCGAGTGGCGGTTCAACGTCTAGCTCGGCGCGCATCCTGGCGAGGAGCGGATCCGGTCGCTGCGGCAACGCGGCGTGATCTACCGACACCGATTCGACGTTCGACTCCCACTGCTCGGGGAGCGGTGGTCGAACGTCGAATCGTTGCTGATGGAAAGCCTGAGCGCCCGGGCCGCGCAAGACCGAGCCGCCGTGGCGGCCGATCCTACCGCCCTGCTACGCTGCCGCGTAGGCCGGGAGGGGATCAGCCTCGACCGCGCCGGGCACGGACGGGGGTAGTGCGGTGACGAAGACGCTGACGGTCGACATCCGGCTCGACGGGATCGAGATCGACGGGAGGCTCTACGAGTACCCGATCCTGCTGACCGATCTGCAGGCCCTCTTCGACGAGGAGCCCGTGGAGACGGGGGGATCGCGCTCCGCGAGAACCTCTTCCTCCTGGGTCTGGTTCGACTCGGGGCTGAGCGCGACCCACAAGGACGGCGTGCACGCGCTCGCGGTGAAGTTCGACGTCGACGACCCCGCGCACGACGTGCGGATCGAGGGCCGCCCCTTCGGCGAGGAGTTCGAGCCTCAGGGGCCCACGTACCCGAGCCGCGACTTCGGCAACGGGTACATCATGGCCCGCCGCAGCAGCGACCGCGGCCCCGATCAGCACGTGAAGACCATCATCGTCGAGCAGAAGGTGCTGCGCGGCAAGAAGAAGCAGGCGGCTCCCGCGAAGAAAGCTGAGCCGGCGCAGGTCCCTGAGATGCCGGCACCGACGAAGGCCGCGGCACCGGCGCTGAGCATCGACGCGGTCGAGTTCGCCGATCTCAACTTCAAGCTGCTCGTGCTGCAGGACCTCATGTACGACCAGAAGCTCCTCGCCCCTGCATTCGACTTCGCGGAGTTCATCGAGCACCACGTCGACCGTGAGATCGACGTAAACGAGGAGGGGTACGCGCCCATCCCAGAGGTGCTCGCCTACTTCGCCGAGTACCCCGTGCCGCGGGAACTGCTCGGCAAGGTCGTGGAGCTCGTGCAGGACGGCGGCAACGACATCTACCTGCAGATCGCCCCGCTCTGGGACGGGGAGGACGACGTCTTCGATGTCAAGGACTTCGCCGACGTCGAATTGCTCCCGAATCTTCGGTCGCTGACGCTGACCGGCGTCGACGAGGAGACGCTGGAATCGCTGCGCAAGCGGGGCATCGAGGCCGATCTGCTCTGAGCGGGCGACGGCCGTCGCGGCGGGGATCCCTCATGTCTTCGAGGCGAGGGATCCCGGCCTTCGGCCGATGACGCCGCCGCTGGGCGGCATACCCGTCGGCGCCGAGTCTCTACGGTGCGGCGAGATCCACGGTGCCGAGCCCGGTTTCGGCGTCGAAGGAGATCCGGGTGCCGAACGGCTCGCTCATCCTGGCCAGTTCGGAGACGATGCGCTCGGCGGAATCGCCCGACGCGAGCCTCGGCATGCCCCGCAGCGAGCGCCGCTCGCTGTTCATCTGCAGATCGAGGGGGTGCAGCGTCGCCCGCAGCACGGAGCCGTCGGCCTCATCGGTGACGAGCTCTGCCAGAACGGCCTGCGAGAAGCGCTCCTGGCTGTAGAAGCCGAGCCGCGCGCCGTCGGCGCCCCGACGGCGCGCGCCGTGCAGGTCAGAGGGGTAGGCGTTCGCCGGGTGCCCGTATTTCTCGAACATCTCGACGGGCACGCGATACCCCGACTCGAGGTCGAAGGTGAGGCCGTTGAGGGAGTAGAAGATCGGCGCACCGCGGTAGACCTCGATGCCCCGCAGCATGTGGGGGCCGTGTCCGAAGACGGCGTGCGCGCCCGCGTCCACCATCGCGTGGGCGGCCTCGACGATGAACTCGGCCGGCTGGTCGGAGTACCAGCCGTCGCGCTCGCCCTCGTGCGCGTGCAGGCTCACGATCACGGTGTCGCCGGTGGCGCTCGCGTCGACGATCGCGCGGCAGATCTCGGCGAGATCCCCGCGGTCCGCGTCCCAGCGCAGGCGCGTCGTGTCACGGCGACGAATCGGCACTGAGCCGAACGCCGTGAGATCCGGGTCGAGATTCTCGCGGATCTCGATCCGATCCGTCTCACGGTGCGTGGCGTCGATCCCCAGGGCGGCCTCGATGGCCAGGATCTGCTCGAACTGCTCGGAGGCCAGCTCGTACGACACCTGCCAACGGAGCGGATTGAGGCCCGGGCGGGCGGCGACATCGCGCCCTGCGTCGGAAGCCCGGAACTCGGCGGCGCCCGACGTCGAGGTCGCGACGAGTGCCACCCGGCCCTGAGCGGTGTCGGCGAAGATCGCCTGCCGTGCCTCGGAGAGGGTGCGGCCGACGCCCGCGAGTTCGAGGCCCTGCTCGGCGAACGCCTCCAGAGTGTCGATCACGCCGACGTGACCGTAATCGCCGGTGTGGTTGTTGGCGCCGGAGACGAGCGAGATCCCGAGCTCGCGCATCTCCGCCGCCGCCCAGCGGTGGTTCCCCAGGGTGTAGCCGTGCGGATAGGCCGGAGTCGTCTCCTTCGGCATCGTGAACTCGGCGTTCGCGAAGACCGCGTCCGCGCGGTCGAAGAGTTCGACGATCGCCGGATCGAACCGATCGCGGAGATGACGGCTGCCGAAGATCATGTCGCCCGCGCCGATGATGTTCATATGGATCCCTCCGGGTCAGGGGTGTCGCCGGACGGCGGAATACCCGCCGTAGGCTGCTTCGCGGACGTTCGCGAGCAACGCGGTGCGCCTTCGCACGCGAATCGTCGGGCGACCGCTTCGCCCACCAACGATACGCTCCCACGGCCGAACGGCCCGCCAGCCGTGACGTTCCGTTTCCACCGCCGAGTAGGGTGAGATGCGGAACCGGTCCGAACGCGTGACACCCGAACCGAACACGGAGGCCGCCGATGCGCGCACTGATCCTGAGCGATGACGCCGGGCACGAGCTGAGCCTGACTCCCGAGGGAGGGGCCTCGGTGCGGGAAGCGTTGAACGCCTTCCTGGAGGAGCACGGGGCTGACGGCAGGCCCACGGTCACCGTCGAGGATCGGGAGAGCGGCGAGGGCCTCCGGCTGCTGTACGGCGAGGGCGGGATCAGCCGCTTCACGACCGTCGACGGCGAGACACGGACGGAGTTTCGGGTCGTGACGAATCGCGGCGACTACACCACCGCCGTCATGAACTTCGCGCGAGGCGGGTTCGCGGCGCTGCGGTTCTTCGGCCCCTGGTGGCCGGATGTCGCTGCCTTCGAACGCGCGCGCATGCGGCACGAGTTCCTGTGGACCGGGATGCGTCGGAAGCACCCGCGCGAGCTCCGCCGCAGATTCGACGCACTGACCCGCATCGCCGGTTCGGCACCCCGCACCGACGGCGGATTCACCCGCTACGCCTTCGGCGACGCGGACGGGAACACCGTGCTCGCCTGGTTCGACGCGCGGGGGCGCGGGATCGTGGTCGGTTTCGACCGCCGCAACCCGCTCGGCGAGGTCGGAGACGGGGCGGCGCTGGCCGAACTCTACGCGGGTGTGCCCGACGACCTGCTGCGGGTCGTGCGCGCCGATGCGGGCGAGGGATCGGTGCGGAGCGTGCCCCACCCCGACGGTGGGGCGCAGTTGCTCGCCAACGCGATCTTCACCTTCTCGGGCCCCTGCGAACTGCCCGAAGGTCTGATCGACCGGATGCAGCGGGAGGGCTTCTACGCCGGGGACTCCGTGCAGGGGCAGTTGCTCGAGACCGTGCTGATGCCGGAGGAGTTCACGGCGGAGGCGCTCTCCGAGGTCGCGGGGTGGTGGAGCTCGGAGGAGATCGCCCGTGGGCTCGAGGCCGCAGGGCCCGCCCCTATCCCGGCGCCCGCGGATCCCGCCGCGATCGAAGCCTTCTGCCGCATCTGGGCCGACTCCGGCTACAACGATCAGTGGGGCGTCCACTACATCCTCTTCGAGGGCAGCGACCTCGAGGACCACGTCGAGGCCCGGCGCCGCGCGCTCGAGCTGGCCGAGGAGCTGGGGCTCGAACGCGTCGACCCGCCCTTCGGGGCAGCGGCCGGGGAGCTGTGGATCCGCACCGATCCGAGCATCGACGCCGAGCTCGAGCACTGGAGCTGATGAGCGCAGTGACGGGCGACGACGCACGGCGACCAGACGGCGGGGGCGCTGACGTGGATATCGCGGCCTTCGCACCGACCGCTCTGACGGCGGGCGCGATCCTGCCGCAGGAGGCGCGCCGGACCCTGCAGAGCGCCGACGGGCTGCCCGGGGCGGTGGTCGATGCGGAGCGAGACGGCTGGGCGACGCCGGAGATTCCGGTGCTCGTGCGCGGCCGTGGAAGGAGCCGGGCGAGGATAGTGCCGCTCGCGTGGCTCGGCGATCCGGCCGTCTACAACCCCCACGCCGATCCCGGGCAGATCGCCGTGTTCGCCTCGAGCCTCCAATCTGCCGGCATGTACTGGTCGGGCCCGTGGCGGGTGCTCGACGAGCTCGAGAGCGAGGGGCTCGACAGCGTCGGCTCCTACCTCGCGGCGCTGCAGGAGGCAGGCGTGCACCGCGCCGACATCTGGAGGTACTCCGAGTCCGAAGGGCTGGTGCTCGCCTGGGCCGGCGACGAACTCGCGGGCACGATGTCCCTCGCGCTGCATGTCGTACCGGTGAGCTGGGTGACCGCGATGCCTCGCGGGGCGTCGAAGCGCCGAGCCCGCGACTGGGAGCCGGTGTACGGGATCGATCTCCGCTGGTCGTGGGCCGACGTCGTGGCGCTGCACGCCGAACGCGTCGCGCGTGCGGCGGCGGCCCCTACGCCTTCTTCACCAGGCTCGACTTGAGCAGCATCGCGCCGATGCCGGGCACCTTGCAGTCGATGTCGTGACCGTTCACGGGCGCGATGAGGCGGATGCCGCGCACCTTGGTGCCGGCCTTGATGCCTGCGGGGGATCCCTTCACCTTGATCGTGGTCGTGACGACCACCGTGTCGCCGTCGGCGAGGACGTTGCCCACGGCGTCCTTCACCACCCGCTCGGCGTCGGCGGAGTCGGCCTGGTCGCCGGCGTTCTCCGGCGACCACTCGTGGCCGCACATGGGGCACACGAGCAGGGCGCCCATCTCGTAGGCGTGTTCGCTGGAGCACTCGGGGCAGAGGGGGAGGGAGTCAGACATGCCCCCATTATATTCCGATATGATGAATTCATCATATCGGCCGGTACTGTGCCGAGGCCGTCGAAGGGAGGGAACGTGCTCAGCGATCCGAATCGCCCGCTCTACGAGATCAAGGCGGGCCTCTTCAAGGGCCTGGCCCACCCGATCCGCATCCGCATCCTCGAGGTGCTCGCCGCGGCCCCGGAGGCGTCGGTCTCCGAACTGCTCGCCGAGACGGAGCTCGAGGCCTCGCACGTCTCGCAGCATCTGGCGGTGCTCCGGCGCAACCGACTCGTCGACTCGGAGCGCCGCGGCAGCCTTGTCTACTACCGCCTGGCCCATCCCCAGGTCGCCGAGCTGCTCCGCGTCGCGCGCTCGCTGCTCGGCGAGGTGCTCGCCGAGACGGAGCGGCGGATCGGGCAGCAGAGCGGGCTTCCCGAGATTCCCGGATCGACCCGCGCCTCCGACCATGCCCGTGACCCCGGCGCGGGCGAGCCGGCGAACCTCCCCGCGAGAGCCGCGCGGTGAGCGCGATCTCCCGGGGTTTCTCCGCCGTCCGCTCGCTGCTGCCGTCCGCGGCCGACTACCGCGAGGCGCGCAGATCCTGGCGACCGGACCTGCTCGCGGGCCTCACGGTCGGCATCGTGGCGCTGCCGCTGGCGCTCGCCTTCGGCGTCAGCTCCGGGGCGGGCGCCGAGAGCGGGCTCGTCACCGCGATCGTCGCGGGCGTCGTGGCAGCGGTCTTCGGCGGGTCGCCCGTGCAGGTCTCGGGCCCCACAGGCGCGATGGTCGTGGTACTCGCGCCGATCATCGCCGCGCACGGCACCGGGGCGCTCGCGCTCGTGTGTCTGCTGTCGGGTCTCATCGTGCTCGCTGCGGGAGCCCTCCGCCTCGGGCGCACCGTGTCGTACATCCCGTGGCCCGTGATCGAGGGCTTCACCCTCGGGATCGCGGTGATCATCTTCCTGCAGCAGGTGCCGACCGCCACCGGGGGAGACCCCGGCGACAGCACGAACGCCGCCGTCGCCGCGGTGCACTCGGTGCTGTCGGCGTCGTGGCCGAAAGCGGGATGGTCGCTGGCGCTCGTCGCCGTCGTGGTGCTCGTGATGCTGGCCTCGATGCGGATCCACCCCCGCTTTCCCGGCTCGCTCGCCGCCATCGCGGTCGCGTCCCTGCTCGTGGCGCTGCTCGGGATCCGCGTGGACGTGATCGGGGTGCTCCCGGCGGGCCTGCCGACGCCCGTGCTGCCCGCGCTCGATCCCGCGGCCGTTGCGACCCTGGCCGGACCGGCCGTCGCCGTGGCGGCGCTCGCCGCGATCGAGTCGCTGCTCTCGGCGCGGGTCGCCTCGACGATCGCCGACACCGGCCCCTACGACGCCGACCGCGAGCTCGTCGGGCAGGGGCTCGCCTCGATCGCGTCCGGCCTCTTCGGCGGCATGCCGGCCACCGGGGCCATCGCGCGCACCGCGGTCAACGTCCGCTCGGGCGCCCGCACCCGCGTCGCGGCGATCACGCACGGCCTGCTGCTGCTCGTCGTGGTGGTCGTGGGATCCGCCGTCGTCTCCCGCATCCCGCTGGCCGCGCTCGCGGGCGTGCTCATGGTGACCGCGTGCCGCATGATCGCGCTGCGCACGGTGCGCACGATCCTCGGGGCGTCGCGATCCGACGCGATCGTCTTCCTCCTGACCGCTGTCGTCACGGTGAGCGTCGACCTCATCTACGCGGTCGTCATCGGTCTGCTCGTCGCGGGGTTCTTCGCGCTGCGGCAGCTCGCCCGCACCAGCGGGGTGCACCGCGAGGAGCTGCCGGGCACCGCCCGCGCCGGCGACGAGCGGATCGCGGTGTTCCGACTCGAGGGCGCCCTGTTCTTCGGAGCCGCCGAGCGAGCGCTCGAGCGCGTGTCGAGCGCGGGCGGGGTCGAGGTCGTGATCCTCCGCATGTCGCAGCTGCAGCTGCTCGACGCGACCGGCGCGCAGGTCATCACGGAGCTCATCGGCGCGCTCGAACGTCGCGGCATCACGGTGCTGATCAAGGGGATCCGCCCCGATCACGTGGGCCTGGCCGAGCGCGTCGGCGTGATCTCCTCGCTCCGGCACCAGAACCACCTCTTCGACGACCTCGACACCGCCGCGGCCCACGCGCGCAGCCACATCGCGAGGTCGCGGACGGTAGAGTGACACCGTGCACGACGACACCGGTGCGGGGGGCGAGCGGATCGCCGACGGGACTGCGATCCTGGCGGCGCTCGAGCGGCTTCCGCAGTGGCTGGAACCGGTCTGGGCGGAGCTGGGGTTCCCGGTCGTCGATCGAGGCAGGCACGCGATCTTCCCGCTCGCGGTCGCACCGCTGATCGGTGGTGTCGAGCCGGGTCGGGCCGAAGCGCTGAACGAGGCCGCGGTGCACCTGCAGAACTACGGCATCCACTTCTACGGTGGCGACTTCTTCCACGCGGAGTCGCCGCTGGATCTCGAGGCCGGGTACGGCCGCAGACTGGCCGACGCGGGTCCGATCCTGCTCAATCCGCCCTGCCTCATCTGGTGGGGGATCGGCAAACTCGCCGTGGTGCTCGTGCGCGCCGCGGATCCCGTGCGGTCCCTCGAGACCCTCTCGCTGCACGTGCTGCCGAAGGAGTGGGTCTGGCGCTGGCCACCGGAGCCGAGCACGAAGCGCGAGGCGTCGCGAGCCAGACGGATGGTGCGGGAGCAGGCCGCTGCCGATGCGTCGTGGTCGTGGCCGCCAGACGCAGCAGGCTGAACCGCGCCGCGGTCGGCGCGCATGATCGGGGTCACTCGTGGGGCGTGTCGGCTCGATTTCGGCCGCGACACACCCCACGAGTGACCCCGATCGCGGGCGGCGACTGCGAGTCCGTGCCACCCGCGCTCACCCCGGGCGGCGTTGCTCGGCGATCCACGTGTGGTCGCGGATCGCGGCCGAGACCGCGGCGCGGTACTCCGAGCCGCCGTCACCGCGGTACAGGTCCCGAGAGCGGTACGGCGACTCGTCGGTCCAAGGCGCGGTCCCCTCTATGCGCCGGGCGAGACCGGTCAGGGCGTCATGTCCGTCGGCCCGGTAGTCCGCAAGCTCGGCCTCGTCGAGGCGCACCAGTGCGGAACTGTCGATGTAGGCGCCCGCCGAGTACCTGGAATCGAGGTACAGCTCGCCCCGCTGCTCCACCAGGAACCAGCGACCCGGCTCGTGGCCGACGTAGTGCATGCCGGCCTCGTCCGCCGCGACCCGTTCCGCGTCGCCCCAGAGCGCGACGGGCGGGATGGGGCCGAGCGGGCGCCGCATGGCGGCGTCGTAGGGGAGGTACACGAGGGTCGGCGTCCCGCTGCGGGGCAGGTGCAGGCAGAGCACCCGGCCGCACGAGCGGCAGACGGCCTGACTCTCCGCCCACGCCACCAGCCCCGCGGCGTGCAGCGGTCGCAGGTCGGCGAGCGGCACCCACGAGGACTCCTCCCTCAGGAGGCGTTCGGAGACGCCCGCATGGAGCGCCTCGATGGAGGCGTCGACGTCGAGGCTTCCGTCGGGGAGACGGACGGGGATCTCGCCGCAGGTCTCGCAGTCCTCGTCCTCCGGCGGGCAGACCAGCTTCGGATCCTCGGCGGAGAGGACCACGCTGAGAAGCTCCTGCTCGCGGACGGTGAGGCGAACGTATCCGTCGAGCACCGTGAAGTAGCGCATCCCGCCGGAGGCGAAGCCCCACTGCCGGCCGAAGACCGCCTTGAAGTCGTCGAGATCCGAGCGGTTGTCGACCCGGGGGATCCACTCCGACAGATCGAGTCCGCGAGGGGAGAACGCGGTCGGCACGAGGTGCAGGATCACGGCGACGAGCGCGTCGTCATGGAAGAAGAGTTCTCCTCCCGAGGCGAAGCGCAGACGCCTGGATCGGATCGCCGGAACGCCGATCAGCCGCTCGGCGACCTCGAAGGTCACCCCGCCGAGCGCATCGATCAGGGAGCCTACTTGCGGATCATGCTCGGACAGCGCGAGCGCATCGAGGACGAGCGGCATCTTCGTGCGCTTCGGCGAGAGGCTCATGCGACCATTATCCGGGGCTGGTTCCGGGCGCGCTTTCGTCGACCCCGCACCCGTCTACAGTTGAGGAGTGACTGCAACGCTCGTGGCCCACGGCCTCGCCGGAGGGTACGCCCACCGCACACTCTTCGACGGCCTCGATCTCACGGTCGCTCCCGGTGACGTGGTCGGTGTCGTCGGGGCGAACGGTGCCGGCAAGTCGACGCTGCTGCGGATCCTCGCGGGCGTGCTCGAGCCCCAGGCCGGCTCCGTCGCCCTCGCTCCGGCTGACGCCTTCGTCGGCTGGCTGCCGCAGGAGCACACGCCCGTCGAGGGAGAGACCGTTGGCGCGTACGTCGCGCGACGCACTGGCGTCGCGGAGGCGACGGCCCGGCTCGATACCGCTGCGGCGGCCTTCGCCGAGATGGACGCGACGAGGGTTCTGGGCGTCCCGGACCCCGCCGACGAATACTCGATCGCGCTCGACCGCTGGCTCGCATCGGGGGCGGCCGACCTCGAGGAGCGGCTGCCCGCGGTGCTCGCCGGGCTCGGGCTCGCGGTGGAGGAGGATGCGCTCATGACCGCTCTCTCGGGCGGTCAGAAGGCGCGGGTCGGCCTCGCCGCCCTGCTCTGCTCCCGCTTCGATGTCGTGCTGCTCGACGAGCCGACCAACGATCTCGACCTCGACGGGCTCGCGCGGCTCGAATCGTTCGTGCGGGGCCTGCGCGGCGGGGTGGTGCTCGTGAGCCACGACCGCGAGTTCCTGGCGCGTTCGGTCACCCGCGTGCTCGAGCTGGATCTCGCTCAGAACCCGAACCGCGTGTACGGCGGCGGGTACGAGGCGTACCTCGAGGAGCGCGCGACGCTGCGGCGCCAGGCCCGCGACGACTACGAGGAGTTCGCCGCGAAGAAGGCCGACCTCGTCGGGCGCGCCCGCACCCAACGGGAGTGGTCGAGCAAGGGCGTGCGCAACGCGATGCGCAAGTCGCCCGACAGTGACAAGATCAAGCGCCGGGCGTCGATGGAGTCGAGCGAGAAGCAGGCGCAGAAGGTGCGGCAGATGGAGAGTCGGATCGCCCGGCTCGACGAGGTCGAGGAGCCGCGCAAGGAGTGGCGGCTGGAGTTCACGATCGGCGCTGCGCCTCGCTCCAGCTCGGTCGTGGCGACTCTGAACGAGGCCGTCGTGCACCAGGGCGACTTCACCCTCGGGCCGGTGTCGCTGCAGGTCGAGGCGGGCGAGCGGATCGGGATCACGGGGCCGAACGGCGCGGGGAAGTCGACGCTCCTGGGCATACTGCTCGGGGGTCGCGCCCCCGACGCCGGTGCTGCGAGTCTCGGCAGTTCCGTCGCGATCGGCCGGATCGACCAGGCGCGCTCGCTCTTCACCGGCGCTGCGCCGCTCGCGGAGGCGTTCGAAGGCCTCGTCCCCGAGTACACCACCGCCGAGGTGCGCACCCTCCTCGCCAAGTTCGGGCTCCGGGCCGACCGTGTGCTGCGGCCGCTCGACGCGCTCTCGCCTGGCGAGCGCACGCGGGCCGGCCTCGCGTTGCTGCAGGCCCGCGGGGTCAACGTGCTCGTGCTCGACGAGCCGACGAATCACCTCGATCTCGAGGCGATCGAGCAGCTCGAGGAGGCGCTCGAGGCGTACGACGGCACCCTGCTGCTCGTCACCCACGACCGGCGGATGCTCGAGAACGTGCGGCTGGACCGGCGATGGGCCGTCGACGAGGGGCGGGTGTCGGATCTGCTGGTCTGAGTGCGGGGCCGGACGAATCGACCATAATCGCCGGGCATCGGCGGCCGAGCCCGTCCGCACTACGTTTGAAGCAGCATCGCAGGCATCGAGCAGACGAGGAGCCGCATGAGCATCCACTCCTTCCACCTGGCGCGCGTGCCGCGCCTCCGGGCGGTCGGCGCGCTCCTCAGAACCCCTGAGGCTCCCGGGCTGCGGGGCGTCGAAGTGCTCGCGGGCATGCGTCTGGGCTCGCCGGTGCTCTCGCCGCAGCGGATGCAGCTGCACCGTCTGGCCGCCTTCGCAGAGTGGGAGGACGAGGCGGCCCTCGAGTCGTTCCTGCGCGAGCACCCGCTCGGCAGGCGCCTCGAGGCGGGGTGGCACGTGCGGCTCGAGTTCCTGCGGCGATGGGGATCCGTGGCCGAGTTCGCCCATCTGCCCGAGGCCGCGGGGCGCACCCGCCCCGACGAGCCGGTCGTCGCCGTCACGCTCGCCCGCATGCGTCTGCCCGAGGTTCCGCGCTTCATCCGCTGGGGTCGCCCGGTCGAGCGGCAGGTGAGGGATCACCCCGAGACGACGCTCGCGCTCGCCGCGATGCGACCTCCGCGATCGGTCTCGACCTTCTCGGTGTGGACGAGCGCCCGCGCCATGACCGGCATGGTCTTCGGCCAAGGCGCTCCTGCCGGGGACGACGCGGACGGCTCGGGTGCGGGCCGGCGCCACGTCGAAGCGATGCGAGAGCGGGATCGCCGGGACTTCCACCGCGAGTTCACCACCCTGCGGTTCCGGCCGCTGTCCGAGCACGGCTCCTGGGAGGGGCGGTCCGGCTATACGGGGCTGGACTCGGCGGGTATCCCGGCGGCGTGAGCCCGTCGAAGCCCGCGGAGACGGCGTGCAGCACATCGTGCTGACCG
This sequence comes from Leucobacter ruminantium, assembly GCF_017565705.1. Classification (GTDB taxonomy): domain Bacteria; phylum Actinomycetota; class Actinomycetes; order Actinomycetales; family Microbacteriaceae; genus Leucobacter; species Leucobacter ruminantium. Next base: position 96,321 of record NZ_JAGDYL010000007.1, read on the forward strand.
ATCGCGGTTGGGAAGCGGCGCGATCGTTCCGCCGCGCGGGCGAGAATGGAGCCATGCCGACCCTGCGCCTCGAGACCCGTATCGCCGCTCCTGTCGAGCGGTGCTTCGCGCTGAGCCTCTCCATCGATGCCCACTCCGACTCGATGCGGGCCTCGGGCGAGCGCGCCGTCGCCGGTGTGACCTCCGGGGAGATCGGTCCGGGCGAGTCGGTGACCTGGCTCGCCCGCCACTTCGGGATCCCGTTCCGCATGACCTCCCGGATCAGTGCGTACGAGCACCCGCTGCGCTTCGTCGACGAGCAGACGCGCGGCCCATTCGCGCGCTGGTGGCATGAGCACCGCTTCGTAGAGGAGGGCGGTGGGACGCTCATGATCGACAGGATCGAGTTCCGTGCACCGCTCGGGGTTCTCGGCCGAGTCGCCGAGCGGGTCGTGCTCACCCGGTACATGGAGCGGTTGATCTCGCAGCGCAATCTCTGGCTCAAGCGTCGGCTCGAGGAAGCCGGTTGACGTTCCGAGCCGAGCACCGCGGAGCCGAATCCGGGAGGGGGTTCCGCGGCGGAGACCGCGGGAGCATACTGGGGGAGTCCCGCGCCTCGAAACCGACGAAGACGACGAGGACGACGAGGACGAAGAAGACGAAGGGAGCCCATCATGGCCCACTCACTCGCGACCTACATCGCACTCCCGGGCACGACGGCCGAAGCGATGGAGCACTGGCACGAGGTGTTCGGCGGGGAGCTGCAGATCATGCGCTACGGCGATGCTCCGCCCATGGAGGGCATGCCCTTCGAGCCCGACCCGAACGCGGTAGCCCATGCGACGCTCACCACGCCGGCGGGCGTCATCGCGGGCGGCGATGCCATGGAGGACGGCAACGACTACAACGTGCGCGGCAGTGCCTATTCGCTGCTCTACACCACCGACACCCCGGATGAGGCGCGCGGCTACATCGACAAGCTGCTCGCGGGCGGCGGCGAGATCGGCATGCCGTTCGAGCAGGCGCCCTGGGGCGGCTGGTACGGCCAGGCCTACGACCGCTTCGGCGTGATGTGGGCCTTCTCCTGCGAGTGACCGGTCCGGTCCGTCGGCGATCCCTGTCGGCGTGGCTCGTCAGGGGTCCCGGCCGCTTCGCGAGGGATCCCCTCCGGCCGCGGTGCGAGAAGGATCTTCGGCGGGCGGGTAGCGTGGAGGCGTGAACGCTCAGATCTCGCGCCCCATCCACTCGGCCGTCGTCGGAGACGACTCCGGGCACCGCGTCGTGTTCCTGCACGGCCTCTTCGGCCGGGGCAAGAACTTCACGACGATCGCATCCGGGCTGCGGCCCGAGCTGCAGAGCCTGCTCGTCGACCTCCCGAATCACGGGCAGTCGGGATGGACCGAGAGCTTCGACTACGCGGAGATGGCCGATCTCGTCGCCGCCCACCTCCGCGCGGGCTTCGCCGCGGAGGGGCCGGTCGACGTGGTCGGGCACTCCATGGGCGGCAAGGTCGCGATGATCCTGGCGCTGCGGCACCCCGACCTCGTGCGCCGCCTGGTGGTCGTCGACATCGCTCCGGTCGCGCGCACCTCCTCGGGGACCGACTTCCGGCATCTGCTGGGAGCGCTCGCGGCGCTCGACCTCGGATCCCTCGAGAAGCGCACCGACGCCGCCGAGGCGCTGCGCGGCCCGATCCCGAACGGCACGGTGCGAGGATTCCTGCTGCAGAACCTCAAGCGCGAGGGCGACGGCTTCCGCTGGGAGCCGAACCTGGGCCTGCTCCGCTCCGAGCTCGACACGATCATGGATTTCCCCGATCAGGGGGATCGCACCTTCCCCGGACCCGTGCTGTGGATCGACGGCGAGCGATCGGACTACGTCACGGACGCCGACGAATCGGCCATGCGGCGGCTCTTCCCGCGCACGAGGCGGACGACCGTCCGCGGCGCGGGCCACTGGGTGCACGCCGAGGCGCCCGATGTCGTCGTGGCCGCGCTGCGCGCCTTCCTCCTCGCGGGCGGCTGATCCGACGGTGGCGAGGGATCCCCATCCCTTGCAGAACACCGCGCCAGCGCGTAGTGTAGTTTCTCGGTGTGCTCCACTGCATTGAACCGTGCCCGCACGGTTCGAGGCGGGGGTGCGCATCAGGGTCCCTCGCTCACCGAGCTGACACCCCCACGGCATAGCTGCACTCGGCTCCCTCGGCCGTCCAGGCGGAGGGCGCAGCAGCTCAGCGCCCGCGCAAGCGGTCGTACATGCTTGCCCATCGAAGCATTCCTGTCACCGTGCAGGAACAACTAGGAGAATCAGTGCCTACTATTCAGCAGCTGGTTCGCAAGGGCCGGACGCCGAAGGTCTCCAAGACCAAGGCTCCCGCCCTGAAGGCGAACCCCCAGCAGCGCGGCGTGTGCACCCGTGTGTACACCACCACCCCGAAGAAGCCGAACTCGGCGATGCGCAAGGTCGCACGTGTGAAGCTCTCGAACGGTACCGAGGTCACGGCCTACATCCCCGGTGAGGGCCACAACCTGCAGGAGCACTCGATGGTGCTCGTGCGCGGCGGTCGTGTGAAGGATCTGCCCGGTGTCCGCTACAAGATCGTGCGCGGCGCGCTCGACACGCAGGCGGTCAAGGATCGTCAGCAGGCCCGCAGCCGCTACGGCGCGAAGAAGGTGAAGTAATGCCCCGTAAAGGTCCCGCTCCCAAGCGCCCCGTCGTCGCCGATCCGGTCTACGGTTCGCCCGTCGTCAGCCAGCTCGTCAACAAGATCCTGCTCGACGGCAAGAAGGGTCTCGCCGAGCGCATCGTCTACGGTGCCCTCGAGACCGTCGCCGAGAAGTCCGGCCAGGATGCCGTGACGGTCCTCAAGAAGGCGCTCGACAACGTGCGCCCCACCCTCGAGGTCCGTTCGCGTCGCGTCGGCGGCAGCACTTACCAGGTGCCCGTCGAGGTGAAGCCGCACCGCGCGAACACGCTCGCGCTGCGCTGGCTGACCAGCTACGCGAAGGCCCGTCGCGAGAACACGATGACCGAGCGTCTCACCAACGAGATCCTCGACGCGTCCAACGGCCTCGGCGCCGCTGTGAAGCGCCGTGAGGACACTCACAAGATGGCCGAGTCGAACCGCGCGTTCGCTCACTACCGCTGGTAGTCATCCGCGCATCGAGCTTGCCGCCGATCATCGAGCCCGTCGAGATGCGAGGCGATAGCCCCGGTCTCGACAGGCTCGACCGGCGGCAGGCTCGATGAACGATCGGGCGCACCCGATCCCACACACACTTTCATCCCCACCCCGGAGGAGACCCCTGTGGCACAAGACGTGCTCACCGACCTGAGCAAGGTCCGCAACATCGGCATCATGGCGCACATCGATGCCGGCAAGACCACCACGACCGAGCGCATCCTGTTCTACACGGGTGTCAACCACAAGCTGGGCGAGACCCACGACGGCGCTTCGACCACCGACTGGATGGAGCAGGAGAAGGAGCGCGGCATCACGATCACGTCTGCCGCCGTGACCTGCTTCTGGAACAAGAACCAGATCAACATCATCGACACGCCGGGTCACGTCGACTTCACCGTCGAGGTGGAGCGTTCGCTCCGCGTGCTCGACGGCGCCGTCGCCGTGTTCGACGGCAAGGAGGGCGTCGAGCCCCAGTCCGAGACCGTGTGGCGCCAGGCCGACAAGTACGGCGTGCCGCGCATCTGCTTCGTCAACAAGATGGACAAGATGGGCGCCGACTTCTACTTCACGGTCGACACCATCATCAACCGCCTCGGCGCCAAGCCGCTCGTGATGCAGCTCCCGATCGGTTCGGAGAGCGACTTCATCGGCGTCGTCGATCTGCTCTCGATGAAGGCGTTCGTCTGGGAGGGCGACGCCAAGGGCGATGTGACCCTCGGCGCGAACTACGAGACGCAGGAGATCCCCGCCGACCTTCAGGCCAAGGCCGAGGAGTACCGCGCGCAGCTCGTCGAGACCGTCGCCGAGACCGACGACGCGCTGCTGGAGAAGTTCTTCGGCGGCGAGGAGCTGTCGATCGACGAGCTCAAGGCCGGCATCCGCAAGCTCGTCGTGAACAACGAGATCTACCCCGTGTACTGCGGCTCGGCGTTCAAGAACCGCGGCATCCAGCCGATGCTCGACGCGGTCGTCGACTTCCTGCCGAACCCGCTCGACATCGGATCGATCGAGGCGCACGACCCGCGCGACGAGTCGATCGTCATCGAGCGCAAGCCCTCGGCCGACGAGCCCTTCTCGGCGCTCGCGTTCAAGGTGGCGGTGCACCCGTTCTTCGGTCGCCTCACCTACGTGCGCGTCTACTCGGGTCAGCTCGACTCGGGCGCCCAGGTCATCAACTCGACCAAGGGCAAGAAGGAGCGCATCGGCAAGATCTTCCAGATGCACGCCAACAAGGAGATGCCGGTCGAGAACCTGACCGCCGGCAACATCTACGCGGTGATCGGACTCAAGGACACCACCACCGGTGACACCCTCTGCGATCCGAACAACCAGGTCGTGCTCGAGTCGATGACCTTCCCCGAGCCCGTGATCGAGGTGGCCATCGAGCCGAAGACCAAGGGCGACCAGGAGAAGCTGTCGACCGCGATCCAGAAGCTCGCCGAGGAGGATCCCACCTTCCGCGTGAGCCTGAACGCCGAGACCGGCCAGACCGTCATCGCCGGTATGGGCGAGCTGCACCTCGACATCCTCGTCGACCGCATGAAGCGCGAGTTCAAGGTCGAGGCCAACGTGGGCAAGCCCCAGGTGGCTTACCGCGAGACGATCCGCCGTCCGGTCGAGAAGTACGACTACACCCACAAGAAGCAGACCGGTGGCTCCGGTCAGTTCGCGAAGGTGCAGATCGCGCTGGCTCCCCTCGACACCGAAGAGGGCAGCGACAAGATCTACGAGTTCGAGGACAAGGTCACGGGCGGCCGCGTGCCGCGCGAGTACATCCCCTCGGTCGACGCCGGCATCCAGGACGCGATGCAGTACGGCATTCTCGCCGGCTTCCCCGTGGTCAACGTCAAGGCGACCCTGCTCGACGGCCAGTACCACGACGTCGACTCGTCGGAGATGGCGTTCAAGATCGCCGGTTCGATGGCCTTCAAGGAGGCCGCGCGCATGGCTCAGCCCGTGCTGCTCGAGCCGATGATGGCCGTCGAGGTCCGCACCCCCGAGGAGTACATGGGCGACGTCATCGGCGACCTGAACTCCCGTCGCGGTCAGATCCAGGCGATGGAGGATGCGAGCGGCGTCAAGGTCGTTCGCGCCCTGGTTCCGCTCTCCGAGATGTTCGGGTACATCGGCGACCTGCGGTCGAAGACCAGCGGCCGCGCCGTGTTCTCGATGACCTTCGACTCCTACGCAGAGGTGCCGAAGGCCGTGGCCGATGAGATCGTTCAGAAGGCCAAGGGCGAGTAACACCGCTCCGATGATCGGGCCCGTCGAGATCGAGGGAGGGATCCCGACGTCTCGACGAGCCCGATGACCGGCGCCGCGCTCCGATGAGAGCGCGGCGCCCAAAACCCGCTCAGGTCGCGATCGCAGGCCGGAGCTTGTAACATTGTTCAGTACCCCCGTGCTCGTGCCCCTTCGAAACCGTCGGAGGGGAGCGGGTGCAACGACGTCCTGAGGAGGACCATAGTGGCGAAGGCCAAGTTCGAGCGGACCAAGCCGCACGTAAACATCGGAACGATCGGTCACGTCGACCACGGTAAGACCACCCTTACCGCGGCGATCTCGAAGACGCTCGCCGACAAGTTCCCGTCTGACGTCAACGTCAAGCGCGACTTCGACACGATCGACTCGGCTCCCGAGGAGCGCCAGCGCGGCATCACCATCAACATCTCGCACGTCGAGTACGAGACCGAGAAGCGCCACTACGCGCACGTCGATGCCCCGGGTCACGCCGATTACATCAAGAACATGATCACCGGTGCCGCTCAGATGGACGGCGCGATCCTCGTGGTCGCGGCGACCGACGGCATGATGGCCCAGACCAAGGAGCACATCCTGCTCGCCAAGCAGGTCGGCGTTCCCTACCTGCTCGTCGCCCTCAACAAGAGCGACATGGTCGACGACGAGGAGATCCTCGAGCTCGTCGAGATGGAGGTCCGCGAGGAGCTCTCCAAGCAGGGCTACCCGGGCGACGACGTCCCCGTGGTCCGCGTGTCGGGCTACGAGGCGCTGCAGGGCAACGAGAAGTGGGTCAACTCCATCCTCGAGCTCATGGAGGCCGTCGACGAGAACATCCCCGACCCCGTGCGTGACAAGGACAAGCCGTTCCTCATGCCCGTCGAGGACGTCTTCACGATCACCGGTCGTGGCACCGTCGTCACCGGCCGCGCCGAGCGCGGCACGCTGAAGATCAACTCCGAGGTCGAGATCGTGGGCCTGCGTCCGACGCAGAAGACCACCGTCACCGGCATCGAGATGTTCCACAAGCAGCTCGACGAGGCGTGGGCCGGCGAGAACTGCGGCCTCCTCCTCCGCGGCACCAAGCGCGAGGACGTGGAGCGCGGCCAGGTCGTGGTCGCCCCGGGTTCGATCACCCCGCACACCAAGTTCGAGGGCACCGCCTACATCCTCAAGAAGGACGAGGGCGGTCGCCACAACCCGTTCGAGACGAACTACCGTCCGCAGTTCTACTTCCGTACGACTGACGTGACCGGCGTCATCACCCTGCCCGAGGACAAGCCGATGGTTATGCCCGGCGACACCACCGACATGACCGTTGAGCTGATCCAGCCCATCGCCATGGAGGAGGGCCTCGGCTTCGCGATCCGTGAGGGCGGCCGCACCGTCGGCGCCGGCACGGTGACCAAGGTCATCGCCTAAGTCTCGCCTGCGAGCTGAAGAACCCCCGGGGCACCCGCCCCGGGGGTTCTTCGCGTCTGCGGGGATCCGCGGCTCACCCCGTCGCTCGGCGAGGGATCGGGCGGCGGGCGGTATCCTCGATGGGTACGGGTTCGCCGACCGCGGCCCGAGAACGAATGGAGGGCGAGTGTCGCAATCGATCGGGCAGCGCTTCGCTCATTTCCTGAAGCAGTACGGCATGCTCTACCTCGGCGACGCGCTCGCCTGGACGGTGGGCATCCTGGCCGCTCTGGTGCTGCGCTTCGACTTCAACCTCGCGAGGATCCATCCGAGGTGGACGCTCATCCTGATCCTCGTCACGGTGCTGGTGCAGCTCGTCGCCGGATGGCTGCTCTGGCTCTATCGCAACCGCTACGCCACGGGCAGCTTCGACGAGGTGCGGGCCCTCGCCATCGACGTGAGCTGCGTCGCCGTCGTGATGTGGGTGTTCGCCTACATCGTGGCCTACGGCCACGGGATCCCTCGCAGCACGATGATCATCGCGGCACCCATCGCCTTCAGCGTGATGGGGGTTCTCAGATACGTGCTGCGGCTCGACATCGAACGGCGGCTCATGCCTGGCGCCTCGGCCGAGCGCACGCTGCTCTACGGCGCGGGCTACCTCGGGGTACAGACGGTGAAGCGTCTGCTGACCGACGCCCAGGGCTTCGCACTGCCCGTCGGGTTCATCGACGACGACCCGAGCAAGCGCAATCAGGTGGTGCGCGGCGTGCACGTGCTCGGCGGCCTCCAGGATCTGGAGCGCGTCGCAGCCGCGACGGGGGCGACGCAGTTGATCGTCTGCATCGGCGACGCCGATACGGGGCTCATGCGCAGGGTCGATGAAGCCGTCGACCGGGCGGGCATGACCGCCATGGTGCTGCCTCCGCTCGAACAGATCCTGACCAATTCCTCGGCCATCTCCGACGTGCGCGAGCTCTCGATCGAAGACCTCATCGGCCGGCACCCCGTGCGGCTCGACACCGAGTCGATCGCCGACTACCTGCAGGACAGGCGGGTACTCGTGACCGGCGCCGGCGGTTCGATCGGATCCGAGCTGTGCCGTCAGCTCGCGCGTTTCGCCCCGCGCGACCTCATCATGCTCGACCGCGACGAGACGGCGCTCCAGGAGACGCAGCTCTCCATCAGCGGGCACGGCCTGCTCGACACCAACGACGTCGTGCTCGCCGACATCCGCGATGAGGCGACGTTGCTGCGCATCTTCGCCGAGCGACGGCCCGAGGTCGTCTTCCACGCCGCGGCGCTCAAGCACCTCCCGATGCTCGAGCAGTACCCGGACGAGGCGTGGAAGACCAACGTCATCGGTACCCTCAACGTGCTGCGCGCGGCGCGCTCGGTCGACGTCAGCGCCTTCGTGAACATCTCGACCGACAAGGCTGCGAACCCCACGAGCGTGCTCGGGCACTCGAAGCGCGTGGCCGAGAAGCTCACCGCCTGGATGGCCGAGCAGACGGGTCGGCGCTATCTCTCGGTCCGCTTCGGCAACGTGATCGGCAGTCGGGGCTCGATGCTGCCCACCTTCCGCAAGCTCATCGACGCCGGCGGCCCGCTGACCGTGACCCACCCCGAGGTGACGCGGTTCTTCATGACCATCCCCGAGGCCTCGCAGCTCGTCATCCAGGCCGGAGGCATCGGTCGCCCGGGAGAGGTGCTGATCCTCGACATGGGCGATCCCGTCAGCATCCTCGATGTCGCGAAGCGCATGATCGCGCAGTCGGGGAAGGACATCGACATCGTGTTCACCGGGCTGCGTCACGGCGAGAAGCTGCACGAAGAGCTCACGGGCGAGGGAGAGGGCGACGAGCGCCCGTTCCACCCCAAGATCTCGCACGCCCACGTGGACACGATCTCGCCCGAGGTGCTCGACCACCAGGGCTGGGTCGAGCGGCTCGACCTCACCGAAGCCGCCGAGGAGCGCGTCGAATGACCGGCGTCGGAGCGGCCCTGGCCATCGGCGGGCTCACGCTGATCCTGAGCCTGGTGCTGCCGTTCGCGGTCAAGCCTCTGCTGATGAGGCTCGGGATCATGGATGTGCCGAACGAGCGCTCCTCGCACGAGCGCCCCGTGCTGCGCGGCCTCGGTCTCGCCGTGCTCATCGCGATGCTCGTCGGGGGAGCGACCGCCGTGGCTCTCGTCAGGTTGAGCCCCGGCTACGGGTACATCGAGACGACGCTGCTCATAGTGGTGCTCGGCTCGGCGGCGGCGGGGCTCCTCGGCCTCGCCGAGGACCTGCGGGGGCTGAGCGTCGCGGTGCGGAGCCTGTGCCTGCTGATCATCGCGTGCGGCGTCTCGGTCTCCCTGCTGTTCCAGAGCGCGCTCTACGGCGACATCGCCGGCTACACGGCGCCGGTGCTGGTGCAGTGGGTGGCGGGGTGGCCGCTCGCCGGCATGCCGGTGTGGGCGCTCGTGCTGCTCGTCGTCTACGCGATCCTGTTCATCTCGAGCTACATCAACGTCGCCAACTTCATGGACGGGCTGAACGGCATCAGCGGCTTGCACGGCTCGATCGCGGGCCTGGCCTTCGCGGCGGCGGGGCTCCTGAGCGGCCAGGGCTGGCTGCTCGTCGCCGGGCTGGTGCTCGCAGCGGGCTTCCTGGGCTTTCTGCCGTGGAACCTCACGAGACCCGGAGCCTTCCTCGGCGATGTCGGCAGCTACCTGCTCGGCGGTGCGGTCGCGGTGACGAGCTTCGCCGCGCTCGTATCCGGGGTCCCGTTCCTCGCGACCATCGGACCGATGGTGATCTACTTCGGCGACGTCGGGGTGACGCTGGTCAAGCGCGTGCGGGCCGGCAAGCGCTGGGACGAGCCGCACAAGGAGCACACGTACCAGCGCATCCAGCAGCTCGGATACAGTCACGTGCAGGCGTCCGCGATGGCGGCCGGGTGCACGCTGCTGACCTCGATCCTCGGCCTCGTCTCGATGTTCACGGGCCTCTTCGGGACGCTCGCACTGCTCGTGGGCGGGCTCGCGGTGCTCGCGTTCTACCTCGCCCTCCCGCGCCTGCTGCCGACCCGGGCCTCCTGACGGCGGCTGAGAAGGCGAAGCCCGCATGGACGATCTGACCGAGCGCATCGTAGCGCTCCTCCGGCACGACGGCCGGATGGCCTTCACGAAGATCGCGGCACAGCTCGGGGTCGGCCGCGAAGCGGTCGCCGATCGGGTTCGCACGCTCACCGAGAGCGGCAGGCTGCGCATCGTGGCGGGTGTCCATCCCCACGCGGTCGGTCTGCCCGTCTCGGCTCACCTCTCCATCTGGGTCAGCGGTCCGATCGAGCCCGTGGTGGGGGAGCTGCTGCGCTTCGACTCGATGTGCTTCATCTCGGAGACGACGGGGTCGTTCCAGATCTCCGCCGAGACCTGGCTCGAGGACACGGCGGCCCTCAGGGCGCAGGTGATCGCGATCCGCGCGATCCCGGGTGTGGTCGATGTGCAGGTGGCCATCTTCGACAGCATTCTCGACAGCTTCTTCGGAGGCGAGCCGCCGAGCATCGATGCGCGATCCCTCGACCGGATCGACCGGCAGATCCTCGACGCCCTGCAGCGGGACGGCCGCATCCCCCTCGGCGAGCTCGCCGACCGGGTGCGGCTGTCGCCCAGCGGATGCCGGCTGCGCGTGCTGAAGCTCATCGACTCCGGCGTCATGAAGATCGGCGCGATCGATCAGCACACCGGCTCGAGCGAGGATCTCCTGCTCGGCTTCGGCATCAAGGTGCTGGACGACGAGGAGACGACGTCGCGGATCCGCGAGTCGGGCGTCGGGCTGGAGTTCCTGGCGCGCACGACCGGGCGCTTCGACCTCAAGGCGACGATCGCCTTCAGCTCGGTCGATCCCTTCCGAACCCTGATGCAGCAGCTGCGCGAGGAGCGGCTCATCGCCTCCTCCGAGACGTGGCTGCACACGCGGATCGTGCGGGAGCGCTACGAGCGCGACCTCTCGGTCGAGTGAGGTCGCGCCCGCAGCGTCGTCGCCCTACAGCGGGCGGTTCACGGGTGAATCGGGGTTCCCGCTCTCGAGCAGCGACACGGCGTTCTGCGCCTGGATCCTGACGTACTCGATCTCCGTGCGTGCGGAGAAGTAGGCGATGTGCGGGGTGAGCACGATGTCGTCACGGCCCAGCAGGGGGTGCCCCTCCGCCGGCGGCTCCTGGTCGAGCACGTCGAGCGCCGCACCGGAGAGCCGTCCCTCGTCGAGCGCGGCGACGAGAGCGCCGTCGTCGATGAGCCCGCCGCGCGAGACGTTGACGAGCACCGAGCCGCGCGGCATCTCCGCGAGGAAGGCGGCGTCGACCATGCGCTCCGTCTCGGGCGTGAGCGGCAGATGGAGCGACAGCACATCGGCCGTGCGCCGCACCTCCTCGAGCTCGGCGCGCACGACGCCGAGACCCTCGAGTTCGGCGCGCACCTCGGGGGTGTCCGGGAGCATCGGGTCGTAGCCCACGATGGTGCCGAACAGCGGGCCGGCGAGCCGTGCGAGCTCGCGGCCGATCTTGCCGAGGCCGATGATGCCGAGCGTCGTCTCGCTCAGACGGGGCGGCGGGGCGGCCGCCCGCTCGTTCCAGTCGCGCGGGTTGGCCGACGCGGTGTAGAACGGCAGCTGCCGCACGCTGCTCAGCAGGATGGCGAGCGCGTGCGTCGCCACCTCCTCCGTCGCGGCACCCGGCACGTTCGTCACCCAGACGCCGCGCTCGCTCGCCGCCTCGAGGTCGACGTAGTCGAAGCCCATCGACATGAGCGAGACGAGCCGCAGCTGCGGCAGCGCCTCGATGATCTCACGGGTGATCGCGGCGTAGCCGGGCAGCAGCACGGTGGCGTCGCGTGCGCCCGCGATGATCTCATCGGGGTCGCGGGTGCCGAGCACCCGGACCTCGAAGCCGTTCTCCTCGAGCAGACGGATGCCGAGGGAGGGATCGGTGTCCTCGACGTCGGTGTAGACGGCGATCGGGCGTGTGCCTGCGGCGCTCATGCCGCGCTTACCGCAGCGAGCTCGAATGCCGCCTGATCGATGTGGATCAGCTGGAGGCCGCCGTCGCGCACCGCCGCGTCCACGGCGCGCCGCAGCTCGTCCGGGTCGCCGACCCTGCGGCCGGTGCCGCCGAACGCGTCGGCGACGGCGGCCCAGTCGGGCTGCACCAGATCGACGGCGATCGGGGCGATGCCCGCGTCGGCCTCGTTCTGCTTGATCTCCGCGTATCCGCCGTTGTCGACCACGATCACGGTGACGTCCTCGCGCTGCTCGACGACGGTGATGAACTCGTTCATCGAGAACATCAGCGCGCCGTCGCCGATCACCACGAAGGAGGGGCGCTCGGGTGAAGCGATCCTGGAGCCGAGCGCGGCGGGCAGGCCGTAGCCGAGCGTGGCGTAGGTGGTCATGTAGGGCGTCGAGTTGGGCGTCGACACCCGGAGCAGGTTGAGCAGGCCCCAGTAGGCGATCTGCGACGAGTCGGTCGACACGATCGCGTTCTCGGGCAGGGCCGCGGCGATGACCTTGGCGAGCGCTGTGTTGGAGGCCGAGAGCTCGGCGCACTCGGCGCGCACCGCGCGCCGAGTCGCCTCGGCCCCCGCGGCTCCGTCGAGGGGGGTGCCGTCGCCGAGCTGCTCGAGCAGAGCCGCCAGCGTCGCCCGTGCGTCGCCCACCAGGCCGACCCGCGCCTGCTGGTTCTTGTGGATCTGGGACTCGAGCAGGTCGATGCGGATCACCGCGCCCTGCGCGTCGAGACGATCGACCCAGAGCTCGGCCTCGCCGAGCTTCGAGCCGACGACGAGCAGCACGTCGGCGTCGCGCGCGCGGTCCCGCGCCGCTGCGAGCCGCAGGCTCGCGCCGAGAGCGAGGGGGTGGTGCTCGTCGAGCACGCCCTTGCCGTTGCCCGTCGTGACGACGGGAGCGCCGAGCCGCTCGGCGAGGGCGCGCAGTTCGGCGGTCGCTCCGCGCGACCCGCCGCCGGCGAGGATCACGGGATCATGCGCCGCGGCCAGCAGTGCTGCGGCCTCGGCGAGTGCGGCCTGCTCCGGCAGGGGCGCGGGTGCGAACTCGCGGGGTGCGAGGGACTCCGCGGCGATGGAGGTCTCCTCCTCGAGCAGATCGAGGGGCACCTCGATGTAGACGGGGCGCGGCCGCGTCGTCGCGAAGAGCTCGAACGCATCGTGCACCGCCTCCACGGCCTCCTCGGCCGACTGCACGCGACGGCCCCACTCGACGATCGCCGAGGCGGCGCCGAGCTGGTCCTTCGTCTCGTGCAGCGTTCCGACATCGGCGAACTCGGCGCCGCGAGCCGGACCGGGGGAGAGGATGATCATGGGGCGTGACTCGCAGTACGCGGTTCCCGCCGCCGAGAGCGCGTTCAGCAGGCCGGGCCCGCTCGTGGTGATGACCACGCCGGGCTTGCCGGTCTGCAACGACCATCCGTCGGCTCCGTACCCGGCGCCCTGCTCGTGGCGGGTCGTGACGGCACGGATCCCGAGCGCGGTCAGCGGGCGGTAGAACTCGAGATTGTGCGTGCCCGGGATGCCGAACACGGTGTCGATGCCGTAGCCGTTGAGGGTCTCGACGACCACCCAGCCGGTGGTGCGCTTGGTCAGGGTTTCCATGCTGTCCTCTGGATCGTGGGAGCGGGTGGGAAAGGGGAGGCGGTCCGGCTGTCGCGGGGCCGCCTCCCCGGGTTGTGCAAGGGCTCAGCGGTCCTGCGTGTCGACCGTCGTGGTGTCGAGCCGAGCCTGGAGGGATCCGGTCACCGGGGCCGCGTCGGAGTGCTGCGGCGCGAAGAACACGCCGATGAAGGCGGAGAGCGACAGCACGCCGAAGAAGGCGACGACCGACCAGAAGTTGCCGTCGGTCGCGATGAGCAGCGTCGAGGCGATCGCGGGGGAGAGGCCGCCCCACACCGCTGCGCCGATGCCGTAGGAGAGCGACATCGAGGTGTAGCGCGACTGCGGGCGGAACATCTGCGCCATCAGGGTGGACAGGGGCGCCCACGCGCCGCTCAGCGTGACGCGGATCAGGATCACGAAGAGCCAGATGAGGCCGACGTTCTTCGCCTGGATCGAGAGCACGAGCGGGATGATGACGATGAACGACGGGATGATGCCGAGGTACATGACCATCTTGGGGCCGATCTTGTCGCCGAGGGCGGCGATCGGCAGGGTCACGATGAACTCGACGAGGGACGCGATCGTCATCGCGCCGAGGATGATGGAGGGATCGAGGCCGATCTCAGGGGTGTCGGCGTAGTTCTGCACGAACGTGGTCGCGATGACGTAGCCGCCGGAGGACATGGCGATGATGCAGAAACCGAGCAGGATCGGGAGCCAGTTGTTCTTGAGGGCGAACAGGAGCGGCGTCGACTGCTCGTGCCCTTCGACCTTCGCCTCGAAGACGGGAGTCTCCTCCACCTTCCACCGCACCCAGAAACCGACGCCGATGAGCACGATGCTGAAGAGGAACGGCACGCGCCATCCCCAGCTCAGCAGGGCGTCCTCGCCGAGAGCGGAGAGCGCCCAGAAGGCGCCGGTAGCCATCATGGCGCCGAGGGGGTTGCCGACCTGGGTGAAGCCGCCGTAGAAGCTCTTCCACTTCGAGGGGGCGCTCTCGACGGCCATGAGGCTCGCGCCGCCCCACTCGCCGCCGACGGCGAGTCCCTGCGCCATGCGGCAGAGGATGAGGAGGATCGGACCCCAGATGCCGATCGTGGCGTACCCGGGCAGGAGGCCGACGAGGGTGGTGGCGATGCCCATGAGGATCAGCGTGATGGTGAGCGCAGGCTTGCGGCCGAGCTTGTCGCCGATGTGACCGAAGATGATGCCGCCGATCGGGCGCATGAAGAAGGCCACGGCGTAGGTGCCGAAGGAGGCGAGCGTCGCGAGCGCCGGCTCGGCCTCGGGGAAGAAGACGTGCGGGAAGATGATCGCCGCGGCTGTCGCGTAGACGTAGAAGTCGTACCACTCGATGGAGGTGCCGACGAGAGCGGCGAAGCCGCCCCTGAGGGCCCTCCGATGGCTGTTCTCCTGAGGAACGGTGGTTGCGGTGGACATGCGGAAGCTCCTTTGCTCGGTGGGGCAGGCTGAATGCCCTGCGTTCGCTCGCGCTAGCTTGGACTGTAGACGCTCAAAGCGTTCCGCGAGAACACTGCGACTCGCGACACGGCCTCAATCGCTGATGATTCGTCGGTCATGTCGACAGATCCACGTCTGATCGGCGGCAATGCCTCGCTCTACTCTGCTGAGTTGCGTCGTGGAACGAGCATATCAGCGAATTTTAAGGATCTTGATCGCCCCGCTGTGAATCGGCGGCGCTCGCGCGGCTTCGGCGCGGGCACGGCATGGACGGGTGTGACGGAGGAACGCCGCGCGACACGCCCGGGTTGCATCGCGACCTGTCGGCGTGCGAGAATAGATAAGTTCAGTACTCCGGGCTACGGCGCGGATCACTGCTCTGCTGTGCATAACGGCGTCGGATCCCTCGCCATATATCGAGGGATCGGGCCCGCTAGGCCGCGGGCAGCGAACGCACCGCGTGCCGTACAACGGCCAGACGTCAGTCGGGCCGTTTTCGTGTGCGCGGGTCGTCTCTTCTCGGGAAGAGGCGTTTTGACAGGTGAACAGAGACCCAGTACGAGGCGCGCACAGGCGTCGA
Organism: Leucobacter ruminantium; assembly: GCF_017565705.1. Classification (GTDB taxonomy): domain Bacteria; phylum Actinomycetota; class Actinomycetes; order Actinomycetales; family Microbacteriaceae; genus Leucobacter; species Leucobacter ruminantium. Next base: position 111,812 of record NZ_JAGDYL010000007.1, read on the forward strand.
AGTGCCACGGGCGCTGATACGCAAGACGTCCAATGCTGCGGGCCACGAGTCCGCAGTACGACGCAAGTAGAAAGTAGAGAGTCACATGGCGGGACAGAAGATCCGCATCCGACTGAAGTCGTATGACCACGAGGTCATCGACAACTCCGCACGAAAGATCGTCGACACGGTGACCCGCGCGGGTGCGACCGTGATCGGCCCCGTGCCGCTCCCCACGGAGAAGAACGTGATCGCCGTGATCCGTTCGCCCCACAAGTACAAGGACAGCCGCGAGCACTTCGAGAAGCGCACGCACAAGCGCCTGATCGACATCGTCGATCCCACCCCGAAGGCCGTCGACTCGCTCATGCGACTCGATCTGCCTGCCGACGTCAACATCGAGATCAAGCTCTAAGGGGGGATTCGAACATGTCTGCAGCACGCAACGTCAAGGGTCTCCTGGGCACCAAGCTCGGTATGACTCAGGTCTGGGACGAGAACGGCAAGGTCGTTCCCGTCACCGTCATCGAGGTGGCTCCCAACGTGGTCACCCAGATCCGCACCCCCGAGGTCGACGGCTACAGCGCCGTGCAGATCGCCGCGGGTCAGATCGATCCCCGCAAGGTCAACAAGCCGACCGCCGGTCACTTCGAGAAGGCCGGGGTCACCCCGCGCCGTCACCTCACCGAGGTGCGCACGGCCGACGCGGCCGAGTACTCGCTCGGTCAGGAGCTGACCATCGACGGCACCTTCGAAGCCGGTCAGAAGATCGACGTCGTCGGCACCTCGAAGGGCAAGGGCTTCGCGGGCACCATGAAGCGCCACAACTTCAAGGGCGTTTCCGCTTCGCACGGTGCTCACCGCAACCACCGCAAGCCGGGTTCGGTCGGCGGCGCCGCCACTCCCGGTCGAGTGTTCAAGGGCCAGAAGATGGCCGGCCGCATGGGCGGCGAGCGCGTCACCGTGCAGAACCTCACCGTGCAGGCGATCGACGCCGAGAAGGGTCTCATCCTGGTCAAGGGTGCGGTTCCCGGCGCTCGCGGTCGTCTCGTTTTCGTTCGCAACGCAGTGAAGGGGGCGTAGTTCATGGCTACCGCTACCAAGCTCGAGGTGCTCGACGCGAAGGGCAAGAAGGCCGGCTCGGTCGACCTTCCCGAGGCCATCTTCGGCGCCGAGACCAACGTCCCGCTGATCCACCAGGTGGTCACCGCTCAGCTCGCAGCTGCGCGTCAGGGTACGCACAAGACCAAGAACCGCGGCGAGGTCTCCGGTTCGGGCGTCAAGCCGTTCAAGCAGAAGGGCACCGGCCGCTCCCGTCAGGGTTCGGTCCGCGCGCCCGAGCACCGCGGCGGCGGCGTGGTCCACGGCCCGGTGCCGCGCGACTACTCGCAGCGCACCCCCAAGAAGATGATCGCCGCCGCGCTCACCGGCCTGCTCTCGGATCGCGCCCGCGCGAACCGCCTGCACGTCGTCGAGGGCTTCGGCATCTCCGACAAGCCCAGCACCAAGACCGCTCGCGAGTTCCTCGCCTCGGTCGCTCCGGGCAAGCGCGTGCTCGTGGTCGTCGACCGCGAGGACGAGCTCACCGCGCTCAGCGTTCGCAACCTGTCGCACGTCCACGTGCTGTTCCAGGATCAGCTCAACGCCTACGACGTGGTTGTCAGCGACGATCTCGTCTTCACCAAGGCCGCCTTCGACGCCTTCGTCGCCGGCCGTGCCGCCAAGGAGGAAACGAAGTGAGCCTGAACAAGTCCGCACACGACGTCATCATCCGCCCCATCGTCTCCGAGAAGAGCTACGGTCTCATCGACGCGAACGGCCAGTACACCTTCGAGGTGGAGCCGACCGCGAACAAGACCGAGATCAAGCTCGCCATCGAGCAGGTCTTCGGCGTGAAGGTCGGCAAGGTCCGCACGCTGAACCGCAAGGGCAAGACCCGTCGCACGAAGTTTGGCATGGGCAAGCGCAAGGACACCAAGCGCGCCATCGTCACGCTGAAGTCGGGTTCCATCGACATCTTCACGGCTGCGCTGTAGAAGGGGCGAAGAGGAATACAACATGGCTATTCGCAAGTACAAGCCGACGACCCCGGGTCGTCGCGGTTCGAGCGTCGCTGATTTCGCCGAGATCACGCGCTCCACGCCCGAGAAGTCGCTGCTCCGCCCGCTCCCCAAGACGGGCGGCCGCAACAACCAGGGCCGCATCACCACCCGCCACATCGGCGGCGGTCACAAGCGTCAGTACCGCGTCATCGACTTCCGTCGCAATGACAAGGACGGCGTGAACGCCAAGGTCGCGCACATCGAGTACGATCCGAACCGCACCGCGCGTATCGCGCTGCTGCACTTCGAGGACGGCACGAAGCGCTACATCATCGCACCGAACAAGCTGAAGCAGGGCGACGTCGTCGAGTCGGGTCCCTCGGCCGACATCAAGCCGGGCAACAACCTGCCGCTGAAGAACATCCCCACCGGTACGGTGATCCACGCGATCGAGCTCAAGCCGGGCGGCGGCGCGAAGCTGGCCCGTTCGGCCGGCTCCTCGGTCCGCCTCGTGGCGAAGGACGGCCCCTACGCCCAGCTGCGCCTGCCCTCGGGCGAGATCCGCAACGTCGACGCGCGCTGCCGCGCGACCGTCGGCGAGGTGGGCAACGCCGAGCAGTCGAACATCAACTGGGGCAAGGCCGGCCGCATGCGCTGGAAGGGCGTCCGCCCGACCGTCCGCGGCGTCGTCATGAACCCGGTCGACCACCCGCACGGCGGCGGCGAGGGACGTACCTCCGGCGGTCGTCACCCGGTCAGCCCCTGGGGTCAGAAGGAAGGCCGCACGCGCCGTCCGAACAAGGAAAGCGACAAGCTCATCGTGCGTCGCCGTCCGACCGGCAAGAAGCGTTAATCGGCAGGTAGGAGAGAGTAGAAGATGCCTCGCAGTCTCAAGAAGGGCCCCTTCGTCGATAACCACCTGCTGAACAAGGTGGTTAGCCAGAACGAAGCCGGCACCAAGAACGTGATCAAGACCTGGTCGCGCCGCTCGATGATCATCCCGGCGATGCTGGGCCACACCATCGCGGTGCACGACGGTCGCAAGCACATCCCCGTGTTCGTCACGGAGACCATGGTCGGTCACAAGCTGGGCGAGTTCGCGCCCACCCGCACCTTCCGTGGTCACGTGAAGGACGACAAGAAGGGCCGTCGCCGCTAAGCGGTGACGTGAAGGAGGAAGAGAAATGGTGGAGTCGATCGCACGCGTGCGTCATATCCGCATCACCCCCCAGAAGGCCCGTCGCGTCATCGACCTGATCCGCGGCAAGAACGCTCAGGAGGCGCTCGCCATCCTGAAGTTCGCCCCGCAGGCGGCCTCGGAGCCCGTGTTCAAGCTCGTCGCCTCGGCGATCGCCAACGCGCGAGTCAAGGCAGACAACGAGAACCTGCGTCTCAACGAGGACGAGCTCGTCGTGGCTCGCGCCTACGTCGACGAGGGCGCTACGCTCAAGCGTTTCCGCCCCCGTGCTCAGGGTCGCGCATTCCGCATCAACAAGCGCACGAGCCACATCACGGTCGTTCTGCAGACCGCTGACGAGCTCGCGGCCGCGAAGAAGGGAGCCTAACGGTATGGGCCAGAAGATTCATCCCTACGGCTTCCGCCTCGGGGTCACCACCGACCACGTGTCGCGCTGGTTCTCGGACTCGACCAAGAAGGGTCAGCGCTACGCCGACTACCTGGCCGAGGACATCAAGATCCGCCAGCACCTGACGACGCAGCTCGATCGCGCCGGCGTCTCGCGCGTCGAGATCGAGCGCACCCGCGACCGCGTCCGCGTGGACATCCACTCGGCGCGTCCCGGCATCGTCATCGGCCGCCGCGGCGCCGAGGCCGAGCGCATCCGCGCCGACCTCGAGAAGCTCACCGGCAAGCAGATCCAGCTGAACATCCTCGAGGTGAAGAACCCCGAGGCCGACGCTCAGCTCGTCGCTCAGGGCGTTGCCGAGCAGCTCGCCGCCCGCGTGGCCTTCCGCCGCGCGATGCGCAAGGGTCTGCAGGGCGCCCAGCGCGCCGGCGCCAAGGGCGTCCGCATCCAGGTCTCCGGCCGCCTCGGCGGCGCCGAGATGAGCCGCTCGGAGTTCTACCGCGAGGGACGCGTGCCGCTGCACACCCTCCGCGCGAACATCGACTACGGCTTTTACGAGGCGAAGACCACCTTCGGCCGCATCGGCGTGAAGGTCTGGATCTACAAGGGCGACCTGACCAACAAGGAACTCGCTCGCGAGCAGGCGGCCCAGAAGCCGTCGCGCGACCGCGGCGACCGCCGCCGTGCGCCCCGTGGCGCGCAGGCCGAGGCTGCACCCGCTGCAGCAGGAGCGGAGAAGTAACCATGCTGATTCCCCGTCGAGTCAAGTACCGCAAGCAGCACCACCCGGGCCGCAGCGGTCAGTCCAAGGGCGGCACCAAGGTCGCCTTCGGCGAGTTCGGTATCCAGGCCCTGACCCCCGCCTACGTGACGAACCGTCAGATCGAGTCCGCTCGTATCGCGATGACCCGTCACATCAAGCGCGGCGGCAAGGTGTGGATCAACATCTACCCCGACCGTCCGCTCACCAAGAAGCCGGCTGAGACCCGCATGGGTTCCGGTAAGGGTTCGCCCGAATGGTGGGTGGCCAATGTCAAGCCGGGCCGCGTCCTCTTCGAGGTCGCCGGTGTCGACGAGCAGCTCGCGCGCGAGGCCATGACCCGCGCGATCCACAAGCTGCCGCTCAAGGCCCGCATTATCAAGCGCGAGGAGGGCGACGCGTAATGGCGATCGGTACCAAGGAACTGGCCATCACCGAACTCGATACCTTCGAGAACGAGCGTCTGGCCGAGGAGCTCAAGAAGGCCAAGGCCGAGCTCTTCAACCTGCGCTTCCAGTCGGCCACCGGCCAGCTGGAGAGCCACGGCCGCGTACGTCAGGTGAAGCGCGACATCGCTCGCATCTACACCGTGCTCCGCGAGCGCGAGCTCGGCATCCGGGCCACGCCCGCCGCCGTCGAGGCCCCGGCCAAGAAGAGCAAGAAGAAGACCGAGCAGGCGGACGCCGCCGCGGATTCGGCTAGCACCGAGACGAAGGAGGCCTGATCTTGGCTGAGATCGAGAACGAACAGCGCGGCTATCGCAAGGCCCGCCGCGGTTACGTCGTCAGCGACAAGATGGACAAGACCATCGTCGTCGAGGTCGAGGATCGCGTGAAGCACCCGCTCTACGGCAAGGTCATGCGCCGCTCGTCGAAGGTGAAGGCTCACGACGAGCAGAACACCGCCGGCATCGGCGATCTCGTGCTCATCCATGAGACCCGCCCGCTGAGCGCCACCAAGCGCTGGCGTCTGGTCGAGATCCTCGAGAAGGCGAAGTAAGCCCCGCGCTTACTGAGTGAAGGAGTAACAAGTGATTCAGCAGGAATCCCGACTCAAGGTAGCCGACAACACCGGCGCCAAGGAGTTGCTCACGATTCGTGTGCTCGGGGGCTCGAAGCGTCGTTACGCCGGTCTCGGCGACACGATCGTCGCGACCGTCAAGGACGCGATCCCCGGCGGCAACGTGAAGAAGGGCGACGTGGTCAAGGCCGTCGTCGTCCGGACGCGCAAGTCGACCCGTCGTGCCGATGGCTCGTACATCAGCTTCGACGAGAACGCCGCCGTCATTCTCAAGGCCGATGGGGAGCCCCGCGGCACCCGTATCTTCGGGCCGGTCGGTCGTGAGCTTCGCGATAAGAAGTTCATGAAGATCGTCTCGCTCGCACCGGAGGTGATCTAGTCCTATGGGCGCAAAGATCAAGAAGGGTGACCTCGTCGAGGTCATCTCGGGCCCGTCGCAGGAGCGCGGCGGCTACAAGGGCAAGCAGGGGCGCGTCATCGAGGTGCTCACCGACAGCGACCGCGTCGTCGTGGAGGGCGTGAACTACGTCAAGAAGCACGTGCGCGAGGGCCAGTCGGCCCGTGGCACCCGCGAGGGCGGGATCGAGACCGTCGAGGCCCCGATCCACGTCTCCAACGTCGCCATCGTCGACCCCGAGACGAAGAAGCCGACCCGCGTCGGCTTCCGCGTCGAAGAGGTCGAGAAGGACGGCAAGAAGAAGACCGTTCGCGTGCGCTACGCCAAGAAGTCCGGGAAGGATCTCTGATGACCGAGACGAAGATTCAGCCCCGTCTGAAGCAGAAGTACCAGGGCGAGATCGTGCCGCAGCTGCGCGAGGAGTTCGAGTACGCCAACATCATGCAGGTTCCCGGCATCGTGAAGGTTGTCGTGAACACGGGTGTCGGCGAGGCGGCTCGCGACAGCAAGGTCATCGAGGGCGCGATCGCCGACCTCACCAAGATCACCGGTCAGAAGCCCATGGTCACCAAGGCTCGCAAGTCCATCGCGCAGTTCAAGCTGCGCGAGGGCCAGGCCATCGGCGCCCATGTCACGCTCCGCGGTGATCGTGCCTGGGAGTTCCTCGATCGCCTGATCAACCTCGCACTGCCCCGTATCCGCGATTTCCGTGGTCTCTCGGGCAAGCAGTTCGACGGAAACGGCAACTACACCTTCGGATTGACCGAGCAGAGTGTGTTCCACGAGATCGATCAGGATAAGATTGATCGGGTGCGTGGTTTCGACATCACCGTCGTCACCACCGCGAAGACCGACGACGAGGGTCGTGCGCTGCTCAAGGCGCTCGGCTTCCCGTTCAAGTCCGAATAACTGAATAGTCCAAACGGCGCGGGTGCCCGGGATTTCCCGGGCACCCGATCCGTGTGTCACCCAGGTCGCACCCCGTGTAACGGTGTGTGAAACCAGGCGAGTAAAGAAAGAGTCACTCATGACGATGACTGATCCGGTCGCAGATATGCTGACCCGGCTGCGCAACGCCAACAGCGCACATCATGACGACGTTTCGCTCCCCGGCTCGAAGCTGAAGGAGCGGATCGCGGAGATCCTCAAGCGCGAGGGCTACATCGCCGACTGGAAGGTGGAGCCCGCTCGCGTCGGCACCACCCTCACCATGTCGCTGAAGTACGGCCCGAACCGCGAGACCTCGATCGAGGGCCTGAAGCGCGTCTCGAAGCCCGGTCTCCGGGTGTACGCGCGCTCCACCGAGATCCCGAGCGTGCTCGGCGGCCTCGGCATCGCGATCCTGTCCACCTCCTCCGGTCTCCTGACCGACCGCGAGGCCGAGCAGAAGGGCGTGGGCGGCGAAGTGCTGGCCTACGTGTGGTAAGCCGTCATGTCACGTATCGGAAAGCTTCCCATCGCCGTTCCCGGCGGTGTTGACGTCAAGATCGATGGCCAGCAGGTCACGGTCAAGGGCTCGAAGGGCGAGCTGTCGCTCGTCGTGGCCGAGCCGATCCGCGTCGCCCTCGAGGACGGCCAGGTGCTGGTCACCCGTCCCGACGACGAGCGGAACTCGCGAGCGCTGCACGGTCTGACCCGCACGCTCATCAACAACAACATCATCGGCGTGACCCAGGGCTACTCCAAGCAGCTCGAAGTCGTCGGCACCGGCTACCGCGTGCAGCAGAAGGGCGCGGGCCTCGAGCTCGCCCTCGGCTTCTCGCACCCGGTGCTCTTCGAGGCTCCCGAGGGCATCACCCTCGGAGTCGAGGGCGCCAACAAGATCACCGTGAGCGGCATCTCGAAGCAGGCGGTCGGCGAGACCGCCGCGAACATCCGCAAGCTGAAGAAGCCGGAGCCCTACAAGGGCAAGGGCATCCGCTACGCGGGCGAGAACGTCCGTCGCAAGGCTGGAAAGGCTGGTAAGTAACCATGGCCGCTTCTATTTCCCGCGCCAAGGGTCGCACGGCCGCCCGTCTGCGCCGCCACGCCCGCCTGCGCAAGAAGATCGTCGGCACGGAGGCCCGCCCCCGTCTCGTCGTCACCCGCTCCTCGCGTCACGTGTTCGTCCAGGTGATCGACGACTCCAAGGGCCACACCGTGGCCTCGGCGTCGACCATGGAGGCCGATCTCCGCGTCTTCGAGGGGGACAAGACCGCCAAGGCCCGCAAGGTCGGCGAGCTCGTCGCCGAGCGCGCGAAGGGCGCCGGTGTCGAGGCCGTCGTGTTCGACCGCGGCGGCAGCAAGTACGCCGGTCGGGTCGCAGCCGTCGCCGACGGCGCTCGTGAGGGAGGTCTGTCCCTGTGAGCAACGAAACGAAGGAGCAGGAAGTGAACGCAGAGGCCCAGGTCAACGGAGCCGCGGAAGCTTCGGCCCCCGCTCAGGATCACCGCGGCGAGCCCCGTGAGCAGCGTCGCGGCAGCCGCGACCGCGGCACGCGCGGCGAGCGCGGCGGACGCGATCGCAACGACAGCCAGTTCCTGGAGCGCGTCGTCACCATCAACCGCGTCTCGAAGGTCGTCAAGGGCGGCCGTCGCTTCAGCTTCACCGCGCTCGTCGTGGTGGGCGACGGCAACGGCACCGTCGGTGTCGGCTACGGCAAGGCGAAGGAGGTGCCCCTCGCCATCTCCAAGGGTGTCGAGGAGGCCAAGAAGAACTTCTTCCGCGTGCCCCGCGTCGGCAACACGATCCCTCACCCCGTCCAGGGCGAGGCCGCAGCCGGCGTCGTGCTGCTGCGCCCCGCCGCAGCGGGTACCGGCGTTATCGCCGGCGGTCCGGTTCGCGCCGTCCTCGAGTGCGCCGGCATCCACGACGTGCTGAGCAAGTCGCTCGGCTCGTCGAACACCCTGAACATCGTGCACGCGACCGTCGAGGCGCTGCAGCAGCTCGAGGAGCCCCGCTCCGTCGCAGCCCGCCGCGGTCTCGACTTCGACCGCGTCGCCCCGGCCCGCATCGTGCGTGCCGAGGCGAAGGCCGCGGCCGACGCTGCCGCGAAGGCAAAGGCAGGTGCGTAATGGCGAAGAGCCTGAAGATTACGCAGACGAAGTCCGTCATCAGTGAGAAGCAGAACCAGCGCGACACGCTGCGCAGCCTCGGTCTCCGCAAGATCGGCCAGTCGGTCGTTCGCGAGGACACGCAGGCCAACCGCGGCTACATCCGCGCGGTCGCTCACCTGGTAGAGGTTGAGGAGATCGACGCATGAGCGAGAAGAACGAGGAGCGCGAGCAGGTGCTCAAGGCGCACCACCTGCGTCCCGCGCCCGGCTCGAAGAAGGCCAAGACCCGCGTGGGGCGCGGCGAGGCTTCGAAGGGCAAGACCGCCGGCCGCGGCACCAAGGGCACCAAGGCCCGGTACCAGGTCAAGGTCGGCTTCGAGGGCGGCCAGATGCCGCTGCACATGCGCACCCCGAAGCTGCGCGGGTTCAAGAACCCGTTCCGCACGGAGTACCAGGTGGTCAACGTCTCGAAGCTCGCCGAGCTCTACCCGCAGGGCGGCGACGTCACCGTCGCCGACCTCGTGGCGAAGGGCGCCGTGCGCAAGAACCAGCCCGTCAAGGTGCTGGGCGACGGCGACATCCAGGTGAAGCTCTCCGTCCAGGTCGACAAGGTCTCCGGCTCCGCCGAGCAGAAGATCGTTGCCGCCGGCGGCGAGGTCAAGTAAGGGTCCTTCAGGACTCGAACGTTCGAGCATGACTCGAGCAGCGGGGGAGTGACGGGGCCGGCACACATGCCGCCCCGTCCACCCCCGCTTTTTTCATTCGCACTCGGTCTGGACTCGCGCTGTAGCGCGAGGACGAAGCGGCGGTGAACGCTCCGCGTCCACCCGTAGCCAGCTTCGTCCGTGTAGGCTGGTGTAGTTGGTTCTCGTCGTCAGGCGAAGGCCCAAGACGACGCTCCCAGGAGGCAGAATTTGTTCAGCGCCATCGGACGGATCTTCAAGACCCCTGATCTCAGGCGGAAGATCGTCTTCACGCTCGGCATCGTGTCGCTGTTCCGGCTCGGATCGTTCATCCCTGCGCCGTTCGTGCAGTTCGACAATGTGCAGGCCTGCCTCGCAGCGAACCGGGCCGGCACCTCGGGTCTCTACGAGATGATCAACATGTTCAGCGGCGGAGCGCTTCTGCAGCTCTCCATCTTCGCGCTGGGCATCATGCCGTACATCACGGCCTCCATCATCGTGCAGCTGCTCCGCGTCGTGATCCCTCACTTCGAGGCGCTGCACAAGGAGGGCCAGGCCGGCCAGGCCAAGCTGACCCAGTACACGCGCTATCTCACCATCGCGCTCGCCGTGCTGCAGTCGACCACCCTCATCACCGTCGCGCGCTCGGGCCAGCTCTTCGGCTCCATCTCCAACCAGGCCTGCCAGAACCTCGTGTCGCAGGAGTGGTGGGCGATCCTCATCATGATCGTCACCATGACCGCGGGCACCGGCCTGATCATGTGGCTCGGCGAGCTCATCACCGAGCGCGGCATCGGCAACGGCATGTCGCTGCTGATCTTCACCTCGATCGCGGCGCAGTTCCCGAACGCCCTGTGGGTGATCAAGGAGTCGCGCGGCTGGGAGGTCTTCTTCCTGGTCATCGCGGTCGGCCTGGTGGTCGTCGCCGCCGTCGTCTTCGTCGAGCAGTCGCAGCGCCGCATCCCCGTGCAGTACGCGAAGCGCGTCGTCGGGCGCCGCACCTACGGAGGCTCGAGCACCTACATCCCCATCAAGGTCAACATGGCGGGCGTGATCCCTGTGATCTTCGCCTCGGCCATCCTGTACCTGCCGATGCTGCTCGCGCAGTTCAACCAGCCGCAGATCGGCGAGGACCCGAAGCCCTGGGTCGTCTGGGTGCAGAACAACCTCGTCTACGGCGACCAGCCGCTCTACATGCTGGTCTTCTTCCTCCTCGTGATCGGCTTCACGTTCTTCTACGTGCAGATCACCTTCAACCCGGAGGAGGTCGCCGACAACATGAAGCGCTATGGCGGCTTCGTGCCCGGCATCCGCGCCGGCCGTCCGACCGCCGAATACCTGAACTACGTGCTGAACCGCATCACGAGCGCCGGTTCGCTCTACCTCGGCGTCATCGCGCTGCTGCCGCTGATCGCGCTGTCCTTCTTCGGCGCGAACCAGAACTTCCCGTTCGGCGGGGCCTCGATCCTCATCATCGTCGGTGTGGGCCTCGAAACCGTCAAGCAGATCGACGCGCAGCTGCAGCAGCGTCACTACGAAGGGCTCCTCAAATGAGCGAAACCACCACCCGACTCCTCATCATCGGCCCGCCCGGGGCCGGCAAGGGCACGCAGGCCGGCAGGATCGCCGAGCGCTACGGCGTCCCCGCCATCTCCACCGGCGACATCTTCCGCGCGAACATCAAGGGCGGCACCGAACTCGGACAGCGCGTGCAGGCGATCATCGAGAGCGGCGAGCTGGTTCCCGACTCGCTGACGAACGAGATCGTGCAGGATCGGCTCGCCCAGGCAGACGCCGAGGGCGGCTTCCTGCTCGACGGCTACCCGCGCAACGTCGAGCAGGTCCACGCGCTCGACGGCATGCTCGACGGCTCGTCGCTCGATGCCGTCGTGCTGCTCGAGGCCGACGTCGACGCCGTGGTCGCACGCCTGCTCAAGCGCGCAGAGATCGAGGGCCGCGCCGATGACACCGAGGACGTGATCCGCCACCGCCAGGAGGTGTACGCGGAGCAGACCGCGCCGCTGATCGACCTCTTCTCGAAGCGAGGGATCCTCGTCACCGTCGACGGGCTCGGCTCCGTCGACGAGGTGGCCGACCGGATCGCCGCGGGCCTCGACGCGAAGCTCGCAGCGCCGGTGGAGAGCTAGGTCGTGGCCCGTCGAGGCTTCCTGCGTCGATCGATCTACAAGTCGCCGGCCCAGCTGCGGCTGATGGTCGAGCCCGGCCTGGCCGGCGCGGCCGCGATCGCTGCGATGCGCGCGGCCGTGCGGCCCGGGATCACGACGCTCGAGCTCGACGCGATCGCCGAAGACGCGATCAGGTCGCGCGGGGGTGCCCCCAACTTCATGCTGGAACCGGGCTACCGCCACACGATCTGCGCGAACGTCAACGAGCATGTGGTGCACGCCATCCCGACCGAGCGCCCGCTCGCCGCGGGAGACATCGTGTCGCTCGACGTCGGCGCGGTGATCGGCGGCTGGCACAGCGATACCGCTTTCACGGCCGTGCTGCCCGACCACGCCGATACCGATCGGACGGCGCGCCTCTCGAAGCTCAGCGACGTCACCGAGCAGGCGATGTGGCGCGGCATCGCGCGGCTCGCCGAGGCATCTCACCTGAACGAGGTGGGGGAGGCGGTCTCGTCGTACGTGCGCGCGAACAGCGACTTCGGCGTGCTGGAGGACTACATCGGCCACGGCATCGGACGCAGCATGCACGAGGATCCGCCGGTGTTCAACGTGCCCGTCGCGCGCCGCGGACCAGAGGTGAAGCCCGGACTCGTCGTCGCGATCGAGCCGATCGTCTCCGCGGGCGGCATCGACACCGTCGTCGAGGACGACGACTGGACCGTGCGCATCGCAGACGGTTCCATGAGCGCGCAGTGGGAGCACACGGTCGCCGTGCACGAGCGCGGCATCTGGGTGCTCACCTCCGAGGATGGCGGGGCGGAGGGCCTCGCGCCGTTCGGGATCACCCCGGTTCCGATCCCGTAACCGATCTCGGCCCCGCCGGATCCCTCGCCTTTACAAACCGCGTAACAGCGAGTACTCTTGATCTTTGGTGCTTTGCGCCTGTTTTTGTGTTCTCAGAATCAGGCCGGGGCATTCGCAAGACCAGTACACCTACGCAAGCGATAGTGAGGCTATGGCGAAGAAAGACGGCGTCATCGAGATCGAGGGACAGGTTGTCGAGGCTCTGCCGAACGCGATGTTCCGCGTCGAGCTGACCAACGGCCACAAGGTTCTCGCCCATATCTCGGGCAAGATGCGTCAGCACTACATCAGGATCCTCCCCGAGGATCGCGTGATCGTCGAGCTGACTCCGTACGATCTGACCCGCGGTCGCATCGTCTACCGCTACAAGTAGGCCGCTGGAAAGTAACGGCCCGCGGCACCCCGCGGGTACGAGGACAGCGAACCACGAAGGAACATCATGAAGGTCAAGCCCAGCGTCAAGCCGATCTGCGATCACTGCAAGGTCATCCGTCGTCACGGCCGCGTCATGGTGATCTGCAAGAGCAACCCGCGCCACAAGCAGCGTCAGGGTTAATCGGATCGTCATTCTGCGCGAGGAGTGGCTCGCGGGATCTCTCCGAGATCCTGCGATTCGCGAGCTCATGCAGGATGACGGGTCTGCTCGAGCAGAACACTCACAACTCAACATCTGATTCCAGCGCATCGAAGAAACCGGCCCACGCCGGTGGACACCTCGGGTCGGAGGCCCGAACCCCCGGTGCGCACCACACCTCCACAGATCCGCAAGGAGAGCCACCATGGCACGTCTCGCAGGAGTCGACATCCCGCGCGATAAGCGCGTCGAGATCGCACTCACCTACATCTACGGCGTCGGCCGCACCAGCGCGCTGAAGACCCTCGCCGACACCGGTATCGACGGCAGCATCCGCGTCAAGGACCTCACCGACGACCAGCTCGTCGCGCTCCGCGACTACATCGAAGGCAACTTCAAGGTCGAGGGCGATCTCCGCCGCGAGGTCGCCGCCGACATCCGCCGCAAGGTCGAGATCGGCAGCTACCAGGGTCTCCGCCACCGCAAGGGCCTGCCCGTGCACGGTCAGCGCACCAAGACGAACGCTCGCACCCGCAAGGGCCCGAAGCGCACCGTCGCCGGCAAGAAGAAGTAACCGCCGGTTCACTGACCCAACACACAGAGCTTTTCAGGAGAACACCCAATGGCTGCACCCAAGACGGCGGCTCGTAAGCCGCGTCGCAAGGACAAGAAGAACGTTGTTGTGGGCCAGGCCCACATCAAGTCGACGTTCAACAACACGATCGTTTCGATCACCGACACCACCGGCGCCGTGATCAGCTGGGCCTCGTCCGGCGGAGTCGGCTTCAAGGGCTCGCGCAAGTCGACCCCGTTCGCCGCACAGCTCGCCGCCGAGTCGGCTGCGCGCAAGGCGCAGGAGCACGGCATGAAGAAGGTCGATGTCTTCGTCAAGGGCCCCGGCTCGGGCCGCGAGACCGCGATCCGCTCGCTGCAGGCCGCCGGCCTCGAGGTCGGCTCGATCAACGACGTCACCCCGCAGACGCACAACGGCTGCCGCCCGCCGAAGCGTCGTCGCGTCTAACGAGCACTCGTGTGCGACGGAGCGCTGCAGATCCCTGTCTCAGCGCCCCGTCGCATCCCACATTCCCGATACCGCATGAGTCATATAGCGGACTCCAGCGAAAGGATCACACACCGTGCTCATTGCACAGCGACCCACTCTGACTGAAGAATCCATCTCCGAGTTCCGTTCGCGCTTCGCCATCGAGCCCCTCGAGCCCGGCTTCGGCTACACGCTCGGCAACTCGCTGCGTCGCACGCTGCTCTCCTCGATCCCGGGCGCCGCCGTCACCAGCGTGCGCTTCGAGGGCGTCGCCCACGAGTTCACCACGATCCCCGGCGTGACCGAGGACGTCACCGAGATCATCCTCAACATCAAGGCCCTCGTGGTCTCGAGCGAGCATGACGAGCCGATCACCGCGTACCTGCGCAAGACCGGCGAGGGCGAGGTCACCGCGGCAGACATCTCCGCTCCCGCGGGTGTCGAGGTGCACAACCCCGAGCTCGTCATCGCGACGCTCAGCGACTCGGCCCAGTTCGAGCTCGAGCTGACCATCGAGCGCGGCCGCGGCTACGTCTCGGCTGCGCAGAACCGCAACGAGGACGCCGAGGTCGGCCGGATCCCCGTCGATTCGATCTACTCGCCCGTGCTCAAGGTCACCTACCGCGTCGAGGCCACTCGTGCCGGGGAGCGCACCGACTTCGACCGCCTCGTCGTCGACGTCGAGACCAAGCCCGCCATCACGCCGCGCGACGCGATCGCATCGGCCGGCTCGACCCTCGTCGAGCTGTTCGGCCTCGCCCGCGAGCTGAACACGGCCGCCGAGGGCGTCGAGATCGGCCCCGCGCCGGTCGAGGCCGCCACCGAGGGCGAGCTCTCGATCCCGATCGAGGATCTGGACCTCTCCGTGCGCAGCTACAACTGCCTGAAGCGCGAGGGCATCAACACGGTGAGCGAGCTCGTCGCGCTCTCCGAGGCGCAGCTCATGAACATCCGCAACTTCGGCCAGAAGTCCGTCTTCGAGGTGCGCGACAAGCTCACCGAGATGGGCCTCTCGCTGAAGGACGCCGTGCCCGGTTTCGACGGCGCGCAGTTCTACAGCTACGAAGACGACAACAACTAACGATCCGGTTCTTCCCGACCCGATCGCACATCCACTGGAGTAAACAATGCCGAAGCCCAACAAGGGCCCCCGCCTCGGAGGCGGACCCGCTCACGAGCGCCTGATGCTGAACCAGATGGCGGCGCAGCTCTTCGAGCACAAGCGCATCCAGACCACGGAGACCAAGGCCAAGCGCCTGCAGCCCGTGGCCGAGCGCCTCGTCACCTTCGCGAAGCGCGGCGACCTGCACGCTCGCCGTCGTGTCATGCGCCAGATCCTCGACAAGTCGGTCGTGCACGAGCTCTTCACCGAGATCGCGCCGCTCGTCGAGAACCGTGAGGGCGGCTACACCCGCATCATCAAGACCGGCTTCCGCAAGGGCGACAACGCGCCCCTCGCGGTGATCGAGCTCGTTCTCGAGCCCGTCAACCCGAAGCCCAAGGCCAAGAAGGCTGCGGCTCCGGTTGAGGAGCCGAAGGCCGAGGAGGCCGAGGTCGTCGAGGAGGCCCCCGCCGAGGAGGCTGCCGAGACCGAGGCTCCCGCCGAGGATGCTGCTGAGGAGAAGGCCGAGTAAGGCCCTTCCGCTGCGCACGAGCGCCCCGCGATCCCTGCCGGATCGCGGGGCGCTCTGCTGCGTACAGGGGGCTTCGATCCGCTCGATCGGCGGGCTCCTTCGATCTGAGGAGGGCCCAGCTCGCTCAGCGGCGAGGGATCCCGTAGCCGATCGCCTCATCGGGCGTCTGGAGCTCCTCAAGCGCTCGCTGCACGGCCTCGGCGTAAATCTCGCCGCCGCTCGGGTTCGGGTGGATCCCATCGCCAGCGAGCGCCCCGTCCACACCGTTCACCGACCCGGCCCAATCGGCCACCACCACACCGCGATGGGCCGCGGCGTAGTCGGCGAGCTGCTGGTTGACGCCGGGAATCCAGTCGCGCTCCCCGTAGGCGTTGACGAGCACGAGCGGGCGATCGCCCGTTACCTGGTGCAGCGCATCCAGCTCCTCCGGCTGGACGGTGCCGTTCGTGCCGAGGCCGGCCACGACCACGCGCCGCAGTGATCCCTGCTGCGAGGCTCCCTGCGCGATGCCGACGCCCGCTCCGAAGCCGCGCGACACGGCGGCGTCGACCGCGATCCCCGGGAAGGTCTCGGTGAGCTCGGGCAGGCTCGCGAGCATCACCGAGTCGCCGATGGCGGTGATGTCGCGGCCCTCGGGCGCGATCGGGGGAGCGGGCTTCGCGGGTCCCTCGCCCTCGGTGGATCCCTTGCCTTCGCTCTTCGTGGATCCCTCGCCCTTCGATGCGGAGCCGGCGGCAGCATCCTCCCCATTCGAGCCGTCAGTCGCGGAGCCGTCTGCGTTCTCGTCAGTCTCGGCCTGACGGTCCAGAGCGGCCTGACCGCGCGCGATGGCCTCGGCCGCGGAGCTGAGCCTGGGCGCCGTGGCGATCGCGTAGGCGGTGGCGGGCAGCGTCAGGAGGATCACGAGGCCGAGCGAGATCGCGACGACACGGTGTCGGGGCGTCTGCGTTCTGATGGAGAAGGCGCGCTTGCACGACTTGACGAGCCCGATGCGGCGGATCGGGCGCTCCACGTAGCGGTATGAGAGCGCGGCGACCACGATGGTCAAGACGAGTGTGACGAGACCGACGATCCATGGCTCGACCCCTTCGCCGAACGCCGCCGCGAACACGATCAGCAGCGGCCAGTGCCAGAGGTAGATGCCGTAGGAGCGTTCGCCGACCCAGCGCAGGGGCTGCACGTCGAGCGCGCGCCCGATCCACGCGCGCGGGCGGGTGATCGCGCAGACCACCACGAGCGACGCCAGCGTGGCGAGCTGGAAGCCGCCGTGGAAGCTGATCGGGCTCGCCTCGGGCAGCGTCGCTGCGAGCCAGCCGAGCACGGCCAGTCCGGCGAGTGCGGCGACCATCCACCCGAGTTGCGCGGCAACCCCGGTCTTGCGACGCAGAGCGGCGGGAACAGCGGCGGCGGAGCCGGATGCGCGGAGGGAGTCGGGCGAGACGGGGGGCTCCGGGGGGCGGTGCAGCAGTGCGGCGGCACCCGCTCCGAGCAGCAGTCCGAAGGTGTGCGTATCGGAGCCGAAGTAGATGCGGGTGGGATCGGCCCCGAGCAGCGACAGGACCGCCATCCAGCAGGCTGAGGCCGTGCCGAGAGCGATGAGCAGCACGGAGCGCGCCCGCCTGCCGCGCAACCGGAAGAGCAGCAGCAGGAGCAACGGGAGGAGGATGTAGAACTGCTCCTCGATGGCGAGCGACCAGGTGTTGCGGAACAGCTCGGGGTTGTCGCGGGTGAAGTAGTCGGCCCCCGCGGCGACGTAGACCCAGTTGCTGACGAAGAACGCCGCGCCCGCGATCTGCCTGCCGATGCCGACGAGCAGATCGCCCCCCACCGTCCATGCGAGGGACGTCGTGACGAGCAGCGCGAGTCCGAGCGCGGGCAGCAGCCTGCGCGCCCGCCTGCGCCAGAATCCGACGAGGTCGATCCTGCCGTGCATATCCAGTTCCCGCAGCAGCAGCGAGGTGATCAGGAAGCCGCTGATGACGAAGAACACGTCGACCCCGAGAAACCCTCCGGGCAGGAGGTCGGGGAAGAGATGGTAGACCAGCACCAGCGCGACCGCCACCGCTCGGAGTCCGTCGAGCCCGCCGAACCTCGCGGCTGACGGATTCTGGGCGGGGAGGGGAGCGGGCATCGTCATCTTTCTCGGGCGGGTCGGTCGCCCGGTGGCAATCGTCCCATTCTAAGCGAGGAACTCCGGGCGTCTGCGGGGTGCCGGGAACGCAGCGCAGGGAGCACCGGCTCCCTGCGCTGCGCGCACCCAATACGACGTTTTCGGCGAGATCGACGCTTCCGGGGGCACTGAAACAGTCGGTCTCGCTGAAACCGTCATTCCCGCTGGAAGAAGCGACGAGGGATCGGCGGCCGTGGGGTCCGCGGGTCGGAGGCCGGTCTGGCAGGATCGAGGAATGACCACAGCGACCGCGCGCCTCCGTCTCGACATCGCCTACGACGGCACCGATTTCTCGGGCTGGGCCGTGCAGCCGGGGCTGCGCACGGTGCAGGGGGAGCTCGAGGCCGCGATCGCGGTGCTGCTGCGCCTGCCGGTCGACGCCGTGCGGCTCACGGTCGGCGGACGTACCGACGCCGGCGTGCACGCTCGCGGTCAGGTCGCCCACCTCGACGTCAGCGCCGAGGGCCTTGCGAAGTGGAACGGTCGCGGGCCCGCCCGCGACGCAGACCTGCCCGGCGCCGAGGATCTGCTGCGCGCACGGCGGCTGAACGGAGTGCTGAAGCGGGCGGCTCCCGACATCGCGGTGCACGCGGTGCGCGTGGTGCCCGCCGAGTTCGACGCCCGCTTCTCGGCGCTGCGCCGCCGATACGAATACCGATTGCGCGGCGAGGGATCGCGCCGCGACCCGCTGACGGCGCGCTTCACGGCCGAGGTGCCGCGGCGGCTCGATCTCGCGGCGATGCAGCGCGCATCGGACGAACTGCTCGGTCTGCAGGACTTCACCACCTTCTGCAAAGCTCGGGAGGGAGCGACCGCCGTGCGCGATCTGCTGCGCTTCGACTGGCGGGAAACGGAGGACGGCGCGATCGCCGCGAGCATCGAGGCCGACGCCTTCTGCCACTCCATGGTGCGTGCCCTCGTCGGAGCCGTCGTGGCTGTCGGCTCGGGACGGCTCGCGGAGACGGAGCTGCCCGCGCTGCGCGATGCCCGCGAGCGTACGAGCCGCTTCACGGTGATGCCCGCGCACGGTCTGAGTCTCGAGGAGATCGCCTACCCGGCCGACGACGAGCTCGCGGCTCGCGCCGAGCAGACCCGCGCCCGCAGAGACGCCGTCGACTGACGGCCTGAGCCGCGCATGGGCGTGTGCGCGGGCGATCGGGAGAACCGGTACGGTCGCCGGGCTCTGCGGAGGCCCGCAGACTGGCTGCGTAGAGTGGAGGCCATGGATCACGTGGATCACCGAGCAGTGGAAACGGCCGATGAGACAGGGATCGCGAGCGCTGATCCGCTCGAGCGCGTGCGCGCGGTCGTGCGCCGCATGGTTGAGCCCGGCGGCTGCGCGTGGCACGAGGCGCAGACCCACGCCTCCCTGACCCCGTACCTCGTCGAGGAGACGGCTGAGTTCATCGATGCAGTCGAGCGCGGGCTGCCGGCGGAGGAACTGCGGTCCGAACTCGGCGACGTGCTCTACCAGGTGCTCTTCCACGCCGCGATCGCCGAGCGCGACGGCGAGGGCTACGACCTGGACGGCGTCGCCGGATCCCTCGCGGACAAGCTGGTGGCCAGGCACCCGCACGTGTTCGGAGACCGGGGATACATGACGGTCGAGGAGCTGCACGCTGAGTGGGAGCGCCTCAAGGAGGACGCCGCGGGCGAGGAGCGCGGCTCGCGGGGCGCGCTCGAAGGGATCCCAGCCGGCATGCCGACCCTCGCCCGCGCCGCGAAGGTCGTCGAGCGGTTGAAACGCTCCCGACTCATCGATCCGGGTGCGGGAGAGAGCCATCCCGACGACCCGCTCGTCGGCGCCATCGGGCCCGACGAGCAGCAGATGGCGGAGAACGGCATCGGCGACGCCCTGCTCGCGCTCGTGCTGCGAGCGAATGCGGCGGGAGTGGACCCGGACCGCGCGCTGCGCCTCGCCGTCGACCGACTCGCCGCGAGGGCGATGAGCGGGACCTGACGGGCGAGGGATCCACCTGCTCTGCGAGGAGCCTGCTCACACCACCCCGCTCGAGTGGCGGAGGCGGTGCGTCGCATTGCTCAGCCTGCGGGAGGCGGCGACGCCCACACCGCGCGCAGCACGGCGGCCGCGTCGTCGAACCCCATGCCCGTCTGCTGAGCGGCGGCGGCCAGGGCTCGGGCGTGCTCGACCACGGGGCCGGACGCGCGCGAGGCGCCGGGCGCCACACGGGTGCCTGCCGCGGTGCGTGTGACGACGAGCCCCTCCTGCTCGAGTGCGCGGTAGGCCTTCGCCGCCGTCGCCTGGGCGACGCCGAAATCGCGCGCGGTCTGGCGCACGGTGGGCAGGCGCTCGCCGTCGCCGAGCTGGCCCGAGTGGATCGCGCCCCGGAAGAGCTCGGCGATATCGTCGGCCGTTCGGGGGGCCGGGGCTTCGGGATGCACGGGAGTCATCGTACGGTCTCTGAGGCGACGCCGTTGCCGCTGACGGTATCGCTGTCGGTGCCGCTGCCGACGGGAGTGCTTCCGGACGGCACGCTCCCCGCGGCGGCGTTCCCTGGCTCGGCGCTCCCGGCGGCGTCGCCCGGTGCGGGCTCCTCGGGATCCCTCGCCCGATCGCGGTTCCGGGCCTCCCGCGCTCGCCAGGTATCCACCGCGAGCCGCAGCAGCAGCGCCGCACCGATGCCCTGCACGAGGTAGCCGCCCTTGTGCATGAGCGGAGCGAAGTCGCTGTAGCCGGTGCCGACGTAGAAGCGGGCGACGGCCTCCTGCTCCTCACCCTCGTTGTGAATGCCCACGATCATCTCTCCGACGAAGCCGATGTGGGCCAGTGCCGCCCCGAGCGTCAGCAGCACCCCGCCGAGCGCGATGCAGACCAGCAGGCGTGCGGTGATTGAGCGTTCCTCGCGCACTCCCGGGGCGGTGGAGCGGGCGAATACCGGCCGGTTCGCGTCGCTGCTCAGCACGAGCACGAGCGCGGTCGCTGCGACGAGCATCACCAGCACGGTGGCGAGGTGATTGGGCCAACCAGCTCCCCAGATGTAGCCGTTGTCGTCGGGTGCAGGCATGTAGACGGGTAAGCCTGCTGCGCCGGGGTCGATGACCGGGCCGATGCCGTAGCGGTTTGCGCCTGCGGGTGCCGAGACGCCCATCATCGAGTGCCAGACCGACACGAACAGCAGCATGCCGGCGGCAGCGGTGGTGAGCCACAGGGCCGGCAGCGGCGCGAACGCCCACCACCTTCTGCGTGGGGAGATCGCCCGCTCACCCGGGGCGGGCAGCGGTTCGCGGCGCAGCGCGAACCAGGAGACCGCGATGACGCCGGCCGCGGCGAGCAGCGGCAGCGGGCGCAGCCACCAGCCGAGCCACATCTGCTGGGTCGGATCGAGCGTCGCGATCCAGCTCGTCGCGGTCGCGACCACCAGCACGGTCAGCGAGCCCCCGATCCCGATCCCCGTGAGCTCTCGCGAGCGCCGTCCGCTCGCCGGCAGCGAGACGATGCGTCCGCGGCGGATCCGGGAGAGCCCGAAGAAGACGACGCCGAGGGTGATGGCGATCTCGACGGGCGGCAGCAGGTCATTGAGGGTGCGGAGGGCCGCGAACAGCCAGGTGGGGATTTCCATGTCGATCCCTTCCGGAGAGTGACGCTCCCGGCCCGCGGGTGGACCCGAAGCTATTGTGCTGCAAAGCTAGCACAACTTGTGCTGCTTAGGCAGTGCAAGTTCTCCTGGTCACCGGGCGTGCCCCTCGAGCAGGGAGGCGTCGGTGATGCGGGTCCAGCGCCCGCGGCCGCGATCCCTCGCCGAATCGACACCCGGAGCGCGAGTGGGGGAGCGCCGGGCGTGGAAGAATGGATGACCATGGCCAACCCCGTGAATCCGCCGCGCGGCATGCGCGACTTCCTCCCCGCAGACAAGGCGCGCCGCGAGCACGCGCTCGGCGTGATCAGAAGCGTCTACCGGGCCCACGGCTTCGACGAGATCGAGACGCCCGTGGTCGAGGACTACGCGCGTCTCCACGCCGGCCTCGGCGGCGACAACGAGAAGCTGAGCTTCTCGATCCTGAAGCGAGGGATCCGGCCCGAGCAGCTCGCCGCTGCGAACGAGGCGGGCGACGCCGAGCGTCTCGCCGATCTCGGCCTGCGCTTCGATCTCACGGTGCCGCTCACCCGCTTCTACGCGAGCAACCGCGCCGAGCTGCCGCCCGTCTTCCGCTCGATCCAGATCGGGCCGGTGTGGCGCGCCGAGCGTCCGCAGAAGGGGCGCTACCGGCAGTTCGTGCAGGCCGACATCGACATCATCGGCGAGGCGGGGCTGCTCGCCGAGGTCGAGCTCGTCACGGCGAGCGCCCAAGCGCTCGCGGCACTGGGCCTCGAGGGCTGCGTGATCCGCGTCAACGATCGGCGCATCCTCTTCGGGCTGCTCGCGCACTGCGGCTTCCCGCCCGAGACGCACGACCGCGCCCTCATCACGATCGACAAGCTCGACAAGATCGGTGCGGCCGGGGTCGTGGAGGAGCTGCGCGGCATCGACGACGCAGGAGCCGCGCGCATCGGAGAGGTGCTCGCGGCCGTCGAGCCCGCCGTCGCGGGCGACGGTATCGCCCTCACACGCGACGCGATCACGGCCGTGCTCCCCGCAGGAGCCGCAGAGGAGGGCGTCGCGAACCTCTCGGCGCTCGGCGACGCGCTCGACGGCGCGCTGCCCGCGGGCGTCGAGGTGCGCTTCGATCCGACGCTCGTGCGCGGCATGGGCTACTACACGGGCACCATCTTCGAGGTGGCGCACCCCGGGTCGGGCAGTTCGGTCGGCGGCGGCGGGCGCTACGACGGCATGGTCGGACGCTTCCTCGGTCAGGAGGTCCCGGCGGTCGGCTTCTCGATCGGCTTCGAGCGCATCGTCGACCTGATCTCGCTGCCCGAGTCGACGGGTCCCGAATCGGTCGCGCTCGTCCACGACGCCGATGTCGAGCTCGCAGACCTGCTCGCGCTCAAGCGCGCGCTCGTCGAGCGCGGCCACCGCGTGCGCCTCGAGAAGCGGCAGAAGAACATGAAGGCGCTGCTCTCGCGCATCGAGTCCGACGGCTTCGCGAGCTTCGCGAACGTGCGCGCGGGCGTGCGCTCGGCCGACGAACTGGAGCTGCGCCCGCTCGGCGGCTGAGATATCGGGGCGGGCCCTCGGTTTCGACTCGCCGGCGCCCGCTCGGCGGCTGATCCCTCGCTTTAGCAGTTCGGCACCAGCCATCGCGACCCCTCGCCCGCTCCCGAGCCGGCGCGCTAGCCTGGCAGGAGAAGAACCTGGGGGAGCGGAGCGGTATGGAATCACGGAACCGAACACTCAGCGATGTTCTGGGGCGGCGGGAACTCGTCATGGTCTCGAACCGGCTGCCGGTCGATCGGGTCACCGCGCCCGACGGCAGCGTCTCGTGGCGCACCTCGCCAGGCGGGCTCGTCACCGCTGTGGAACCCATCGTGAAGGAGCTCGGCTGCCTCTGGGTCGGCTGGGCAGGCATCGCCGACGCCGAGATCGAGCCGTTCTCGCTCGAGAGCATGCAGCTCGCACCGGTCACCCTCAGCGCGGATGAGATCGAGGAATACTACGAGGGGTTCTCGAACGGCACCCTGTGGCCCCTCTATCACGACGTCATCGCGCAGCCCGAGTACCACCGCGAGTGGTGGGAGACCTACCGCGCGGTCAACCGGCGCTTCGCCGAACGCGTCGCCGAGAGCGCGGGCGAGGGGGCGATCGTCTGGGTGCACGACTACCAGCTGCAGCTCGTGCCCGAGATGATCCGCGAGATGCGCCCCGACCTGACGATCGCGTTCTTCCTGCACATCCCGTTCCCGCCCGGCAGCCTCTTCGCCCAGCTGCCGTGGCGCAAGCCGATCGTGCGCGGCATGCTCGGCGCCGATGTCGTGGGCTTCCAGCGGGTGCAGGACGCGGTGAACTTCCGGATGGCCGCAGAGCGGTACCTCGGCGCCCCCGCCCTCGGCAATGCGCTCAGGGCGGCCGACGGGCGGCAGGTGCTCGCGCAGGAGTTCCCCATCTCGATCGACGCGGCGGCCTTCGAGGAGCTCGGCAGGCTGCCCCGCGTGCGACAGCGGGCGCGCGAGATCCGCGACGAGCTCGGCGATCCGGAGACCGTGATGCTCGGCGTCGACCGGCTCGACTACACGAAGGGCATCAGGCACCGCCTCAAGGCGTTCGAGGAGATGCTCGCCGACGGCGACGTCTCGGCCCGCGACGCCGTGCTCGTGCAGGTCGCCAGTCCGAGCCGGGAGCGGGTCGGCGCCTACCAGCAGCTGCGCGACGACGTCGAGGTGACCGTGGGGCGCATCAACGGCTCCTACGGCGCGATCGGTGCGACCCCCGTCGTCTACCTGCACCAGGGTTACGGGCGTGAGGAGATGGCGGCCCTCTACCTCGCGGCCGACGTGCTGCTCGTGACTCCGCTGCGCGACGGCATGAACCTGGTCGCGAAGGAGTACATCGCGGTGCGCTCCGACGAGCGGGGTGTGCTCGTGCTGAGCGAGTTCGCCGGCGCGGCCGACGAGCTGCGCGACGCGCTCCTCGTCAACCCGCACGACATCGAGGGTCTCAAATCGACGATCCTGCGCGCGGTGCACATGCCCGCGGCCGAGCAGGAGCGCCGTATGCGCGCGCTGCGCAGTGTCATCACCCACTACGACGTGGCGCGCTGGGCCGAGCAGTTCCTGGGAGCGGTCGGCACCGCCGCCGAACTGCGCGACGCCGCGACCGAGGGCGGCGAAGCCGCACCGACGGGTGAGATCTCGGTGCAGGACGCCTTCGTGCCGCGCAGCCTGGCCGCACGCATCCGCCGCCTGGCCTCGGCCCCGGCGCTCACCGTGGTGACCGACTTCGACGGCACGGTCGCCCCCATCGTCGCCAGGCCCCAGGACGCCCGCATCCTCCCGCGGGCGAGGCAGGCTCTCGAGGTGCTGAGCCGTGCGCCGGGCGTGAGCGTCGTCGTGCTGTCCGGGCGATCCCTCGCGGGCCTCGCCGCCACTGGGCTCGACGCGCCTGACTGGACCATCTCGGGCTCCCACGGAGCCGAGCTCGCGTCTCCCGGCGGTGCGGAGAGCGGCGGACCGGCCCCGCTCAGCGACGACGACGCGCACCGCATCGCCTCGCTCGAGCGCCTGCTGCACCGCGTGCTCGGCGACGAGCCAGGTGTGCGCTTCGAGCAGAAGCCCTTCGGGATCGCCGTGCACACGCGCGAGGTGCGCGACGAGGCTCACGCCGAGGAACTGCTCGAGGCCGCCGTCGAGCTCGCGGCATCGGCCGGTTTCAAGCACCGCGTGGGCAAGCGGGTGCGGGAGTTCTCGGTGCGCGATACCGACAAGGGATCGGCGCTCGCCGCGATCCGTGCCGGTCTGCCCGAGGCTCCGGCCCTCTTCCTCGGAGACGACGTGACCGACGAGGACGTGTTCGCGACCCTGAGCCCCGACGATGTCGGCATCAAGGTCGGCGAGGGCGACACCCAGGCGCGCGAGCGGGTGGAGGGGCCGGCCGCGGCGGCGGCCGTGCTCGCGATGCTCGCCGAACTGCGCACCGGTGTGGTGATCGGCTCGGGCCCAGCCGACTCCGACGGTTGAACCAGCGGGTGTTCGCCACCGCCGGTGACCGCCGGCAGTAGGGTGGTGGGCATGACGACCTCGACGCGCGGGAGACCGCACGCCTCCTCACGCGAGGTGCTCGCCGACGCCGCATGCGAACTCTTCCTCGAGCAGGGCTACGACGCGACCTCGGTCGCCGAGATCACGCGCCGCGCAGGCGTGAGCCGTTCGAGCTTCTTCAACTACTTCGAGTCGAAATCGGGCCTCCTCTGGTTCGTGTTCGACGCGCACACGGGCGCGCTCGTCGATGCCCTGGAGGGTTCCCGCGCGACCCTCGACGAGGCGCTCGCCGCATTCGGGCGCGGCGAACCGCCGGAGACGCTCGCACTCGCCATCGTCGATGCGCGCACCATGCGGGTCGAGGAGGAACTGCTCGCGGGCCGCGCCGCCAGGCAGAGCCGCATCGCCGCCGCGATCGCCGCGCGGCTCGAGCGCGAGGGCGAGAGCCCCGTCCGCGCCGAGATCAGGGCGGCGGGCTACGCGGCCGCGCTCATCGGTGCGGTATGGCGCTGGGCGCTGCAGGGCGCGGGCAGGCACCCCCTGCACGGCGCCGTCGCGGAATCGCTCGGCGCCGCTGCAGAGGTGCTGTCGGGCGAGGGATCCCGTCCCTACTGAGGGCGCGGCGTATCGCCGCTCGGCACTGCGGCTGCCTCAGAGTGCCGCCGCGAGTCGGGTGCCCTGGTCGATCGCCCGCTTCGCGTCGAGCTCGGCGGCCACGTCCGCGCCGCCGATGCGGTGGGCCGCGATCCCTCGCGAGACGAGCGCATCGTAGAGCTCGCGGTTCGGCTCCTGCCCCGTGCACAGCACGATCGTATCGACCGCGAGCGTGCGCTCCTCGCCGCCCACGCGTACGCGCAGGCCGGTGTCGTCGATGCCGAGATACTCGGCCCCCGCGACCGTGCGCACCCCGCGCCGCGCGAGCTCCGTGCGGTGGATCCACCCGGTGGTCTTGCCGAGTCCGGCGCCGAGCTTGCCCTCGCGCCGCTGCAGCATCGTGACCTCCCTGGGCGAGGGGTCGGCGGGCGCGCTCGCCGCGAGCCCGCCCGGCCGGGTGTACGCGGGGTCGACGCCCCAGTGCTCGAGGAAGCCCGCGATGTCTTCCGGATCGTCCGCGCCTCCCGCGGTCAGGAACTCGGCGACGTCGAAGCCGATCCCTCCCGCGCCGAGGATCGCGACACGCTCGCCGACAGGAGAGCCCGGCGCGGTGGCGTCGGCGCGGCCCGCGGTCGGACGATTCGCATCCCCCTCCCAGCGGCCCGCGCGCAGCACGTCGAGGTAGCCGACGACGCTCGGGTGGTCGAGGCCGGGGATGTCGGGACGGCGCGGCACGACCCCCGTGGCGATGACGATCTCGTCGAAGCCGGCGTTCGCGAGCTCGTCGGCCGCAACCCGCCGTCCGAGCCGCACGTCGACGCCGGTCTCGCGCAGCCGCACCCCGAAGTAGCGCACCGTCTCGTCGAACTCGCTCTTGCCGGGCACTCGCCTGGCGACGTTCAGCTGCCCGCCGATCTCGTCGGCGGCGTCGAAGAGGGTCACCGAGTGACCCCGCTCGGCGGCTGCCGTCGCGCACGACAGTCCGGCCGGCCCGGCCCCGACGACGGCGATGCGCTTGCGTCGCCGCGTCGGCCCGAGCACGAGCTCGGTCTCGTGCCCGGCGCGCGGGTTCACGAGGCACGAGGTGAGCTTGCCGACGAAGGTGTGGTCGAGGCAGGCCTGGTTGCAGCCGATGCAGGTGTTGATGCGCTCGGGCATTCCGGCCGCGGCCTTCGCGACGAAGGCGGGGTCGGCGAGGAAGGGGCGCGCCAGCGAGACGAGGTCGGCGGAGCCGTCGGCGAGGAGGCGCTCGGCGGTCTCAGGCGTGTTGATGCGGTTGGTCGCGACGACGGGGATGGAGACGGCCTCGCGCACCCGCCGCGTGACCCAGCCGAACGCCCCGCGCGGCACCGATGCCGCGATCGTCGGGATGCGGGCCTCGTGCCAGCCGATGCCCGTGTTGAGCACCGTGGCGCCGGCCGCCTCGACGAGCCTTGCGAGGGCGAGCACCTCGTCGAGGGTCGCGCCGTCGTCGACGAGGTCGAGCATCGAGAGCCGGTGGATCACGATGAAGTCGGGGCCGACGGCCTCGCGCACCCTGCGCACGATCTCGACGGGGAGACGGCTGCGGTTCTCGAACGAACCGCCCCAACGGTCCGTGCGCCGGTTCGTGCGCGGCGCCGTGAACTCGTTGATGAGGTAGCCCTCGGATCCCATGATCTCGACACCGTCGTAGCCGGCCTGCCGAGCGAGGCGGGCCGTGCGCGCGAAGTCGTCGATCGTGCGCTCGATGTCGGCGTCGCTCAGCTCGCGCGGCGCGAACGGCGAGATCGGGGCCTGCAGCGGGCTCGGTGCGACGAGCTCGGGGTGGGCGGCGTAGCGGCCGGCGTGCAGGATCTGCAGGGCGATGCGGCCGCCCGCACGGTGCACGGCGTCGGTGATGGTGCGGTGAGCTGCGGCTTCCTCCTCGTTCGCGAGCATCGCCGCCCCCGGCGTGAGGCGCCCCTCGGGGCCCGGCGCGATCCCTCCCGTGACGATGAGCGCGGGGCCGCCGTCGCGGGCCCGCTCGGCGTAGAAGGCTGCGAGCCGCTCGGGGCCGTCGGGCAGCTCCTCGAGGCCGAGGTGCATGGAGCCCATGATCACGCGGTTGGGGAGCGTGACGAAGCCGAGATCGAGCGGTGCGAAGAGGTGGGGGAAGGTCTGCGCTGACATGGGTCCCTGCTGCTCGGGGCCGTCGCCCGGCCAGGTGGTCTGAGTGGATGCTCTCGAATGTAGGGCGAGGGATCCCTGCCGGTCGAGCCGTTCGTGGGAAGTGCACACGCGGAGCGGGCTGCGGGCGGCGGCGAGTATGCGGGGCGCACATCGGAACCGTGGTGCGCTCGCCTTCTCCTCGCCCTTCTCCTCGGGCTCGCCGCCGCCTCGGGTGCGAAATGGGGGCGTTTGCACGAGACGCCCCCGGATTCCCGGGATAACGCCCGCATCTCGTGAAATCGGGCGCGTTTCGCGGGAGTGGTGCGGGGTGCGGGGCGGTCCGGGATGGCGATTTCGGATTGACGAGTGGGGCGCTGCGGCGTAGTGTCACTTATGGTCAATGTGACCATAAGTTGACTCGATCCGCTCGCCGAACGGCGAGCTCGCAGAGTCTTCGGTCGGAATGAGGGATCCGTGCACTACGAGAGCGCGAGCGTGAGCGAGCGGCGCACACTGCCGCCCGCCGTCGCGGTGTCGACCGTCGCGTTCGCGCTGCGCCCCCCGCTCGGCTCGGCGATCGGTTCCGCTGCGCCGCGGCCGGGCGAGGAAGCGGGCGCTCCGACGCTGTGGATTCCGCTCGTCCGGCGCACCCGGGCGCCCTTCCTGGGGCGGTGGGCGCTGCCGGGAGGCCCCACCCGCTGGAACGAGACGCTTGCGGATACCGCCCTGCGCACCCTCCACGACGCGGTGCTGCGCGCCCCCGGCTACCTCGAGCAGCTCTACTCCTTCGGCGGCGTCGAACGCTCTGCCGACGCGCAGCGGCTCGTCACGATCGCCTACTGGGCGCTCTACGGCGAGCGCGACCTGGCGGCCGAGCCGAGCCTCGCGGTGCGCGTCTCCGTTCCGGACGCCGGGCGTGCGGGCGAGCCCGCCCCAATCGGAGCGCCCGCCGCTGCCGGGGTTCGCGCGGTCGACCCGGCAGACGGGTCCGTCGCCCCGGCGCGCTGGGACGACGTGCCGGTCGCGGGGGATCCCTCGCCCGCCCTCGATACGGCCGAAGGCCCATCGCAGCCCGGCGAAGAGGGCGCCTGCCTGCCAGACCTCTCAGACCCGAACGTGTCGTGGTTCTCGGCCGATGCGCTGCCCGAACTGGCCTTCGACCACGCAGAGATCGTCGCCTACGCGCTCGAGCGGCTGCGGGTCAAGACGGAGTACTCGGCGATCGCGCACCTGTTCCTGGGCCCCGTCTTCACGCTCGGCCAGCTGCGCACCGTGCACGAGGCGGTGCGCGGAGAGAGCGTCGACCCCGCGAACTTCCGCAGGCAGGCGCTCGCCCGCGGCTCGCTCGTCGACACCGGCGAGTTCGAGACCGGCACACCTCACCGGCCGGCCCGCCTCTACCGCTTCCGGGACGAGCCCGGACCCCTCTCACCGAGCCGACCGGGCCCGTCGGCACCCCAGACGAAGGACACACCATGACCAGCGTGCACGAACTCATCCGCGGTGCGGCGGCCCGTGAGACCGCCGCCCGCGAGACCGCCGGCCGGCCGGCGCATCGGCGCCCCATCGCGCTGAAGGCGACGGGGGTCTCGAGCTGCGATTCGGGCCTCGCCAGGGATCCCTGGGCGATCGACCGCGCACCCGGCTACGGCCCCGGGGCGTCGACCGGCGATCAGATCCCCGCCGATGCGCCCCGGCAGGGGCCGCTGCCGCAGCGCTACACGGACGCCTCGGAGGAGCAGTTGCAGCAGTGGATCGTCGAGGCGAAGGAGCGGCTCGGCGACCGGGTGCGGATCCTCGGGCACTTCTACCAGCGCGACGAGATCGTGCAGCACGCCGACTTCGTGGGCGACTCGTTCATGCTCGCGCAGGCGGCGAAGGCGAGTCCGGAGGCCGAGGCGTTCGTCTTCTGCGGCGTGCACTTCATGGCCGAGACCGCCGACATCCTCTCGGGCCCGGACCAGGCGGTGATCCTGCCGAACCTCGCCGCCGGCTGCTCGATGGCCGATATGGCGACGATCGAGCAGGTCGAGGCCTGCTGGGCCGAGTTGACCGCGACACTCGGCGGCGCGGCGGACGACGACGGCCTCGCTCCCGTGATCCCGGTCACGTACATGAACTCCTCCGCCGCGATCAAGGCGTTCTGCGGCCACAACGGCGGGATCGTGTGCACCTCGTCGAACGCGCGCACCGTGCTCGAGTGGGCGTTCGAGCGCGGGCAGCGGGTCGTCTTCTTCCCCGACCAGCATCTCGGGCGCAACACGGCGAAGCAGATGGGCGTCGCCGAGGAGCAGATGCCGCTGTGGCGCCCCCATCTGCCGCTCGGCGGCAACACCGCGGAGCAGTTGCGCGACGCGATGGTGATCCTGTGGAACGGCTTCTGCTCGGTGCACAAGCGCTTCACGGTCGCGCAGATCGAGCGGGCGCGGGCCGAGCACCCCGGCGTGCGGGTGATCGTGCACCCCGAGTGCCCCGCTGCTGTCGTGGAGGCGGCCGACGGCGCGGGGTCGACCGAGTACATCCGCAAGGAGATCGAGGCCGCGGCACCCGGGTCGGTGATCGCGGTCGGCACCGAGATCAACCTCGTGAACCGTCTCGCCGAGCAGCGCCCCGACCTCACGGTGTTCTGCCTCGACCCGGTCGTGTGCCCGTGTTCGACCATGTACCGCATCCACCCCGCGTATCTCGCCTGGACGCTCGAGTCTCTGCTCGAGGGATCCGTACCGAACCGCATCCGCGTTTCGGACGAGGTGGCGGGCGACTCGCGGGTCGCCCTCGAGCGGATGCTCGCGGCCCGGCCGTGATCCTCGTCATCGGAACGGGCGTCGCGGGCCTCTCGTGCGCGCTCGCCGCCGCGGCCGCGGGCGCCGATGTCGAGCTGGTCTCGCCCGGGGAACTCGCCGCCGATGCGACCGACTCGGCGAGCGGTCTCGCGGGCGGCAACACTGCGCTCGCGCAGGGCGGCATCGCGGCGGTGCTCGGTCGGGACGACACGCTCTCCGCGCACGTCTCGGACACCCGGGCTGCCGGGGCTGGCCTCGTCGACGCCGAAGCCGCGGAGGCGCTGGTGGGCGACGGCTCGGCGCTCGTGCGTCGGCTGCTCGAAGCGGGCTTCCCCGCCGACCGGGACGAGAACGGCCGACCACGGCTCGGGCTCGAGGCGGCTCACTCGGCCGCCCGCATCCTGCACGCGGGCGGGGACCGGTCGGGGGCCGCGCTCCACGCATTCCTGACCGCGCGCGTGCTCGCGGCTGCCGGCGAGGGGCGGATCGTGCCGCGCTCCGGCGTCGTCGCGGTGTCGCTGCTCCAGGACGGCGGCACGGTCGCAGGCGCCGTGCTGCGAGACGCCTCCGGCGCGCTCGCCGTGCACCGCGCCGATGCCGTGGTGCTCGCGACCGGCGGCTATGCGGCTCTCTACCCGCGCACCTCGAACCATCCCGCTGCGCGCGGCCGCGGCATCGTGCTGGCGGCGCAGGCCGGCGCGCTCGTGGCCGACCTCGAGTTCGTGCAGTTCCACCCGACCGTGCTGCACGGGACGGGCGCGCTCGTCTCGGAGGCCGTGCGAGGGGCGGGTGCCGTGCTGCTCGACGGCGCGGGTCGGCGTTTCCTCGTCGATACCGCCCGCGTCGGCAGCGACCCTCGAGCCGAGCTCGCGCCCCGCGACGTCGTCTCCCGCGAGATCCATCGGGTGCTGCGCGAACGAGGCGAGGCGTGCGTCTGGCTCGACGCGACGGGCATCGAGGAGCGGGAGGGGCGCGGTGCGCTCGCCCGGCGGTTCCCCGGGATCTCGGCTTCGATCGCGCGCGAGGGATTCGACTGGGCGAGGGAACCGGTTCCGGTCTCTCCCGCCGCCCACTACACGATGGGCGGCGTGGTGAGCGACCTCGACGGCCGCAGCACGGTGCCCGGGCTGTTCGTCTCGGGCGAGGTCGCCTCGACGGGTGTGCACGGAGCAAACCGTCTCGCCTCCAACTCGTTGCTGGAAGGCCTCGTATTCGGCGAGCGCGCGGGCCGTGCCGCCGCTGCCCGATCCCTGTGCACGGGGACGGGGCGGGAATCGGAGACCGGTGCCGGGTGGGCGCTGCGCGGGTCCGGGGTGCGACGCCTCGTCGCCGAGGCCGAGACCGAGCGCCTGCGGCTCGCGCCCGGGACCGAAGGCCTTCCCGACGGCCACGCTGCGGAGGCCGCGGATCACGACGCGCGGACGCGTGTCTCGCGCCTCGTCGCCGACGGGCTCGGCATCGAGCGCGACGCACAGGGGCTGCACTTCGTCTCCGCCGCCATCGAGGGCGAGGTCGGCGCGGATGCGGCGCTCGCCGCGATGATGGTGCGATTCGCCGAGTCGCGCACGGAGTCGCGCGGCGCGCATCAGCGCGCGGACCGCCCCGATACCGATCCGCGCCAGTCCTCGCGTCGCGCCCTCCGTTTCGCCGTCCGTCCGGGCGCCGAGGCGAGCGGCGGACCGGCCCGCCGCGAACCCGCCGTGCTGAACGCCTGATACCCCGGACCTGCTACCCCCCCCCAGAGGAGACCGCCACCGTGCTGACACCCCAGACCATCGAATCCGTCGTGCGCCGCGCGCTCGAGGAGGACGCCCCGTGGGGCGACCTCACGGTCGAGCTCGCGATCCCGGCGGAAGCCGAGCTCGATGCCCGCCTGGTGGCCCGTGAACCCGGGGTGTTCGCGGGCGGACCGCTCGTGGTCGCAGCGTTCCGGCAGGTCGATCCGAGGACCGCCGTCACCGATCTCGCCGCCGAGGGCGCGGCATTCGAGATGGGCGAGGTGCTCGCCCGGATCTCGGGCCCAGCACGGGGGGTGCTCACAGGGGAGCGCATCGCCCTCAACTTCGCGCAGCGCATGAGCGGGGTCGCCTCGCTGACCTCGAGGTTCGTCTCGGCGGTCGCCCACACACGGGCACGCATCGCCGACACCCGCAAGACGACGCCGGGACTGCGGGCGCTCGAGAAGCACGCCGTGCGCGCGGGGGGCGGATCGAACCACCGCTTCGGGCTCTCCGACGCCGTCATGGTCAAGGACAACCACCTAGCGGCGCTCGGGGCCGTCGACGCGGCCACGATGACCGCGGCGCTGCGTTCGCTGCGGGAGCGCGCGGGGCACACCACGTCGATCGTCGTGGAGGTCGACCGCCTCGACCAGATCGAACCGGCACTTGCGGCGGGGGTGACCGGGATCCTGCTCGACAACATGTCGCCCGAGCAACTGGCCGAGGGCGTCCGCATCATCGGTGGCCGGGCTATCGCGGAGGCGAGCGGCGGTGTGACGCTCGACACCGTGGCGGCGATCGCGGAGTCGGGGGTCGACGTCATCTCCGTGGGGCTGCTCACCCACGGCGCCAGGGCGCTCGACCTCGGTCTCGACTCGGAGTGAGCGCCGTGCCCGACTCCGACGCTCCCGGAGCCGATCGCTACCTCGATGCCGCGGCGACCGCTCCGCTGCGGCGCGAGGCGCGCGACGCGATGCTCGCGGCGCTCGACGCCGGCCCGGGCAACGCGTCGAGCGTGCACACGGCGGGTCACCGCGCGCGAACCGCGGTCGAAGCCGCCCGTTCGGGTATCGCCTCCGCGCTCGGCGCCTCGCCGGGCGAGCTCGTCCTCACCTCCGGCGGCACCGAGGCGAACAACCTCGCGATCACCGGACTGGCTCTCGCGAATCCGCGCGGTCGCCATCTGGTGACCACTCCGCTCGAGCACCCCTCTGTGATCGAGAGCTGCCGCTACCTGGAGCGCGTCTTCGGCTTCGACCTCACGCTGCTCGCCGTCGATGAACGCGGCAGGGTGGATCCCTCGTCGCTCGAAGGGGCGCTGCGGCCCGACACGACCCTCGTGTCGGTGGGGCTCGCGAACGCCGAGGTCGGCACCGTGCAGCCGCTGCCCGATATCGCCGCCGTCGCGAAGAACCGAGGGGCGCTCGTGCACACCGACGCCGTGCAGGCCGCGGCGTCGCTGCCCGTGTCGTTCGGCGAGGGCGGCTCGGGCTGGCCGGGAACCGCCGTCGACGCGATGACGATCGCCTCGCACAAGTTCGGAGGACCTCAGGGTGCCGGGGCCCTGCTGCTGCGCGCGGGCACGCGGATCGAGCCGCTGCTGCACGGTGGCGGTCAGGAGCGGGGCCTGCGATCGGGCACCGAGAACGTCGCAGCCATCGCGGGCTTCGCCGCGGCCGT
Source organism: Leucobacter ruminantium (assembly GCF_017565705.1). Classification (GTDB taxonomy): domain Bacteria; phylum Actinomycetota; class Actinomycetes; order Actinomycetales; family Microbacteriaceae; genus Leucobacter; species Leucobacter ruminantium. The sequence goes on from NZ_JAGDYL010000007.1 coordinate 146,228, forward strand.
CGGCGCGCACGCCGGTGACGCCGGCACCCGCGCGCTCGAGCTCGTGCGCAGCAGGGACGAGCTGATCGCCCGGGTTCTCGCCGAGGTGGCAGGTGCGAGTCTCACCGGCCACCCCGAGGAGCGCCTGCCCGGCCACGCCTCCTTCGTCGTGGAGGGGCAGAGCGGGGAGTCGCTGCTGGTCGCGCTCGATGCCGCGGGATTCGCGGTCTCCTCCGGTTCGGCGTGCGCTGCGGGGAAGGACGAGCCGTCTCCGGCACTGCTGGCCATGGGCTTCGCGCCCGACCTCGCCCGCACGGCGATCCGCTTCACCCTCGCGAATCCGCTCGGACCCGGTGCGCTCGAACGCATCGTCGGCGTGCTGCGGAGCGAGATCCACGCGCATCGCTGATTCGCTCTCGGCGCGGACGACGACCGGGGAGCGCCGCGCTTCCACAGCGCCGACGGTTCGCATCACGCGGCCCTCGCGCCCCAGCCACCGATGAGGCGTGCTGCGCAGGCCGGCGACTCGATGAGCCGACCCACCATCAGCGCGAGCTCGTGTCCGGGGTCGATGGCGAGGGCTTCGCGCACGTGGCGGTGCGCGACCGACTGGCTGCCGCCCATCCACCACACCCACGCGCTGAGTGAGAGCACCCCGGGCCGCAGCTCAACGGGCGACTCCGAGACCGCGGTCAGGAGCAGCTCCCGCAGGCCCCGGAGCTTGTGGTGCTCGGTGAACTCGTGGCTGATGGAGGAGAGGAAGCGGTGGATCGACCCGCCGACCAGTGAGCCGCCGTCGGCAGCCTGAACGACGTCGGAGTCGATGGGCAGCGCTGCGAGGTGATGCGGCCCCAGACCGTGGGAGACCTCGAGCGGGAACTCCGGCCGGGTGATCAGACCCGTGGCGAGCACGAACCAGCGGTCGGACCGTTCGGCCGTGCGCAGCAGTCGGGCCGTCATGCGGGGGCTGAGCCGAGAGGCGCCTCGGGTCATGGCGCGCGCCACCGCGACGGTCTCGTCGAGCCAGAGGTAGTCGGTCGGTCCGTACTCCTCGTCCGGCTGCGGAGGCCGTGCGCCCGTCCCGCGACCGTCCGCGAGCGCTTCCTCGGGCAGCAGAAGCTCGGCGGTGCGTCGGCGCAGCGCCTCGGCGCGCTCCTGAGCGATCGCAGGCCCTGGGTAGGGCGGCAGCTCGGCGAGCGCGGCCTTCACGGCGCCCACCCGTCGCGGCTCCGGCACAGGGATCGCTCCGAGCTGCGAGATGTCGGGTGCCTGCTCGCCGGCCTGCTTGGCCTCTCTGGCTATCGGGCTGTCCTCGATCTCTCGAAGAGGGTGCCCGAGGGCCGGCGGGTCCGGCTCGAGATAGCTGACCCAGCCGTCCGGCGCGAGGCAGCACAGCTCGCGGGGCGGGAAGCCCGCCCGGCGCAGTCGCCGCTCGATCCGTTTGGCGAGCCGGCGCCAGGGGGCCCTGCCCTCCCCGGCGAAGGTGCGTTCGCAGGTGATGACGATCGCCGGGGCGGCCGGTTCCTCATCGCCGAAGGCGAGCACCGTGTCGCAGATGAAGTCGAGGATCGCGATCGATCGCGAGGGCTGTTCGTCATCGGGCAGATCGATCCGCACGGCGCTCGCGGTGCGCTTGCCGGAGAACAGCACCACGAAGATGCTGTCGGACGCGGTGAAACCGGTGAGGCGGGGGAGGGCGGCGAGGAAGTCGGCGGTGCCCCGGCAACGGAGCACCCGCCTCGTGTCGTGTTCGTGAGCGGTCATGACCCGATCATGCGCGCTCGAACGAGGCAGATCCGAGTTCTCCACAGGAATTGAAACGATACCCGCAGAAAATGCCCTCCGGCGGGCTGTGGAGGGAGAAGGTCTCCGAACCCGGATCCGATCGGGCCCGCTCCCTCAGGGGAACCGAGCCCTGATCCTTCGAGGGAGCCGGGCTCCGATCCTTCGAGGGAGCCGGGCCCCGATCCCTCGAGGAAACTGCGGCCCGGATCCCTCGCCGAACAGGCGGCACCCGACCGCTACTCGACGAGCTTGCCCTCCACCGAGGTGTCGATCGCATCATGGGCGAGGCCCCTGAACGACTCGGGAGCCTCCGCCGCGCGCTCGAAGGCCACACCCTCCGTCGGCGTCCAGATGAAGCTGCCGCGCAGAGAATCGTCTTGCTCAGGGTAGTCGGAGCGGTTGTGGCAGCCCCGGGTCTCGCGCCGCTCGAGCGCGCACTCCAGAGTCGCTCGTGCCGCGAGCAGCGAACCGTACAGATCGTAGGCGTGGGCGAGGTCGTCGAAGCCGGCGATGTCGGGGTGCACGCCGAGGTTCGCGGCCCGCTCCTCGATCTCCGCGAGCTCCTCAAGACCCTCGCGCAGCCCCTCCTCGCTCCGCACCACGCCGGCGCGCTCGGTCATGAGGTCGCGCAGCCGTCGCTGCAGCAGCCGCGGCGTCTCCGTGCCTCTGCCCGTCAGGAGGCGCCGCATCTCGGCCCGCGCTTCGCCCACAGCCTCGGGCGAGCGTCGCACCTCGGTGAGGCCGGACACGTAGGCAGCGGCATCCTCGCCCGCGATGCGTCCGTAGACGAGCAGCTCGATGAGCGAGTTGCCGCCGAGGCGATTGGCCCCGTGCAACCCGCTCGAGGCCTCGCCGATGGCGTAGAGCCCATCGACGCCGGTGCCGTGATCCTCCGGTCGCACCCACACGCCGCCCATCGAATAGTGAGCCGTGGGTGCGATCTCGATCGGCTGCTCGGTGATGTCGAGCATCTGCAGGTCGATCAGCGTGCGGTAGACGCGGGGGAGCTTCTCGAAGATCGTCTCGCGCGGCAGGTGCGAGACGTCGAGGAGGACGCCGCCGTCCGCGGTGCCGCGCCCCTCCTGGATCTCCGTGTAGCTTGCGAGCGCGACCCGGTCGCGGGTCGAGAGCTCCATGCGCTCGGGATCGTAGCGCTCCATGTAGCGCTCCCCGAGGGCGTTGCGCAGGATCCCTCCCTCTCCGCGCGCCGCCTCCGAGACGAGCGTGCCCGCGGCCTCGGCCGGCTCGAGGATGCCGGAGGGGTGGAACTGGACGAGCTCGGCGTCGCGGATACGAGCCCCGGCGAGCGCGGCGAGGCGGAACGAGTCGCCCGTGTTCTCATCGCGGCGGGAGGAGGTGTTGCGCCAGATGCGGGTGTGGCCGCCCGCCGCGAGGATCACGGCGTCGGCATGGATGACGACGGGCGTGCCGTCCACGACGTCGAAGCCGTAGGCGCCGAAGACGCGGCCGCCGGTCGCGAGCAGACGGGTGATGTAGACCGTGTCGACGATGGGCACGTCGAGTTCGCGCGCTCGCCGCAGCAGGGTGCGCTGGATCTCGAGCCCCGTGTAGTCGCCCGCGTAGCAGGTGCGGCGGTATTTGTGCGCGCCGAAGAAGCGCTGGCTGATGCGGCCGTCGGCCTCGCGCGCGAACGGCATGCCCCAGCGCTCGAGATCCTCGATGCCGCGGGCGGCGTTCCTCGCGACGACCTCGACGATCGCGGGGTCGGCGAGGAAGTACGACTCGCGCAGCGTGTCGGCTGCGTGCTGCTGCCAGCTGTCCTCGGGATCCACGGTGCCGAGCGCGGCGTTGATGCCGCCCGCCGCGAGCGTGGTGTGGGCGTCGTGCTTGCGGCGCTTGCCGACCGCGAGCACCTGGATGCCGCGCTCGGCGAGTTCGATCGCGGCCCTGAGGCCGGCACCACCGGTGCCGATGATGAGGACGGAGGTCGAGAGGATGCGCTCGGTGCGAGTCGTGTCGGAGATGTCTGCGGTTGCTGCGATGGTGCTCATGGGCACCACGCTAGGCGCGTGCTCTCGATTACTCCAATGAATAGATCGGATCAACATGATACGGATACGCTATGAGTTATGAACCTCGAGCAACTGCGCGGCTTCGCCGAGGTCGCGCGCACGGGCCACTTCACGCGCGCCGCCGAGCATCTCCACCTCGCCCAGCCATCGCTCAGCAGGCAGATCGCGAACCTCGAGGGCGAGCTCGGCGTCGAACTCTTCCACCGCGCCCGCGGCAACGTCGCACTGACGGCGGCGGGGGAGCGCCTGCTGCCGTTCGCGAGGCGCATGCTCGCCGATGCCGAGACCGCGCGCGGCGAGATGGCAGAACTCGCCGGTCTCCGCCGCGGCAGGGTGCGGCTCGGGGCGACCCCGACGCTGTGCACGAGCCTGGTCGCCGAGGTGCTGGCCGACTATCGCGAGCGGCACCCCGGCATCGACATCGAGATCCTCGAGCGCGGCTCCCGCAGCCTCATCTCCGCGCTCATGGACGGCGCTCTCGACCTCGCGCTCATCGTCACGAGCGTGTCGTCGGGCGCCGCGCGGGCGGTGCTCGAGCGCGAGCCGATCCTGAGCGAGCGGCTGGTGGTCGTGTCGTCGGCCGCGGCACCCGATCCCTTCCGGGGCGAGGGATCGGGCGCGCTCGGCGCGGGCCGGAGCGCGGGCGAGCGACCGGTTTCGCTGCGGGAGCTGGCACGTGTGCCCCAGGTGCTGTTCCCCGGCAACTACGACCTGCGCGTCGCGGTGGACGCCGCCCTCGGGGCGGAGGGACTGACACCGACCGTCGCAGTCGAGGGCGCGGAGATGGACGCTGCGCTGCGCTTCGCCGAGCGAGGGTTCGGGGTGGCCGTAGTGCCGGCGATGGTCGCCGTCGATCGCCCGCAGCTGCGAGCGACGCCGCTCGCCGACGCCGCGCTGACCCGCACGATCAGCGTGGCGCGCCGCTCGGACATGTCGCCCACGCACGCGAGCGTCGCGCTGCAGGCGCTCATCGAGGAGGTCGCAGACCGGTTCGCAGCGCCCGGCAGCGCGACCGCACGACTCGTCTCGCGGGTCTGAGCGGGGCGCCGCGCCCGCTGCACCGTGCCCGTGGCACCGCGGGGCGGGCTATCGCTCGTGGGGCACGTTGTTTCGCGAAATTACGTGCCCCATGAACAGCAACGTGCCCCATGAGCAGCAAAGGCTCTTCGGATTTGAGAGTGTAGGCCGATCGGTGAGTACGCCTGGGTAGAACGAAGACCTCGTAAGAGAATCAGGGTGTTCAACGTCCATCGTTCTCTCACGAGGTCTTCGTGTTTAACGCTACCT
>NZ_JAGDYL010000065.1 GCF_017565705.1 Leucobacter ruminantium
CGTATCACCGCCGGCGTCGTCAGGCCCGCCTGGGCCGTTTGACGCCCATCGAGTTCGAGACCATCATGAACGAAGACCTGGCCCTCGCGGCCTAACTGGAACTGTCACCTGTTCCTACATCAGACCCTACTCGCGGCAGGGCTAGCAACGTTGTTAGCCGCGGGGATGGTCGCAGTTGGGGGAAGCCCTGCTTTGGCCGATGGTGCAAATGGTGAGATTCGCGGATATTTGTGGCCCGGCGGGAACAATATCCCGAACTGGGAGGGTACTTACCGTATGCCTGACGGCCAGGAAGCCTGGTGCGCATCCATCTGGTCACCCGAACCCATTCACGCTGATGCGTATGGGGAAGCGGTGACACTGACCATGAACGATGGCTCACCGATGTCGCCTGCGGATATGCAGACACTCGCATATGTGGTGTCTGCTGCGAGTGATGCCGTGCTGTACCAGGAAGGCAAGGTCGCAGACGATCATGCCGCGGCCGCCGCGGTCATCATCCATGACATGACGAACTCAAACCCTGCGGTCTACGACCCCGAGTGGCCACTTGCAGCGTTTGATGACAATGAAGACCCAGCCGGAACGGGTCAGATTACGACGGCTGTTCGCGGTGTTTACAACACCCTGCTCAGCGATGCCGCACTCTATTCTGGTCAGTGGCAGATCGTGTGGGACGCGGTACCAAGCGACCTCGTCGTCGGTGACTCAGTCCAGCTCTCGGGCACTCTTTCAACAATCTCCAGTACCCCGATTCCCAATAGGGAACTGCGAATCGCTGCTTCCGGGATTGATCTCGACGCGGCCACCGCATCGACTGATGCGACCGGCCGGTTCGAAGTAACCGGTCTCGTGCAAAGCACAAGTGGAAGCGTGACAGCCTCGATCACATCCCCGGCCACAACGGTCATGATGCGTGAACCTGTGAGCTGGCCGTCCGGTGATCGCCCGCAGAACATGATTCTTATCGACGACAGCCCACTCGAGTCCGCCATACCATTCGAGGCAGAAGTTGCCCCGGCTATTGGGACCTCTGCGCGTGATCAGGCTGACGGTGACCGAATCATCCCGGCTGATGGTGGCACGGTGATCGACACGGTTACATACGAGGGGCTGACGCCGGGGGTCGAATACACCCTCGAAGGTGAACTCTACGACA
>NZ_JAGDYL010000066.1 GCF_017565705.1 Leucobacter ruminantium
TGTACCCGGTCAGGACGTTGGTTCCAGTCGGCTGATCGGTGGGAAGCCTCTCAGGGCTGAGTGGCAGCGTCCAGTGTTGTAGAACTCGAGCCAGGGTGCAAGCGCCCTCGTGCGTTCCGTGTTCGTGGCGTAGGGTCGCCGGTAGGCCCACTCGGTTTGCAGGGTGCGGTTGAAGCGTTCGACTTTCCCGTTCTGCCAGGGGCAGTGCGGGCGGATGAACTTCTGCCGGATCCCGTGGTCGGCACAGACCTGACGGAGCGAGTACCGGTAGGCCCACGCATTGTCCGTGATGAGACGCTCGATGCGGGTGATCCCACGGGCAGCGAAGTACGCGATCGCACGCTCCAAGAACGCCGCGCAGGTCGTACCTTTCTCGTCGGGGAGGACCTCAGAGTACGCGAGTCGCGAGTGATCATCGACGAGTGAGTGCACGTAGTCGTAACCGACCGGTTGTGTGCGCTGGTAGGTCTCTTCTCGCCGTGATCTGCCGTGCGCTTTCCAGCCGCCGCCATCGGGGATACGGCCGAGTTTCTTCACGTCCATGTGGACGAGCTCACCGGGACGGTCTCGCTCGTAACGAATCGTGGTGGTTTTCGACGCGCGGATCGGTTCCCCGGTCATCGGGTCCAGTCGGGCCAGGTGCGGGATGCCCTGTCGGGCCAGGATGCGAGAGACCGTTCTCGGCGCAAGGCCGGTGCGGCGAGCGATCTCGTCACGACTGACGCGTTCATCGCGACGGGTGCGGAGCACGAGTTGTTCGAGATGTGTCGGCGTCTTCGAGGGCGAGGTGCGGGGTCTGGAAGATCGATCCTCAAGACCGGGCAAGCCCTCTGCCCGGTAGCGGTCGATCCAGCGAGCCACGCAGCGGCGCGAGATACCCATCGCGGCAGCGATATGGGATTGTTTCCAGCCCTGCTGATGACGTTGAATGATCAATCGCCTACCAGCAGGAGTCAGACGGGCGTTACGGTGGGTCACGAGAACCTCCGGGAATAGGTGAAGACGTTAGACATCTCCACTAAGCCCGGAGGTTCTCCTGTTTCACAAGCCCGTCGCTGCTACCAAC
>NZ_JAGDYL010000067.1 GCF_017565705.1 Leucobacter ruminantium
ACGGTTCATGGCGACGCGCACGACGTCATCACGGAACTCCTGCGGATACCTGGTTGCCATAGTGATCATCCTTCCAGGCCAGCCGAAACTAGCCATGTCGAATGTCACCTAAACGTGCAGCAGCCCCCGGCGCGTGGAATTGCATTGGTGTGAGACGCTGGCGCGCGTTCGGGCGGCGACGAGAGAGGAAGCCCAGAGGCTCCGCGCCCCGCCACCTGCGGCCGCGATGAGCCGGGCCTTTCCTTGCGGCTGCAACCAGCCCGCGGGGCGTGGAGGGGGCTGCCGAACGAGAGCGAGGAGCGCCAGCGACGCAGCGGGGAGCCCCCGAGCGACGCCCGCGCGCTCACACCAATGCAAGGACACTCGCGCGAAGACAGAAAAGCGGTCGCCGAGAGCAGCTTGGCCGTGCCGCCAGCCGGGACGAGCACGCGCCAGCGCGCGCAGGCCCGGCAGAGGCTCAGGCCACGCCGCCGCGAAGCGGTGGCGCTTGATCCTGTATATAGAGTCTCAATGGCCGAAACTCAACGGGGGAAGACCTAAGAGCTGACGCTGCAATGAATAAGGAAGCGCTGAGAAGCGGTAGCGCTGGAATCCGATACACCTGCTCGTTCTCTCGTGAACCAGCAAGATAGCCGGCTCTTCCCAGCGCTCATAACAGTTCAGCAGCGCATCAGAGTGACCAAAAATGTTGCTACGCCGGTCACCGCCGCAACCACAGTTGCCCAGCCAAAGAACTTGTTCCAATTCGCTGTGCGAGTGCTTGAAGCGTTCCCCTCCTGAACCTCTTCCACAAGCTTTCCTAGATAGCCAACCATCTGAGGAAAATATCTAGGGCGTGTCTCCTATATTGGTGGGTGATGTTTCGGCAGACTGAAGTGCATGGTTCGCCGGTCGAGGTTTACGCAGTTCACGAACGAGCAGTGGGAGCGAGTCGATCCGCTACTCCCCTCCAACG
>NZ_JAGDYL010000068.1 GCF_017565705.1 Leucobacter ruminantium
TTATCGGCTCCCCGAGGCTTATCGCAGATTACTACGTCCTTCTTCGGCTCCAGATGCCCAGGCATCCACCGTATGCTCTTGAAGACTTGAAATCACATAAGCATTTTGATCGAACACACACCCACCCAGGCACCCCATACAAGGGGACCCATCAGCAGGTGTGCGACCAATGAAATATTAAGTAAATACACCACGCACCAAACACCCCGAGAACACCCCACCACTCTCACGAGCACTGGAAACTCCCTGGGATCTTTGACACGGGCATAGATGCTCGCGTCCACTGTGTAGTTCTCAACGTACGGTCGATCCCACCCCCACCACCAACACGTGCGATAGGCGCGGGTCGAAGACACAGCACACCCCCGAACACCCCCAGGCGATCACCCTCCACACACAACGGTGCGGGAGCGTTCACCGGGGTTCGTTCCGGGACGGTCTGGGCCTTCAGGACCCAATAATGTGCAGCTTGAAAACAACCCGAACCCCTCACCCCTCCGTTCCAACAACATCTCCCCGAAAGGGCACGTTGCGTACTGAGACAGGCCAGCGATCACGGCTTGCCATGTTGTCAAATGTTCCACCCATGAGCGACCAGCACCACGCGTTCGGTGGTGTTCTGGTCATTCTGCGAACCTTCACCGTGGTGGGGTTCGAGTGCTCCTTAGAAAGGAGGTGATCCAGCCGCACCTTCCGGTACGGCTACCTTGTTACGACTTAGTCCTAATCACCAGTCCCACCTTCGACGACTCCCTCCCACAAGGGGTTAGGCCATCGGCTTCGGGTGTTACCGACTTTCATGACTTGACGGGCGGTGTGTACAAGGCCCGGGAACGTATTCACCGCAGCGTTGCTGA
>NZ_JAGDYL010000069.1 GCF_017565705.1 Leucobacter ruminantium
GACCGGAGCCCGGTGACAACACCCCCCAGATCATGAACTGCGACAGGGGGCAACAATCATGCCGGACCCGGCTGGCTGCCTCGCCCCTCATCCTCACGGATCAGGAGCCACGAACAAAGTAACGGGGCCGCCCTCGATCGGGAAACAGAACTTCCCTGATCGATATCAGACGGCCATGTGGCGCTCCTTGATCGTCTCAGAGGCTTCGAACTGCTCCGTGCTCCCCGAGAACACCAGGCTTCCGCTCTAGAGCAGATAGATCCTGTCTGAGACCTGCATGCACAGGTCGAGACGCTGTTCGACGAGTAGCACGGCAGTCCTCGAGTTCCGCATCTCGAGGATGACCTCGCGGACCTGTTCGACGATGATGGGCGCAAGTCCCTCAGCTGGCTCATCGAGCAGGACATAGCGAGCACCGCTCAGAAGCGACCAAGCGATCGCGAGTATTTGCGGCTCTTCACAATTGAGGGTGTAGCAGCGGCCTGAACCCGCCAGCCTCGAGCAATGATCTCGCGATGTAGTGGGCTAGATACCGAAACCCCAGCTAAACAGCCGTCTCCTGCGGTTCCCGGAGTATTTCTCCCGGTACGCGGCCACGACCTGTTGATACACCCGCCACACCCGCCACGCATCCGCATGCGGGTCTGGTGCAGGAACAGGTGACATCAAACATGGCTAGCCGAGAGGCTGGCCTGGAAGGATGTCATCATGCCCAAGCCCTTTCCCAAGGAATTCAGAGACGACGTGATCCGCGTTGCGGAGAACCG
>NZ_JAGDYL010000008.1 GCF_017565705.1 Leucobacter ruminantium
GTTGTTCTGCCAAGGGCATGGCTGGTTGGCTACGTTCGGGATGGATAACCGCTGAAAGCATCTAAGCGGGAAGCCGGCCTCGAGATGAGATCTCCGTACACCCTCGGGTGTTGTAGGTTCCCAGTAGATGACTGGGTTGATAGGCCAGATGTGGAAGCGCGGTAACGTGTGGAGCTGACTGGTACTAATAAACCAACGACTTGACTTCATACAAACCCATTGATGATCGACTTCAAACGGTCATGTGGATGAGGTTTGGCATAAGCGTAAGTAACGATGTTCGCGTCTGCTTTGTGGTTCTTGACGTACGGCCACAACCCCCCACCACTCGTGTGGGGTTGGGTATGTCAATAGTGTTTCGGTGGTTATAGCGTCAGGGAAACGCCCGGTCACATTCCGAACCCGGAAGCTAAGGCTGACAGCGCTGATGGTACTGCGAGGGGGACCTCGTGGGAGAGTAAGACACCGCCGAACTTTCTTTGAAGAGAAGGCCCTCACCGGGTTACTGGTGAGGGCCTTCCGCATTTCCCGGGAACGTTATCCTCCTGGGGGTCTCGGCCTCCGATGGTTCGACCCGGCTGTGCCTTCCCGTGCCAGCAGACGACGTCGCAATGTGACGGCGTGTGACGCACGACCAAACATGCTTCGCGCTTATCTCATATATTTATTGAGCCTATACTTCGGGTTCTGCCCGCGCCGATCGTCGGCCGCGCGACCCGTGCGGCGGGAGAGGAGCGCGCGGCCGACGTGATCGAGATACGGAACGCCCGGAAGTCGTTCGGGGACCATGTGGTGCTCGACGGCATCGATCTCTCGATCGACCGCGGCGATGTCTTCGGCCTGATCGGCGTCAGCGGCGCGGGCAAGTCCACACTGCTGCGCTGCATCAACCGTCTCGAGAGCCTCGACTCCGGCGAGATCATCGTCGACGGCGTGGACATCGGCTCGCTGGGCAAAGCGGAACTGCTGGAGTTCAGGCGCGGCATCGGCATGGTCTTCCAGCAGTTCTCGCTGCTCGAGCGGAAGAACGTCTACGACAACGTCTACTTCCCGCTGAAGTGCTCGGGCGCGAAGCGTTCGAAGGTCGATGGTCGCATCAAGGACATGCTCGAACTCGTCGGTCTCGGCGACAAGATGAAGGCGCTGCCCCGCGAGCTCAGCGGGGGACAGAAGCAGCGCGTGGCGATCGCCCGCGCGCTCGTCAGCGAGCCCTCCATCCTGCTCAGCGACGAGGCCACCTCCGCCCTCGATCCGAATATCACCGAGAGTGTTCTGGGCCTGCTGCGCAGGATCAACCGGGAGCTCGGCCTCACGATCGTGGTCGTGACCCATGAGGTGTCGGTGATGAAGGCAGCGTGCACCCGGATGGGGCTGCTGAACCACGGCCGGCTGCAGGCGCTCGGCACCTCCGAGGAGTTCTTCCTCGAGCACCCGGAGCTGCTCACCGAGTTCACCCGCGACGCAGGCTGGCTGCCGGACGCGGCGCCCGACGAGGCGCTGCTGCGCGTCGTGCTTCGAGAAGGCGGCGACGCGTCGCTCATCTCGGATCTCGCGATCCGCACAGGGGTGCGCTTCGAGATCTCGTGGGGCGGCTTCGACCGCTATGGCGAGTCGGTGGCCGGATCCTTCGTGCTCAAGGCGCCGCGTGGGCGCCTCGGCGAGGTCACGGCGGAGCTCGACGCGCTGGGCGCGCAGTGGCGGGAGGTCTGAGCGTGTACGACTACTCCTTCTGGGATCTGTGGGATCAGATCATCGTTCCCGGCCTCATCGACACGCTCATCATGCTGCTCGGGTCCGCCATCACCTGCGGGCTCGTCGGCTTCGTCGTCGCGCTCGTGCTCGTCACCACCGACCCCCGCGGCCTGCGCCCGAACCGCGCCGTCTACGAGACGACGAGCACCATCGTCGGACTGCTGTGGTCCCTCCCCTTCATCATCCTCGCGATCTCGATCATTCCGCTCACCCGCCTCGTGGTGGGTACCTCCATCGGTGTCTGGGCGGCGGTTTTCGCGATCACCTTCGCGGGCAGTCCGTTCATCGCACGCCTGCTCGAGTCGGCGTTCAAGGAGGTCAACCCGAGCCTGATCGAGGCGGCGCGATCCCTCGGGGCGAGCGACTGGCAGATCACCTTCCGAGTCATCGTGCCCGAAGCGGTGCCCGCGATGGTGTCGCAGATGACGCTCGGCGTCATCACGCTGCTCGGCTTCACGACGGTCGCCGGCACCATCGGCGCGGGCGGCCTCGGCGCCGTCGCGCTCACCTACGGCTATCAGAACTTCAACGACCAGGTGATGTACGGCACCGCATTGCTGCTCGTGATCATCGTGGTGATCATCCAGCTCGCGGGCAACGCCCTCTACCGCAAGATCAAGTAACCAGGACCTCGCTCGGTTCCGAGCGCAGACAGCAGAAGGACCACGTCATGAAGAAGACCCTACGCACCCTCGCCGCCATCGCGGCGGTAGTCGGCCTCTCCGCCTCGCTCGCGGCCTGCTCCTCGAGCGGGAAGGACGACTTGGCGTCGGATGGCGAGGAGAAGACCTCCGTCAAGGTGGGCATCCTCGCGCGCGAGCAGCCCGAGATCGAATTCGTCGCCGAGCACCTGAAGCAGCAGGGCGTCACGCTCGAGTTCCAGATCTTCGACGACAACATCGCGCTCAACCGCGCGACCGCCGAGGGCAGTCTCGACGCGAACTTCTTCCAGAACCAGACCTACCTCGACGCGCAGAACGAGAGCACCGGTCAGAACCTCCAGCCCTACGGCGACTGGCTGCAGACCACCGCGGTGCAGTTCGTGTCGAGCAAGGTCGACTCGATCGACGACTTGCCCGATGGTGCCTCGATCGGCATCGCCAACGATCAGGCCAACCGTGCGCGCGAGTTGCAGCTGCTCGCGGACAACGGCCTGATCGAGCTCAGGGAGGGCGTCGAGAGCCCGTCCACGCTCGATATCACCGACAACCCGAAGAACATCAAGTGGGTCGAGGTCGATCCCCGCAGCCGCGTGGGCGCCTTTCCCGACCTCGATGCCATGACCGCCCCCTCGATCACCGTCTACCTGATGGAGGATCCGTCGGTGAACGTGCTCGCCGAGGAGACCCCCGAGGTCTACGAGACATACGGCGGCGTGCTCTGGGTCGTCCCCGACGGCACCGAGGATCTGCCCTGGCTCGACTCCGCGATCGAGTTCATGCAGTCAGACGATTACAAGGACTGGCTCGAAGAGCACTACCAGGGCATCAAGAAGACCCCGCAGGCATCCTGACCTGCACAGAACGAGAGGAATCCGCAATGGTCTCCGTTGTCGCAACCACAGATCTCCCGCTGGAGCGGGTCGATATCCCGGAGTTCGTCGAGCGCATCGGTGACGCCGCACGCATCGGTCTGGGCCTGCCGCCCGAGCTCCGCAGCGTCTATCTCGTGCCGCTCGCGAAGGAGTACACGACTGCGAAGGAGGGCTACGAGATCACCCTGGTGCTCTACAGCGCGCCGGGGAAGACGATCGACCAGAAGCGTGCGGCGATCGTCGGTCTGAACGACGTCGTGCAAGCCTACGACTGGGGAGCCGAGGCCAAGGTGGTCGTCATCATCAAGGAGCACGACCCGGAGAACGTCGGCGTCAACGGCGTGCTGCGCTGGGACGCGCTCAACCAGTCGAGCGCATAGCGCGCATCCGGTGAGGGAGCGCGGGCGGCGGGCGCCCCGCCGCCCGCTTCGAGGAGGAATGAGGGGAACCATGCGGTACCGGGAGATCGGGCACAGCGGAAAGCAGGCATCGGCGGTCACGTTCGGTGCAATGGGCATCGGGGGAGGGTTCCGCTACCCCGACGCCGACGATGAGGTGTCGATCGCAGCCGTGCACGCGGCCCTCGACGCAGGCATCACGACCTTCGACAGTGCCCCCGTCTACGGCTTCGGTCACAGCGAGGAGGTGCTCGGCCGCGCGCTCGCCGGCCGCCGCGACGATGTGGTGATCTCGACGAAGTGCGGTCTGTGGTGGGGAGACGACGAGGGATCGTACCGCTTCACCTGGGACGGGCACGAGGTGAAGCGCAACCTCAGTCCGCGGACCATCCGCATCGAGGTGGAGGAGAGCTTGCGCAGGCTCGGCACCGACCATATCGATGTCTACTACACGCACAACCCGGCGATGCCGCCCTTCGTGACCCCCATCGAGGACACGATCGAGGTGCTGCTGGAGCTGCGGGATCAGGGCAAGATCCTCGAGATCGGCGCGTCGAACTGTCCGCGCTCCGACGTGGAGGAGTATCTGGCGCGCGATGCGATCCAGATCGTGCAGCGCAAGTTCAGCCTGCTCGACCGCGGCGTGCGCACGGAGCTGCTGCCGTTCCTCGAAGAGCAGCAGCTCTCGCTGCACGCGTATTCACCGCTCGGCAACGGGTTGCTGAGCGGGCGCTTCAGCGCGACGAGCGAGGTCGAGCCGACCGGATCGCGCGACGCCGATCCGCTGTTCGGCGAGCACTTCCGGCGATCCCTCGCATTCGTCGATGAGCTGCGAGCCGTGGCCGACGAGCTCGGCGCGACGGTGCCGGCGCTCTCGATCGCGTATCTGCTCGCCGTCTCCGATCGCGTGAACGTCATCGCGGGCATCCGCAAGCCCTCGCACGTCGCCGACGCGGTCGCGGGCGCCGAGCTCGAACTGCCCGGGGGCACCGTCGAGCGGCTCGACGCCCTTGCCGACGCCTTCGACGCGGATACCCGGTCCGCCTGATGCCGGCGACCGCGCTTCGCGATGCCTGGACGCCTGAACGCCTCGGGGCCGCGGTCGACGACTACGTCGGCTTCCACCGGAGCCCCGAGCTCTCGGGCCGGGAGCGCCGCACCGCAGAGAAGATCCGGGAACGCCTGACCGGGCTCGGGCTCGAGGTGCACGAGGTCGGCAGGCACGGCGTCGTCGGCGTGCTGCGCAACGGCGACGGACCCGTGGTCGCCTACCGCGCCGACACCGACGGCCTGCCCGTGCAGGAGGAGACAGGGCTGTCCTACGCGAGCACCGAGACCGCGGAGCTCGACGGTGCCGAGGTGCCCGTCATGCACGCCTGCGGGCACGACGCGCACATCGCGGTCGCGCTCGCGCTCGCGGGTCTCCTCTCCGCGAAGCGCGAGACCTGGTCGGGCACCGTCGTGTGGATCTTCCAGCCGGCCGAGGAGACGGCCGCGGGCGCCGCCGACATGGTCGCGGCGGGGCTGTGGGACCTGGTGCCCCGGCCGATCGCGGTGCTCGGCCAGCACATCACCGCGATCCCCGCCGGGCGGGTCAGCATCGGCTTCGGCGACATCATGAATCTCGGTGACTCCTGGCGGGTCACGATCCGCGGCCGCGGCGCTCACGGCGCGAAGCCGCAGGAGTCGATCGACCCCATCGTGATCGCGGCTCACACGATCGTGCGACTGCAGACGGTCGTCTCGCGCGAGGTGGATCCCTCGCATCCGGCTGTCGTGACCGTCGGCCAGGTGCACGCGGGCACGAAGGAGAACGTCATCCCCGATGAAGCGGTGATCGCACTCAACGTGCGCACGCCCGACGCCGCGGTGCGGGAGCGCGTGGTCGCCGCGGTGCGCCGCATCGTCGACGCCGAGGCCGCTGCGGGCGGTGCCCCCGCGCCCGTGTTCGAGCGCATCAGCCGCTTCCCCCGCTGCTACAACGACCCGCAGCGGGCGGAGATCGCGGCGGCCGCGCTCGACGCGGAGTTCGGGGCGGCGTCGGTGGACCGATCCCTTCGCGCCACCGGCAGCGAGGACGTCGGCGCGCTCGCCGACGCGATCGGCGTGCCGCTGGTGTTCTGGATGTTCGGCGCCTACCGGCCGGGCCGCGAGTCGATGCCCGCGAACCACAGCCCGCACTTCGGCCCGGACGCCGAGGAGGCGGTCGACACGGGAGCCCGGGCGGGCCTCGCCGTGCTCGAACGCTTCCTCGCCGAGCCGACGGAAGGCTAGAGCTGGTTCAGGCTCCCGGAGCGCCCGCGTCGGTCGCGGTGACGTCGGCGCGGTGGAAGTTCTGGAACGAGCGCGACGCCGTGGGCCCGCGCTGCCCGAGGTAGCGTGAGAAGGTCGCGCCCGCGCCGTAGGGCCGCTCGGCGGGCGACGACAGTCGGAAGAAGCACAGCTGCCCGATCTTCATGCCGGGCCACAGCCGAATGGGCAGCGTCGCAACGTTCGAGAGTTCGAGAGTGACGTGCCCCTCGAAGCCGGGATCGATGAAGCCGGCGGTCGAGTGGGTGAGCAGACCGAGACGGCCGAGCGAGCTCTTGCCCTCGAGCCGGGCCGCGATGTCGTCGGGCAGGCTCACCTGTTCGAAGGTCGAGCCGAGCACGAACTCGCCCGGGTGCAGGATGAACCCCTCCTCGGGGTCGACCTCGATGAGCCTCGTCAGCTCGGGCTGCTCCTCCGCCGGGTCGATCACCGGATACTTGTGGTTGTCGAAGAGGCGGAAATAGCGGTCGAGGCGCACGTCGACGCTCGACGGCTGCACCATCGACGGTTCGCTGGGCGTCAGCCCGATGCGGCCGGAGGCGAGTTCTGCGTTGATGTCGCGGTCTGAGAGCAGCACAGACTCAGTCTAGACGAGGCCCATCCGGGACTCGCGCCGTCCGAGGGGTGCCCCGGGCACTAGAAGAGGCGCAGCCTCGCGGGCGGGCGGAAGCCCGGCCCTGGCGCGCGCGGGGCTGCGCCCTCCGCGAGGGATCCCTCACCCGTGGCACCGCCCGCCCCGGCGGGGGCATCGACCTCGGCTGAGCGCTCGAGGCCTGCGCCCTCGGCGTCCACGCTCTCCGTGAGCGCGAAGAGCAGCTCGGCCAGCCGATCGCCGAGGCCCTCGAAGCCCGACTGCGCCTCGTCGCCGCCGAGAGCGGCTGCGCGCAGGGCCTGCTCGTAGACGCCGCTCAGCACGGGCATCGCGCGCTCGACGGGCAGCACGAAGCGGCGGCCGGCGGCGGCGATGACCTGCTCGACCGCGCCGGAGATGCTCGCGTAGAAGCGGTCCATGAACTCGTGGTGGCCCGGGGCGATGGAGGGATCGCGCATGGCGAGCAGCAGGAACTCGGCCTCCAGCACGAACCAAGCGGTGGCATCGCTCGACGGTGCGAAGAAGTCGACGATGTAGCGCGCTGCGTCCGATGGCGAGACGCAGCCGCGCTGCTCGCGCAGGGTGGGCTCGAGCTGGCGGGCCTTCGCCGCCAGATCTTCGGCGCGGCGGTCGAACTCCCGCTCGAGCAGCGCGAGGAACAGCTGCTCCTTGCTCGAGAAGTTCGAGTAGAACGCGCCGCGCGTGAAGCCGGCCCTGGCGCAGATCGTCTCGACGGCCGCGCCCTGCAGCCCGTCCTCGGCGAAGACCTCGATCGCGGCGTCGAGCAGCCGCGCGCGGGTCTCCAGGCGGCGCGCGCTGGGGCTGCCGCTTTCAGGGCGGGGGAGCGGGGAGTCGGAGGCCATGACCATCATCATCGCATGCTCAGCCCGTTCGGAGGCACAGCCGGATACATTGGTGTATCGAAACCGATACACTCATGTATCGAAACGGTCGCCCATCCCGAAAGGACCGAATGTCCACGCTGCTCTACGCGCTCGGCCGATGGGCGACGCGCGCGAAGTTCCTCGTGCTGGCGCTCTGGATCGCAGTGCTGGCGCTGCTCGGCGCAGGAGCCGTCTTCCTCGGTCAGGGCGCGAACGCCCCCATCACCATTCCGGGCACCGAATCGCAGGACGCGATCACCGAGCTCGGGCGCACCTTCCCAGAGGTGAGCGGGACGAGCGCCACGATCATCGTGGTCGCGGCCGACGGCGAACGCGTCGACGAGGCGCCCTACGAGGGCATCATCGCCGACGCGGCAGACCGGCTCGAGAACATCGCCGGCGTCACGGCGGTGCAGACGCCGTTCGCGGAGCTCGCGAGCGGAGGCCTCTCCGACGACGGCAGCGCCGCGCTCATCACCGTGCAGGTCGAAGGCGAGATGTCGAGCGTGCCAGACGAAACCGTCGAGGGCATCGAGCGCGCAACCGAGGATATCGCCGAGGCGCTGCCCGACGGGGCGAAGGCCTCGTACGGCGGTGAGATGTTCTCCGCATCGGTGCCCGGCGTCAGCCCCACCGAGGCGGTCGGCGTGATCATCGCATTCATCGTCCTGGTGCTCACGCTCGGATCCCTCATCGCAGCGGGCATGCCGCTGCTCATCGCCCTGCTCGGCGTGGGCGTCTCGATCGCCGGCCTCTTCTTCGTCACGGCCTTCGTCGACCTCACCTCGACGACGCCCATGCTCGCCCTGATGCTCGGCCTCGCCGTCGGCATCGACTACACGCTCTTCATCGTGAGCCGGCACCAGGAGCAGCTGCGAGCGGGCGCCGGCGTCGACGAATCGATCGCCAGAGCCACCGCGACGAGCGGTTCCGCCGTCGTCTTCGCAGGCCTCACCGTGATCATCGCGCTCGTCGGGCTCTCGGTCGCGGGCATCCCCTTCCTCACCGCGCTCGGTGTCGCCGCTGCCGCCGCCGTCGCGGTCGCCGTGCTCATCGCGATCACGCTCACGCCGGCCGTCATGGCGATGATCGGCCCGCGCATCCTGCCGAAGAAGCAGCGGCGGGCGGTAGCGCAGCCGACCCCTGAGCCTGTCGAAGGGGCGACTGCGTTCCCTTCGACAAGCTCAGGGAACGGGAACGGGAACGGGAACGGGAACGGGAACGGGAACGGGGAGGACCCGACCGCGACGCGCGCCGACCGCTTCTTCGCGGGCTGGGTGCGCGGTGTCACCCGCCGCCCGCTGCTCACGATCGTCGCGGTGCTCGTGGCCCTCGGCTTCGCCGCCGTCCCCGCGCTCGACCTGCGCCTCGCCCTCCCCAACGCCACGTCGCTCGCCGCAGACGACCCGGCGCGCGTCACCTACGAGCTCACGGGCGAGCATTTCGGCGAGGGGTACAACGGACCGCTGCTGCTGACGGGCTCGATCATCGGCAGTGACGACCCGTTGGGCCTCATGGACGAGCTGAAGCGCGAGGTCGAGCGGGTGCCCGGCGTCGCCGATGTGCCCCTCGCGACCCCGAACCGGGGCGCCGACACCGGCATCATCCAGGTGGTTCCCGATGAGGGGCCGCACGCGCAGAGCACCACCGACCTCGTGCACGCGCTCCGCGACATGCACGACGAGTGGGAGCGCGAGTACGGCGTGAGTCTCGCCGTGACCGGTTTCACCGCCGTCGGCATCGACGTCTCGGCCATGCTCATGCAGGCACTGCTGCCCTTCGGCATCCTCGTCGTCGGTCTGTCGCTCGTGCTGCTCGCGATGGTGTTCCGCTCGGTATGGGTGCCGATCAAGGCGACGCTCGGCTACCTGCTGTCGGTCGGCGTCGCCTTCGGCGCCGTCGTCGCCGTGTTCCAGTGGGGCTGGCTCGCCGACGCGCTGCACGTGACCTCGACGGGGCCCGTGCTGAGCTTCATGCCGATCATCCTGATGGGCGTGCTCTTCGGGCTCGCGATGGACTACGAGGTGTTCCTCGTCTCGCGCATCCGCGAGGAGTACGTGCACGGTGCGAGCGCGCGCGACGCGATCCAGCGGGGCTTCGTCGGCAGCGCGAAGGTCGTGACGGCCGCCGCGCTCATCATGTTCGCCGTGTTCGCGGCGTTCGTGCCGGAGGGCGATCCCTCGATCAAGGTGATCGCGCTCGGCCTCGCCGTGGGCGTGTTCGTCGACGCCTTCATCGTGCGCATGACCCTGGTGCCCGCCGTGATGGCGCTGCTCGGCGACCGCGCCTGGTGGATGCCCAGGTGGCTCGCGAAGGCGCTGCCCGCATTCGACGTCGAGGGCGAGGGGCTCGCCCGCGAGCTCGAGCACGCTGACTGGCCGGGCGACCTGCCCGACGCTGCGATCGCGGCCGACGAGCTGCTGCTGCCGGGCGGGCACCGGGTGCGCCGGCTGAGGGTCGCGCGGGGCGAGGCGCTGTCGCTCGACGCGAGGGATCCCTCATCCCTGCCGCTGGCCCAGGCACTCACGGGCAGAGGAGCGCTCGTCGCGGGCACCCTGAAGGTCGATGGGCTGCTGCTGCCCGAGCGCGCTGCCTCTCTGCGGTCGCGGTCGGCCTGGGCGGCTCCCGACTCGCTGCGCGATGCGGTGAGGGATCGCCCGGCCCTGCTGCTGCTCGATCTGCGGTCCGCGTCCGATGGGCCGCTGCCGCTCGAGCGCGTCGATGCGATGCGCTCGACGCTCGCCGCGTGGCGGGTGGCGGGCGAACGCGGCGGGGCGGCCACCCGCGCCGTGATCGTGCTCGGCGACCGCGAGCTCGCGGCGCGCGTGCTGCCCAGCGGCACCGCGCTCGTCGGGGCCGACGCGAACCTATTGGCCGACCGGATCGAAGAAGGAGTGCGATGAGCCTCGAGATGACGTCGCTGCGCAGCGGCCGCCGGGTCGGATGGAGCCGTGTGCTCGGCCTGATCCTCGTGCCGCTCACGGTCGCCGGCGTGCTGCTGTGGGGGCTCTGGAACCCGCAGGATCGCCTCGAATCGGTCACGGCGGCGGTCGTGAACCTCGACGAGCCCGTCGAGCTCGACGGGCAGACCGTGCCGCTCGGCCGCGTGCTCGCGGGGGAGTTGATCGCGGGCGACGCCGAGCAGAACTTCACGTGGGTGCTCACCGATGAGGAGGACGCGTCTGCGGGCCTCGACGACGGCCGCTACGCCACCGTCGTCACCATCCCCGAGAACTTCTCGGCCGCTGCGACATCGCTCTCCGGCGATCCCGAGGAGGCCGAGCGGGCCACCATCGATATCTCGGAGAGCGACCGAGGGCGCCTCATCGACACCGCGCTCTCGAACATCGTCACGAGCACGGCGACGAGCGTGCTCAACAGACAGCTGGGCGAGCAGTTCGTCGGCGGCGTCTTCGTCGGCATGAGCGAGCTCCACGGCGGCATCTCGGAGGCCGCGGACGGCGCATCGCAGCTCGCGGACGGCGGGGCCCGGCTCGCGGAAGGCGCCGGATCCCTCGCCGACGGAACAGCCCAGCTCGCCTCGGGCACCCAGCAGTTGGCGGGAGGCGCCTCGGAACTGGCGACCGGCGCCTCGGCGTACGTCGGAGGCGCGAAGACCCTCGCGGACTCCTACGCGCCGCTCGGCGCCGGGGCGACCGCGGCCGTGACCCAGCTGAAGACGATGATCGGTGCGCTGGGGCAGTTGCAGGCCGACTCGGCGGCGCCTCAGGGGCAGCTCGCCGAAGGCCTGCAGACCGTGGGGGCCGCGGTGCCGGCGTTCGCGGGCGATGGGACCGCCCAGAACCCGGGCAGGCTCGGAACGCTCTACGGCGAATGCCTCGCCTCGGGCGCGACGCAGACGTTCTGCGACACGATGCTTGCCGAGGTCGGCGGTTTCGCGCGGACCGTCGGCGGAGGCGCGCAGCAGGCGGGAGCCGGAGCGGCCGGACTGCAGGCGGCGCAGCAGACGTTCCAGGCGACGATCGCCGATCCGAACGCGCCGAGCGGCCCGTCTTCGGACCCCACCGCCCAGCTCGACCAGCTCATAGCCGGACTCGGAGCCTTCGGCGCCGGGCTGAACGACTTCGCGGCGCAGGGCGCGGCGCTGTCGGAGGGCGCCTCCCGGCTCGCCGCGGGAACATCCGAGCTCGCCGCGGGCACGCCGCAGCTCGCGGAGGGAGCGTCTCAGCTCGCCGACGGCGCATCGCAGTCGGCGACGGGCGCGGGCGATCTCGCGACCGGTCTCGACGAGGCCGCCGCCGAGATCCCCGACTACAACAAGGCGCAGCGCGACCGCATCGCGGAGACCGCGCTCGCCCCCGTCGATGCGAAGGGCGCGAGCGACGAGCTCTTCAACTCGTCGGGCGTGCCGCTGTTCGCGGGGATCGCGCTCTGGGCTGGCGCGCTCGCCGCATTCCTGCTGCTCGCCCCGCTGTGGAGCCGCGCCCGCGACGCCGCGCGCGGGGTCGGCGCGATCACGCTGCGCAGCGCGGTTCCCGCGGTGCTGCTCGGCGCCGTGCAGGGGGTGCTCGCCGGTGTGATCCTGCCGATCGCCCTCGGCTATGACTTCGGCACGGCCGCGCGGTTCTTCGGCATCGCCGTGCTGGCGGGAGTCGCGTTCTCGCTCGTAGTGCAGGGGCTCTCGGCGCTGCTCGGCGGACTCGGGCGGTTCATCGCGTTCGCGCTGCTGGTCGTCGCATTCGCGGCGGGCATCGTGTCCACGACGCCCGGGGTGCTCGCCGCGGTGAGCGATGCGAGCCCGCTCGGTGCCGCGCTCGGCGGATTCCAGTCGATCGCGACGGGCGGCGCGGCGGGCGGCGCCGCCCTGCTGCTCGTGCTGTGGGGGCTGGGCGGCCTCGCGCTCACCGCGCTCGCCGTCGCCCGGGCACGTCGCGCGCACTGACACCGCGGTTCAGGGGGCGCTGCGCGGACGAAGCGACAGCGCCGATCCCTCGCCGATTCACCGCGGGCACCCACGTTCGCGAGCTAGCCTCGGATCATGAACATGCGCGCGATCACGGTGACAGAGACAGGCGGACCGGAGCGGCTCGAGATCGCAGAGGGGAGGGATCCGAGGGCCGCGGCGGGCGAACTGCTCGTCGAGACCCGAGCCATCGGCGTGAACTTCATCGAGACGTATCAGCGCTCGGGCGTCTACGAAATGGACCTCCCCTTCGTGCCGGGGGCGGAGGCGAGCGGCACGGTGCTCGCCGTCGGCGAGGGCGTCGACGGCTTCGCCGAGGGCGATCTCGTGACGACCGCCGAGGGGCGGGGCACCTACGCCGACCGCTTCGTCGTCGAGGCCGCGCGCGCCGTGAAGGTGCCGCAGGGCGTCTCGGCGGAAACCGCAGCAGCGTTGCCCCTGCAGGGACTCACCGCGCACTACCTCGCGACCTCCGCCGCGCACCCGCAGGAGGGCGACACGGTGCTCGTGCACGCCGGCGCCGGCGGCGTCGGCCTGCTGCTCACGCAGCTGCTCGTCTCGCGCGGCGTGCGCGTCATCACGACGGCCTCGACGCCCCAGAAGCGCGATCTCAGCCATGCCGCGGGCGCGGCCCATGTGCTCGAGTACGACGGCTTCGCGGAGCGGGCGAGGGATCTCACCGACGGTACGGGCGTCGCCGTGGTCTACGACGGAGTCGGCAAGGACACCTTTGACGACTCGCTGCGCGCCCTCCGCGTGCGCGGCGAGATGGTGCTCTTCGGCGGGGCGAGCGGCCAGGTGCCGCCCTTCGATCTGCAGCGTCTGAACGCGGGCGGATCCCTGTCGATCACGCGGCCCTCGCTCGGCCACTTCCTGTTGACCCCGGAGGAGCGCGCCTGGCGCTACCGCGAGCTGTTCGAGGCGATCGCGGCGGGGTCGCTCGACGTCAGGGTCGGCGCGCGGTTCCCGCTCGTCGAGGCCGCGGATGCGCACCGGGCGCTCGAGGGACGCAAGACGACGGGCAAGGTGCTGCTCGTCCCGTAGCTGCCGGCCCGCCTACGGCACGCGGTAGATCCACTCCTCGGTCGCGAACTTCTGCTCGACGAGCCGCTCGGCCGCATCCCATTCGCCATCGGTGACGCGGCCCATCTGACCGCCGTGGCGCTGCCTGAACACGTCGACCATCTTCTCGATGATCTCCTCCCGTGCGAGGCCCGTTTGCGTGCGCAGCGGGTCGACCCGCTTCTGCGCGCTGGCCGTGCCCTTGTCCGAGAGCTTCTCGCGGCCGATGCGCAGCACCTGCGCCATCACCGCGGTGTCCATGTCGTAGGCCATCGTCACGTGGTGCAGCACTGCGCCCGAGCCGAGGCGCTTCTGCGCGGCCCCGCCGATCTTGCCATGCGGGCTCGTGATGTCGTTGAGCGGCTTGTAGTGCGCGTCGATGCCGAGCGCCTGCAGCGCCTCGAGCACCCACTCGTCGAGGTAGGCGTAGGAGTCGGCGAAGCTCATGCCGCGCACGAGTTCGCCCGGCACGTAGAGGGCGTAGGTGATGCAGCCCTGCGGCTCCATGTACATCGCGCCGCCGCCCGAGATGCGGCGCACGATCTGTGCGTCGTGCGCGCGCAGCTGCTCCTCGTCGACCTCGTTCTTCACCGACTGGAAGCTGCCGATGAACACGGCGGGTTCGGTCCACTCCCAGATGCGCAGGGTCGGCCCGCGCAGCCCCTCGCCGACGGCGGCGGTCAGCACCTCGTCGAGCGCGGCGTTCAGGCGCGGAGCGATCGGCGGCTCGTGGATGATCTGCCAGTCGTAGTCGCGCCAGTGCGCGGCGCCCGTGACGGCTCGGCGGATGGCGACGCCGACCGAGTCGGGCGTGAAGCCGAGCAGGTGCACCTCGCTCGGGAGCGCGTGCTGGATCGCGGTGCCGAACTCCTCGATCGTGCTGCTGGGCGTCATGCCCTCGACGGCGGCGTCGATGCAGCCGAGCGCCTCGTCGGGTTCCAGGAAGAAATCGCCCGAGAGTCGGAAGTCGCTGATCCGACCGTCGACGAGTTCGAAATCGACGACGACCAGTTTGCCGCCGGGGACCTTGTACTCACCGTGCATGCTCATAGTCACAGATTACGCCCAAGCACCCGGGAGGGGGAGCGGCAGCGCGCGGTTCGAGGGCGCCGGGGCGCGGCGAGGGATCCCTACTCCTGCCCGATCCGCTCGAGCATCCAGGTCGCGAGCGCCGCGAATACCTCGTCGCGGTTCGTCTCGTTGAGCAGCTCGTGCCTCCCCTCGGGGAAGATCTTGACCGTCACGTCGCGCACGCCCCGTTTGCGGTAGGCCTCGGCGAGCAGCCGCAGACCCTCGTCGCCGCGGCTGAGGGGATCTTCGGAGCCCGACACGATGAGGATCGGCACGTCGGGTGCGAGGCCCGGCGCGGGCTTGCCGTAGAGCCGAAGACCGTCGGCCACGCCGAACAGCTTCAGCACGTCGGCGTAGAAGCACAGCGGGTCGGCCAGGAAGGCCTCGGCCACCGCGGGATCGCGGCTCAGCCACTCGTAGCCGTTCGCGCCCTCGCCGGCCCACTTCGCGTTGAGCGGGCCGCTCTCGAGGTGCTTGAAGGTGCGGAACGCGCTGCCGGACAGCACCACGGCATCCCACGCGCGCGGGTGCTCGTTCAGCAGCCGCTGCGTCATGAGCGAACCCCACGAGTGGCCGAACATGATCACGGGGAGGCCGGGGTGGCGATCCCTCGCGATGTCCGTCAGCCGGAGGATCGCGGCCTCCGTCGCCTTCAACCCGCCGGGCCCGAGGCGCCCGAGCTGGGAGAGATCGCCTCCGTGCTGCCGCCGCCCGGTCTCGCCGTGCCCGCGGTGGTCATCGGCGTAGACGGTGAAGCCGGCCGCCACGAGCGCCCGTGCGAAGGCTTCGTAGCGCTTCGCGTGCTCGCCGAGCCCGTGCGCGATCTGCACGACGCCCACGGGCTCGGCCGCCGCCCACTCGTATGCAGCGATCTCGACGCCCTCGGCGTCGGTGTAGTCGAACTCGGTGCGCCCGCTCGCCTCATTGGTCATGGGTTCATTCTGGTGGTTGCGGCTGAGCATCGCCAGGGCCGGGCGCAGCGCCCTCCGCTACCGCGCGCGGAATGCGGTCTCGCCGTCGACGAGCGTGAACGACGCACCCGTGCCGAGCAGCGCTTCGGGCGCGTCGGAGAACGCGTTCGCCGACCACGCCACGATGTGCGCGCGGTATCCCGTGGCGATGCGGCCGGCCTCGTGGTCGCGCTTCGTCGCGTAGGCGGTGCCGAGGGTCATGGCCTCGAGCGCATCGGCCGGTGCGAAGACGCGCTGCGGCTCGTAGGGATCGCGGCTCCGGTCGAGCACCGATCTCGCGGTGAGTGCGATGAAGAGGTTGTCCGGTGCCTCGTGAGGGGCCGTCGGGGCGTCCGTGCCGAGCGCGAGCGTCACGCCCGCCTCTCGGAACTTGTGCCACGGGAAGCCAGTGCGCGCCCGCTCGTCGCCCAGCACGGCCTGCCAGTTGTCGAGCACCGCCGGATCGCAGTGCACGGGCTGCATCGACGCGGTCACGCCGAGCGCGGCCATGCGGGCGATCGTGTCGTCGGCCACCGACTCCAGGTGCTCGACGCGGGGGCGGCGATCCGCGCGCGGACCGTTCACCCTGATGCACTCCTGCACCATGTCCAGTGCGATCGTGCTCGCCTCATCGCCGATCGCGTGCAGGGCGAGCTGCAGGCCGACCGCGTCGGCCGCGACCGCGACGGGAAGGGCGAACTCGCGCTCCCAGATGGGGCCGGGCATGGCGCCGTTCGCGTACGGCGCGCGCATGGCCGCCGTGCAGGCGTCGATGACGCCGTCGAGGATGAACTTCACACCGGTGATGCGCAGCCAGCGGTCGCCGTAGCGCGCCGCGAGCTCGTCGCGGTGGCGGGCGACCTCGGCGACCTGGGCGAGATCGGCGTCGAGATCGCCCGTCGCGGTGAGGAGCCAGTTGGCGTCGACGGGGAAGGGGAGGCGTCCGTCACGATCGAGCCGCCGCCGGTAGGTCTCGAGGTCGGCCTCGCCGAAGGACATCTCGGTGGCGCCGGTCACCCCCGTCGCGAGGTAGGCATCGCAGGCGGTGTCGAGAAAGCGGTCGCGATCGGCGTCGGTCGTCACCTGCTCCAGGTAGCCCCAGGCGTACTGCATCGCGGCCGTCTCGAGCAGGAAGCCCGTGGCGTCGCCGTGCTCGTCGCGCACGATCTCGCCGCCGACCGGGTCCGGCGTCTCCCGAGTGATCCCCATCGCATCGAGGGCGGCCGTGTTGACCCAGGAGGAGTGGAGGTCGTTCGCGTCGAGCAGCACGGGGATGTCGGGGACCACGGCGTCGAGCATCTCTCGGGTCGGTCGCTCGCCCTCCGGGAAGATGTCGAAACGCCAGCTCGTGCCGGTGATCCGCTGCGCGTCGGGGTTCGCGGCGCGTGCCGCGGCGAGGCGTTCCTGCACCTCGGCGACCGTCTCGGCGTCGCGCAGCTGCACCTTGCCGAGTGCCTCGCCGAGCATCAGCATGTGCACGTGCCCCTCGGTGACGCCCGGGGTGACGAGCGCGCCGCCGAGGTCGATCTCCTCGGATCCCTCGCCCGCCGCGAGACGCACGGCCTCGAGCGAGCCCGCCGCGAGGACGAGACCGCCGCGCACCGCGAGACTCTCGACGGGGGCGGTGCGCGCCTCGCCCGTGAAGACGTGCGCGTTGCGGTAGATCGTGACGTCTGAGGTCATGGGAGGACTCGCTTTCGTCTGAGTGGGGGCGTCGTGTCTTCGGCGTCCTGTGCCGATGGTAGCCCGGGTCAGGAGGGGGCGCCCACGCCCCAGCCGTAGGCGAGTTTGTGCGCCTTCAGCACGAAGAACGACTCGGTGTGGACCACGCCGGGGATCTTCTGCAGCGTGCCGAACATGAGATCGGTGTAGTGGTCGATGTCGCGGCAGACGACCTCGACCATGACATCGAAGCTGCCGCTCGTGAGCACCACGTAGCTCGTCTCGTGCAGCTCGGCCAGAGCCTCGCAGACCTCCGGGGCCGTGCCGGCCTCGCAGCTGATGCCGATGAGGGCGAGGCGGTCGAAGCCGATGTTGAGGGGGTTCGCGATGCCGACGATCTGGAAGAGTCCGCTGTCTTGCAGGCGCTGTACGCGGTAGCGCACCGATGAGGCCGAGACGTCGAGCTGCTGCGCGAGGATGCTGAAAGGGGTGCGCCCGTCGACCTGCAGCGCCGCGATGAGTTTGCGGTCCAGGTCATCGAGGTCGAGGTGGTGGGGCACCGCAGGCTCGCGCTCGGTCATGGGATCTCCTTCGCTCTCCATCGGGCCTTCATTGTATAGATCGGCGGCCCCGCAGATGCTGCGGGGCCGCCGGTTCTCTCAGTGCGAAACGCGCTCAGTCGCCGAGGTGGATCACGCTGGTGCGCAGATCGGTCATGTCGTACAGGGTGTGGATGCCGCCGATGCGTCCCCAGCCGGTGCCCTTGCCGCCTGCGCCGCCGAACGGCATGTTGATGTCCCACCATCCGTTCGACTCGTTGAGCAGCACCTGGCCGGTCTCGAGCTCGTCGAGGAAGCGGAAGCCGCGGTCGAGATCGCGCGTGAAGACCGCCGACTGCAGGCCGAGCGCGTCGGCGTTGGCGATGCGCAGCGCGTCGTCGTCATCCTGCGCGGTGAGGATCGGCAGTACGGGGCCGAACGACTCCTCGCGCGACAGCAGCGACTCCTCGGTCACGCCGTCGACGATGGTGAAGTCGTAGTAGAGGTCGGTGGCGAAACCCGAGGCGCGACCGCCGCCGAGCAGCACGTCGAAGCCGAGCGCGCGAGCCTCGGCCATGTGGCGGTCCATCTTGGCGGCGACGCCCTCGTTGTTCAGGGGGCCGAGGTTGACCGACTCGTCGAAGGGGTCGCCGATCTTCACGGTCTTGGCGTACTCGAGTGCGGCCTCGAGGAAGGCATCGTGGGCGTCTCGGTGCACGATGACGCGCTCCGTGGCGCAGCACACCTGGCCGGCGCAGTAGAACGCGGAGTCGACCGCGGCCTTCGCCGCCCGGGTCATGTTGGCGTCGTCGAGCACGACGACGGGGCCGTTGCCCGAGCACTCCATGACCGAGCGCTTGAGACCGGCCGTGGCCTGGATCTTCGCGCCGGTCGCCGAGGAGCCGATGAAGCCGATCGCGTGGATGCCCGGGTGCGAGACGAGCTTGGAGCCGAAGTCGCCCTCGCCGGGGAGGATGTTGACGAGGCCCTCGGGCAGCCCGGCCTCGGCGAGGTATTCCATCGCCTTCAGCACGGTGAGGGAGGTGTGCGTCGGCGGCTTCACGACGAGGGCGTTGCCCGTGGCGAGCCCGGGCGCCGCGAACTCGGTGAACATGAGGAGCGGGAAGTTCCAGGGCGTGATGATGCCCCAGGTGCCGACGGCCTCGCGGCGGGTGAACATGCGCTTCTGCGGGTCGGTCGAGGGGATGGTCTCGCCGTTCAGACGCAGGGCGTCTTCGGAGTGGAGGTGGAAGAGCTGCGCGGCCTCGGTGATGTCGGCGCGCGACTCGGCGAGGGGCTTGCCCTGCTCGAGGGTCTGCAGCAGCGCGAGCTCCTCGATGTGCTCGCCGAGCTTGTCGCCGATGCGGTGGCAGATCTCGGCGCGCTTGGCGACGCCGATGCGGCGCCATTCGCGCTGCGCGCGATTCGCCGCGGCGACGGCGCGGTCGAGGTCGTCGGTCGTGGGGACCGGAAGCGAGGCGATGTGCTCTCCGGTCGCCGGGCTGACGATGTCGAAGCGCTCGCCGCCGGTGCCGTCGGTGTAGGCGCCGTCGATGAACAGCTGAGTCGTCGGGGTGGGGATCGAGTGTGGTGCAGACATCCGCACATCTCCTGTCGTCGTTGACCTGTGTAGTTCTTCAGCCACCATAACCCTGATGGTGCTGATTTCACAAGGTATTTGGCCTTGAGTTAGCGCATGTAATAATCTTTTGACGAATAATTGGTTGATTCAGCAGTTCACTGGACAAGGCATTTGCTCGATTCGCGATCCCTATCGATAGGGATCGCGATCCCTGTCGATACGGGGCGAATGCGGATGCCTCGTCCGGGGCGAGCTGACAACCGCCCCAGTCGAAGGAGACCGGCATGGAACGCCCGACGCTTTTCGAAACAGCCGAACAGCGCGCAGACTTCGGCGCTGCCGCAGCAGCCGTCGCAGCAGCCGAACGCGTACCGTTCTGGCTCGACGACCTCGGCGCCGTGACGGAGGCCCCCGCGCTCGAGCGCGACACCGAGACCGACCTCCTGGTGGTCGGCGGCGGCTTCTGCGGGCTGTGGACCGCGCTGCGCTCGAAGGAGCGCTACCCCGAGCGCGACGTCGTGCTCATCGAGTCGGAGCGGATCGCCTGGGCGGCGTCGGGCCGCAACGGCGGCTTCTGCGAGCCGAGCCTCACCCACGGCCGCTCCAACGCCAGGATCCACCTGCCGCGGGAGATCGAGCTGTTGGAACGCCTCGGCGAGCAGAACCTCGAGGAACTGCTCAAGACGATCGACCGCTACGGGATCGACTGCGACGTCAAGCCGCACGGCGTCATCAAGCTCGCCACCGAACCGCATCAGGAGCAGGCGCTCCGATCCCTCGCCGAGGCCGACCCCACCGTTCGCCTGCTCGAGGGAGACGCACTGCAGCAGCAGGTGCGCACGGCAGCGGCGCGTGTCGGCGGCTGGGCGACGGCCGACGGCGTGCTGCTGAACCCCGCCAAGCTCGCCCGCGGGCTCGCCGAGGCGTGCGCGAAGCTCGGCGTGCGCATCCACGAGCACACCCGCGCGACCCGACTCCGGGAGATCGGCCGGGGCGAAGGGGTGATCGTCTCCACGCCCCGCGCCCGCATCACCGCCCGCCACGTCGCACTCGCCACCAACGGCTTCCGCTCGCTGCTGCGCCGCAACCGCCTGCGCACCGTGCCCGTCTACGACTACGCCGTCGTCACCGAGCCGCTCACCGCGGAGCAGCGCGAGAGCCTGGGCTGGCAGCTCGAACAGGGGGTGACCGACATGAACAGCCGCTTCCACTACATGCGGCTCCTCACCGACGCCGCGGGGCGCGACCGTCTGCTGCTCGGCGGTTACGACGCGATCTACCACTACGGGCGGCGGGTCAGGCCCGAGTACGACGTCAGCGAGCCCACCTTCAGACGTCTCGCCGTGCACCTCGGCGTGCTGTTCCCGCAGCTGGAGGGCATCCGGTTCACGCACGCGTGGGGCGGCATGATCGACACCTGCAGCCGGTTCTTCTCCTTCTTCACCCGGGCGCATCACGGTCAGGTCGTGTCGGCGAGCGGCTTCACCGGCCTCGGCGTCGCCTCGACTCGCTTCGCCGGCGACGTCATGCTCGATCTGCTCAACCGTGTGGACAACGAGCGCACCCGCTCGCGGCTCGTGCGCAAGCGGCCGATGCCGTTCCCTCCCGAGCCGTTCGTCTGGCCCGCCATCCGCTTCACCTCGGCGCAGATGGCGCGCGCCGACCGCCGCGGCGGCAAGCGCGGACCGTGGCTGTGGCTGCTCGAGAAGCTCAGGATGGGCTTCGACTCGTGATCCCTCGCGGGCTCAGGGCCGATGCGTTCCTCCTCTGCGCGATCGTCTCCGAGGTGACCGCCACCCTCAGTCTGAAGGCGCTGATGCGGGCGCCGTGGCTCGTGGTCGTCGTCGTCATCGGCTACGGCGCCTCCTTCGTGTTCCTCGCGCTCACGCTGCGGAACGGCAAGGGCATCGGCGTCGCCTACGGCATCTGGGGCGCGAGCGGCGTGGTGCTCACGGCGGTCGCCTCGTGGTGGCTCTTCGGCGAGGCGATCAGCCCCCTCATGGCGATCGGCTTCGCGCTCATCGCCTGCGGTGTGGTGGTCGTGGAGGTCGGGTCCGAACTGCACCGGCGTCGTGCCGGCCGCGACCGGGCCGCTGCCGCAGATGCGATCGAGGGGAGGGATCCCGCATGATCGCCGCATACCTCGCGCTCGCCGGCGCCATCGGCGTCGAGGTGAGCGCCACGCTCGCGCTGCGCCACTCCGACGGATTCCGCCGCCGGCGCTGGATCGCGCCCGTGCTGCTCGGCTACGCGATCTCGTACGGTCTGCTCTACGTCTCGCTCGCCCACGGGATGCCGCTCGGCATCGCCTACGGGATCTGGGCCGCCTGCGGCGTCGCGCTCACCGCGATCCTCGCGCGCAAGCTCTTCAAGGAGCCGCTCACCCCGCTCATGGGAATAGGGATCGCGCTCATGATCTGCGGGGTCGTGCTCGTCGAGCTCGGATGATCCTCCGCGCTGATCGAGCGAGTAAGCGACCCCGCTGGTCGAGCGAGCGCAGCGCTTCCGCCCGCCGGTTGAGCGAGCGCAGCCCCCGCTGGTCGAGCGAGCGCAGCGATCCTCGCCGGTTGAGCGAGCGCAGCGAGTCGAAATCGAGGGCCTTCCACGGCTTCGACTCGCTGACGCTCGCTCAACCGGCGGTATCGGCTTCGCTCGCTCGGTCGGCAGCGGTTGCCGCTGCGGGCTGCGGCGCGCGGCGCACGTCCTTCGCGAAGAGCGCCGCCACGAGGTTCAGCAGCAGCGTCGCGACGATCATCGCGACGAAGCCGGCCGTGTACTCGCCCGTCGCGTCTTTCACCGCACCCATGACGTAGGGGTAGACGAAGCCGCCGACGATGAAGCCGATGCCGAGCACGAACCCGTTGACCGCGCCGATCTTGCCGGTCGGTACGGAGTCGGCGGCGAGCGCGAGCGCGACGGGCATGCCGGTGTAGACGCCCAGGCCGACGACCGGCAGCAGGATCGCCACGAGTGCGTAGTTGCCCGACGCGAGGCTGATGGTCAGCAGCGCCATCGAGAGCGTCATCACCGCGCCGGCCGCGACGATGAGCGGCTTGCGGCGGTTCATGCGGTCGGAGATCAGGCCGAACAGGATCGACGGGATGATGCCGAAGATCACGTACAGGGATGCGAGCAGGCCGGCGAGAGTGGGATCCCACCCGGCCTCCTCGATGAGGATGGTCGGCATCCACACGGCGACGATCGCGAAGATGCCCCACTCGCCGATGAAGAAGAGGGCGGCGACGAGCACGTTGCGGCTGAGGAGCCAGCTGATCGTGGAGCGGCCGTCGGCGTCGGCGTCGGCGACGGCCGCGGCCTCGCCGGCGTCGTCGCGCGGGGCGTCCTTCAGGAAGATCGCGGCGATGACGAAGACGACGGCGAGGAAGACGCCGCCGATGGCGGAGCCGGTCTGCCAGCCGAATGCGGTGAGCACGATCGCGAACGCGTAGAGGGAGAGGTAGGAGCCGATGCCGTCGGAGGTGAACATGATGCCCAGGGCGATGCCGCTCCTGCGCTCGCGCTCGAACCAGTTGATCGCCATCGTGTAAGGGCCGACGAAGAGCAGGCCGACGCCGAGTCCGCTGATGGCGCGGCCGAGCATGAGCACGAGGTAGTCGGGCGCCCACGCGAACATGAGCTGCCCGATGAGCGCGGCGACGATGCCGATGAGGATGATCTTCTTGATGCCGATGCGGTCGCCGATCACGCCGGCGAAGGGCAGCACCAGGCCGCCGACGAGGGCGGTGATCGAGCCGAGCAGGCCCGCCTGGGCGCTGCTGAGCTCGAACTGGTCGAGGATGTCGAGGAGGCTGACGCTCCAGCCGATGTATGGGATGAAGCAGGCGATCAGCACCAGGTAGGAGAGGGCCAGCATCACCCATTTGGTCGCGGGGCTCGTGGTCTGCATGTGCGCGTCACTTTCTGTTCTCAACGTCGAGAAACCGCTGGGGCGGCCAGGGATCTGAATCCGTGTCAACAACTCAATCGCATCTGATTAGCTGTATGAGCAGAAATCTACACCTGTTCTTGCTGAATTGCTAGAAGAATGGGGATCGGTCTTGTTTCCTCAGCGAAACCCTGCTCTCCTCCCTTGTTGAGCGCGGCTCGGTACACTCGGGCCATGCCTGATCTCGTCGTCTCTCTGCCCACGGACCCCGGCCTGCGCGAATCCCTGGAGGGGGCTCCGGGCGTCGAATTCGTCACCTGGGATCTCGATGGGCCCGCCCCCGTCGACCGGATCGACATCGCCGTGCCGCCCTACTGGGGCGGCGCCAGACGCCTCTCGCGGCTCGGCGAGGTCGAGGTGGGGCTCGTGCAGTGGCAGTCGATCGGGTACAACGGCGTCGACCGGCACCTGCCCGAGGGGCTCCCCTTCGCGAACGCCGCGACCGTGCACGAGACCTCGACGGCCGAGCTCGCGCTCGCGCTGACGCTCGCCGCGCAGCGCGGGCTGCCCGAGTTCGTGCGCGCGGGCGACGAGCACAGGTGGCAGCTGCGATCCTTCCCCAGCCTCGCGGATCGGCGGGTGCTGCTCGTCGGCTACGGCGGCGTCGGCAAGGCGATCGAGGCGCGGCTCTCCGGGTTCGAGGTCGAGGTCACCCGCGTGGCCCGCAGCGCCCGCGAGGAGCGCAACCTCGCGGGCGAGACCGTGTCGGTGCACGCCTTCTCCGAGCTGCGCGACTGTCTCGTCGGCGCGGAGGTCGTGATCCTCGCGGTGCCGCTGACCCCCGAGACTCAGCACCTCATCGACGGTGATGCGCTCGCCGCGATGCCCGATGGGGCGCTGCTCGTCAACGTCGCGCGCGGCCCCGTCGTCGACACGGACGCGCTCGTCGCCGAACTGCGCAGCGGGCGTCTGCGGGCCGCGCTCGACGTCACGGACCCCGAGCCTCTACCGGAGGATCACCCGCTCTGGGACTGCCCCGGCGTGCTCGTGACCCCGCACGTCGGGGGAGACTCCTCGGCGATGCTGCCGCGCATGGTCGCGCTGATCCGCAGGCAGATCGACCGGATGCGGGCCGGCGAGGCACCCGAGAACCTCGTGCTCGGCGGCTGAGGCGGCGAAGCGCCCGGCCGCGGCGATCGCTCGGGCGCGCCAGTGTGCGGTGGGGCAGGTTATTCGCCGTGGGGCGCGTTGCCTTCGAACGCAACGCGCCCCGCGAGGAATAGTGCGCCCCACGGTCTTGGTGTGCCGCGGCCCGCAGGTGCCGCGGGGGATCGAGAGCGCGACTGCCGCGCCTCTCGCTGATCCCGACCTTCGCCTTTCTGAAGATCAACGGGCTGCGCCCGACACTCACCAACGACGAGGCCTTCGACCTGGTGCTCGCGGTCGCGCAGTCGCGGCTCGAACTCGAGGAGATCGCGGCCGTGCTCGCGGCGAACGTCGAATCGGTGTGAGCGCGCTCCGACGTTTCGGGCCGCACCGGACCGCGTCTCCGCTCGGCGGCATCGCAGGTAGACTGGGGGATCGGCGCGTCAGGATCCCTTGCGAAATCCGCGCCCGATTCCCAAGATCCCCGCTTGCCCCTTGGAGTGAAACAGAACATGGCTGAGCAGTCCCGCCTCGACAAGGTCATCGCCCTCGCCCGCCACCGCGGCTTCGTCTTCCAGGCGGGTGAGATCTACGGCGGCTCGCGCTCGGCCTGGGACTACGGCCCCCTCGGCACCGCACTCAAGGAGAACATCAAGCGCCAGTGGTGGAAGTCCATGGTGCAGAAGCGCGATGACGTGGTCGGCATCGACTCCTCGGTGATCCTGCCGAAGCAGGTGTGGGAGGCCTCGGGCCACGTCGAGGTCTTCAGCGACCCGCTCGTCGAGTGCCTGCAGTGCCACAAGCGCCAGCGCGAGGACCACCTCATCGAGGCCTACGAGGAGAAGCACGGCCGCGAGCCCGAGAACGGCATGGCCGACATCGTCTGCGTGCACTGCGGAACCCGCGGCCAGTGGACCGAGCCCCGCGCCTTCTCCGGCCTGCTCAAGACCTACCTCGGCCCCGTCGACGACGAGGCCGGCATGCACTACCTGCGCCCCGAGACCGCGCAGGGCATCTTCGTGAACTTCGCGAACGTGCTGCAGGCGGCGCGCATGAAGCCCCCGTTCGGCATCGGCCAGATCGGCAAGAGCTTCCGCAACGAGATCACGCCGGGCAACTTCATCTTCCGCACCCGCGAGTTCGAGCAGATGGAGATGGAGTTCTTCGTCGAGCCGGGCACCGACGAGGAGTGGCAGGAGTACTGGATGAACGAGCGCATGGCGTGGTACGTCGGCCTCGGCATCGACCCCGAGAACCTGCGCTTCTACGAGCACCCCAAGGAGAAGCTCTCCCACTACTCCAAGCGCACCGCCGACATCGAGTACCGCTTCGGTTTCACCGGCAGCGAGTGGGGCGAGCTCGAGGGCATCGCGAACCGCACCGACTTCGACCTCTCGACGCACTCGAAGCACTCGGGCAAGGATCTCAGCTACTTCGACCAGCCGAAGAACGAGCGGTGGACGCCCTACGTCATCGAGCCCGCAGCCGGCCTCACCCGCTCGCTCATGGCGTTCCTCGTCGACGCCTACCGCGAGGAGGAGGTGCCGAACGCGAAGGGCGGCACCGACAAGCGCACGGTGCTCGGCCTCGACCCCCGCCTCGCGCCTATCAAGGCCGCGGTGCTGCCGCTCAGCCGCAACGAGCGGCTCTCGCCCCTCGCCCGCGAGGTCGCGGCCGATCTGCGCGAGGACTGGAACATCGACTTCGACGACGCCGGCGCGATCGGTCGCCGTTACCGCCGTCAGGACGAGATCGGCACGCCGTTCTGCGTGACGGTCGACTTCGACTCGCTCGACGACAACGCGGTGACCGTGCGCGAGCGCGACACGATGCAGCAGGAGCGCGTGCCGCTCTCCGGTCTGCACGCCTACCTGGCGGAGCGACTGCGCGGCGCGTAGCGCCGGAAGCAGCCGCTCCGGTGCCGCACACGGCGGCAGCCCACGGAGCGGAGCGAGGGGCGGGAGCGACTGCGCGGCGCGTAGCGCCGGCCGCGGTTCTCGCGAGAATGTCAGAGGCGTAGGGCAGGATCTTCAGCGAGGGATCCTGCCCTACGCTTTTCTCCACCGAAAGGGATCGAGATGACCAGCACCGGCCCAGAAGCGCCGGCCCCCGCCGCGCCCGCGAACTGGGCGTGGGCGCAGCAGGCGCGGCCGACCCGGGTGGTCGAGACCGAGCCGCTCGAGTATCACCGGCTGTACCGCGGTGTCACGAGCTATCGGTGGTGGAAGCCGCTGGTGGTGGCGCTGCTCGCCGCCACCTTCTACCTGCTCGCCACGCTCGTGGTCTCCGCGATCTGGGTGGCGCTGATCCTGGTGCAGAATCCCGATCTGCTCGGAGGCGACCCGCTGGTGTTCGCCGACGCGCTCACCGCCGAGTTGGCCCTCGACACGCAGAAGCCGCTCTCGATCCTCATGGGCCTGCTCTCGGTCATCGTGATGATCCCTTCGGTGTGGCTCACCATGCTCGTGATGGGCGTACGGCCGCGCGGCCGCGTCTGGTCGGTGGCGCTGAAGATCCGTTGGAAGCTGCTGTTCGCGTGCATCGGGCTCGCGGTGGGCGCGGTGTTCCTGATGAACCTGCTCGGCATCGCACTCGAACTCGCCTTCGACCCGTCACTGCTCGAGCAGCCGGGGGCCGGGTCGGGCTCCGCGGAGACGCAGGCGCCCGCGTTCGACTTCGGGGCCGCACTGCTCTCCATGCTCTTCGTGGTGCTGCTCATGCCGTTGCAGGCGACCGCCGAAGAGTTGATGTTCCGTGGCATGCTCGCCCAGGTGGTGGGCGCCTGGACGAAGAACCCGGGGCTCTACATCTCGGTGAGCGCGGGGTACGCCCTGCTCGCCGGTGCGGTGTTCTTCTTCTCCGGTGGGGAGGGTTTCACGAGCTTCGCGATCGTCTCGGCGGTCTTCGCGGCGCTCGCCCTCGTCGCGGGCCGTCTCACGGGCTCGCCGTTCCTGCCGATCTTCGTGCCCTCGCTCCTCTTCGCGCTCATGCACATCTACACCTTCTGGGGCATGCTGGCCGTCGGTCTCATGGGGCTCGTGGCGGCGTGGACCACCTGGCGCACCGGCGGGCTCGAAGCCGCCATCGCGATCCACGTCATGAACAACCTGGTGGCCTTCGGATTCATGGCGGCGGCGATCGGGGGCGAGACGGCGCAGACCGCGGACGCGGGAGGCGGGCCGGGCTCGGCGATCGGGCAGTTGCTCGGGCTGCTGCTCTACGCGTGGATCGTCGCGGTCGTCTTCCGCGCCGGCCGCTACGGCCGCACTCGAATCGACCTGGTCGAGGTGCCCGTGGAAACGGGCTGGGAGGCGCCCCCGGCGGAATCGGCGCAGGGCGTGCCTGGCTTCGCACCGCAGGCACCCGTGGCAATCGAAACGCTCGACACGGTTCGCGCGCCTGGAGAATCGGCCGCGCCCGATTCCGACGGAGGGCGGATGCAGCCGGGCGGGGCCGTGGAGGATGACGGAGCCAAGGAGCACGGCGGGGCCGCGAAGCATGACGGAGCCGTGGAGCACGGCGGGGCCGCTGACAGCGGTTCTTCCGACGCGGAAGCGGCGCGAGGAGAGAATCGATGACCGCCGAGAGGATCGCGTCGCTCGACGCATGCGTGGTCGGCGACAGCCTGCCCGCCTTCGCCGCGGCACTCGAGCTCGCCGAGGTCGGCCTGCGCGTGCGAGTGCTGCTGCCCGGCGCAGGCGTGTGGCCGGAGACCGGGGAGCCGGATCCCGACCACGCGCTCACGGCGCTCCTCGATCGCATCGCCGCACCGATCTCCGGGGGCGGCCCGGCCGTTCCCGCAGCGCTTCCGACGGCCGAGGCCCCGGGGCGCGTGCTCATGGCCGATGCCCGTGGCGGATGGTCGCCGGTGCCGCAACCCTCGGTCTTCGGCATCCCGGCTGTGCCCGCATCCTCGGAGTCGCTCGCGTTCCTCCGCGGCGGTGCCGCGGTGCGCGCCTATCTCGACAGGGTGAAACCCCTGCTCACGATCGGCAAGACGCACGAACTCGGGCGTCTCGTGCACCTGCGCATGGGTGAGGCCGTGTTCGACCGTCTCGTCGCACCACTGGTGCGCGAGCGCTTCGGAGTCGCGGATGTCGAGGTCGCGGTCGCGGCACCCGGCCTGAACGAGGCGCTCACGCTGGCCGGATCCCTCTCGGGAGCGGTGCTCGCATACTCCGAACGGCATGTTGCACGTGAAACTCGGGTCGCGCCCGCGGGCGGCTGGCCCGCGCTGCGGGCGGCGCTCATGGACCGGCTCGCCCTCTACGGTGTCGAGCTCTTCGAACTCGACGCCGCTGCTGACCTCGTGGACGGCATCACCGGCACCGGCTTCGAGGTCGAGACCGGGCAGGGATCCTGGGCCGTGCGCCACGGAGACGAGGCCTGCGAGGCCCAGGCTCTTGTGGTCGACACCAGCGTGCGGCTCCCGGTGGCACTCGCCGAGGCGCTGGCGGTGCTGCGCCCGACCAACCGGCGTGCGCGCACCGTCGTTCCCGTCACGGGTACCGGCGCTCAGGTCGAGGCCGTCGCGGCGGCGTCCGCCGATGCGCACGCCGCTGATGCGCCCGCAGATGCACTCGCTGATGCGCTCAGCACGGTCGAGGCGTCGGGAGGGGCCTGGTCCGTGCGTCTGGTTCGAGAGCACGACGGCGGTATGGTCGCCCGACTGGCCGGCCCCGCGGTCACCTCGGAAGACGCGGAATGCGCGACAGGTGCTGCAAGCGCTGCGGGCGAAGCGAGGACGGTGCTCGAGGCCGCGGGGCTCACCGCGCTCTCCCCTCTTCGCGTCGAGTGGCGCGCAGCGCCCTACGTCTCGTTGGCGGAGCGCGACGCCGCCCGTGCGCGGCTCGTCGGCGAACGCGAGGCCGACCCGAGTCTGCTCGCGGTGGGCCGAGAGCTGCACGGCGATGACCTCGCGGTCGCGGTGGCCGATGCGACCGCGTCGGCCACCGCGCTCCGCCGCAGGCTCACCGGCATCTCGGACTGAGCTTCGCCCGGGTGGGACGCTCGATCGCTCGGCCTCCTGCCGCACCCATCCGAGACGTCGACTCTGCCAACGGCGGGGTAGCCTAACCCAGAGCTATATGGCGGTCAAGGCATGTATCGCGACTTTCTCGGGGCGAGTAGGCTTGAGGGCAGTTTCTGAACATCGCTATCGGTGGGAGGCAGTATGAAGGGCAAGATCGCATTCGTGCTCGGTGCGGCAGTCGGATACGTGCTCGGAAGTCGAGCCGGCCGCGAACGCTACGAGCAGATCAAGCGCGGTGCCCGGACGGTGTGGAACACCCCACCGGTGCAGCGCGGCGTCGAGGCCGTGCAGGGCGTCGCCCAGGGACAGATCGATCGTCTGAAAGACGCCGCTGTGCAGGCAGGCAAGAACCTCCTCAGCGGCTCGGGTCGTGGTTCCGCGGGCAGCGCCGCGGGGGCTCGCTCGGTCTCGGAGAGTACTCCGAACTCCTCCTCCGACGGCTCTGCCTCGGGCACCGGTCGTTCGGGCGGGAAGGTCTCGGGAAGCGCGGCGTCCGGCGGCGATGCTGCGGGTGCGTCGTCGAACTCGTCGCAGTCGAGCAGCGCGAAGAAGCCGAGCCGCGCCAAGTCTGGCGCTTCGAAGCCCGGCGGCTCCACGGCGGGTGACTCCGCCGACGTCGGCGGTGCCGCATGAGCCGTAGGAAGGATCAGCCCGGCACCTTCGAGCTGCTGGCCCGCCTGCCGCAGCAGATCGTCGCGCTCGTGAAGATCGAGTACGAGAACGCGAAGCGCGAGATGATCGCGAAGGCGAAGAACGCCGGCATCGGCGCAGGTGCGATCCTCGTCGCACTGTTCTTCCTGTTCTTCATGCTCGAGGCGCTCGTCATCGCCGCGATCGCCGCGCTCGCGCTCGTCTGGCCGTGGTGGGCGGCGGCGCTCGCCGTTGCGGGCGCGCTGCTGCTGCTCGCCGCCGCGGCCGTGCTCGCGGGCATCGCGTTGATCAAGCGCGGCAACCCCGTTCCCGAGGAGACGCTCGAACGGGTCGGAGAGGACTTCGAAGCCGTAGGCGAGGTGCGCATCAACGCCGAGCCACGAGAATCGTCGCATCTGCCGCATCCCGGCGGAGAAGGGAACTGGCGATGAACGCGCACGACCGGCAGCACGGAATCGATGAGGCGGCCCGTGCTCGCGCCGAGCTCTACCAGACGCTCGGCCAGCTCCAGGACCGTTTGAACTATGCGCGGCGCGTCGACGAGGCGGTTGCGGACGCGCGCGTCCGCCTGGCCGCGGAACAGCGCGAGCGTCCCGTCGTGTTCGCCGCGGGGGTGGCCGGTGTCGCTGCCATCGCCGGTCTGGCGGTCTGGGGCGCCGTCAGTGCGGTGATGAAGCGATTCGGCTGAACAGGTCACAGTTCGGTTTCGTTCCGGTTCCGCGAGGCGCTCGTTTTGCGTCCTCGCTGAAGCAGGGTAAGAATAGGGGAAAGCCGGGAACGCTCCCGGACCCGGGCCTTTCCGGTGCGCGAGCACGTAGGAAGGGCCCCAAGCGATTATGTGTCGAGTGAGTGGGGTATATGTCGGCTGAGGCGAAACCGCTCAGTGGTCTGCGTGTGCTCGTTCCCCGTGGCGGGACCTGGGGCAACCTGGTATCCAAGGCCCTGCGCGAGCAGGGAGCGCAGACGGTGATCGCTCCGCTGGTCGACTTCGCTCACACGAGCGAAGAGGACAAGCTCGTCCAGGCGCTCAAGGAGCTCGAGGAGGGGCGCTTCGACTGGTTGACGGCCACGAGCTCGACCGTCGCCGATGTGCTGCAGCACCACAACGCGGTCATCCACCCCGATACGAAGGTCGCGGTGGTCGGAGAGGCCACGGCCGTTGCCTTCCGCGACGCCGGTTATCCCATCACCCGCACGCCGCACGAGGACAACAATACGACGCACGCGCTGCTCGAAGAGTGGCCGGAGATCGACTCGGGCGAGGTGCTGCGCGTGCTGACGCTGCGGTCGGACGTCGCCACCCCCGTGCTCACGACCGGCCTGCTGAGCCGAGGCCATGACGTCACGCCCGTGCTCGCGTTCCGTACCGTGGGTGTTCCGGCCTCGGTGCACATCCGCGAGGACATCGAGTCCGGGCGCATCAACGCCCTGCTCGTCGCCTCGCCGAAGATCGCGATGGAGGTGGCGGAGCAGTTCCCGAACCTGCCCGAGACGACCATCCTCGCCTGCGTCGGCGTCAATGCCCACGAGACTGCCGTTTCGCTGGGCCTGCCTCTGGAAGCCGACGACAGCTCCCACCCCCTTCACAAGCAGAAGCAGGCCGTCGTAGACACCGTCGAGTCGGTCATCGACCAGAGCGATACCCTCGACTAGGCTGAACGCATGGCTCGAGTCGAGGTGCATCAGGACCGGGTGGTGATCCGGCTCACCGCGGCCGAGCAGTTGACGGCCTTCCGCAGACGAGACATCTCGCTCGACCGTTCCGCGATCTCCTCCGCCATCATCACGGACGATCCGTGGGTCTGGATCCGCGGCGTGCGCGCTCCCGGAACCCACGTGCCCGGCAGGCTCGCGACCGGAACCTGGCGCAATTCCGCAGGCCGTGACTTCGTGCTCGCCAGGTCGGGCCGCGACGCCGTCGTGATCGATCTCGACCTGCCGGGGCACCGCGGGGAGCGGGGCTGGATCGGTGAATTCGACGAGTTCTCGCGGGTGATCGTCTCGACGACTCACGCTGCCGAACTCATCAGCGCGCTGAGGCTCGAAGGCGACGAGGCAGTGGTCATGGACTGAGCGAGCGCCCGTCGCTCCTCGCGCGACACGGCGCTCGCTCGCTCGACCAGCGGGGGAGATGACGCCGGACCGGCGGGTGCGCGATCGTCAGTCGCGCACGAGCACGATGTCCTCAAGCGGGAGGCGGGTGCGGGGCGCGGTCTCGCGCTCGCGCAGCGTCTCGGACAGCTGCTCGGCGTCGCCGATCGCGCCGATCGCGGTGATCGAGACCGGCACGAGACGCTCGTCGAGTTCGAAGGCGGTGCGGATGGCCTCGCGGTCGAAGCCGCCCATCTGGTGGGTGTAGAACCCCTCGGCGTGCGCCTGCACGCTCAGGTGCGCGACGGCCTGGCCCAGGTCGTACTCCGCCCAGGGACGATCCTTGCCCTCGGCGTCGGTCGTCTCGGCGATGTTCACGATGAGCGCGGCGGCGGCGCCCGCCCAGGTGCGGTTGAAACCCATGAGCGTGTCTTCGACCTTGGCGAAGCTCTCGCCGCCTCGGCGGGCGATGATGAACCGCCACGGCTGCGTGTTGTTCGCGCTCGGCGCCCAGCGCGCAGCCTCCATGATGCCGCGCAGCGCGCCCTCGGGGAAGGTGTGGTCGGTGTCGAAGGCGCGGGGGCTCCAGCGCTCGGCGAGCGGTTCGATCACGGGTGCGCTGGTCTGGGCGGTGCGTGGGGTCATGCGGGTGGTCTCCTCGGGACGATGGGGTGTTCCGCACTTCTGCAACCGCGGTAAGACCGCGGCTATTCCCGCGCGGCCTCTCAGCCGAGCAGCCAGGCGATCCCCGCGATCACGGGCAGCGAGGCGAACGTGGTGAGGAAGACCGTGTCGCGCACCATCGTCTCGCTGCGGCGGTAGGTCGCGGCGTAATTGTAGACGTTCTGCGCCGTGGGCAGGGCGGCGATCACGGTGGCGACGAACACCTCGTGCGGCCCGAGCCCGAGCGCCTTCGCGAGGAGCCAGGCGATGAGCGGCATGAGCAGCACCTTCAGGCCGGCGGCGCTGAAGACGGCGGCCCTGCCCGTGCCCGGCTGCAGCGCGCGCTGGCCCCGGAGCGAGACGCCGAAGCTCAGCAGCACCATCGGGATGGCGGCGGCTCCGAGCATCTCCACGGGTGCGCTCACGAGTTCCGGCACCTGCGCGCCCAGGAGCGCGACCACGAGGCCCGCCACCGAGCCGAGGATGATCGGGTTCGAAGTGGCGCGCCCGAGCGCGACGAGGAAGCCCCGGGAGTTGCCGCGCGTGCTCTCCAGGATCGACAGCACGGCCGGGGCGAACACGACGAGCTGCACGAGCAGCAGCGGTGCCACGTAGGCCGCGTCGCCCAGGATGTAGACGGCGACGGGCAGGCCCAGATTGTTCGAGTTGACGTAGCCCGCGCAGGTCGCTCCGAGCGTCGTGCTCGCGAGGTCGCGGCGGAACCAGAGCCGGGATGAGACGACGAAGAGCGCTGCGACGATGAGCGCCGCGAGGCTCGTGACCAGGATGACGGGGGAGAGGATCACCGAGGGATCGCTCGTGCTCAGCACCGAGAACAGCAGCGCCGGGGTGGCCACGTAGAAGGCCGTGCTGTTGAGCACGCGGCGCTGCTCGCCCTCCACGACGCGGAAGACGGCGGCGAGGTAGCCGGCGCCGATGATCCCGAGGATCACGGCGAAGCCCTGCAGCACTCCCAGCATGCGCGGCCGTCAGTGCCCGCGAAAGGCTTCGGCGAGCCACCACGCTCCGCCGTCGGAGGCGATGCGGGCATCGAGCACGAGCGGGCGCGAGGGATCCCTGTCGAGCCACTCGCGCACCGCGACGAGGTCGGAGGGGCGCCGCACGGTGACGCCCTCGGCGCCGAAGCCGCGCGCGATGCTCGCGATGTCGGCGTGCGGGAATGTCACGGTGCCGAGGTCGACGGTCTCGTCGGTGCCGAAGTGGTGCACCTCGGCGCCGTAGGCGTCGTCGTCGTACACCACCACGAGCAGCGGCAGGCCGAGCCGGACGGCCGTCTCGAGCTCCGCGACCCCCATGAGGAAGCCGCCGTCTCCCGTGCCGAGCACGGGCAGGCGGTCGGGGCGCGCGACGGCGGCGCCGATCGCGGTCGCGAGGCCGAGCCCGATCGACTGGAAGGCCTGGGTGAAGCAGAAGCCGTGCTCGTCGGGCACGTCGAGGTACGCGGAGGGGTAGCCCATGAAGTTGCCGGAGTCGACCGAGACGATGCGCTCGGCCGGCAGCATCGCGTTCAGCTCGCGGCTGAGCACGCGCGGGTCGATGAGCTGCTCGCCGTCGGCGCTCGTGCCGGAGAGGTCGGGCGGGTCGAGCGGCGCATCGGCCCACCGGGCCGAGGCCGCGATGCGCGCGGCGATCTCGGGCGTGCGATACCGGGGCGAGGGATCCGCGCCGAATCGCGTGAGCGCGTCGAGCACCGCCGTCGCGGTGCTCGCGGAGTCGCCCAGCACTCCGAGGTCGATCGGGCGCCGCGCCCCGAGCGCTGCGGGGTCGAGGTCGACCTGCACCACGCGGGTCGCATCGCCGATGAGCCGGCCGTGGCGCATGGTCCACATGTTGAGCGCGCAGCCGAAACCGATGATCAGATCGGCCTCCGAGATGAGCTCCGCCGCGAGCGGCGAGGAGAATCCGCCGGAGATCCCGAGGTCGTAGGGGTCGCCGCGGAAGAGTCCCTTGGCGACGGCCGACGTCGCGAGGAGCGCGCCGCTCGCCGACGCGAGGGCTCGCAGTTCGTGGCCTGCGTGGCGCGCGCCGCGCCCGGCGACGAACACGGGCCGTTCCGAGCTCGAGATGAGCGCCGCGAGCGCGGCGACGGCGTCTTCGTCGGCGCACGGCTGCACTGGT
The DNA here is from genome assembly GCF_017565705.1 of Leucobacter ruminantium. Classification (GTDB taxonomy): domain Bacteria; phylum Actinomycetota; class Actinomycetes; order Actinomycetales; family Microbacteriaceae; genus Leucobacter; species Leucobacter ruminantium. The sequence goes on from NZ_JAGDYL010000008.1 coordinate 34,869, forward strand.
GGGAGGGGCGGGGTGAGGGTTTCGAGCGCTGCAAAGGCCTCGGGAGGCGCGGGCTTCGCCTGCACGTCGATCGGCAGGTTCAGCACGACGGTGCGCCGTTCGTCGCGCGCTGCGCGGAAGGCGCGCACGACGTCGGCGAGGGCGCTCTCGGGGGAGTGCACGCGGTGCGCGTCGGCGGTGACCGAACGGGCGAGGCCGTCCTGGTCCATCGAGAAGTTGGAGCCGACGGCGGCTGCGGAGGCCTCCGCGGCGAGCACGATCACGGGCGTGCGGCTCTTCGCGGCCTCGCCGATCCCCGTCGCCGCGTTGGTGAGGCCGCAACCCTGGTGCACCGAGACGAGGCCGACCGTGCCCGACATGCGCGAGAAGGCGTCGGCCATGGTCGCAGCACCGCCCTCGTGGCGGGTCGCGGTGAACGGCACACCCGCCGATCGCAGGGCGGCGGTCACCGCGAAGTTGCCGGAGCCGACGACGCCGAAGCAGTGCCCGGCGCCCAGCCTCGCGAGCGCGCGACCGACGAGGTCGGCGACGGTGGCCACGCGGTTACGCCTCGACGAGCGCGTAGACGCGCGCCGGGCTGCCCGTGCCGCCGACGATCGGCAGCGGAGCCACCACGATCGCCGCGCCCTTCGCGGGCAGCAGGGCCAGGTTCTGCAGCGAGGTGATGCCGTACTTGTCGGCGCCGAGCAGGTGGTAGTGCATCGGGAACGGCGGGTCGAGTTCGGCGCCGCGGCCCGCGTCGATGCCGACGGTCTCGACGCCGACGCCCGAGATCTCGGGACGCCCCGCGAGCCATGCGGCGCACTCGGCGGTGAACCCCGGCGTGTGCGAGCCGGTCTCGTCGGCATTCAGGAACGCCTCCTGCGAGTCGGCGAAGCGGTCCCAGCCGGTGCGCAGCAGCAGCCAGGTGCCCGGCTCGAACGAGCCGTGCTCGGCCTCCCACGCCTCGATGTGAGCGATGTCGAGCAGGAAGTCGTTGTCGGCCGAGGCGCTCGTCGTGAAGTCGAGCACCGCGGCGGGCCCGATGAGGCGGGCGGGCGGGATCTCCGAAACGTCGCGCCCCTCGCGTCCGCTGATCCAGTGCACCGGCGCATCGATGTGCGTGCCGATGTGCTCGCCCGTGTGGATGTTCGCGTGCTTCCAGAAGGGGCCGGGCTCGTCGTACTCGCTCACGGTCTCGAGCGAGAAGTCGATGAGGTTCGCGAAGGGATCGGGAAGCCGCAGCGTCGGCGTCGACGCGTGCAGCTTGTTGGTGAGGTCGACGACGCGGAGCGACCCCGATCCGATGGCGCCGAGCAGTTCGGGGATGAGGGACATGGGATCCTCCTCGGTGCACCTGGGTGCGGATATGACGGATGCCGTTCCAGGCTACCGCGACGGGGGCGGAGGGACCGCCGACGGTTCCGACTCGTCGCAGGCTCCTCGCTCAACCGGTGGACGGAGCCGCGGAAGAGGCCCCCGCGCCGAGGGACCGCGAGAGGGCCGCGCCCGCCTGCCGCACGATCGTCGCGAGCGCGTCGACCCGCTCGCCCAGGCGCTCCTGCGGCCCGCTCACGTTGAGCGCGGCCACGATGCGCCCCGTGTGATCGTGCACCGGTGACGAGACGCCGATGACACCGGCCTCGAACTCGCCCTCGATGACGGCGTATCCGTTGCGCCGGATGCGACCGACCTCCTCCCAGAGCGAGTCGTAGTCGAGCACCCGGGCGTCGGCGGACGGGGGCGTCTCGAGCAGGAAGAACGGATTCGACTCCCGGTCGAAGGCCTCGCGGCCGATGACGGTCTCGTCGCGACCGTGCTCGTCGTACCAGGCGCGCAGTGATCCCTCGTCCCACTCGCTCACCAGCACGCGCCCCGATGAGGTGCGCCACGCCGCGGTCGTGACGCCCTCCCAGCCGGCCGAGCGCAGTTCGTGCGGGCTCAGCTCGCTCGCGAGGGTGAGCACGTTGCCGTGGGCGAGCACGCAGAGGTGGCTCGTCTCGTGCGTCGCGCGCACGAGCCCGCGCAGCACCGGCCTGCCGAGCCGCACGAGCTGCGCCTCCGCGGTGCGGGCGGCGAGCGCGAAGATGCGGGGGCCTACGGCGTAGCGGCCGCTGTCGGGGTCGCGCGAGGCGAGCCCTGCGGCGGCGAGGGTCGAGAGGGCGCGCGACACCACGGTCTTGCTCCGCCCGGTGAGTCGCGCGAGCTCGGTGACGCCCATCCCGCCCGCCCGCGCGGAGGCCTCGCCTGCGAGCAGCTCCAGCAGCTCGATGTCGCGGCCGAGGCCGGCCGAGTTCTTGCGACCGGCGGCGGCGACCGAGGGAGCGGACTCGAGGGCGTGAGGCATGAGCGAGGTCTCCGATCTGCTGGGAGCGTACGTCGGCTCGACAATACTGGATCTAGGCCCGATATGCGCAACATCAATTGCGTATATAGTTCCCACCTCCCTATCGTTTCCGGCGTCAGTTGCAACGCCGCCGCAGGGCGGTTCGAACGAGGGAGTGGAATCCGATGACGGAGAGCATTCAACTCGGCGAGAGCTTCGTCGGAGACGGAGTCAACGCCGCCCACATCAACACCGTGCTCGGTGAGCGCCAGGGGCCGGTGGGCACCGCCTGGGCCACCGCGCTCGCCAGCCCGAGCGAGGGCTTCGTGCCTTTCGTCGCGGTGCTGCAGCCCTCGCTGCCGGTGAAGCCCATGACGCTCTTCGTCGCGAAGGCCTCGCCCGCGAACGATCTGCACGGAACCGCCATCTGGGGCCCCGCGCAGGCGGGAGTCGCAGCCGGCGTCGCCGATGCCGTCGCGGAGGGGATCATCCCCGAGTCGTACACCGAGACGCACGCGCTCATCGCGGCCGTCTGGGTGAACCCGGGCACCGACGACCTCGACGCGATCTACCGCAACAACCGCGAGGCCACGCGCCGAGCGCTCGAGGCAGGCGCCGCGAACGCGCCGAGCGCCGAGGCCGTCATCGCCGCGCGCAACGCGCCCCGCAATCCCTTCTACACCCCGAGCGAGGAGGTCGCCGCAGATGTCGCACGCTGATCTCACGAAGCGCCCGATCGTCGGCTTCATCGGCCTGGGCAACATGGGCTCCGGCATGAGCCGCAACCTGCAGGAGAGCGGCTTCCGCCTCGTCGTCACGGACCTGCGGCGCGAAGCCGCCGAGTCGCTGCTCGCGGGCGGCGCCGAATGGGCCGACACCGCCGCCGAGGTCGCCCGCCGATCCGACGTCGTCATCACCATGCTGCCCACCCCGCGCATCGTCTCGGCCGCGCTCCACGGCGAGAACGGCATCCTCGCGGGCCTCTCTGCCGGCAAGACCTGGATCGACATGTCCACCTCCGTGCCCGAGGTCGCCGACGGCGTTCGGGAGGAGGCCGAGGCCCGCGGCATCCGCGTCGTCGACGCCCCGGTGAGCGGCATGTCGGTGGGCGCCGCGAGCGGCATGCTGCAGATCTTCGTGGGAGCCGATCCCGAGGTCTTCGCCGAACTGCTCCCGGTCTTCGAGGCCATGGGCGATCCAGAGCGCATCATCAACGTCGGCGGCCACGGCGCGGGCTACGCGGTGAAGCTCATGATCAATCAGCTGTGGTTCTCGCACCTCGTCGCCACCGCCGAGGTGCTCGCGATCGGAACCGCTGCCGGCGTCGACCTCGATGTGCTGCGCCGCTCGCTCATCGCGAGCCCCGCCAACAGCAACTTCCTCGAGCGCGATGTGCTCTCGATCCTGGAGCACGGCGACTACGACGAGGGCTTCGCGATCGCCCTCGCCTGCAAGGACCTCGGGCTGTCGAGCGATCTGGCCCGCTCCGTCGGCGTTCCGAGCGAGCTGTCGGCGCTCGTCGAGCAGGTGTTCCGCCGGGCGCGGCGCTCCTACGGCGACCGGGCGGGCGAGATGACGCCCTTCAAGCTGTACGAGGATCTGCTCGGCACCGAGCTGCGCCTCGGCGCGGGCGCCTCATCGGGCGAGGGATCCGCCACCGTCGCCGAGGGGGTCGCCGCATGAGCGCGCTTCCCGAGCGCACCCCGACCGGCCTCTTCATCGGCGGGGAGTGGCGCGACGCCGAGGGCGGAGCCACCCTCGACGTGCTGAACCCGGCAACAGGCGAGGTGCTGGCCACGATCGCGAGCGCGACCGAGTCCGACGGCGCAGCCGCACTCGATGCGGCCGTCGCAGCGCAGGAGGAGTGGGCCGCCACCGCGCCCCGCGAGCGCGCGGAGATCCTGCGCCGCGCCTTCGAGCTGACGATCGCGCGCAAGGAGGAGCTGGCCCGCATCATCACCCTCGAGATGGGCAAGCCCCTCGCCGAATCGCTCGGAGAGGTGGCCTACGGCGCCGAGTTCCTGCGCTGGTTCTCGGAGGAGGCCGTGCGCATCGACGGGCGCTACACGGTGTCGCCCGACGGGAAGAACCGCCTGCTCGTGCTGCACCGCCCGGTCGGCCCGAGTCTGTTCGTCACGCCGTGGAACTTCCCGCTGGCCATGGCCACCCGCAAGATCGCACCCGCGCTCGCAGCGGGCTGCACCTCGGTGCTGAAGCCGGCGCAGCAGACCCCGCTCACGGCGCTCTACTTCGCCGCGATCCTGGCCGAGGCCGGCGTGCCCGCCGGCGTCGTGAACGTCATCCCGACGTCGACCGCGGGCAGGGTCACCGGTCCCATCATCGCCGACCCGCGCCTGCGCAAGCTGTCGTTCACGGGCTCCACCGAGGTGGGCAAGCGCCTCATCCGCGACTCGGCGGAACAGGTGCTCAAGGTGTCGATGGAGCTGGGCGGCAACGCGCCCTTCATCGTCTTCGAGGACGCAGACGTCGACGCCGCGGTCGAGGGCGCGCTCGTCGCGAAGCTGCGCAACGGCGGCGAGGCCTGCGTGGCCGCGAATCGCATGCTCGTGCACGAGAGCGTCATCGAGGAGTTCAGCTCGAAGCTGAGCGCCCGCATGGCGGCGTACGTGCAGGGCTCCGGCCTCGAGGAGGGCGTGATGATCGGCCCGCTGATCGACGAGGCCACCCGGGAGAAGGTCGACGAGCTCGTGCACCAGGCCGTCGCAGACGGGGCCGACCTGGAGATCGGCGGCCGGGCGCCCGACGGCCCGGGTTTCTTCTATCCGCCCACCGTACTGACCGGCGTGCCGGCCGATGCCCGCATCCTGAACGAGGAGATCTTCGGGCCGGTGGCGCCGATCGTCTCGTTCGCGGATGAGGCCGAGGCCGTGCGCCTGGCCAACGCGAGCGAGTACGGTCTCGTCGCCTTCGCCTACACGCGCGACCTGAACCGCGCGCTGCGCCTCGCCGAGCGCATCGAGACCGGCATGTTCGGTCTCAACACCGGACTCGTCTCGAACCCGGCCGCGCCGTTCGGCGGAGTGAAGCAGTCGGGCCTCGGCCGTGAGGGCGGTGCCGAGGGCATCTTCGAGTTCCTCGAGACCGTCTACGTCGGCATCGCCGACCCGCTCGCGTCCTGACGAGCGGCGCTCCCTCTCAGCGGCCCCGGCCCGGCTGCCCCTGCAGGCGCCGGGCCGGGGTCGGGTCGAGCACCGCGGCGGCCTCGTCGGCGATGATCGCGGAGAGCGCATCGAGCACCGGCGAACGCAGATTCCACCGCTGCCAGTAGAGGGGGAGTTCGACGGGCGCCCCCGGCCTGAGATCGGTGAAGCGGCCGGCGGCGATCCCTTCGGCGCACTGGCGCTCGGGAAGCATGCCCCATCCCATGCCGAGCTCGATCGCGGTGGCGAACTCCGCAGAGGACGGCACGTAGTGGCGGGGCGGGTCGATGCGGGCGCGCGTGACCGACGAGATGAAGCGCTGCTGGAACATGTCCTGCCGATCGAACTCCATCATGGGGGCGGCTCCGAGGGTATCGGCCGTGATGCCCGCGGCGAAGTGCTCGGCGGCGAAGTCGGGTGCCGCGACCGCGTGGTAGCGATCGACGCCGAGCAGCGTCGAGGTGCAGCCGGGCACCGCCGCGGCCGTCGCGGTCAGCGCCGCCATCGCCTCGCCGTTGCGCAGCCGCGCGGTCGAGACGGTCTCGTCGGCTCGCAGCACTTCGAAGCGCGCTCCCGTCTCCCGCGCGGCTCGCGCGAGCGCGGGGACGACCCAGGTCGCGAGCGAATCCGCGTTGACGACGAGCGGCACGAGGGATCCCGACTGGCCTCCGCCCAGTTCGGCGGCGACGTCGTCCGCGATCCGGGCGAGCTGCCGCGCTGCGCGCAGCACCGCGGATCCCGCCTCGGTGACCTCGACGGGGCGCGTGCGCCGCAGCAGTACGGTGCCCACGCGCTGCTCCATGGCGCGCACCCGCTGACTCACGGCGGAGGGGGTGATGTGCAGGTGCCGGGCGGCGCCTTCGAAGCTGCCCTCGTCGACGATCGCCGCGAAGGTGCCCAGGTGCTCGACCGGCAGATCCATCGCTCCTCCTTCTGAAGTATTGCTTATGTACATTCAGAATATGCAGTGACGCTGAAGTAGCGCGAGCCGGTTCGCGCCCCGTAACGTCGTCTCCGTGATCCTCCCCCTTCTCGTCGGCGCAGGCAGCGGCCTCTCCCTCATCGTCGCCATCGGCGCCCAGAACGCCTTCGTGCTGCGCCAGGGCATCCGCCGCGAGCACGTGCTCCCCGTCGTGCTCATCTGCGGGCTCACCGACGCGCTCCTCGAATTCCTCGGCGTCGCGGGAATCGGCTTCGTCGTGCAGCGCGCGCCCGTCGTGCTCGAGGTCGTGCGGTGGGGCGGAGTCGCGTTCCTGCTCTGGTACGCCTGGACGGCGGCGAGGCGCGCCATGCGGCCGGAAGCGCTCGTCGCGGGCGAGGGATCGGGGGGCTCTCTCAAGAAGACGGTGCTCGCCTGCCTCGCCATCACCTACCTCAACCCGCACGTCTACCTCGACACGATGGTGCTGATGGGCTCCATCGGTAACGCGCAGGGCGATCCCGCGCGGTGGTGGTTCGTCGCGGGCGGCGCGCTCGCGAGCATCGTCTGGTTCTTCCTGCTCGGCTACGGCGCGCGGGCGCTCACCCGCTTCTTCGCGACGCCGCGATCGTGGCAGGTGCTCGACGCGCTCGTCGCCGTGGTCATGCTGGCGATCGCGGCGCGCCTCGCCTTCGGGGGCGTCGGGGTCTGAGCGGCCCCGATCGTGCGTTCAGTGCCCGGGAGCGGGCGCGAGCCGGTAGAGCACCTCGGGCCTGCCGCGGCGCCCGTAGCGGTGCGAGAGGTCGATGCTGCCCGCATCGACCAGGTAGTCGAGATAGCGCCGCGCCGTCGCCCGCGAGATCGAGCAGCGCTCGGCCAGCTCGGCCGCGGTCACCGGGACCACCGGGTCGAGCGACGCCAGCACCCGCTGCAGCGTCACCTCGGCCAGGCCCTTGGGCAACTCCTCGAGCGGCGGCGATCCCTCGCCGGCCGAGCGGCTTGGCGCCCGCTCCGCACCCGGCACCCTGATGCGCCCGGTCGAGAGCAGCCGGTCGATCTCGCCCTGACCGAGCGGCCGCTCGCGGTCGCCGGCCTCGCGCTCCCGCCGCTCCGCCCGATAGACGCCGAGGCGATCCCTCAAGGCCTCCTGGGTGAACGGCTTCACGAGGTACCCGACGACGTGCGCCGCGAGCGCCTGCCGCACCGTCACCTGATCGCGCGACGAGCTGATCACCAGCACATCGGGCGAGTCGGCTCCGAGGGTGCGGAGACGGTTGAGCACCTCGACGCCGCTGATGTCGGGAAGGCGCATGTCGAGCAGCATGAGGTCGACGCCCCCGTGGGCACCGTGCTCCACGGCCGCCCGTCCGGTGCCGACCGCGGCCACGAGAGCGAAACCGGGGGTCTCCGCGACGAAGCGGCTGTGCAGGCGGCGGGCCCCCGGGTCGTCGTCGACCACGAGCACGCGGATATCGTTGGCCGTCATCTCCGCACCCCCATGTCGAATCTGAAGCACGCCCCTCCGAGGGCGGAGCGGCCGAGCTCCACCGTTCCGCGGTGCGCAGCGACCGTGCGGCGCACGAGGTCGAGGCCGATCCCCCGCCCGGCACCCGAGGGATCCGGCTTCGACGAGAAGCCCCGCGAGAAGACGCGCTCGACGTCCTTCGGGTCGACCCCCGGACCGTCGTCCTCGACGGTGCCGTGCAGACGGCCGTCGCGCTCCACCAGCGCGCAGCGCACGAGCGAGGAGCCCGCCTCGCCCGCGTTGCGGCAGAGGTTCGCGAGCACGAGCGTCACGTCTCCTCCGAGCTCGGAGGAGACGTCGATCGCGGTCTCCAGCCGGGTGCCGACGGCCCCGAGCTCGGCGCGCAGCGCTTCGAGCGTCGCCCGCAGCAGCGGCTGATCGTGCGTCGCGTCGTCGGCCGACTCCGTCAGCACCGGCGCCGCCTCGGCGATGTAGGCGAGGGCGTCGTCGGTGTCGCCGTGCGAGACGAGGCCGTGGATCACGTGCAGCCGCGTGTGGAACTCGTGGGACTGCTCGCGGAGTGCGGCCGCTGTGCGCCGCACGCCCTCGAGCTCGCGCGCCGCCTCGTCGAAGCGGCGGAAGCGGCGCAGCAGGGCTGCGGCGATCAGCGAGCTCGCGAGGGTGCCGGCCAGGAGGGAACCGAACGCCCACGGAAGCAGGCGGCCGAGCGCTTCGTCGAAGTCCTCGGCGATGCGGGTCTCGAGGATGCCGACGGAGAGCGTGCCGATGATCGCACCGCCCGGGCCGCGCACCGGAACCTTCGCGCGCAGCGTGGGCCCCAGCGTGCCGGTCTCGGTGCCGAGGAACTCCTCGCCCGCCAGCACGTCCGACGGATCGGTCGAGACCGGCCGCCCCCGCTCCTCGGGAGAGGGATGCGTGATCCGCAGCCCCCGATCGTCGGTGATGACGACGTAGTCGACGCCCGCTGCGCGCTCGACGACATCGGCGAGGGGCTGCAGCTCCCGCGTCGCAGCGGCGAGATCGCCGTCGGCATCGCTCAGCGCCCCGCGCACCTGATCCAGAGCGGCGAGGCTCGTGGCGACCGCCCGCACGCGCTCGGCCGTGGCCTCGCGCACGCTCCGCTCCTGCACGGCGACCGCGATGGCCGTGGTGACGCCCACGCAGACGAGCACGATGAGGCAGGGCAGCAGCAGCACGCCGATGCGGGCGGCGCGCGACGATCCCTGTCGAGACATGGGAGCCACCTCCTGCACCCGCCCTCCGTGCGTATCTATGAGCACAATTCTCGGTGTGGTACCACGCACGACGAACTGCTGTCATCTTAGTAGCCGGTGTGCGGCGACGACGGAGTCCGCACGGAGGAGCTGAACATGACGGAAGACGTTCAAGAACAGGGCGCGGCGCCCCCGGGCACGAAGACGAGGCGAACCGTGTTCCGGATCATCGGCGGCGCGGTGGCCGCCGCGGCGATCGGCATCGCGAGCTACGGGTCGATCAGCTCGGCAGCCGCAGGCCAGGACATCCACACCTCGATGACGATCATCGCCCCGGCAGCGGCCGGCGGCGGCTGGGACACGGTCGCGCGCGAGATGCAGCAGGCTCAGAAGGCCAACTCGCTCGTCAACAACGTGCAGGTGGTCAACATGCCGGGAGCCGGCGGCACCATCGCCCTCGGCAACGTCTCGACGCTCGAAGGGCAGGCGAACAACCTCATGGTCGGCGGCACCGGCCTGCTCGCCGCGACGATCCAGTACGGCTCGGCGGCGACCCTCGACGACGTCACCTCGCTCGCCGTGCTCTTCGAGGAGTACGACGTGGTCGTCGTGCCGGCGGACTCGCCGTACGAGACCCTCGACGACCTCGTGGAGGCCTGGCGGGACGACCCCAAGTCGATCCCCTGGACCGGAGGCGGATCGTTCGATCAGCTCGTCGTCGCCGATCTCGCGCTCGCCGCGGGGATCGACCCCGTCGACACGACCTACATCTCGTCCGACGGTGGTGGCGAAGCCATTCAGGCGCTGCTCAACGGCACCGCCGGCGCGGCGACGGGCGGCTACTCCGACAACGTCGACCAGATCGAGTCCGGCCGCCTGCGCGCCCTTGCGCTCGTCGCCGAGGAGCCCGTCGAGGGCATCGATATCCCGACCGCGCGCGATCAGGGCTTCGACGTCACCCTCACCAACTGGCGCATGGTCGCCGCGCCTGCGGGGATCACGGATGAGGAGACCGAGCAGCTCGCCGAGCTCGTGCTCGAGACCACCGAGACGCCCGAGTGGCGCGACGCGATCGACCGCTACCGCTGGGCCGAGCGCGTGATCACCGGCGACGAGCTCTCCGAGTTCCTCATCGAGGAGCGGAAGCGCATCGAACTGCTGTACGAGGAGATGGGCCAATGATGCCGTCGAACAACCCCACGGCCGTGTCGTCCGTGATGGGCGAGGAATTCGAGACCGGCACCGCCGGCTCGACCGGGGAACTGCTGAAGAACCTCGCGATGCCCGCGATCACCGCGGCCTTCGCGACCTACCTGCTGATCGGCCTGTTCACCATGCGCGTGCCCGAGGGAACCGTGTTCCCCGGCCCGAAGTTCTTCCCGGGCATCATCACGGCAGGCCTCTACCTGTTCGCGATCCTGCTGGCCGTCGGCGCGGTGCGGAAGCACCGAGCGGGTGCCGACGCGCTCGTCCCCGCCGGCGTCGAGGGCCCGACGGACGACCCCGACGCCGAGGGCCTCGAGGGATCCCTGCTCCTCACCGATGAGGGCGCCGAGCCGGCCTCGTCGTCGGGCGCGGTGCACTGGCCGTCGCTCGCGTGGATCGTCGGCGCCTTCATCGGCTTCGCCCTGCTGCTCACGGTGCTCGGCTGGATCATCGCCGCGGCGCTGCTCTTCTGGTGCGTCGCCCGCGGCTTCGGCTCCGAGCGCGTGCTGGGCAACCTCGTGGTGGGGCTCACGGTGGCCTCGCTCAGCTACATCCTCTTCGACATGCTGCTCGGACTTTCGCTGCCCTCGGGCATTCTGGGCTGGGGGTTCTGACATGGACGCACTGCAACTGCTCGCCGACGGCTTCGCCGGCGCACTCACCTGGCAGAACCTCATGTGGGTGGTCATCGGCTGCCTGCTCGGCACCGCCGTGGGCGTCATGCCCGGCCTCGGATCGTCGATGGCGGTGGCCCTGCTGCTGCCGATGACCTTCGCCCTCGAACCGACCGCCGCGTTCATCATGTTCTCGGGCGTCTACTTCGGCGGCCTCTTCGGCGACTCCACCATGAGCATCCTCATGAACATGCCCGGCCAGGCCTCGGCGATCGCCTCCACATTCGAGGGGCACAAGATGGCCCTCGACGGGCGCGCGGCGCAGGCGCTCGCGACCGCGGCGATCGGCGCCTTCACCGGCGGCTTCATCGCCTCGATCGTCGTCGTCTTCGCGGCGCCGCTGCTCGCCGAGTTCTCGACCAAGTTCGGTCCGGCCGAGTTCTTCGCGCTGGCGCTGTTCGCCTTCGTCGCGACCTCGTCCGTCGTCACCGACAGCCCCCTCAAGGGCATGGTCTCCCTCTTCCTCGGACTCGGCATCGCCGTGGTCGGCGTCGACGGCGTCTCGGGCGCACCGCGCTTCACCTACGACTCCCCGAACCTGTTCGACGGCATCTCGCTCGTCACCGTGACGGTCGCGATCCTGGCGCTCGGCGAGGTGATCTACGTCGCGTGCCTCCAGCGGCACATCGCGGGCGGCAGGCTCATCCGCCCGAAGGGGCGGCCGTGGCTCTCGGGCGCCGAGTTCCGCGAGGCGCTGCCTGCCTGGCTGCGCGGCACCGCGATCGGCCTCCCGTTCGGCGTCGTGCCGGCCGGCGGCTCGGAGATCCCGACCTTCCTCGCCTTCGGCCTCGAGAAGAAGCTCGACGCCCGCCGCAAGAACCCGAAGTTCGGCAAGGGCGCGATCCGCGGCCTCGCGGCTCCCGAGGCGGCGGGCAACTCGACGACGGGCATGGCGATGGGAGCCCTGCTGGCGCTCGGCCTGCCGATCTCGGCGACGGCCGCCATCATGCTCGCGGCCTTCCGCCAGTACGGTCTGCAGCCGGGCCCGCTGCTCTTCGAGCGCTCCTCCGACCTGGTCTGGGCGCTGCTCGCGAGCTTCTTCATCGCGATGGTCGTGCTGCTCATCCTGAACCTGCCGTTCGCGATGCTGTGGGCGAAGCTGCTGCTGATCCCTCGCCCCATGCTCTACGCGGGCATCACCGTGGTCTGCGCGCTCGGCATCTACGCGACGTCGGGGAAGACCTTCGACCTGCTGCTGCTGCTCGCGATCGGCCTCGTCGGCTTCGTGATGCGGGCCGCCGACTACCCGCTCGCACCGCTCATCATCGGCATGGTGCTCGGCCCGCTCGCCGAGACGAGCCTGCGCGACGCCGCGATGAGCGCGAACGGCGACTTCGGGGTGCTGTTCCAGGGGCCGATCGCACTGTCGCTCTACGCCCTGCTGCTGCTCGTCGTGGCCTACGCCGTGCGCGGCCGCATCGTGGCGCGGAAGCGGGAGCGGGCTCTGGCCGAGGTCTGAGCCGTTCGAGAGCGCGGGGCCGCGCCGAGCCGAGCCTCAAGCACCGAACTGGAGACACGAGAAGGGCGGGCCCGGAAACGGGCCCGCCCTTCTTCGCATGCCGCGAAGGCTACTTGACCATCGGGATATTGAAGATGAACCCCGGCTGTTCGCCCCTGCGGTAGCCCTCGGGGGCCTTCACCGCGGCGATGATGTGGAACACGAAGAGCACGATCTGCGCGAGCCACAGCAGCACGGCGATGAGCCAGCCGATGTAGGGGATCCATCCGACCACCACGATGCCCACGTATGCGATCGTGCGCACGAGCGAGAAGTTGAGGTTGTCGCGGTGGTAGGCGTAGGCCTGCGGATTGCCCTTGTCCTTCTCGATGAGGAAGAAGATCAGGGCCGGCAGCCAGACGAAGAACACGGAGAGCCAGTAGTTGAGCGTGATGTTGCTCACCGGGTCTGCGGCGGGAGCCTGCTGGTACCCACCGGCCGGGGGCTGCTGGTATCCGGCGGCGGGAGGCTGCTGGTAGCCGCCGGCGGGCTGCTGGTAGCCGCCGGGCGGCGCCTGCTGGTACTGCGGCGGCTGGGGAGCCTGCGGCGGCTGCGGGGCCTCGTACTGCGGCTGCGCCTGCGGTGGCTGGGGCTGCTGCGGCGGCTCGGGCTGCTGGCCGGTCGCACCGGTCTCGGGGCCGGCCTGGCCGTCCTCCGGGGGCAGTGTGGTCATGGCGGTACCTCTTCCGGGAGTATCTGACGGATCACAACGACCGTACCGCAGGAACGCACGCGTTGAAAGAGGAAGCGCCGCCGTCGGGCGAGGGCGCCGGCGCGTTCCCGCGGCTCGGTTCAGAAGACGTCGGGGCTGGGCGCTGCCGTCTGCAGGATCGTGACGTCCGCGTGGCGATCGAAGCGGTAGCCGGTGCCGCGCACGGTGCGCACGATGTCCTGGTACTGGGCGAGCTTCACGCGCAGTCGGCGCACGTGCACATCGATGGTGCGCTCGTTCGGCACTTCCTCGGCGGGGGCGTCGGCCCAGAGGCCCGAGATGAGCTCCTCGCGGCTGATGGTGCGCCCCTCGCGCAGCACGAGGTACTGCAGCAGCTCGAACTCGCGGAAGGTGAGCGCGGCGGGAACGTTGTCGAGCAGCACCCGCTTGCGCGAGAGGTCGAGGGTCACGCCGCTCGCGGCTCGGTCCTTGGAGTCGGCCTCGGCCTGCTTCTGGCGGGCCTGGGCCGCCGGGTCGCCGAGGGCGAGGCGCACGACCTCGACGTCGCGGCCGCCGGTGCCCTCGGGGGCGAGCGCGACGGCGGCGTAGGTCTCGGCGGCGGGGGCGAGCTGCGCGACGAGCTCCTTGAGCCGGCTGACGATGGCTCCGAGCTTCGGGTCGCCCTCGGCGATCTTGTCGTCGGCGAGGCCGACGTAGAGGGCGAAGCCGCGCACCTCGGTGCCCTCGGGCACGTGGCGCTCGGGCGCGGGGCGGGCGGGGATCTCGGCGGTGAGGTCGGGGCGGGCGGTGCGGATGGTGGTGGCGTTCATGATGATGTCCTCGAAGAAGTGCTGTCGTGCCGAGGCGATGCGGGCCTGCGGCAGAGGTGCAAAGCGATTGCGTGATGCGAGCGGCCGGGATGCGGCGCGGATGACTCGCGGGGAGTGCCCGGAACGGGCGCGTGGCTCAGGTCGAACCTGCGGGTTCGACGCAACGCGCGCAGATGAAGTGTTCTGCAGTTCAGTGCGCGTTGCGCATGAGCATTCGACAGCACATGACATCGCGACCGGCCATCATCATGCCGGTCTGCCCAAAGTTCACCTCGAAGGCGGACTGGGTGCGAATGATGTCATGCATAACGCACAGTTAAGCAAAGTTTCGCTCGACGTGTCAAGCGGCGATCCTTGAAAGGGCGAGGGATCGACCGGATCAGTGGTCGACGGTGCCGTAGAGGCGGTCGCCCGCGTCGCCGAGGCCGGGCGTGATGAACGCCTGATCGGTGAGGCCGTCGTCGAGGGCGCCCAGCACGAGCGTCACCCTGCGGTCGCCCGCCGCTTTGCGGATCGCCTCGACGCCCTCGGGGGTGCCGAGCACGCAGATCGCCGTGACGTCGTCGGCGCCGCGTGCGAACAGGAACTCGATCGCGGCCGCGAGGGATCCGCCCGTCGCCAGCATGGGGTCGAGCACGAAGCACTGGCGGCCCGCGAGCGATTCGGGCAGCCGCTCGGCGTAGGTCGTCGGCTCGAGCGTCTCCTCGTCGCGCACCATGCCGAGGAAGCCGACCTCGGCGGTGGGCACGAGCTTCACCATGCCCTCGAGCATGCCGAGGCCCGCGCGCAGGATGGGCACGATGAGCGGCAGAGGCTCGCTCAGGCGCACGCCCGTCGTCGGCGATACCGGGGTGACGATCTCGCACGGCTCGACGCGTACCTCGCGGGTCGCCTCGTAGGCGAGCAGCGTCATGAGCTCCTCGATGAGCAGCCGGAAGGTCGGCTGCGGCGTGTTCTTGTCGCGCAGCACCGTCAGCTTGTGGGTGATGAGGGGGTGGTCCGCAACGAAGACTCGCATGCGCCTATCCTATTGCGGTGCGCACCATCCCTCCATCGCCCGCGGAACTCGCCGCGATGGAGCGCGCCCTCGCCGAAGCCCGCATCGCGGCTGCCGAGGGCGAGGTCCCGGTCGGGGCGGTCGTACTCGGCCCCGGCGGAGAAGTCATCGGCTCCGGACGCAACTCCCGCGAGCTCGACAGGGATCCCACCGCGCACGCCGAGGTGCTCGCCATCCGGGAGGCGGCACTCGTGCTCGGCGGACGCCTGCTCGACGGCTGCACCCTCGTCGTGACGCTCGAGCCGTGCACGATGTGCGCGGGAACGATCCTCGCCGCGCGCATCCCGCGCGTGGTCTTCGGGGCGTGGGACGAGAAGGCGGGAGCCGCGGGAAGCGTGTACGACCTGTTGCGCGACGGCAGACTGCCCCACCCGGTGCCCGAGGTCGCGGCAGGCGTGCGCGCCGAGGAGTGCGCCGCCCTGCTGCGCGATTTCTTCGAGCGGCGCCGCTGAGCGCAGCCCCCTACCCGCTGGCTGAGCGAGCGCAACGAGTCGAAACCCGGGGCCGCTCCCTATGATTTCGACTCGCTCCGCTCGCTCAATCAGCGGAAGGTGACGGCTTCGCCTCGCTCAAGCAGCGGAAGACTCGCTGGCGCTCGCTCAGTCGGCGGGCGCGACCGTGACCGGTTCGGGCGAGAACGCGACCGCGACGCGGTCGCCCGCCGCGAACGCCGCATCGGCGCCGTGCTGAGAGGCCAGCGTCACTCCGTCGTCGAACTGCACGACGGTGCGGCGGATCGCCCCGAGGAATCCGCTCGACACCACGACCGCCTCGAGCGCGGAAGGCGTGCCCGCGGCGGCGGATCCCTCGCCCGCGATGGGAGCGAGGCGCACGTGCTCGGGACGCAGATAGGCCGTGACGCGCGAGTCCGCCGCCGCACCGCCCGCGATCACCGGGAGCGCGGCACCGCGCACCACCACCCGATCGCCCGAGAGCTCGCCCTCGATGCGGTTCGAGAGCCCCACGAAGTCGGCCACGAACGGCGAGTTCGGGCGGCGGTAGAGCTCCTCCGGCGTGCCGAGCTGGGCGATGCGGCCGCCTTCCATGACCGCGACACGGTCTGAGACCGCGAGCGCCTCTTCTTGGTCGTGGGTCACGAACACCGTGGTGATGCCGAGCTCCGTCTGAATCGCACGGATCTGCTCGCGCAGCCGCACGCGCACCTTCGCGTCGAGCGCCGAGAGCGGTTCGTCGAGCAGGAGCGCGCGCGGCCTGGTGACGAGCGCGCGGGCGAGCGCGACGCGCTGCTGCTGCCCGCCGGACAGCTCGTGCGGGAATCGTTCGGCGAGGTGCGACAGGCCGACGATCTCGAGCATCTCGGCGCTGCGGCTCGCCCGCTCCTCCTTCGCGATGCGCCGCATGCTCAGCCCGAACTCGACGTTGCGCGCGACCGTGAGGTGCGGGAAGAGCGAGTACTGCTGGAACACCATGCCGATGTCGCGACGGTTCACGGGCACATCCGTGACGTCCTGCTCGCCGATCAGCACGCGGCCGCCCGAGACGGCCTCGAGACCCGCGATGCAGCGCAGCGCGGTCGTCTTGCCGCAGCCGGAGGGCCCGAGCAGGCAGACGAGTTCGCCCGGCTCGAGCGCGAGATCGACGCCGTGCAGCACCGTCGTCGAGCCGTAGGCCTTCGTGACCTGCTCCAGGCGGACGGATGAACCGGCGGATGAGGGGGTGGTGGGCACGTCAGGACTCCTCGGAGTGGGTGGAACGGGTGCGGCGGCGCGCGCGGCGCCTCGGCGGGCCGCCGGTGCTGCTCACCGCGAGCAGCACGAGGAAGGCGCCGACGAGCGACAGCAGCGAGACGATGACCGCGACGAACGGATCGGATTTCGAGACCTGCAGCAGAGCGACCTGCAGGGTGGTGCGGTTGAGCAGCGACGAGACTGTGAACTCGCCGAGCACGATCGCGATGGTCAGCAGCGAGGCGGCCAGCAGCCCCCGGCGCACGCCGGGGGCGATGACGCGCACGAGCACCGTGCCCCACCCCGCGCCGAGCGAGCGCGCGGCCTCGGCCCGGGTGCGGGCATCCATGCCGTGCAGGTCGGCGACGATCGCCCGGTAGGCGAACGGCAGCACGAGCACGCCGTAGGCGAGACTCAGCGACCACACGCCCGAGCCGAACATCTGCCCGATCACTCGGTAGATCGGCGCGAAGCCGACCACCAGCACGATCGCGGGGATCGCGATCGGCAGCACCGTCAGCAGGTCGAGGGCGCGCTGCAGCCTCGGGAAGCGCAGGTGCACGAGCACGATCGTCGGGAAGAAGAGCGCGAGCACGATGACGAGCGAGAGGCCCGCGAGCACGAACGAGTTGCCGATGCCCTTGAACAGGACGCGGTACTTGCGCGCGTTCTCGGGGTCGAAGAGCGCGGCCCAGTGCTCGGCGCCGTAGCCGCCCGACGTCTGCCGCAGCGTGAACTCGAGCATCGCCAGGAGAGGGATCAGGAAGACGCCGCCGATGATCGCGATGACGGTGTAGGAGACCGCGCGCGAGGGACGGCCGGGAACTCTCGCGCTCATCGCTGCCACCTCGCGGCCCTGGCCATGAGACGGCCGTAGACGAGCATGACGATGGTCATCACGACGATCATGCCCAGGGCCAGCACGCCCGCGGTGCCGGCGTTGCTGCCGCCGGTCTCGCCGATGAGCGCCGCACGGATCTGGAGCGGAACGATCTGGGATCCCTGGCTGATGAGAGCTGCCGCCGTCGCATACGACGAGAACGCGTTCGCGAAGAGCAGCAGCAGCGAGCCGAGGAAGGCGGGGGCGAGCACGGGCAGGCCGACGCGGGTCCAGTACGACCAGCTCGAACCGCCGAGCGTGGCCACCGCCTCGGCCCAGCCCGGCTTGAGCGCGCTGACAGCCGGAAGGAAGGTGATCACCATGAGCGGCACCTGGAAGTAGAGGTAGGGCAGCACGAGGCCGGGCAGTTCGTAGAGCCACACGCCGCCCGAGTAGATGTCGATGCCGAGTCGGTCGCGCAGGATCACGGTGACGATGCCCTGGATGCCGATGGTCGCGATGAATGCGAACGCGAGCATGACGCCGCCGAACTGGGCGAGCACGGAGCTCGCCGAGTCGACGATGCGACGCAAGGGGCCGCGCTCGGAGAGCGGGGCGAGCGCCCAGCACAGCACCGCGCCGATCAGGGCGCCGAACACCGCGGTGAGCGCGCTGACCCACACGCTCGCGCCGAATGCCTCTCCGGTCGCCGGAGTGAACAGCACGCCCAGGTTCTGCAGCGTGAAGCCGTCGGCGCTGAAGAAGCCGCTGCCGACCGCGAGCAGCGTCGGCACCGCGAGGAAGAGCAGCACGTAGACCGCGAACGGCGCGAGCCCGAGTGCCGGGAGAAGACGTTTCATGGTTTCGAGAGTAACGAAGGGAAGGCGCAGGCCCCGCGAGCCGGGCTCGCGGGGCCTGCGGCGCGACCGCTACTTGATCGTGTTCGCCCAGCGCTCGGCGAGCACCGCGTTGGCGGCCTCCGTCTGCGCCTGGTCGGGCGAGATCCAGTCGGCGCTGTCCGTGCCGAAGGTCGCCTCCTCGATGAGCTTCTCGTCGACGGCGCCCGACTCCTTCAGCGCATCGACGCGCACGGGAACGGCGTTCGCCTCGAGGAAGAGCGCCTGCGCCTCGTCCGAGAAGATCCACTCCTGCCACAGGCGGGCGGCGGCGGGGTGCGGGGCGTCCTTGTTGATCGCCTCGTTGTAGAAGGAGACGTAGGCGGGGCCGGGCAGCACCGTCGTCTCCCAGCTCGGCTTGTCCTTCGCCGCGGCGACGTTGTTGAACGACCAGTCGAACACGGCGGGGGTCTCGCCCGAGGCGATCGTCGCCGGGGTCGGGTCGAGCGTCAGGAAGTTGCCGGCCTGGCGCAGCTCGCCCACGAAGTCGACGCCCGGGCCGAAGTCGTCGACGCCTCCGCCGTTCAGCGCCGAGATCCAGCCGACGGCCGCGAACGCCGCTCCCGCCTGCGTGGGATCGCCGTTCAGCGCCACCGCGCCGCGGTAGCCGTCGCCGAGCAGATCCTGCAGCTCCTTCGGCTCGTCGAGCTTGTCGGAGTCGTAACCGAGCGACATGATGCCCGAGTAGTTGTTCACCCAGAGGCCGGTGGCCTCCTTGTTGGCATCGGGGATCTCGTCCCAGGTCTCCACCTGGTAGGGGGCGAACTTGTCGGTGTTCTCGAGCGCGACCGCGGTGCCGAGGTCGAAGACGTCGGGGGCGGTGTCCTGGCCCTTGAGGTTCTCGGCGGCCTGGATCTCCTCGGCGCTCGACGCGTCGGGCGATGCCGAGTTCACGACGATCCCGTACTCGTCCTCGAACGCGGCGATGATCTCGCCGTAGTTCGCCCAATCCTCGGGCAGTGCGATGACGTTCAGCTCGCCCTCCGCCTGGGCCGCCTCGATCAGGCCGTCGAGCCCGCCGAAGTCGGCGGCGCTCGTCGCGGTCGCGGCGTCGACATCGGAGCCGCTTCCTCCCGAGTCGCCGCCCGAGCAGGCGGCCAGGCTGCCTCCGATGACGAGCGCGGTCGCCGCGAGGGCGGTGGAGCGCAGAATCACGCGTGACTTCACAGTGGATCCCCTTCCATTCGTGATGAGAGGCGGATCCGAGAGCCCGAAGCCCCGGCATTCCGCCTCGTCCTTACCTTCTCAGCGTATGAGAGACGGGTGGACCGAATGAATCGAATCGGTAACGTCCGGGTGAACGGGGCCGGAACGCGACCGCCCCGATCCCTCGCACGACAGCGGCGAGGGATCGGGGCGGTGAGGCGCGAGGGACCGGGTGCTCGAATCGGTCAGTTGCTCGACAGCAGCACGATCGAGCTGGTCGAAGGGGTCGCCGCGTTCGGATCGATGTAGACATCCGGCTCGAGGTAGATCTTGCCCGCCGACGGCACGGCCGACTGCACGCGATGCTTCGCCTGCAGCAGCAGCACCGACACCTCCCGCATGGTCAGGTCCGGGGCGAGATCGACCTTCGCCGCGATCAGGGATTCTCCGTCGGCCTCGCCGATGGTCAGGCTGATCACCTTCGAGATGTTCGAGCTCTCGAGCAGAGCCGCCTCGATCCTCGCCCGGTCTTCGCTGGTCGTGGTCATGCCGATCCCTTCCTCGCTGAGTGATGCCGCCGCGACACATTCTATGCCGCCCACCTTCCAGGAGGCGCATGACCCGGCCGCCGCGTTCTCTAGACTGGTCGGCATGGACGAGAACGCGGCGCCGACGGCGCAGGCCGGGGTCGAACTTCCGAGCACCGCCATGATCGGCGTGGGATCGATGGGAGGGGCGATCCTCGAGGGGTTGCGTGCACCCGGTCTGAGCATCCCCAAGCCGATCGCCGTCACGACGCGTTCGGCCGAGAGCGCGCGGCAATACGCGGACGCCGACGACGTCGCGGCATACGCGGGCGAGACCGAGCCCGATGCCAACCGTATCGCGGTTCGCGGCGCCGGCCTCGTGGTGCTCGGCGTGAAGCCGTGGATGATCGTCGACGTGGCGCGAGGGATCGCGGACGCGCTCGAACCTGGGGCGATCGTCGTGAGCGTCGCCGCGGGTGTTCCCAGCGCCGCGATCGAGGCCGTGCTGCCGGCGGGGGTGCAGGTGGTGCGCGCCATGCCGAACACGCCGTCGCACATCGGCCGCGGGGTGACCGGCGTCGCCGGCGGCGCCTCGGCCACCGCAGCCGCCGTCGAGACGGTGCGAGCGCTGTTCGAGACCGTCGGTTCGGTGCTCGTCGTACGCGAGGAGCAGATCAACGACATCGCGGCGGTCTCGGGATCCGGCCCGGCCTACCTCTTCCTCTACGCCGAGGAGATGATGGCGGCCGCGGAGCGCCTCGGCTTCGACCCCGCACAGGCGCGCACCCTCGTCGAGGGCACGATCGCGGGGGCCGCGGAACTGCTGGTGCGCAGCGGTGAGGAACCGGCGCAGCTGCGCCGGAACGTCACGAGCCCGAAGGGCACGACGGAGCAGGCGATCAAGGTGCTGCAGGCCGCCGGCTGGGGCGAGCTGTTCGACCGGGCACTCGCGGCGAACATCCGCCGTTCCGAGGAACTGGCCGCGCAGTAGCGGCGGATCCCTCGCTATCCGATCGTCGCGAAGCGCTCCACATCGGCCGCGGTGCCGCTCACGATGATGAGATCGTGGGGCGAGATCACGGTGTCCTGGGTCGCGTGGGTGAACGGCTGCCCCGGAGTCTTCACACCGACGACGGTGACACGGTAGCGCGTGCGCACGCCGCTCTCCTTGAGCGCCCGGCCCCGGATCGAGCGGGGCGGGTACATCTTGGCGATGACGTAGTTGTCGTCGAACTGGATGAAGTCGAGCATGCTGCCGCTGAGCAGGTGGGCCACACGCTCGCCGGCCTCGCGCTCGGGGTAGATGACGTGGTTCACGCCGATGCGCTCGAGAATCTTGCCGTGCGACAGCGAGATCGCCTTCGCCCAGATCTGCGGAACCCCGAGGTCGACCAGGTTCGCCGCGATGAGCACGCTCGACTCGATCGAAGCGCCCGTCGCGACCACGGCGATCTGGAACTCATCGGCGCCGATCTGCTCGAGCGCCTCGATCGAGCGCGCGTCGGCCTGCACCGCGTGGGTCACGCGGTCGGCCCACTTCTGCACGAGCGCCATGTCGGTGTCGACGACGAGCACCTCGCGGTCCTGACGGTCCAACTGACCCGCCGTCGCGGCGCCGAAGCGCCCCAGGCCGATGACGATCACCGGTGCGTCACTGCGAATGTCAACCAACGGTCTGCCTTTCTCGAGGTGCGATCACCGGTGCGGCGGTGAGCCCATTGCGAATGTCAACCAACGGTCTGCCTTTCTCGAGGCGGGATCGCCGTCGCAGCGGCGACCCCGCTGCGAATGTCAACCAACGATCGGCCTCTCTTCCGGGAGCCTGAACAGGCGGGAACGGCTCGTCGCTGCGATGGCCGAGGCCATCGTCACGGTGCCCACCCTGCCGAGCCACATGGTGGCGACGATGATGTACTTGCCCGATTCGGGCAGTTCGCCAGACAACCCCGTCGACAGCCCGCACGTGCCGAAGGCCGAGATGACCTCGAAGAGCGCGACGTCGAGCGAGACGCGGGTGATGTGCATGATGGCGGTGGTCGAGACGAGCACGATCGTCGCGCCCCAGATGAGGACGGAGACCGCGACGCGCAGCACTTCGTTCGGAATGCTGCGGCCGAAGGCCTGCATGTCGCGGTAGCCGCGCGCCTCGGCGTAGGCCGCGATGAAGAGCACCGCGATCGTGGTGACCTTGATGCCGCCCGCGGTCGATGCCGAACCGCCGCCGACGAACATGAGCATGTCGACGACGAGCAGCGTCGAGCCGTGCATCTCGAGCGGATCGATGATGCCGAGGCCGCCCGAGCGGGTCATGATCGACATGTAGCCCGCGCTGAACATCGTCTGCCCGAAGTTCTGCGAGCCGAACGTCGCCGGATTGTCCGCCTCGAGCGCCGCGATGAGCAGCCAGCCGAAGATCACGAAGATGATCGTCGTGGTGAGGGTCAGCTTGGTGTGCAGGCCGAGGCGTTTGTGCGCCCGCCAGCCGCCTCCCGTCACATAGCGGTAGAGGGCGAAGATCACCGGGAAGCCGATGCTGCCGAGGAACACGCCGACCGCGAGCACGCTGAGCAGGTAGATGTCGGTCTCGAACGGCGCGAGGCCGCCCGGCAAGGGTACGAAGCCGGTGTTCGTGAACGACGAGGCCGCGAGGTAGAAGCCGTCCCAGAGGGAGCGCCAGAAGCTATAGCCCTCGGCCATGAGGCGCGGCGCGATCAGCGCCGTGAGCGCGAGCTCGATGACGAGCACGCTCGTCGCGACCGAGGCGAGCAGGCCGCCGATGTCGCCGAGCCCGACGGCCTGGCTCTCGGACGCGCCCTTGGCCATGCGCATCGGGTTGGTGTCGCCGGCGGCGAGGAGGCGTTGGCGCAGACCCAGGCGCCGCGTCACGGTGAGCCCCAGGATGCTCGCGAGCGTCAGCACGCCGATGCCGCCGATCTGGAGACCGGCGAGGATCACGAGGTCGCCGAAGAGCGACCAGTGGGTGGCCATGTCCACCGTCGAGAGACCGGTGACGCAGATGGCCGAAACCGCCGTGAACAGCGCGTCGGCGAGCGGGGTGACCGATCCCTCGCGGCTCGAGATGGGCAGGGAGAGCAGCAGCGTCCAGGCCAGGATGAGCGC
The DNA here is from genome assembly GCF_017565705.1 of Leucobacter ruminantium. Classification (GTDB taxonomy): domain Bacteria; phylum Actinomycetota; class Actinomycetes; order Actinomycetales; family Microbacteriaceae; genus Leucobacter; species Leucobacter ruminantium. The sequence continues at coordinate 58,068 of NZ_JAGDYL010000008.1, forward strand.
CGTGAAGACGAGGATGGCGAAGCGCGGAGGCGACGAGTGGACCAGCGCGCCCACCCACGATCCGTGGGCCGGGGCGGGGGCCCGGCGTCGCATGAAGCGTGCCCTCACGGCTCCTTCTTTCCGGCGTATCGAATGCGAATGCTGCTGTCATGCTACACACCCGACCCGCTTGCGCGCGGCTCCGGTACCCTTGAACGCATGCCAGATATTTTCGGAGTCATCGCCGACGCCACGCGTCGCGACATCCTGCAGGTGCTGCTCGAGAAGCATCTCCAGGACGGCGAGATCAGCGTGTCCGAAATCGTCGGCCAGCTGGAGATCAGCCAGCCCACGGTCTCGAAGCACCTCAAGGTGCTCCGCGAAGCGGAGCTCGTCACCGTTCGCGAGGAGGGGCAGCACCGCTTCTACTCGCTCGATCCCGAGCCGCTCGAGATGGTCGAGGACTTCGTGATCCCCTTCCTGTCGGCGGGCTTCGACACCGAGGTGACGGTCGAGTACCTCTCCGAGAGCGGCGAGCGGGTCCCGGGGCCCGAGGGCGCCGACGACTTCGCCGAGGCGGAGCAAGGCGAGGTGCTGCCCGAGGAGGCGGCCGCTGCGGCCGAGCGCATCGGACGTGCTGCGGCACGCGCCGAGGTGCGAGTCAAGGAGCTGGTCGCGCGCTTCAAGCTGCGGGCCTGAGCGCCGAGTTCGCGCTCGTCCCCGTCCGCGAGTAATATGTATGTCTTGTGGGCCACGCTACCGGTCGGCCCGAGAGACGTTGTGAGGTAACCGTGGGTTCAGTCATCAAGAAGCGCCGCAAGCGCATGTCCAAGAAGAAGCACCGCAAGCTGCTTCGCAAGACGCGTCACCAGCGCCGCAACAAGAAGTAGTCGCCGCCCTCGGGGAGCGATGCAGGCGCCGGGCCCTCGGGCTCGGCGCCTTTTCTCGTGCGCGGGCGTCTGTTCGCGCGTCGGAACCCGCTCTCGATAGACTGGTGCATCGTGAAGACCGCGCTGATCACCCTCATCGGCAAGCCCGGCTGCCACCTCTGCGACGACGCCAGGGCGGTGATCGACGAGGTGCGCGCCGAGCTCTCGGGGCGAGGGATCCCGACGGAGTTCGCGGAGCTCGACATCCTGACGGATCCCGAGCTCGCAAGGCTGCACTCCGAGGACATCCCCGTCGTGCAGATCGACGGTCGCAGGCATGCGATTCACCGGGTGGATCCGTCGCGATTCTCAGCCGCCGTCGAGCGCGCGGCGAGGAAGCGCCGCTTGCCGTTCCTGTCCCGTTAGCCGTCGGCGCCCAGGGCCGAGGGCCGGCGGAAGTCGCCCGCACCACCCAGAAACCGTAAAGAGGAACCCGAATGACCCTGCGCCACATCGTGAGTTGGAAGCTGAGCGGCGAGACCCGCGAGCAGCGCGACGCCCAGGCCGGCGAGATCGCCGACGCCCTGCTGCGCCTGAACGGCGTGGTGCCGAGCGTGCGCGCGCTCGACGTGCGCCGCAACGAACTGTTCGACGGCGACAACTACGACGTGACGCTGATCGCCGACTTCGACGACGCCGACGGGCTCGCCGCCTACGCCTCGCACCCCGAGCACCTCGTCGCCGTCGACGTCGTGAAGCGGTACGCGATCGGGCGTGTCGCCACCGACTTCACGGTCTGAGGGTAACGGGGTCAGTGTCTGGCGATCTCGACGCGCGGACGCACGGCGAGATCGGTGATCTGCACGTCGGCCGGAGCGTCGACGACGAAGCGCACTGCCTCGGCGACCGACTCGGGGCGGATGCACCGCGAGGCATCGGCGCGATCGCCCGCGAGCCCCTGCCACATCTCGGTGTCGGTGGGGCCCGGCGCGACCGTGGCGACGCGCACCCGGTGCGGTTCCTCGTCGATGCGCAGCACGTCTGCGACCGCCTTGAGCGCGTGCTTGGTCGCCGTGTAGATCGCGTTCCCCGGCGCCGGCCGGGTGCTCGCCCCGGAGCCGATGAAGACCACCGTGCCGCGCGACTCGCGCAGCAGGGGAAGCGCGAGGCGGGTGAGCACGGCCTGCGCCGTGACGTTCACGGCGAAGTGCTCGGCCCACTCCTCGGCGGGAGCGTCGGCGACGGGGTAGGCGCGCGCGATGGCCGCCGCGTTCACGAGCACGTCGAGCCGTTCGAGGCCCGCGACCCCGCCGGCGAGCCCGGTCTCGTCGGTGATGTCGAGCCGCCACTTCTCGGCGCCGGTGTCGGCGGCCACGGCGTCGAGGCGGTCGGCGTTGCGGCCGACGGCGACGACGCGATGCGTGCGCGCCAGGTCGCGGACGATCTCACGGCCCATGCCTCCGGTGGCTCCGGTGACGAGGGCGACGGGACGGGAAACGGTCATCTGGGACTCCTCACGGTGCGAAGGGCGCTGCGCGCGACCCGGTCGGTCTCCCTCAGCATAGGGGGGTCTGTGCCCGGCATCGGGCTGATGATGGTGCCGTGCACCGCCTCGTCGACGGGGATTCCCGCGATGTGCACGCTCGGATCGGGGGAGCCGTCGGCGCGCAGCAGTCGACCGGTTTCGACCTCGAGATCGAACGCCCCGGTCGCGACGGGGGATCCCTGCCGGGTCGTCACCTCGAAGGCCCGGGCGCGCCCGCTCGCGAGCAGGCTCTGCGCGAGCGGGTCGGCCGTCTCGGCGAGGCGGTGGGCGTGCATCCAAGCGTCGATCAGCACGGGGGCCGTCACCTCGGAGTCGATGACCGCCTCGGAGCGGGCTGTGAAGCCCTCGGGACCGAGTTCGACGCGCGCCTCGGGTCCGATGAAGTGCACGAGCCCCTGCCCGGCGAGTGCGAGCAGCTGCCGGTTGCGGAAGGCGGGCGGGCCGGAACCCACCATGCCGCCGAGATCGAGGAGCATCCGGTAGCCGGAGTCGCGCGACTCCGCGTCGAAGCCGCCGAGGGTGCCGACATCGCCGGCCAGCGCCCGCGCCGCGCTGATCGACCAGAGCCCGGCCTTGATCGCGCTGTCGTGGCCGAGGTCGGCCTCGCGGAGGTCATCGGCCACCCGTCGGGCGACCCACGCGTCGAACGCGGCGGGTGAATCGAAGCGCTCGTGCACGGGGCGCATCTCGGCCGGGAGATCGAGGCGGTCAGCCGGGTCCGGGATGCAGCGTGCCGCGGCCGCCCCGATGCGCTCGGCCGTGCCGATGAGGGCTGCGAACTCGCGGGAGACCTCCGGCGCCGACGCGCGGGCCGGCGAGGGATCCCCGTCCGCGCCCTGCCCGGCCAGTTCGCGCGTGAGCGCGGCTTCGATCTCGGTCCTGAGCTCGACGCTCGTCGCCGTGACGGCCGATGGGCGGACGCGGAGCAGCGTCTCGGCGTGGTCGAGGTACGCGTCGGCCACGATGCGGGGCCACAGCTGCCGGTCGAAGTCGATGGGGCGCGGCGCCGACGCCCAGTCGGCCGAGCGGGCGAAGCGCTGCGCGGGCGACGGCGGCAGCGAGCCGTAGAGCGTTTTCGCGCGGAACGGCACCCCGCGCCGCGAGGTGATGTGCAGCACGGGCTCGCGGCCCGACGGCTCGTAGCGCAGCCCGCCCGGTGCCTCCGGGTCGTCGATGAAGCGGCCGCCGCGGCCGATCGTGAGAAGCGCCATCGCATCGAAGAAACCCATGCCCAGGCCGCGCACGATGGCGTGGGCCCCCGGCGCGACGCGCTCGAACGGCTGCTCCGCGGGGCTCTCGGGGCGCACCCACACGAGCTCGGGCCGTTCGGCGAGCCGTGCTTCGAAGTCCTGTTCGGCGGGTGTGGAAGCGCGCGGCATCCAGCCGGCCGCGATGATCACTGCGTCGGCGGCGACACTGCTGCCATCGGCGAGCAGCACCGTATCGGGGCCGGAGCCGGAACCGGAACCGGCATCTGGGCCGGAGGCCGCGCCCGCCGGGCGACGCGTGTCGGCCTCTACGCCGACAGCCCGGCTGCGGTGCCGCACGACGCGCACGCGCCGCGGCAGCTCCGCGAGCGCGCGGGAGTAGCACCAGGCGAGGTACTCGCCGTAGAGCGCGCGGCTCGGGTGCGACTCGGGGCGCATCGTCGCGAGTTCGTCGCGGTAATCGGCCGCGAGCCTCGCGCGCACCGGGTGCGCTGCGAAGGTCGCGACGTGCGCGGGCGGCAGGGATCCCTCGCCCGATGCCCGCGATCCCTCGCCCGCCCGCCCGCCGTCGCGCACGAGCACGCACCACTCGTAGAGCGTGGGGCCCGGCCGCACGGGCCCCGCAACCGTGCTGCCCGGCTCGGTGAACAGCGTGACCGCGTGCGCGAGCGTGTTCATGCACAGCTCGCGGTCCTGGTCGGTACGCCAGATGCGCCCTGCGCCCGACTGCGCCTCGTCGATCACGTGGAGCTCGAGCGGTGCATCGCCCGGCAGGACCTCGTCGAGGTTCGCGCCGAGGCGCTCGATGAGCGAGGTGCCCCGGGGGCCCGCGCCGATGATGGCGATGGAGGGAGTGCGGGGCGCGGAAGGCATGGATCCGTTATACGCGGAGCGCGCTCGGATGCGCGAGGCAGATGACCGAATGTAACGACGGGCGCGGTCGACGGCGTTCATGAACTTCTGTTACACCGATACTTTCTTCTGAGTTATATCTCGCATAACAATAGCTTGTCCCGCTCGGGCCCCCGCGAATTCGCGGGCACATCACACTCAGAAGGAGTTCCCATGAAGAAGCGCCGTGTCGCCTGGATCGGAGCCATCGCGGCCGTTGCGATCGCGATGACCGGCTGCTCCGCGGGTGCGGGCGAGGGGGAGTCGTCGGGAGGCGGCACGCTCACCTACCTCGAACCGCAGACCTGGATCACGCTCTACCCGCCGCAGGGCGGCTTCTATCCGAACGGCGGCGTGATCAACCAGATCACCGACCGCCTGCTCTGGCAGAACCCCGAGACCCTCGAGCTCGAGCCCTGGATCGCCGCCGAGCTGCCAGAGGTCAACGCCGACGCCACCGAGTACGTCTTCAAGCTGCGCGAGGGCGTCACCTACTCGGACGGCACCCCGCTCGACGCCGAGAACGTCGTGAAGAACATCGACCTCTTCGGCAAGGGCGACCCCGACCGCGGCCTGCCGGTCTCCGAGGCCATCAACAACTACGACCACGGCGAGGTCGTCGACGAGCACACAGTGAGGTTCGTCTTCAGCGCCCCGTCGCCCGGCTTCGCGCAGGCCGTCTCCACGATCAACTCGGGCCTGCTCTCGAACGCGACGCTCGACCGCACGAGCGAGGAGTTCGGCCCGGGCAACGCGACGGAGATCATCGGCAGCGGTCCCTTCGTGATCGAGGACGAGAAGATCGGAAGCGAGCTCTCGCTCAAGACCCGAGAGGACTACGACTGGGCGCCGGAGTCGCGCGAGCACCAGGGCGCGGCGCGCATCGACGGGGTCGATTTCATCGTCGCGAGCGAGGCCAGCGTGCGCGTCGGCACCGTGGTCTCGGGACAGGCGGATGTCGCGCGCACCATCCCCGCGCCCGACGAGAAGCAGTTCGACGCCGACGGCCTCGGCCTCGTGGCCGCGGCGACCAACGGCGTCGACAACAGCCTGAACTTCCGCTTCGGCCATCCGCTGCTGCAGGACATCCGTGTGCGGCAGGCGCTCATCGCCGGCATCGACCGCGAGGCTATCGTCGATACGCTCTTCACCGAGAACTATCCGCTCGCCACCGGCATCCTCGCCAAGAGCGCGCGCGGTTACACCGACACGTCGAGCTTCTACGTCTACGACCAGGACCGGGCGAAGCAGCTGCTCGACGAGGCGGGCTGGAAGCCGGGCGCCGATGGGATCCGCGAGAAGGACGGGCAGAAGCTCGAGCTCACCTTCAACGAGGCGCTGCCGCAGCCGCGCTCGAAGGAGGTCGTGACCCTCATCCAGGAACAGCTGGCGGAGATCGGCGTCGGCGTGAAGATCTTCCCCGGAGACCAGGTCGCGCAGGACGAGGCCCAGCGCAGCCTCGACACGATCCAGGTGTTCCACTCGATGGTGGGCCGCGCCGACTTCGACGTGCTGAAGTCGCAGCTCTACTCGGGCAACCGCAACGCACTCGTCAACAAGAACCCCGACACCGGCCAGATCTCGGACCCGGAACTCGACCGGCTGCTCGCGGCGATCGCCTCAGTTCCCACGACCGAGGAGCGCGAGGCCGCCTCGGCTGCGGCCCAGCAGTACATCGCCGATCAGGCCTACGTGCTGCCGCTGTTCGAGGAGCCGCAGGTGTTCGGCCTGCGCGACGCGGTGCAGGGCTTCACCACGGAATCGATCGGACGCCCCTCGTTCTACGACGTGACGCTCGAGGGGTGAACCGCATCCGATGACTCCCATCGCGCTGCTCCGCCGTGTGGGCCAGGCACTGCTCGTGCTGGTCCTGGCCTACACCGGAGCCTACATCCTGCTCGCGGCGCTGCCGGGCGACGCCGTCATGGCGCGCTACGGCAGCCCCGAGCTGGGCCTCAGCGAGGCGCAGCTCGCCGAGATCCGCGCCACCTATGGCGCGGATCGCCCGCCGCTCGTGCGCTACCTCGAGTCGATCGGGGCCTTCCTGCGCGGCGACCTCGGCTACTCCGCGCAGAGCGGGGCGAAGGTATCCGACCTCCTCGCCGAGGCGCTGCCGTCGAGCCTCGCGCTCGCGTCGATCGCGCTCGTCGGCGCGGTCTTCCTGGCCGTTGTGATCGCCTTCACCGCGAGCTACGGGCGCGGTGCCTGGCTGCGTCGCGTCTTCCGCAACCTGCCGCCGCTGTTCGTCTCGCTGCCGGTGTTCTGGGTGGGCATCGTGCTCATCCAGGTGTTCTCGTTCAAGCTCGGCCTGATCCCCGTGATCGGGGCGAGCGAGGCGCAGTCGCTCGTGCTGCCGGCGCTGACCCTGATGGTGCCGATCGCGGCACCGATCGCGCAGGTGTTCCTGCGCAGCATCGACGAGGTGCGCGAGCAGCCGTTCGTCGCGGTCACGCAGGCCCGTGGCGCGAGCACGAGCTGGCTGCTGTGGCGCGGGGTCGCCCCCAACGCGCTCCTGCCCGTGCTCACGATGGCCGGTCTGCTCTTCGGCGAGCTCGTCGGCGGCGCGATCGTCACCGAATCGGTGTTCGGGCGCACCGGCATCGGGCACCTCACGGCGCAGGCCGTCGCGAACCGCGACACCCCGGTGCTGCTCGCCGTCGTGGTGATCGCGACGGTCGTCTTCGTGACCATCAACCTGGTGGTCGATCTGCTGTACCCGCTGCTCGATCCGAGGCTGCGCCAGCGCACCGGCGGCTCACGGCGCGACGCGTCCGTCGCCCCGACCGCCCCCATCTCACAGGAGGCCGCCGCATGAGCGCGATCGAACTCGCATCGGGAATCGGCGCATCGCCTCGTCCGAGCGGTGTGCGCCGCCCGCGTCTGCGCGCGCTCGGCTCGACTGCGCTCGGCCTCGGCACGATCGTGCCGCTCGCCGTGCTGGCGATCGCCCTCGCCTGGGCCGTCGCTCCCGGCCTCTTCACCTCGGCGAGCCCGACCGAATCGGTCGGCGCCGCGCTCCAGGCCCCGAGCATCGAGCACTGGTTCGGCACCGACTCGACCGGCCGCGACCTGTTCGCGCGAGTCGTCTACGGCGCCTCCCAGTCGATCACCGCGGCGCTGCTCGCCGTGGGCGTCGGGCTCGTGTTCGGACTGCTCATCGGCGTGGTCGCCGGCGCGGTCGGCGGTCTCGTCGACGAGGCGCTGATGCGCGTCGTCGACGTGCTCCTCGCGATCCCCACGCTGCTGCTCTCGCTGAGCGTCGTCATCCTCCTGGGCTTCGGCACCGCCAACGCTGCCATCGCCGTCGGCGTGACCTCGGTCGCGGTGTTCGCGCGGCTCTCCCGCTCGCAGGTCGTGGGGGTTCGGGCGAGCGAGTACGTCGAGGCGGCCTACGGCTCGGGTGGCACCTTCTTCGGCGTGCTGCGCAGGCATATCCTGCCGAACTCCCTCACGCCCGTCATCGCGCTCGCGGCGCTCCAGCTGGGCTCCGCGATCCTGCAGATCTCGACCCTCGGCTTCCTCGGCTACGGCGCGCCGCCGCCCACGCCGGAGTGGGGGCTGCTCATCGCCGAGGGGCGCAACTACGTGGCCACCGCCTGGTGGATCACGACGCTGCCGGGCCTGGTGGTCGTCGCCATCGTGCTCGCAACCAACCGCCTGAGCCGGGCCATCGGCGCGCGCAGCGCCACAGGAGGATCCTGATGAACGCATCGATCGCGAACGCCGCCACCGCTGCGGTCCGCCCCGCCACGGCACCGCAGGCCGGGGCCGCTCCGGCCGGGGGCGCGCAGGTCTCGGGCGCTTCGCCCGCCTCCGCGCCGCTCCTGAGCATCCGCGACCTCGTGGTGCAGTACCGCACCGAGCGAGGTACCGTCGACGCCGTGCGCGGCGTGGGCTTCGACGTCGAGCCGGGCAGGGTCACCGCCGTCGTCGGCGAGTCCGGCTCCGGCAAGACGACCGTGGCGCAGTCCGTCATGGGGTTGCTCGCCTCGAACGGGCGCATCGCCGGCGGCAGCATCGTGCTCTCCGAGCGTCGGCTCGGCACCACCGAGCTCGTCGGCTTGCCCGAGCGGCGCTGGCAGGACCTGCGGGGCCGCTGCATCGGGCTGATCCCCCAGGATCCCGGCAACTCCCTCGACCCCGTCAAGAGCGTCGGACGCTCGATCAGCGAGTCGCTGCGCATCCACGGCAGGCCGAGCCGGGGAGAGGTGCGCGATCGGGTGCACGCGCTGCTCGAGCAGGTGGGGATCGACGACCCGATCCGTCGCGCCAGGCAGTACCCGCACGAGTTCTCCGGCGGCATGCGGCAGCGCGTGCTGATCGCGGCGGCGATCGCCAACAACCCGGAGCTGATCATCGCCGATGAACCGACATCGGCGCTCGACGTCACCGTGCAGCGCACCGTGCTCGACCTCATCGACCGGCTGCGCGAGGAGACGGGAACCGGGGTGCTGTTCATCACCCACGACCTCGCTGTCGCGGCCGACCGGGCGGACACCGTCGTCGTGATGCGCGGCGGAGAGGTGCAGGAGGAGGGGCCGAGCGCGCGCGTGCTCGCCCACCCCGCCTCCGACTACACGCGGCAGCTCATGGACGACGCCCCCTCGTTCGGGCACGTGCTCGTTCGCGAGCGGGCGCGGCCCTCCGATCCCGAGCGCGCCGGGTCGGCCGACGCGGGCGGGGCGACCGACAAGCCCGATGCGACCGACGAGCCCGATGCGGCCGGCGCAGCGGGGGCGTCCGCCCCGCTGCTCGAGGTGCGCGGCCTGCGGCAGCGCTTCGGCCGCGGAGCCGACGCCTTCGTCGCCGTGGACGACGTGTCGTTCACAGTCGCGCGCGGCACCACCCACGCCATCGTGGGCGAATCGGGCTCGGGCAAGACCACGACCGGACGCGCCATCGCGGGCTTCGCGAAGCCGAGCGCCGGCTCCATCCGGGTCGACGGCTCCGAGATCACGGGACTGCGCGGCCGGGCGCTGCGCGAGTTCCGCCGCAAGACGCAGCTCGTCTACCAGAACCCCTACGGCTCGCTCGATCCCCGGCTGAGCGTCGGGCAGACCCTCCTCGAACCCCTGCGCAACTTCGGCATCGGCGCGCGGAGCGAGCACGCCGACCGCGTGGCCCGCGCGCTCGAACTCGTCGCGCTGCCGACCGACTTCGCCCACCGGCGTCCCCGCGAGCTCTCGGGCGGGCAGCGGCAGCGCGTCGCGATCGCGCGGGCGCTCATCATCGACCCCGAACTCGTGGTGCTCGACGAGGCCGTCTCCGCGCTCGACGTGACGGTGCAGGCCCAGATCCTGCGACTGCTCGCCGAGCTGCAGGACGAGCTGGGGCTCACCTACGTGTTCATATCGCACGACCTCGCCGTCGTGAGGCAGATCTCCGACACGGTCTCGGTGCTGCAGCGCGGGCGGCAGGTGGAGCACGGGGAGACCGAGCGCGTCTTCGCCGACGCGCAGCACCCCTACACGCGGCGGCTCATTGACGCGATCCCCGGGCGCTCGCTCGCATCAGGGCACTGGGTGATCTGAGCGACGCCGCCCCCCGATCCCTCGCCCGCCCTGATCCCTCACCCACCCCCGACCGCGCCCGATCACGGCGCACGCACCGCGCACCGCGCAGAGGAGGACACCCGACATGACCACCACCGACCCCGATACTCCCGACATCGCGCCCCTCGCTCCAGACGTGCTCGACGCGCTCGCGGGCATCGCCCCCGGCGACGCGCTCGACGCCGCGCGCCGCCGCAGGCCCGACGCCCGCGCGCACGCCCAGGGCAGCTTCGCAGCGCTCTTCCTGCCCGCCGATGCCTCGCAGGTGTCGCTCGCCGAGCGCGCCGCGGTCGCGCTCTTCGTCGCCCGACTGCACGGAGACTCCTCCGCCGTCGCGTTCTACGGCGCCCTGCTGCGCGCCACCGAGGAGAACCCGAGCACGGCGTCGGGCATCGGACGCCTCGAGGCGCTCATCGTCTCCGAGGCCGGACGCGCCTCGGGCAGAGGCCCCTACGGCGCCTTCCGCGCCGAGAATGCGCCGGAGAGCACCGCCGGCCCCGTCTACGAGGTCGACGCCCTGGAGACCGCCTACCTGCTCGGCGACCGGCTGGCGGCCGCGCTCGAACACGCCCACCTGCTCGTGCTGCACCCGCGCGACGCGCAGCGCGACCACCTCGAAGCGCTGCTCGAGGCGGGCTGGAGCACGACGGGCGTCGTCACGCTCTCCCAGCTGATCTCGTTCCTCGCGTTCCAACTTCGCGTCGCGCAGGGCTTCGGTGCGCTGCGGGCGAGCCTCGGCGCGGGCGGCGATGCTGTCGGAGCGGGCGAGGGATCCGGTTCGCCCGAACTGCGCGGCGCGCCGACCGAGGAGGGCGCCGCCGCGGCCGCCGCTCCCGGGAGCGACCGGCAGCGTCTCGAGGCGCTCGCCGCCGAGGTCGCGGCCGCCGCGGCGCAGCGACTGGGTGACGGCCCCGGGCGGATCCCTGTCGGAACCGCCGAGCATCTGCCGCCAGCGCCCCGGGTGACGGAGCCGCCGCGCTTCACACAGGACGCCCTCGGCTGGAAGCCCTGGCTCGAGCCGCTGCCCGCAGCCGACTTCACCGAGCGGCACTACCGGGCGCTCGTCGAGCGCGACCGGGTGCACATGCCCTACTTCCGGCTGCTCGCCCGCGACCCGGAGGCGCTGCTCGAGCGCACGCTCACCGACCTCGACATCTTCACCAACGCCGATGCCGGCCTGCCCCGCGCCGACCGCGAGATCGCGGCGGCGGCGGCCTCCCGATACAACGGTTGCGTGTTCTGTGCCTCCGTGCACTCGCGCTTCGCGACGGAGAACGGCGCCGATCGGGACGAGGTGCAGCGGCTGCTCGACGAGGGTGTCGCCGCGCGCATCTCGCCGCGCTGGGACGCGCTCATCGACGCCACCGTCGCACTGACCGCGACGCCGCCCCGCTTCGGCGGCGCCGAGGTCGCGGCCCTCCGAGACGCCGGATTCGACGAGCTCGCGGTGGTCGACGCGATCCAGGCCGGAGCCTTCTTCAACTGGGCCAACCGCCTCATGCTGTCGCTCGGCGAGCCCAGCGTCTGAGGCGGTGTCGCTCAACCCGCGGCGCGACGCCGGTACTCGCTCGGGGTGACGCCGAGCACCGCCTTGAAGTCGGTCGTGAAGTGGGCGTGGTCGGAGTAGCCGAGCTCACCGGCGAGCGCGGCGATGGTGGGCGCGTCGCCCTCGCGCAGCCGCTGCGCGCCCTCCTGCAGACGGCGCCTGCGGATCATCGAGTGCAGCGACAGCCCGAAGAAGCGATCGGCGGTCCGCTGCAGCGTGCGCGTCGATGCGTGCACGCGGTCGGGAAGCTGGTCGACGCGGATGACCGAGGGATCCGCCAGCGCGTCGGCCAGGCGGTTCGCGAGCTCCCCGTCGCTCGACCCCGATGCGTCGGGGCGCGGGACGCGCTCGGCGACCCATCGCGAGAGCAGCGCGACCGCGCGCTCGCGGCGCCGGCCTCCCGATGCGTTCGGATCCTGCATCGCGTCTCTCACACGCGCGAGCAGCGCGTCGTCGGCGACGGGCCGTGCCGAATCGCGGATCGCGGCCGGGCTCGGCACCAGCGCGGGCACCGCTGCGGGCCGCAGCAGCGCGCCCACCGCCCAGCCCCGGCCAGTCAGCACCCGATCGGAGCGGCGGGTGGTGGGTCCGACCGCCGTGACGCCCTGCGGCTCGACGACGAGGTTGCACGCCGGGAACGGCAGCAGCTCCTGGCGCGACTCCTGGCCCGGCGCGAGATCCCACTCGGGGATCCAGAACCATCGCACCGCGTGCTCCACCTCGGGGTCAGGTGCGAGTCGATGGAACTCCGGCAGGCGCCGGGGGTAGAGAATGCCGCGCCGATCCTCGTCCATCGTGCTCCTTCGACCCGACTGCCTTCGCCTCCGGGGATCTGGCGCGAATCTGCAAGCCCCGCCCCGAGCCCGATCCTACGCTGAGGGCATGAACGCACACGAGACACGCGCCGCGAACGGCGCGCACACCACGAACGGCATGCCGCACGGCGCCACCAGCCTCACCCCCTTCCTCGCGATTCCCCGCGCAGCGGAGGCGATCGAGTTCTACCGAGACGTCTTCGGCGCGCGCGTCATCGACGTCACCGAGATGGGCGGCGTCGTGGCGCACGCCGACCTCGATTTCGGCACCGGGCACCTGCAGCTCGGCGAACCGATGCCCGACTACCACCTCGTCGCCGGCCCCGAGGGCGAGGACGACTGCTACTCCATGGGCATCTACGTGCCCGATGTCGACACCGTCGTGGAGCGCGCGGTCGCCGCCGGCGCCACGGTGCGCGAGGCGCCGAGCGACTTCGTGTCGGGCGACCGCTTTGCGAGCATCCGCGACCCCTTCGGCGTGCGCTGGTCGGTGATGACGCGCGTCGAGGACCTGTCGGAGGAGGAGAGCGCCGCCCGCGTGCGGGAGTGGGCGCGATCCTTTGAAGGGTGAACGCGAAGCGTTCGCCCAAGGATCGCGCTGGCCTTACCAGGCCAGGAATCTTCAGGGCTGAACGCGCCAGCGTTCGGCAAATTCCGTGCCGGGCCTATTGGCCCGGATCGTTCGAGGGGTGAGCTCTGAGCGGGAATCAGCCGATTTCGCGCCGGGTCCGAGGGTTTCGAGGTCTCCACGTGCGCGGGGCATCTCGTGCAAACGGCCCCGTCTCTCCCGCGAAGAAAGTCGCCCGCCCGCCGCACCCCTCGCCGCGAGACGCGCCCGTTTTCACGAGACGCGAGCGTTATCCCGGGAATCCGGGGGGCATCTCGTGCAAACGCCCGCGTCTCGCCCGCGGAGGAAGCGACGAGCCCGCCCAGGAGGCCGCGGACGTTGTGGATTTTCAACGTGCGGAGTGCCGGTAAACAGCCTCTGACCTCGGTGCGGGGGTTCCGAGCTCAGCGCTGCGTCCAGACCCCTGAGCTGGCTAGCGGCCAGCAATAGGCCGCCGGGACGCTGCGGCGCGTGTGAGAGACGCCTTCGCCCCGAAGGGATGTCACGCACGGTCCGGGCGACCTCCTCCGGGAGGGGGCGAAGGCACCCCTTGGCGGGAAGCGGGTTGCTGCATGCAGCGAGTCCGGACCCCCGCGCGAACCCGACGGCTTCAGCGAAATCGACTGTTTCAGAGGCCCGAAAAGCGTCGGTCGCGCTGAAACCGTCGCGTTCGGTGCTTCAGGCCGAGAAAGCCACCGCCGCCCACGTCACCCCGCGCTGTGCAGGTGCAGGCGCTCGCCGACGGTGTTGAAGATGCTGATCACCTCGGCCGGGCGCCCGCCCTCGGCGCGCATGCGGTGCGGCACTGTGGTGTCGAACTCGGCCGCCTCACCGCGTCCGAGCACGAGCTCCTGTTCGCCGAGGTGCAGGCGCAGCCGTCCCGACAGCACGTAGAGCCACTCGTGCCCGTCGTGCACCTGCAGCGGCCGCTCAGGGGCGTCAGTGTGGTAGGTGATCTTGAAGGCGCGCACCTCCGACTCCTCGCGGGTGAGCGGGGCGATCGTCATCCCCTCGCGGCGGATCGCGCTGCGGTGCACGCGGGGGTCGCGTTCGCGCGGCTCGAGCAGGTCGTCGACGCGGATCCCGAGCTGCCGCGTGAGCGGAAGCAGCAGCTCGAGGCTCGCCTGCCGCTTGCCCGACTCCAGCCGCGAGAGGGTGCTCGCCGACATGCCCGCGCGCTCGGCGAGCTCGTCGAGCGTCCATCCGCGCTCCTGGCGGGCCGAGCGCAGACGCGGGCCGAGACTTCGCAGTTCCTCCATGACGTGACTCCTTGCTGATTTGGCAAACTTGCTTGCAAGTATCGCATGCCGAGGCGCATGCTGGTCCCATGATTCATCGCACCTGGGACACCATCGTGATCGGGGCCGGCGCAGCGGGGCTCAGCGCCGCGCAGGCCCTCGGCCGCTCGCTGCGCGGCACGCTCGTCATCGACGCGGGCAGCCCGCGCAATCGCTTCGCCTCGCACATGCACAACGTGCTCGGCCTCGACGGCACGCCTCCCGCGGAGCTCCTCGCCCGCGGGCGAGCGGAGGCAGAGCGGTACGGCGTCGCATTCCGCGAGGGATCGGTGCTCGCCGTGCGCGACCGCCCTGCGGACGAGGGGTCCGGATCGCCCGCGCGCGTGCTCGTCGAGCTCGACGGCGGTGACACCCTCGAGGCCCGCTCGCTGGTGGTCGCGACGGGCATCGCCGACGAGCTGCCGCCGATCCGGGGCCTCGCGCGGCACTGGGGAACCGGTGTGCTGCACTGCCCCTACTGCCACGGCTGGGAGGTGCGCGGGCGGCGGCTCGCGGTCATCACGACCTCGCCGCTCGGCATGCACCAGGCCCGACTGCTGCGGCAGTGGACCGAAGACCTGACCGTGTTCACCGCGGGTCTCGGCGAGCTGAGCGACGAGGCCCGCCGCGAATTCGCGGCGCGCGGGGTGCGGCTCGTGCCTGATCCGGTCACGGAGGTCGTCGCGGGCGACGGAGCCGGGATCGCCGCCGTGCGCACCGCCTCCGACGAGTTCGCAGTCGATGCGATCTTCACCGCGAGCGCGCTCGTGCCGCACGACGGCTTCCTCGCGGAGCTCGCCCTCGACCGCGCGGAGACGCCGATGGGATCCTTCATCGCCGTCGACCCGACTGGGCGCACGAGCCACCCGCGCGTCTGGGCCGCAGGTAACGTCGTCGCGCCGGCCGCCACGGTCCCGGTGGCGATGGGCGCGGGCGCGATGGCCGGCGCGGCGGTCAACGCGGTGCTCGTCGAGGAGGACTTCGCGCTCGCCGCCGGAGGGCCGACCGGTGCATGAGCACGGGGACCCGCGCACGGCCGGGCACGGCGACGCCCGCGTCTCGCAGCAGGCCCCGGCCGAGTTCTGGGAGCAGCGCTACGCCGGCGCCGAGGCGGTGTGGTCGGGGAAGGTGAACCGATCCCTCGCGGAGATCGTCAGCGACTGGACGCCCGGCCGGTCTCTCGACCTCGGCTGCGGCGAAGGAGGCGACGTGCTGTGGCTCGCCGAGCGCGGGTGGGACGCGACGGGCATCGACCTCTCACCGACGGCGACCGGCCGAGCGCGAGCGGCAGCCGATTCGCGAGGGATCGCTGCACGTTTCATCGCGACCGACCTGGGGGAGTGGGCATCTGCACCCGAAACGGTCGACGGTTCCGCCGGCCCCTACGACCTCGTCACCGCGAGCTTCTTGCAGTCGCCCGTGGAGCTGCCGCGGAAGCGCATCCTGCGGGCCGCCGCCGAACGTGTCGCGCTCGGCGGACGCCTCGTCGTGATCTCCCACGCCGCAGCACCGGGATGGGCGCCCGATCATCCGGGCGACTTCCCCTCCCCGGAGTCGGAGCTCGCCGCCCTCGATCTCGCCCCCGAACTCTGGGCGATCGAGCTCGCGGAGGTGCGTGCGCGCGAGGCGGTGGGGCCCGATGGCGTTCCCACCGTGCTCAAGGACACCTTGGTGGTGGTGCGGCGTCTCCGGGACCCGGGCGGAGCGGCTGTTCCTCGCTGAAACCAGGACGGGAGGGATCATTCGCAACTCTCTGCGCCCGTGTCCGAGGGTCGCGGCAGTGCGACACGGGCGGTCGACTTCCGTTTAGCGATGGCTTCGCCTAGCCTGGCAGCACGCAGCTAAAAGGGGATGCTGCGCTTTTCTATGGGGGAAATCATGATTCAGACAGACGGCGTCGCGCCTGCGGCGAAGCAGCGCGGATGGACGAAGGCCAGGGCTATCCTCGCCGGAGGGCTCGTGCTCGGCGTGGGCGCGGCGATCACGCTCGCCGCGTGGACGGATCAGGAGTGGGCGAAGGGCGTCTTCGGAAGCGGCCAGTTCGGCATCCAGGGAGCGGCGGACGGTTCGACGTTCGCCGAACATCCCGACCAGGCGTCCGCCGCGACCCTGAACTTCCAGGTCGGCGCCGATCGGCTCGCGCCGAACGACACGGTCTATGCGGGTTACGCCGTGCGACTGGCGCCGGGCTCGACCAACCAGGCCGACGTCACCGTGACGCAGGACGACAGCGCGAAGATCACCGGCACGACGGCGAGCTACCGCTACACGACGTCGGCGACGTGCGACGCGACCGCCTACGGGGCGGGCACGAACGAGAACGGCACGAGCTTCGAGCTCACCGCGCTCGGCACACCGGTCTACCTGTGCTTCCGGGTGAGCGCCGACAGTACGCTCCCGCAGGGACAGGACGGCACGATCCTCTGGAACTTCGCGGCCACATCCGCTGACGCGCTGTAAGGGGCCGGAGGTGTCCCGCCGCGGCGAATCCGCCGGCGCCCACGGGGCCCGGCGGGTTTCACCAGACTGGTTCTCGCGCGTGCGCGCGCTGCTCGCCGGTGCACTCGTGCTCGGGGTCGGTGCGACGCTCACGCTCGCGGCCTGGACCGACACCGAGGTCGCGCAGGGCACCTTCACGGCCAGCACGTTCGGAATCGTGGGCGCTGCGGGGCCCGGCACCGCGCCCGCGTTCTCGGACCACCCGTCCGGTTCGCCCGCCGCGCTCGCCTTCACGTTGACGCCGAACGCGCTGTCGCCGGGAACGACGGTCTACTCGCGCTTTATCGTGAAGACGACCCCCACCACGAACGTCACAGGAACGGTGACGCTGGGCGGAGCGACTGTCACCGGGAGCGGACTCGGCACGTATCTCAGGTACGGGGTGCGCACCATCCCAGCGACCAGCAACTGCGACGCCACGTCGTACGCAGCCGGAACAGCCGTCGTGGCAAACGGCAGCCCGCTGACCGCCGGGGCGGCGAGCGCACAGAATCTTGCCGCCGCGGGGGCCTCGCCGGTCGCCTACTGCTTCGCTGTGACGCTTCCCGCAGGCACGGAGAACGCCGCACAGGGCCTCACCGCTGCGGCGACGTGGACGCTCACTGCGACGTCGACTTCGTGAGGGTTCTCCGAGCGACGGCCGCGACGGAGACGCGTGAGACATGAGTGAGGGGGTGAGCATGCCGGCCCGAAGGCGTTCGGTTCCCGGGATGATCGGCGGCGCCCTGCTCAATCTCGCCGCTCTCGGCGGTCTCGTCTGCATCGTCCTCGTGGTCCTCTCGACGGTCTTCCACGTGTCGCTCATCATGTTCAAGACCGGTTCGATGTCGCCCACCATCCCCGCCGGCTCGCTCGCGGCGGTGCGCGAGATCCCCGCCTCCGAGATCGAGATCGGCGACGTGGTCACCGTCGACCGTCCCGGTGACCTCCCCGTGACGCACCGCGTGACCTCGGTCAGCGGCGAGGGCGAGACCCGCACGATCACGATGAAGGGGGATGCGAACGAGGCGCCCGATCCCTCGCCGTACACGGTTACCGAGGTACGCCGGGTCCTCGCTTCCGTGCCGGGGCTCGCGTACACGGTCGTGTGGTTCTCGAACCCCTGGGTGCTCGGTACGCTCACGATCGGAGCCTCGGTGCTCGTCACGTGGGCATTCTGGCCGCGGAACCCGCGCCGGTGGCCGCAGGGAGCCTCGGGCGAGGACGCCGCAGGGGCCGCAGCGCGTGACGAACCCGCTCCGGTCAGGGGGCGGCACGGAGCAGGGGCGCGGATCGGCAGCGGAGCTGCGGCGGTGGCCGTCGGCTTCGCGCTCGCCGTCGCGCCTGCTCCCCGCGCCGAGGCGCAAGGGGCCGGAGTCGAGGAACAGATCGTCCGCGGCGAGCACCTGACTCTGACGTCGATCGGGGATCCCGCTGAAATGCGCGCGATGCGAGTGGGCATCCCCGTGCACTGGCAGGTGGGGGTGGGCATTCGCGCGGCGGGGGCGAAGGAGGCCTCGGTGGATGTCGCGCTCAACGCCGCGGGCTCGCACGAACTCGGTTTGAACGTCGACGTGCGCGCCTGCACGCAGCGCTGGGTCGACGCGCGCTGCGCCGGTGATGAGCAACTCCTCCGCGCGTCCGCGCCGGCGGACCCCGACACCGGCTTCGAATCCCTCCTGGCGTGGAAGGGAGGCGCCGAGCGCTGGTTCCTCATCACCGCCGAGATCCCCGAACCGGCCTCGGGCGTCGTCGAGCTCACTCTGCGCGCGACGGGGTTCGGCGAAGAGGTGACGTCCGGACCGGGCGAGGTGCACGGCCTGCCGACGACGGGCGGCGCGGGCATCGGGCCGGCTGCGCTGCTCGGCGCGGGCGCGCTGGCGGTCGGGCTGAGCGCCGCGGGAGCGGCGAGGGCGATGGCGCGCCGGAGAGTGCGGAGCGTCTCATGAACATGAATGGCAGCGGACGCCACGGATCGCGAGTGCCGCGCCGGCCCTCCTGGCGTATCGGCTGGGCGGTCGGCGCCCTGACGGTGCTCGTGGTGATCTCCGCGCCGGTGCTGACGGATCGGCCGGCCTGGACCGAAGCCACCTGGGCCGACTCGGAGTCGGGCAATGCGGCGTTCGGCACGTACCAGGTCCCCGCTCCCGTCTACACGAGCTGCGAGGCGACGGGCCTGCTCGGACTGAACTCGACGCTCACGATCCATTGGCGCCAACCGCCGGAGGTCGCGGGACTCGCCCTCGAGTACGGCCGATCGGATTCGAGCGGTCTGCTCATCCCGCTGACCGACGCGCTGCTCGGCAACGTCACGACGACGGCCGTGAGCGGTGATCCCGGGGCTTACACGACCGTCGTCAGAGTGGGACTGCTGGGCGGGCTCGTCGGCGGGAGCAAGAGCATGGGCCTGAGATACAGCCTTCCGAACGCCGGAAACGACTGGAAGTCCAGCTGGATGACCGTCTCCGGCACCTGGTACCTGTTGGGCCTCGGCACGCCGAAGTGCGCGTTGCAGCAGTGAAGCGGGAACAGGGGCCGCGTGCGGCCCGATCCCTTTCGGATCCGGCCTACGGCAGCAGGCGGTTCGGGCCGCGGAAGAGGTAGGTGACCTCGCGGATCGAGGACTGCTGCAGCATGAGCATCAGCACCCGGGCGAGGCCCATGCCGAAGCCGCCGTGAGGGGGCACGCCGTAGCGGAAGAAGTCGAGGTAGAACGACAGTTCGGCGGGATCCATGCCCTTCTCGACCGCCTGCGCCTCGAGCACCTCGATGCGGTGCTCGCGCTGCGCGCCCGTCGAGATCTCGGTGCCGCGGTAGATGAGGTCGTAGCTCTTGGTGAGCTGCGCGTCGTCTGCGTGGCGCATGTGGTAGAACGGGCGGATCGAAGCGTCGTAGTCGGTGAGGAAGACGAAGTCGGAGCCGTACTTCTGCTTGACGTGCGCGGCGATGCGGCGCTCGCCCTCGGGGTCCATGTCGGCGTCGGCGCGCGGCACTTCGTAGCCCTCGGCCTTCACGATCTCCTTCGCCTCGGCGAGCGGGATGCGCGGGAACGGGCGGGCCGGTACCTCGACCTCGATGCCGAAGAGCTTCTGGATCTCCTCGCCGTGCTTCTCCTTCACCGCGGAGAGGCCGGCGACGATGAGCTCCTCGTGCAGTTCCATGACGTCTTCGTGCGAGTCGATCCAGCTCAGCTCGGTATCGACCGAGGTGAACTCGGTCGCGTGACGCGAGGTGAACGAGGGATCGGCGCGGAACGCGGGGCCCACCTCGAAGATGCCGCCGAAACCGGCCGCCTGCGCCATCTGCTTGAAGAACTGCGGGCTCTGCGCGAGGAACGCCTGACCTTCGAAGTACTCGACCTCGAACAGCTCGGCGCGCGATTCGGACGCCGACGCCATGAGCTTCGGGGTCTGGATCTCGATGAACCCGCGGTCGACCCACACATTGCGGAGCGCGTGCAGGAACGTCGTCTGGATGCGGAAGATCAGGTTCTGCTCGGGGCGGCGCAGGTCGAGGAAGCGCCAGTCGAGGCGCACATCGATGCCGCTGTCGGCCGCGATCGGGTTGTCGGGGAGCGCGCGGGTGACGACCTCGATCTCGTCGATCTGGATCTCGACGCCGCCGAGCTTCACGCGTTCGTTGTGCTGCAGTTCGCCGCTCACGGTCACGAAGGTGCCCTGGGTGAGTTCGGAGATGGTGGTGGTGCGGGGCACGAGGATGTCGGAGCGCGGGTTCTCGGGGTCGGGCTCGCGCAGCACGCCTCCGTTCACGAGCTGCACCGCGCCGCTCTCGTCGCGCAGCACGACGAACTGCACGTAGCGCTGGTCGCGCACCTTCTCGACCCAGCCGGAAACTCGTACGGGGCCGTCCTCGCGGGCGGCCAGGTCCTTGATCAATACACGCTCAGTCACCCGAGACAGTCTACCGGTCGGGCGCGGCCGCGATGCCTGATCGGTGAGCCGGGCGCGGAGCGCCCCGCGTTCCCACCTCGTTCGCACGCGGACCCCCGCCGCAACCTCCCAGACACCCCGAACGTAGAATGGAGACGTGAGCGACAAACTGCTGCATCTGGTGCGCCATGGCGAAGTGCACAACCCGGAGGGCGTACTGTACGGCCGCCTGCCCGGCTATCGCCTGTCCGAGCTGGGGCACCGCATGGCCGAGGCTGCCGCCCTCGAACTGGCCGGCAGCGACCGTGCGGTCGCCAGGCTCATCGCGTCTCCGCTCGAGCGCGCGCAGCAGTCGGCGCGCCCGATCGCGAGCGCGTTCAGTCTCGAGATCGTCACGGATGAGCGCATCATCGAGCCCACCAACTCCTTCGAGGGGCTCAAGGGCAGCGGCCCGGATTCGGCGTTCAAGAAGCCGCGCTACTGGCACCGCTACTGGAACCCCCTGCGCCCGAGTTGGGGCGAGCCCTACCGCAGCATCGCGGCCCGCGTGCGCGAGGCCATGGATGCGGCGTGGAACAGCACCCGCGAGGGCGACATCGTGATGGTCTCGCACCAGTCGCCGATCTGGATGGCGCATCTCGACATCGCGGGCAAACCGCTCTTCCACAATCCCGCTTCGCGCCGCTGCGAGCTGTCGAGCATCACGAGCTTCGAGAAGCGCGGCGAGCGTTGGTTCGAGGTCGACTACCGCACGCCCGCTGCAGCTCTGCTCGCCGAGGCGACGGACGTGGGCGCCGTATGAGCAGCGGCGATCTCGATCGGCGAGGGATCCCTCCGCGAGGGATCCGCGGGCGCGCGTCGCTGCGCGTGGCCGCCTGCGTCGCCGCGGCCGGCCTGCTGCTCGGCGCGACGGCCTGCAGCGGCGGAGACGACCTCTCCCAGCAGTGGGAGGAGGGCGGCGATAAGGGCTACGTCTCGGGCGATGGCTCCTCGCTGAGCATCCCGCCCTCCGAACGCACCGAGCCCGTCGTGTTCTCCGGCGAGACCGAGACGGGGGAGACCTACGGCTCCGACGACACGCTGGGCAGCGTCACGGTCGTCAACTTCTGGTACGCGGGCTGCGCCCCGTGCCGCGCAGAGGCAGCCGACCTCGTCGAGGCCTATGACGAGTTCTCGCCGCAGGGCGTCGAGTTCGTCGGCGTCAACACCCGCGACCAGGTCGCCCAGGCGCAGCAGTTCTCCGAGGAGTTCGGCATCGCGTACCCGTCCATCATGGACTCGCCAGGCGGCCGTGCCGTGCAGCGCGCCTTCGCCGGGCAGGTGCCGCTGAACGCCGTGCCCACGACCCTCGTGCTCGACACCGAGGGGCGTGTGGCGCATCGCGTGCTGGGGCAGCTCGCCGGCGCCTCGCAGCTGAGCACCCTGATCGGCGAGACGCTGGCCGAGTCGGGCGAGGGATCCGGCACCGGATCGGGCGAGCAGTAGCCCGGTGGAGCTGCAGGACCTCGTGGGCGACGGGCAGCTGCTCGTCGCGTCGCTGATCTCGATCGCCGCCGGGCTCCTCTCGTTCCTGTCGCCGTGCGTATTGCCGCTCGTGCCCGGCTACCTCGCCTATGTCGGCTCCACCGCTACCTCGGCCCCCGGCGATCGCGCGGCTCGAAGCCGCGTCGTGCTCGGTGCGCTGCTGTTCGTCGCGGGCTTCACCGCGGTCCTCGTCGCGTTCCTCGCGGCGGCCGGAACCGTCGGCGTGTGGCTGCTCGAGTGGGAGAGCGTCATCACCCGCGTCATGGGTGTCTTCGTGATCCTGATGGGGCTCGTGTTCATCGGCCTTTTCAGCCGCATGCAGACGACGCGGAAGCTGCGCCTGAAGCCGAGGTTCGGTCTCGTGGGCGCTCCGCTGCTCGGCGCGGTGTTCGCCATCGGATGGACCCCGTGCATGGGCCCGACGCTCACCGTCATCATGGGTCTGAGCCTGCAGCAGGGATCGGTCGGGCGCTCGGTGGTCCTCGCCCTCTGCTACTGCCTCGGCCTCGGTCTGCCCTTCGTGGTCGCCGCATTCGGTTTCGGGTGGATGACGCGGACCATGACATTCTTCAAACGGCATATACGCGCCGTGAACCTGATCGGCGGCGTGCTGCTGATCCTCATCGGTCTCCTCATGGTGACCGGACTCTGGAGCCGGATGATGTACGCACTGCAGGCGGTGATCGGCGGATATGTCACGCCCCTCTGATTACGACGACGGATCGGGCGCCGCGGCGCGCGTCGAGGCGCCCGAGCTCGGGCTGAAGGGCTGGCTGCGCTGGTTCTGGCGTCAACTGACGAGCATGCGGGTCGCCCTGATCCTGCTGCTGCTGCTCGCGGTCGCCGCGATCCCCGGATCCCTGCTGCCGCAGCGCAGCGCCGACCCCAACGGCGTGATCCAGTACGAGCAGGACCACCCCGAGCTGTTCCCCATCCTCGACGCCTTCCCCATCCAGGCCTTCGATGTCTACGGCTCGGTCTGGTTCTCGGCCATCTACCTGCTGCTGTTCATCTCTCTCATCGGTTGCGTGCTGCCGCGCATCGTGCACCACTGGAGGGCGTGGCGCGGGCAGCCGCCGAAGACTCCGGCCCGGTTGCAGCGCATGGCCGGTTTCAGTGAGGTGCGGGTCTCGAACCCCGAGGCGACCGACGCCGAGCGCGCCGAGTTCGCCGAGCGTGCGGTGGAGGTCGCTGCGGAGGTGCTGCGCAAGCTCCGCTACCGCGTGCAGGTGCAGCGCGTCACCCGCAGGGGCGTCGAGGAGGTCTCGGTCTCGGCCGAGCGCGGCTATCTGCGCGAGACCGGCAACCTGCTCTTCCACCTCTCGCTGCTCGGCGTGCTCATCAGCGTGGGCATCGGCGGAGTGTTCACGTTCAACGGGCAGAAAGTGCTCGTCGAGGGTGAGACGATGGTCAACCAGCTCATCGACTACGACACCGTGAACTCGGGCCGCTCCTTCGACACCGAGAGCCTCGAACCCTTCAGCCTGCGGCTCGACGGGCTCGACGTCACCTACATGACGCCCGAGGACGGCAACGTTTCGGCCATCGGTCAGGTGAAGGACTACACGGCGTCGATGACGCTCATCGATCCCGACGGCAGCGAGTCGGAGCATACGATCCGGGTGAACCACCCGTTGCGGGTGCACGGCTCTCCGATCTACCTGATCGCCAACGGCTACGCGCCGAAGATCACGGTGCGCAACGCCGAGGGAACGGTCGTCTACAGCGAGGCGATGCCGTTCATCCCGCAGGACACGAACATGACGTCGCTCGGCGTGGTCAAGGTGCCCTACGGGATCATGGACGAGAGCGGCGAGCAGACGCAGCTCGGGCTGCGCGGCTTCTTCTACCCGACCAAGTCGGATCTCGACACGGGTGCCTTCACCTCGAACTACCCCGACCTCGAGAACCCCGTGCTCACCCTCGACGTCTTCGTGGGCGACCTCGGCATCGACAACGGAGTGCCGCAGTCCGTCTACGCCCTCGACACCGGTGCGATGGAGCAGCTCACCGGCCGCGCGATCGACAAGGAATCGTTGGAGCTCACCCCGGGCCAGACGGTGGATCTGCCGAACGGGCTCGGCACCATCACCCTCGAAGCGGTGCCCCGCTACGCGTCATTCGATGTGATGCGCAATCCGGCGCAGCAGTGGATCCTCGTGTTCGCGCTGCTCGCGCTCGGCGGCCTGCTCTGGTCGCTGTTCGTCGCGCGCCGACGCATGTGGGTGAAGGCCGTGCCGACGGAGGACGGCGTCGCGCTGCAGTACGCGGCCCTCGCGCGAGGCGATGATCCCTCGCTCGAGCGGGCCGTCGATGACCTGAAGCAGCTGCACCGCGAGCGGCTGTAGCCTCACTCGTCGAGGATCACCTCGCTCACGCGGAGCGCCCGGTGCTCGGCCTCGTCGAGCTCCGCCACCGATCCGTCGGCGCCGAGCCAGTACCATGCATCGAGGTCGGGCCCCGGCGCGTCTCGGCGGGTGAGCGTGTAGACGATACCGTCGATCTCTTTCGTGCGCATGTGCCGAATATAGACCCTGCGCTGCCCGGGTCGCATCTCGCGAGCCACCGGCCGGTGCGTCACCGCCACGGCGTCGGCGACGAGCTCCGCGTAGCTCGCGCCCTGGGCGATGAGGGATCGCTGCCGCTCGGCCCCCGTGCCCTCGCGCAGGATCTCTGCGACGATTCCTCGCACCTCCGCGAGGTCGCCGGTCTCCTCGAGCGCGGGGGAGACGTGATCGAGGAGCGCCTCGACGGCCTCCGCCGCGGGCCGGGGCTGCTGCTCGACCGGGTGGATCAGTTCGGCCTCCAGGCCGAAGCGGCTGGCCGTCCACATCGCGAGTCGCACGAGCGTCGTCGGCACGGCTTCGAGCGGCTCTCCGCGTCTCCACGCCGCCGCCTCCGTCTCGACGAGTCCGCGCACGATTCCCGCGAGCCCCACTGCGCGTCTCGCCGACATGCACACGTCGGATACGCGGATCTCCACGGTCGGGTAGCGGTCGCTCAGCCTGGCGTCGAAATAGACCATGCCGCGGTCGAGCAGCGCCCCCGTCTCGACCATGCGCTCCACGATCCCGTGGTAGGCGGCGGCCGAGCCGAACACCTCGGTCGAGCCGGCAGAGGGCCAGCGACCCCAGACCTGGTGCCGGTAGCTCGCGAATCCCGTGTCGACGCCCTGCCACAGCGGAGAGTTCGCGCTCAGCGCGAGCAGCACAGGCAGCCACGGCCGCACCCGGTCGATCACGGCGACGCCCTCCTCGTCGTCGCTGACGGTGA
Organism: Leucobacter ruminantium; assembly: GCF_017565705.1. Taxonomy (GTDB): domain Bacteria; phylum Actinomycetota; class Actinomycetes; order Actinomycetales; family Microbacteriaceae; genus Leucobacter; species Leucobacter ruminantium. The sequence goes on from NZ_JAGDYL010000008.1 coordinate 83,523, forward strand.
CGTGCACGTGCAGCCCGCAGGTGAGCTGCTCGCGGGTGGTCAGCGGGTACTGCTTCGCGAGGGACCGGAAGCGCGACGACTGCATGAGGTGCGAGTCGACGGGCGCCGGGCTCGTGCCGAGCGCGACGGCGCGCGCCCCTGCGGCTCGGGCGGCGACGTCTGCGAGGCGTCGCCCCGCCGCCACCTCGATCGCGAGCCCGCTCAGGGTGGCGCACGGAGCCGAGACCACCTCGATCTGCTCGCGCTTCAGCTCGGCCTCGAGGTGTGTGGCCGGGGCGGATCCCTGGATTGCACGCCCGGATTCGGCGTGCGCCGTCGCGAGCACCGCGCCCGACCGTGGAACGGGTACACCCGTCTCGGGGTCGACGAGCAGCAGTTCCTCCTCGACTCCGATGAGTCGCTCGAATGAGGCGTGCGTGCGTGTCGTCATGGAACCCTGCCGTCGGAGAAGCGAGCGATCGGCTGCTCCGCGCGTTCACGGCCCGTGCGCTCGGAGCGCTGCACCTCACGCTAGACGCCGCCGGGCGGCGCGGTAAGGCCCTTGACAGGGATCGCGTGCGTGTGCGCGGTCACGGCCCGAGCTCATCGGGGCTCTTGTCGGGTCGCCAGCCGCGCCACACCGGTTGCCGGAAAACACCCGACTCGGTGCGGCCCTTCGCCGTCACCTCGCACACTCGGTCGGGCACGACCCAGTGAGCGTCACGCCGGATCTCGGCGGGGACGTCGTCGACCGTCGGATCCGAGCATTCCAACGGTGCGAACCGCTTCCTGATCTCGCGTCGCTCGCGGTTCGAGAACCCCGTCCCCACGCGGCCGGCGTACCTCCACCGTCCGACGCCGTCGGGGACGGCGAGCAGCAGCGAGGCGATATCGGAGGCATCCGACAGGCCGTCGCGCCAGCCGACCACGACGGCCTCCGAAGCGATCACGAGCGGGAACTTCAGCCAGTCGCCCGAGCGTGCGCCCGAGTGATAGAGGCTCTCGCGCCGCTTCGCGACGATTCCCTCGAGGCCCAGCCGTCGGCTCGTCTCGAGCGCCTCCTCCGGGTCGCTGTCGAAGGCCTCGGGGCGAGAGACGGGCGCGGCCGACCCCTCCTCGATCAGGCGCTCGAGCAGCTCGCGGCGCTGCAGATAGGTGAGGCCGCGGCAGTCGCGACCGTCGACGCGCAGCACGTCGAAGACGAAGAGGGCGGCCGGGGCGCCGCGCCGCGCGCGAGCGATCTCGCGGGGGTCGGTCAAGCCGAAACGGGTCTGCAGGCGGCTGAAGCTCGGGGCGCCGCCGTCGCCGAGGGCCACGATCTCGCCGTCGAGCACCGCCTCTTCGGCGTTGACCGCCTCGTGCAGCGAGGCGAGCTCGGGGTAGGCGGTGGTGAGATCGGCGCCCGAGCGGCTGCGCAGCTCGACCCCCGAACTCGCGATCGATGCGATGGCACGGATGCCGTCCCACTTCATCTCGAACGCCCAATGCTCCGGGTCGAGGCGGACGAGCCGCGCCGGCGTCCCGGTCTCGGCGAGCATGGGGGAGAGATCGGCTGCGGAACTCGCGCGGCGTGAGCCGGCGCGCGCGGAACTCCGGCGGCCCGAACTCGCGCCCCTGGAACCCGCTCCCCTGGAACCCATCCCTCCCGATCCCTCGTCCGGCATGAGGTGGATGAGCCAGCTGGGCTTGCCGCCCAGCTCGCCGGCGCGGAACAGCGCGTAGCGACGGGTACCGCCGAGCCCGCCGCCGGGGCGCCCGGTGAGGGCCGCGACGACCTTGTCGCGCGACCATTCCTCCAACTCGTAGGTGCCCGCGTCCCAGATCTCGACCGTGCCGGCCCCGTACTCGCCCTTCGGGATGCGCCCCGCGAAATGGCGGTACGAGAGCGGGTGGTCCTCGGTCGGCACGGCGAGATGATTGGTCGAGGGATCCGTGGGCACCCCCTTCGGCAGCGCCCAGCTCACGAGCACCCCGTCGTGCTCGAGCCTGAAGTCGTAGTGGAGGCGGCGCGCCTCGTGGCGCTGGATGACGAAGCGCAGGTCTCCCGCCGCGTCGGGGTCGTCGCCGTCGCCCGGCTCGGGCACCGGCTCGGGGGTGCGCGCCGCGTCGCGCTTGGAGCGGTAGAGCTGCAGGCGGTCGCGCGCGGGCGCCGCGTCGAGCAGCGCCTCGAGCGGGTCGCCGCGCCGCTTCACCCGGCTCAGCACCTCGCGGAAGTCGAGATGGCGCAGATGCGGCGACGCGAGCTCGCGCCAGGTGCGCGGCGCGGCGACGAGGGGCTCCGTCCGCCCGCGCAGCGAGTAGGGTGCGACCGTCGTCTTCGACCCGTTGTTCTGGCTCCAGTCGATGAACACCTTGCCGGGGCGCAGCGCCCGCTTCATCGAGCTCGTGATCTCGTCCGGGTGATCGGCCTCGAGCGAGCGCGCCAGCTCGCGAGCGACGGCGGAGACCTGGTCCGAGGTCTGCTCGCCGTCGAGCGCCGCGTAGAGGTGGATCCCCTTGCTGCCGCTCGTCACGGGCACCGAGGTGAGGCCCATGTCGCGCAGGATGTCGCGTACGAGGAACGCGACGCGCGCGCAGTCGGCGAGCGGCACGCCCTCACCGGGGTCGAGGTCGAACACGAGCCGGTCGGGGTTCATCGCGACGCCGTCGGGGCCGAAGCGCCACTGGGGCACGTGGAGCTCGAGCGCCGCGAGCTGTCCGAGCCACACGAGCGTCGCGGGGTCGTTCACGAGCGGGTAGTCGTTCACGTGGTCGCGGTGCTCGATACTGCCCGTCGCCACCCACTCCGGAGCATCCTCGCCCAGGTCCTTCTGGAAGAAGGAGAAGCCGGTACCGTCTTCGCCGACACCGTCGGGCCACCGCTTGCGGGTCGCCGGCCGGTCCGCGCAGTGGGGCAGCATGGTCTCCGCGATCGCCCGGTAGTAGCCGATCACGTCGCCCTTGGTGGTGCCCGTCGCGGGGTAGAGCACCTTCTCCAGATTCGAGAGTCTGATGCGGTGCCCGCCCACGCGCACGAGCTGTTCGTGTTTCGGCATGCTTACATGCTCGAAGGGGGTTCGTGCAAGCGGTAGACCTTTGACATTCGAACGGGGTCTACTGTAGGCATGAGAGCGATCTGGAGCGGCGCGATTACCTTCGGCCTCGTCAACGTGCCCGTGAAGCTGTACAGCGCGACCGAGGACCACGACGTGCCGCTGCACCAGGTGCACGATGCCGACGGCGGGCGCATCCGCTATCAGAGGCGCTGCGAGGTGTGCGATGAGATCGTCGCCTACGAGCACATCGAGCGCGCATTCGTCGACGAGGAGGAGACGGTCGTGCTCACGAAGGAGGAGCTGGCGTCGATCCCTCAGGAGAGGGATCGAGAGATCTCCGTCGTCGAGTTCGTGCCGAACGCGCAGATCGACCCGATGCTGCTCGACCGCAGCTACTACCTCGCCCCGTCCGGCAAGTCGCCGAAGGCCTACGTGCTGCTGCGACGCACGCTCGAGAAGACGGAGCGCACCGCCATCGTGCAGTTCGCGCTGCGGCAGAAGACGCGGCTCGCGGCGCTCCGCGTGCGCGACGACACCCTGCTGCTGCAGACGCTGCTGTGGCCCGATGAGATCCGCGAGCCCGAGTTCCCGACGCTCGATCAGCGGGTGCGCATCTCGGCGAAGGAGATGCAGCTCTCGACGGCGCTCGTGAAGAGCTTCTCCGGCGATTTCGAGCCCGACAACTTCCGCGACGAATACCAGGAGCAGCTGCGCACGCTGATTGAGGCGAAGCGTCGCGAGGGCGACGCGATCGACACCGAGGAGACCTTCGGAGAGACCGCGCGGGGCGGCGAGGTCATCGACCTCATGGAGGCGCTCAAACAGAGTGTCGAGCGCTCACGGGCGAAGAAGCGCCGCACACGGAAGAAGCCGCGGACGGCGTCGCGCTCGGGTTCGGGTGCCGCGAAGCGGCGCAGCGGATGAGCGCCGGAGGAACGGAGGACGGACGATGGTGAAGACGGCGCTCGGAGCAGCGGTCGACGATCTCGTGGGCGAGCTGGCGGAGCTCGCTGTTGCGCGGGGGATTCGTCTCGCGGTGGCGGAGTCGCTGACCGGTGGCCAGCTGGCTGCCGCGCTCGCCGCGGCGCCCGACGCCGGGGACTGGTTCAGGGGAGGGATCGTCGCGTACCACCCCGAGGTGAAGTACGACCTCCTCGATGCGCCCCGCGGTCCCGTGGTGACCGGACCCACGGCGGAGGCGATGGCCTCCTCTGCGGCGAGGCTGCTCGGGGCGGAATGCTCGGTCGCGGTGACGGGCGTCGGCGGCCCCGAGCCGGACGAGGGCAAGCCTGCAGGCACCGTGTATCTCTCGACCTGGCACGACTCCGAGCCGCGCACCGAACTCCATCGCTTCCGGGGGGACCCCCTGGACGTCATGCGGCAGACCATCGAGGCCGCTCTGAGGGCCCTCGTATCGCGCGTGCGCGAGTGAAGCGACGGGGCTCGCGTCGCAGGCGGCCCGGCGAGGCGTCCGGAGGCATCCGCGCCGGTCGCGTGCGCGCCGCTCGCGCGAGCCGGGGCCGCGCCGAGCTCAGTCGGGCGTGTCGATCGAGATGTGATCCTCGTCCTGACGCTCGGCGTCGGACTGGCGCTGCTTGCGCTGCGCCGAACTCGGAGTCTCGAAAGCGTCGGCTCCCTCGTCGGCGTCGAGCTCGGGGTTGTCGGCCGCCCGTTCGTCTCCCGGCGTTCCCGCACGTGGCGGATCCGCGGCGTCGGGGCCGACCTTGCCCGCGCGGTCCCCGGCGGAGGGCACCGACTCGGGAACCGATTCCGGGGATTCCGCGCTCGGACGCTCCGGATCCCTCTCGGCGCCGGTCTTGTCTGGGTCGTTCGCGTGCTGGTCCATGATCCTGCGGCCTTTCCGCGGTGCGGCCCGCTGCGCGGGCCCCGCTCGGGTTGCTCTGGACTCCCGACGATACGTGCCGTGCCGCGATCGCGAACGGGCCTTGCCGCTCGTGCCGGGGTCTGATAGCGAGGCGCCTGTGACACCTTCGAGATCGCTTGCTAGCGTCGAAGCATGCCGAGAACCGACACCGCGGCCCGCACGATCCCCGCACCGACCGACCGCGTGTTCGCCGCGCTCACCGACGCCGAAGCGCTCGCCGAGTGGCTGCCGCCGGAGGGAATGCGCGGCCGGTTCGAACGCTTCGACATGCGCCCGGGCGGGGGCTACCGCATGGTGCTGGAGTACCTCGATGCCCGGGAGACCGGCAAGACCGGCGAGGGATCGGATGCGGTGGAGGCCCGCATCGTCGAGATCGTGCCGGGCGAGCGCGTGGTGCAGGAGGTGGAGTTCGAGTCGGACGATCCGGCGTTCTCCGGCGTGATGACCATGACCTGGGCGGTGGAGCAGGCTGCGGAGGGGAGCACCGTGCGGATCCGGGCCGAGGGCGTGCCGTCGGGGATCTCCGCAGCTGAGCACGCGGTCGGTTTCGCCTCCTCGCTCGCGAACCTCGCGGCCTACCTCGCGCGCTGAGCGGCGATCGTCGAGCTACGACGAAACCCCCGCCGCTGCCGCGACGGGGGTTTCAGATGGTTCGCGCGCCCCGAGGGATTCGAACCCCCGACCTTCTGATCCGTAGTCAGATGCTCTATCCAGCTGAGCTAGGGGCGCACTGTTGATCTCTCAACTCGGAAAACTTTACATGAGTCGCGGTGAAAAGAAAAATTACGGTCGCCCGGGTGTGTCTTCGTGCTCCGGCGAGGGATCCTGACGCGGGAAAGCGCCTGGGGAGGGGAGACGTCGGACACCCGTCGGCGTGCTGTTCCGGATGGCGGGGTGCTGCGGCAGGATCCCTTATCGGAGGGAGCGAGTAGCCTGGATCGCGTGCCAGAGACGATGAGCGAGCCCCTCGACCTGCCGAGCTTCCCCGAGATGACGCCCGAGCTGAAGCGCGCGGAATCGCTGATCCTCGAGATTCCCGACTATCCGCTCGAGGGCGTGCTGTTCCGCGACATCACGCCGCTGCTCGCCGACGCCGAGGCGTTCCGCGCGACGGTCGACGCGCTGATCGCGCCGTTCCGGGGCTCCTTCGACGTCGTCGCCGGGTTGGAGGCGCGCGGATTCCTGCTCGCGAGCGCCGCGGCCTACGCGGCAGGAGTCGGGCTGATGCCGGTTCGCAAGTCGGGCAAGCTGCCTCGTCCCGCGGCGAAGATGAGCTACGCGCTCGAGTACGGCATCGCGGAGGTCGAGGCGCACGCCGACTTCCCCCGCGGCACCCGGGTGCTGCTCATCGACGACGTGCTCGCGACCGGCGGTACGCTCGCGGCGGGGAGGGATCTGCTGCGCGAGCTCGGCTACGCGCACGCAGGCACCGCGGTGCTCTTCGAGATCGAGGGGCTCGGAGGCAGGGACGCGCTGAACGACCCGAGGCTGCACACGGTGTTCAGGAGCTGATCCGAGGCGGCGAGTCGCTCACCCTGCGCGGTCGTCCCGATGTCGGAGGTCGCCGCTAGTGTCGAAGCATGAGTCGTAGACGCCGCCGTTCGGAGCCCGATTCGCTGCCTGCGCCCGATCCCTTCGACCTCGCAGGCTCGGATCCCGAACTGCTCAATTCGGGGCGCATCCCCGACCCGCAGCCGGAGCACGCGCCGCTGTTCCGCTGGCTCGCAGGTGTGCTCACCGCAGTGGAGGCCCGTCTCAGGGCACGAGGGAACCGGTCGATCCGCTTCGCCATCGGGTTCTGCTGGGTGCTGGTGATGGCCATCGGCGTGCTGCTGCTCCTCGGGCCGGTCATCAACGAGCCGCGCGACTTCGACGACGTGCTCGACTCGGCGAAGGTGGGCGAGGTCGACTGGATCGCCACCGATGCGAACATCGACTACTCGATCACCCGCACCGAGGGCGGGCGCTTCTCCGCGAAGATCTCCGAACGCTACACCGCCGACTTCGCGAACGGACCCGAGCGGTCGATCGAGCGGAAGTTCGTGACCGAGTTCGACGGCCACGACACGGGGTTCGAGATGCACTCGGCGACCATCGACGGCGAGTCGGCGGACGTCGAGGTGAAGCGCGGCGCGACGATCACCACCGTCACGCTCGCACCCCCCGACGGCGCGAAGCTGGAGGGGAAGCGAGCGATCGCGCTCGACTACTCGATGCGCGATCTCGCCTCACCGCGAGTCGACGAGGCCACGGGAGGCGCGGTCGACGGCTGGTCGTGGCCCCTGCTCGGGCCGAGCTGGCCGCAGGCGACGAAGGGCGTGGATGTATCGCTGACGCTGTCCCGCGAGCTGGATGAAGCGCTCGTGCGGGCGCCGCGCGCCTACGTGGGCTGGCTGCTGCTCAGCGGCACCGAATGGCTCACTCCCGAGAAGGAGACGGCTGAGGGTGTGCGCTACGCCTTCAGCAACGACGACACCCTGCCGCCCTACCCCGATCTCGTCATCGACACCGCCTTCGAAGCGGGCACCTTCGGGCAACCTCCTACCACAGCCCTATTCTGGTGGCAGACCTGGGGGCCGCTTCTGCCGCTCGCGTTTCTCGCCGTCCTCCTGCCGTTCGCACTCGCGGCGAGGAGGGTCGTGTGGGCCGACAGCGCCGGTGAGCCGTGGTATCTCGCGCGAGCCGAGCTGCCCGAGCTCTCCCCGTCGGAGGCCGCGCAGCTTCTCGACCGTCCGTGGCACGCGGAGCTCGTGGCCGAGCTGGCGCGCGGGGACGCCGCATCCGGGAGCCCCGGAAGATCGGACAGGCGCCGGAACGCGAAGGCCTCGGCGGCGCGAGGAAAGGCGACGGCGGTCGCGCGCTCGGGGCGCCTCGGCTCTGCCGCGCGCCCGGGGAGAGAAGCGCGACTCGCGGCCATCGCGCGCGCGGGAATGCGTGCAGGTCGGATCGGCAACCTGCCGAGCGTGCTGCGGCAGCGGTCGCGCTGGTCCCGGAACGATCGCCCGGTCGAAGGCGGGCTGCGCTGGGTGCCCGACAGTTACGTGCGCGACACCTTCATCCTCGCGCCCATCGCGGTCGTGCTGCTGCAGTGGGGGCTGCTGCGACAGCTCTCGCACCAGGTGATCCTCACGGTCGTCTGGTGGCCGGGTCTGTTCGTGCTCGTGTCGAGCGCGCTCGCCGTGATGATCGTCTGGGCGGTGTGGAGGCCTCGGCCGCTCACCCGCGACGGCGCCCTCGTCGTGCAGCAGCTCAAGGGCATCGACGTCTACGCGCGCGCGACGCGTCTGCTCGACCGCGGCACCGTCGAGGAGCCGCTGCTGCCCTACGCCGTGCTCTTCGAGAGTTCCAGACGCGCCGGGCGCAGGGTCGCCGCGAGCGCCGGCCGCGAGGCGGGCGACCGGTGGCTCGGCCGCGGCTGGCGCACGGAGCACTTCGTGTCGCTGCCGGCTGCGCTCGCCCTCCTCGCCTCGGTCGGGCTTCTCGCCGGTTCTATCGTCACCGTGTCAGCCAGACCCGCTCCGTACGCGGAGGCCGATTTCGTCACCTGGCCGTCGGGCCCGTCGGGCACGGTCTGGTCGCAGGTGGAGGGTTTTACGATCGACGGTGAGCTGCAGCGCGACGAACGCGGCGGCGCGCGGCTCCGAGTCGTAGAGCACGACAGCGTGCGGTTCACGCCGGGAGGTTCGTCGGTGCCGCAGTTCGCTAGGGAGTGGCCGCGCGAACGGTTCGGCCAGAGCCTCGGGCTCGAGATCGAATCTGTGAGCGTCGATGGCGAGGAGGTGCCGTTCCAGGAGGTCGCGGGGCCGCAGAGCACCGCGATGGTGACGCGGATGTCCGACGTGCTCGACGGGCTCTACGACGTCGAGGTCGTCTATGCGCTGACGAGCCCGGTGGTCGACTCGGCGAACGGAGCCGAGCCGCAGCAGCTGCGCTGGACCGCCTGGCACGGATTCTGGGAGGACGCCCACTACACCGATACGGAGAACCCCTTCGACGGAAGAGCCCCCGTGCGCCCGCTCAGCGTCACGCTGGCGATCGACCCGCGCATCGCCGACGAGATCGAGTCGGGTGGGTGGATCGACTACGACGGCGACCGTGAGCGAGTGCCCTACGAGGACGGCAACTGGTATCGGCCGTGGCAATACGACACCACGGCCTACCCCGAGATGCTCTTCGACGAGCGCACTCCCTACGAGCTGCGCATCGGCTCCGAGCGTCGGCTCGACGACGGATCCCTCGTCGTCTCGCTCGACGCCGACGCCGTGCAGTCGCGAAGGGCCGATGACCACGACCCCGAGACCCCGGAGTCCGCTTGGGAAGTCTCGGAGGAGATCAACGGGACCCTCGAGAAATACGACCTCGGAACCTCTGGAGACCTCGGGGTGGTGCTGAACTTCGCACCGGGAACCTTCGAGAGCGTCGACCCCGGGGCGTATGAGCGCTATCGCCTCGCATACCGTGCTCCCTATGCCGCCGTGCTCGGGCTCGCGGGAATCATCGTCGTGGCATCGCTCGGAGTGCTCGCGTTCGCCGCGCGTTCCCGACGGGGTCCGAGCGCCTCGCTGCGCACCGTCGCATACGGCGCGATCCCGATCGCCGCGATCGCGCAGAGCGTGCTGTTCTTCTGGGCCGTGATGAGCATGCCCGGCGGCAACGGGGAGGGGTGGGCCGCCATCGCGGTCGGGGCGATCATGCTCGCCGCGGTCGCCGCGCAGGCCGTTCTCGTCGCGCGGATGGGACCGGCGGGGAAGGGGCAGAATAAGAGCCATGACTGAGATCGACCCCACCGCCGCCTTCCTCGCCGCGCGCGATCGACTGCTCGAGCTCGCCGGAGATCCGGAGCGCGCCCGCGCCGAGTTCCGCTGGCCCGATGTCGGGCCGGCTTTCAACTGGGCGCACGACGTCTTCGACGCCCTCGCCGAGGGCAACGAGCGCGCGGCGCTCCGCATCGTGGAGGCCGACGGGAGCGAGTCGCAGCGCACCTTCGCCCAGCTTAAGCAGCGCTCCGATCAGGTGGCGAACTGGCTGCGGGGCATCGGTGCCCGCAAGGGCGACGTCGCGATGCTGATGCTCGGCAACCGCCTCGAACTGTGGGAGATCATGCTGGCCGCGCTCAAGCTCGGCGTCGTGATCCTCCCCACCTCGGTCGTGCTCGGGGCGCACGAACTCGCAGACCGCGTCGAGCGCGGCCGTGTGCGCTGGGTGTTCGCGGCGGCCGACGACGCGATGAAGTTCGCCGAGGTGCCCGGCGGGTACGGGCGCGTCGGCGTCGGTTTCGACGGGGTGATCGGCGGAGCGACCCGGGATCAGCGGGCGGCGCTGTTCGACTGGCTGCGCTACGAAGAGTCGAGCGCGGCCTCCCTCGCACCGATCGCGAAGACGACGGCGAGCACGGATCCCTCGCTCATCTACTTCACCTCGGGCACCACGAGCCGCCCGAAGATCGTGGAGCACTCGCACACGAGCTACCCGCTCGGTCACCTCACGACCCTCTCGTGGATCGGTGTGCGGCCAGGAGACGTGCACTCGGTGGTCAGCGCCCCCGGCTGGGCCAAACACGCATGGTCGAGCTTCTTCGCCCCGTGGAACGTGGGCGCCACGATCCTCGTGCTGAACTACGCCCGCTTCGACGCGGAGCACTTCGTCTCCGAACTCGACAGGGCCGGCGTCACCACCTTCTGCGCCCCGCCGACGGTCTGGCGCATGCTCATCCAGAGTCGGCTCGACCGCAGGCCGCGCGCGCTGCGCGAGGTCGTGTCGGCCGGTGAACCGCTCAACCCCGAGGTCATCGCGCGCATCTCCGAGTGGTGGGGTCTCGAGATCCGCGACGGCTACGGCCAGACCGAGACCACCTGCCTCATCGGCAACATGCCGGGAGACCCCATCGTGCCCGGCGCGATGGGCAAACCCCTGCCCGGTGTCGACGCAGTGCTCGTCGACCCGCTCACCGGGGCCGAGTGCGACGAGGGCGAGCTCTGCCTGCGGCTCTCGCCCTGTTCCTCCTTGCTCCGCACGTCGGCTGTCCGCGAGGGCGCGGACAGCGCCGTCGGCGCTCAAAGCGACGCTTTGCACAACTCCTTGGCGCCCGTGAACCTCATGACGGGCTACTTCGGCGACCCCGACGCGACCGCCAGGGCGATGGCGGGCGGCGTCTTCCACACGGGCGACGTCGCCCACCGCGACGAGCACGGCGTGCTCACCTTCGTCGGCCGCACCGACGACATCTTCAAGTCGAGCGACTTCAAGGTCTCTCCGTTCGAGGTCGAGAGCGCGCTCATCGAGCACGAGTTCGTCGCCGAGGCCGCCGTCGTCGGCGCTCCCGACGAGACGCGCCTCAACGTCACCAAGGCCTACGTCTCCCTCGCGGCAGGCGCGGCCGCCGAAGCCGAGACGGCGCGCGCCATCCTCGCCCACGCCAGAGTCGCGCTGCCCGCCTACATGCGCGTGCGCCGCGTGGAGTTCTTCGAGCTGCCCAAGACGACGTCGGGCAAGATCCGCCGCGTCGAACTGCGGCAGCGCGAGGAGGCCGCCTTCGGTGAGGGCCGTCGCATCGAGACCGAGTGGCGGGAAGAAGACTTCCCGGGGCTCAAAGGCTGAGACGGTGTCGCGCGGCAGCGCGGCGGATCCCTCGCCTGAGGGATCGTGTCCGCTCTCACGCCACTGCCGATCCCTCGCCTGATGGGACCGCGCCCGAGGCTCGCGCACCGTCCTTCGTGTCATTCGGCGTCATGAGACTGGAGGGCGGGGGAGCACGCCGGTAGCTTCGCAGTCATGACGACTATCGAGACGACCACAGCCGGAAGCCTGCCGCGCACGCAGGCGCTCATCGAGGCCAACGCCGCACGCACCTTCGAGGACGACGGCTTCACCCTGCAGTCGACGCTGGAGTTCGAAGCGCTCGTCGCCGAGGCCGTGCGCGATGTCGTCGAGCGGCAGCGCGAACTCGGCATCACGCAGCCCGGCGACGGCGAGTTCGGCAAGGCGATGTCGAACGCCGTGGACTACGGCGCGTGGTGGAGCTACTCCTTCCAGCGCGTCTCGGGCCTCTCGCTGACCGAGATCAACGCCTTCAACGAGCCGCCGGTGCGCTCGGCCCCCGGCGATGTGCGCCTCACCGCCTTCCTCGACCGTCGCGACCGGCAGGCCTTTGCCGAGGCCTACAACGACCCGGAGGGAGGGATCGCCACGGGTCGCACCGCGACCGCCTTCCCCACGACGACCGGCGAGATCGCCTACCGTGGCCAGCAGGCCGTCGCCGCCGACACCCGCAACCTCCGCGCTGCGCTGCAGGAGGGCGAGCGCGGGTTCCTCACCGCGATCGCTCCCGGCTCCGCCGCCCGCGTCCGCAACGACTTCTACGCGAGCGAGCAGGAGCACATCGACGCCTGGGTGGAGGCGCTGCGCGAGGAGTACCGCGCTATCACCGACGCGGGCCTCATCCTCCAGCTCGACGATCCCTCGCTCGCAGAGAACTGGGATCAGATCAATCCCGAGCCCTCCGTCGAGGACTACCTCGCCTTCACTCAGATCCGCATCGATGCGATCAACGCGGCGATCGAGGGATTGCCGAAGGAGCAGGTGCGCCTGCACCTCTGCTGGGGTTCATGGCACGGCCCCCACACCACCGACATCGAGCTGAAGCACATTCTGCGCACGGTGCTCGGCGCGAAGGTCGGGCAGATCTCGTTCGAGGCCGCCAACGCCCGTCACGAGCACGAGTGGGCCGTGTGGGAGGAGAACCGCGACATCATCCCCGACGACCTCATCCTCGTGCCCGGCGTGGTCGGCCACTCGACCAACCTGGTCGAGCACCCCGATCTCGTCGCGCAGCGGATCGAGCGCTTCGCGAAGATCGTGGGCCCTGAGCGCGTCATCGCCGCGACCGACTGCGGCCTCGGCGGTCGCGTGCACCCGCAGATCGCGTGGGCCAAGCTCGAGTCGCTCGGCGAGGGCGCCCGGCGCGCCGCGGCCCGCGTGTAGTCGCGGCCCGCGGCGCGCGTGGCGGGCGCGGCGGGCGCGTGGCGGGGTCGTGCGTGGCCGAGGCCCGCGTCCGGCTGCAGTCCGCATGAACACCTTGGGCGAACGAACACGGCGGGGGCGAACGAACACCGCGGGGAGCTCTCCCCGGGGCTTCTCTCACGCCCGCCGTGTTCGTTCGGCGAGGAGCGCGTGGCAGCGTGTCACGCGCTCCCGCCACCAGCGCTCCCGCTCGGGCGGGGCCGCGTAGCGGTCGAGCAGGGCCGGGGCGAGGGCCGGTCTCTCGACAGGGATCCCCCCGCGCTCGGGCAGCAGCGACCGGGCGGTGATGTCGCCGTCGAGCAGCGCCACAGTTCCGAGCCCGCAGGCACCCGCGAGTAGACGATCGGGCAGCGCCGCCGCGAGGTGCAACCCCATCGAGATGCCCACCGAGGTGTCGAGCGCACTCGACACGACCACCGGCAGCCCGGCGCGCTCCACGATGTCGAGCGCTCGGCGGATTCCGCCGAGCGGCTGCGCCTTGACCACGAGCAGGTCGGCAGCCCCCGCCCGTGCGACGGCGAGGGGGTCGGCGGCCCTGCGCACGCTCTCGTCGGCGGCGATGCGCACGATGGGCGAACGGTCTGTCGATCCTCGGATCTCGGTCGCGCCGTCGGCCGCGGCGAGCTGACGATCTGAACCTGCGACCCCGTCGTCCCGAACGACGCGCGCGCTACCCTCGGCCGATGCCTTGCTCGAGTCTCCCGTAGCGGGCTTCACGCTGTTCGAACCCCCGACCTTCTGATCCGGAGTCGGACCCGGAACGGACAGCCGCGCGCGCAGCTCCGCGAGTTCGGCCACCGTCGCGCACGGCTGCTCGGCGTAGTCCAGGTCGAAGCCGGAGAGCGCGCGCAGCGCGGTCACGGCCTCGTCGATCGTCCAACCGCCGTTCGCATCGACGCGCACTCTCGCATCTGGCCCCATCGCCTCGCGCACCTCGCGCACCCGGGCCAGGTCGTCGGCGATGGACTGGCCGCGTTCCGCGACCTTCACCTTCGCGGTGCGGCATCCGGGAAAGCGCGCCAGGATCTTGCGCACCTCCTCGGCGGGGACGGCTGGAACCGTCGCGTTCACCTCGATGCGGTCGCGCAGCTGGGGTGGCTGCTCGTGCCAGCCGAAGTCGAGCGCCGCCTCCAGCCAGGCCGCGGCCTCGGTGTCGTCGTACTCGGGGAACGGCGAGAACTCGCTTGCGCCGAGCGGCGCCTCGAAGATCGCGGCCTCGCGCACGGCGACGCCGCGGAAGCGGGTGCGGGTGGGGATCGCGACCACCCGCATGGCTGCGAGCACATCTGCGAGCGGAGGGATCCCTCGCGGCTGTTCGAGCAGAGGGATCCCTCGCGGCTGTTCGAGCAGAGGGATCCCTCGCCGCTCGCTCGCCTGCCCACCGCCCATGCCCTCGATCCTGCCATCTCCGCACCGGATCCCTGCGCTGCCCGCACCGAACACGACGCTTTCAGCGAGACCGACGGTTCCAGGGGCGCTGGAGCAGTCGGCCTCGCCGGAACAGTCGGTCTCGTCGGAGAGGCGCGGAGAAATCGCGCATGAGCAGGAGAAAGGCAAACCTTCCCTTGCTTGCGGGCCTCGCGCCGCGAGAGCATGATGGGCGCATGGAGCAGGAACGCATCGACACCCCGGCCCCGGGCGCGCACCCCGACGAGCCGCACGACAGCCGCATCGGGCAGAAGCTGAACTGGTTGCGCGCGGGCGTGCTGGGCGCGAACGACGGTATCGTCTCCACCGCGGGCGTCGTGATCGGCGTGGCCGCCGCGACGCCGAACAACCTGCTCGCCATCGCCACGGCGGGCCTGGCCGCGCTGGTCGCGGGAGCGTTCTCGATGGCCGGCGGAGAATACGTGTCGGTGAGCACCCAGCGCGACACCGAGCGCGCCATGATCGCGAAGGAGACCCGCGAGCTCGCCGAACAGCCGGAGGAGGAGCTCGCCGAGCTCGCCGGCTTCTACCGGCAGCGGGGTCTCTCGCCCGAGCTCGCGCATCGCGTCGCCGAAGAGCTGACGGCGCACGATGCGCTCTCCGCGCACGCCGAAGTCGAGCTCGGCATCGACCCCGACGAGTTCACGAGCCCGTGGGCGGCAGCCGTGTCGTCGTTCCTCTCGTTCACGGTGGGAGCGCTGCTGCCGCTCGTCATGATCCTGCTGCCGCTCGGCGCTCACCGCATCTGGGCGGCCGCGGTCGCGGTGGGCGTCGGGCTGCTGCTGACGGGGTGGGTCAGCGCGGCTCTCGGTCGGGCACCGCGCACGCGGGCGATCCTGCGCAACGTGATCATGGGCACGGCGACCATGGCGGCCACGTATCTCATCGGACTGCTCTTCGGCGTCGCTGTGGCGTAGGCGTTGCGGCGAGGGATCCCGGTGCCGTGATGCCTCGCGGCGGGGAGGGATGCCGGCGCCTACCCGGTGCCCGCCCCCCCCGCCCCGAATAGGCTTGGGTGCATGACGCAGCAGGTCTCCGACATCTTCGATCCCTCCGAATGGCAAGACGCCCCCGGCGCGGAGCGCTACACCGACATCACGGCGCACCTGAGCCGTGACGGGCGCATCGCCCGCATCGCGTTCGACCGTCCCGAGGTGCGCAACGCCTTCCGCCCGCATACGGTCGACGAGCTCTACGACGCGCTCGACCGGGCGCGCGTGAACCCGCGCGTGGGCGTCGTGCTGCTCACCGGCAACGGGCCCTCGCCGCGCGACGGCGGCTGGGCGTTCTGCTCGGGCGGCGACCAGCGCATCCGCGGCCGCGACGGCTACAAGTACAGCGACGACGAGACCGCGGTCGGCCCCGAGGCCGCGGCCCGCGCCGGCCGACTCCACATCCTCGAGGTGCAGCGGCTCATCCGCTTCATGCCGAAGGTGGTCATCGCGCTCGTGCCGGGGTGGGCGGCGGGCGGCGGGCACTCGCTCAACGTGATCTGCGACCTCTCGATCGCGAGCGAGGAGCACGCGCGCTTCAAGCAGACCGACGCCGACGTCGGATCCTTCGACGCCGGCTACGGCAGCGCCTACTTCGCGCGCCAGATCGGCCAGAAGAACGCCCGCGAGGTGTTCTTCCTCGCCCGCGAGTACTCGGCGCAGCGCGCCTACGAGATGGGCGCCGTCAACGCGGTCGTGCCGCACGCGGAGCTCGAGGCCACCGGCCTCGAGTGGGCGCGCGAGATCCTCGGCAAGTCGCCGACCGCGATCCGCATGCTGAAGTACGCGTTCAACGCCGTCGACGACGGGCTCGTGGGGCAGCAGCTGTTCGCGGGCGAGACCACGCGCCTCGCCTACGGCACCGACGAGGCCGTCGAGGGCCGCGACTCGTTCCTCGAGAAGCGCGACCCCGACTGGTCGCCGTTCCCCTACCACTACTGAGCGGGCGCTCGGATCCCTCATCCCGAGCGCCCTGCGGTCCGAGCGCGGAGTACCCTGGAACGGTGACTGCCGCGAACGCACTCCGCGCGATCCCGACCGATGATCGCGCCTGGCTCATGGCCGCCCTCGGTGACGCCCTCTCGGGCGGGACCCCGGTGCTGCCTGTGCCCGCTGATGTCGACGACCGAGCCGCCGCACACGCCGCCGACGAGATCGCTGCCCTGCACCGCGCCGAGCTGCCGCACGGCACCGCGCTCGTGGTGCGCACCTCGGGCTCGAGCGGTGTGCCGAAGGCCGTGGCGCTGAGCGCGGAGGCCCTGCGCTCGAGCGCCGAGGCGACGCACGAGCGCTTCGGCGGCGCGGGGCAGTGGCTCGTGGCGCTGCCGACGCACCTCATCTCGGGCCTGCAGATGCTCGTGCGCAGCGAGGTCTCGGGCCTGCCCCCGGTGTTCTTCGACGGGCCCTTCGACGCGGAGCTGCTGCTGCGGGCCTCCGAGGTCATGGAGGCCGACCGCCGCTACGTCTCGCTCGTGCCCGTGCAGTTCTCGCGGCTGCTCGATCTGGCCGAGAGGGATCGCGGGGCCGCCGACGCGCTGCGCGCCTTCGACGCCGTGCTCGTCGGCGGGCAGTCGGTGCCGCTCGAACTGCGTCGTCGCGCGCACGAGCTGGGCATCGCGCTGAAGCGCAGCTACGGCATGACCGAGACGGCGGGAGGCTGCGTCTACGACGGCGTGGAGATCGGCGACACCCGTGTGCGCATCCGCGGCGGCGAGGTGCAGCTCGCGGGCCCGTCGCTCGCGTTGGGCTACGTGGGAGACCCCGAACTCACTGCGGACCGCTTCGTCGAGGAGGCAGGCCGCGACGGTGCGACGACGCGCTGGTATCGCACGGGCGACGCCGGCGAACTGCTGGGCGGCATGCTCACGGTGACGGGGCGCCTCGACCGCGTGATCGTGTCGGGCGGTGTCAACGTGTCGCTCGACGAGGTCGAGCGTGCCGCGCGCGAGCACGCCGGCTGGGAGTCGGCCGTCGCGGTCGGAGTGCCGCACCCGGAGTGGGGCGAGCGGGTCGGGCTCGTCGTGGAGACGGGCGGCGAGGGATCCCTCGCCTTCGACGAGGTGCGCGCCGCATTGCGCGAGCGCCTCGGCGCGGCTGCCGCTCCCGAGTGGGCCACCGAGACCGACGAACTGCCGCGGCTCGCGGGCGGCAAGCCCGACCTCCGGGCGATCGAGGCGTGGATCTCGCGCCTTCGGGACAGTTTCAGCGAGACCCGCCGCGGCAGGCACGCGGCGGAAGAAGGGCGGGCATGAACGCGAAGGATCCGCGGAGATCGGGCAACCCCGCACGGCGGGCGGCCGCCGAGCGGCAGGCGGCTTCGGGCGCGCCGCCGCGCATCACGTGGCGGAACTGGGTCGGGGGAGCGCGGCTGCGCACGCTGCCTCTGGCGGTGGCGCCGGTCGCGGCCGGCGCCGGCATCGCCCGCATGGTGCACGGCTTCTCGTGGACGCTGACGCTGCTCGCGCTCGCCGTCTCGGTGCTGCTGCAGATCGGCGTGAACTACGCGAACGACTACTCCGACGGCATCCGGGGCACCGACGCCTTCCGGGTGGGCCCTGCGAGGCTCACGGGCTCGGGGCTCGTGAACCCGAAGCGGGTGCTCGCGACGGCGCTCGTCTTCTTCGGGCTCGCCGCCGCAGCGGGCCTCGTCGCGGTCGTGCTGAGCGGCCGCTGGTGGTTCCTCGCGCTGGGCGCGCTCGCGATCGTCGCCGCCTGGTTCTACACGGGCGGCAAGCGGCCCTACGGCTACGCCGGGCTCGGCGAGGTGGTGGTGTTCGTCTTCTTCGGCCTGGTGGCCACGGTCGGCACGGTCTACCTGCAGACCGATGTGCAGACCCAGGAGATGTGGTGGGCAGGGGCGGGCGTCGGCCTCTTCGCGGTCGCGGTGCTCGTCGTCAACAATCTGCGCGACATCCCGACCGACCGGCTCGCGGGCAAGAAGACGCTCGCCGTGCGCATCGGCGATCGGGCGACGCGCCTGCTCTACGTGCTCTGCGTGGTGCTGCCGTTCGCGGTGCCGGCGCTCTACGGGCTCGTCAACCCGAGCATGGTGATCGTGTGGCTGGTGCTGCTCGCGATCGCGCCGTGCATCCTCATCGTGGTGACGGCGAAGACGCCGCGCGAGCTGATCCTCGTGCTGCAGCTGACGAGCCTCGCCGCGCTCGCCTACGGCGTGCTGCTCGGCCTCGCGTTCGCGTTCTGACGCCTCGGATCCCTCGCCCCGGCCCGACGACCCGACCCCGGACCGTATTTCGGATGAGGCACGTGCTTCGGATCGGAACCCCTGTTCTCATCCGAAATACGTGCGATATCCGAATGAGCGGCGCGCTCAGTGCGCCGCGAGGCGGAAGGGATCCGGCGGGAACGCGCGGCCCGTCGCCGCGTCGGCGAGCACGCGCCCGATCGCGGGGGTGAACTTGAAGCCGTGCCCCGAGAAGCCCGCTGCCACGGTGACGCGCCCGACCCGGTCGAGCACGAAGTCGCCCGAATCCGTCGAGGCGTAGGTGCAGCTGATCTCAGCGGCCGTGTCGGGGTCGAGCCCGGGGAACCACTCGGCGACGTAGTCGCGCAGCGCTGCGCGCGAGATGTCGCTCGCCCGGAAGCGTCGGTCGTCGGGGTCGACCTCGTCGCCGACGGCGTGGAAGCCGACCTTCACGCCCTCGCCGGGCGTGAGCATGCCGTAGACGGCACCCGTGCGCGCGGACTCCGAGGCCTCCGCCGAGCGGAAGTGGTTGAACGACGGCCACCAGTCCTCCGCGCCCGGCTCGGTGAAGGACGGCAGCGGCTGGAAGTGGGCCGGGTGCTCCTCGGTGACGGTGAGGCGCGGCAGGTCGACGAGTCCGTCGAGGAGCGGCCTGCTCCAGGCTCCGGCGGCCACGACCGCGCCGGCCGCGACCAGGCGGAACGGATCTCCAGAGGGATCCGTGCCGCGCACCGCGATCCCGTGCTCGAACGGCTCGATCGCGGTGACGCGATGTCCGTGGCGCAGATCGGCGCCGTGGCGGGCCGCCTGGGCCGCCAGCACCTGCAGCGCGGTCGCGGCGTGGATGCGCCCGGCGTCGCGGTTCACGAGCACCTCGCCGTCGAAGCGCATGCCCGGCCAGCGGGACGCGGCCTCGTCCGCGCCGATGAGCTCGGCGGCGGCCCCGCGGGCGGCGAGCGCCTCGTATGCGCCGCGCACGTGCACCGGGTCGCCGTGGGTGACGAGCCCGCACAGCGTCAGCAGCCGTTCCCCGCTCGTCTCCTCCAGCTCGCGCCAGAGGTCCAGCGCCTCGTCGTAGAGGTCGAGGTAGTGGGGCTCCTCGTAGGCGTTGTTCATGTTGCGGGTGGCACCGTGCGATGCCCCGCGGCTGTGGCCCGGCTCGAAGCGCTCGAGCAGCACCACCCGCTGCCCGCGTCGCGCGAGCTGCCAGGCCGCGGCGAGGCCCATCGCCCCGCCCCCGACGACGATCTGGTCGATCTGCTCGGGGCCGTCCTGCCGCTCGGCCCGGTCGATCCGCGCTGTCGCGTCGACCCGCCCGGCGGTGTTCACGCTCGCCCGGTCTCGCCGTCGGGCGAGTCGGCGGCGTCCACGGCCTCGTCCTCGACGATGTCATCGGCCGTGCGGGTGCGGTTGCGCCAGTCGTAGATGCTCTCGGATGCCGTGGCCCGCTGTTTCGAGAGCAGCAGGATGGAGAGGGCGGCGCCGATGAGCGCGGCGAAGACCGCCGCGAGCCAGGGCTGCAGGCCGATCATGTAGAGTACGCCGAACGGCACCGCGAAGAGCAGCAGTCGCAGCACGATGTACGTGATCCAGGCGGTGCGGGTCTTGCTCATTCGACCGAGTGTACCCGCGCCGGCTGCGCCGAATCCGAGGCGGCGCTGTGCGCCGCGATCGCGCCGGTTCGCGGCCAGGAGCATGTCAGGGGGCACGGCTAGCATGGAAGCATGGTGCGATTCGTGATCATCGGGATCGTCATCGCCGTCGCATTCACGCTCTACGCGCTGGTCGACGCCGCGATGACCGACGGCTCTCGCGCCCGCGGGGTGAGCAAGCCCGTATGGGTGGTGCTGGTGGTCGTGCTGCCCGTGATCGGCGGCGTGCTCTGGTTCATGATCGGGAAGGGATCGGCCGAGTCCGTGCGGCGCACGGCTCCCGACGACGACCCGCGCTTCACCGGCACCCGCATCTCCGAGGAAGATCTGGACGCGCGGATGCGCGATCTCGAGGAGCAGCTGCGCGCGCTCGACGACGAGGTCTATCCGGGTGAGGACGACGGCTCGGGCGAGGAGCAGCCTGGCGAGGAGCAGCCGGGTGCCGACGACTCGGAGTCGCCCCAGCGATGACTCGCCCTGCGGCCTCATCGATCTTCGCCGTCGAGCTGCTCGGTGAACTCGTGCGCCGAGGCGTGAGCGACATCGTGCTCTGCCCCGGTTCGCGCTCGCAGGCGCTCGCGCTCGCCGCTGCTGCTGCCGAACGTGCGGGCGCGGTACGCCTGCACGTGCGTCTCGACGAGCGGTCGGCGGGGTTCTTCGCCCTCGGGATCGCCCGTGAGACGGGCGTGCCCGCCCCGGTGATCGTGACGAGCGGAACGGCGGTCGCGAACCTCGCTCCTGCGGCGTTCGAGGCGCACGAGGGGCGGGTGCCGATGCTGCTGCTCACCGCCGACCGACCGTCCGAGCTGCGCGGCATCCGGAGCAACCAGACCACCGCGCAGGCCGGCATCTTCGGTTCGGCGGCACGCCTCGCCGTCGATGTGCCCGCGCCCGAGTTCGGGAGCGACGGCGATCTCGTGCGCGGCCGCTCCCTCGCCCCCGGCATCACGAGCGACCCGGGCTCCCTCGCCGTCGCGGCCCTGGAGGCCGCGACGGGCGTGCTCGGCGGCCGGCCGCCCGGGCCGGTGCAGCTGAATCTCGCCTTCCGCGAGCCGCTCTCGGGCACCGCCGGTTTCGACGAGATGATCGCACGCGGTTTCGCCGCCGCGGCCGAGGAGGCCGAGCAGCTGCGCGAGTCCGCGCCCCTCACGGGCGCCGGGTCGCGGGGCGGGGCGACCGGCGACGGCCCTCGATCGCTCACGGGCATGGGGGGCGCCGACGTCTACGTGCACGGCGGCCCCGAGCACCGCGGCGACGCGCTCGCCGTCGTGATCGCGGGCGAGGGATCGGGCCCGGAGGCGGAGGCGTTCGCGCACGCGGCCGGGATCCCTCTGCTCGCGGAGGCCGTGAGCGGAGCCAGGTTCGGCCGCGAGGCGATCACGGCCTACGCCACGCTCATCGACGACCCCTCGATCGGCGGGCTCGTCGAGCGGGCGATCGTGTTCGGCCATCCAACGCTCACCCGCCAGGTGCCGGCGCTGCTGCGCCGCGAAGACGTCGAGGTGATCGTCGTCGATCCCCACGCGGGGCCGGGCGTCGAGCACTACGCGCCCGCTCCGGGCACCCGGGTGGTGCGCGCGGCCACCGTCGCGCCCGAACACGAGGCCGGGGCGCTGCGCCGCTGGCTGGGCGCCTGGGTCGTCGCCGACCGGGAGTTGCGGGGCGAGCGCAGCACCGTGCACGAGCCCGATCTCGACGCGGCGCTCGCGACCGGGTACCGGGAGCGCAGCGCCTACGCCCGCGCCGAGGTGGAGGCGATGCGCGAGCCGATCTCGCGGGAGATGCTCGTGGAGGCCGTGTGGCGCGCGAGCTGGCCGCACGACCGGCTCGTGGTCGCCGCGTCCAGGCTCGTGCGCGTACTCGACCGGCTCGCACCGCCGCGCCGGGTCGAGGTGCACGCGAACCGAGGACTGGCGGGCATCGACGGCACGGTCGCGACCGCGCTCGGCGTCGCCGCCGCGAGTCAGTCGGCGCCCGACCCCGCGCGAGCGGCGGGCGCCACGCGCGTGCTGCTGGGCGATCTCGCCCTGCTGCACGACGCGGGCTCGCTGCTGCTCCCGGAATCGGAGGAGCGGCCGCGCGTGCAGCTCTTCGTCGGCAACGACGGCGGGGGCACCATCTTCGACGGGCTCGAGGTCGCCGGCTCGGCCGATGCGGGTGCGTTCGATCGCGTGATGCTCACCCCCCAGCGCGCGCTGCTGGAGCCGTTGGCCGCGAGCTACGGCTGGGAGTATCGCAGGGTCGCCACGCGCTCCGAGCTCGAGCGGCTGCTCACCGAGCCGGTCGCCGCGCCGACGCTGATCGAGGTTCCGCTCGCGCGGTGACGGCTGCGCCGCTCGCAGGCGCGATCCTGCTCAGCTGCGAGAACATCTCGACCCGCCCTGCTCACATGAGCAAACACCCCTTCAACTGTTGAGGGGCTCCCGCTGCTTTCCTAATCTGATAGCGGTGCGCGGTGCACCTCGAATGCGATGCGGCATACCAGCCGAGAGAAGGGGATACACCTGATGGAAGGGAAGATGACCGCTGCGGTTCTCTACGAGCCCGGTGACATCCGAGTCGAAGAGGTGCCGATCCCGGCCATCGGCTCCAAGGACCTGCTTCTCGAGGTCGCTGCGTGCGGCGTCTGCGGATCCGACATCCCCCGCATGATGTCGAACGGCGCCTACTACTCGCCGATCATCTGCGGTCACGAGTTCGCAGGCCACGTCGTCGAGATCGGCGACGAGGTCACCGCGTTCAAGGTCGGCGACCTCGTCACGGTGCCTCCGCTGCTGCCATGCCGCGAGTGCGAGAGCTGCCAGGCGGGCAACTTCAGCCTCTGCGAGGACTACGACTACTTCGGCAGCCGCCGCGAGGGCGCATACGCCCGCTACGTGAACGTGCCCGAGAACAACGCGCTGCTGATGCCGGAGGGCCTCGACCCCCGCGCCGCTGCGATGATCGACCCCGCGGCCATCGCGCTCCACGCGGTGCTCAAGACCGATCTGCGCAAGGGCGACCGCGTCGCGGTGCTCGGCGCTGGCCCCATCGGCCTCTTCGCCATCGAGTGGGCGCTGCTGGGCGGCGCGAGCGAGGTGCTCGCCCTCGACGTGAGCGAGGAGAAGGCCGCCATGGCGCGCGAGGCCGGAGCGACGCTCACCGCGACGAGCGGAGAGCAGGCGCTCGAGCTCGCGGGTAAGGGCTTCGACGTGCTGATCGAGACCGCTGGAGCGCCCCCGACCATCGCCCTCGCCCCCAACCTCATGGCGCGTCACGGGCGCGCCGCGTTCATCGGCATCCCCAACCACCCGATCGAGCTCGACAAGAAGACCTTCTCCAACTTCCTGCGCCGTGAGGTCTCGCTGCACGGCAGCTGGAACTCGTTCTCGGCGCCCTTCCCCGGCAGGGAGTGGACCGAGTCGGCCGCGCGCCTTGCGGACGGCAGCCTCGGCTGGGAGTTCATGATCACCCACGAGCTCGGGCTCGACGAACTGCCCGACACGATGCGCAAGCTCGCCGACCGCTCCATCTTCTCTTCGAAGGTGCTTTTCATCCCGACCAAGTAGGAAGGCGGCATGACCGAGGACGATGAGCTGCTGGCGATCAAGGCCGCAGAGCTCTACTACAAGGAAGACAAGACCCAGGGCGAGATCGGTGCACTTCTGCAGATCACGCGCTGGAAAGTCGGTCGGCTCATCGCCCATGCCAAAGAAGCCGGTCATGTGCGCATCGAGATCGTGCACCCGCGCGCGCGGAAGGGCCAACTCGAACGCGAACTGTGCGAACGCTTCGGTCTCAGGGAGGCCGTCGTGGTGCCCGGTCTCGGCGAGAACGAGTCGACCGAGCTGCGCCGCAGGGTGGCGCAGGCGGCGGCGGAGTACCTCACCAGCATGCGCCCGGTGACGAAGGTGCTCGGCATCAGCTGGGGCCGCACCCTGCACGACGTCGCCGAAGAGCTGCGGCAGGACTGGGCCCGCGGGGTGCAGGTCGTGCAGATCAACGGCGGCGTCAGCCTGAACCGCCGTGCCAGCTCGGCCGCCGACACCGCGGCCAAGATCGCGAGGAAGGCGCACGGATCCGCGGCGATGCTGCCGAGCCCCGCGATTCTCGAGCGCGTCGAGACGAAGCGCGCGATCGAGAGCGATCGCACGGTCGCCGGCGTGCTCGACCTGGGCCGCAGCGCCGACACCTACCTCTTCAGCGCCGGCCCGGTCGACCTCGGTTCGGTGCTCACGGAGAGCGGGTATCTCGCTCAGCAGGATCTGGCCGTGCTGCGCGGCCGCGGGGCCGTCGGCGACGTGCTCGGCCGCTTCATCGACGCGAACGGCTATCCCGTCGATCCCGAACTCGACGATCGCACGGTCGGGATGCGTCTCGACGAGCTGCGGGGGGCCAAGCGCTCCATCGCGGTGATCTCGGGCGAGACCAAGCACGACGTCTGCCGCACCGTGGTGGCGGGCGGACTGTGCACCGTGCTCATCACCGACGAGCTCACGGCCCAGCACCTGCTCGACGAGTCGCTCTGCACCTGAGTAGTTTTGAAATCCCTCGGAAAGGATCACGCATGACCCAATTGATTGAAGCAGCGGGCGCCGCAGCCCCTGCGAGCCGGGAAACGGCCGCGGTCGACGTCCTCGGCGGAGCCGCGAGCGAGGTGAACCTCCGGCGCTTCCTCCACGGACTCCCCGGCGTCGACGGAGTGGGCCTCGAAGCGCGCGCAGCCGGCCTCGGCACCCGCTCCATCAAGACCTCCTCGAAGGCGTGGGCCGTCGACCGCACGATCGGCCTGATGGACCTCACGACGCTCGAGGGCGCCGACACTCCCGGCCGCGTGCGGTCTCTCGTGGCGAAGGCGCTCATGCCCGACCCCTCGGATCCGACGTGTCCCCGCGTCGCGGCCGTCTGCGTGTACGGCGACCTCGTCGACGTCGCGATCGACGCGCTCGGCGACGCGCACGTGGGCCGCGGCGGCACGATCGGCGTCGCCGCGGTCGCGACCGCCTTCCCCGCCGGCCGCGCCTCGCTCGAGGTGAAGCTCGCCGATGTGGGCGACGCGGTCGCGGCCGGCGCCGACGAGATCGACATGGTCATCGACCGGGGCGCGTTCCTCGCGGGCCGCTACGGCGAGGTCTACGACGAGATCGTCGCGGTGAAGGAGGCGTGCCGTCGGCCCGACGGCGGCTACGCCCACCTGAAGGTGATCCTCGAGACCGGCGAGCTGAAGACCTACGACAACGTGCGCCGAGCCTCATGGCTCTCGATCCTCGCGGGCGGCGACTTCATCAAGACCTCCACGGGCAAGGTCTCGCCTGCGGCGACGCTTCCGGTGACGCTGTCGATGCTCGAGGTGGTGCGCGACTGGTACGCGCTCACCGGCGAGCGCATCGGCGTGAAGCCCGCAGGCGGCATCCGCTCGTCGAAGGACGCGATCAAATACCTCGTCACCGTCGCCGAGACGGTGGGCGAGGAATGGCTCGTGCCCGAGCTCTTCCGCTTCGGCGCGTCGAGCCTGCTGAACGACGTGCTGCTGCAGCGCCAGAAGCTCGCATCGGGCCGGTACTCCGGCAACGACTACGTGACCATCGACTGACCCGGAAACCGGAGTACACATGTCATTCCTCGAATACGCCCCGGCTCCCGAGTCGCGCGGCATCCTGAAGCTCCAGGACGAGTACGGCCTCTTCATCGACGGCGAGTTCGTCGAGGGGCACGGCACGCCCTTCGAGACCATCTCGCCGGCCGACGGGAAGCGGATCGCGATGATGTCGGCGGGCGACGCGAGCGACGTCGACCGTGCGGTCGCCGCGGCCCGTCGTGCCTACGAGCGCACGTGGTCGAAGCTCTCGGGCGCCGACCGCGGCAAGTACCTCTTCCGCATCGCCCGCCTCGTGCAGGAGCGCTCGCGAGAGCTCGCCGTCGCCGAGAGCCTCGACAACGGCAAGCCGATCAAGGAGACCCGCGACTTCGACATCCCCACGGTCGCGGCGTGGTTCTTCTACTACGCGGGCTGGGCCGACAAGCTCGAGTACTCGGGCGTGCGCGATCCGCGCGCACTCGGTGTCGCGGCCCAGGTGATCCCCTGGAACTTCCCGCTCATGATGCTGGCGTGGAAGATCGCTCCGGCGCTCGCCGCGGGCAACACCGTCGTGCTGAAGCCGGCCTCGACCACTCCGCTCACCGCAATCCTGTTCGCAGACATCCTGCAGCAGGCCGATCTGCCCCCCGGCGTCGTGAACATCCTCACCGGCCCGGGCAGCATGGGCAATGCGCTCGTCTCGCACGAGGGCGTCGACAAGGTGGCCTTCACCGGCTCGACCGCCGTCGGCCAGAACATCGCGCGTGCGATCTCGGGCACCCGCAAGAAGCTGACCCTCGAGCTCGGGGGCAAGGGCGCGAACATCGTGTTCGACGACGCCCCCGTCGACCAGGCCATCGAGGGCGTGGTCAACGGCATCTTCTTCAACCAGGGCCAGGTCTGCTGCGCGGGCTCGCGCCTGCTCGTGCAGGAGTCGATCCACGACGAGTTCGTCGAGCGGCTCAAGCGCCGCATGTCGACGCTGCGCGTGGGCGATCCCCTCGACAAGAACACCGATGTCGGCGCGATCAACTCGGCCGCCCAGCTCGCGACCATCACCGAGCTCGCCGAGGCGGGCACGGCCGAGGGGGCCGAGGCGTGGGCCCCCGATTGCGCGCTGCCCGAGCAGGGCTTCTTCTACCGGCCGACGATCTTCACGGGCGTTTCCACGAGCCATCGCATCGCCCGCGAGGAGATCTTCGGCCCGGTGCTGAGCATCCTCACCTTCCGTACCCCGGAGGAGGCGATCGCGAAGGCGAACAACACGCCTTACGGCCTCTCCGCCGGCATCTGGAGCGATAAGGGATCGCGCGTGCTCGCGGTGGCCGACCGTCTGCGCGCCGGCGTGGTCTGGACCAACACGTTCAACAAGTTCGACCCGACCTCGCCGTTCGGCGGCTACCGCGAGTCCGGTTACGGCCGCGAGGGCGGCAGGCCCGGACTCACCTCATACCTCGCCGACGGAGCGAGCGCGCAGAGCCTGACGAAGGGAGCCGACCAGTGACGAGGCTCACGATTCCCAAGACCTACAAGCTGTTCATCGGCGGGAAGTTCCCGCGCAGTGAGTCGGGGCGCTCCTACCGGGTGCTCTCGAGGAAGGGGGCGTTCGTGGCGAACGCGGCGCAGGGATCTCGGAAGGACGCGCGCGACGCGGTCCGGGCCGCGCGCGGGGCGTTCCCCGGCTGGTCGGGCGCGACGGCCTACAACCGGGGGCAGATCCTCTACCGGATCGCGGAGATGCTCGAGGGCCGCCGCGCGCAGTTCGCGGAGGAGATCCAGACGCTCGAGGGCGGCTCCGCTCAGGCCGCGCGTCAGCAGGTGGAGCGGGCGATCGACCTCTGGGTCTGGTACGCCGGTTGGGCCGACAAGTACGCGCAGGTGACCGGCAGCGCCAACCCGGTCGCCGGCCCCTACTTCAACCTCTCGGTTCCCGAGCCGACGGGCGTGGTGGCGATCGTCGCACCGCAGTCGGGCGGCAGCCTGCTCGGGCTGGTCAGCGTGATCGCCCCGGCGATCGTCTCGGGCAATACCGTCGTCGTGATCCCGAGCGAGCAGGCCCCCCTGCCGGCGATCTCGCTGGCCGAGGTGCTCGCGACGAGCGACCTCCCGGGCGGCGTGGTGAACATCCTGAGCGGCTCTCCCGCGGAGCTGACGCCCTGGCTCGCGGCGCACGCCGACGTGAACGCGATCGACCTCGCCGGGTGCGGTGAGCTC
This sequence comes from Leucobacter ruminantium, assembly GCF_017565705.1. Lineage (GTDB taxonomy): Bacteria > Actinomycetota > Actinomycetes > Actinomycetales > Microbacteriaceae > Leucobacter > Leucobacter ruminantium. Next base: position 111,486 of record NZ_JAGDYL010000008.1, read on the forward strand.
GACTGGCCCGAGCTCGAGCGCACCGCCTCCGACACCGTGAAGCGCGTGCTGTTCCCCGTGCAGGGCGACAGCGCCGATCCCTCGCTGGAGCGCATCACCTCGCTCGTCGAGGTGAAGACGGTGTGGCACACGAAGGCCGTGCTCTAGCCGAGTGCAGCAGAAAGGCCCCGCCTCCGTCGCCCGCGACGGAGGCGGGGCCTTTCCGTGCGCCGAGCCGATGCGCCCGTGCTCAGCTGAGCGCAAAACCGGGCATTCTGCGCGGAAGTGTGGATCGCGTTGACGGTGCCCGGACGAACTTATTGACTGAAAGGGCGGGCACGCGCATCGTGGCGTGCCGCCCGAGATCTGACGATGGAGTAGTGATGATTGGACTCGAGTTCCACTCTCCCGATGCGCTGCGCATCGCGGAGCTGGAGCGTCCCGTCGCGGGCGACGGCGAGATCGTCGTCGACGTGGTCGCCACCGGCATCTGCGGCACCGACCTCAAGATCGCTCGGGGCGAGCACCGCCTCTACCCGGCGGGCACGGTCCGCGTTCCCGGCCACGAGCTCGTGGGTCGCATTCGAGAGAATCGCTCCTCGCGCTCCGAACTGCGGGTCGGCGATCTCGTCGCGATCGCACCGAACGTGGCGTGCGGCGACTGCCGCTCGTGCCGCCGCGACCACCCCAACCTCTGCGAGCACTACGCCTCGGTCGGCCTCACCTTCGACGGCGGCCTCGCCGAGTCGGTGCTGCTGCCGCGCCGCGCGGTCGAGCAGGGCAACGCGATCCCTCTCCCCGAAGGGATGGACCCGCTCGACGCCGTGCTCATGGAGCCCCTCGCCGCCGTGCTCCGCGGCCTGCGCGCCATCGACTTCGGCGAGGGCGACTCGCTCGTCGTGATCGGCGCGGGTCCCATCGGCCTGCTCGCCGTGCGGCTCGCGCGCCAGCTCGGTGCTTCGAACATCATCGTCTCCCAGACCTCGCCGGCCCGCCGCGAACTCGCTCGCCGCTTCGGCGCCGATCACACGGTCGACCCGCGCGCCGAAGACCTCGCCGAGGCGGTGCGGAGGCTTACGGACGGGGTCGGCGCCGACTGCGTGCTCGTCGCGACGCCGATCCCCGAGGTGTTCCGCACCTCGCTCGAGCTCGCCGCGGTCGGCGGGCGCATCAACTTCTTCGCCGGCCTGCCGAGCGGCAAGGGCGAGACCCCGCTCGACGCGAACCTCGTGCACTATCGCGAACTCGTGGTGACCGGTTCGACGGCGAACACGACCGAGGACTGCGTCGCGGCCCTCGACATCCTCTCCGAGCGCGCCGCGGACTACCGGCCGCTCATCACGCATACGCTTCCGCTGACCCGTGCGGCCGAGGCGTTCGAGACCGCGGCCGAAGGGTCCGCGCTGAAGGTGGTGGTGACGCCGTGAGCGAGCCGGTATTCGTCGCGTGCGACATGGGAACGACCCTGGTCAAGGCGGCCGTGATCGACCTCTCGGGCCGCGTGCTCGGCTCGGCATCGGTGCCGTCGCGCCTCGACCGGCCTTCTCCCGGGGTGATCGAGCAGGACCTGCTCGAGATCGAGCAGCAGGCGCGCACGGCGATCGCCCGCGCCGTCGAGCAGTCGGGTCGCGCCGCCGACATCGCTGGGGTCTCCTTCTCGAGCCAGATGGCCGGCATCGGTGCCGTCGGCGAGGACTTCCTGCCCACCGCACCCTTCGACTCCTGGCTCGATTCGCGCTGCAGCCGCGATGTCTACGAGATGGCGCCCTCCGCCGGCCGCATCACGGAGATCGCGGGCTGCCCGCCCTCGTACTCGCACGGCACGAAGATCCGCTGGATGCAGCGCGAGCGACCCGAGGAGTACGCGCGCACGGTCGCGTTCCAGGTGCCCGGCCCATATGTGGCCGCCCGACTCGCCGGGCTGCCGGCTTCAGAGGCCTTCATCGACCGCCCGAACCTCTGCTTCTCGAACCTCTCGGACACCGACCGCGGCGTGTGGTCCGAAGAGCTCATCGAGCTCTTCGGCGTCGACGGCTCCAAGCTGCCGCGCATCGTGGAGTCCACGGAGATCATCGGCACCGTCAGCGACGAGGCCTCCCGCGCGACGGGGATTCCGGAGGGCGTTCCCATCGCGGCGGGCGGCGGCGATCAGGTGATCGCGGCGCTCGGGGCCGGAGTCGTCGCCCCGGGCCGCGCATCCGACAGCGCGGGCACCGCGAGCCTGTTCTCGATGGGCCTCGACCGCTGGGGTCCCGACACCGAGCGCATGGCGATGGTCACCGCGACCTCCGTGATCCCCGGCCTCTACCTCTCGTTCTCCTTCGTGAACGGCGGAGGGCTCGGGCCCGAGTGGGTGCGCGGCACGATCGTCGATCATCGGGGCACGGCGGATCAGGCGTTCGCCGACCTCGAGCACCTGGCGAACCAGGTGCCGGCCGGCTCCGACGGCCTGATCTGGCTGCCGCACTTCCAGGGCGGCGTGCTGCCGCCGAAGCCGTACCTGCGCAGCGGCTGGGTCGGCCTCACCTCGGGCCACAGCCGCGGACACCTCTACCGCTCGGTGCTCGAGGGCATCGCCTACCAGTACGCCGAATGGGCCGACCGCGCCCCCGCGATCACCGGCAAGCAGCTCACCGAGGTGCGGGCGATGGGCGGCGGCGCGAAGTCCGATCTCTGGGTCTCGATCAAGGCCGACGTGCTCGGCGTGCCGGTCGTGCGCATGCAGAAGTCGGAGTGCGCGCTGCTCGGGAACGCCCTCGTCGCCGCGGCGGCGACGGGCCACGTCACCGACATCGCCGCGACCATCGACTCCTGGCACGAGCTGGGCGAGCCGGTGCAGCCCGATCCCTCGCGTCACGCCGTCTACCGCCGCTACGTCGAGGTGTTCGACGAACTCGCGAAGCAGGTCGACCCCACCTTCCGCCGACTGCAGGAGATCTCGGAGGAGATCTCGGGCGCGGCCCACTAGCTCCTCAGTCCCATCACATCACACCCAACAAGGAAAGAAACCAATCATGGCCAGAGTTGTCCATCACCTCCCCCGCGCGCTGACCTTCGCCGCGCTGACCGCCGCACTCGCCCTCGGCGCCACCGGCTGCGCCGGATCCGGTTCGGGTTCGGGCTCCGACTCGGGAGGGGGAGGTGACATGAAGATGGGCGTCACCGTCTCCAACAGCACGAACCCCTTCTTCGTGATGGAGTCGCGCACCGCCGAGGAGGCGGGCAAGGAAGCCGGCTTCGAGGTGCTCTCTCAGGAGGCCGGCGAGGACGTCCAGACCCAGAGCGACCAGATCGACCAGTTCATCACCTCGCAGGTGAGCTTCATCGTGATCGACCCCGTCGACTCCGACGGCGTCGGCCCCGCGGTCAAGCGCGCCGTCCAGGCGGGCATCCCCGTGGTCGGCATCGACTCGGTCACGAAGAACGCGAACGTCTCGGTGACCACCAACAACGTGCAGGCCGGCGAGATCAGCTGCACCTCGCTCGCCGAACAGCTCGGAGGCAAGGGCAAGGTCGCCATCCTCGACGGCACGCCGATCTCCGCGGTCTCCGACCGCGTCGTCGGCTGCAAGAAGGTGCTCGAGGGATACCCCGACATCGAGATCGTCGCCGAGCAGCGCGGCGACAACAGCCGTGACAAGGCGCTTCCGGTCGCGACCGACATCCTGACCGCGAATCCCGACATCGACGGCATCTTCGCGATCAACGACCCGACGGCCGCGGGCGTCGAGCTCGCCGCCAAGCAGAAGGGCGTGACGATCATCATCACCTCGGTCGACGGCGCGCAGTCGGCCGTCGATTCGATCCTCGGCGGCGGCATGATCACCGCCACCGCGGCGCAGGATCCGGCGGCGCTCGCCCGCAAGGGCGTCGAGCTCGGCGCGCAGCTCGCGAAGGGCGAGAAGGTGAAGGAGGAGCTGATCGAGCTCCCGACCGAGCTCGTCGACGCCGAGACCGCCAAGAGCTACAAGCCCTGGGGCTGAGCATGACGCAGGTCGAGATCGACCCCTCGCCGATCGTCAGGCTGCGAGGGATCGTCAAGAGATTCGCCGGCGTCACCGTCGTCGACGGGGTCGATCTCGACCTCTTCCCCGGCCAGGTGCACGTCCTGGCCGGGGAGAACGGCGCGGGCAAGTCGACGCTGATGAAGGTGCTCGCGGGCATCCACCAGCCCGACGGCGGCACCATCGAGGTCGAGGGCGAGGAGCGGCGCTTCGACGTCGCGGGGGCCAAGGAGGCCGGCATCGCGATCGTGCACCAGGAGCTGCTGATCGCCCCCAACCTCTCCGTCGCCGACAACCTGGCGATGGGGCGCGAGTACCGGGGCCGCTTCGGCGGGCTGAGCCTGAAGCGCACCCGCGAGGCGGCCAAGCAGCAGCTCGACCGCGTGGGCGTCGATTTCCCGGCCTCGACGCGGGCGGGCAGCCTCAGCACGGGCAAGCAGCAGCTCGTCGAGATCGCGCGTGCGATCTCCGACGACCCCAAGGTGCTGATCTTCGACGAGCCGACGGCCGCGCTGTCGACCCGAGAGGTGCGCACCCTGTTCCGAATCGTCCGCGAGCTGCGGGAGCGGGGCTGCGCGATCGTGTACATCACCCACCGCATGGACGAGATCGAGGAGCTCGCCGACGCCGTGACGGTGCTGCGCGACGGCAGGTTCGTCGCCACGATGCCCAAGGCGGAGGCCACCCCCGACGCCATCGTGACCAAGATGGTCGGCCGCTCCGTCGAGTCGCTCTTCCCCGACCGCACCGCGACGCTCGGCGATGTGCGGCTGTCGGTGAGGGATCTGGGCGACGGCGACTGGATCGGCCCGATCGGATTCGACGTCAGGGCCGGTGAGATCGTCGGCGTCGCGGGTCTCGTGGGCTCGGGCCGCTCGGAGATGGCGCGTCTGATCTTCGGCGCCGACCGGGCTGCGACGGGCACCGTCTCGGTCGACGGGCAGCGTGCGGCCGTGTCGAAGTCGCCCATCGGGGCGATGCGGAACGGCATCGCTCTCGTGCCGGAGAGCCGCAAGGAGCAGGGCCTCGTCCTCGGGCGGGGCGTGAGCGACAACATCGTCATGGCCTCGTACGGCAAGGTCTCGCGGGGCGGGGTCATCCAGCGGCGTGCGGTGCGCGCGACGGCCGAGGAGCAGAAGCGATCCCTCGGCATCCGCGTCGCGAACCTCGATCAGCGAGTGCGCGAGCTCTCGGGCGGCAACCAGCAGAAAGTGCTGCTCTCGAAGTGGCTCGAGACCGACCCGAAGGTGCTGATCCTCGACGAGCCGACGCGCGGCGTCGACGTCGGAGCGAAGGCGGACATCTACAAGATCATCGAGGCGGCTGCGCAGCGGGGAACGGCGGTGCTCGTCATCTCGTCCGAGCTGCCCGAGGTGCTGGGGCTCGCCGATCGCGTGCTCGTCATGCGCCAGGGCGACGTCGTCGCCGACCTCCCCAACGAGGGGCTGACCGAGGAGGCGGTCATGGAGCACGCCTTCGGATTGGCTCAGCAGCCCACCACGGACATCAGGAAGGAAGCCTCGGCATGAGTGCTGTCGACACATCGGTGAAGCCCCCGCGAGGCGGCGGCAAGGGCAGGGTCAAGGAGTTCTTCGACCGCAACGAGCAGCTCGGCGTCGGTCTCGCCCTCGTCGCCCTGGTCGTGCTCATGGCGTTCATCGCGCCCTACTTCATGACCACGAACAACCTCATCGAGGTGATGCGTCAGGTATCGGCGATCGCCATCCTCGCAGCGGGCGGCACCTTCGTGATCCTGACCGCGGGCATCGACCTGTCGGTCGGCTCTGCGCTCGGCGTCACTGCCATGGTCGCCATCGTGTGCGCCAACGCGGGCCTGCCCGCGATCGTCGCGATCGTCTGCGCTCTCGCCGCGGGCATCGCGATCGGCGCGATCAACGGCGTCTTCATCGCCCGCTTCGCGCTTCCGGCCTTCATCGTGACGCTCGCCGCGCTGACCTACCTCCGCGGCATCGTGTACGTCGGCACGGGCGGCACCACGCTGATCCCCGCCCAGGTCGACTACGCGTGGATCGGACAGAGCTCCGTGCTCGGCGTCCCCTACGCGGTGGTCATCATGCTGGCGGTCTACGTGGGAGGCTGGTTCCTCCTCAACCGCACGGTGTTCGGCCGTCAGGTCTACGCGATCGGCGGCAACATGGAGGCGGCCCGCCTGTCGGGCATCCCGGTGCGACGGGTCATCATGCTGACCTACGTCATCTCCGGCGTCACCGCGGGCATCGCGGGGCTGATCCTCGCCTCGCGCCTCGAGAGCGCCGTGCCCGATCTCGGTTCGGGCTACGAGCTCAACGCGATCGCCGCGATCGTGCTCGGCGGCACCTCGCTCATGGGAGGCCGCGGTTCGCTCGTCGGAACCTTCATCGGCGCGCTGTTCATCGCGGTGCTCTCGAACGGCATGACCCTCATGAACGTTGAGTCCTTCTACCAGCAGATCATCATGGGCGTCGTGATCCTGCTGGCGGTCCTGATCGATCGCCTGCGCCGCGGACAATCGGCGGACTGAGCGAGCTCCGCTCGCGCCCGCCGGAGGGGGCCGCGATAGCGCTCTCATCGGCGCACGCCTGCGACCCGTTTCTGCTCAGATGAGCATAAACGGGTCGCAGGCGCGCAAGCGGGCGCGTGGCGACTGTAACTTGTTCTGAGGGTATGGGCGTCCTGCGCGCGCAAGCGTCGAAGGCCGCCCTCGCGAAAGTGCACAAGGAGGTGGAAGTGGGCCGGTATCTGGGCATCGACGTCGGAACCGAGAGCGTTCGCGCCTCGCTGTTCGACGAGCATGGCCGATCCCTCGGCACTCACCGCTCCGCTCTGCGCACGGTGTTCCCGAGGCCCGCGTGGGCCGAGCAGGATCCCGAGCAGTGGTGGAGCGCGGTCGTGGAGTCGGTCTCGGGCGCACTGGCGCAGGCGGGCACGACATCGGTAGACACGATCGCGGTCGCGACGACATCGTCGTCCGTCGCCTTCCTCGACGAAGACGGCGCCCCCGTGCACCCCGCGATCCTGTGGATGGATCAGCGGGCGGCCGAGGAGGCGGCTCATTCCTCGCGTACCGACCATCCGGATCTCGCGTACGCCGGCGGCGGCAACAGCGCCGAGTGGCTGGTCACCAAGGCAGCGTGGATGGCACGCAACCGGCCCGACGTCTGGGGACGCACCGCGCGCGTGCGCGAGTGCCACGACTACCTCGTCGAGCGCCTCACCGGCCGCGCCTTCGCCTCCCGCATGATGGCCGCCTGCAAATGGAACGTCGTGGGCGACGGGTATCCCTCCGATCTCTACGCCCTGCTGGGTGCGCCGGGGCTCGAATCGAAGCTCCCCGAAACGGTCCTCCCGGTCGGTGCCGCGGCGGCCGAGGTCGCCCCTGCGGTGGCGCGAGAGCTCGGCATCGACGGCGCCCCCGTCGTCGGAATCGGCGGCATCGACGCCCACCTCTCGCTCGTCTCGCTCGGCGAACTGCGACACGCAGCCGGTGGCCCGCTCTACTCGATGGTCGCGGGCACCTCCAACGCCCTCACACTCGAGGTCGACGAGCCTCTGTTCGACTCGCGCTTCTGGGGTCCCTACCCGAACGCGCTCAGCCAGGGTCGCTACCTCGTCGAGGCAGGCCAGGTGACCACCGGATCGGTGCTCAGCTGGGCCGCCGAGCGCCTCTTCGGCATCAGCCGGGAGGATCTGCCGAGCCTGCTTGAACAGGTCGAGCGCATCCCCACGGCTTCGCACGGCATCATCGCGCTCGACACGTTCATGGGCGGCCGCACGCCGTGGCGCGACGCCACGATGCGGGGCGGCTTCCTCGGGCTCTCGCTGCAGACGGGGCCGGCCGAACTCTACCGATCCCTCGCGGAAGCCGTCGCCCTCGGATCGCGCGCGGTGGTCGACGGTCTCACCGAATCGGGCATCCCGGAGCCCGGGTTGTTCGCGGTCTCGGGCGGCATCACCCGCAACCCGCTCTGGCTGCAGCTCACCGTCGATGCCATCAACCGTGAGATCGCGGTCGTGCGCGACGACAACCTCACGCTGCGCTCGTGCGCCCTGATCGGACACCGGCTGACGCAGGGCGACACGCCCGCGCCGCAGTTCGCACCGCCCGTAGAAATGGCCAGGCCGCGAGAGGCGGACGCGGCGGCCCTCGCGGAGGCCTATCATGACTACGTCGCGGCCCAGGCCTGCGTCGCCGGGCTGCGCGAGCAGACGGCCGCGCGGCGGAGCGACGCATCGGACGGCACCGCATCGATGGTGAGCGAGGAGACGATATGACGACACAACCGCTGGTCGACGAGGAGGGGCGCGAGATCGCCTTCTCCGTCGAGGACGTCAGCATGATATTCCCCGGGGTTCGAGCCCTCTCGGGGGTCTCTCTGGTCGGCTACCCGGGGGAGGTGCTCGCCATCTGCGGCGCCAACGGCGCGGGCAAATCGACCCTCGCCGGCGTGCTCGCGGGGCAGACCAAGCCCTCCGAGGGGCGCGTGCGCATCGCAGGCTACGACGGCGAGATCGAATCGCCCTCCGACGCCGAGGACGCCGGCATCCTGCTCATGCATCAGGAGCCGCTGGTCATCGACACGTTCACCGTGCAGGAGAACGTCTGGCTCAAGCAGCTCAGCGGCTCGGGCAGCGCCAAGGGGTGGAAGCGTGCGAAGAACGATCCGGCCGGTGCGCGCAAGGCGCTCGACGCGGTCGGCCTCTCCGAGGTCTCGCTCAAGCAGCCGGCGAGCTCGCTGCCTCCCGGCCTGCGCCAGATGCTCGCGCTCTCGCGCACCCAGGTCGTGCCGCACCGCATTCTGCTGCTCGACGAGACCACCGCGTCCACGACCGAGGAGCACTTCCAGGACGTGCTGCAGCTCGTCGCGGCCGAGCGGGCCGCGGGCACGAGCATCATCTTCGTCTCGCACCGGATGCAGGAGGTCTTCTCCATGTCCGATCGCATCGCGGTGCTGCGCAATGGTCAGCTGGTCGGCATCAAGGAGACCGCCAAGACCGACCACGACGAGATCCTCACGATGATGGTCGGCGAGCGCGTCGCCGCCATCGAGCCTCCCGAGAACGCACCCGGGCCCGAGGTCGAGCCGATCGTGGTCGTGGAGGGGCTGTCCGCCGGCTCCGCGCGAGACATCTCGTTCTCGATCAAGCCGGGCGAGATTCTCGGCATGTACGGTCTCGTGGGAAGCGGCCGCAGCTCGATCGCGCGCTCGATCTCCGGGCAGCAGGAGCGGTACAGCGGCACCGTGACGATCAACGGCCGCGAGACGACCGCGAAGACGCCGTACCAGGCGCTCGACGACGGCGTGGTCTACGTCTCCGAGGATCGTCGCAAGGAGGGCTTCCTGCCCGACTTCGACAACCGGCAGAACATGACGATCTCGACCCTCGGACGCTACTCGAAGGGCGGCGTGCTGCGACTGCGCTACGAGCGCGAGGAGACCGACCGCTTGATCGCCGAATACCAGGTGAAGGGCACCGGCTCCACGCTCACCCGCACCCTCTCCGGCGGCAACCAGCAGAAGGTGTGTCTCGCGAAGTGGCTCGAGGCCGAGCCCGACTTCGTCATCCTCGACGAACCGACCAAGGGCATCGACATCGCCGCCCGCATGAACATCTACCAGATCGTCCGCCGTCTCGCAGAGGCAGGCAAGGCCGTGCTCGTGGTGTCGAGCGAGGCCGAAGAGGTCACCTCGCTCTGCCACCGCATCCTCATCGCGAGGGATGGCGAGATCGTAGCCGAGATGGAACCCCACACCGATACAGCGGACGACGTGATCCGCGCCTCACTGGGAGGAAAAGCCGCATGAGCGCCCCGAACGAAACCGTGTCTGTGAACGTCGCGTCATCCGACACCAAGAAGAGCAATCCGTTCCTCGGATGGCTGAAGGAGCAGTACCCCCTCTTCATCCTGATCGGCCTGCTCATCGTGGCGGCGTTCTCGACCGACGCGTTCTTCACGACGCGCAACCTGACCAACCTGCTGCTGCAGGTGTCGGTCATCGGCATCGTGACGCTCGCGCAGTTCCTGATCATCCTCACCGGAGGCATCGACATCAGCGTCGGTTCGGTGCTCGCCCTCGCGGGCGTGCTCTGCGCGGGCCTCATGAACGGTGAGAGCGTGCTGCTCGCCGCGGTCGTCGCCATCGCGGTCGGCCTCCTCTCGGGCATCCTGACCGGCTATCTCGTCTCGTTCCGCGGCCTCGAACCGTTCATCGTGACGCTCGGCATCATGGCGCTCGCCCGCGGCCTCGTCTACGCCTACACCGAGGGCGTGCCCGTGAAGCCCGCCGCCGAGGACTTCCGCGAGATCGCCACGACCACCATCGCGGGGATCCCGGTGCTCGGCCTCATCTGGCTGGGTCTTGCTGCCGCCATCTGGTTCATGACCACCCGCACGGTGTTCGGTCGGCGCATCTACGCGATCGGCAGCAACAAGCACGCCGCCTACGCATCGGGCGTGCCCGTGCGGCGCACCCTGCTGATCGTCTACATCTTCGCGGGCATCCTCGTCGGCTTCGCCGGCTTCCTGCTCACCGCGCGCATCGGCGCCGCGACGCCGACCGCCGGCAGCCTCTACGAGCTCGACGCCATCGCGGCGGTCGTCATCGGCGGCGCGGCGCTGTCGGGCGGCAAGGGGCGCCTCTCCGGCGCGATCTTCGGCACGCTGATCCTCGGCGTGATCGCGAACCTGCTCGTGCTGCTCAACGTCTCCGCGTACCTGCAGGACGCGTTCCGCGGCGCGCTGATCCTGTTCGCGATCGTCTTCACCACCTTCCACGTCCGCAAGAAGTTCGCCAAGAACTGACGCACTCCACATACCCACTCAGAGAGGAACACTCATGAAGAAATTCACCAGGATCGCCGCGGGTGTCGCGGTGGCGGGCATGGCCCTGTTCGGGCTCACGGCCTGCGGCAGCACCGAGGACGGCGGGGGCGACGGCGCAACCGGCGAGGCCCGCAACGTCGAGGACCTGAAGATCGGATTCCTCATCCGCCAGCTCGACGCACCCTACTTCGCAGCGATGCAGAAGGAGGCCGAGGATCTCGCAGAGGAGCACGGCTTCGAGCTCCTGGTGCAGGATGCCGGCGGCGACGCCGTCAAGCAGCTCGACCAGGCCAACACGATGGTCACGCAGGGCGTCGACGTTCTGCTGATCAACGCGACGAGTCAGGACACCCAGCGGGATCAGCTCGAGCAGCTCGCCGGCGAGGTGCCGATCGTGTTCGTCGACTACGGCATCCCCGACGTCGGCGTCACGACCGTGCAGTCTGCGAACGAGGAGATCGGCCGCCTCTCGGGCAAGCTCACCGGTGAGCGCCTCGGAAAGGGCACCGAGATCAGCGTCGGCGTGCTGACCGGCCCGCCCGAGGACGACATCGTGGGCCCGCAGCGCCAGGGCGGCTTCCTCAAGGGACTCGAGGAGGCGGGCGTCAAGTACGAGGTTGTCGCCGAGACCCCCGCCGGCTGGGCCACCGACCAGGCGGTTCCCGCGACCGAGTCGATCCTCGCCGCGAACCCCGACCTCGGCCTGCTGCTCGGCCTCAACGACTCGATGGCGCTCGGCGGTCTGACGGTGCTCGAGGACCAGGGCAACACGACGACGCTCGTCGCCGCCGCGTCCGACGGCCAGAAGGAGGCCCTCAAGCTGATCAAGGATCAGGGCTGCGAGGGACGCTACATCTCGACGGGTCTGAACTCGCCGAGCCTGGCCGTGAACCGCGCCATGGAGATCGCCATCCAGATCGGCACGGGCGAGGCCGCGGCCGACAGCTTCGAACCGCTCGAGTTCACCGAGGCAGCCGGTATCAACTGCGAGAACGTGGACGACTACTACGATCCCGACAGCGTCTTCTAATACGCTCGTTCAGGGCGGTCGGGGCACTCGCCCCGACCGCCCTTCGGGCTTCGCCGACCCCACCGAAAGGAACGCCATGCAGATCCCCTCCACGATGGCCACGAGCGTCCTGCTCGAGCCGCGCCGCATCGAGCTCCAGGAGCGCCCGGTGCCCGCTCCCGGGCCGAACGAAGTGCTGATCCGCGTCGACGCGATCGGCGTCTGCGGCTCCGACACCCACTTCTACGAGTCGGGGGCCGTCGGCGACATCGTCGTGCAGAGCCCCGTCGTGCTCGGCCACGAGACCTCGGGCACGATCGTCGCCGTCGGCGACGGCGTCGACGAGTCGCGCGTCGGGCAGCTCGTCGCGATCGAGCCGCAGAAGCCGTGCCGCCGCTGCAACCTCTGCAAGGACGGCCGCTACCACCTCTGCCGCGACATGCGCTTCTACGGCGCGTGGCCGGTCGACGGCTCGTTCTCCGAGTACGTCACGATCGACGAGGACTTCGCGTTCCCTGTCCCCGAGACCATGACCGCCGAGGAGGCCGCGCTCGTGGAGCCCGTCTCGGTCGCGGTCCATGCCAGCCGTCGTGCCGGCGTCTTCCCCGGCGCGAAGGTGCTCATCACGGGCGCCGGCCCCATCGGCATCCTGAACGCCCAGGTCGCACGCGCGTTCGGGGCCACCGAGATCGTGGTCAGCGATCCGCTCGAGCACCGCCGTGAGTTCGCGCTCCAGCACGGCGCTACGAGCGTCATCGATCCGATGGCCGGCGGTCTCGACGGATACGACGAGCACTTCGACGTCTTCATCGACGCCTCGGGCAACGGCCGCGCCATCCAGTCGGCCTTCCCCGCCATCACCCGCGGCGGCGTCGCCTGCCTCGTCGGCATGGGCGCCGACGATCTGGAGATCCCGATCGCGATGCTGCAGCACCGCGAGATCACGCTGACGGGCACCTTCCGCTACGTCAACACCTGGCCCACGGCGATCGACCTCATCGCATCCGGTCGGGTCGACGCGGCTCCGCTCGTCACCGGTCGCTACGGCCTCGACGACGTCGAAGGTGCGCTGATGAAGGCGAAGACCGATCCGCTCGCGATCAAGACCGTGATCCTGCCCGCCATCAAGGGCGCGAATTGAGCGAACCGATGGCACGGGCAGAGGGGGCGTCGGCATCGCGCGCGATCAGCGTGCGGGCCGACGCCCTCCTGTTCGATATGGACGGCACGATCGCCGACTCGGTCGAGGCGGTCGAATACGCCTGGGCGGAGTGGGCTCGCGAGATGGGCGTCGAGCCGCCCGATCTCGGCCTGCATCACGGCCGCACGGCCGTCGCGATCGCCTCCGACGTGCTCCCCGCATCGCTCGTGGAGCAGGGCGTGCGGCGCATCAGCGAGATCGAGTCCGATCCCTCACTGCCGTGCTCGCCCACGCCGGGCGCGCTCGAGCTGATCGGCTCGCTGCCCCGCGATCGTTGGGGAGTCGTCACCTCGGCGGTGCGCTCGGTCGCGATGGCACGACTCACGAACGCGGGCATCGGGGAGCCCCAGGTGTTCGTGAGCGGAGACGAAGTCGCGCGCAGCAAGCCCGACCCGGAACCCTTCCGCCTCGGGCGCGAGCGCATCGGTGCGGGCGAGGGATCGGGCCGCACGGTGCTCGCGTTCGAGGACACGGCGACGGGTCTGCGCTCGGCGCGCGCCGCCGGCTGCACGACCGTCGGTATCATCGGCACTGAGAGCCGCGCTTCGCTCGCGGCGCACGCCGACTTCGTCATCACCGGCCTGACGCGCGTGCGAGTGGAACACACCGATGAATCGGGCGTGATGATCAGCATCGCGCCCGTCGACCCCGCCGAGGAGGCATGATGACAGCCAACGTCGAGCTCGAGAGCACGATCCAGAGAGTGCGCGAGGAGGTTGCGGCGCTGCACGGCGAGTTGGTGCGGTACGGGCTGGTGGTGTGGACGGGCGGGAACGTGTCGGGTCGGGTGCCGGGGGCTGATCTGTTCGTGATCAAGCCGTCGGGAGTGTCGTACGACGAGCTGGGGCCGGAGGATATGATCCTGTGCGATCTGGACGGGAATGTGGTCCCGGGCACTCCGGGGAGTGAACGGAGTCCGTCGTCGGATACCGCGGCGCACGCGTACGTGTACCGGAACATGCCCGAGGTGGGTGGTGTGGTGCATACGCATTCGACGTTCGCGGTGGCGTGGGCGGCGCGGGGTGAAGAGATTCCGTGCGTGATCACGGGGATGGCGGATGAGTTCGGGGGGCCGATCCCGGTGGGTCCGTTCGCGGTGATCGGGGATGATTCGATCGGGCGGGGGATCGTGGAGACGTTGCGGGGGCATCGTTCGCGGGCGGTGCTGATGCAGAATCATGGCCCGTTCACGATCGGCGTCTCTGCGAGGGACGCGGTGAAGGCGGCGGTGATGGTGGAGGATGTGGCGCGTTCGGTGCATTATGCGCGTGAGGCGGGGCCCTTGATCCCTATTCCGCAGGATCGGATCGACGCGCTATACGCCCGCTACCAGAACGTCTACGGCCAGGCGGAGGACGATCGACGATGAGCGTCATCTCCGAGGGCCGCGCCGTGCTCGGCATCGAGCTGGGATCGACGCGCATCAAGGCCTGCCTCATCGACCCCGACACGTCGGCGGTGCTCGCGACCGGTTCTCACGCCTGGGAGAGCCGGCTGGTCGAAGGGCTGTGGAGCTACTCGCTCGACGAGGTGTGGGAGGGGCTGCGGGCGGCCTACAGCGACCTGGCCGATGCGGTCGAGTCCCGTGAGGGATCGAGGCCGTCCCGCTTCGGCGCGATCGGCGTCTCGGCGATGATGCACGGCTACCTCGCCTTCGACGCGGCGGGCGAGCTCCTCGTGCCGTTCCGCACCTGGCGCAACACGAACACGACCGCAGCGGCCGAGCGCCTGACGGAGGAGTTCGGCGAGAACATCCCGCTGCGCTGGTCGATCGCGCACTACTACCAGGCCGCGCTCGACGGCGAGGCGCACGTGCCGAGCGTCGACTTCTTCACGACCCTCTCGGGCTACGTGCACTGGCGGCTCACGGGTGAGCGGGTGCTCGGCGTCGGCGACGCCTCGGGCATGTTCCCGATCGACGCGGAGAGCGGAGACTTCGACGCGGAGATGCTCGCCCGTTTCGACGCGCTCGTGCCGGAGAGCCCGGGCTCGGTGGCCGCGCTGATGCCGCGAGTGCTGTCGGCAGGCGAACCCGCAGGATCGCTCACCGAGGAGGGTGCCCGGCTGCTCGACCCGACGGGCGGCCTCGTCGCGGGCATCCCGATGTGCCCGCCCGAGGGCGACGCCGGCACCGGCATGGT
>NZ_JAGDYL010000009.1 GCF_017565705.1 Leucobacter ruminantium
GCGCGAGATACCCATCGCGGCAGCGATATGGGATTGTTTCCAGCCCTGCTGATGACGTTGAATGATCAATCGCCTACCAGCAGGAGTCAGACGGGCGTTACGGTGGGTCACGAGAACCTCCGGGAATAGGTGAAGACGTTAGACATCTCCACTAAGCCCGGAGGTTCTCCTGTTTCACAAGCCCGTCGCTGCTACCAACCTCCTGACCGGGTACACCTAGGTCGTGCGGGTGGGCGCCCCGGGGTGCCGGGGCGTCCCTGCAGCGTCGCACTGTCGGAGATCGCGAGGGATCGCGGTAGCGTGATGCCATGCGCACCTTCACCCTGCCGGGAACCGAGCTGACCGTGTCCGACGTCGTGCTCGGGCTCATGCGGATCCAGGACAAGACCGACGAGGAGGTGCGCGCGCTCGTGAGCTCCGCTCGCGACGCCGGGATCAACTTCCTCGACCACGCCGACATCTACGGCGACGGCGTGCACGGTTGCGAGCGCCGCTTCGGCGAGGCTGTGCGGCTCACCCCCGCCGAGCGGGAACGGTGGGTGATCCAGTCGAAGACCGGGATCGTGAAGCAGGGCCCCTATTTCGACTTCTCGTACGAGCACATCGTCGAGTCCGTGCACGGCTCGCTCGAAGCCCTCGGCACCGACTACCTCGACATCCTGCTGCTGCATCGCCCCGACGCCCTGGTCGAGCCCGAGGAGGTCGCCCGCGCGTTCGACGATCTCGCCGCGGCAGGCAAGGTGCGCGCGTTCGGCGTCTCGAACCATACGTCCCACCAGATCGAGCTGCTGCGCCGATACGTCGAGCAGCCGCTCGTCGCGAACCAGCTGCAGCTGTCGATCACGCACGCGCCGATGATCGCGCAGGGTCTCGCGGCGAACATGCAGGGCCTCGAGCAGTCGGTGGCGCGAGACGACGGGGTCCTCGACTACTGCCGCCTGCACGACATCACCGTGCAGGCGTGGTCGCCGTTCCAGTCGGGCTTCTTCGACGGACCCTTCCTCGGTTCCAGCCGATTCCCCGAGCTGAACGCCGCCATCGATCGCCTCGCCGCGCGGTACGACGTGTCGGCCGAAGCGATCGCCGTCGCGTGGATCACCCGGCACCCCGCGCGCATGCAGGTCGTGCTCGGAACGACGACGCCGCAGCGCGTCTCCGCTGCCGCACAGGGGTCCGAGGTGCGGTTGAGCCGCGCGGAGTGGTACGAACTCGTGCGCGCGGCGGGGTATCTCGTGCCGTAGGCCGCCCGCCCCGCCGGTCGCGGCGGGGATGCGGAGGCACGGTTCCGGAACACGGCGACTACGCTGACAGGCATGAGTGCGACGATGCCCGAACCCGAAGATCTGCGACTGTGGCGCGAGCGGCAGCGCGCGGGCCTGCCGACGCCGTGGGAGGATGCCGGGATCCGCCTCCTCGAGGACGACGAAGTGCCGGAGCTGCTCGACGACTCGTATCTCACCGAGGACGACCTCGCGGAACCCGGCATCCGTGCCAACGTGCGCGCGATGGCCGAGACGAACGCCCTCATCGCGTGGGTCGCCGAGGAAGATGGGGAGAGGGCGTACGGCTACTGGAACGGCCCGGCGGATCCGTCCGCCGCCGCCGAGGAGCAAGCCGACGGCGGAGCCGCATCCGGGCCGGCGCTCGTATCGCTCGACACCGAGGGCCAGTACATGATGCTGGCGGGACGCACGCTCACCGAGGCGCTGTGCGCGGAGGCCGCCGAGTACGAGGACGGAAACTTCGCAGCTCTGGTCGCGCGCGCCCGCGGACTCGCGGCGGAGACGGACGCCGGGCTCGCGGCGTCCCTGGTCACAGGGGAGGCGATCGCCGAGCTGCGGAACCCCGCGATCGAGGGGCCGGGCAGGTATCGGGACGCCCGATACGCCGCCCTGCGTCAAGAGGATTCCGGCGAAGGCGCCGAGGAGCCCGATCCCGCGCCGGATCCCGTTCCCGCCCCCACCGCGCCTCCCGCCCCCTCCGAACTCCCGGAGGACCTGCTGCGGTGGAGAGCACGCGCGGCGGCCGGCGAGACCGCCCCGTGGGATCGCTTCGGCGTGCGCTTCCTCGCCGAGGCCGAGCTGCCGAGCGAGGTGGTGAGATCCGAAGCCCGCGCGGCCGAGTCGGGCGTCGAGCGGGATCGGATCGAGGCCGAAGCGACCCGGGCCACCACCGAACTGGCGACCTGGGTGCTGGAGAGCGACGATGGCGTGGCGCTCGGCTACTGGCACGGCCCAGAGGGCACTCCGACCGATGCGGCGCCGCTCGCCCTGCTCGAGCCCTCGGAGTGGTTCGACGCCGTGCGGGGGCGCACGCTGACCGATGCCATGTGCCTCGCGTTCGGCGAGTACGAGGACGAGCTGATCGCGCCGCTCGCGCGGGAGTGCCGGGCGCTCGGATTCGAGGTGGCGGCCGACGCGTACGACGACTTCCCGGAGCCGCAAACCGATGGCCCCAGCACCTATCGCTACGAGTTCAAGAAGCGGCTCGAAGAGCGCGCGCGGACCGCCGGGATCGAGGCCGCCGAAGCCGCGGCAGAGGAGCGGGCGCGGCGCAGCGCGATGGCGCCGCGGGCGGAGGCGGTCGTGACGGGCGAACTGCCGACACTGATCGCGGCGCTCGGGCACGGCGCCGACGACGCCGAGGCGCAGGCGGCCCTCGCGCTCTTCGGGCCGCCGTTCGAGCGCAGCCAGTACCCGGTCGGCGCGGTCACCCGGACCTATTACGTCGCCGAGCGGAAGCACGCGGAGCTGATCTTCGAGGACGGTGTCCTCGAAGACGTCAGGATCTGGGTCAGGGGCAGCGATGAGCGCGGGGCGTACGCGCGGCCGGAAGGCCTCATCGACGGCGTCGGCCCCGATACGACGCGGGAGCAGATCCTCGAGCGCTTCGGGACTCCCGAGTGGTCGAACGCCCACGCTGATCGGTTCTGGACCGCGGAGGACGCCCCGAACCGGGTGTTCGTGCGCTTCGAGTACGTCGACGGACAGGTCTCGGATATCTCCTTGACCCGCGAATCACCGGAGCAGTGAGGGGACGACCGCGGGTGAGCGCAGGGACGCGGCAACCCGCACATGTGGCAGGGCGCCGGCGAGTTCAGGGAGAGGGACCCGACGGGTTCAGCCGCCCTCGCCGCCGAACAGGAACTTCCTGACCGCGCCGCCCTGCTTCGGCATGAGCGCGCGCAGCTCGCCGTCTACTTTGCTGGGGCGTTCGATGCTCTCGGAGGTGTACCAGGCGCGATCCCGGGTTCCGGATGCGTCGAGGCCCCACGCGGCGAGCACGTCGATGAGGCGCGACGCCGATCCGAACGCCCACGCCCAGATCTCGGGGTCGAGCGTCGACAGCTCGCCGAAGGAGCTGTAGGCGTAGATCCAGTCGCGCTCGACCTCGATGTCGAAGGATTCTGCGAGCTCGGAGAGCAGGGACGCGGCGGGGCCGTCGATGAGCGCCTCGGCCGTGGCCGCGCGCGCCGCATCGAGCTCGGGTTCGAGCTTCGCTCTGCGCTTGGCCTCGGCCCCGGCCTTGCGCCCGAACTCCGCTTTCAGATCCGCCTTCGCCCTGCTGGTCGTCGACCATTTCGCATCGACGTAGGCGGTGAAGCCGAGCGACGGCGGCAGTTCCAGCCGGGTGGCGCGCTTGCGGAAACTGTCGACCGGGGTGACATCCGGTTCCGAACGCTCGAAGTCGAAGAATCCGGCCACGTTCACGACGGTCGAGGCCGCCGCCAGCACCGTCGCGGCGCCGGGGCCGCGCGCGGCGAGGTACATGCGGGGCAGGTCGAGGCAGTGACGGATCGCGATGTAGCCGCGACGCGACGGCGAACCGTCCCCCTCCGCCTTCCAGTAGCGCCAGCCGTGGTTGCCGACCTCGATGTGCGGCGCGCCCGCCGCGGGGTCGGTGTCGGGGTCGCCGTCCATGACGATCGTCTCGCAGGTCCCGTCGAGCACGAGGCTCGGCATGGGCACGATCCGGTTGCGCACTTCGGACCACGAGGAGTAGAGGAGCCCGTTCGCCTTCGCGAACTCGGCGAGCGCGTCGTGCTGCGCGCCCGTCAGCTGCCGCCCCGGCAGCACCGAGCCCAGTTTCGCGAGGGGGTTGCGGCTGCGCCCGGCGCCCTCGAGCGGGTCGGTCTCGAACCAGTACTCCTGCTGTTCCCGTGCGACCATCTCGCTCCCCTTCCGGCTGGTTCCCATTATCGGCGCTCGGAAGGGCGGGCATGAGGCCATCGCAGCTCAGGAGCGGGATCACGGCTCAGGTGGGGAGAATCCCGCCAGAACGTGCGCCCGAGTTGCGAACCCCGGCCTGAGCCGCGGTCCAGACCAGAACCGCGGCCCGCGGCCCGCCCCGACCCCCGGCCCTGAACCCCGGCCCTCGGCTCCGCAGTACAGTGGAGTCGGAGGTTCCATGACAGACTCGGCGAGAAGCGTACTGCTGCGCTTCGCTCCGATGATCTACGGGCCGACCACGTTCTTCGCGCTCGGCGAGGGTGCCGTGATCCCTCTCATCCCGATCATGGCGGCGAAGCTCGGCGCCGACCTCGCGCTCTCCGGGCTCGTCGCGTCGACGCTCGTCATCGGCCAGCTGTGCGGCAACATTCCCGCCGGCTACCTCGTGGCGCGGCTGGGGGAGCGCGTCACCATGGTCGCGGCCGGCATCATCGCGATGCTCGGCGCTGCGGGCATCGCCTTCGCGCCGAGCGTGGGGGTGCTCTCCGTCGCGGTCTTCGTGGTCGGGCTCTGCGCGGCCGCGTTCGCTCTCGCCCGCCACGCCTTCATGACCACGCGCGTGCCGCTCTTCTACCGCGCCCGAGCGCTCTCGCTGCTCGGCGGATCGTTCAGGTTCGGTCTCTTCGCCGGCCCGTTCCTCGGGGCCCTGCTGCTCGGGCTCACCGGCGTGGAGGCCTCGGCGGCGTGGTGCTTCGCGGCGTGTCTGGTCGCGTGCGTGCTGCTCGTCGGCTTCGGTCCCGACCCGGAGGCGCGGCTGCAGGCCGGCTCGGGCGAGGGATCCGCGGGCTTCCGCGAGGGATCCGCCCACCCCGCGAACCGGGCGGAGCGGGCCGATGGCGCCGCCGACACCGGTGAGCCGGTGACGAGCGGAATCGCGGTGCCCGGCGCGGGGCGGCGACCGGGGGTCTTCCGTACGATGGTCGAGCACCGCGGGGTTCTGGCGCGTCTCGGCCTCGCGGCGGCCTCGCTGTCGGCCGTGCGCTCGGCCAGGCTCGTCGTGCTGCCGATCTGGGGCGTCTCCCTCGGGCTCGATGCGCAGACCATCTCCCTGGTGGTGGGCATCTCGGGCGCCATCGACTTCGCGCTGTTCTACGCGGGCGGCCAGGTGATGGACCGTTTCGGCAGGCTCTGGGCCGTGCTCCCGGCGATGCTGCTGATGAGCTCAGGCTTCATCGCGCTCGCGTTCACGCACGATGCGCCGGAGGCCGCGATGTGGTTCGCCATGTTCGCCGCCGTGATCGGCGTGGGCAACGGGCTGTCGAGCGGCATCCTGCTCACCTTCGGCGCCGACGTAGCGCCGAAGGGCGATCCCGCGGCGTTCCTCGGGTCGTGGCGCACGCTGACCGACGCCGGGGGAGCCGCCGCGCCCGTCATCTTCTCGGGTATCGCCGCGGTCTCGACGCTGGGCGTGGCGACCGGCGCGATCGGCGCGATCGGTCTGATCGGCGCGCTCGGCATGCTGCGCTGGGTGCCGCGCTTCGTGCATCGCCGCCCTCCCGCCGGTTGAGCCGCGCGGCGGTGAGGGATCCCTCCCCCTCATCGGTCGGCCGAACCGCGCCCTCGTGGGGTACGTGCGTCCGCGTTACGGTGGAGGCATGAGTACCGCAACGATTCACGGCGCGACCCTCGAGGAGTGGGAGCGCCGGCTCCCCGTGATCTCGGACCTGGTCGGTCTGCGGGAGACCGAGTGGTTCTCGCCGCACACGGCCCCCACCGCCGAAGCGATCGCGGATGTCGGACTGACCCGCGCCGACATCGACGACGCGGCCGCGCGGCTGCGGCGCTTCGCCTCCTACTTCCGGGAGGTGTTCCCCGAGACGGGGGCGACGCAGGGCATCCTCGAGTCGCCGCTCGTGGGAGCGCCGAAGCTGCACGCCGCACTCGCTGAGCGGGCGGGCCGCGAACTGCCGGGATCCCTCTGGCTGAAGCTCGACAGCGAGCTGCCGATCTCCGGTTCGATCAAGGCCCGCGGCGGCATCTACGAGGTGCTGCAGC
This sequence comes from Leucobacter ruminantium, assembly GCF_017565705.1. Lineage (GTDB taxonomy): Bacteria > Actinomycetota > Actinomycetes > Actinomycetales > Microbacteriaceae > Leucobacter > Leucobacter ruminantium. The sequence goes on from NZ_JAGDYL010000009.1 coordinate 6,225, forward strand.
ACGCCGAGCGGCTCGCGATCGAGGCGGGCATGCTGAGCCTCGACGACGACTATGCGAGGATCGCCGGCCCGGAGTTCACCGAGTTCTTCAGCCGTCACGCCATCGCGGTCGGCTCGACGGGCAACCTCGGGCTCTCGATCGGCATCATCAGCGCGAGGCTCGGCTTCCGGGTGACGGTGCACATGTCTGCCGACGCGCGCGCGTGGAAGAAGGACCTGCTGCGCTCGCACGGCGTCACGGTCGTCGAGTACGACTCCGACTTCTCGGAGGCGGTGCGGCAGGGCCGCGAACTCGCGGACGCCGACCCCGACTGCTACTTCGTCGACGACGAGAACTCGACCAGCCTCTTCCTCGGGTACGCCGTCGCCGCGCGCCGCCTCACGGGGCAGCTGCGCGCCTTCGACGTGGCGGTCGACGAGGAGCACCCGCTCTTCGTGCACCTGCCGTGCGGCGTGGGCGGCGGGCCCGGGGGCGTCGCATTCGGCCTGCGCACCGAGTTCGGCGACCACGTGCACCCGATCTTCGCCGAGCCCACCCACAGCCCGAGCATGCTGCTCGGCGTCGCCACGGGCCTGCACGACGGCGTCGCGGTGAACGATTTCGGCATCGACAACGTGACCGCGGCCGACGGGCTCGCCGTCGGCCGTCCCTCGGGCTTCGTCGGCAAGGCGATGCAGCGCCTCATCGACGGATACGTCACGGTCGACGACGACACCCTGTACCGGCTCCTCGCGCTGCTCGACGCGACCGAGGGGCTGCGCGCCGAACCGTCGGCGATGGCGGGCGTGGTCGGCCCGGAGCGGGTGGCGGCGTATTCCGAGTATCTGGAGCGGCGAGGGATCACTGCCGAGCGCTTCGCCCGCGCGACGCACATCGCGTGGGTGACGGGCGGCAGCATGGTGCCCGACGACGAGATGGAGGGCTACGTGGCGCGGGGGCGCGAACTGCTCGGCTGAGGTGAGGCGAGGGATCCCCGCCTGGTCGCACCTTTCCTTCTCCCGTCTTCCTCTCATTCCGGTCGCGCGGCCCGACCTCCCCGCGACCTGACCCCGTGTGCACGAGCTGACCCCGTATTCACGTGCATAAAGGTGTCAGCTCGTGCATACGGGGTCAGCTCGCGCATGAGCTCGCGCGTTGCGCCTGGTTGCGGGGGCCTGGAACCGCGGGGCCCGATGTTGATAGCGTCGAAGGCATGACTATCGCGCGCACCACCATCGGAAGCTCGGATCTCGAGATCGCACCGCTCGCCCTCGGAGGCAATGTGTTCGGCTGGACCGCCGACCGCGACGCCTCGTTCGAGGTGCTCGACGCCTTCCTCGCGGGCGGAGGCGACTTCGTCGACACGGCCGACGGCTACTCGCACTGGGTGCCGGGCAACGGAGGCGGCGAGTCGGAGACCGTGATCGGCGAGTGGTTCGCCGCGCGCGGCAACCGCGACGACGTCGTGCTGGCGACGAAGGTGTCGACGCACCCGCAGTTCTCCGGGCTCGCGGGCGACAACGTGCGTGCCGCAGCCGATGCCTCGCTGCAGCGACTGCAGACCGACCGCATCGACCTCTACTACGCGCACTTCGACGACCCCGAGACCCCTCTCGAGGAGACCGTCGCCGCCTTCTCGGGTCTCGTGGACGCCGGCAAGGTGCGCGCCATCGGCGTCTCGAATTACACGGCCGAGCGCGTCGAGGAGTGGCTGCGCATCTCCCGCGAGGGCGGCTACCACCTGCCTGTCGCCCTGCAGCCGCACTACAACCTCGTCGAGCGCGACTTCGAGACCAACGGCCTCCGCGACGCGGCCGAGGGGGCCGGGCTCGCGGTCTTCCCGTACTTCTCGCTCGCCAAGGGTTTCCTCGCGGGCAAGTACCGCGACGCGGGCGACGTTTCGGCGGAGGGCGCGAGCCCGCGGGCCGGCCAGGCCGCCGAGTACCTGAACGACCGCGGTCGCGCGGTGCTCGCCGCGCTCGACGAGGTCGCCGCCGCGCACGGCGCCGAACTCGCGACCGTGTCGCTGGCGTGGCTGCGTTCCCAGCCGACGGTCGCCGCCCCCATTGCGAGCGCCCGCAACCTCGAGCAGCTCCCGGCACTCCTGGCATCGCTCGAGCTCGAGCTGACAGCCGAGGAGCTCGAGCGCCTCAGCGCGGCCTCCGCGTAGGTCGAGGGCTCGCCGCGCCCGAGCCCTCAGCCGCCCAGCGCCGCGGCGATGCGGTCGGGCGAGAGCGCGGCGTCGATCGCCAACTGCGCGGCGCCGAAGATCGCGGCGTTGCCGGCGGCCCGAGACGGCGCGATGGTGAGGTGCTCGGTCGAGAGCGGGATCGAGCGGGCGTAGACGACCTCGCGCACGCCGGCGACGAGGTGCTCGGCTGCCTGCGCCATCGTGCCTCCGATGACGATGGTGGACGGGTTCATGAGGCTGACGCACGCGGTCAGCACCTCGCCGATGTCGCGGCCGGCCTGCCGGATGGCCTGGATAGCGGCGACGTCGCCGCTCTTCGCGAGCGCGACGACGTCGCTCGGGCGGGCGAGCGGGCGCTCGGGCACGCTGAGCGCGCGGGCGAGGGCGCGTCCCGATGCGGCGGCCTCGAGGCAGCCGCGGTTGCCGCAGGGGCAGGGGACGTCGGCGGCTCGCGCGAGCGCGACGTGGCCGATGTCGCCGGCTGCGCCGTTGGCTCCGCGGCGCAGGGATCCCCCCGAGATCACGCCTGCACCGATGCCGCTCGCGACCTTCACGAAGATGAGGTCGGTCACGCCGGGCCAAGCGCTGCTCTGCTCGCCGAGGGCCATGATGTTCACGTCGTTGTCCACGAGCACGGGGGCGTCGATCTCGGCCCTGATCGCGGCCGGGATGTCGAAGCGATCCCACCCTGGCATGATGGGCGGGTTGATCGGGCGGCCCGTCGAGAACTCGACCGGTCCGGGCACGCCGATACCGACGCCGGTGACCTGCTGCGCCGTGTAGCCGATGCTCGGCAGCAGCTCCGCCGCGGAGCGGAGCAGCCAGGCGATGGCGGCCTCGGGGCCTTCGGCGATCTCGCGCGGCTCCGATGCCTCGGCGAGCAGTTCTCCGTCGAGGTCGGTGACGGCGACGCGGGCGTGCAGCGCGCCGAGGTCGGCCGCCAGCACGACGCCGGCTCGGGGGTGGAACGCGATCTGCGAGGAGGGGCGACCTCCCGTCGAGGCCGCGTCGTGCACCGGTGCGACGAGACCGAGTTCGAGCAGCTGGTCGATGCGCTGCGTGATCGTGGGGCGCGAGAGGCCCGTGAGCTGGGCGAGTTCGGCGCGCGTGCGCGGCCGACCGTCGCGCAGCAGTTGTAGCAGGCCGCCCGCGGTCGAGACGAGGGGCCCGGTCTGTGGGGGGATCGGCAACACGCTTTCAGTTAAGCACAGCCTCAAGTCGATAACGGTTTGGTTACTTATGAAAGATGCTTGACAAAAGTAGTTCTCGAAGTTGCATGATGGGCATATGCCCACACCGACAGTGCTGTCACCCAGGTCGCCGCGCATCGGCATGCTCGGCGCCGGTTTCATGGCGCGCACGCATACGGCCGCGGCGCGAGTCGCCCGAGCCGATCTCGCCGCCCTCGCCTCCTCGTCGCCGGAGACGGCCTCCCGGGCCGCGGCCGAGCTCGGCTACGCGAGCGCGACGACCGCCGATGAGCTCATCGCCTCGGGGCTCGACGTCGTGCACGTCTGCACGCCGAACCCCACCCACGTCGACTACGCGCGGGCGGCACTGCGAGCCGGCGCGCACGTGATCTGCGAGAAGCCGCTCGCCACGAGCGCCGCCGAGGCGCGGGAGCTGGCCGCCGAGGCGGAGCGGGCCGGCCGTCCCGGCGCCGTGCCGTTCGTCTACCGCTACCATCCGATGGTCCGCGAGGCCCGCGCCCGCATCGCCGAGGGGGAGGCGGGAGCCGTTCTCACGATCTCGGGCCACTACCTCCAGGACTGGTTGCTCGACCCGGGCGACGACGACTGGCGCGTGAGCTCCGAGAGCGGCGGACCGTCCCGCGCCTTCGCCGACATCGGCTCCCACCTCGTCGATCTGCTCGAGTTCGTGAGCGGCGATCGGATCGCGCGGCTCGCGGCCGTCACCCGCACGGTGCACCCCGAGCGCGGGGGCCGGGCGGTCACGACGGAGGACACGGCGGCGCTCGCCGTCGAGCTCGCGGGCGGCGGCATCGGCACCCTCCTCGTCTCGCAGGTCGCCCCGGGCCGGAAGAACGGCCTGACCCTCGAGATCGCGGGCTCGCGCGAGAGCCTGCGCTTCGAGCAGGAGGACCCGGAACGGCTCTGGGTCGGCAGGCGGGGCCACTCGCTCCTGCTGCGTCGCGATCCGGACACGCTCGGTGCCGACGCTGCGCGGCTGTCACCGCTGCCCGCCGGGCATCCGCAGGGCTACCAGGACGCGTTCAACGCCTTCGTCGCCGACGCCTACGCCGCCGCGGCCGGCGAGACGCCCGCCGGACTGCCGACCTTCGCCGACGGGGCCCGCGCGGCCGTCATCACCGACGCCGTGCTCGCATCTGCCAGCGCCGGCACCTGGGTGGAGGTGAGCGCGGAATGAGCGCGATCGCCCCGGATCTCCCGCCGACACCGAAGGCTTCGACCGCCGTCGCGACCGCGGCGCCGGTACTCTCCGTCTCCGATGTGCGCAAGCAGTTCTTCGGCGTCGAGGTGCTGCACGGCGTCTCGCTCGAGCTCGTTCCCGGCACGGTGCACGGCCTCGTCGGCGAGAACGGTGCGGGCAAGTCGACGCTCATGAAGATCATCGCGGGCGTGCACCGGCGCGACGGCGGCGACGTGCGGTTCGACGGCGCGAGCGTCGACTTCGGCCACCCGGTCGAGGCGGCGGCCGCGGGTGTCGCGACCGTGTTCCAGGAGTTCAACCTGCTGCCGGACCGCACGGTCGCCCAGAACGTGTTCCTCGGCCGCGAGCCGCGCCGCCGCGGCTTCGTCGACGTCGCCGCGATGCGCCGCGACACGGCTGCCCTGCTCGACGACCTCGGCATCGCGGGCATCTCGCCCGACGCCGCCGTGGGCGGCCTGACGGTCGCCGAGCAGCAGATCGTCGAGATCGTGAAGGCCCTCTCCGTCGACGCCCGGGTGATCTCGATGGACGAGCCCACGGCCGCCCTCGCCGACCACGAGGTCTCGATCCTGTACCGCGTGATCCGCCGCCTGCGCGACCGGGGCGTCGCTATCCTCTACGTCTCCCACCGCCTGAAGGAGATCTTCGACCTCTGCGACACGATCACCGTCATGAAGGACGGCTCCCTCGTTTCGACCGGTCCGGCTGCGGAGCTCGACCAGGCCACGCTCGTGCGTCGTATGGTGGGGCGCCCGATCAGCGCGTTCTTCCCCGATCCCGAGCCCGGCACCGAACGCGGCGCAGCGCTCGTCGAGGTGCGCGGCGGCGGCAACACGCAGCTCGACGGGATCGACCTCGAGCTGCGCGCCGGCGAGGTGGTGGGGCTCTCGGGCCTCCAGGGATCGGGCCGCACGGAACTCGTCGAAGCCATCTTCGGCGCCGCGCCCTTCACCCGCGGCGAGCTGCGCGTCGGCGGCTCCGCAGTGCGCATCGCGCGGCCGCGGCAGGCGGTGCGGCGGGGGATCGCCCTCGTCACCGAGGATCGCAAGCGCACGGGCCTCGCCCTGAACCAGTCGATCCTCGACAACGCGCTGCTCGCCATCCGCAGCGTATTCCCCGGGCGTACGAGGGCCAAGCGCGCCGAGATCCCCGGCGTCTTCACCTCACTCGAACTCGTGAGCCAGGGCCTCGGGCAGGAAGTGCAGGCGCTGTCCGGCGGCAACCAGCAGAAGGTGGTGCTCGCGAAGTGGCTCGCGACCGGGCCGCGGGTCGTGCTCCTCGACGAGCCGACGCGCGGCATCGACGTGGGCGCGAAGATCGCGGTCTACCGCCTGATCCGATCCCTCGCCGCGCAGGGCGTGGCGATCCTGCTGGTGTCGAGCGAACTCCCGGAGGTGATCGGCATGGCCGACCGGATTCTCGTGATGCGCGACGGTCGGCTCGCGGGCGAACTGTCCGCGGGAGCGAGCGAGGAGGCCGTGCTGGCCCTCGCGACCGGAGCGGAGGAGGGCGAGGGATCGGCGCCGACCGTCCGACCCGCCGCGGACCGGAACGGAGGCGCGCGATGAACTCGCTCTCGGCGCGCCTGCGACGCCTCGACACGACCGCGATCGTCGCCATCGCGCTCGTCGCGGTGCTCGTCGTGAGCGCGGTGCTCGTCGCCACGCTCGGCCGCAACCTGTTCAGCCCGGGCAGCATCCGCGACATCCTCACCGGCATGAGCGTTCTGGGCTTCGTCGCCATCGGCCAGACGCTCGTGGTGCTCGGCGGATCCCTCGACCTCTCCGTGCCCTACGTCGTCAGCCTCACGAGCCTCGTCGCCGCTCAGACCATGAACGGCAGCACCGGGATGATCGTGCCCGGCGTGCTGCTCGCCCTCGCCGTCGCGGCGCTCGTCGGCCTCGCGAACGGCCTGATCGTCACCTACCTCCGCGTGCACGGCTTCGTCACGACGCTCGGCGTGGGGCTCATGCTCAAGGGCTACCTCGACACGAACTACCAGGGCACGGCCGGAGAGGCGCCGTGGGCGTTCCAGTTGTTCGGCGCCACGGGCATCGGTCCCGTGCCGATCTCGACCATCGTGATGCTCGCCTGCGCCGGGATCGTCGCCCTGCTGCTCGCCCGCAGCAGCTTCGGCCACCACCTGTTCGCCGTCGGCGGCAATGCCGAGGTGGCGCGCCTCTCCGGCGTGCGCACGCGGCGGCCGCTCATCGTCGCGCACGTGCTCTGCTCGGTGTTCGCGGGCCTCGCGGGTCTGCTCCTCGCGAGCCGTCTCGGGCTCGGCAGCCCCACCGTCGGCTCGCAGGGCGGCTACGACCTGCTGTCGATCGCCGCCGTGGTGCTCGGCGGGACGCTGCTCGCCGGCGGCCGCGGCTCGATCTGGGGCACCATCGGGGGCGTCGCGATCTTCGCGGTGCTCGACAACCTGATGAGCGTCGCCCAGGTCAACCCGTTCCTCAAGGACGTGGTGCGCGGCGTGGTGATCATCATCGCGGTCGCCGTCTACTCGCGCCGGCGCACGGTGGCGCGCCGCGAGCGCTTCACCCGAACGGGGGACGCGGCGCCGAGCGGAGCCGCCGTCACCGCGCCGACCGCGAGCGAAGGGAGCATCCGATGAGCGCCGCATCGACGACCGCCGGGGCCGGGCGCCTCGCGAGCCTCGGCCGCCGCCTCGTCAGCCCGCGCGGAGCGGTCTACCTGCTGCTGGTGGTGCTCCTCGTCGCCGTCGCCGTGCTCAACCCCTCCTTCGCGGAACCGGGTCAGCTCGTCCGCTACATCCAACGGGTCGCGCCGATCGCGATCGTCGCGATCGGGCAGTACTTCGTCATCGTGAGCGGCGAGTTCGACCTCTCGCAGGGGTCCCTCGTCACCACTCAGGTCGTGCTCGCCGGCACCCTCATCGGGCAGGACGACGCGAAGACCCTGCCGGTGCTGCTGCTCCTCATCGGCATCGGCATCGGCGTCGTCGTCGGCATCGTGAACGGCCTCGTCACGACCCTGCTCCGCGTGCCGTCGTTCATCGTGACGCTCGGCATGATGCTCGTGCTCTACGGCGGCGTCATGTGGCTCACGGGAGGCGCCGCCACGGGCAACCCCGCCGACTCGTTCCGGCAGATCGGCCGCGGGGGCATCACGGGGCTGCCGGTCATCGGCCTGCTGCCGTGGAGCGTGCTCGTGCTCGCCGCGGTCGTCGCGCTGGCCGTGTGGCTCACCCGCAGGCCCTTCGGCCGCAGCCTCATCGCGATCGGCGACAACCCCGCGGCGGGCGCCTTCGCCGGCGCCTCGGTGTGGAGCACCAAGACGACCGCCTTCGTGATCTCCTCGCTCAGCGCGACCACCGCAGGCGTGCTGCTCGTCGGCTACGCGGGCGTGCACCCCTCGGTCGGGAGGGGCTACGAGTTCATCGCCATCACGGCGGTCGTGCTCGGCGGAGTGGTGCTCGGTGGCGGCCGCGGCACGGTGTGGGGCGCGCTCGCGGGCGCCTTCGCGCTCGAGACCCTGTTCACCCTGCTCAACTTCACCTCGATCCCGTCGACGATGCGCGACGCGATCCAGGGCGCCATCATCATCGCCGCGGTCGCCTACTCCGGCGCCGTCTTCCGCAGCCGCCGGCGCGCCCCCGCAGCGGTCACCGCACCACCCGGATCCCCCGGGTCATCAGCGACGGGGAGCACCCCGTCACCCGATCCCGCCGGCATCGCCGCCGCGCGGGGCGACGATACGAAGGAGAATCGATCATGAAACGATCGCTGAGAGTCACGGCGGGCCTCGTCGGCGCGGCGTCGCTGATCCTGCTGGCGGGGTGCACGACCGATCCGTCGGTCGAGGCCCCGAAGGACGGCGCGGAGGAGACCGCGACCGACTGGTTCGATCAGGAGCTCTACGACAAGCAGGACGCCGAGCGCTCCGTCGTGCCCGAGGGCCCCGAGGAGCAGCCCTACCTGCAGACCATCAACGCCGAGCTGCGCGACACCGCCGAGTTCGCCTCGTCCGGCCCGAAGAAGCTCTGCTTCGCCAACGCCTCGATCTCGAACCCCTGGCGCCAGACCGGCTGGATCACCATGAACGAGCAGTTCAAGGTGCTGCAGGAGGCGGGCGTCTTCTCCGAGATGGAGACCCGCGACGCGAAGGACAGCGACGACACCCAAATCGCCGACATCGACTACTTCATCTCCGAGGGCGACTGCGACGGCTTCATCATCTCGCCGAACTCGACCGCCGCGCTCACCCCGGCCGTCGAGCGCGCCTGCGAGACCGGGAAGCCCGTCGTCGTCTTCGACCGCGGCGTGCAGACCGACTGCGCCGTCACCTTCATCCACCCCATCGGCGGCTTCGCCTGGGGCATCGACACCGCAGAGTTCCTCAGCGACAACCTGAAGGAAGGCGACAAGGTCGTCGCGCTGCGCATCCTGCCCGGCGTCGACGTGCTCGAGCAGCGCTGGGCCGCCGCCGAGAAGATCTTCGAGGAGAACGGCATCGAGGCGGTCGACTACTTCACCGGCGCCGACCCCGCCGAGATCAAGAAGATCATCTCCGACGAGCTCGCGAAGGGCGATGTGCAGGGCGTCTGGATGGACGCCGGCGACGGTGCCGTCGCAGCGATCGAGGCCTTCGAGGACGCTGACAAGGACTACCCGGTCATGACCGGTGAGGACGAGATGAGCTTCCTGCGCAAGTGGAAGGACACGGGCCTCACCGGCCTCGCCCCCGTCTACTCGAACTTCCAGTGGCGCACGCCGCTGCTCGCGATGCAGAAGATCTTCGCCGGCGAGCAGGTGCCGCAGGAGTGGGTGCTCCCGCAGAGCCCCATCACCGCCGAGGAGCTCGACGGCTACCTCGAGGCGAACGAGGGCATGCCCGACGGCCACTACGCCAAGTTCGGCGGCGAGGACCTTCCGGGCTACCCGAAGCTCTGGCAGGATCGGGTCATCCCGTAGTAGGTCTGCCCGGTGGGGCGGAGGCCGCGGAGACTTGGGCAGGGAACCCCGGCGCGTCGCAAGCGCCGGGGTTCCCGCGGGAACGAATCTCTCGGAGACTAGGGCAAGGGATCCCCGCGTGTTTGTTCACGCGGCCGTGTGCCGCGGTTCACGTCGCTACGAAACGCTGGCGCGTTTCGTTTCACGCGACGTGCACGCGAACCTTGATGCGTCTCCGAGAGCTTCGCTCCCGCGGGCACGACGAATGAGCGATGAACCCGGTGAGGGGGCAGCATGCAGCGAGAGCTCGGAGTGAACACGTGGGTGTGGGCGTCGCCGCTCGACGACGCGGGCCTGCTCGCGATCGCGGAGCGGGCGCGGCGCATCGGATACTCGCTGCTCGAGCTGCCCGTCGAGACGCCGGGCGACTGGACGCCCGCGCTCGCCGCCGAGCGGCTCGCCGAACTCGGCATGGGCGCCCGGGTGGTCGGTGCGATGGGGGAGGGGCGCGACCTCCTCGATCCCTCGACCCGCGCCGGCACGCAGGCCTACCTGCGGCACTGCGTCGACGTTGCAGTGGCGGTCGGATCGCCCACCGTCGCAGGTCCGTTCACGGCCCGCACCGGGCGGGTGTGGCGCATGACGGCCGCGGAGCGCGCGGACGCCGTGCGGGCACTGCGCGGATCCCTCGCCCCTCTCTCGGACTATGCCGCCGAGCGCGGCGTGACGCTCGCCATCGAGCCCCTCAACCGCTACGAGACGAGCCTCATCAACACCGTGGAGCAGGCACTCGACGCCCTCGACCCCCTGCTGGGCCCGGGCCTCGGCCTCGCGCTCGACAGCTACCATCTCAACATCGAGGAGCGCTGCCCCGCCGCAGCCATCCGAGCCGCGGGCTCCCGCATCGCCGTGATGCAGGTGTGCGGCAACGACCGCGGCCCCGCAGGGCCCGACCACACCGACTGGCCCGGCATCCTCGACGCGCTCGACGACGCGGGCTACGCCGGCCCGCTCACCCTCGAGAGCTTCACCGGGGACAACGACACGATCGCGACCGCCGCATCGATCTGGCGGCCCCTGTCCGAGAGTCAGGACGAGCTGGCCCGCATCACCCACGACTTCCTCACCGATCTGCAGCAGCGAAGGAGCCGCCGACCATGACCCACGAGGCATCCCATCCCGTCACCCTGTTCACCGGCCAGTGGGCCGATCTGCCGTTCGAGGAGGTGGCGCGGCTCGCCGCCGAGTGGGGCTACGACGGCCTCGAGATCGCGGCGTCGGGCGACCACCTCGACCTCGCTCGCGCCGACGAGGACGACGCCTACCTGCGCTCGCGCCTCGAGATCCTCGAGCGCCACGGGCTGCGGGTCTGGGCGATCTCGAACCACCTGGCGGGGCAGGCGGTCTGCGACGATCCCATCGACTTCCGGCATCAGGCCATCGTGCGTCCCTACGTGTGGGGCGACGGGGAGCCCGAGGGCGTGCGTCGGCGCGCGGCCGAGGACATGCAGCGCGCGGCCCGCGTCGCCCGCAAGCTCGGCGCCGACGTCGTGACCGGCTTCACCGGCTCGAAGATCTGGCCCTACGTCGCGATGTTCCCGCCCGTGCCGCAGTCGGTCATCGACGACGGCTACGAGGACTTCGCGCGGCGGTGGAACCCGATCCTCGACGTGTTCGACGCCGAGGGTGTGCGCTACGCCCACGAGGTGCATCCTTCCGAGATCGCGTACGACTACTGGACGACCGTGCGCGCGCTCGAGGCCGTCGATCACCGGCACGCCTTCGGCCTCAACTGGGATCCGAGCCACCTCGTGTGGCAGGGGATCGACCCGATCGGATTCATCGTCGACTTCGCCGACCGCATCTGCCACGTCGACTGCAAGGACACCAGGCTGCGGCCCTCCACCGGGCGCGCGGGCATCCTGGGCTCGCACCTGCCGTGGGGCGACCCGCGCCGCGGCTGGGATTTCGTGTCGACCGGACACGGCGACACTCACTGGGAGGACGGTTTCCGGGCGCTGAACTCGATCGGCTACACCGGCCCCATCTCGATCGAGTGGGAGGACGCGGGCATGGACCGCCTGCACGGCGCTGCCGAGGCGGTCGAGCGCATCCGCGCCCTGCTGTGGAAGCGGCCGGAGGCCTCGTTCGACGCGGCCTTCTCGAACCAGTAGGGCCCCTTCGTCGCGCAGCGATGATGAGAAGGCGTCGACGTCGGATCAATCAGAAGTAGCCAATTAGAAGAATTGTCTCCTATGTGCGCCCTCGCGACTCGAAATACTGGGGTGAATCCGTATAGAAAGCCGTAAATGAATCCAATTTCTTGACTTTGAAGGTGCGAGCGGGGCAGACTGCCGATAGACCGTGTGACGGACCGGCGTCGCTTCTCAGCGTTGAGAAGGGAGCGATGACGCGCTGCGCGCAGTGCGCCCCGGACTTCCGCGGTGTATACGACGATCACGCCCCGGTGCATCGGCGCACCGGCGAACGGGCGCGGTCGCAGACCCGTCCCCGCACGAGAGGGACGGCCGAAGGGAAGGTTGGATCGATGACCGCAGCGCTCAGCACCCAGTGGTGGAAGGCCCTCGCCGAGGAGCTCAATTCGGACGCGCGATGGCTGAAGAACGCGCGCTGGATCGAGGCCCGCTTCGAGTTCGATTTCGGCGACGGGATCGCGACCCTCGACGTCGACAACGGTCGCATCGTCGCGGTGGGCGAGGGCGCCCACCCGCACGGATCCACCGTCTACTTCACCGCGCCCCGCGACGAGTGGGAGGCGATCGCGAGCGGGGAGAAGGACTTCTACCTCGCGCAGTCGCCCGAGCCGATCGGCCGGCTGCGCTACACGGGCGACGCGCTGCTCGTGCTCCGCAACCTCGTCTCGATGCTCGTGCTCACCCAAGCCATGGCGCGGATCACGCGCGGCGAGGCCCAGCGCCCGGCGCCGTCGCCCGGCCCCCGCCCCTCCGGCAAGGAGACCGTGGGCCGCTACATCATGGTCGACGGCGTGCGCACCTACTACGAGGAGGCCGGCGACGGCGACAAGGTCATCGTATGCTTCCACGCCGCGAGCCAGGACACGCTCATGTACCGCCACGTGCTCGACGGGCTCTCCGACGAGTACCGCGTGATCGCAGTCGACGCGCCCGGTCACGCGAAGTCTCTGCCGCATCCCGGCGGTCATTTCACGAGCATCACGCAGCACGCCGAGTTCAACGAGAAGTTCATGGAGGCGCTCGGCCTCGTTCGCCCCGCGATCATCGGCTGCTCCTTCGCCGGCAACCAGGTGCTGGAGCTCGCGGCCCGTCGCCCCGGAGCCTACGCCGCGATCGTCTCATCTGAGGGCGCCGATTACACCCCGACCGTGTCCCAGATGTTCCTCGACGTCATCGAGGTCGACGGGCATCAGGTCGTGGAGGGCTGGGCGGAGTCGCTCACGGGCGATCGCACGCCGCAAGACCGGGCCGACGAGGTGCTGTGGCAGATCCGCCGCAATCCCCCGGAGGTGATGTGCGCCGACCTCACCGGCTACGGCAACTTCGACCAGCGCGACATCATGGGCAATATCACGGACCCCGTGCTCCTGCTCCGCGGCGACGCCGACTGGCTGGTGTCGCAGGCGCAGGTCGAGGCCACCCGGAGCCGCGTCCCCGGTTCGGAGATCGCGGTGCTCGCGGGCACCGGTCACTACCCGATGAGCGAGAACCCGTACGAGTACAACGAGACCGTGCGCACCTTCCTCAAGAAGGTCGGATTCTGAGCGGGCAAGGGCTCGGCAGGAAGGAGAACACCATGACGACGAGTCTCATCCCGATCAATGGGATCAAGATGTACGTGGCCGACACGGGCGAGCAGGACCTGCCGGTCGTGCTCTGCCTCCACTCGCTCTTCCTCGACTCCCGGATGTTCGACGGCTTCGTCGAGGTGGCGAAAGGGAGGTACCGGGTCGTGCGGCCCGAGTTCCGCGGGCAGGGGCGCACCGACCGCGACACGGTCGAGGCGATCACGATGGATCAGGACGCCGACGACATGTTCGCGCTCATCGAGCACCTGGGGCTCCGGGACATCAACATGATCGCCCAGTCCATGGGCGGCGACGTCGCGGTGCGGCTCGCCGCGCGCAGGCCCGAACTCTTCCGCTCGCTCGTGATGGCGGGCTCCTCCGCGTGCAACGAGCCCGACGAGCAGCGCGAGGAGTTTCTCGGGTGGATCGGCCGTGCCGGTGAGCAGGGCTTCATCAACGACAGCCTCGAAGAGACCATGGCGATCATGTTCGGTCCCACCAGCCGCAACACGACCGACCCGAAGCGCAAGGCGGCCGTCGCGCTCTGGGAGGACCGGATCGGCGCGGTGCACCGCAACCTCTACCCGGCGATGCGGGGCGTGATTCTGCGCGAGAACGCCGTGCCCCTGCTGCCGCGGATCACCTGTCCGTCGCTCGTCCTCTCGGGCACGGAGGACACGGCGCGCCCGCCGGCGTGGGCCAAGCAGGTGGCCGACGGGATCCCCGATTCCGAGCTGATCGTGATGGAGGGCGTGGGTCACAGCCCGACGCTCGAGGTGCCGGACGAGGTGTACCCGGTGATCCTCGACTTCTTCGATCGCCACAATCCCTGACGGGGAACGGGAGAGGCCCCCGCGGGAATCCGCGGGGGCCTCTCCTCGTCCTCGTCGTCAGACGAGGATGCTGAGCGGCTGCTCGATGAGCTCCTGGAACTTCTTCACCAGGCGGGCGGCGACCGCCCCGTCGATCGCGCGATGGTCGGCGGAGAGCGTCACCCGCATGACGGAGGCGATCGCGATCTCGTCTCCCTGCGCGACGGGCTGCCGGATCGCGGCGCCCACCGCGAGGATCCCCGCCTGCGGCGGGTTGAGGATCGCCGAGAACTCCGGCACGCCGAACATACCGAGGTTGCTCACCGTGAAGGTGCCCCCCTCGAGCATCTCCGGGCGGATCCGGTTCTCGCGGGCCGCCTCGGCGAAGCCGCGCGCCTCGCGCGACACGGCGTCGAGGCTGAGCGAGGCCGCGCCCCTGATCACGGGGGTCACGAGGCCGCTCTCCGTCGCGATCGCGACCGCGAGGTTGACGTCCTCGAAACTCAGCATCTCCTCGTCGGTCCACATCACGTTGGCCTCGGGGACGGCGACGAGCGCCTTCGCGATGGCCTTGAGCACGAGATCGTTGACCGAGATCCTGGTCTCGCGGCCGGCGTTGATCTCGGCGCGCAAAGCGAGCAGGGCGTCGACCCGGCAGTCCGCGCTCACGTAGTAGTGCGGGACCGTGGTCTTGCTCTCGGTGAGGCGACGCGCGATCGTCTTGCGCATGCGGGTGTGAGCGGCCGAGGTGCGGGCGGGGAGCCCGGAGGGCGCCGCGAGGGATCCGGCCGGCGCTGCGGGGGTCGGCTCCGACGCCGGGGCGGGCGCCTGCGTCGTTGCGCGCTCGGCGAGTGCACGCTCGATGTCGCGGCGGACGATCCGGCCGGAGGGGCCGCTGCCGACGATACCTGCGGTGTCCAGGCCGTGCTCTCGGGCGAGGCGCCGGGCGAGCGGGCTCGCGAAGCGGCGCTCGCCGTCCGCTGCGGCGTAGGTGGGAGCGGCCGGGGCAGGCGCAGCCTGGGCCGGAACCGCGACGGGGGCGGGAGCGGGGGGCGTGGAGGGTGCCGGTGCGGGTTCCGCAGGCGCCGGCTCGGCAGCCGGCACCGCGGTCGCGCTCCCGTCGCCGAGCGCCGAGACCGCGCTCGCCACGTCGGCGTCGCTCTCGCCGTCACCGCGCAGCACGGCGATGGGCGCGCCGACGGCGACGTTGTCGCCGGCCGCTACGAGCAGCTTCGCGACCACGCCCGTGTGCTCCGAGGCGAAGTCGACGACGGCCTTCTCGGTCTCGACCTCGGCGAGGGTGTCACCCGCGGCGACGGAGTCGCCCTCCTGCACCGACCACGTCGAGATGGCGGCTTCGGTCACGTTCGCCAGAACCTCCGGCATGTAGACGACGGTTGCCATGGTCATGCCTCCCGGATCTCGATGCCGACATTTCGGGCTGTGCGGGTCAGGCCCTCCACGACGTCGTCGACGTCGGCGTTCGCCGCGGCCTCGAGCACCTTCGAGATGCTCGGAGAGGCCTCGCGGCCGTGCACCCGCTCGACGGGCTGGTCGAGGTAGTCGAAGAAGCGGCGCTGGATCTCGTCGGAGAGCCAGCCGCCGTACGATGTGCCGACGGCGCCCTGCTCGACGATCAGCACGTTGCCGGTCTTGCGGACGCTCTCGCCGATGGCGTCCCAGTCGAGGCTCGCCCGGTCGAGCCAGCGCAGGTCGATGAGGTCTGCGCTGATACCGGTTCGGTCGAGGGCCTCGGCGGCGATCGCGACCATGTTGAGGTAGCTGATGACCGTCAAGTCGTCTCCGGTGCGCCGGACCGCCGCCTTGCCGAGTTCGATCTGGTAGTCGAGATCATCGACGGGCGCCTTGCCCGTCGAGGCGTAGAGGTCGACGTGTTCCATCACGACCACGGGATCCTCGAGTTCGAGGGCCGCGTTCATGAGTCCGATGTAGTCGAAGGGGGTCGAAGGGGCGACGATCCGGAAGCCCGGGTTGGTGGCGAAGACGCCCGCCGGGTCCATCGTGTGCTGCGAGCCGTAGCCCGATCCCTGGGCGAGTTTCGAACGGAGTACGAACGGCACCCGGTTCGTGCCGCCGAACATATGACGCACCTTGCCGACCTGGTTGAAGAGCTGATCGGCGGCGACCCACATGAAATCGGCGTACATGAACTCGACGATGGGGCGGTACCGCCCCTCGAGCGCGACGCCGAGCCCGAGTCCGGTGAACGCGTTCTCGCTGATCGGCGTGCCCAGGATACGATCCGGGAAGCGCGCCTTCAGGCCCTTGGTGGCTCCGTTGGTGCCGCCGTTGAGACGGTGGATGTCCTCGCCCATGACGACGACATCGCCCTGCTTCTCCATGCGGTTGCCGATGACACCCGAGACGACGTCGATGAACTTGACCTCCTTGAGCTCGCCGCCGAAGGTCGCCTCCTCCTCGAGGCGCGCGCCCGCCAGTTCCGAGGCGTCGCCGCGGATGCCCACGTCCACGAAGCCGGGATCCGGCCAGAGCTCGTCCTTGATCTTGCGCTTGCCGTCGGGCAGGGGCACGGTAACGGTCTCAGCGGCCTTGCGCACTGCGGCGAGGGATCGCTCGCGCAATGCGTCCACCTCCTCGCGGGTGAGGTGCCCGAGCTTGATCATCTCGCTTTCGACGCGGGCGATCGGATCCCTTTCGCGCCACTCGGCCTCCTCCTCCTTGCTCCGGTAACCGAAGGCGCTGCCGGGGTAGGGGCCGTTCTGGTGGAAGTAGCGGTAGACGTCGGCCTCGATCACGACGGGGCCGCGGCCGGTGCGGAGATACTCCTCGGCCTCCTGCATCGCGAGGTGGACGGCCAGCGGGTTCATGCCGTCGACCTTCCACGAGGGGATCGCGAAGCCGAGGCCTCTGGCGCTGAGGCGGGTCTCGGCGGTGGCCTCCTCCACGTTCGTCGAGACGGCGTAGCGGTTGTTCTCGATGAAGAACACGAGGGGCAGCTTCCACGCAGCCGCGAGGTTCATGGTCTCGAGCACGGAGCCGATGTTCACGGCCCCGTCGCCGAAGTAGGTCGCGGTGAGGTCGCCGTCGCCGCGCTGCAGCTGCGCCCAGGCGTTGCCCGCAGCCATGGGCACGCCGCCGCCGACGATCGCGTTCGTGCCGAGCGCGCCGGCCTCCCACCACTGCAGGTGCATCGAGCCGCCGCGCCCCTTGCAGTAGCCGGGGGCGAGGCCGAGGATCTCGGCGAGGGTGCGGTCGAGAACCTCCTGGACCCGGGCCGAGACCTCGTCGGTCGGGGCGATGCCGTCGGGCGCGACGTAGCCGAGCGCCTTCGCGAGGAACTGGTGGTGGCCGCGGTGCGATCCGTTGATGGCGTCGGCCGCGCGCATGCCGACGATCGAGCCGACGGCGCCGCCCTCCTGGCCGATGCTCGAGTGCGCGGGGCCGTGGACGAGCCCCTCGCCCGCGAGTTCCAGCACCTGCTCCTCGAAGGCGCGGATGAGGTGCAACTGGCTGAGCATGGTGCCCAGGAGTTTCGGGTCGGCGTTCTTCCAGTCGGCTGCCGTCGTCTGCAGCTCGACCCATCCCTCTGCGGGTGACAGGCGGATCTTCTTGGTCATATTCGTTCCTTAACGGTGTGCGTCGTCTCGGTGCGGGCGGTCTCGGCGATGAGACCTGCGTCTGCGCGTGCGAACGGCATCGCCTCCATCAGACACAGATATTGTATCCAATTTGAAAGATCCTGTGGGGCGGCCTCCTGGAATTGCCCCGATCCATTCCTACTCGGCGGGGTCGCGTGGATCCCATAGCTTCACCGGGGGGTGCTCCCTCTCGTAGCGCTTGCCGTTCGGGAAGCTCACGAGTTCGAACTGCATGCCCCAGGGCGAGAGGAAGTAGACCCAGCGCTGCCCCGTCGAGTACGACGAACTCTCGGTCGCCTCGCCGAGCACGCGGATGCCTTCGGAGCGGAGGTATTCGATCGCCTCGTCGAGGTCGTCGACGTAGAAGCCCAGGTGATGGCCGCCGATGTCGCTGTTGCGGGGCTGCGGTTGCGGGGGATCGTGGGGTTCGTACTCGAACACTTCGAAATTCGAGCCGTTCTTGCAGCGGTAGAAGTTGAGTCGGCGCATGACGGTGCGCGGGTGGACGTTCAGGTGCTCGAGCATCCAGTCGTCGTCGGACCGGAACGGGCCGAGCGAGTAGACGAGATCGCAGCCGATGATCCTGGTGAAGAAGTCGTGAGCCTCGTCGAGGTCTGGGACGGTGAAGCCGATGTGGTCGGTGCCACGGAGAGCGGGGAGGGGCATGGGGTGCTTTCTGATCGTGAGCGGAAACAGGTGGGCCCGGACCCCAGAGGGGTCCGGGCCCATGCAGGGGAGCGCGTGCTACTTGATGACCACCGGGTTCACCGGCGCGCCGGTGCCGCGGTAGACCTTCAGCGGACCGGCGGCGTAGAAGAAGTCCCACTGACCGTCGGCCGCGCAGTCGTCGGCGAGCTTGTCGAGCAGCAGGATCTCGGCGAGAGTCACGCCGAGGTTGCGCATGAGCGCGCTGTGCAGCGGCAGCACGACGCCGCTCTCGGGCTCGACCGTGACCTCGTTGGCGATGGTGTCCGTGCAGAGATTCGGAATCTCCATGTCCTGGAACCACTGGACGAGCTCGGGAGTGTAGGTGAGGCCCGGCTCGAGGAAGTCGCGGTAGAACTCCTCGGACGGCGTGTAGTAGAAGGAGCCGATCCACCCGGTGCGGATGATGAGGATGTCGCGCTTCTGAATGGTCACGCCCTGCGCTTCGGCTGCGGCCAGCAGATCCTCGTGCGTGAAGGTCTCGCCGCGGCCGAGCACCTGCTTGCCGCGGAAGCGAGCCATGTCGATGAGCACGGCGCGGCCCGCGATGCCCTTCTCGGCGATCGGGAGGATGCTGGCCTTCTTCAGTCCTCCCGTGGTGGTCTCGGCGGCGAAGCCGTTCCAGATGTGATCGCCGTACCAGACGTGTCCGAGCGCGTCGTACTGGGTGCTGCCCTGGAGCGGCATGGAGATGTGGTCGTCGGAGTCCTCCATGCCTCCGGCGTAATCGATGCCGTTGCCGTTGAGGAAGTCGCTGCGGTCGCGCACCTGGAAGCGCTGGGCGAGCGGGCGACCGGGCCAGATGGGGTCGCCGCCGGGCATGCCGATCGGCACCCCGAGGGTGAAGACCTTGCCCGAGCGGATCGAGGATGCGCCCTCCTTGATGACCTCCGGGGTGAGGTAGTTCAGACCGCCGACCTCGTCGTCCTCGCCCCACTTGCCCCAGTTCTTGGGGGCGTCCTTCAAGAGTTCGCTGATGTGCAGCTGTTCGGCCATGCTGTTGTCTCCTTTGATCGAATCACGGTCGGGCGATCGATCCGGAATGCCTTCGCGCAGGCTCCGCGGTGGCTTCCTCACGATCACCAAAACTCAATTACGTATTCAATCACACTATTCAGAGTCGAGGCCAGACCGGATTTATGGGGAATCTGACTCTTGATTCGCTAAATCGACTCCATCTTTTTATTAGATATCAAATACTGATATAAATGCAACATAGTGAAATACCGCACGATGAAGTGGAGAATCGCATGACTCACGACACCCGGAAGACCGTGGCCGAGGCGATCGCCCAGGCGCTGCAACGTCACGGTGCGACCGAGATCTTCGGACAGAGCATCCCCGCTCCGGTGCTGCAGGCGGCCGAAGACCTGGGGATTCGCCAGGTCTTCTACCGCACCGAGAACGCCGCCGGCGCCATGGCGGACGCCGCCGCGCGCCTGCGCAACCGGATCGGGGTGGTCGCCGCGCAGAACGGCCCGGCCGCCACGTTGCTCGTCGCCCCCCTCGCCGAGGCCTTCAAGGCCTCCGTTCCGGTACTCGCGCTGGTGCAGGACGTGCCTGAGAAGGACCGCGATCGCAACGCGTTCCAGGAGCTCGACCACTTCGCGCTCTTCTCGGGCGTCGCGAAATGGATCCGCAGGATCGAGAGCCCCGAGCGCGCCATAGACTACGTCGACATGGCGGTGGCGGAGGCCACGAGCGGCCGGCCCGGCCCGGTCGTCCTGCTGATCCCTCGCGACATCATGGCGGTGCCCGCCGCACCCCTGCCGTTCCCGCGGACGCAGGAGCTCGGGCACTTCCCGCTCGATCGGCTGCGTCCCGAGCGCGGCGCCGTCGCCGAAGCGGCCGCGCTCATCGCCGGAGCCGAGCGTCCGGTCGTCATCGCCGGTGGCGGTGTGCACCTGTCCGATGCCGTCGAGTCGGTGGTCGACCTGCAGGATGCCGCGTCCCTCCCCGTGGCCACGACCAACATGGGCAAGGGGTCGGTCTCCGAACTGCATGAGCTGTCGCTCGGCGTCGCGGGGAACATCGCCGGTGAGTACGGTCCGGTCAACGGCACGATCGATCTGATCACGGAGGCGGATCTCATCGTGCTCATCGGAAGCAGGACCAACGAGAACGGCACGAACGGCTGGAGCCAGTATCCGGTCGGAGCGAAGATCATTCAGATCGACATCAGTCCCGATGAGCCGGGCCGCACCTACGAGGCGCTCCGCCTCGTCGGCGACATCCGCGCAACCGTGGACGAACTCGTCGCCGAGCTCCGCGAGCTCGACCTCGGCAAGCGGAGCGCAGCGCGCACGCGACTGGCCGACCGGATCGCGGCCGGCCGGAGGAGATTCCTCGAGCGCAATCGCGAGCGCATGACCGGCGACGAGCGGCCGCTGCGCCCCGAGCGGATGCTCGCTGCGCTCGACGCTCAGCTGTCGGGTGACGACATCGTCGTCGCGGACGCGAGCTACTCCTCCATCTGGGTGTCGGGCTTCCTGACCGCGAAGCGGGCGGGCCAGCGCTTCATCCTGCCGCGCGGCATGGCCGGGCTCGGCTGGGGATTGCCCTACGCACTCGGCGCGAAGATCGCCCGCCCGGGCAGCCGCGTCGTCGCGGTCGTCGGCGACGGCGGCTTCGCCCACTGCTGGAGCGAGATGGAGACGGCGATCCGCGAGGACCTCCCGGTGACGGTCATCCTGCTCAACAACTCGCGCCTCGGCTTCCAGGCCAACTACGACATGTTCGTGTGGGGGCGCACATCGAGCGCCGTCGAGTTCGCCGAGGTCGACCACTGCGCGGTCGCACGAGCCTGCGGAGCCGAGGCGATCCGCGTCGAGCGCGCCGATCAGCTCGACGGGGCCATCGCGGCTGCACTGGCCTCCGAGCGCATCACGCTCATCGACGTCGTGGTGGAGCCGAACGCCTTCCCCCCCGTGGCGGCCTGGGACGGCGCAGGCGACAGGGTCATCGCTCCCGTGCCCGCTATCAGGCCCGGAGCGACCCGCGTCTGATCCGCCGTCCGATCGAAACCGGCGCTCAGCGGCACGAGGTCCGGGGCTTCCCGCATCGCAGGCCGGCTGCGCCCTCGAACCGCAGCCAACCAGGCTACGGTGTATGCATGCCCTTCATCTCTGCCAACGACCGCAAACGACCGACGCTGCAGACGGTCGACCGCGCGCTCAACTTTCTGGAGATCGTCGCCGAGAGGCCGGACGGGGTCACCGTGCGAGACATCGCCGATGAGCTCGGCATCAACGTCACCACCTGCTATCACCTCTACAACACGCTGCTCGCGCGCGACTACATCGAACGGAACACGAACGGCACGATCCGTCTCGGCAACAACGTGGCGTCGCTCTACGAGGGCTACCGTCGCGGCTTCTCCAACCAGGACGAGATGCTCGCGATCGTGCGCCGCATGAGCGAGGCCTCGCAGGAGACGGCGTTCATCTCCCTGCGTGTGAACGACTCGGTGATTCTGACCGCGTTCACCGAGGGCCCACATCCCGTCAAGGCGGGCGGACTGTTCGTGGGGCTGAGCGGGCTCGAGCACGTGCGGGCGACGGGTAAGGCCGTGCTCGCGTTCCTCGGGCCCGAGGATCGGCAGCGCATGATCAACCGCTCGCTGAGCGCGGTCCCGCCGGCGCAGCGTCCCGTGCTGATCTCGCGGCTCGAGGAGGATCTGCGCGAGATCGAGGCCCGCGGCTGGGCGCTCGACGACGAGGGGTACGAGAACGGGATCGTCGGCGTCGCGGCCCCCTACTTCTCCCGCGACGGCAGCTGCATGGGCGCCGTCGGGGTGTGGGCGCCGAAGGAGCGCTGGCAGAGCAACGAGAAGATCATCCTCCAGGCGACGCTGGACAGCGCGAAGGAGGCGAGCCGCATCCTCGGCCGCACCTAGGCATCCCGCATCTCGACAGGTGGTTCCTGAGTCCTTCGGCAAGCTCGGGGCCCTTGCCGAAGGGCTCGATGACCGGGGCTCGATGACCGGGGCTCGATGACCGCGGTCTACTCTCGCGGCATCTCGATGAGGACGCGGGCCGGGGCGCGCCGCTTGTCGGCGAAGAGGGCGAGCGCCTCATCGATGTCGGAGAGCGCGAAGCGGCGGTTGCCGGGGTCTCCGAGGACGACAGCGCGCTCGGAGACCGCGCGACAGACATCGGCGACGTCCTGCGCGGTGTAGGCGTAGACGGCTGCGATGCGCAGCGAACGACGGATGAAATGCGCGGGTGCTGTCGTGCGCAGACGCTCGTCGCCGATCCCCAGGACCGAGAGAGTGCGGCCGGGTTTCAGTGCGGAGAGACCGAGCTCGACGGTGTCGGGAAAGCCGACGCAGTCGACGACGCCGTCGAGGTGCGAGCCCGCGAGCTCGAGGAGTGCAGCGAGAGGGGCCGGGTGCCGCACCGAGTTCAGGGTCGCGGCTGCGCCTGCTCGTCCGGCCCGTTCCAGCGCGAGGTCGCTCGCGTCGAGCACGATCACCCGCATCCCCCGCCAGAGCGCCAGCTGCAGGACCTGGCTGCCGAGGCCGCCCGCCCCGATGAGCGCGATGGTGGGACCGCCGTGCCCGTCGAGGCCGAGTTCGCGCAGCGCGTGGTTGGCCGTTCCCGCCGACTCGATCATCGCGATCTCCGCCGGGTCGAGGTCGCCCGGCATCACAGTGAGGTTCACGACGGGTGCGACGCCGAACTCGGCGAGGCACCCCTCCCGATGAATACCGATGATCTCCTTGTCGGGGCAGAGATTCGTCTCCGATCCTGCGCAGTGCTCGCACGTCCCGCACCCGACGATGGGGTTCACGAAGACGCGGTCGCCCACGGCCACGCCCCGGTCTGCCGATCCCTCGCCGAGCTCCACGACATCCGCGGCGATCTCGTGACCGAGGGTGATGGGGGTGAACGCGACGGAGGTATGGCCTTCCAATATATGGAGGTCGGATCCGCATACCCCGACCGTGTGGATTCTGAGGAGTGCCTCACCCTCGCGGGGCCTCGGCCGGTCCACCTCATCGAGACGGGCTTCGTGATCGGGTCCGTGGTATCTGAAGGCGCGCAAATGGCTCAACTCCTCAATGAAATCAACATCATCGGTGTTTCTCCCGCCTTCTCATCCTGCCTCAGTCGAGGAGAAGGCGCCAGAATTTCAAGGAATTACTATATGTGAAATGCGTTCAAAATAATACGATTGCGATGTATTCCGAATAGTGCAAAACTTGGGATCGAGTCGAGGAGGACTCCCCCTTCCCGACTGTTCCCACGTGGGCCAAGAGCGCATCAGGGGTTCGCACGCGGACACCGAGGAAGGATCCGGGCATGACCGAGGACTATCGGAGCGCGGTGGCGTTCGTCACCGGAGCCGCATCCGGGATCGGAGCGGCGGTGACCACGATGCTGCTCGAACGCGGCGCCGCGGTGATCGCCTCGGACCTCTCGGAGAAGGGGTTGGCATTCCACGTCGATCGTTACGGCGACCGCGTGTTCCCTGTGCGGGTGGACGTCTCCGACGAGGGGTCGATCGAAGCGGGTCTCGCCGCCGGCGTCGACCGTTTCGGCAGGCTCGACCGCGCATTCAACATCGCGGGCGTCTCGAAGGGGGCGATGATCGTCGACCTCCCCGTCGAACAGTGGGACTTCAACGTCAACGTCGTGCTGCGCGGTGTCTTCTTGAGCGTGAAGCACGAGGCGCGGATCATGCGCGAGAACGGCGGCGGCGCGATCGTCAACATGTCGTCGCTCAACGCCCATGTGCCCATGCACACCGGCGCCGCGTACGCCTCGGCCAAGGCCGGTGTGGAGATGTTCACGAAGAACGCCGCTCTCGAGCTCGCCGACGACGGGATCCGTCTCAATGCGATCCTTCCAGGGCTCATCGACACGCCGCTCACGCAGCGCAGGCTGACGAATGGACCGCTCATGGAGCACTGGCTCACCCGCATTCCGCTGCACCGCCCGGGACTGCCGGAAGAGGTCGCGCAGGCGGCGCTCTTCCTCGCGGGCTCCGAGGCGTCTTACATCACGGGCACGAGCCTCGTCGTCGACGGCGGCTGGGAGATCACGGGCTATCCCGATCTCCGTCCCTTCTCCTGAACCGGGCCGACGCCCGAACCCCGCAGACGATCGACCGAGAGCAGCCCGAAGATGAGCGACCAATCAGCGACGATGCAGGCCGTACGATTCACCGACGTCGGAGCCCCCCTGCTCCGGACGACGCTTCCGGTCCCCCGGCCGGAGCCCGGCTGGGCGCTCGTGCGCGTTCGCGCGGTCGCCATCTGCGGCTCGGACGTCCACATCCTCGAGGGGCACACTCCGGTCGGCTTCACGCCGATCACCCTCGGCCACGAGATCTCGGGCGACGTCGTGGAACTGGGCGAGGGCGCGGTCGGCCAGGGGGTGGACGTCGGCGACAGAGTCTTCATCAATCCCATCATCGGCTGCGGGCGCTGCCGGTACTGCGCGACCGAGGAGAGCAACTTCTGCCCCGACCGCGGCCTGCTCGGCATTCACTTCGAGGGCGCGATGGCGGAGTACGTCGTCGCGCCCGTGCGGAACCTCACGGCCGTACCCGATCGGATCTCGCACGCTGAGATCGCCATGGTCGAATCCGCGGGAACGGCCTATCACGCCATCCGCGTGCTCGACGCCGAGCCGGGCGACGCGGTCGTCGTGATCGGTGCGGGGGGCCTGGGGCTGCAGACCGTCCGCATCGCGACGGCGCTCGGGTTGCGGGTGGTGTCGGTGGATCCGAACGCGGCGGCGCGCGAGCGTGCGCTGGCCGCCGGCGCCGAGCGGGCCTACTCGCCCGAAGATCTGATGCCGGCCACCGAGGACGGCGGCTACATCGCACTCGCCGAGGAGATGGGCTCGCCCTTCGGTTTCGCGCACGCGGTCGATTGCGTCGGGTTCGAGGAAACGGTGAACCTTGCGCTCTGCCTGCTCCGGCCCAGGGGCAGCTGTTCGATCATCGGTATCGGAGCCGCGGGCGTGCGCCTCCCCGACCCGGCGATCTTCGTGCGCCGCTCGCTGCAGGTGCGCGGCATCTACACCTATTCCTCGAAGGACATCGCGAACGTGATCGAGCTGCTCGTAGCGGGCCGGCTCGAACTCGCCGATTCCGTGAGCCTGAAGCTCCCGCTGGCCGAGGCCCAGCGCGCCTTCGAGGCCTTCGTCGGCGGCGACGTGCGCCCGGTGCGCGTGGTGCTGGAACCGTGAACCGGGCGGACGGGGATCCGAAACGAGGAGCACCGGCCGCGCCGGTGGAGAGGGGAAACGTGAGCGAGAAGCAGCGGCCGCCCGAGAACGGCTTCGACATCGCGGTCGTCGGAGCGGGGATCGTCGGACTCGCCGTCGCCGGGGAGATCCTGAGGCGCCGGCCCGGCGCCAGAATCGTTCTGCTCGAGAGGGAACCGGAGGTGGCGGCGCATCAGACCGGTCACAACTCCGGCGTCATCCACAGCGGCATCTACTACACGCCGGGTTCGCTGAAAGCGCGGCTGTGCGTGGAGGGGGCCGCACTGATGTACGAGTACTGCGAGCAGCGGGGGATCCCGCACGAGCGTGCGGGGAAGCTCATCGTCGCGCGCACGAAGCGCGAGGTCGAAGGGCTCCGGGTGCTGCATGAGCGGGGCATCGCGAACGGCG
Organism: Leucobacter ruminantium; assembly: GCF_017565705.1. GTDB lineage: Bacteria > Actinomycetota > Actinomycetes > Actinomycetales > Microbacteriaceae > Leucobacter > Leucobacter ruminantium. The sequence goes on from NZ_JAGDYL010000009.1 coordinate 32,272, forward strand.
TGCCGGGTCTGAGATGGTTGGAGTCGCACGAGATCCCCGAGGTCGAACCCATGTGCGTGGGCCTCGCCGCCCTGCACTCCCCGAACACCGGCATCGTCGACTACGCGGAGGTGTGCCGCAGGCTCGAACGCGAACTGCGGGAATCCGGCGCGACGGTGCTGCTCGGCACGCGGGTGGAGCGCATCGACCGCTCCGGCGATCGCTCGATCGTCCGCACCGATCGCGGCGAGGTGAACGCGGGATGGGTCGTCACCTGCGCGGGACTGTGGTCCGACGAACTGTCGAGGCGTTCCGGTGCCGAAGACAACCCGCGCATCGTGCCGTTCAGGGGGGCCTATCTGCACCTTGCACCCTCCGACGCCGAGCCGGTCGTGCGCGGCATGGTCTACCCCGTTCCCGACCCCGACCTGCCCTTCCTCGGGGTGCACATCACCCGCCACATCGGCGGCGAGATCTCGATCGGCCCGACCGCGTTCGTCGCGGGAGCGAAGGACGCGTACCGGATCACCCGCATCAGCGCGCGCGACCTGTGGTCCCTCGCCTCCTGGCCCGGCACGTGGCGCGTGGCGAGGAAGTTCTGGCGCACCGCCTTCACCGAGATCCGCTTCCTGCTGAGTCGTCGCGCGATGCGCAGCGCCGCCGCGGAGTTCGTCCCCGAGATCCGGCGCCGCGCCCTCGCCGCGCACGGAGCAGCGGGCGTCCGCGCGCAGGCGGTGGATCGCGACGGAACGCTCGTCGACGACTTCGTCATCTCCGAGGTGCCCGGCGCGACGCACGTGCGCAACGCCCCGTCACCCGCCGCGACGAGCGCCTTCGCACTGGCGCGCGAACTCGTCGACCGCTTCGAGAGGAACCTGGGCGCCGCCGGTCGGCCCTAGCCCACCCGACAGACTCCGAGAAAGGAACACATCATGTACCCCGAATTCGATGACTTCTTCGCCGCACGGCAGCTCATGTACCGAGCCGGGGCGAGCGGCGGCGTCGCCTCGGCGCTGCGCGACTGGGGCGTCGAGCCCGGCCGCGTCTTCGTCGTGGCCGACAAGATCGTGGGCGACCTCGGCGGGCTCGAAGCACTGAAGCGCGGCTTCGCCGAGCAGGGCTTCGAGGTCGAGGTGTTCGCCGAGATCGCCGGTGAGCCGAACGACGACATCGTCGAGCGCGCCACGGCCGCCGCGCGCGCCTACGGGCCGCAGGTGATCGTCGGCGTCGGCGGCGGCAGCGCCCTCGACTCCGCCAAGCTCGTCAACTATCTCACCGTCTCGGGCAGGGCGCTCTCCGAGATCGCGGGCCCCATCCCATCGCTCGACGGCTTCCTCCCGATGGCGCTCGTCCCCACCACCGTCGGCACGGGCTCGGAGGCCACGCGCGTCGCGATGTTCTCCGTGCAGGGCATGAAGCGGGCGGTCGTGTGCCGCCAGTTCCTGCCGATCGTGGCGGCGCTCGACACCGATCTGGTCGCGCAACTGCCCCCGTTCGTCGTAGCGCCGACGGCGCTCGACGCGCTCTCGCACGCGATCGAGTCGATGCAGTCCAAGAACCGCAACGCCTTCACGATGCTGGTGGGCGGCGAGGCCGCCCGCATCATCTTCCGCCGCCTGCGCGCCGCGGTGCTCGAGAACGACGCGGAGGCCAAGGGCGAGCTGCTCTACGCCTCCTACCTCGCGGGTGTCGCTCTCAACGCGGGCGTGGTCCTGGGCCACTCGCTGAGCTACGTCGTCGCGTCGCGGCAGGGACTCTCGCACGGCGCCGGCTGCGCCCTCGCGCTGCCCTACACGATCGCCTACAACCACGCGGTGGATCCGGAGCTCAACCGGAAGATCGCGGAACTCGTGACCGGCGACCCCGATGCGGATCTCCAGCAGCTCGCGCTCGACATCGCAGAGCTCACGCGCGAGGTCTCGCTGCCCACGAGCACGGGGGAGACCGGGCTCGACGCCTCGCGCATCCCCGAACTCGTGCACGAGGTCATCGAGAGCTTCCCCCGTCCGAACAACCCGGTGGAGATCACCGAGGAGCGGCTGACCCGGCTGCTCGAGCACATGCAGACCGGAGACGTCGCGGCCGCCTGGGCCGCGATGAACAGCGAGGAGGCGTAAGACGCATGGCATACGAATACGAAGCACTGATCGGCGGCTCCTGGGTCGGAGGCGAGGAGCGCATCGAGGTTCTGAACCCGGCGACGGGCGAGCGCATCGGCAGCGTTCCGTCCCTCGGGCCCGAGGTCGCGGGCGACGTCTACGAGACGGCGGCGCGCGGCGCCGGCATCTGGCGCCGGACCTCCCCGCTGAAGAGGATGGAGATCCTGTTCGGCGCGGCCCGCATCATGCGCGGCCGCCTCGACGAGCTCGCCCGCATCATCGTGCAGGAGAACGGCAAGACCCTCGCCGAGGCCAGGGGAGAGGTCACGAAGTCGGCGGAGTTCCTGGAGTACTACGCCGGCATGGGCCGCGATCAGCTCGGTTACCTCATCGCCGACGCCCGTCCCGACACGAGCGCGCGCGCAGTCTACGAGCCCATCGGCGTCGTGCTCGCCATCACACCGTGGAACGACGCGCTGCTGACGCCGTGCCGCAAGCTCGCCCCCGCGTTCATCGCCGGGAACGCGGTCGTCATCAAGCCGGCCTCGGACACCCCGCTCATCGCGATCGAGCTCGCCAAGGCGCTCGTCGAGGCGGGCATGCCGAGCGAGGTGATCCAGGTCGTGACCGGGCGCGGCGGCACCGTCGTCGACGCGCTGCTCGCCGACAGCCGCGTCGCCGGCGTCAGCTTCACGGGCAGCACCGAGGTGGGCCTCCGGATCCAGCGCTCGCTCGCGGGCAGTAACGTGCGCGTGCAGACCGAGATGGGCGGCAAGAACGCCTCGGTCGTGCTGGCGGACGCGGACCTCGTGCTCGCAGCCGACACGGTCGTCGCGGCCGCCTTCGGCGGGGCCGGCCAGCGCTGCACCGCGACGAGCCGTGTGATCGTGGAGAGCTCGGTCCGCGAGGAGTTCCTCGCCGAGCTGAACCGCCGCGTCGGGGCGCTCGTGGTCGGCAACGGCCTGAGCGAGGGCGTGCAGGTGGGCGCGCTCATCAACCCCGGGCACCGCGACAGGGTGATGGAGGCCATCGAGGATGCGCGTCGCGCCGGCGGCGAGGTGCTCGTCGGCGGCGATGCCCCCGGCGGAGAACTCGCGGCCGGATGCTTCGTGCGCCCGACGGTCGTGGCGAACCTCGCGGAGGACTCCTCGGCCTGGCGCGAGGAGATCTTCGGCCCGGTCATCGCTGTGCGCGAGTGCGCGGACCTCGACGACGCGCTCCGTCAGGTGAACGATTCGAGCTACGGTCTTTCTGCGGCGGTGTTCACCCGTTCGCTCGCCGCGGCCGAGCGCTTCATCGCGGAGGCGGATACGGGGCAGGTGTCGGTGAACCTCCCGACCTCCGGCTGGGATATCCACCACCCCTTCGGCGGCTTCAAGTTCTCCGGTTCCGGGTACAAGGAGCAGGGCGTCGAGGCGCTCGGTTTCTACCGCCGGGTGAAGACCGCGGCGGTGCGGGCGGTATGAGTGCTCCTCATGTCCTCGTGACGGGGGCGAGCCGAGGGATCGGGCTGGCGATCGCCGAGCGTTTGCTGCACGACGGGGCCTCCGTGACGCTTGCGGCCCGAAGTTCGGATTCAATGTCAGAGTTTCGTGCTCGGGTCGGTGTATCTGAGGCCCGCTGTCGCATGGTGCAGATCGATCTCTCGCGATCGCAGGACTTCGACGATCTCGTTGCGGCGGTGGAGGAGCCGGGACAGCGGCTCGACGGCGTGGTGCACGCTGCGGGAACCCAGTTGCGCAAGCCCGCGATCGAGGTCGGCGAGGAAGAGCTCATCAGGCTCCTCAGGATCCATCTGGTGGTCCCGTATCTGCTCAGCACCGCCGTCGCCCGATCCCAGATCGCGGGCGGACGCGGTGGCAGCCACGTGTTCATCGCGTCGCTCGGAAGCAGTATCGCGATTCCCAACGCATCCCCTTACACCGCGGCGAAGAGCGGGGTCATGGGCGTCGTCAGATCGCTCGCCGTCGAGCTCGCGCCCCACGGCATCCGCGCCAATGCCGTAGCCCCAGGCTACGTGCGGACCGATCTCACGGCGGATCTGCTGAGCTCGTCCGACCAGCGCGAACGGATCCTGGGCCGCACCCCGCTCGGAAGGCTGGGGCAGCCCCGCGAGGTGGCCGCTGCGGTCTCGTTCCTGCTCGGAGGCGATTCGTCGTTCGTGACGGGCGAGGTGCTCCGCGTGGATGGGGGCTGGCTGTCCGCCTAGGGCGTGTTCCCGCGCTCTGGTAACAAATTGGATACAACGCTGATTTTTGAAGTATTGTATCCAATAGACTCATCGAGGGTTGTTCACCTGTCAGCCCACCCCTGTCAATGAAGATTGAGGAGACTCCCATGACTCTTGCTCCGAGCAAGAAGGCGCTCGCCTTCCTGGGGCTCGCGGCCGCTGCCGCTCTGACGCTCTCGGCCTGCGCGGGCCCCACGACGGCGACCGACGGCGGTGGGGCGGGGAAGAGCGGCTCCGATCGCGACGCCCCCACCAACATCGAGGACTTCACCGCGTACGCGGAGGAGATCGTCGCGGAGGCCTCGGCCGAGCAGACGAACACGGCTCCGACCGAGGGCCCCGAGATCGTCGAGGGCAAGAAGATCGCCGTGATCCCCTGCTCCATGGCGGCCGAGGGCTGCGCCCGCCCCGCGAACGGCGCGGTGCACGCGGCCGAGGTGGCCGGGTGGACAGCCGACATCCTCGATCCGGGCGGAGACCCGTCGAAGATGGCCTCGCTGATCGACCAGGCCGTGGCCACGGGCTACGACGGCATCGTGCTCACCGCGATCGACGTCCAGTCGGTGCAGGCCTCGGTGCAGAAGGCCATCGACGCCGATGTGCTCGTCGGCAACTTCGCCGCCTCCGATGCCGAGCCGGCCCTGCTGACCACCAACGTCCCGCTGTTCCCCGAGGACTTCTTCAACGCCGGCTACGCCATGGGCGCGAAGATGTTCCTCGACCAGGGCAAGGACATGAAGGTCGCGATGCTCACCGGCACGGAGTTCGGTTCGATCCGCGAGCGCCTCGCGGGCACCAAGGCGTTCATCGACGACTGCAAGGCGGCGGGCGGCGGCTGCGAGGTCGTGGCCGAGGAGAACTTCCTCGTGACCGATCTCGTCACGAGCCTTCCCGGCCAGACCGCGGCCATGGTCCGCTCGCATCCCGACGCCAACGCGCTGTGGTTCGGCTACGACGCCGGTGCCAACTTCGGTATCCAGGGCCTCGAGGAGGCCAAGCTCACGATCGACACCTACGGTTTCGACGCGAACGTCGCCAACCTGCAGCGCATCGCAGACGACCGCGGGCAGGTGGCGACCGCGGGTTCCGCGATGGCGTGGATCGGCTTCGGCATCATCGACAACTTCAACCGCGTCTGGGCCGGCGAGGAGGTCATCGACCAGGGCATGAAGTTCAAACTGCTCATGGCCGACAACCTGCCCGCGGACGGCGGGGCCTGGGACGGCGATGTCGACGTCGAGGCCGGCTACAAGTCCATCTGGGGGGTGAGCTAACCCATGGCGCAGGGGACCGCGCTTTCCATCCGCAACCTCTCGAAGACCTTCCCGGGTCAGCGAGCGCTACAGGACTTCCACATCGAGGTCGAGCGGGGGCAGATCCACGCGCTCGTCGGTGAGAACGGGTCGGGCAAGTCCACCTTCATCAAGAGCCTGTCGGGCTACCACGAGCCGGATCCCGGCGCGGAGATCGTGGTCAGCGGTGTGAAGCTCGCGGTCCCCTATGCCCCTCCGGTCGCGCGCAAGCACGGCATCGCCTTCATCCACCAGGATCTCGGCCTCGTCGCCGATCTCACCGTCGCCGAGAACCTCGCGCTCCCGCGCGGGTTCCACACGAACGCCATCGGAGGCATCAACTGGCGGGCGGAGCGCCAGGACGCACGTAAGCTGCTCGAACGCTTCGGGCACGGCGAGATCGATCCGGACGAGCGGTTGGGCAATCTGCCGCTCGCCACCCAGACGATCATCGCGGTCGCCCGCGCGCTCGCGGACGACGACGAGGCCCACGTGATCGTGCTCGATGAACCGACCGCGTCGATGCCGCACGCCGAGGTCGAGCGACTGCTCGCCTCCGTGCGCGACATCGCGGCGAGCGGCGTGGGCGTCATCTACGTCTCGCACCGGCTGGAGGAGATCTTCCAGCTCTGCGACCGGGTCACGGCGATCCGCGACGGCCGCAACGTCGGCACGCACGACGTGGCCGACCTCGACTACGACTCCCTCGTCGAACTCATCGTCGGCGACTCTCTCATCCCGTTCGATCCCTGCGATCCCGGAACCGTGCGCGACGAGGTCGTCGTGAAGTTCGACGGCCTCTCGGGCGGTCTCGTCCAGAAGGCCTCGGGCGAGATCCGCGCGGGCGAGATCGTGGGGGTCACCGGCCTGCTCGGCTCGGGCTCCGACGACCTCGGCAAGCTCCTCTTCGGCGCGATCCAGAAGCGCGGGGGCTCGCTCTCGATCGGCGGCGACAGCACGCCGCTGAAGAGCCCCGGGCATGCGATGGACCGCGGCATCTCCTACGTGCCGGGCGATCGTCAGCGCGAGGGCATCTTCCGGCCGCTGTCGCTCACCGACAACGCGATGCTCACCGATCTGCGCCGCTTCTTCCGCGGAGGCTGGCGCCGTCGGAAGCCGGAGACCGAGTACGCGAGGGATCTCTTCCAGAAGCTGAACGTCAGGCCCAATGACCCCGACCGTCCCATCTACAGCCTCTCCGGCGGCAACGCGCAGAAGGTCGTGCTCGCGAAGTGGCTGAACCTCGACCCGAGCTTCGTCATCTTCGACGAACCCGTGCAGGGCATCGACATCGGCGCGAAGACCGAGGTCTACAACGTGATCGGGCGCACCGCGGCCGACGGCGCAGCGGTGATGATCGTGAGCACCGAACTCGACGACATCGCCCGTCTCTGCCACCGCATCCTCGTGATGCGCGAGGGCCGCGTCGTCGCGGAACTCACCGGCGCCGACAAGAACCGCGCGCGCATCAGCGAGCTGACCTACTGAGCATCGAAGGAACATCAACCGTGAGTGACAAGAACCTGAGCAGCGGGACCGTGAGCATCGCCTCGCCCGTCGGCAAGAAGAAGACCCCCGTCGGGATCATGATCGCGAAGTACGGTCTTCCGGTCATCCTCGTCATCGAGATCATCATCTTCGGCATCCTGCGTCCGCAGACCTTCCTGACGCTGGATACGCTCCAGACCATCGCGATCAACCAGTCGGTCGCCGGCATCCTCGCCATCGGCGTCGTGCTGCCGCTCGTCATCGGCGAGTTCGACCTGTCCGTCGGCGCGAACCTCGGTCTCGGAGCGATCATGGTCGTCGGTCTCACCGCGTTCAACGGCGTGCCGGTCTGGCTCGCCATCATCCTCAGCGTCGCGGTATCCGGCGGTGTCGGTCTGCTGAACGGCCTGCTCGTGTCGAAGGTGGGCGTCAACGCCTTCGTCACCACGCTCGGCGTGCAGTCGGCACTGACCGGCGCGGTGCTCTGGTACACCGGCGGCAACGTGATCTACCAGGGCGTGCCCGCAGGGCTGGTGGCGCTCGGCAACGGCTCGGTGCTCGGCATCCCGCTGCCCGTGATCTTCCTCGTCGTCGTCGTGCTCATCATGTGGTACGTGCTCGACCAGACTCCGTTCGGCCGCAAGCTCTACGCCGTGGGCGGCTCGAAGGAGGCGGCGCGCCTCTCCGGCCTCAACGTGGGGCGGCTGACGATCCTGGCCTTCGTCATCGCGGGTCTGCTCTCGGGCCTCGCGGGTGTGCTGCTCTCCGCCAAGCTCGGCTCGGGCAACCCGACCGTCGGCGGCTCATTCCTGCTCCCCGGCTTCGCCGCGGCCTTCCTCGGCGCCACGGCGTTCAGGCCCGGCACCTTCAACATCCTCGGCACCATCTTCGCCGTGTTCGTGATCGCCACCGGCATCTACGGCCTGAACCTCCTGGGGCTGCCGTTCTTCGTCGAGTACGTGTTCACCGGCGTCGTCCTGGTGCTCGCGGTCGCAGCCACCCGCTACCTGCGCAAAGAAAGGGCAATGTAACCATGACTGCTTCAGAACGTCGAGTCATCGCCATCACCGGCGGTGCGGCGGGCATCGGGCTCGCGGTCGCCGAACGGTGGGTCGCGGACGGCGGCTACGCGGTGCTGCTCGACCTGAGCGAGGACAACATCGCGAAGGCCATCGCCCTGCTGGGCGAGGAGAACGCCCGCGGCATCCGCACCGATGTCACGAGCGCCGAGAGCGTCGACGCCGCCTTCGCCTCGATCGCAGAGCGCGAGGGGCGCCTCGACGGACTCATGAACGGCGCCGGCATCGGACGGCCCTCACCGACCGCCGAGACCTCCGACGCCGACTTCGACTTCCTCATGAGCATCCACCTGGGCGGCGTGCTCCGCGCCTCGCGTGCCGCGCACCCGTTGCTCAAGGCTTCGCACGGTTCGATCGTGAACATCTCGTCGGTGGCCGCGAAGAACGGCATGCCGCAGCGCGCGAGCTACTGCTCGGCGAAGTCCGCGATCGAGGGCTTCACCCGCACCACCGCGGTCGAGTGGGCTCCCGACGGGATCCGTGTCAATGCCGTGGCCCCGGGCTATGTGCGCACCGCTCTCACGGATGCGCTGATCGCCGAGGGCAAGCTCGACGACGCGCCGATCGTGGCCCGCACCCCGCTCGCCCGCTTCGCCGAGCCGAAGGAGATCGCCGCGGTGGTCGTCTTCCTGCTCTCCGGCGACGCCTCCTACGTGAACGGGCACTCGCTGGTCGTCGACGGCGGGCTCACCATCGACGGCAACTGGTACTGAATCCCCGAAAGGACAACGCCCATGGGAAACGCCAAGTTCGACTTCTCCGGAAAAGTCGCCCTGATCACGGGTGCCGCGGGAGGCATCGGCGGCGTACTCGCCGACCTCCTGCACGATTCGGGCGCCGATCTGGTGCTCGCCGACATCAATCTCGCCGGGGTCGAGGCGAAGGCCGCCGAACTGAGCGGCTCGAGCCGCACCCTGGCCGTCGAGGTGAACTCCTCCGACCCCGAGAGCATCGATGCTCTCGTCGAGCGGGTGCGCTCGGAGTTCGGCAGGCTCGACTTCCTCGTCCCGGCCGCGGGGATCTACCCCGAGGCGATGATCGCCGACATGCCGTTCGAGGACTGGCGCAGGGTGATGTCGATCAACCTCGACGGGATCTTCCTGCTGACGCAGCGCCTCCTCCCGCTCATGGGCGAGGGCGGCGCGATCGTCAACCTTGCATCGGTGGCGGGCCACCGCGGCAGTCTGGGCCACGCCCACTACTCGGTCGCGAAGGCGGGCATCATCGCGCTGACCCGCAACCTCGCGCTCGAGTTCGGAGCCCGAGGCATCCGCGCCAACGCGGTCTCGCCCGGCATCATCCTGACGACCATGACCGAGGGCATCCGCGCGGAGAAGGGCGATGCGCTGCTCGCTCAGACCCCGCTCGGTCGCAACGGGGAGCCGGAGGAGACCGCATCCGTCATCGCCTTCCTGCTCAGCGATGCCGCGAGCTTCGTCCACGGTGAGGTGATCCACATCAACGGCGGTCTCTTCATGGCCGGCTGAGAGATCCGTCTGCTTCGAGGGCTGCGTTTCCGGGAGGGAACGCAGCCCTCGCTGTATCCAATGGGTAGGATTGACATTCGTGGCGGTTCAGCGCTGGGCGGGTTATCCGGTCCATACGGGATCCCGTACGGACGCGATTCAGAAAGGGCTGAGCAATGAGTAGTGTCGCAAGCCGCAGGATCAGGGATCAGCTGATCCGGGCGATCCTCGATGGCGAGTTGTTGCCGGGTCAGCGCATCCGCCAGGAGGCGCTCGCCGCCGAATACGGTGTGAGCCGTGTTCCCGTGCGCGAGGCGCTGCACATGCTGGAGCGCGAGGGCCTCGTGACGCTCGTGCAGAACACGGGGGCGTGGGTCACCGCGCTGACGCAGCGGGAGTGCACGGAGATCTACGAGATCAGGGAGCGCATCGAGCCGCTGCTGCTGAGCCACAGTATGCATGCATTGGATCCCTCGGTCTGCGACAGGCTCGAGGAGCTCAACGATCAGATGCTCAGCGCGGCCGACGATCCGGATACGTTCATGCGGCTCGACTGGGAGTTCCACTGGCTCACCTACTCGGCGGCGGAGCCGAGCTTCCTCCTCAGCACGGTGCGCCGTCTCTGGAACGTCACGCAGGCGTACCGGCGGGAGTTCGTCAAGCACCAGGATGCCGGGGCGCGTGCGCTGACCAACTCCGAGCACCTGCTGATCATCGAGGCGCTGCGCCGCGGTGACGATCTCGACGCGGGCGACGCGATAGCGGCGCACATCCGTCGCACTCGGAAGGCCCTCGCCCACCGCCCCGAGATCTTCGAGGTCGTCGAGCCCTGAACCGACGGGCGAGAAACGGGGCTGAAGTCGAGAGATGCGCCCTGAGGGTCGCCCCTCGAGCCACCTGCCGCTACAATTTAGCTAGCTTATCTAGCTAAATGGGGGAGGCAGCGCGGTGGTTACGGAGACATCGAAGAAGCGAGGGATCGCCTCGCGCTGGCTGCGAGTGCTGCTTCCAGCGCTGCTGATCGTGGCGTGGGTCGGCGCCGCGGGCATGGGAGGTCCGCTGTTCGGCAAGGTCGACGAGGTGTCGTCGAACGACCAGACGGCGTATCTTCCCGAGTCGGCGGAGGCGACGGAGGTGCAGCGCGCGCTGCCCGATTTCCTGGGCGACGACGTGATCCCGGCGGTCGTCGTATTCTCCTCCGACAGTCCGATCGACGCGGCCGCGCTCGAGCGCCTCGGCGATGCGCTGACCGACGCGGAGGGCGTCGACGGTATCGAGAGCGGCGCCTCGCCGATCATCCCGTCCGACGACGAGCTCGCGGCGCAGGCCTTCGTGCCGATCGACGCCGACGCCGACATCTCCGACGTGGTGACGCATCTCGGCGAGCAACTGCGCGAGGCGGCGCCCGACGGCGTCGCCGTGCACGTCACCGGACCGGCGGGCTTCACGGCCGATCTCGTCGCGGGTTTCGCGGGCATCGACGGCATCCTGCTGCTCGTCGCCCTGCTCGCAGTGCTCGTGATCCTCGTCATCGTCTACCGCTCGCTGCTGCTGCCGATCGTGGTGCTCAGCACGAGCCTGTTCGCGCTCTGCACGGCGCTGCTCGTGGTGTGGCATCTCGCCGACGCCGGTGTGCTCCTGCTCAGCGGACAGACGCAGGGCATCCTCTTCATCCTCGTGATCGGCGCCGCGACCGACTACTCGCTGCTGCTCGTGGCCCGCTTCCGCGAGGAACTGCGCACCACGCGCGACCGCGGCGCGGCCGTGCTGGCCGCCGTGCGCGGATCCCTCGAGCCCATCGCGGCCTCGGGCGGCACCGTGATCGCGGGCCTTCTGTGCTTGCTGCTCAGCGACCTCAAGTCGAACAGCACGCTCGGCCCGGTCGCGTCGATCGGCATCGTGTTCGCGATGCTCTCGGCGCTCACCCTGCTGCCGGCACTGCTCTTCGTGTTCGGGCGCGCCGCCTACTGGCCGCGCCGCCCGAAGTACGAGCCCGAGGCGGTGCGCGAGGAGCACGGCCTGCCCGCCCGCGGCGTCTGGCGGCGGCTGGCGGAGTCCATCCGCAGGCGGCCGCGTCCCATCTGGATCGTCACCGCGATCGTGCTCGCGCTCGGCGCGGCCGGCGTCACCCAGCTGAACGCGCAGGGCGTGCCGCAGTCCGATCTCGTGCTCGGTCAGTCGGAGGCCCGCGACGGCCAGGCCGTGCTCGGCGAGCACTTCCCCGGCGGATCGGGCAGCCCGGCCTACGTGCTGACCCCCGAGAGCGAGCTGCAGCGCACCGCCGACGTGCTGCTCGCGCACCCGGGCGTCGACGGCGTCGCCGTCACGAGCGGCGACTCGCCGAGCGGCACCGCGCCAGTCACCGAGAGCGGCATCGAGGCCTACGGCCCGCCTGGCACCCCTGCCCCCGAACCCACCGTCCGCGACGGGAGCGTGCTGCTGCAGGCGACGCTCGCCGACGCGGCCGACTCCGACGCCGCGGCGAAGACCGTCACGAGCCTGCGCGAGCAGCTGCACGGCGAGGGATCCCTCACCGAGGCGACCGACGACAGCACCGGCACCGCGGCCGGCACCGGCCGCACGCCCCTCGTCGGCGGCGTCACCGCCACAGCCGTCGACACGAACCAGGCGTCGATCCACGACCGCAACCTCATCATTCCCCTCGTGCTCGCCGTGATCCTCGTCATCCTGATGCTGCTGCTGCGCTCGGTTCTCGCCCCGATCCTGCTGATCCTCACCACCGTGCTGTCCTTCGGCACGGCGCTCGGCGTGGCGGCGCTCGTGTTCAACGGCGTCTTCCGCTTCCCGGGCGCCGACCCCGCGGTGCCGCTCTACGGCTTCGTCTTCCTCGTCGCGCTCGGCATCGACTACAACATCTTCCTCATGACCCGGGTGCGCGAGGAGGCGGTGCGGCACGGCACGCGCGAAGGGATCCTGCGCGGGCTCACGATCACGGGCGGCGTCATCACCTCGGCGGGACTCGTGCTCGCGGCGACGTTCGCGGCGCTCTCGGTGATCCCGATCCTGTTCCTCGTGCAGATCGCGTTCATCGTGGCGTTCGGGGTGCTGCTCGATACCTTCATCGTGCGCTCCCTGCTCGTGCCGGCCCTCGCGACAGACATCGGGCGCGCGATCTGGTGGCCGTCCGAGCTGGGGAGGGGCGCGCGATGAGGATCTGGTCGCTGCACCCCGAGCACCTCGACCGCATGGGCCTCGTCGCCTGCTGGCGCGAGACCCTGCTCGCGCAGGCGGTGCTCGCCGAGCGCACGCGCGGCTACCGCAACCACCCGCAGCTCGAGCGCTTCCGGGCCCAGCCCGATCCGCTCGCTGCCGTCGGCGCCTACCTCGGCGGCATCGCCGAGGAGGCCGGTCGCAGAGGCTACCGCTTCGACTCGACGCGCATCCTGCGTCATGGATCCCTCGCCCCCGAAGCACGCATTCCGGTGACCGAGCGGCAGCTCGGCTACGAGTGGGAGCACCTCGGCCGCAAGCTGCGCGAGCGCAGCCCGGAGGACGCGGCGCGCTGGGAGGCTGCAACGCCGACCGCGCACCCGGCGCTGCGGGTGGTGCCCGGTGAGATCGAGGCGTGGGAGCGGCCCTGAGTCGCCGCGGCTGAGAGCGCACGCACCCGGAAGGGGCAGACTGGAGCGAACCGGGAGAGCGGCGGGGCCCGGGCGGCGCAGCAGCAGAACGGATGTCGCAGGTGAGGGGAGCATCGCATGGGCGAGCGACGAATCGTGGTGGCGGGAGCCTCGGGACTGATCGGCGGGGCGCTCGTGCACGCGCTGCGCGTCGACGGCTTTCGCGTGGTGCGGCTCGTGCGGCGCGAGGCGCACGGGCCCGACGAGATCGAGTGGCTGCGCTCCGGCGAGCCGCTGCCGCCCGACGCGCTCGCGGGCGCCGCCGCGGTCGTGGGACTGAACGGGGCGAGCATCGGCCGCCTGCCCTGGACGCCCGCCTACCGCGACACCCTGCGCCGCTCGCGCATCGACTCGACCCGCACCCTCGCCGCTGCGCTGCGGCAGCTCGGGGACGAGGCGCCGCGATTCATCTCGGGCTCGGCCGTCGGCTTCTACGGCGACCGTCCGGGGGAGCGGCTCACCGAGACGAGCGGGGCAGGCGGCACCTTCCTCGCCGAACTCTGCCGGGAGTGGGAGGCCGAAGCGCTCGCCGCAGGCCCAGCCGTGCGGGTGGTCCTGCTGCGCACGGCACCCGTGATCCACAGGCGCGGCGTGCTGAAACCGCTCATCGCTCTGACGCGGCTGGGGCTCGGCGGCCCGCTCGGCTCCGGACGACAGCTGTGGCCGTGGATCTCACTCGAAGACGAGGTGCGCGCGATCCGCCATCTCGTCGACTCCGACGTCGAGGGACCGGTCAACCTCACCGGCCCTGTTGCCGCGTCTGCGAAAGACATCGGTCGCGAGCTCGCCCGTGCGATGCACCGACCGTTCGTGCTGCCCGCGCCGGCGTGGGCGCTGCGCCTCGGCCTCGGCCGGGACGCGGCCGACTCGCTGCTGCTCGCCGACGCGCGAGTGGAGCCGCGGGCGCTCGAGGAGTCGGGTTTCGAGTTCAGGCACCGCACGCCCGCGGAGGCGATCGCAGCCGCGCTCGCGGAGTGAGCCGGGTGGAGCCTCAGCCGACGTCGCCCGGGTCGAGGGCGGAGCCGACCGCGTTCATCACCCGCATCGCCGCGTCGAGCTCGGCATCGTCGAACGGCGCGAGCGCTTCGCGGATCGCTGCGAGCTTCGGCCCGTAGAGGCGGAAGAAGTCGACGCGCGCAGCCTCGGTGAGGGCGACCACCCGCGCCCTCCGGTCCTGCGGGTGCGGCACGCGGCGCACGTGCCCGGACTCGGTGAGGCGGTCGAGCAGCTTGGTCGTCGACGCCGTCGAGATGCGCAGGTGCCGTGCGATCTCGTGCGGGCTCACCGTGCGCCCCTGCTCCTCGCGGATGATGAGCAGCCGCAGCGCTGCGACGTCGCTCGCGTTCATATGCATGCCGTGCTTGAGGTCGCCCGCCATGCGGTCGTGCGCGTCGCCGAACGCCCGCACCGCGCGCAGCATCCCGAGGATCGCCGCGGCGCGTGCGTCGTCGCCCCACTGGGGTGAGGGATCGGAGGGCCGCGTCATGCCTCCATTCTCGCGCAGCCTGGCTCGATCCCTCGCCGCCGCCGTTCGCCCGCCGATCCCTCGCCTCCCGCCGATCGAGCGCAGCCGCCCCTTCCGCCCGTCCCCTCACAGCTGGTCAGTAGACGTTCCGAATCTCGATCGCGGCGACATCTGCTGCCGAGCTTCCGGCGAGAACCGCGGCGAGACCGGTGAAGCGAGCGCGGGTTCTACGGCGCGACGGCTCCGCCGCTCTCGTGCGAGCGCGCTGCCGCGGCGAAGATGCGGTGGGTGAGCGCGGCCTCCTCGGGGCGCACGCAGCCGAAGCGGTCTCCGAGGGATCCCTCCCGCTCGGCGAGGAACGCCGCCCACATCTGCAGGATCGCGTCCGAGAAGCCGGTCTCGAAGTTCGGCCCCGTGACGGTCGGCCACACCGACTGGCTGCCCGCGTCGATCTGCTGCCAGCTCTGCTCCCGGCCCACGCCGGGAACGTCGACCCACGCGAACACCTCGACGGTCTTCGGCCGCTTCGTGCTGAACCGCACACCGCCTTCCATGCCGTGCACCTCGAACTCCCAGGTGTTCTTCTCGCCGAGGGCGATCCGCTTCGTCTCGGCTGCGAAGGGGAACGGCCCGGCCGGGTCGTCGACGCGGCAGTGCAGCACGGCGTTGTCCCAGGTGTCGCAGCGCTCGGTCGCGCCGTCGCCTCCCGGCGCGGGTCGCTCGCGCACGATGTCGCTGAGCACGCCGAAGACGCGCTCGGGGCGCCAGCCGAGGCGCAGCGGCACGTGCCAGGCGTGCATGCCGAGGTCGTTCATCACGCCGGCCTCGCCGCAGAAGCGCGCCTGCCGCTTCCAGTTGATGGGCTTTGCCGTGTCGAGGTCGCTCGCGTGCAGGAAGGCGCAGCGCGCCTCGATCACGCGACCGACGGCGCCGCTGCGCACGTAGTCGATCGCCCACTGCGGGCCGGGGAAGAACGGCATCTCGCTCGATACCCGCACGAACGCGCCAGGCGTCTCGTCGATCGCACGCAGCACGCTCTCGGCGGCTGGGGCGTCGATGCCGAACGGCTTCTCTGCGAGCAGGGACTTGCCCGCGCGGATCGCGTCGACGTAGAGCCGCTCGTGGAGGTCGTGACGCACGGCGATGTAGACGACGTCGACGTCGGGGTTCGCGAAGAGCTCGTCGGATGACGCGGTGAGCTGCGTCACGGTGTCGATCCGCTCGAACCAGGCGAGCGCGTCGGGGTTGATGTCGCAGACGGCGACGAGTTCGGGGGCGACGGGGTGGTCGATGAGCGCGGGCCAGCGACGCAGGGCCGCGGCGATCTCGCGCCCCATGAGCCCGCCGCCGACGATGCCGACGCCCACGCGCTTCGGAGCGCCGCCGCCCAAGGCGCTCATCGTGCGCCCCCGATCAGGGCGAGCGCCTCGTCGACCGGTGCGTCACGGTGCACCACCGCCATGAGCGCGGCCGTGATGCCCGCAGGGTCGGCGTGCTGGATGACGTTGCGCCCGTAGACGATGCCGCGCGCCCCCTGGGCCAGCACGGCCTCGGTGCGCTCGAGCAGCGTGCGGTCGTCGACCCTCCCTCCGCCGCGCACGAGCACCGGGGTGTCGGCGGCGGCCTGCACCACCCGGTGGTAGTCGGAGATGTCGTCGGTGGGGTCGGCCTTGATGAGGTCGGCGCCGAGCTCGCGCGCCTGCCGCACGAGGGTGATGATCTTCTCGGTGTCTCCGTCGACGGAGTAGCCCTCGGCGCCGTCTCCGATGCGCATGACGAGGGGCTCGATCATGAGGGGCATGCCGAAGCGGTGGGCGTCGCTGCGCAGGGCGAGGATCGAGCGGATGCACTGCTCGCGGATCTCGGGGTGGCCGGGCAGGTCGAGCAGGTTGACGCAGACGGCCACCGCGTCGAGGCGCACGGCCTCCTCGATCGCGTCGGGCACGTGCACGCTGTGGAGCGGTGATTCGAGCGGGGAGTTGTAGACGTTGGCGATGTCGGTGCGCATGACGAGCGCGGGCTTGCGCTTGCCGCGGATGCGCTGCAGCAGGGGCGCCTGGCCGAGCGTCAACTGGATCGCGTCGGGGCCGGCGTCGACGAGCGTCTCGACGGTGCGCGGCATGTCCTCGATACCGGCGAGGAAGCCGTGCTCGTGGAAGGCCCCGTGGTCCACGGCCACGTCGAGCGCGCGCCCCGAGCGCGCATCGAACAATCGGTTGAGGCGGTACTGCGTCATGGGAGTCCATTCTCCGAGAGCGGCGGCGCGCGGGTCGCGCGACCGGAATGCGCGGGCGAGGGGCCCTGCGACTCAGTATGCGGAGATGATGACAACGTTGTCAAGTGGGGTGATCGGTGCGACGATGAGAGGGCATCGAGAGGGATCGCCCGCGCACCGCGCCGATCCCTCGCCCGCACGCGAAGGAGCAGCACATGGGCACGCATCCCACCGGACGTCCGCTCGACGAGGTGCTGCCGCGCATCGGCTCGCTCGCTCAGCTCGTCGCCTGCGAGTCGTACGTGCTGAGCGACGGGCCCGCCGCCGCGTCGCGACGCATCCGCCTGACGGTCGGCGAACTCGACGTCGAACTGCTGCCCGATCGGGGGCTCGACATCGGCGCCGTGCGCTTCGCCGGGACCCCGGTCGCCTGGATCTCGCCGACGGGCCTGCCGAGGCGCGCATCGGGAGACGACTTCGGGCGCACCTTCGGCGGAGGGCTGCTGACGACCTGCGGACTGCGCAACTACGGCCCCGCGGCGCTCGACGAGGGTGAGGCGCACCCGATGCACGGCCGCTACAGCACGCTCGCCGCGACCGTGCGACGGGTGGAGGCCGACGAGAGGGGCGCCGCGGTCGAGGCCGAGGTCGTCGAGGCGGAGCTCTTCGGCGCGCACCTCCGCTCGCGCCGCCGCATCGAGGTGCCGCTCGGCTCCGCGTCGATCCGCGTGGAGGACGTCGTGACGAACTTGGGAGCGCGGCCGGTCGCGCCGATGGTGCTCTACCACCTCAACTTCGGCTGGCCGCTCGTCGACGAGGGCACGCGCCTCGAGACGGGTGCCGCGAAGGTCGTGCCGCGCGACGACGCGGCGCGCGCCGGCGCCTGGAACCTCTTCCCAGCCCTCGCGGATCCCTACCCTGAGCAGGTCTTTCTGCACGAGCTGCCGGAAGGTCCCGCGGAGGTGCGCATCGCGCGACCCGGCGGCTTCGGCGCGACGGTGCGCTTCGACACCGCGACACTGCCGGGTCTCGTGCAGTGGCGGGTGGCCGAGCCGGGATGCGCCGTGCTCGGCATCGAACCGGCGAGCGCGCCGACCATCCTGGGCCGCGCCGACGCGAGGGCGCGCGGCCTGCTCCGACCGCTCGCGCCTGGCGAGAGCCGCCGCTACGCGGTCGAGGTGGCGTTCGCGCACCCCTGAGCGCGCCGCCGTCACATCCGGTGAGGGATCGCCCCCGCCTCGCCTCAGTCGGCGAGGGATCGCACAGCCTCGCGCGGGCCGAGTTCGCGCAGCGCGGTCGCGGCCGCGCGCACCGCATCGCGCACGGCGCCGGGAACCGCGGCCCCGTATACGGCGTCGAGGAAGCCGTCGGCGCCGCCGGGATCGGCAGCGGCTGCGGCCTCGAGCTCGCCGAGGCGTGCGTCGGCCGTGATGAGGCGCGAGGAGGGATCCGCTGCGCCCCCGGCGAGGCAGGCGTGCCAGGCCGCCAGCACGAGCGCCGAACGGGGGAAGGGGCGCCCGGCCGTCGCGAGGTCGGCGATGACCGGCAGCAGGAACACCGGGATGCGGCTCGAGCCGTCGACGACCTGCCTGGCGAGCGTGTCGCGGATCGCCCGGTTGCGGAATCGCCGGAGCAGTTGCGCGCGGTATTCGGCGAGGTCGATGCCCGGCACCTCATCGAGGGTCGGTGTCGCCTCCTCGGCCATGTAGTCGGCCAGGAAGCGGGCGAAGTCCGGGTCGTCGCAGACCTCGTGCACCTCTGCGAAGCCCGCGAGCAGCCCGAGGTACGACATGACCTGGTGAGAGGCGTTGAGCAGGCGCAGCTTCATGGACTCGTAGGGGGCGACATCGGCGACGAGCTGAGCTCCGACGCGCTCGACGGGCGGCCTCGGTCCCGAGAAGCGATCCTCGATCACCCACTGCGCGAACCGCTCGGAGCAGACGGGCCAGCGATCGTCGAGGCCCGTCAGCACGGCGGTCTCCTCGCGGTCGCGGTCGGTCGTGGCAGGGGTGATGCGGTCAACCATGCACGATGGGAAGGCGACCTCGGCGGCGATCCACTCGGCGAGCCCGGGGTCGGCGGATGAGGCGAAGCCGAGCAGCGCCTCGCGCGCGATCTCGCCGTTGCCCGGCATGTTGTCGCAGGAGAGCACGGTGAAGGCGGGAAGTCCGCGCTCGCGCCGCCGACGCAGGGCCGCGGCGAGGAATCCCCAGGCCGTCGTCGGCGTGGCTCCCGGCTGCGCGTCCGCGCGCGCTCCCGCGCGGTCGAGGTCGAATCCGTGCTCGCCGCGCCCGTAGCCGGCCTCGGTGACGGTGAGCGTGACGAGGTGCGTGGTCGGTGCGGCGAGGCGCTCGACGACCGCTTCGGGGTCGTCCGGTGCGAAGAGGTATTCGGCGATCGATCCGATGATCCGGGCCTCGGCGTCGTCGGCCGTGGCCCTCGTCACGAGGGTGTAGAGCCGGTCCTGCGCCGCGAGCGCATCGCGCATGGCCGCGTCGCCCGGCATGAGGCCCACGCCGCTGAGCGACCACGCCGGATCCCCGCCGGCGGCGAGGAGTGCGTCCAGGTACATCGCGAGGTGCGCGCGTGCGAACCCCCCGAGTCCGAGGTGCACGATGCCCGGCGCCACCCCCTCGCGGCTGTAGAATGGGATGACAACGTTGTCGTGCGCTTCGCTCAGAGACGAGCTGTGAAGTCCGGTCATGAGCGCGAGTCTATGACACGGTGTGTGCAGCTGTTCAGCCGTGACGTGATCGGGAGCCGCGCCGCGCTTGCGGCGCGCCGCGCAGCCCCGGCGCGCGCCCCACAAAGTATGAGGGAGTCATGGGCGACTTCGAAGGACGGACCATCCTGGTGACCGGCGCGGCCGGCGGTATCGGCGGAGCGACCGTGCGTCACCTCGCGCGCCGAGGAGCCGATGTGATCGCGGCCGGCCGCACCGAGGAGCAGGTGGCCGAGATCTGCGCGGAGACCGGCGCCAGGCCGGTCGGTTTCGACCTCGGCAGCGAGGATGAGATCCGAGCGGCGATCGAGGGCCGCGAGCTGTGGGGCGTCGTGAACTGCGCCGGCTTCGGCGGCGAGATCGCGACTCCGCAGGACACCGACATCTCGGTGTTCGACCGCGTCATGACCGTGAATGCCAGGGGTGCACTGCTCGTCACGAAATACGCGACGCGCGAGATGATCCGCGTGGGCAAGGGCGGGGCGATCGTCAACGTGTCGAGCCAGGCGAGCCTCGTCGCGCTCACCGGCCACATCTCCTACGGATCCTCGAAGGCCGCGCTCGACAACATCACCCGCGTCTCGGCGCTCGAGCTCGGCGAGCACGGCATCCGCGTGAACAGCGTGAATCCCACCGTCGTGATGACCCCGATGTCGGCCTGGTACTGGGGCCGCCCCGAGATCGAGGGCCCGTTCCTCGAGCAGATGCCCCTGCACCGGTGGGCGACCGAGGACGACATCGCAGGCCCCATCGTCTTCCTGCTGAGCGATGAGGCTGCCATGATCACGGGCGTCTCGCTGCCGATCGACGGCGGCTACTCGGCGCGCTGAGGCCCGATCCCTCGCCAGCGGCACGCTGGGAAGCGGGCGAGGGATCGCGCAGCGGGCGCGAACTCAGCGTCGCGGGCGCACACGGAAGCCGCGCTCGCCCGCGACGACCTCGAGCTGGTCGAGCCGGTCGACGATCAGCTCGGCCTCTGCGAGCTCGTCGCGGCTGTGGGTGCCCGTGATCGCGATGACGGTGCAGCCGGCGGCGTGGGCCGAGGCGATGCCGGCCGGGGCGTCCTCGAGCGCGAGGCACGCCTCGCCGGGGACGCCGAGCAGTTCGGCCGCCCGCAGGAAGGGCTCGGGGTGCGGCTTGCCCTCGGCCACGTCGTCGAAGGTGACGACCGACTCCGGTCGCGGCACTCCGGCCGCGGCGATGCGGCTCGATGCGATGGCCTGCGTGCCGCTCGTGACGATGGCGCGGGCCGGAATGGCGGCGAAGAAGTCGAGGGATCCGGGGATCGCGTGCACGTCGGAGACCTCGGCGACCTCGAGTTCGGCGATGCGCAGGAAGGCCGACTCCACGAGATCGGGCGGGAGCAGCATCTCGAGGATCTGCCTGGCGGGTCTGCCGTGGCCCTCGCTGAGCATGTCGCCGTCGTATCCCAGCTCGGCCGCGAGCCGGCTCCAGGAGCGCAGCACCGCCGGGGTGGAGTCGATGAGCGTGCCGTCGAGGTCGGAGAGGCCCGCCAGGAACTCGCGTTCGAACACGGGCGAGCGCTCGGGCAGCGGCTCGTGAAGGCCGAGTGCGCGGCGCACGCGGGTGAGCTGCTGCTCGGTCGAGAGGTGGGCGTCGAGGTCGAGCGTAGCGACGACCGGGATCTCGGGCGCGGCCGGCATGGCGTGCGCGTCGCGGGCGACCGCGCGGCCGGCGCGTCGTTCGGCGAGCAGTTCCGGCGTCGCGACGAGGCGGATCACGGTGGGCTCGCCTCCCGCGGCTGCGACGAGCGCGTCCCACTCGGCTCCGCCCGCGAGCTCCGCGGTGAACGGGGCGACGGCGACGGCTCCGATGCCTGCGGCGACCTGATCGGAGAGGGTGGCCAGCAGAGCGGCGTATCTGGCGGGGCGCACGGCGCCGCGATGCCGGGGCGCGTTCCAGTGCTCCCCGTCGGGCAGCCATGCGGCGAGACCGTCGAGCAGCGGCTCGGTCAGCGTGTCGAGGTCGAGGAGGGGGATCGCGAGCTCGCGGGCGAGTGCGCGGCCGAGAGTGGTCTTGCCGGTGCCGGCGGCACCGGCGATCACGAGTACCCGCATGGGTCCGCCTTCCGAATCATGATCGACACACAACTGTGATGTAGGCGACTTGACAACGTTGTCGCTCACGGATGAGTATAGCCCTGCGGGTTTCACAATCCGCTGAATGATGCGGATGACAACGATGTCGGGGGCAGGAATGGCTGATATGCCTGAGCAGGTGAGGCGAACGGGGCGGAAGGCCCCCGCGCGCCTGGCCGACGTCGCGGCCGAGGCCGGGGTGAGCATCAAGACCGTCTCCCGCGTCATCAACGAGGAGGCGGGCGTGCTCCCCGACACCCGGGACCGGGTGGAAGAGGCGATCCGCACGCTCGGCTTTGTGCCCAACAGCATGGCCCGATCCCTCAAGACCGGCGGCCAAGACGTCATCGGCGTCGTGATCGACGCGATCTCCGACCCGTTCTTCGCGACCCTCGTGAGCGCCGTCGAGCAGCAGGCGGTGCGGGCCGGGCTCAGCGTCATCATCGCGAGCACCGAGACCGACGCGGCGCGCGAATCGGAGCAGCTGCTGCGGCTCGCGGGCCAGCAGCTCCGCGGCCTCATCGCGACCCCGGTCGGCGAGGGATCCGAGCTGCTGCGCAGGCTGCGCTCGCGCATGCCCGTCGTCTGCGTCGACCGCTACCGCGAGGGGCTCGACTCGATCGTCGTCGACGACTTCGGTGCGGCGCAGACGGCCGTGGCCGGACTCATCGAGCGGGGCCATCGACGCATCGGCTTCGTGGGCGCCGACGACCGGCACCAGGAGACGAGCGGGCGCCGTCTCGCGGGGTATCGCCAGGCCCTCGACGACGCGGGCATCGCCTACGACCCGTCGCTCGTCGCGCGGGCGGGCCCCACGAGCGACGGCGTCTTCGCGGAGGTCGACGCCCTGCTGCGGCACTCCGAGCCGCCCACCGCGCTCTTCACCGCGTCGGCCAGGGCCGCCACGGTCTGTCTCGACGTCGTACGCGAGGGCGGCTTCCCCCAGGTCGCGCTGATCTCGTTCGGCAACTTCGACCTGGCGCACCTCTTCACGCCGGGGATCAGCTGCATCGACCACGATCCTCGTCGCATCGGAAGGGCCGCGCTGGAGCGGCTCACCGAGCTCATCGCCGACCCCTCGGCCGAGCCCACGACGACCGTGCTCGATACGGCCTATGTGGCCCGCGGCTCGGGCGAGCTGCCCGGGCCCGAGGCCCCCGAGAATCGCACCGCCGCGGTCGCCGCGGCCGAAGGAGGGACGCTGTGAAGCCGCTGCTGCTCGTGCCGAATCCCGTTCAGCACTTCTACCGCGGCGGCGATCGGATCGCCGCGCTGCGCGGCATCGTCGCCGAGACCGACCACCAGCCCGAGGAGTGGCTGGGCGCCACGGTGACCCGCTTCGGCGAGGAGACGACCGGGCTCGCCGTGACGCCGGAGGGTGTGCTGCGCGACATCGTGCGCGAGGATCCCGACGCCTGGTTCGGCGGTATCGGGAGCGACGAGGCCGACACCGGCCTGCTCGTGAAGCTGCTCGACGCCAGGCAGCGCCTCCCCGTGCACGTGCACCCGACGCGCGGCTTCTCCGCCGCCCACCTCGACTGCCCTTACGGCAAGACCGAGGCCTGGGTGGTGCTCGATGCCGAGCCGGGCAGCGCCGTCTACGTCGGGTGGAAAGAGGGTGTCGACCGCGACGAGCTCGACCGGCGCCGCGATGCGCAGGACAGCGAGTGGATGCTCGCGCACCTCAACCGCATCCCCGTCGCGGAGGGCATGGGCGTGCTCTGCCCCGCGGGCACCGCGCACGCGATCGGTGAGGGCGTCTTCGTCGCCGAGGTGCAGGAGCCGACCGACTTCTCCATCCTCCTCGAGTGGTCGGTGACCACCTCGACCCGCGAGGAGTCGCACCTCGACCTGGGCTTCGACGCCGTGATGCCCGCGGTCTCCACAGCCGCGACGACGGCCGACGATCTCACGGCGCTCGTGTCGACCGTCGGCTGCGACGCGGTGACGCGCGAACCGCAGTCGCTGCTGCCCGCCCCGGCCGATTCCTACTTCCGCGTGCTGCGCGGGGGCGGGCCCAGCGGCAGCGGCGTCTTCCCGCAGAGCTTCGCGGTGGTGCTCGCGACGGGCGGCGCGGGCAGGCTCGTGTCGGAGCATGGCTCGGTCGAGCTCTCGAGGGGCGAGGCGCTCGCCGTGCCGCACGCCTTCGGCGCCTGGCGCTCGGAGGGCGACCTCGAGGTGCTCGCCTGCCTGCCCGGAGAGGGTTGGCCGCAGAGCCTGCACGAGGGGCGGCTGCGATGAGGGAGTTCGTCGTCGGCGTCGACATGGGCAGCACGAGCATCAAGATGCTCGTGGCCGAGCCGCGCGGGGCCGAGGTGCTCGTGGCGAGCCGTCGCTCTCCGTGGACGAGCCTCGACGGGGGCGGGGCCGAGATGACCGGCGACCGCGTGCTCGAGATCGTGGTCGAACTCGCAGCCGAGGTCGACGCGGGGCTCGCGGCCGGGGGCGGGTATCGCGTGCTCGGCTTGGGGGTATCCGGCATGGCGGAGGCGGGTGCCGTGCTTGATGACAACGATGTCATAGCTGCGCCCATCATGGCCTGGTTCGATCCGAGGGGCGAACGGGAGATCGCGGCGACCCCGCAGGAGTTCCGCGACGAGTTCCTGGGCCGCACCGGCCTGCCCGTCGGTCCGCTTGCCTCCATCGCCAAGCTGCTGCACCTGCGCGAGTCGGGCCTCGAGCTGCGCGGCCGCACCTTTCTCAACGTGCCCGAGTTCGTCGTGCGGTCGCTCGGCGGGCGCCGGGTGGCCGAGTACTCCCTCGTCTCCCGCACCGGTCTCATCGACCAGGACACGGGCGGTCCGTGGCAGGCCGCTCTCGACGTGCTCGGCGTCGACGAGCAGATCATCGCCGAGCGCATCGGAGCGGGCGAGCCGGCCGGCACGCTCTCCGACCCCCGTCTCCCCGACGCCTTCCAGGGCGCGGTGCTCACGGTCGCGGGGCACGACCACCTCGTGTCCTCGGTCGCGGCCGGCGCCACCCACCGCGGCGACCTCTACGACTCCATGGGCACCGCCGAAGCGCTCGTGCGCGTGCTCGACGAGCAGTTGCCGTTCGACGCCCGAGAACGCCTCGCCCTCGCCGGTATCAACACCGTGCGCCACGTGCTGCCCGGAGCCTACGTGCTGCTCGCCGGCACCAAGTCGGGCCTGCTCATGCGGCGCGTGCTGCAACTGCTCGGAGTCACCGACGCCGCGGGCCGACAGGCGCTCGACGAGCGCGTCATGGCGCTGCCCGTGCGCGGCGAACTCGTCGCCGGAGCCCTGACCGTCGACGGCGCGCGCAACGACGACGGGGTGCTGAAGGTCGTCGCGAACAGCGACGGCCTCTCGCCCGAGGAGTTCTTCATCGCATCGCTGCTGCACGGCAACGATATGTGCACCGAGCTCATGCGGGTCATGGACCGCGAGGTGCCGCCCCCCACGGCGGCCCTGCTCACCGGCGGCTGGTCCAAGATGGCGAGCGTCGTGCGCGCCCGCTCGCTGATCTTCCCGCCCATCGACGTCATGAACCGCGACGAGGGCACCGCATACGGCGCCGCGCTCTTCGCCGCCTACGCCGTGGCTCGCGAGGCCGATCCCTCGCCCCTCGAATTCTCCGACTTCGCCGACGGCTTCCTCTCCGCAGGCGACGCCCAGCTCCCAGCCACCAACCCGATCGGAGCCCGACTGTGACTCAGACCACCCGCACCCTCGACGGCATCGCGACGTCCGAAGGCACCTTCGCCATCGTGGCGATGGATCAGCGCAACACGCTCAAGCGCATGTACGGCGCCGTCGGCGCGCCCGAGCCGAGCGAGCAGGAGCTCGTCGACATCAAGGCCGACACGATCTCGGGCATCGGCGACCTCGCGAGCGCCTTCCTGCTCGACCCCACCTACGGCATCCCGGCGCTCGAGCAGGTCGAGCGCCGCCCCGGCGTGCTGCTGGCCGCCGAGCCCGCCTCCCGAGACACCTGGAACGGAGAGCCGCGCGCGACCTACGATCCTTCGCAGAATGCGCAGTGGGTCGTAGACCAGGGGGCCGACGCCCTCAAGTTCTTCGTGCAGATGCGCGTGACCCGCCCGCAGCCGGCGGGCACCCCCGACCTCGCCGCCGAGTGGATCGAGCTCAACCGCCGCGTCGTCGACGACTGCCGCGCCACCGGCGTGCCGAGCGTCATGGAGAACCTCATCTACGCCGTCCCCGGCGAAGAGCCGCTCACCCCCGAGCAGCGCGCCGACGAGATCATCGAGGCCGCCCGGCTGCTCGCCGAGGCGAAGCCCGACCTGCTGAAGCTCGAGTACCCGGGCAGCCCCGAGGCCTGCCGCAGGCTCGCCGACGCGATCGACGTGCCCTGGGCGGTGCTCTCGGCGGGCGTCGCCTTCGACGAGTTCACCGAGGTGCTGCGCGTCGCGTGCGACGAAGGCGGGGCATCGGGCTTCATCGCCGGCCGCGCCATCTGGCGCGAGACCGTCGGCATGCCCCGCGCGGATCGCCGCGCCTACCTCGCCGACGAGGGCCGTCGGCGCTTGGAGACGTGCGTGTCGGCGATCGCCGGCCGCGCTCGACCCTGGAATGAAAGGAGCTGATCATGCCCACGCCAATACTGGAGGCGCGCGGCCTGTCTCGGCAGTTCGGTAACGTCAAAGCCCTCAACGGTGCGGACTTTGAGGTCTACCCCGGCGAAGTGACGGCGCTGATCGGCGACAACGGCGCCGGCAAGTCGACCCTCGTCAAAGCACTCTCGGGCAACCTCGCCATCGACAGCGGCACCATCAAGTTCGACGGGCGACCGGTCGAGCTCAGTCAGCCCAGCCAGGCCAGCGCGCTCGGCATCGAGACGGTGTACCAGGATCTCGCCCTGGCGCCGCACCTCGACCCCGTGCAGAACATGTATCTCGGCCGCGAGGTGAAGCAGCCGGGCATCGGAGGCTTCTTCGGCTTCATGAAGACGAAGGAGATGAGGGATCGCTCCCGCGACGCCTTCCAGGAGCTGGGCGCAACGGTGCGCTCGCTCACCTCCCCCGTCGGCGAGATGTCGGGCGGCCAGCGGCAGGCGATCGCGATCGCGCGCGCCGTGCACTGGGCGAGCCGAATGGTGTTCCTCGACGAGCCGACGGCGGCTCTCGGCGTGCGCCAGACGCAGAACGTGCTCGACACGATCCGCAGGGTGCGCGACAAGGGCATCGCCGTCGTGCTCATCAGCCACTCGATGCCCCACGTCATGGAGGTCGCCGACAGCGTGCAGGTGCTGCGGCTCGGAAGCCGTGTCGCGAAGCTCGACGCGAAGCAGACGTCGATGGAGGAGTTGGTGGGCTACATGACCGGAGCCGTGAGCCACAGCGAAGGGGGCCGATCATGAGCGGGCCGACCACCGAGACCGTCGCCATCGGCGCGATCGACGACCACCACGAGAGCATGATCAAGCGCCTGCTCAAGGCGCAGTCGTTCCAGATCTTCCTGGTGCTCATCGCGATCGTGCTCGTGTTCGCGGCACTCGCCCCGGGCAACTTCGCGACGGCGGGCAACTTCCGCCTCGTCGTGCAGAACGCCTCCATCCTCGCCGTGCTCGGCGTCGGAATGACCTTCATCATCATCACCGCCGGCATCGACCTGTCGATCGGCTCGGTGCTCGTGTTCTCGGGCGTCGTCTCGGCCATGGTGATGCGAGGGATCGGCGGCGACGGCTGGGGCGTCGCCACCCTGGGCATCGTCGTCTCGATCCTGTGCGGCCTCGCCTGGGGCTTTCTCAACGGGTTCCTCATCGCGAAGGCGAAGGTGCCGCCGTTGATCGTGACCCTCGGCACCTTCGGGATGGCGCTGGGCTTCGCCCAGATCCTCACCGGAGGCGTCGACATCCGCACCGTCCCCGCGGTGCTCACCGACACCATCGGCTACGGCAACATCTTCGGCAGCATCCCCGTCATCTCGGTCATCGCCCTCGTCGTCGTGATCGTCGGGGCGGTCGTGCTGCACAAGACCCGCTACGGCCTCCACACCTACGCGGTGGGATCGAGCGAGCTCGCGGCCCGACGCGTGGGCGTCAAAGTCGATCGCAAGCTCATCAGCATCTACACGATGTCGGGCGGCCTCGCGGGCCTCGCGGGCATCCTGTCGCTCGCGCAGTTCAGCACGACGGCCATCGCCGGCCAGTCGCAGACCAACCTGAACGTGATCGCGGCGGTCGTCATCGGCGGCACCTCGCTGTTCGGCGGCTCCGGCACGATCTTCGGCACCGTGGTCGGTCTGTTCATCCCGGCGGTGCTGCAGAACGGCTTCGTGATCATCGGCGTGCAGCCCTTCTGGCAGCAGGTCGCCGTCGGCGCCGTGCTGATCGTCGCGGTCTACGTCGACCAGGTGCGCCGCGCCTCCGCCGCGCGCGGTAAGCAGGAGGGCGTCTGGAAGAAGCTCTTCGGGCTCTCACGAGAACGAAGTTGACGCGGCCGTGCCGCGTCGAACCCCAACACCACACCCAACACACACCCAATCAATGAAGAAACGGATGTACATCATGCAGTGGAAGAAGACAGCAGTCACGGCGGCCGCCCTGGGCGCCGCGTTCTCGCTCACCCTGGTCGGCTGTTCGTCGGGCGGCGACTCCGGCTCCGGCGGAGACGGAGACTCGGGCGGCGACAAGGGCTACAAGATCGCCTTCGTGCCCGGCGTCGCCGGTGACGAGTTCTACGTCACCATGGGCTGCGGCATCCAGGAGGCCGCGAAGGCCGCCGGCGCCACGGTCGAGGAGCAGGGCCCGCAGAAGTTCGATCCCTCGCTCCAGAAGCCCATCGTCGACTCCGTCGTCGCCTCGAAGCCGGACGCGCTGCTCGTCGCGCCGACCGATGTGAAGGCCATGCAGGCCCCGATCAAGGCGGCGGCGGACGCCGGCATCAAGGTCGTGCTCGTCGACACCACGCTCGACGACCCCTCGGCGGCCGTCTCGCAGATCTCCAGCGACAACAAGGGCGGTGGAGCCGCGGCCTTCGAGGCGATCCAGGAGGCTCACCCCGAGGGCGGCAAGGTGCTCGTCGTCTCGGTCGACCCCGGCATCTCGACCACCGATGCTCGCGCGGAGGGCTTCCAGGAGGCGGCGGAGGCCGATTCGAAGTTCGAGTTCCTCGGAGTGCAGTACAGCCACAACCAGCCGGCCACCGCCGCTCAGATCGTGACCGCTGCGCTGCAGAAGGATCCCGATATCGTCGGTATTTTCGCCGCGAACCTGTTCGCGGCCGAGGGCACGGCCACCGGCGTGAAGCAGGCGGGCAAGGAAGGGATCACCATCGTCGGCTTCGACGCCGGCCCCGACCAGGTCAAGCAGTTGGAGGACGGCGTGGTGCAGGCGCTCGTCGCGCAGCAGCCGGGCACGATCGGCAAGGACGGCGTCGAGCAGGCGATCGCCGCGCTCGAGGGCGAGAAGACCGAGGAGAAGATCCAGACCGGTTTCACGATCCTCACGCAGGACAACATCGACACCGATGAGGGCAAGGCGGCCGCCTACCAGTCGTCCTGCGGCTGATCGCGTCCCCGCCACTTCCGCCGGTTGAGCGAGCGCCAGCGAGTCGAAACCGAGGAACCGCTCCCGGGTTTCGACTCGCTCCGCTCGCTCAACCGGCGAAGGGAGCCCCACCTCCCCACGACACACGTAAAGGAAGCAACAGTGAAGTTCGATGATCTGAACGGCAGGGTCGCCGTCGTCACCGGCGGCGCTCGCGGCATCGGCTACTCGCTCGCCGAAGCGCTCGCCTCGCAGGGCTGCGCCGTCGGCCTGCTCGACCGGCTGCCCGACGTGGAGACGTCGGCCGAGCGCCTCGCCGCCGACCACGGCGTCCCGGCCGCTCACGCGGTCGTCGACGTCACCGACCCGGGGTCGGTGAGCGCGGCCTTCGCGAGCGTGGGCGAGGCGATCGGCACCCCCGACATCCTCGTGACCGCCGCCGGCATCACGATCTGGGGTGACGCCGAGCACGTCGACCGCGAGACCTGGGGCCGCGTCATCGACGTCAATCTGAGCGGCACCTTCTACAGCACGCAGGCGTTCGCGAGGCCGCTGCTCGAACAGGGGCGACAGGGATCCGCGATCCTCATCTCGTCGATGTCGGGTCGCGTCGTCAACGTGCCGCAGCACCAGGCCTCCTACAACGCCTCGAAGGCCGCGGTCGACCAGCTCGCGAAGTCGCTCGCGGTGGAGTGGGCGCCGAGCCTGCGCGTCAACGCGATCGCGCCCGGCTACATCCTCTCCGACATGACCAGGCAGTTCACCGAGCAGGAGCCGGAGCTCGCCGCGCAGTGGGTCGACGCGATCCCCGCGGGCCGCATGGGCGATCCCGAGGATCTGCACGGCGTCGTGCTGCTGCTCGCGTCCGACGCCTCCCGTTACCTGACCGGCCAGACCGTCGTGGTCGACGGCGGATACACCGCCATCTGAGGAGGGACCATGACCGTCTCGCTCGCAGGCAGGACCGCTGTGCTCACGGGAGCCAGCTCCGGTATCGGCCTCGCCATCGCCGAAGCGCTCATCGCGGAGGGCTGCAACGTCGTGGCCGTCGCGCGCTCGGCGGACCGGCTCGCCGCACTCGAGGCGCGCGCGCCCGATCGGGTGCTCGCGTTCGCCGCCGATGTCGGCACCGTCGCCTCGGCCGAGGCCGCGGTGCGGGCGGCCGTCGACCGTTTCGGCAGCATCGACATCGTGCTGCCCAACGCCGGCGTGTATCTCGGCGGCGATCTCGTCGACGCCGACCCCGAGGACATCGCCCGGCTCATCGACACCAACGTCACCGGGGTGATGACCCTCATGCGGGCCGCTCTGCCGCACCTCGTGGCGCAGGGATCGGGCGATGTGATCGTGACGAGCTCGGTATCGGGTCATCAGGACATCCACTGGGAGCCCGTCTACTCGGCTTCGAAGCACGCCGTGCTCTCGTTCGTGCACACGGTGCGGAGGCAGACGGTGGAGACCGGCGTGCGCATCGGAGCGATCGCCCCGGGTATCGTGCTCAACCCGCTCTGGGGCTTCACGCACGGTTCGCCCGAGGAGGCGCGCGAGATCGAGCAGCGCTCGGGCATCCGCTCCTCCGACGTCGCCGATGCGGTCGTCTTCATGCTGACGCGGCCACCGCACGTCGCGATCCGCGACCTCGTGATCCTGCCGACCGGGCAGCCGATCTGATGGGCGCAGGGGTGCGAACCGTCTCGGGGCTCGACGAGCTCGTAGCCCGCGCCCGTGCTCTCGCGGAGCGAGGCGCGCGCACCGTCCTCGGTATCGCGGGAGCACCGGGCGCGGGGAAGAGCGTGCTCTCCGACGCGCTCCTCGACGCGCTCGGCGAGCGGGCCGTGCTGCTCGGCATGGACGCCTTCCACCTCGCCGACGCCGAGCTCGCCCGTCTGGGGCGGGCCGACCGCAAGGGCGCACCCGACACCTTCGACGTCGACGGCTACGTGTCGACTCTGAGGCGCGTTCGCGCGGCCGACCGGCCCGTCTACGCCCCCGTCTTCGACCGATCCCTGGAGGCCGCGATCGCGGGCTCCGTGCGCATCGACCCCTCGGTGCCGCTCGTCATCACCGAGGGCAACTACCTGCTGCTCGACCGCGACGGGTGGGAGCGGGTGCGGCCCGAGCTCGACGAGACGTGGTTCGTGCAGCCCGACGAGGAGCAACGGCGGGCGTGGCTCATCGCACGGCATGAGCGGTACGGGAGGGATCCCGAGGCGGCCCGCGCCTGGGCGCTCGGCACGGACGAGCGCAACGCCGAGACGGTGCGCGCCACCGCATCGCGCGCCGACCTGGTGTTCCGCGCGGCCGGAGCCGGCGGCGGTGCCGCTCGGGCGGCCGAGGCGGCCCGAAGCGGTGCGGCGCGAGAGCAGGAGGCGACGGTATGACACTGACGACGATGAGCGAGGCGATCGGACGCGTGCGCGCCGTCGGCGCCTTCAACCTCGTGCAGCTCGAGATGGCCGAGGCCATCGTGGCGGGCGCCGAGCAGGCGGGGTGCCCGGCGATCCTGCAGATCTCGCAGAACGCCGTCCGCTTCCACGGTGCGCTCACCCCGCTGGCACTGGCCGCGCTCGCCGTCGCCGAGCGGGCGGCGGTGCCGATCGTGGTGCATCTCGACCACGCGACCGATGAGGCGCTCATCGACGAGGCGATCGCGCTCGGCGTGCCGTCCGTGATGTACGACGGCGCCCACCTTCCCGACGAGGAGAACGTGGCGCGCACCGCGGCCGTCGCCGTCCGCGCCCATGAGGCGGGCGTGTGGGTGGAGGCGGAGCTCGGCGAGGTCGGGGGCAAGGACGGCGCGCATGCGCCAGGCGTGCGCACGGACCCGGAGGAGGCCGCCCGTTTCGTCGCGGCGACGGGGGTGGACGCGCTCGCCGTCGCCGTGGGCAGCTCGCACGCCATGCGTACCCGCGAGGCCGCGCTCGACGAGGGACTGATCCGCCGCATCGCGGAGAGCGCACCGGTGCCGCTCGTGCTGCACGGGTCGAGCGGTGTGCCCGACGCCGGTCTCGACGGCGCCGTGCTGGCGGGGATGCGCAAGATCAACATCGGCACGCACATCGGAGCCGTCTTCACCCGGACCATGCGCGAGCGGTTGATCGCCGACCCGGA
This sequence comes from Leucobacter ruminantium, assembly GCF_017565705.1. Lineage (GTDB taxonomy): Bacteria > Actinomycetota > Actinomycetes > Actinomycetales > Microbacteriaceae > Leucobacter > Leucobacter ruminantium. The sequence continues at coordinate 64,631 of NZ_JAGDYL010000009.1, forward strand.
GCTCGTCGACCCGCGCAAGTGCGTCGCACCGGCCCGCGAGGCCACGGCCGACGAGGTGAGTCGTCTGCTGCGCCTGATCTCGCTGGGGGAGCGGTGAGCGCCGCGCGTCCGGTCGTCACGCTGACGCCGGCCGGTGCCGTGGACGCCACCTACCGGCTCGGCGGCGAGCTCGTGCGCGGGGCCTTCGCCCGCGCCGAATCGTACGAGCGCGAGCTCAGCGGCAAGGGCGTCAACGTGACCGTCGCACTGCTGCGTGCGGGCATCCCGTCGTCGGCCGTCGTGGTGATGGGCGAGGAGGACCTGCCGCTGGCCGAGGTCTTCGCGGCCGACACGCTGCGCCCCGTGCTGCGCCCGGGCGCCACCCGCGTGAACACTTCGATCATCGATTCAGGCGGCGCGACCACCAAGGTGAACGCCTCGGCCGGCCGGCTCTCACCCGACGCCTGGGCCGCGGCGCAGGACGCGGCCATCGATGAGATCGGCAGGCGGGGGGCCGGGTGGCTCGTCGTCTCGGGCGCGCTACCGCCGCTCGACGGCGAGTGCGCCGGCAGCGGCGACGGCACCGGCGTTGGAGACGGCCACCTCGATCTCGGCCCGCTCACCATTCGCGCCCGCGAACTCGGCGCGCGGGTCGCGCTCGACACGAGCGGAGCCGCGCTGCGCCGCGCCGCTCATGAGCCGTTCGGCGCGGCGCTGCTCGCCCCCAACGCCGAGGAGCTCGCGGAGCTGGCGGGGCGCGGCATCGCCTCCGTCGGCGACGCGCTCGCAGCGGCGAGAGAACTGCTCGAACGCGGCGCAGCCGCGGGCCTCGAGGCCGTCTACGTCAGCCTCGGAGCCGACGGCTCGCTGCTCGTCTCGGGCGCGGGCGCCGTGCTCGCCCGCGCCCGCGCGGCCAGGGTCGCGAATACGGCGGGCGCCGGCGACGCCTCGCTCGCGGGCCTCCTCGCCGGACCGGTGACGGACGACCTCGGATCCCTCGCGGCGGCGGCGGCGAGGGCCGCCTCCTTCGGCGCCCACGCCGTCGCGCAGACATCGACCCTGCTCCCCGGACTCGAGGGGGCGCCCGAGGCCGAGGTGCTGATCGACCCCGACCCAGGCATCCCTCTCACCGAAGCCGCCGGGACCGTCGGGGCGTCATGAGCGCCGAGCTGCCGCGGACCGTGCGGGCGGCGGTCGCCGATCCCTCGCGGATCCGCACCCGCGCCATCGACCGCGCCGCAGCCGCGGTCGACGCCTCCCACTACCTCCTCACCCCGTCCGCCGTCATCGTCGCGTCCGACGCGCGCGAGGTGGGCGCGCTCATGCGCGCGGCGACGGAGGCGCGCACGCCGATCACGTTCCGCTCCGGCGGCACGAGTCTCTCTGGGCAGGCGTCCGGCGACGGCCTGCTCGTCGACGTGCGCCGCGGCTTCCGAAGCATCGAGGTGCTCGACGACGGCGCCCGCGTGCGCGTGCAGCCAGGGCTCACGGTGCGTCAGGTCAACGCCCGCCTCGCCCGCCACGGTACACGCCTCGGTCCCGACCCGGCGAGCGAGGCGGCCTGCACCATCGGCGGCGTCATCGCGAACAACTCGAGCGGTATGGCGTGCGGCACCGTCGAGAACACCTACCGCACCCTCGAATCGATGACCTTCGTGCTGCCGAGCGGCACCTCGATCGACACCGCGAGCCCCGACGCCGACGCCGAGCTCGCCGCCCGCGAGCCGCGGCTCGTCGACGCCCTCATGCGCCTGCGCGCCCGGGTGGTGTCGAACCCCGAGAGCGTGCGGACCATCGAGCAGCGCTTCGCGATGAAGAACACGATGGGCTACGGCCTCAACTCCTTCCTCGACTACGACACCCCCGCGCAGCTGCTCGCCCACCTGCTCATCGGCTCGGAGGGCACGCTCGGCTTCGTCGCCGAGGCCGTGCTCCGCACGGTACGGGTGCGGCCGCGGGTCGCCACGGCGGTCGCCGTCTTCCCGACCCTGAACGCCGCGACCCGCGCCCTCCCCGCCCTCGTCGAGACCGGGGCGGCCACCCTCGAGCTCATGGACTCGACGTCCATCCGCGTCGGCCGCGGGCTGGCCACCGTGCCCGACGCCATCACCGGCTTCGAACTGCGCGATCACACGGCGCTGCTCATCGAGTACGGCGCCGACGACGATGCGCGGCTGCGGCGGCTCGTCGCGGGAGGCGAGTCGGCCCTCGGCGACGAGGAGCTGTGCGGCGCCGCCCGGTTCTCGAGCGATGCAGCGCCCCGCTCCGTCGCGTGGGCGCTGCGCAAGGGTCTCTACGCCTCGGTCGCCGGGGCGAGGCCCGCAGGCACGACGGCACTGCTCGAAGACGTCGTCGTGCCGGTGGACCGCCTCGCCGACACCTGCGCCGGGCTGCAGGCGCTCTTCGCGCGGCACGACTACCGCGACAGCGTCGTCTTCGGGCACGCCAAGGACGGCAATCTGCACTTCATGCTCACCGACCGCTTCGGCGAGAGCGGGGGCCTCGCGCGCCTCGACCGCTTCACCGAGGACATGGTCGACCTCGTGCTCGACGCGGGCGGCAACCTGAAGGCCGAGCACGGCACGGGCCGCGCGATGGCACCCTACGTGCGCAGGCAGTACGGTGACGAGCTCACAGAGGTGATGCGCGAACTCAAGCGCATCGTCGACCCGGCGGGCGTCATGAACCCGGGGGTGCTGGTCGAGGAGGGCGAGGGATCCGCCGCGGCGTCGCACGAGCAGTTCAAGCTGCCCGTGACCATCGAGTCGGAGGCCGATCGCTGCGTCGAGTGCGGCTACTGCGAGCCCGTGTGCCCGAGCGCCGACCTCACACTCACGCCCAGGCAGCGCATCGCCGTGCGCAGAGCCGAGGAGACGGCGCTCGCCGCCGGGGAAGAGCGGCTCGCGGCCGAGCTGCGCCGCGACTACGACTACTCCGGCCTGCAGACCTGCGCCGCGGACGGCATGTGCCGCACCGTCTGCCCCGTCGGCATCGACACCGGGCAGCTCGTGAAGCGCCTGCGCGGGGAGCAGTACGGTGCCGGCTCCGAGGCCGCCTGGGCGGGCGCGGCCCGGGGCTGGGGAGCCGCAACGCGCGTCGGATCCCTCTCGCTCTCCGCCGCGCACGCCGTGCCGCCCGCGCTGCCGCGCGCTGCGACCCGCGCCGCCCGCGCCGTCGCGGGCGACGATGCCGTGCCGCTCTACGACGGGAGCCTGCCTCCGGGCGGGCCCGCCCGCGCACCGCTGACCGGAGTCGTGGGTACGGGTGAGGGAGCGCCCTCACTGGTGTTCCTGCCGGCGTGCGTCGGCAGCATGTTCGGGCCGGAGCGGGCGGAGGATGGCCTCGGGCGTGGTGCCGGGCGCGGTGCCGGGGTCGCGGGGAGCGCCGAGTCCGGCATCGGTGCGACGGCCGCCTTCGTGCGGCTGCTCGAACGCGCGGGAATCCGGGCGATCGTGCCCGAGGGGATCGAGTCGCTGTGCTGCGGAACTCCGTGGTCGTCGAAGGGCCACGCCCGGGGGCACCGCGTCATGTCCGAGCGCGTCGCCGCGGCGGTGCGCGCGGCGGACCCCGAGGGATCCCTGCCCGTCGTGAGCGACGCCTCCAGCTGCACCGAGGGCTTCGAGAAGCTCCTCGCGGGGCTGCGCGTGGAGGACGCGGTCGCGTTCACCGCGCGCGAGATCCTGCCGCGACTCTCGGTCTCCCCGAGCTTCGGCGTGCTCGCGGTGCACCCCACATGCTCGTCGCGTCAGCTCGGCATCGACGACGCCCTGCTCGCGATCGCGCGCGCCGTCGCCGACGAGGCACGGGTGCCGGATGACTGGCGCTGCTGCGCCTTCGCCGGTGACCGGGGCATGCTGCACCCCGAACTCACGGCGTCGGCGACCGGGTCCGAGGCGGCCGAGGTGCGGGAGTGGGGCGCCGACGCGCACGCCTCGTGCAACCGCACGTGCGAGATCGGCATGACCCGCGCCGTGGGGCGCCCCTACACGCACGTGCTCGAACTGCTGGAGCGCGCGAGCCGCTGACGGCGGGGCGGCACCCAGTCACCCGACTACGCGATCCCTCGCCCGATGGGAGAATGGGGCGGTGAACGAGACGCCCGAGACCCACGCCGCACACCCCGAGCGCACGACGGCGGGCGTCGGCCCCTGGCCGGGCGGCCGCGAGGCGTGGCCGACCGGTGAGGACGCCGAGCGCTACGACCCCGAACTGCTCGAGCACGGCGACACCCGCAACGTGATCGACCGCTACCGCTACTGGCGCATGGAAGCGATCGTCGCAGACCTCGACGAGAAGCGGCACCCGTTCCACGTGGCCATCGAGAACTGGCAGCACGACATGAACATCGGCTCGATCGTGCGCAGCGCCAACGCCTTCGCCGCCGACACGGTGCACATCGTCGGCCGCCGCCGCTGGAACAAGCGCGGCGCCATGGTCACCGACCGCTACCAGCACGTCGAGCATCGGGAGAACATCTCGGCGCTCGCCGAGTGGGCGAGGGATCGGGGCATCCCCATCATCGCGATCGACAACGTGCCCGGCTGCGTGCCGATGGAGACCTTCGACTGGCCCGAGCGCTGCGTGATGCTCTTCGGTCAGGAGGGTCCGGGGCTGACGGCCGAGGCGATCGCGGAGGCCGAGGCGGTGGTCGAGATCACGCAGTACGGCTCGACGCGATCCATCAACGCCTCGGCCGCCGCCGCGGTCGCGATGTACAGCTGGGTGCAGCAGCACAGCGCGCTGCGACCCAGGTAGTCCCGGGCCGAGCCGTCGGCACGGCTCAGCGGGCCGGGTTCGCCGACCCCTCGCCCGGGACGGCGGCGATCGAGGATCCCTCGCCGTCCTCGCCCGAGGATCCCTCGCTGCGCTCGCTGGTCGATCCCTCGCCCGCCGTAGTGTCGCCCGACAACCACCGCAGCCATCGCATGCGCGGATCGCCCTCGAGCACGAGCGCGCGGACCAGCAGCGTCAGCGGGATCGACAGGATCGCGCCGAGCGGGCCGATCACGAAGGTCCAGAACAGCACCGAGAAGAAGCTCAGGGTGAGGCTGAGGTTGACGGCGTCGCTCACGAACTTCGGCTGCACGAGCACCTGCAGCACAACGTTGACGACGCAGTACACGGCCGCAACGGCGAGCATGAGCGGCACGCCTCCGACGACGAGCGCCAGCAGCATCGGCGGCACGAGCCCCAGCACGAAGCCGATGTTGGGCACGAAGTTCGTGACGAACGCGAGGATCGCCCACACGACGGGAGCGGGCACGCCCATCGCCCAGAGCGCGAGTCCGTCGATGATCGCGACGATGAGCCCGAACGCGGCGTTGACCACGTAGTAGCGCCGCACCCCGCTGTTGAACGCGGCGAAGCGCGCCATCGCGGGCCTCGCCGAGGGGCCGAAGTCGCGCGTCGCGCGGCCGTACCGGGCGCCGTCGGCGGCCATGAACAGCACGTAGGCGAAGATGAAGAAGAGCGCAGTCAGCACCCCGAGCACGCTCGAGCCGAGCGAAGTGGCGAAGCCCACGACCGTCGAGGGTGTGAGCACGGATCCTACGGCGGACGACAGCTGCGAGTCGAGGCCGAGCGACGCGAGCAGCGCGATCGCCTGGTCGAGCGTGCTGCGCAGCTCGCCGTGGTAGTCGAGCACGAGCTCGGTGAACTCCGCCGCGGCGTATGCGAGCATGAGCGCCATGATGAGCAGCACCGCGTAGGCGACGACGATCACCGCGGTGGTCGCGAGCCAGCGGGGCCAGCCGCGACGCTCGAGCGGGTGCCGCACGGGGTGGCAGATGATCACGATGACCGCGGCGACGGCGAGCGGCCCGATGAGCTCGCGGCCGAGCGACATGCCCACGAGCGCGATGACCGCGGCGGCCAGGCCCAGCAGCACTCGCAGGGCCGATGTCGGGCTCTGCGCGGGTACGGGATCGGTTGTTGGCGCGGCTGCGGGCGCGGCCGCCGTTGCGGGCGCGGCCGCCGTTGCGGGCGCGGCCGCGGTTGCGCGCGCGGGTTGCCCCGGTGTGGGCGCGGCGGGTTCGGGTTGGGACGCGCTCATCGTCTCACTGTATCCGAGCGGCGGCCCCTCAGAAGAGGCGTCCGGCGTCTTCGGCGGGTGGTTCTTCGAGGGCGAGCAGGGCGCGCTTCCGGTCGAGCCCTCCGGCGTAACCGGTGAGGGATCCATCAGCTCCGAGCACGCGGTGGCACGGGATGATGATGCTCACCGGGTTGTGCCCGACGGCCTGGCCGACGCGCTGGGCCAGGCCGCGCCCGCCGACGCGCTGCGCGATGGCGCCGTAGGTGGTGGTCTCGCCGGAAGGGATCTCGCAGAGGATCTCCCACACGCGCTGCGAGAAGGCGTCGCCCTGCGGGGCGAGCGGGATGTCGAAGCGCGTGCGCTCGCCGGCGAGGTACTCGCGGAGCTGCCGGGCCGCTGCGCCGAGCACGGGGTCGGCGGTTGCGGGTTCGGCTCCGGTCGTAGTCGCATCGCCGCCCAGCTCGGCGCCGATGTCCTCGCCGATGCCGTCTGCCGCCGGCGGATACTTGTGGTTCTCGAAGTAGAGACCCGTCAGGGCGTCGCCTTCTGCGACGATGAGGAGCTCGCCGAGCGCGCTCCTGAATCGGCCGTGCCGCACAGTCATGGTCTCATTCTCCCCGATCCCCGGCGGTTCGTCTCCTCGGGACTGGGCCCGGGGGTCGGCCCCGGGGCCGAGTCCGGGCCCGAGCCCGGGCTCCGGGGCCGACGCCGAACGCCTGCGAATCGGGGGCGCTTGCGGTCGCTATTCGGCGCTGAATCGACCGTTGGTGCCCACGATTTCGGGGGCGGTGGATAATGGGCGGGTGATCTTCAAGCGGAGGAAGGAGACCGTGCAGCCGGTCGGGCTCTCGTTCAGGAGTTCCTCGCTGACCGCGGTGAACCTCGACCCGGGCGACTGCAGGTGGATCGACGTGCTCCGCTATTCGATCGCACGCGGGGGAGACGATCGCGAGATCCTCCGCGCACTCATCGCAACCCCCGGATACGCTCACTCCTATGCCCGGCCGCGCCTGAACCCGACCCGCGAGGAGAGCGAGGACATCCACGGCCCGTACCGGCGCACCCACATCCGCGAATCCCACTACCGGCGCATCGACAGCGCCGCCGCGCGTGAAGAGCTTCACGATTGGATCTTCGACCCCGACGCACTGAGTCCCGCCGACGCGCCGCCTACGCCCACTCCGGATAATCGGGTGCTCGCGGAGATGATCGCGACGTCGCAGCCGATCACCACGGATGACGTCGTACATCTCAGCCCCGACGTCCCGCCGATCCTCGAGTGGATACTCGACGACTCCCGCCGCCTGTACCGCTTGGATGATCTGCGCGAGATCGCCGAGCACGACTGGGGATGGGTCGTCGGGGCTCTCGGATACATCGAGATCGCCTCCATCTCGGCTGACGGGAGCGAGGTCGCGCTGCTCGTGGCCAGCGACGACTGACGGCTGGTGTCGCCCCGCCTGCTCCTTCCCGCGCGTACTCGCGCGCAATGTTGCAGTAGTGGGGGTCGGCAGCGCGTTCTCACCCCATCTACTGCGTTATTGCGGCAGAGAGAAGGGACACCGGGAGCGTAGGAAAGCGGTAAGCCCTGCGGTGCACGGGGCGGGGAACTGAAGGGGTCGACGGGAATCGAACCCCGGCCGCGCGCTGGGAGCGAAGCGGAGCTTCGCGCGCGCACGCCGCCGGTGCCGCTTGCGGCACCGGTTCCGGGTTCAGGATGAGCCCGGAGGCCCGACGGGTTGCTGGAAGCGGGAGAGCCCTGCGGTGCACAGGATGGGGAAGTGGAGGGGCCGACGGGAATCGAACCCGCGTTCTCAGCTTGGGAAGCTGATGTCTTACCATTAGACGACGGCCCCGAAGAGGGCGCTGTCGAGGCGTCGCCTCGACTCGTCTACCCTAGCAGAACCGCGGGGTGCGACTTGGCACACCGCACCGCTACCGAGTGCGAGCCGGCGCGGCGCCGAACGCTTACCCCTCGGGCGCCTCCTCGGCGGGAGCCGGCTGGCAGACGGCGGCACCCGCGAGCGCGGTGGCCTGGTCCTCTGCGCTCCACGGCACCTCGACGCCGCCGCCCGATCCGCCCGAGATGGCTGCGATCTGCAGCGCGAGCGCACGTGCGAAGCCGGCACCGGCGGTCGAGTTGTTCAGCGTCACGACCACGGTGTATCCCGAGGTGGGGTCGTGGTAGGCGGCGGTGATGGTGCCGGTGATGGCGCCGCTGCGACCGTAGAGCGGCCCCATCTTCTCCATGCCGAAGCTCCACTGCGGATCCGACGCGTCGACCTCGGTGGTCGGGTTGCCCTCGGCGTCGCGCTCGGGGTTCTTCGTCGGGTTCGCCTCGGTGACGAGCTTCTTGCCTGCCTTGCCGCCGAAGCCGCCGTCGAGGTAGTGCTCGTAGAAGTTCTTGAGATCGGTCACCGTGGTCACCGTGGCGCCGGCCCCGGCGAGCATGGTCGGTGAGACCTCTTCCAGCTCGGTCGGACCGGCGTCGCAGACCGCCTGGCCGCCGGCCACCGGATAGGCGAGTGCCTTCATCGTGGTGCCCGAGACCGTGTTGCTGTTCTGCGGCGGGTAGTAGCTGGAGCTCATGCCCGCTCGGTCGTAGACGCGGTCGGAGAGCAGCGCGGGCAGCTCTTCCGCGCTCTTCACGCGCAGCGCGCGGCCGAGCAGCACGGCGTTCGTGTCGGACTGGTGGAAGTCGAGGCCGGGCCATGACAGCGGTGAGTGCGCGAGCCCCTCGGCGATGAGCTCCTGCTCGGGCCAGGGGCGCGTGGGGTTGTCGACGAAGATCTGGCTGTACGCGCCCTTGTAATCGGCCAGCCCGGAGCGCATGTCGCAGAGCTGCTGGTAGGTGATGTCCTCGAGCCCGCTCTGCCGCGGCAGATCCTTCTTGACCTTGTCGTCGAGCTTCACCTCGCCCGACTCGACGAAGTCGAGCAGCAGTGCGCAGATGACCGGCTGGGTGGCCTGCGCGCCGCGGAAACGGGTGCCGCCGTCGACCCCGTCCTCGCCGTAGCCGCGCACGTATTCGCCGTTCTCGCCCCAGACGCCGACGATGGCCTCCGATGAACCGCTCAGCTGCATCGCCGACTCGACCGCGGCGTCGATGCTGCCCGAGAATCCCTCGTCGACGGTGTTCACGTCTCCCGATGGGGCGAACACGTCACCGCCGGTGCAGGCGGTCAATCCGAGCGCGGCGACGGCGAGGGTGCCGATGGCCGCGAGACGGGCGCGATGTGCGAGCCTCGGTATCACTGAACCGCCAATCTCCGCAGGGTCAAAACATGCTGAGTCTACTGCGTCGTTCTGGGATATTCGCCGAGGAGTCCCGGAGCAGCCCGAACACAGCCGGAACGCGGCCGGTAGAGCGCGGTAAGGCTATCCTTACTAGACTGGAACGGTGATGAACTTTGGTGCGGACGTGGTCGCCGGCGTGACCGGGCATATGAACGGCGATCATTCGGAGGACAATCTCCTGATCGCACGCGCTTTCGGGTACCCGGGCGCGATGTCGAGCGAGATGATCGGCGTGAACGGCGAGGCCGGTGTCTGGCGCGTCTCGGACGATGCCGGCGAGCACGAGCTCTCGGTCCCGTGGCCCGGCGGCTCGATCTCCGAGCGCCCCCAGATCAGGCGAGAGGTCGTCGCCCTCTACCGTGCGGCGTGCGAGCGCCTGGGCGTCGAGCCGCGTCAGGAGCACGGCTCGGCCCCGGCGGTGCACGCCCATGGAGAGGTCGCCCACGGAGAGGCAGCGCACAGTGAGGCAGGGCCCCGTGCCGGTCACGGCCGCCACGCGGCGGGCGACGAGGGATCAGCGCCGTCCGATGGCTCCGGCCAGAAGCCGTTCTCGCGCGTGCTCCGCGAGGGATCCTGGTCGGATCACTCCGACAGCGAGGGCGCGACGTTCATGGAGGACATCATGCGCGGCCGCGGATCCCTCGCGGACTACGTCGACCTCGTCGCCCAGCACTACTTCATGTACGAGGCGCTCGAGGAGGCCGCTGCGAAGGTCGCCGACGACCCGGCGTTCACGGGCTTCCACTCGGAGGCGCTCGTGCGCCTGCCGGCGCTCGAAGCCGACCTCGCCCACCTCATCGGCCCCGACTGGCGCGAGCGCATCTCGGCCGTGCCCGCGACCGAGGCCTACGCCGCCCGCATGCGCGAGGTCGGCGACGAGGGGTGGGTCGCCGGCGTCGTCGCGCACCACTACACGCGCTACCTCGGCGACCTGTCCGGCGGCCAGTTCATCGCGAAGCGCGTGGCGCGCCAGCACGAGCTGCAGCACGAGGGCATCGCCTTCTACGACTTCTCGGAGCTGGGATCCCTCACCGAGTTCAAGGACGGCTACCGCGCCGAGCTCGACCGCCTCGGCGCCTCGCTGAGCGCCGAGGAGCAGGCGCGCATGCTCGACGAGGTGCGCGCGGCCTACGCCTTCAACACCGCCGTCTTCGTCGACCTCGGTCGGGCCAAGGCGAACGCGTAGAGCGGAGTCGGTCGGCCGCCGCTCAGCCCGCGGGCCGCTCCTTCGCGCTGCGCTCGCGGATGAAGCGCACCACGTTCGGGTCGACGATCACATCGCGGGGCTGCAGCGGGCGCTTCAGGTAGAGACCGTCGAGGGATCGCACGCGGCTCAGGGCGACGTACGTCTGCCCGGCCGAGAAGGCGCGCGGCCCGAGGTCGATGGCCGCCGCATCGTAGGTGTGCCCCTGCGATTTGTGGATGGTCACGGCCCAGGCGAGGCGCAGCGGGAACTGCTCGAACTCGGCCACGACCTCCTTCTCGAGCTTCTTGGTCTCGGGGTCGTAGCGGTAGCGGAAGCGCTCCCAGGTGGTCGGCTCCACCTCGAACTCCTCGGGGTCGTCGCCAGGCCGGTCGACCTCGACCCACACCGTGCCGTCGATGCGCGAGACCGTGCCGATCGTGCCGTTCACCCAGCGGCCGTCGGGGTCGTTGCGCAGGAACATCACCTGCGCCCCAGGCTTCAGCTCGAGGATCTCGTCGGCCGGGTAGCTGTTCTCGCGGAACTCGCCGTTGATCTCGGCCACCGCCTTGAGCGCAGAGCCGCCGATCTCGGCGAGCCGCTCGGAGTTGATGCGGTTCACGGTCGCGTTGGTCGTCGCGAGCGTGATGACGTCGCGCGGTGCGGGGCGGGCTCCCGCACCGTTGAGCTCCTCCGCCTGATCCTCCGTGACGACGCCGAACCGCACGGCGCCGAGGATCTGCTTGAAGCGGTCGTCGCGCTGCCGGTGCACCTCGGTCAGCTCGATCACCGAGAGCGGTGTCGTCTGCCACACCCTCGCATCGAAGAACCACAGGGACCGGTAGGTGTCGGCGAAGTAGGCCCGCTCGTGCGGGTCGCGCGGCGGCACCGGAGGCAGCTGGAAGGGATCGCCGAACATGATGATCTGCGCGCCCCCGAAGGGATCGTGCTTCTTGCCGCGCGCGAGGCGCAGCGAGCGGTCGATCGCGTCCATGAGGTCGGCCGACACCATCGAGATCTCGTCGATCACGAGGGTGTCGATCGAGGCGAGCATCTTCTTGAGCTCGGACGGCTGGTCGAGGTCGTGGTCGGCGATGATGCCTGTGGGCAGGCGCAGCAGCGAGTGGATGGTCTGCCCGCCGACATTGAGCGCCGCGACACCGGTCGGCGCGCAGACCGCGATGATCTTCGAGGTGTTCCAGGCGAGGTGGTTCAGGATCGTCGACTTGCCCGTGCCCGCGCGGCCCGTCACGAAGATGTGCTCGCGCGTGTGCTCGATGCGCTCGTAGACGGCGAGCTGCTCGGCGGAGAGATCGGGGCGGGGCACCCGTCAAGGGTACCGCCAGGGCGGGTGTGGCGGTGCCCGACGGTTTCGACTCCCTCCTTCGTCAGTCGCTCAACCAGCGGGGGTGGGGGGTCAGGCAGCGGGCAGCAGCACCGTCGTCGTGCCGGCCTGCTGCAGCACGATGAATCCAGCTTGCACGCGCACATCCGTCGACTCCGGGGTCGTCCAGCGCAGCACCTCCTCGCCCGCGTCGTCGATCATCACGAGGCTGTCGGTCTCGTCGTCGGGGAACAGCAGCAGCGATCCGTCAGCGCTCACGGCCTGCACATCCAATATGGAACTCGGCAGCTCCTCGATCGGGCCGCGCTGCGTGGCGTAGTCCTCGTAGCCGGTGTCGAAGAGAGCCGGCCTGCCGTCGAGCCCCACGGCGGTGACCTTGTCGGCGGCGGCGAAATCTTCGACGCTGAAGGTGACGCCGTTCCGCGGCTTCGGGACGAAGCCGTAGACCGAGTGCTCCTTCGTGCGGGCGACCTCCTGGCCGTCGAGATCGAAGTACGCGTACTCGGGATCCGACTGGTTGATCTGCAGCACGTAGCCGTCGCTCGCCCACTGCACCTCGTGAGCCTCGATGCCCGTGAGCTTGTGGCGCCGCTCGCCGGTGCGCCCGTCGATCACCTCGATGCGGTCCTCGAGTCCGTACTCCACGCCGATCATCCCGTCGGCGAGCGGGGTCACGTCGCCGTTCACGACGCCCCGCTCCCACAAGACACCCGATGCCCCGATGCCGACGAGAACCCCGCCCGTGGCTTCGATGACGCGGATGCCGTCGAATTCGGACACGATGCGACCGCCGAGCGGCGAGGCCTCCAACTCGAATCGCTGCACCGTCTCGCCGGTCTCCGGGTCGGCGAACGACCACGTGCCGCCGAGCGGGTCGCCGGGCAAGAGGAGCAGGGATCCCTCGCCGCTCACCGACCCCGCCGCGCAGCCGACGTCTTCGAGCTCCCACACCACGTCGCCGCTGCGCAGATCTCGGGCCTGCACCCGCGTCGTGCGGTCGGGTTTGACCTGCTGCTCTACCGCGAGCGTGCCCGCGATGCCGCAGAAATCGTTCGAGGTGGCGTAGAGCTGCACGGATCCCTCGCCGTATGCATCGTCGAACCAGCGGCCCTCGTCGCCCGTCGGGTGCAGCACGAGGCCGCCCGACCCCGGCTCGGATTCCGTCGTGTCGGAAGGGGAGCAGCCGGCCAGCCCCGCGGTCAGCGCGAATGCCGCGACCGCGAGGGCGGCTGCGGCCCTGCCGCCGCTACGCACCGCTCGTCCGTTCCGCCCGCACCGGCAGCAGGAGCAGCAGCCCGATGAGCAGCACGAGTGCGATTCCGAGGATGCCGTAGATCGTGGAGCCGCCCAGCGCCACCGCGGCGGTGAACGCCGCGGGCGCGAGGAACGACACCGCGCGCCCGGTCGTCGCGTAGAGGCCGAAGATCTCGCCCTCGCGGCCGGGCGGGATGAGCCGTGCGAGGAACGAGCGCGACGCCGACTGCACCGGCCCCACGAAGACCGAGAGGGTGAGGCCGAACGTCCAGAACACCCAAGCGCCCAGCGGGTTGAGCAGGAAGATGAGCATGCCGCACACCACCATCAACAGGATGGAGAAGATCATCACGGTCTTCGCGCCGATGCGGTCCTCGAGATAGCCGAGCACGATGGTCGCGAGGCCGGCGACCACGTTCGCGGCGATCGCGAAGACGATGACCGTGGTGCTCTCGAAGCCGAAACCGAGGGCCGCGATGACGCCGGCGAAGGTGAAGACCCCGGCGAGGCCGTCGCGGAACACCGCGCTCGCGAAGAGGAAGAAGAGCGTCTGCCTCGCGTTGCGCCACAGGTCGGCGACCGTGCGGAAGAGATCCCGGTAGGCGGTGAGAAGGCCGCGGGCGGTGCCCGGCGCCTCCGGATCTGCGGGGATCTCGGGGACGGCGAAGAAGACGGGGATCGCGAACACCGCGAACCAGAGCGCGGCGACGACCATCGCAACACGCACGTTCCAGCCGCCCTCGCTGGTCACGCCGAACCAGCCGACCTCGGGGAAGATGAACCCGACGAGCAGCAGCGCGAGCAGCACGATCCCGCCGAGATAGCCCATGCCCCAGCCGAAGCCCGAGATCCTGCCGACGTTGCCGTTGTTCGCGATCTGGCCGAGCATCGCGTTGTAGCTGACGCTCGCGAACTCGAAGGCGACGTTGCCGATCGCGAGCAGCACGAGGCCGAGGGTGAGGTAGCGCTGGTCGGGGGCGACCAGCACGAGCAGGGCCGTGCTGGCGACCGTGACGGCGGTGTTGATGCCGAGCCACGTCTTGCGACGGCCCGCCGCGTCGGAGAGGCGCCCGATCACGGGGGCGACGAGCGCGACGATCACGCCGGCGACGAGCAGTGCCGAGCCGAGCTTGGACGACACCTCGGCCTCGGGGCCGAAGGGCGCGCTCGTGAGGTAGACGGTGAAGACGAAGGTGGTGACGACCGCCTGGAACGAGGCGGAGCCCCAATCCCAGAGCGACCAGGCCAGGACCCGGCCGCGATGCGTGCGCTCGGTGTGATGTGCCGCCTCGGCAACCGGACGTGGTTCGCTCATAGGGTCAGAGTAGTCGAGGGGTACGACACTCGGGGCCGCGGTGGGGAGATTGATGCGCAGCGGCCCCGTCTTGTGCCGGAGAGCATGGCGTGCCATGATTGGTACCGATCCCAATTTGGTACCGGTACCAGACTGGTTCGACCATTGTGAACAGGCAGCGTCGCCACCCGAGAGGTGCGGCGCGATGAAAGGAGCAGCATGCTCGGGTTCGATGCAGACCTCTATCAGCGCGTAATCGGAGGGGCCGGCGCGCTGCGCTCCCAGATCGACGCGATCGTCGACGAGGTCGCCGCAACGGGATACGACTCGATCTTCCTCATCGGCTCGGGCGGCTCATACGCCGCGATGTGGCCGTACGAGCACCTCATGACCCGGCTCTCCACCGTGCCGGTGCGATCGGCCATCGCCGCTGAGCTGGTGCTCACCGGTGATCCGCGTCTCACCGAGCGCTCCATCGCGATCTTCTCCTCGCTGTCGGGCACCACGAAGGAGACGGTGGCCGCCCTGGAGTACTGCCGTGAGCGCGGGGTCACGACCATCGCCCTCACCGGGTACGCCGACTCGCCGATCGCCGTTGCGGATCACGTGCTGGTCAACTGGGCGGACGACGAGACGGCGAGCGAGTCGGTCGACATCCAGCTGCTGCTGCTCACCACCGCCCTGCTACACCGCCGCGGCGAGTTCGACGACTACGAGCGACTCGCGAATGAGCTCGCCGATCTCACATCGGTGCTCACCCGGGTGCAGGAGCAGGCGGACCCGATCGCCGAGGCGTTCGCGAAGAAGCACGTCGAGACCGACTACCACTTCCTCGTCGGGACGGGCATGCTCTGGGGCTTCACCTACAACTACTCCATGTGCATTCTCGAGGAGATGCAGTGGCTGCGCACCACGCGCGTGCACGGTGCGGAGTTCTTCCACGGCTCGCTCGAGCTGATCGACCGCGACACGAGCCTGCTGCTCTTCGTGGGCGAGGACGAGACCCGACCGCTGATGGATCGGGTGCTCCGCTTCGCCGAGACCTACAACGATGACACCACCGTCGTAGACACCGCCGACTACCCTCTCGACGGCATCTCCCCGGAGTTCCGCGAGTTCGTCGGGCCGATCGTCGTCGACGCCATCACGATCCGGTTCAGCAAGCATCTCGAGGCCGCGCGCAGGCACGACCTCACCACCCGTCGCTACTACCGCAAGGTCGAGTACTGATGCCCGCTCTCCGAGTGGCGGGCTTCGGCGATAACGTAGTCGATCGCTTCCTGGACCGGGGCGTGCTCTACCCCGGAGGCAACTGCGTGAACTTCGCCGTCTTCGCCAGGCGCCTCGGAGCCGAATCCGCCTACCTCGGCGTCTTCGGCTCCGATGAGGCCGCGGCGCATGTCCGCTCGGCGCTGGCAGGGCTCGGCGTCTCGACCGAGCGCTGCGTCGAGCGCGAGGGAGAGACCGGGTGGTGCGACGTCCGCGTCGTCGACGGCGATCGCGTCTTCGGAGAGTGGGCCGGCGGTGTCGTCCTCGACGCTCCCTTCGAGCCCGACGACGCCGATCTCGACTATCTCTCGGCGTTCGACCTCGTGCATCTCGGGCCCTACGCGGCTCTCGAGGGATCCCTGCCGCGTCTGCGCGAGCGCTGCGCTCTGATCTCGTTCGACCTCTCGGACGATCCGGAGCAGCGCGAACCGGCGTACCTGGATGCGGTGGCGCCTCACGTCGATCTCGCGATCCTCTCGGCGGCCGACCTCGAATGGGATGAGGCGGAGGATCTCGCGCGGGCGATCCACGCTCGCGGTGCCGGGCTCTGCCTCGTGACTCGGGGCATGGAGGGGTCGATGCTCTTCGACGGCGATCGCGCGCATCGCGCGGATGCCGTCGGTGTCGACGCCCTCGACACGATGGGGGCGGGCGACGCCTTCATCACAGCGTTCGTGCTCGCGCTGCTGGAGCGCGGGTGGACGCGAGGGCGCGTGCCATCTGCGGAGACCGTCCGCGAGGCGCTCACGCGTGCGGCGGCGTTCGCCGCCGATCAGTGCTCCATCGAGGGAGCATTCGGATATGCAAAGGAACTCGTGCAATGACGCAACACTCCGAAGCTCCCGCCAAGGGGGCCGAGACCACCGACGATCGCACCGCAGCGGTCGCCGATACGACCGGGGCCGAGACCGTCGCGGGAGAGCCGGGAGGACGCTTCTCACCCGGGCAGCGCGCCATCGCCGGTTACACGGGCCTGCTCGTGCTCTTCCTCGTGAGTCTGCTGGCTCCTTCCGGGGAAGGCGCCGCGTACGGGTGGTGGAGCCTGCTCCCCGCAGTGACGCTCTTCGGCTTCATCCTCACTACCCACCGCGTGCTCGAGGGGTTCCTCTGGAGCGGCGCTCTCGCCACGTTGATGGTCTACCGCGGATCCTTTGCGACGGCCTGGATGGATGCCCTCTACGGGCAGCTCACCGATCCGGACAATATCTCGCTGCTCGTGCTGCTTACGGCGATCGGCGGTCTGATCGGCGTCTTCGAGCAGATGGGTCTGGCGGCCTCGTTCGCGCAGGCGGCCTCCAAGCTCGCCCGGGGGCCGCGCGCTGCCGGGCTCATCACCGCGATCTCCTCGATCCTGCTGAGTAACGACAGCTACCTCTCGGCATCGGGCGTCGGCGTCAGCATGTCGCCGTTGAACCAGCGCTACGGTCTGCCGCGTACGTTCACCGCGTCGATCCTCCGCTCGACCGGGGAGACGGCGACGACGCTGAACCCGATCGGCTCCACCTCGGCGCTGGTCGCGGGTCTCATGGTGGCTGCCGGCTACGGCGCAAGCGAGATGAGCGTCTACTTCGAATTCTTCCCCTTCCTCTTCTACTCGATGGCCGCGGTCGTCATCGGCGTGCTCCTGGGCGCGCGCATCATTCCCGTTTTCGGACCGATGCGGAGAGACTTCGAAGCCGAGCGAGCCATCCGCGCCGAGCGCGGTGCGGAGACCGTCTCGACCGACTCCGCCGAGACCGGCAAGCTCCCTCACTTCCTGAACTTCCTCGTGCCGGTCGCCGTGGTGATTCTTGCGACGCTGCTCCTCGGACAGATCCAGCTCGGGTTCATCCTGGCCATCGCGGTCACCGGTGTGCTGCTCGTGGCGCAGCGATTCACCACGATCGCCGGCTACGTCGACTCCGTGGTCGACGGCATGAAGGACATCTTCTCGCTCGTCATCCTGATGGCGCTCGCCTTCGTGCTCGTGCACGGGATATCCATGCTCGGCTTCACCGAGTTCGTCGTGGACAACGTCTCGGGCGTCATCGCGCCGCAGTGGCTGCCGCTCATCATCTTCGTGGTTTTCGGTGCGACCGAGATGCTGGTGACGCTGAACTGGTCGCTGTACATCCTGCTCACGCCGGTGCTGGTGCAGCTGTCGACGCAGATCGGGGCGAGCACTCCCGCGACCGTGGCCGCGCTGCTCTCGGCGGGTACCTTCGGCGTCTCCGCCGCGATCTCCTCCGACGTCGGTCTGCTCACGGCGAGCGCGACGCGGGTGCCGCTGTACCGCCACTGGATCACGAATCTGCCTTACCAGCTGATCGCCGCGGTCCTCGCGATCGTCTGTTTCGCGGTCGTCGGTCTCCTCGGCGTCGGAGTGTGAGCGGGGTGTCTCGGACCGCAGGGGGCGCGGACACACGGGGCGCGTTCGCTGATCGGGTGATCGTCGGCGAACGCATCCACCCCGTCGCGGCCGCGCCGGGTCGCGGCTTCGTCGCGACGGTCGGCGGTCGCATCGTCGCGGTCGATACCGAGGGCGGGTCCCCATCCGATCTCATCGGACCGCGCACGGAGGTCGTGGACGCGGGAGTCGGTACGGTCGTGCCCGGCCTGCACGACAACCACACGTTCTTCACCTCGCAGCTGCTGGAGCACGGAGGCCTCGACGCCGCGGCGCTCGGCGAGGACGAGCTCGAGGCAGCCGGGCGGGCGGCGCGAGACGCGGGGGAGCCGCTCTTCCTGCGAGGGGTCGACCCCGAGCGCGCGCCTCGACTGATCGAGCGGCTCGAAGTCGCCGCGCCCGGCGTGGACGCGATCGTGCTGGCGCGCGGGCGGACCGCGCTCGAGTGCTCGCCTGCGGCGGCTCGACGGCTCGGCGCGCCGGATCCCTCATCGAACGAGGCGCTGCATGGGGTCTACGCGCAGCTCGCCGCTCAGCCCGCGACCGTGCGCGCGGCCTTCGCGGCGGCGTCGGCCGCGATGCATCGCGGCGGCGTGACCTCGGTGAAGGACATCGCGTTCGACGCTCACCTCGGGATGCTCGCCGAGGTCGACCGCATGCTGGGCGAGGGATCCCTGGCGGTGCGCTACGCTTTCGCCTCCCAGCCGGTGGCGGCACCGGCCGATCTGCGCGCTGCTGAGGAGTGGCGCGCAGAGGGCCGCACGGGGATCGGACGATGCGACCCGGCAAGATTCCACGGCTTCAAACTGATGTCCGATGGATCCTTCGACGAGGGGACCGCCGACCTGCTGCCTCCGGACGATGAGTGGCGTCGCAGGCAACGGCCCGACGTCGACTACGCCGCTCTGCGCGCAGAGGCCGCGCGCGTACTCGACGCGGACTTCGCGCTCGCGCTCAACGCGGACGGCGACGGAGCAGTGAGGGCCTGCGTCGAGATCTTCGCAGGCCGGGAACGCATCCCCGCGGGCTCGTCCATCTCCGATGTCAGCATGGTCGCGAACGCCGAGGCCGAGGCGATCGCCGAACTCGGTCTCGCGGTAGAGACGTACCCGCAGATGCTGCGCTTCGAAGGCTACAGCGGTGCATTCCTCGACGGCCTGCTCGGACCGCGTGCTCCTCACCTGTGCAATCTGGCCGAAATGCTGCATCGCGGCGTCACCGTGAGCGCGGGCACCGACTTCCCGCTGTTCGCTCCTTCCCTGCCCGAGGCGATGCTCTCGGCATCGGAGCGGATCCTCGGTGCGGGCGTGCCGATCGAGCGGTGGCGGCCCGAACGCGCCGTGAGCAGGGCCGCGGTCCTCGAGATGTGGACGGCTGCCGGTGCCGTCGCAATGGGTGCGGTCGAGCGGTGGGGCGTTCTCGTCCCCGGTGCGGCGGCGGACGTCGCCGTGTTCGACCGCGACCTCTTCGAAGCAGAGCCCGCGTCGCTCGCGGAGGCATCTGTCCGCCTCGTGATCGCGGGCGGTGCCGTGGTGTTCGCGAGCTGAGGCCTCGCGCCCGCTAGGTTTGAGACGTGACGAATGCGGAACCCATGAGGCCGACGCTCTCCGAGGTCGCGCGAGAGGCCGGGGTCGGCCGTTCCTCGGCGGCGCGGGTGCTCGGCAACTACGGCTCGGTGAGCGAACACACTCGCAGTCGTGTGCTGCTGGCAGCGAAGAGGCTCGGTTACGAGACCGACGAACTCGCGCGCAGCATGAGCAGGGGCGTCACGATGACGATCGGGGTCGTTCTCGCAGACATCGCCAACCCTTTCTTCGCGGCGGTGTCTCGGGGCATCGCCGATGAGGCGCGGCGCGCCGGCTACGGTGTGCTCCTCGTCAACTCCGACGAGAACGTCGAGCTGGAGGATGAGGCGGTGCGGCTGCTCGTCGGCAAACGCGTCGACGGAATCATCGTCGCACCGGCCGGGGGAGCGGATGCCTCGGCTGAGGCACTGCGCTGGGCCGCCGATCGCGGCACTCCCGTCGTCCAGGTCGACCGCACTCTGAACGACTTCGAGGCCGACGCCGTGGTGATGGACAATCGCGATGCCGGCCGTGCCGCGGCCGAGCGACTCATCGCAGCCGGGCATCGTCGCATCGCCCTCGCCTGGGGCCCGGCCAGACCGTCTCGTCGCAGGGTGACACCGGAGGCTCTGCTCCGCTGGGCACGCACCTCAGAGCTCTCGAGCGTAGGCGAGCGCTTCCTCGGCTACGCGGATGCGCTCGAAGCGGCCGGGATCCCTCTCGACCCGGGGCTGGTCATGACGGGCGAGCAGACGAGTGCCGGAGTGCGCGACTTCATGCGCTCGCTGCTCGCGACGGAGCCCCCCACCGCGGTCATCGCCACTGAGCTCGACGCGGTTGTCGCCGTGCTCGCCGAGGTGCGCGAGTCGGGCCTGCGGCTTCCCGAAGACCTCTCGCTCGTCGGGTTCGACGATTCGCCGTGGGCCGATGTCTACACGCCTCCGCTGACGATGCTGCGGCAACCGGCGCAGCTGCTCGGGCAGCGGGCGGCCGAGCGCCTGGTCGTCAGGATGACGGGGGACCGGGGCGTGCGGACGCTCGACCACCTGCCGGTGGAGTTGAACTGCTCGGGCGGGGAAGGATCAGTGGCTCCGCCCAGGGAAGACGCCTGAGTCGACGGCCGCCCGATGACGCACTCGGCGCGATCGGTGCGCAGGCGCCGAGACCGTCAGCCGTGCACGCCGGTCTCGGCGGCGCGGCCCGTGCCGGCGCCGTGGCTCTCCGGCTCGAGCTGCAGCGTCGCGTGCTCGGTGTCGAAGTGCTCGTGCAGGCAGGCGCGCAACTCGTCGAGCACGGCGTGGTAGCCGAGACGGTTCCAGGTCTCGTCGGAGACCGTGACGTGCGCCGAGAACGCGGGAACGCCCGAGGTGATCGTCCAGGCGTGCACGTCGTGCACCTCGACCACGCCGGGCACGGCGAGCATGTGGTCGCGCGCCGCGTCGACGTCGAGATGCCTGGGCGAGGCCTCGAGCAGCACGTCGACCACCTCGCGCAGCAGGCTGATCGCGCGGGGCAGGATGAGCACGGCGATGAGCAGCGAGGCGACCTGGTCGACCCAGTTCCACCCGGTGAACAGGATGATCGTGCCCGCGATGATGACCGCGAGGGATCCCAGCAGATCGCCCAGCACCTCGAGGTAGGCTCCGCGCACGTTGAGGCTCTCCTTCTGCCCCGACCGCAGGACGAGCAGGGAGACGAGGTTCGCGAGCGCACCGATCACGGCCGCCACGAGCATGGGACCGGAGTGCACCTCGACCTGGTCGCCGAAGCGCTGCACGGCCTGCACGAAGATGACGACGGCGATGACGCCGAGCACGATGCCGTTGACGAGTGCCGCGAGCACCTCGACGCGCAGGTAGCCGAAGGTGCGCTTCGACGTGGCGGGGAGCGCGGCCACGAGACTCGCGATCAGCGCGATCGCGACGCCGGTCGCGTCGGTGAGCATATGGCCGGCGTCGGCGAGCAGCGAGAGCGAGTTCGAGACGACCGCTCCGACGACCTGCACGGCGAAGACGGTGAGCGTGATCGCGAGCACGAGGACGAGGCGCCTGCGGTGCTTGCCGGTCGCGGTTGCGGCGCCCTGCAGCCCGTGGTCGTGCGAGTGCCCGTGCCCGGCCGCCGAGGCGCCTGAGCTCGGGCGCCCGGGATGCGCGTCGCTGAACCCGACGCCGCACTCGTCGTTCATATCGCCGACCATATCAATTCCCTTCGAGTGAGATCAGATGCGCCGACTTGACGCCGACACATTCCGAGTGAGATCAGATGCCGCCGACTTGACGCGTTCTGCTGTTATCACGCGCCAAAGCAGCAGAACGCGTCAAGTCGATGGCGGGGGAGCGGCGGCGAGGAGTGGCGCTGTGCTCCCTGGCGTGCAGCGCAGGAGAGGGGAGGGTCCGTATTCAGGATTCGCCGGCCGGATCCGGCAGCGAGCGACGCTCCCTCCGCCGGTTGAGCGAGCGGAGCGAGTCGAAACCCGGAGCGGTCCCTTGGTTTCGACTCCGACGCGGTGGCGTCGTCGTGGATCGCGAGAAATCGCTGAAGCGATCTCTTCTCTGCGATCCACGCGCCTCGCTCAACCAGCGGGAGCACACTCCTACGACGCAGCGCCCGTGAAGCGCCGCAGCCGCAGCGAGTTGCCGACGACGAAGACGCTCGAGAACGCCATGGCGGCCCCCGCGATCATCGGGTTGAGCAGCCCGAGGGCTGCGAGCGGGATCGCAGCGACGTTGTAGGCGAAGGCCCAGAACAGGTTGCCCTTGATGGTGCCGAGCGTCTTGCGGGAGAGTCGGATGGCGTCGGCAGCGCTGACGAGGTCCCCGCGCACGAGGGTGATGTCGGCCGCCTCGATCGCCGCGTCGGTGCCGGTACCCATCGCGATGCCGAGGTCGGCCTGCGCGAGGGCCGGGGCGTCGTTCACCCCGTCGCCGACCATCGCGACGACGCGTCCCTCCGCCTGCAGCCGCTTGACGACGTCGACCTTGTCGCCGGGCAGCACTTCGGCCCGCACCCGTTCGATGCCCACCGCGGCGGCGACCTGCTCGGCCACGGCGCGGTTGTCGCCGGTGAGCAGGATCGGGTCGAGGCCCAGCTCGCGCAGCCGGCGCACGGCGTCCGCGCTCGTGGGCTTCACGGTGTCGGCGACCGCGACGACGCCGCGGGCCGCACCGTCCCAGGCGGCGATCACGGCGGTCCTGCCCTCGCTCTCGAGGCGGTCCTTCTGCTCGATCAGTGAGGGATCGACCCGCACCGACCACTCCTCGAGCAGCGATGGGCGGCCGATGAGCGCGGTGACGTCGGCTGCGCCGTCGGTCCCGTGCACCGTACCGGCGACGCCCTTGCCTGCGGTGCTGCGGAAGCCGTCGACGGAGAGCAGATCCCTCGCCTCGATACCCAGCTCATCTGCCGCACCGCGCGCGATCGCCTGGGCGATCGGGTGCTCCGATGCGCCCTCGACTGCGCCGACGATGCGCAGCAGTTCAGCCCTGTCCTGGCCCTCGGCGGGTACGACCTCGACGAGCTCCATCCGCCCGCTCGTGACGGTGCCGGTCTTGTCGAGCACGATGGTGTCGACCCGGCGCGTGGATTCGAGGATCTCGGGCCCCTTGATGAGGATGCCGAGCTGGGCGCCGCGTCCGGTGCCGACGAGCAGCGCGGTGGGGGTGGCGAGGCCGAGCGCGCACGGGCAGGCGATGATGAGCACCGCGACGGCCGCGGTGAACGCGGCGGCGACCGAGTCGCCGAGCAGCAGCCACGCCACGAGCGTGCCGAGCGCGATGACGATGACGATCGGCACGAAGACGCCCGAGATGCGGTCTGCGAGGCGCTGCACCTCGGCCTTGCCCGACTGCGCGTCCTCGACCATCTGCGCCATGCGGGCGAGCTGGGTGTCGGACCCGACGCGGGTGGCGCGAACGACGAGGCGGCCGCTCGTGGAGACGGTGCCGCCCGTCACAGCGTCACCGGGCCCCGCCTCGACGGGCACCGATTCGCCGGTGAGCAGCGACGCGTCGATCGCGCTGTGGCCGCTCACGATCGCGCCGTCGGTGGCGATCTTCTCGCCCGGCCGCACGACGAACTCGTCGCCGACGGCGAGCTGCGCGACGGGCACGCGCGTCTCGACACCGTCGGAGAGGATCGCGACGTCTTTCGCGCCGAGTTCGAGGAGTGCGCGCAGCGCCGCCCCCGCTCTCCGCTTGGAGCGCTTCTCGAAGTAGCGACCCGCGAGGATGAACATGGTGACGCCGGCGGCGACTTCGAGGTAGATGTTGCTCGCGCCGTCGCTCGGCTGCACGGTGAACTCGAAGCCGTGGGTCATGCCGGGCATGCCCGCGTGGCCGAGGAACAGGGCGTAGAGCGACCACAGGAAGGCCGCGCCCGTGCCGACAGACACGAGCGTGTCCATGGTCGCCGCGCCGTGCTTGAGGTTGGTCCACGCGGCGCGGTGGAAGGGCCAGGCGCCCCACACGATGACGGGCGCCGCGAGCGCGAGCGACGCCCACTGCCAGTAGGTGAACTGCAGCGCGGGTACCATCGCGAGCACGATGACGGGCACGGAGAGCCAGATCGAGCCGATGAGACGCTGGCGCAGGGTGCGCAGCTCCGGGTCGTCGCGGTCGGTGTCTCCGCCGGTCTCGGCAGGACGCGATCCCTCGCCCGCATCGCGGCCTTCGGAAGAAGCCGCACCCGAAGCGGCGGGAGCGGTCGGGGGCTCGGGCAGGGAAGCGGTGTACCCGGTCTTCTCGACCTCTGCGATGAGCAGCGAGGGATCGTAGCCGTCGGGCACCCGCACGCGCGCCTTCTCGGTCGCGTAGTTGACCGAGGCCTCCACGCCGTCGAGCCGGTTGAGCTTCTTCTCGATGCGGGCGGCGCACGACGCGCAGGTCATGCCCCCGATCTCGAGCTCGAGTCCGGTGCCGGCGCTCATCGTGGGGCGGCCTCGTAGCCCGCCTCGTCGACGGCCGCGATCACGGCCTCGTCTGCGATCTGGGCGTCGGAGGAGACCACCAGCCTTCCCGACTGCGCACTGACCTCGACGCCGGTGACGCCGGGGATCTGCTCGACCTCGCTGCGGATCGCGTTCTCGCAGTGCGCGCAGCTCATTCCGGTGACGGCGTATTCGGTCGTGCTCATGATGATCCCTCTCGGTCTGTTGACGATTCCAATGATACCCCCAAGGGGTATCGCATCGTCTACAACGCAGGCATCCGCGCCGCTATTCCCGAGTCGGCGAACGACTGCGCACGCGGCCCGGAACCGATACGCTCGTTGATTATGACGACAGCTCCCATCACCATCGGCTTCGTCATGCTGCACACGTCCCCGCTCGACGTACCGGGCACCAAGGACGCCGGGGGCATGAACGTCGTGGTGCGCGCACAGGCCGAAGCGCTCGCGCGCGAGGGGCAGCGCGTCCGCATCTACACCCGCCGCAGCGAACCCGACGTGCCCGACCGGGTGGAGCTGATCCCCGGTCTCACCGTCATCCACCTCACCGCGGGCCCCGACCGGCTGCTCGCCAAGGGCGACCACGAGCAGGTGATGGAGGAGTTCGGGCGCGCGCTCGCCGCGGAGATCGAAAGGGATCCCGTCGACCTGCTGCACGCCGAGCACTGGTTCTCGGGCATCGCCGCCCTGCCGGTGGCTCGCGCCGCGGGCATTCCGCTGGTGCAGAGCTACCACTCCATCGCGGCGGATCCGGCTTCCCCGCTCACCGAGGGAGAGCGCCCCGAATCGCCCGGCCGGCTGGCGGGCGAACGGCGGCTCGCGCACGAGGTCGACCTCATCATCGCCGTGAGCGAGGCCGAGCGTCGCACGGCGATCGAGCGCCTGGACGGCGATCCCGCGCGTATCGTGGTCGTGCCGCTCGGGGTCGACACCGAGCTGTTCCACCCCTGCGCCACCCGCGACTGCGACGAGCAGCGCGACTGGATCGCCCGCGGCGGCAGGCCCGAGGTCGTGGTCGTGGGCCGACTGCACCCCCTCAAGGGATTCGACCTCGCGATCGAGGCCATCGCGGAGATTCCCGCCGAGCATCGACCCGTGCTGCGCATCGTCGGTGCTTCGCCGCCCGACGACGACGGCTACGTGCGCGGCCTGCACGAGGCGGTCGCGGAGCACGGCATGGTGTGCACGACCGCGTTCGACGGCGCGCTGCGACGCAGCGAGCTCGCCGAGCGCATCCGCAGCGCCGCCCTGGTGCTGGTGCCATCGCACTCCGAGACCTTCGGGCTCGTGGCGCTCGAGGCGGCCGCGTCGGGCGTGCCCGTCGTCGCGCGAGCGGCCGGCGGTCTGCGCGAGGCCGTCATCGACGGCTCGACAGGGGTCCTCGTCTCCGGCGACGACCCGCGCGAGTGGGCGTCGGCCGTCGAGCGCGTGCTCGGCGACCCCGATCTCGCCGACGCGATGCGCGAGGCGGCGCGTCGACACGCGCTCACCCGCAGCTGGGCGGCGTCGGCAGCGCGGTTGCTCGAGGTCTACCGCGACGTGCTCGGGGCTCGCGCCGTCGTCTGAGCGCGGCAGCCGCCCATCCCTCGGGCCTGAGGGGTGTTCCCGTGCGCTTTGCGGTCGTGGTCCCTCGCGCTCTCCGGGCGTGATGCCTCGGGCAGCGGCCGCTCTCCGCCCGGCCGCCTCCCTTTACTGGGCCTCCGCTCCGGATGGTTGACGGGCCTTACGGCTGCCCCTACACTTAAACATCGACCGGTCGATGTTTCCGGTCTCGCGGGCAGCGGCGCCATCGATCTCGCCGCACCACCTCCGCGATACACCGACTGAAGGAGGCGGGCGTGATCGTCGAAATGCGCACCTACGACATCAACCCGGGCATCCCCATGGCCGAGTTCCTGAAGCACTACGAGAAGCTGGGCCTGCCCGCGCAGAAGCGGATCCTCGAGGGGTTCCTCGGGTACTTCACGACCGAGTTCGGGACGCAGAACCAGGTCAGGCACCTCTGGGCCTTCCGAGACCTCAACGATCGCCAGGAGCGCCGCTCGGCGCTCGCGGCAGATCCCGAGTGGCAGGCCTGCATCGCGGTGGTGCGGCCGATGATCATCCGCTGGGATAACACGATCATGACGCCGACCTCGTTCTCGCCCATCCGAGAGCTTCCCGTCGCGCCCACGGAGCCCCTCACCGCGTTCACCTACGGGGCGGACGGGGCGAACCGATGAACCTCTACGATCTGATGCAGCGGAGGGTGACGGAGAGCGGCCCGATCCGCGTCGGCGTCATCGGTGCGGGCAAGTTCGCCTCGATGTTCCTCACTCAGGCGGCCGGCCAGCCGGAGTTCCACGTCGTGGGCGTCGCCGAGCTCGATCCCGCGAGAGCCGAAGCCGCGCTCGAGCGCACCGGCTGGGACGCTGCTCGGTTCGGGCGCATCGGGCTCGACGAGGCACGACGCACGGGGCGCACGGCCGTGCTCGCGGATTCGGCGGACCTGATCGCGAGTCCGCACGTCGAGGTGGTGCTGGAGGTTACGGGCAACCCGCTCGCGGGCACCCGGCACGCGCTCTCCGCCATCGAGCACGGCAAGCACATCATCATGGTGAACGTCGAGGCGGACTGCATGGTGGGTCCGATCCTCAAGGAGAAGGCGGATGCCGCGGGAGTCGTCTACTCCATGGCCTACGGCGATCAGCCCGCGCTCATCGCGGAGATGGTCGACTGGTGCCGCACCGTGGGCTACGACGTAGTGGCCGCTGGGAAGGGCACCAAGTACTTGCCGGAGTACGAGGACTCGACGCCCGAGACGGTGTGGCAGTACTACGGGCTGTCCGAGGAGCAGGCGCTCGCGGGTGGCATGAACCCGCAGATGTTCAACTCGTTTATCGACGGCACCAAGTCGGCGATCGAGATGGCCGCCGTCGCGAACGCGACCGGGCTCGTGCCCGATCCCGACGGTCTGCGCTTCCCACCCGTCGGTGTCGACGACCTGCCGCACCGATTGATCCCGCAACGGCTCGGCGGTGAGCTGCCGCGGAGCGGGACGGTCGAGGTCGTGTCGAGCCTCCACCGCGACGGCGGGCAGATCGAGCGCGACCTGCGCTGGGGCGTCTACGTCACGTTCAAGGCGCGCACCGCATACGCTGCCGCCTGTTTTTCGGAGTACGGCGTAATCACCGATGCGAGCGGCGAGTACGCGTCCCTGTACCGCCCCTACCACATGATCGGCATGGAGCTCGGGGTGAGCATCGCCTCGGCGGTGCTGCGCGGCGAAGCCACGGGAGCACCCCGCGCTTTTATCGGAGACGTCATCAGCATCGCCAAGCGCGATCTGGTCCCCGGCGACGTGCTCGACGGCGAGGGCGGGTTCACCGTGCGGGGCGCGCTCACGAGCGCCGAACGCTCGCTCGACGCGCGGTGCCTGCCGATGGGCCTCGCTCACGGCGCGACCGTCGTCCGACCCGTCGCGAAGGGGACCCCGGTCGGGTGGGACGACGTCTCGCTGCCCGCGGAGACCGTCGCCGTTGAGGTGCGCCGAGAACTCGAATCCCGGGCCCGCGATGCCCGATCCGCCGCGAACGCCTGAACCCGGCTTCCATCACCAGTCCTCACAAGGGAGTGAGCATGACCGCAACGACCACCACAGGCCCCTGGAAGAGGTTCGGGAGGATCATCGGCAGCGTGCCGGGCGCGCTGATGATCTACCCGTTGTTCCTCGGGGCCGTCATCAATACCTTCTTCCCCGGACTGCTCGACATCGGGAGCTTCACCACCGCGCTCTTCCGAGACGGCGTGGGCGCGCTGCTCGGACTGTTCTTCTTCTGCATGGGAGCGCAGCTCGACTTCCGCCAGGGGGCGGTGACGCTCGAGAAGGGCGTCGTCGTGCTCACGGCCAAGGTCGGCGTCGGCGTCGCGATCGGTCTGGGCGTCGCCTTCCTCGTCCCCGGCGGCGTGCTCTGGGGTCTGACCCCGCTCGCGCTCATCGCCGCGATCACGAACTCGAACTCGACCCTCTATGTCGCGCTCACGAAGCAGTTCGGCAACCTCAGCGACCGTGGGGCGGTGTCGGTGCTGTCCATCAACGATGGGCCCTTCATCACACTCATCGCTCTCGGCGCAGCCGGACTCGCCTCCTTCCCAGCTGAAATGCTCGTGGGGATCCTCCTCCCGCTCGTCATCGGCTTCCTCGTGGGCAATGTGAGCCCGACCGCTCGCGAGTTCCTGAGACCCGGCGAGGCGCTGCTCATCCCGTTCCTCGGATTCATCGTGGGGCGGGGCATCGACTTCGGTGAGCTGCCGCAGTCGGGGCTCCAGGGAGTCCTGCTCGGGCTGTTCTCCCTCACGATCGTCGCGGCCGCGAGCATGGGGCTGCTCTACCTCGTGCATGTGCTCCGCGGACGTCCGAGGCCCGCACGGAACGTCATCGCAGGGGCGGCCGAGTCCACGACGGCTGGCAACGCGATCGCCACGCCCGCCGCGGTCGCCCTCGTCGACCCGAGCTACGAGTCGGTGCAGGCGGTCGCCACATCCCAGATCGCGGCCGCCGTCATCACCACGGCCATTCTCGTCCCCTTCCTCGTCGCCTGGGTCTCGCGTTGGCAGCTCCGGCGAGGTACATCGCCCGAGGGCGAGGACGCATGGAATCTCCGTCGTCACGCGGACGACGGGAGCAGCCGGGACGCGGCAGACGCGCCCGCAGAACGAAAGGTACTGAGTTGAACGAGAAGCTCCGCGAGAAGTTCGCCGCAGGCGAGACCGCCTTCGGCC
The DNA here is from genome assembly GCF_017565705.1 of Leucobacter ruminantium. Taxonomy (GTDB): domain Bacteria; phylum Actinomycetota; class Actinomycetes; order Actinomycetales; family Microbacteriaceae; genus Leucobacter; species Leucobacter ruminantium. The sequence goes on from NZ_JAGDYL010000009.1 coordinate 93,939, forward strand.
TCTGGGTCACTTCGGAGGCGTCGGCGGTTACCGAGGTGGCCGGAATGCTCGGCATCGACTGGATCTGCATCGACATGGAGCACGGCTACCTGGACTACAAGGACATCCAGGGCCACCTCCAGGCGGCTCGAGGGACCGACATGACGGTACTCGTGCGTCCGCCGTCGCAGGACCTCGAGCCGATCAAGCGGGCGCTCGACGTCGGCGCACACGGCATCGTACTGCCGCTCGTAGACAGCGCCGATGAGGTGCTGGCGGCGTACGAGCATTTCTACTACCCGCCGATCGGACGCCGCGGCATCGGCGGAGAGCGCTCGGTGAGGTGGGGTCTGGAACTCGAGAGCTACGTGCGGACCGCCAATGAGGAGCTCCTCTTCATCCCGATGATCGAGACCCAGAAGTCGTACGACAATCTCGACGAGATTCTCGGCGTCAGCGGCATCGAGGCCGTCTTCCTCGGCCCCGGCGACATGTCGGCCAGCCGCGGTGCGGTGGGCGAGTGGGAGGGACCGGGCGTCGCCGAGATCAACCTCGATATCCTGCGGCGGGCGAAGGAGCGGGGGATCTCCTCCGGGATCGTCGCCCGCAGCACCGACGAGGCGATCCAGCGTCGCGACCAGGGCTTCGGCATGGTCTCCCTGGGTTCCGACATCGGGCTGATGATCCGTCAGGTGAAGTCGATGGCATCGGCGCTGGGTAAGGACACGGTCGGTCACCGCTGGTTCTGAGAGACCCTGCAGGCCGCGACCGGACCGGGTCGCGGCCTGTAGTATCGCTGGAACAGGCCATTTCGCCGCGGGACGAGCCGCCCCGGCGGCTCGAGAGAAGGTGATCGCTCTGTCTGAACCGAACTTCCCGGCGGTGCAGGATACGCGCAGGGTCTCGGTCGCCGACATCGTCCAGCACGTCGTACAGAGCACGGTCAGCCTCGGCATGCAGCCGGGGGACAAACTGCCGCCCGAGCGCCGTCTCGTCGAGCTGCTCGGCGTAGGACGCTCGCCGCTGCGCGAGGCGCTCAAATGCCTCGACATCATCGGTTTCATCGATATCAGACCGGGTGACGGGACGTATCTCTCCGCCACCCCGAACAGCATCCTGCCCCAGGTCATCTCCTGGGGCGTGTTGCTCGGCTCCCGACAGGCCTCCGAACTCATCGAGGCCCGCTACTACGTCGAGGTGGCACTCGCCGAGCTGGCCGCGAGGCGCTGCGACGACGGCGACATCGACGAACTCGACGAACTCATCTCCCGCATGGAGCGCGCGAGGACCCCGCAGGCGTTCGCGGACGCCGATACCGCCTTCCACCTCGTGGTGGCTCGCGCCGCGCGTAATCCGGCCCTCTCCTCGATCCTCAAGAGCATCGAATCGTTGCTCAACGTCTGGGTTGTGCGCGTGGTCGAGCGCGTCAGCGGCAACGAGAGCCTCGTGGAGCAGCACCGCCGCGTGCGCGACGCCCTGCGCGACGGCGACGCCGAGTCGGCGTCGAAGATGATGGGCGCCCACATCCAGGAGGTGACTGCGCTGCTCCGCACCTCGCTCCACGGCGAGGACGCCGGGTAGCGCGGCCTACCGCGCGACGAGCGTCGTCTCGAACGAATAGAGGTCGGGGCGGTAGCAGTGGTGCCCCGCCTCGATGACGCGACCCGACTGGTCGAACGCGACGCGGTCCATCGTGAGCAGGGGGCTGCCCTTCGGCACGTCGAGCAGATCGCCCTCGTCTCCGTGCGCGCGGCGGGCGCCGATCGTCTGGTTCGCGATCTTGATCGTCACGCCGCGGCCCCGCAGCAGCTCGTAGAGGCCGTAGTGCTCCAGATCCTCCTCGGTGATGTCGAGGAACTGCGGGGGCAGGAAGTTCACGAGGATCGACATCGGCGTGCCATCGGCGCTCCGGAGCCGCCGGATGCGCGCCACCTCGGTGCCGGGTTCGACGCTCAGCTGCTCGGCGATCGCCTCGTCTGCGGGGATCCGCTCCACCGACAGCACGCGCGTGGTCGGGTGGTGGCCCGTGCGGCTCAGGTCCTCGTGGAGGCTCGTGAGCTCGACGGGCCTGCTGACGCGGGCCTGCACGACCTGGGTGCCGATCCCTCGCCTCCTGACGAGCAGGCCCTTGTCGACGAGTTCCTGGATCGCGCGGCGCACCGTGGGACGCGACAGGCCGAGGCGCTCGGCGATCGAGATCTCGTTGGCGAGGCGCGTGCCCGCGGGGAGGTCGCCCTCGCGGATCGCGCGCTCGAGGCGCGTCGAGATCTGAAAATAGAGCGGCACCGGGCCGGTGCGGTCGAGATTGGCGAACAGCTCGTCGGGCCAGACGGGTGTGGTGGTCATGGGCTCTCCCTCGAGGCGATGTCCATGCGCGCAGACACCGATCGCATTTGTGAGAACAACGTTACATGTTCGTGAGACGGTCCGGTTCATTTCGAGGAGTTCGTGCTATTGTTAGGACAAATGCATCGGCGCGTGGGGTGCCGGACCGCATCGCAGTGAAAGGCGGAGAGAATGTCGGAGCAACGGCGTCCTGATGACGTGCTGGCGATGGGGCGGCTCGGGGTCGATATCTATCCCCACCAGATGGGCTCGCTCGAAGACGTCACGAGCTTCGGCAAGTTCCTCGGCGGCAGCGCGGCGAACGTCTCGGTGGCCGCGGCGCGATACGGTCACGCGACCGCGCTCGTCTCGCGGGTCGGCGACGATCCCTTCGGCCGCTATCTGCTGCGCGAGCTCGCCCGCCTCGGCGTCGACCCCCGCGAGGTGAGGGTCGACCCGCGGTACCCGACACCGGTCACCTTCTGCGAGATCTTCCCGCCCGACGACTTCCCGCTCTACTTCTACCGAGAGCCGAAGGCGCCCGACCTGCAGATCGAGAGCTCCGACCTCGACCTCGACGCCGTGCGCGACGCCCGGATCTTCTGGTTCACGCTCACCGGCCTCAGCGAGGAGCCGAGCCGCGCGACCCACCACACGGCGCTGGAGGCTCGCGCGCGCAAGCAGCATACGGTCTTCGACCTCGACTACCGGCCCATGTTCTGGGCCGACCCGGCCGAGGCGACCGCGCAGGCCGCGTTCGGTCTCGAGCACTCCACCGTCGCCGTCGGCAACCGCGAGGAGTGCGAGGTGGCCGTGGGAGAGGTCGAGCCGGACCGCGCGGCAGACGCCCTGCTCGAGCGAGGGATCGAGCTCGCGATCGTGAAGCAGGGGCCCAAGGGCGTGCTCGCCAAGACGCGCGACGAGCGCGTCGAGGTCGCGCCCCACTTCGTCGACGTCGTCAACGGCCTCGGATCGGGCGACGCCTTCGGCGGCGCCCTCTGCCACGGCCTGCTCGAGGGGTGGGGGCTGGAGCGCATCTTCCGCTTCGCCAACGTCGCGGGTGCGCTCGTCGCCACCCGGCTCGAGTGCTCGACGGCCATGCCCGACGCGGCAGAGGTCGAAGCCATCCTCGCGAAGGGAGCCTGAACATGGCACTGGATTTCGAGCGGCTGCGCGAGACGCGCGCCGCGAACCCCGCCGCCATCGGCAGGGCGCTCGCCGAGCGCAGGCGCCGCGACGTCATCGCCGGTGATGGCCGACTCTTCATCGTCGCCGCGGACCACCCCGCGCGCGGCGCGATCGCGGTCGGCGACAACCCGACCGCGATGGCCAACCGCTACGAGCTGCTCGAGCGCATGGCGCTCGCCCTCTCGCGTCCCGGTGTCGACGGCGTGCTCGGCACCCCCGACATCATCGACGACCTCGCGGCGCTCGGTCTGCTCGACGACAAGATCGTCGTGGGATCCATGAACCGCGGCGGTCTGCGCGGCGCCTCCTTCGAGATGGACGACCGCTACACCGCCTACGACATCGCGGCGATGAAGCGCCAGGGCCTCGATTTCGCGAAGACCCTCATCCGCGTGGATCTCGATGATGCGGGCACGCTGCCGACGCTCGAGGCGACGGCGCGCGCCGTGGACGCGGCGGCGGCGGCCGAGCTGCCGATCATGCTCGAGCCCTTCATGAGCAGCCGCGTGAACGGGAAGGTCGTCAACGATCTCACCGCCGAAGCCGTCATCCTCTCCACAGCCATCGCCTCCGGGCTCGGCAATTCCAGCGCCTACACCTGGATGAAGCTGCCCGTGGTCGACGGGATGGAGCGCGTCATGGAGGCCACGACGATGCCCACGCTGCTGCTCGGCGGCGACAACGGCGGAGATCCCGATGAGACCTTCGCCTCCTGGGAGCGCGCGCTCGCGCTGCCCGGCGTGCGCGGCCTGACCGTCGGGCGCACCCTGCTCTACCCGCACGACGGCGACGTCGCCGCGGCCGTCGACATCGCGGCGCGCCTCGTCCACACGGACCTCGCAGCGTAGCGGACCCCCCCGGGCGCCGAAGCCCGGTAGCGGAAACCCGCGGGCCCCTGGAGAATGTCAGTGGCCCCGCCCACTATCGAAGAATCCACCCCAGCCAGTCAAGGAAGCAGCACACATGAGCACTGAACTCCCCGTGATCAACCACTGGATCGACGGCGCGATCCGCGAGTCGAAGAGCGGCAGCACCGCCCCCGTCTACAACCCGGCCACCGGCCAGGTGCAGGCCAATGTCGCGCTCGCCGACCAGGCCGAGATCGACGAGGCCATCGCCTCGGCGCAGCGGGGCTTCGAGGTGTGGAGCGAGTTCTCCATGGCGAAGCGCCAGACGGTCATCTTCAAGTTCCGCGAGCTGCTCAACGAGCGCAAGCCCGAACTCGCGAAGATCATCACCTCCGAGCACGGCAAGGTGCTCTCCGACGCGATGGGCGAGATCCTCCGCGGCCAGGAGGTCGTCGAGCTCGCGACCGGCTTCCCGCATCTCATCAAGGGCGCCTTCTCCGAGAACGCGTCGACCGGCATCGACGTCTATTCGATCAAGCAGCCCCTCGGCGTGGTCGGCATCATCTCGCCCTTCAACTTCCCCGCCATGGTGCCGATGTGGTTCTTCCCCATCGCCATCGCCGCGGGCAACTCGGTCATCGTGAAGCCGAGCGAGAAGGATCCCTCGGCCTCGATCTGGATGGCGCAGCTCTGGAAGGAGGCGGGCCTGCCCGACGGCGTCTTCACCGTGCTCAACGGCGACAAGCTCGCCGTCGACGGCCTGCTGAACGCCCCCGAGGTGCAGTCGATCTCGTTCGTGGGCTCGACCCCGATCGCCCAGTACATCTACGAGACCGCCTCGAAGAACGGCAAGCGCGTGCAGGCGCTCGGCGGTGCGAAGAACCACATGCTGGTGCTGCCCGATGCCGATCTCGACCTCGTCGCCGACCAGGCGATCAACGCCGGTTACGGCGCCGCGGGCGAGCGCTGCATGGCCATCTCGGTCGTGCTCGCGGTCGAGCCCGTCGCCGACGAACTGATCGAGAAGATCAAGGAGCGCATCGCGAAGCTCAACATCGGCAACGGCGCGCTGAGCCCCGAGCCCGACATGGGTCCGGTCATCTCGGGTGTGCACCGCGACAAGATCTCGGGCTACGTCGACATCGCCGAGGCCGACGGCGCCGACATCCTCGTCGACGGCCGCAACTTCAAGGTCGACGGCCACGAGGACGGCTTCTTCTTCGGCCCGACGCTCATCGACAACATTCCGCTCGACTCGCGCGCCTACACCGAGGAGATCTTCGGCCCGGTGCTCTCGATCGTGCGCGTGAAGACCTTCGAGGAGGGCGTGCGCCTCATCAACTCGGGTGCCTTCGGCAACGGCACCGCGATCTTCACGAACGACGGCGGGGCCGCGCGCCGCTTCCAGCACGAGATCCAGGTCGGCATGATCGGCATCAACGTGCCGATCCCGGTGCCTGTCGCCTACCACTCCTTCGGCGGCTGGAAGGCCTCGCTGTTCGGCGACGCCAAGGCCTACGGCGTGCACGGCTTCGACTTCTTCACCCGTGAGAAGGCGATCACCAGCCGCTGGCTCGATCCCGCCACGCACGGCGGTATCAACCTGGGCTTCCCCCAGAACGACTGAGAACATCCGCCGGTCGAGCGGGCGAAGCGAATCGAAACCCTCGACTCGCCGAGCTCCGCTCGACCGGCGGACACACTCCGACTCGACCGGTGGCACCGGTGGAAGGGCAAGAAATGACCGAGCAGGCCGAACGCTGGTTCCATCGCCGCGGTGAACTCGCCGAGGGCGGCTGGGAGAGCGTCGTCGACGAGCGCACCCCGGGCTGGGAGCACACGGGAATCCGTGTGGCGCGTCTGAAGCAGGGCGAGTCGATCGCTCTCGAAGGCACGGGAGTCGAGCGACTCGTCGTTCCCCTCTCCGGCGCGTTCTCCGTCTCGCACGTCGAGGAGGGATCCGAGACGGTGACCGAGCTGCGCGGCCGCGCATCGGTCTTCGACGGCCCCACCGACGTGCTCTACCTCTCGGCTGCGGCCACCGGCACCGTCACGGCGGTCTCGCCCGGCGAGACCCGCTTCCTCGTCGCGACCTCGCCGACCGACGTCGTGCGCCCGACCCGATACATGCCGGTCGAGGAGGTGCCCGTGGAGCTTCGCGGTGCCGGCGCCTCGAGCCGTCAGGTGCACAACTTCGGCCGCAAGGAGGCGCTCGACGCAGCCCGCTTCATCGTGGTCGAGGTCATCACGCCGGCAGAGAACTGGTCGTCGTATCCGCCGCACAAGCACGACGAGAACCTGCCGGGCCACGAGTCTGAGCTCGAGGAGATCTACTACTTCGAGGTCGCCCCGACGAAGGGCGCGCCCGAGGGCGTCAGCGAGGAGCACGCCTTCGGCATGTTCAGCACCTATTCGTCGCCTGCGGGGCAGATCGAGATCGACTCGCAGGTCAAGACCGGCGACGTCGCCCTCGTGCCCTACGGATACCACGGCCCCGCGGTCGCGGCCCCCGGTTACGACATGTACTACCTCAATGTGATGGCCGGCCCCGACCCCGAGCGTACCTGGCTCATCAGCGACGACCCCGCTCACGGCTGGGTGCGCGATACCTGGGAGGGGCAGCAGCTCGACTCCCGCCTCCCCTTCACCGCGGAGTAGGCGGGGACGTCCGCTCGCCTCCGTCGGCCGAGCGAGCGGACGTCCCTCCGCTGGTTGAGCGAGCGGAGCGAGTCGAAACCGAGAGACCCCGCGTTCCGACTCGTCGCAAGCTCCTCGCTCAGCGAGGGAAGAACCGACGAACTGCAACATCTTGAACGGAGATACCGATGACCACACGCCGCATGACCGTTAGCCAGGCGCTCGTCGAGTTCCTGGCGAACCAGTGGACCGTCGACCGCGCCGCCGACGGCACTGAGATTCGCGAGCGCACCATCCCGGGCATGTTCGGCATCTTCGGGCACGGCAACGTCGCGGGCGTGGGCCAGGCGCTGAAGCAGTTCAACGTCGAGAACCCCGACCTCATGCCCTACTACCAGGCGCGCAACGAGCAGGCCATGGTGCATCAGGCCGTCGGTTACGCCCGCATGCATCGCCGACGCGGCTGCTACGCATCCGCCGCGTCGGTCGGCCCGGGCGCGAGCAACATGCTCACCGGCGCGGCGCTCGCCACGACCAACCGTCTGCCCGCGCTGCTGCTGCCGAGCGACACCTTCGCGACGCGCGTAGCGGATCCGGTGCTGCAGCAGCTCGAGCAGCCGCACGACATCGGGCTCACCGTCAACGACGCCTTCCGTCCCGTCTCGAAGTTCTTCGACCGCGTGCAGCGGCCCGAGCAGCTGTTCTCGATCGCCCTCGCCGCGATGCGCGTGCTCACCGACCCCGCCGAGACCGGCGCCGTCACGATCGCGCTTCCCGAGGACGTGCAGGCCGAGGCCATGGACGTGCCGGTCGAGTTCCTGCAGCCGCGCGAGTGGCGCATCCGACGCCCGCGGCCCGATCGCGACGCGATCTCCCTCGCGATCGAGGCGATCCGCGCCGCGAAGCGCCCCTTCATCGTCGCAGGCGGTGGCGTGCTCTACTCCGACGCTGAGGAGCAGCTGCGCGAGCTCGTCGAGGAGACGGGGATCCCTGTCGGCACCTCGCAGGCCGGCGGTGGAGTGCTCGCCTGGGATCACCCCCAGAACCTCGGCGGCGTCGGCGCCACGGGCACCCTCGCGGCGAACCGTCTCGCAGCCGAGGCCGACGTGATCATCGGCATCGGCACGCGCTACAGCGATTTCACCACCGCCTCGCGCACGGCGTTCCAGAACCCCGACGTGAAGTTCGTGAACATCAACGTCGCGTCGTTCGACGCCTACAAGCACGGCACGCAGATCCCCGTGATCGCCGACGCCCGCGAGGCGATCCTCGAACTGCACGATGCGCTCTCCGAGCTGCGAGTCGACGCCGACTACGCGAAGCGCATCGCCGCTGAGAAGGCGGAGTGGGACGCGACGGTGGACGAGGCCTTCGCGCCCTCGGGTCTCGCGCTGCCCGGACAGCCCGAGATCATCGGAGCCGTGCAGCGCGCCTCGGCGCCCGAAGACGTCATCGTGCAGGCCGCGGGATCCCTTCCCGGGGATCTCCACAAGCTGTGGCGGGTGCGAGACGCCCTCGGCTACCACGTCGAGTACGCCTACTCGTGCATGGGCTACGAGATCGCCGGCGGTCTCGGCGCCAAGCGCGGCCTCGTCGCCGCGGGCGACGACCGCGACGTCATCGTGATGGTGGGCGACGGCTCGTACCTCATGCTCAACACCGAGCTCGTCACCGCCGTCGCCGAGGGCATCAAGCTCATCGTGATCCTCATCCAGAATCACGGCTACGCCTCGATCGGTCACCTCTCCGAGACGGTCGGCTCGGAGCGCTTCGGCACCTGGTACCGCGAGTACGACGCGGACGCGAAGAACTTCCAGGGCGACCAGGTGCTGCCGGTCGACCTCGCGATGAACGCCCGCAGCTACGGCATGGACGTCATCGAGATCGAGCCCGGCGCCTCGGCGATCGACGACCTCGGCGCTGCGATCGCCGCAGCGAAGGCCTCGGATCGGTCGACCTTCATCCACATCAACAGCGATCCGCTGATCTACGCCCCCGACGGCGCCGGTTGGTGGGACGTGCCCGTGCCGCAGGTGTCGACGCTCGAGTCGACGCAGCGCGCCCGCGCCGAGTACGAGGAGCAGCAGGCGGCGCAGAAGCCGCTGCTCGGCTGATCAGCGATCCCGGTCCTTCGCGGGCCGAGCGGCGCTTGCCATTCGTATGGGATCTGCCGAAGATATGCGATTTCGTTCGGGATCGGCCATATCTTCTGCAGATCCCATATGTATGGAGGGGCACCCTTGCGCTCCGATCCGTGTCCGCAGATTGGCTTATTGTCCTATCAAACTCGGGTTTCGGGGGTAGGATGATCAGGTACCGAGTCATCGCGAGAAAGTGCGTGAGCAGATGAGCGACGAAGCAATCGACAACCCCGGCCTCCGCATCGGCACGGCCCCCGATTCGTGGGGCGTATGGCATGCCGACGACCCGGTCCAGGTGCCGTGGGAGCGGTTCCTCGACGAGGTGGTGGAGGCCGGTTACGAGTGGATCGAACTCGGTCCCTACGGCTACCTGCCCACCGACCCGCATCGGCTCGAGGACGAACTCGGCAAGCGCGGGCTCAAGCTCTCGGCCGGCACGGTGTTCACCGGCTTCCACAAGGGCGAGGAGCAGTGGCAGCGCGCCTGGGACCAGGCCCTCGCCGTCGCAGGTCTCGCCTCGAAGCTCGGCGCCGAGCACCTCGTCGTCATCCCCGATCTGTGGCGCAGCGACGTGACCGGCGAGAACCTCGAACCGCGCACCCTCACCGACGAGCAGTGGACGAAGCTCGCTGCCGGCCACGACCGCCTCGGCAAGGCTTTGCTCGAGGAGTTCGGCATGAAGCAGCAGTTCCACTCGCACGCCGACAGCCACGTCGGCACCACCCGCGAGGTGCTGCGCTTCCTCGACGAGACCGACCCCCGCTACACCAACCTCTGCCTCGACACCGGCCACTTCGCCTACTACGGCGGCGACAACGTGAAGCTCATCGAGGATCGCCCCGAGCGCATCGGCTACCTGCACCTCAAGCAGGTCGACCCGACGCTGCTCTTCGACGTGCTGAAGAACGACACCTCGTTCGTCGACGCGGTCGCCGACGGCATCATGATCGAGCCGCCGAACGGCATCCCCGAGCTCGGGCCCGTCATCGAGGCCGTCGCGAAGATCGACCCCGACATCTTCGCGATCGTCGAGCAGGACATGTACGGCTGCGACGTCGACCGGCCCTTCCCGATCGCCAAGCGCACCCGCGAGCACATCTTCGGCTGCACGCACCTGGCGAGAATCAGCTGAATCCGACCGTCCCTTGATTTCGACTCGCTTCGCTCGCTCAATCAGCGGGTGCGATGCGAGTCGAAACCCAGGATCTGAAACGAAACTGAAGGACATGACAATGACCGAAGAACTCCGCGTCGCCGTCGTCGGCGCAGGCATGATGGGCGCCGACCACGTCAAGCGCATCACCCATCGCATCGCGGGTGCCCGTGTCTCGGCGATCGTCGAGCCGGATGCCGGCCGTGCGGAGGCTGCGGCGGCCGACGCCCCGGGATCCCTCGCCTTCACGAGCATCGAGGACGCGATCGCCGCAGGCGCCATGGACGCCGTGCTCATCGCCACCCCCGGCCAGTTCCACGCGCCCGTGCTGAAGCCCGCGCTCGACGCCCGACTGCCGATCCTGTGCGAGAAGCCGCTCACGCAGGACTCGGAGAGCTCGCTCGAGATCCTCGAGCTCGAGCAGCAGCTGGACCGCCCGCACATCCAGCTCGGCTTCATGCGCCGCTTCGACACCGAGTACCAGGCGCTGCGCGACCTCGTCGTCTCGGGCGAGAGCGGCGAGCTGCTCATGGTGCGCGCCCTGCACCGCAACCCCTCGGTGCCCGAGAGCTACACGAACGACATGCTCATCACCGATTCGGTGGTGCACGAGTTCGACGTCGTGCCGTGGCTCGCCGGTTCGCCCGTGAAGAGCGTCGAGGTGAAGCATCCGCGCCGCAACTCGCTCGCGCCCGAGCGCCTGAAGGAGCCGATCCTCGTGATCATGGAGCTCGAGAACGGCGTGCTCGTCGACGTGGAGATGAACGTCAGCGTGCAGTTCGGCTACCAGGTCGCGACCGAGGCCGTGTTCGAGAAGGGCATCGCCCGCATCGGCCAGCCGTCCGGCCTGCAGCGCTGGGACGCCGGCTTCTTCCGTGTGAAGGATCACGAGAGCTTCGTGACGCGCTTCGCGGCCGCCTACGACGCGCAGATCCAGCGCTGGGTCGACGCGGTGCGGCGCGGCGACCTCATCGACGGCCCCAACGCCTGGGACGGCTACCTCGTCGCACTGTCCTGCGAGGCCGGCGTGAAGGCCCTCAACGAGGGCGGCATCGTGCCCGTCGAGGCGCCCGAGCGCCCCGCGTTCTACGCCTGATCATTCTCTCGGGTGAGGGATCCCGCCGCGGCGAAACGCGCGGCAGGATCCCTCACCCGCACCGAGCGCCCCACCCAGCAAAGGAGCACCATGGCACGCATCGCACTCGATCCCACGCCCTACAACGGCACGGTCCACCTGCTCGACTTCCCCGACACCGTCGCACGGCTCGGCTACGAGTACCTGCAGCTGACGCCGAACCCCGACTTCGGCCGTCACTTCCACCACCCGAAGGTGGACAGCGAGATGATCGCGAAGCTGAAGAAGCGGGCGAAGGATGCGGGCGTCACGATCACCTCGGTGTTGCCCGTGCAGCGCCTCGGCGGCCCCGAGCCGCACCAGGTGCGGGCCGCGATCCGCAACACGACGCGCTACATCGAGATCGCGGCCGAGCTCGAGGCGCCGATCCTCAACACGGAGTTCTCGGGCCGCCCCGAGCGCGAGGAGGAGTCGGAGAACTGCTTCTACGACGCGATGGAGGCGCTGATCCCCGTGCTCGAGCGCGAGGGCGTCACGATGAACATCGACCCGCACCCCGACGACTTCGTCGAGGACGGGCTCGAGGGCTGGCGCATCATCCGCGGCCTCAACAGCGATCGGGTCGGCTTCGTGTACGTCGCCTCGCACACCTTCCACTACGGCGACCGCGCGACCTCGCTCATCCCCGAGATCGGGGATCGTCTCGGCGCCGTCTACACGGCCGACACCTTCGACCACAACCGATCGAACGGGCTGCGCTACATCACCAACCCTCCCGGCAACGCCGTGCGCGTGCACCAGCACCTCGCGATCGGCGACGGCGACGTGGACTGGAGCGAGCTCTTCAGCACCCTGCGGAGCAGCGGCTTCCTCGACGACCCCGAGGCACTGATCGTGTCGAACGTCTTCGCCGAGGATGAGCGCGCCGACGAGGTCTCGAAGTTCCAGCTCGCGAAGCTGCGGGAGCTGATCGAGAACGCCGGGGCCTGATCCCTGGCCGGCCCCGCGGGCCGCGGGCACCTCGCGCACATGCGAATCGGGGCGCTTGCGGTCGCTTCCAAACTCGGAAAGCGGCCGCAAGCGCCCCGATTTCCACGGGGGAGGGCGGCAGGGGACGAGCCCGCGCTCGCGCCTACGCGCCGGGCAGGATCGCGTCGCGCACGAGCGCGTCGAGCTTCGCGTCTGCGTCGAGGAACTGGCGCAGCGTGTTGCGGGTCGCGCCGAAGTCGAGGAACTCGTCTACGCTCATGCCGTCGGGCTCGTAGGCGCGGCGGAACTCGCTGAGCTGCATGAGCTCGTCGAGGACCTCGGGTGCGACGGGCACGTCGATGCGGTTCTCGGCGGGAATGCCGTTCTCGTTGATGCGGGCCTGCCAGTCGAACGGCGGCGACACGACGAGGTCGCCGCCGACGAGCTCGGACCACTGCAGGAAGCTGCGGAAGGCGGCCGAGAGGATGCGGCTGCGGAAGCCGCGCTCCGTGAAGATCGCGTGCGCGCGCTTGAGCGCGGCGACGCCGGCCCAGTCGAGCGCGCCCGGGGTGACGAGGATGCGCTCCTGCTCGGCCCACTTCTTGAGCCAGTCGTCGAGGCGGCCGCCCATGATGGTGACGACGTGGCCGAACTCCTGCTCGGGCAGGCCATCGGCCGCGCGACGGTCGAGGGCCCGCTCGAGCGCCTCGCCGACGGCGATGGCCTGCGGCACGGTGAAGCTGCAGGTCGCGTTGATGCTGACGCCGCGGTAGGCCGCCTCCTCCATCGCGGCGATGCCGGTCGCGGTCGCGGGGATCTTCACGATGATGTTCGGCGCGAGCTGCGAGAACTCGACCGCCTGCTCCACGAGCGCGTCGGTGCTGCGGTAGAGACGGGGGTCGGTCTGGATGGAGATGCGGCCGTTGCGCCCGCCGCTCTCCTCGAAGATCGGCAGCAGCAGCTTCGCGGCGTCGATCGAGAGCTCGCGCACGGCCTCCCAGCCGAGCTCGGACTCGCCCCAGGTGGGGTGCTCCGCGGCGAGTTCGCGCAGGCGCGGGCCCCAGATCTCGGGGTACTTGTTGATCGCGGTGAATGCGATGACGGGGTTGCAGGTGGCGCCGACCGCGCCGAAACCGATCGAAGCCTTCAGCTCGTTCGGGTCTGCGGAGTCGTTCCACAGCGCGGTGGGCGTCTCTGCCGCTGCGCGTGCCAGGGGAGCCGTGGTGGGCGAGGAGTCGGCTGCGGTCACGTATACCTCCAGGGGTGCCGGGCCGAGGGCCCGTTGAATTGTCCTGTCAAATATAACCGCGAACTCGGCCGATCGGCCAGAGCGGCGCGAGAATCCGCTTCATCGGATGCTCGGGGCGGGTCTGCGTGCTGCTGCGAGGTATCCCTCACCGGGTCTGTGCGCTGCCGCGAGGGATCCCTCGCCGCCGCAGGCGCAACCGGGGTCAGAGGAGCAGATACACCGCACCGATCGTGGTGAAGACGATGACGGCCCAGTCGAAGCTTCGCTGAGGGATCCGGGAGGCCGCCCAGCGGCCGAGCAGGGCGCCGATGATGACACCCGGCACGAGCAGCAGATCGAGGAGCAGGCTTTGGAGCGTGATGAGGCCGAGTCCGACCGACACCGGGACCTTCGCGAGATTGATGACGGCGAAGAACCAGGCCGCGGTGCCGAGGAAGGCCTTCACGGGGAAGCGGGCCGCGAGGAAGTACATCGACATCACGGGGCCGCCCGCGTTCGCGACCATCGTCGTGAAGCCGCCGAGCGAGCCGTAGCCGGCGCGGGCGATGCGCGCCGAGCCGGGGCCGCCCTCCGCCGGGGGTTTGCGTCGCTGCCACAGGGTGAAGGCGATGACGAGCAGCAGGATCGCACCGATGAGTCTGCGCACCCAGGCGTCGTTCGCGAATGCGAGGAAGACCGCTCCCAGCGCCACGCCGACGACTACAGCGGGGATGAGTTTCAGCAGCGTCTTCCAGTCGGCGTGGCGGCGGTAGGAGATGAGCGCGAAGACGTCGCCGATGATGAGCAGCAGGAGGAGGGCTCCCGTCGATGCGCGGGCGGGGAGCACCGCCGCGAAGATCGCGATCGAGAAGGTGTTGCTGCCCGGGATCGCGGTCTTCGAGAAGCCCACGATGAGCGCTGCGATCGCGAGGAGCGCCCAGGCGAGCGGGGCGAGATCGGGCAGGGCTGCGGTCACTCGGCAACCCTACGCCCGCCGGCGCACTTGTTCAAATGTAATGACATTTTGGCGTTCTGGTTGCCGTGCCGAGTAAACATCAGATCTTCGGTGCCGGGAAGTTTGTCCTTACGTAACAACATTGTTAAGCTCACCTGAGTGTTTCCCGCAGAGGGCGGGGGATGCGCTATAAGACGAAGGAGTCCGCACATGAGTTCAGGAACCATCGACCCGAGTAAATCGACCCTCCCTCCACTGACCGACGGCCCGCATAAGAAGCGGCTCGGGCTGGTCGCAGTCATCGCCACTTTCGGCGGATTGCTCTTCGGCTACGACACCGGTGTGGCCAACGGCGCCGAGCGGCCCATGCAGGCCGAGCTCGGCCTCGACGACCTGCAGCTGGGCTTCGTGATCAGCTCGCTCGTCTTCGCCGCGGCCTTCGGTGCCATGATCGGCGGCTGGCTCGCCGACCGCATCGGCCGCCGCCCCACGATCATCATCCTCGCCGTGATGTTCTTCACCGGCACGATGTTCGTCATCTTCTCGCCCGGCAGCGGCGTGTACGGCGAGTTCTCGCCGCTCGGCTACGGTGTGCTGATCGCGGGTCGCATCATGCTCGGCCTCGCGGTCGGAGGCGCCTCGTCGGTCGTGCCGGTCTACCTGGCCGAGATGGCTCCCTTCGAGATCCGCGGCTCGCTCGCGGGCCGCAACGAGCTGATGATCGTCGTCGGCCAGCTCGCCGCCTTCGTCGTCAACGCCATCCTCGCCGCCATGTTCGGCCACCATGACGGTGTGTGGCGCTACATGTTCGCGGTCTGCGCCCTGCCCGCGATCGTGCTGTTCTTCGGCATGCTGCGCATGCCCGAGTCGCCGCGCTGGCTGCTCGAGAAGGGCCGCGAGGGTGACGCGCGCGCCGTGCTCCGCACCATCCGCTCGAAGGAGCGCGCCGACGCCGAGCTCGAGGACATCGAGCGCGTAGCCGAGGAGGAGCGCGCCATCGGCGAGCGCGAGGTCGGCTTGAAGGCCGTGCTGACCAACAAGCACCTGCTCGTCATCCTGCTCATCGCCTGCGGCATCGGCATCGCGCAGCAGTTCACCGGCATCAACGCGATCATGTACTACGGCCAGCGCATGCTGCTCGAGTCGGGCTTCACCGAGGACATGATCGCCTGGGTCAACATCGCCCCCGGTGTCATCGCCGTGGTCGGAGGCGTCATCGCCGTCAGCCTGATGGACCGCATCAACCGCCGCACCAACTTCCTGCTCGGCTACGGGCTCGTCTCGATCTCCCACATCCTCATCGCGATCTTCATGATCTGGGTGTTCCCGGACCCGAGCCTCACGCGCGGCTGGGTGTTCCTCGCACTCGTCATCGTCATGGTGGGCTCGATGCAGACCTTCCTCAACATCTGCACCTGGGTGTACCTCTCGGAGATCTTCCCGCTGCGCATGCGAGGGATCGGCACCGGCGTCGCGATCTTCGTGCTGTGGATGGCCAACGGCGTGCTCGCGCTCTCGGTTCCGGCGATCGTCGGCGCGGTGAGCATGGGCCTGTTCGCGGTCTTCGCGGTGGTCAACATCGTCTCCTTCCTGTTCTTCTGGAAGTTCGTCCCGGAGACCCGAGGGCGCACGCTCGAGGAGCTCGACGAGGCCGTCACGACGGGCGCCATCCGCGTGCCCGCGGGCAAGTAGCAGCCCTCGTACGCCCGAGCGGCCCCGCGCTCCACTCCGAGTGCGGGGCCGCTCGGGCGCACGGGGCGCCGAGAGAACACTCAGGGGGTGAGGGCACACGCGGGGGACCACTCCCCGCGTATGCCCTCACCCCCTGAGTGTTCTCTCACGGACGGCGGCCTACCGCGCGGCGTCGGCCTCGCGCAGCACCTGCGCTGCGACCTCGAGGCCCTCGATGCGGCCGAGCGAGACGTCCTCGTGCTCGATGTTGACCCACATCCCGGGGTCGACGTCGCGCAGCGCGCGCAGGAACTCGGTCCAGAACGCGGTGTCGTGCCCCCTGCCGAGTGCCACGAAATCCCACGCCGACTGCTTCGGCCATTCGTTGGCCCACTCTTCGCCGCCGAGGTTGGTGCGCGGCTCCTCGGGCGAGAGACGGCGGAAGGAGTTATCGAGCACGCCGTTGAGCGACGCCCACTCGGGGTTCACGCGCACATCCTTGGCCGCCGCGTGGAAGACGAGCTCGCCGAGGTGCCGGACGACCGCCACGGGGTCCATCTGCTGCCAGAACAGGTGCGAGGCGTCGAGCTCGACGCCCACGTGGGTCGCCCCGGTGAGCTCGACGAGCTTGTGCACGTCGGCCGAGTTGAACACGAGGTTCTGCGGGTGCAGCTCGAGCGCGACCTTGACGCCGCGGTCGGCGGCGAAGCGGTCGATCTCGCGCCAGAACTTCGCGGCGATGTCCCACTGGTAGTCGAGCACGTCGAGCGCGGCCGAGTTCCAGGCGTTGACGACCCAGTTGACGACCGTCGAGCCGGGCTCCCCGCCGGGCAGGCCAGACATGGTGACGACGCGGTCCAGGCCGAGGCGCTGGGCGAGCTCGATCGAGCGGCGCACGTCGGCGGCGTGCACGTCGCCGATGAGCGGCTTCGGGTGCAGCGGGTTGCCGTTGCAGTTGAGGCCGGCGATCGAGACGCCCGTGCCCTCGAACTGCCCGAGGAACTCGTCGCGGGCGGTGTCGGACTCGAGGATCGCCTCGCGGTTCGGGATGTGCACCGGGGGCAGGAAGCCGCCCGAGTTGATCTCGATGCCGGTGAGGCCGAGACTCGCCACGACCTCGATGGCCTCGGGGAGGCTGCGGTCGTGCAGGATCGCGTTGTAGACGCCGAGTTTCATGGTCAGTGCTCCTTCACGACGACAGTGGATCCGCCCTGCGCCGCCGACTCCGCCACGGCCGCGAGGAACTCCATGTTGTGCACCCCGTCGCCGAAGGTCTTGCAGCGCGGCAGCGACTCCGCCTCGGGGGTGCCGGTGACCTCCTCGAGGAACGCGCGGGCCTGGTGCACGAAGAGGTCGTTCTGCCCGATGCCGATGCCGGGCGCGTCCATCGCCCAGCCGCCGGCGTAGCCGGGGTGCGCTGGGCCGAGGGGCACGATGCGGTAGCCGGCGAGGTCGTCCTGCTCGTCGTGCAGGATCACCTCGACCTGGCCCGGGTTCGTCTGCGACCAGCGCGCGCCGCCCTTCGAACCGAAGACCTCGATGGCGAGGTCGTTGGGATGGCCGGCCGCGACGCGCGACACCTCGAGGGTGCCCACGCAGCGCTCGAAGCGCGCGTTGAAGGTGGCGTAGTCGTCGTTCTCGACGGGCACGAGCTCGTCGCTGACGTTGCCGCGGGTGTGGCCCACAACCGCGCCGAGCGGCTTGGGCCGCTCGGAGATCGCGGTCGAGAAGCGTCCGCCCGAGACCTCGCGCACTTCCCCGCAGAGGTATTCGGCAATGTAGCTGAGGTGGCTTCCCACGTCGCCGAGCGCGCCGGAGCCGGCCGGTCCCTGGTAGCGCCAGCTCATGGGGGCGTCGGGGCGGCAGCCGTAGTCGGTCCAGTAGCGGCCGGAGAAGTGCAGGACCTCGCCGAGGCGACCGTCTTCGATGAGGGATCGGAGGAACGCGATACCGGGCGCGCGCAGGTAGCTGTAGCCGATGCGCGCGATCACGCCGCGGTCCTCGGCCTCGCGGGCGGCGTCGGCCATGGCCCGCGCGTCGTCGATCGTGTCGCTGAGCGGCTTCTCGCAGAGCACGTGCTTGCCCGCGGTGAGCAGGGTCTCGACGATCTCGCGGTGCAGGAAGTTCGCGACGACCACGCTCACGACGTCGATCGAGGGATCCGCGGCGATGGCGCGCCAGTCGGCGTCGTGGCGTTCGAACCCGTAGCGCGCGGCGACCTCGCTGCCGAGCTCCTCGTTGATGTCTGCGATGGAGATGAGACGGATCTCGGGGAGCGTCGGCTTGTAGAGGGTCGAGGCTGCGCGGTACGCGGCGGCGTGGGCCTTGCCGGCCATGCCTGCGCCGATGACGGCGACACCGAGTGATGCGGTCATTGGGGGTCCTTTCGTCGGGGTAGTGCTGGCGGGTCGCAGCGGGGCTGGAGCGCGCCGGAAGCATCGCCTCAGCACTATGTTGGAGCGCTCCAATGCGATTACGCTAACCTTGACTTCGACCGGTTGTCAACGCGAAACACCGGCGGGTTTCCGAGCGTGAGGAGGGTTCCGATGCGCAAGACGCCGACCATCTACGACGTGGCCGAGCGCGCCGGCGTCTCCAAGTCGCTCGTCTCGCTCGTGCTGCGCGGCTCGCCGAGGGTGAGCGACGAGAAGCGCGAGGCCGTGCTCGCGGCCGTCGCCGAGCTCGACTACACACCGAGTCGTCTCGCCGCCGGGCTCGCGGGCACGCGCACCCGCAGCGTCGGGGTGGTCATCGACGAGTTCGAGAACCTCTGGTTCGCGACGGCGCTCGCGGGCCTCCGCAGCGCGCTCGGCGACGACGGCTACAGCCTGAGCGTCGCTGACACCGCGCTCAACTCCCACCTCAGCCTCGACCCGATCGACGTCTTCCGCTCGCTGCGCGTCGACGGCATCGTGCTCGCCGGCGAGGCCTCGGCGGATGCCGCGCAGCGCCTCGCCGTCCCCGCCGTGGTGCTCGGCACCCGCTCCGCCCTGGAACCCGCGGTGCCCGTCATCGCGAGCGACGAGACGGCGGGCGGGCGGCTGGCTGCGGCGCATCTCGCCGAGCTCGGGCACCGCAGCATCGCCTGCGTGTCGGCGCCCGGCCCGAGCGCCGCCGCCCGCGAGGCGGGCTACCGTGCCGAGATGGCCGACCGCGGGCTGGAGCCCGTGGTGCTCCGAGCCGATCAGACGAGCGAGGCGGCGGCGCGGCGCGCGCTCGCCGGCGCACTCGGTGGCGCGGGCCGAGATGTTCGCGAGGGATCCCTCGCCTCGGCAGAGCCCCCGTTCACCGCGGTGTTCGCCGTGAACGACCCCATGGCCGTGGGCGTGATCGGCGCGCTGCGCGAGCGCGGCCTCGAGGTACCGCGCGACGTGTCGGTGGTCGGCTACGACGACTCTCCGCTCGCCGCCTACGAGCTCGTCTCGCTGACCTCGGTGAGCGGCGACACGGCCGAGCTCGGCGAGGCCGCCGGCCGCACGCTGCTCGCGCTGCTCGAGGGGGAGAGGGATCCCTCGCCCGCCCAGCTCCTCGCACCGCGCCTCGTCGTGCGCCGGTCCACCGCGGCGCCCCGCGCTGGCCGCTGAACGCCCCCCCGCGCCGGCCGCTGAGCGGCGCGCACCGGAGCGCCGACGACGCCCCGCCGGGCGCTGCGTTCGCGGATCCTCGCCCGTACCGAACAGGCCGCGGTGCTAGAGTGTCGGCGTGATCGATCGAGACTCAGCCCGTTCCGGGCGCTGGGAGGTTCCCGGCGGCGCTGCCGCCGATGAGCGATGACCCCGCCCCCGCCGCACTCCAGGTGAGTGCGGCGACTCAGTCATGCCGATCATCACCCCGCCTCCGGCGCTCTGGCCGCTCAGCGGCCGCCGGGGCATCGACCGAAAGCACGGTTCATCATGCGTCCCCTGACCGACTCCCTCATCCGCTCGTCATTCGTCAACGCCTCCCGCAGGGAGGTGAAGGAGATGGTGCTCCCCGACGGCCTCGAGTCGACCGACTGGGAAGCGCTCGACTACTTCGGTTGGCGCGACCCGAAGTTCGCCCGCCGCGCCTACGCGATCCTGCCGCTGCCGGGCGGCGATCTCGCCGGTGTGCTGCTCAAACGGGCGGAGGCGGCGCCCCGATCGCGGGCCATGTGCGGCTGGTGCCAGGATGTACGGTTGCCGAACGACGTGGTCTTCTACAGCGCTCGCCGGGTGGGCGACGCCGGGCGTCGCGGGGCCACCGTGGGCGTGCTCCTCTGCGAAGACTTCCAGTGCTCGCGCAACGTGCGCAACGACCCGCCGCCCGCCTATGAGGGCTTCGATGTCGCGGCGGCGCGCGAGCGGCGCATCGAGACGCTGCGGCTGAAGGCCGCGGGCTTCGCCGACATGCTCGTCAGCGGGCGTTAGCCGGCGGGCGCTGACTGCGTTCCCCTCCCGGCGCTGGTCAGTAGATGTTCGAGAATCGCAAGAACGGAACGTCTACTGACCAGCTGAGGGGGGCGAACACGCCGGACGAACCCCGTGCACGCGCGAGCCGGGCCGAACCGCTCCTCTAGCGCAAAACGGACCTCCGCACGTCCAGTCCACGGCCAGTTTCGGACCGGTCCAAGTCCTATACTGAGTGCGCTGAAGACGCGCACCGACCGGAGCTCGGCGGCCCGACGCCTCCCGCTCCGATCCCGACCCAGAGGACCCCCGCAATGACGCAGAACCCGATCCGTTTCGGTCTCATCGGCACCGGCCGCATCGGCCAGGTGCACGCCGCAAGCATCGCCGCCGATCCCGAGGCGACGCTCTCCTGGGTCGCGGATCCCTTCATCGAGGGCGCCCGCGGCGTGGTCGAGCGCTTCGGCGGCACCGCGACCGAGTCGCCCGAGCAGCTCATCGCCTCGGGAGAGGTCGACGCCGTGCTCATCGCATCGCCCACCCCCACCCACGTCGACCTCATCGAGGCGTCGGTCAATGCCGGCCTGCCGGTGCTGTGCGAGAAGCCCATCGACCTCGACATCGCCCGCGTCGACGCCCTCCGCCCGCTCGTGCAGTCGGCCGGTGTGCCCGTCGCGCTCGGCTTCAACCGCCGTTTCGACCGCGATTTCAAGGCCGTGAGGGATCGCGTGGCCGCCGGCGAGATCGGCGAGCTCGAGCAGCTCATCATCATCAGCCGCGACCCCGCGGCCCCGCCCGCCGACTACGTGCGGGTGTCGGGCGGCATCTTCCGCGACATGACGATCCACGACTTCGACATGGCCCGCTACTTCTTCCCCGACATCGTCTCGGTGAGCGCGACGGGCACCCGGGCCTTCGATCCCGGCGTCCGCGAGCACGGCGACTTCGACACCGCCGTCACCACCCTGCGCACCGCGTCGGGCGGCATCGTCACGATCGTGAACTCGCGCCACAGCGCGATCGGCTACGACCAGCGCATCGAGGCGTTCGGGGCGAAGGGCATGCTGCAGGTCGCGAACGCCCCCACCAGTCTCGTGAGCGCGTCGACCGCGGACGCCGTGGAGGCGAAGCCCGCCTTCGGCGCCTTCTTCCTGGAGCGCTACGCCCAGGCCTACGCCTCCGAGCTCGCCGAGTTCATCAAGCTCGCGCGCGGCGAGGCATCGACCAGCCCCACCTTCGAGGACGGTCGCGCCGCGCTCATCCTCGCCGACGCAGCGCAGCGCTCGGCGACCGAGGGCGTCGCCGTCGACGTCGCGCTCTGACCCCTCCACGACGCCGAGAGGATCCCTCATGTCTTATCGTCTTGCCGCCTGCGCCGAGATGCTGTTCACCGAGCTGCCGTTCGAGGAGCGCGTGCAGCGCATCCACGAGCGCGGCTTCCTGGTGGAGATCTGGGACTGGAGCACCAAGGACCTCGACGCGCTCGCCGCGACGGGCGCCGAGTTCTCGTCCATGACCGGCTACCTGCGCGGCGACCTCACCACCGACGAGGGCCGCTCCGAGCTCATCGCGACCGCGAAGGAGTCGCTGCGCGCCGCCGAGATCATCGATTCGCCGCGCCTCAACCTGCACGGCACCGGCCTCGGCGAGGGCGGCCTGCCGGTCGTGCCGCGCGAGAGCGTGACGGGAGAGGACTGGATACGCGCCGCCGACACGCTGCGCGAACTCGCCGAGCTGGGCGAGGCGGCGGGCCGCACCTTCGTGCTCGAGAACCTGAACCTCGCCGTCGACCACCCGGGCACGCCCTTCGCGCGGGCGGCCGACACGCTCGCGCTCGTGCGCAGCGTCGACCGGCCCGGCATGCGGCTCAACCTCGACCTGTACCACGCCCAGATCGGCGAGGGAAACCTCGTCTCGCTCGTCACCGAGGCGCTGCCGTGGATCGGGGAGATCCAGGTGGCCGACGTGCCGGGACGCTGCGAGCCGGGCACGGGCGAGATCCGCTACGAGGCGGTCGCCGCCGCGCTGCGATCGCTGGGCTACGAGGGCGTGATCGGCATGGAGGCGTGGGCGAGCGGCGATCCCGACGCCGCGCTCGACGCCTTCGCGTCCGCCTTCGGCGCGTAGCCGGGCCGCGCACAGCCGCGTAGGGTCGTCTTCATGGGAGAGAACAACGAGCGCAACATCTACCGCGCGATCGTGCTCGTGCTCGGTCTCGTGGCCGCGATCGGGCTCATCTGGTACCTCGGCCAGGGCGGCGAGGGACTGCAGGAGGACGGCATCTTCGAGCTCTTCTCGAACCTGCCCGATCCGAACAATCAGGGCCACCAGGGGGAGTAGCGCCCGTCGCGGGCGCGAGGCGGGGCGAGGGATCCGCGATCCCTCGCCCCGCTTCGCGTCTCGGACGAGAGGGCGACCCCGCCGCGAGGCCGTAGGATTGCAGAGGTCGCGCGGCCCGGGTGGAGAGCACCGGCGGGTCGCATCAGCGGAGGCGGGTTGACGATGACGGAACGGGCAGCGGGCGAGAGCGCCCCCGTTCGCACCCGCCCGCCCACCATCCGTGACGTCGCCCGCGAGGCGGGCGTCTCGAAATCGCTCGTCTCACTCGTCTTCAACGGCGGCGAGAACGTCAGCGAGGAGCGCCGGGATCGCGTGCTGCAGGCGGCGGAGCGCCTGGGGTACCGGCCGAACCTCGTCGCGCAGTCGCTCTCGGCCGGCCGTCGCGATCTCGTCGCGATCCTCGTCTCCAACCTCTCGAATCCGATCTTCGCCGAGATCGTCGGCGCCGCGAAGGCGCGGCTCGGCGAGGCCGGGCAGCGCACCATGATCGTCACCGCGCAGGTCGACGACGGCAGCGGGGAACCGGTGCTCGACCGCGACAACCTCGCCGTGCTGCGCGATCTGCGGCCGGCGGGCCTCATCACGGTCGGCACGATCCCGGAGTTCGCAGAGCTCTCGGATCTCACCGCCACGATCCCCACGGTCGTCGCGAGCGCCATCGACGCTACCGATGACACAGTGGCCTCCGTGCGCACCGACGACGATGCGGGGATCGCGCTCGTGGTGGAGCACCTCGTCGATCGGGGCCTCTCGCGCATCGTCTTCGTCGGAGGCGAGGGCGGCACCGTCTCCGCCTCGCGCGAGCGCGCATTCCGCGCGGAGGTCGAGCGGCGCGGCCTCGAGGGATCCGCCGGCGTCGAGCGGGCCGACTTCACCGAGGCGGGAGCGCGTCGCGCGGTCTCGCGCATCCTCGCAGCGGGCGGAGTTCCCCAGGCGATCGTCGCGGTGAACGACCTCACCGCGCTCGGCGTCATCGCTGCACTCGAGGAGGCGGGTGTGCGTGTGCCCGACGATTGCCGCGTGACGGGCTACGACGACTCGACGCTATCCGCGATCCCTCGCATCTCTCTCACGAGCGTCGACCCGCACAACCGGCGCATCGGGCGCGAGGCGGCCGAGGCGCTGCTCGGTGCATCCGGGCCCTTCGACCGCGGCCGCGAGGTGCTCATCCCACCGAGTCTCGTGGTGCGAGACTCCTCTCGGGTTTCCTGAGAGCACCTCGTCGTGCTGGTGCGACACGCCCGGGTGTGTGGTGCGTGTTGCGGTCGGGGTGGGGCCCGCGTAATCTATTCCCTTGTCAGCGCGACGGAGCCGGGCGAGAAAGTAGCCCGGTCCTTTTTTCGCGTCTCCCGCCCTTCTGGGTGGTGAGTGAGACAGGTTGCTGTTCGGAAGCCTTTCGGGGTGTGTACGGGTGGTGTCTGGTCTTTGAGAACTCAATAGTGTGCACTTGATTGTCAAATGCCAATTATTTATCCCCGTCGCCGCGCCCTTTGTGTGGGTGTGGTTGATGGTGATTCCTTTTGGACAAAAGTTGAACGTCAGTAATTGATGTTCGTATTTTGTCAGGTCAAACTCGCAGCTGTTCTGCTTATTCCGCAGGATGGTTTGCACATGTTTTTACGGAGAGTTTGATCCTGGCTCAGGACGAACGCTGGCGGCGTGCTTAACACATGCAAGTCGAACGCTGAAGCCCCAGCTTGCTGGGGTGG
>NZ_JAGDYL010000010.1 GCF_017565705.1 Leucobacter ruminantium
CACGAACACGGAACGCACGAGGGCGCTTGCACCCTGGCTCGAGTTCTACAACACTGGACGCTGCCACTCAGCCCTGAGAGGCTTCCCACCGATCAGCCGACTGGAACCAACGTCCTGACCGGGTACAACTAGATGCGCCGGGGGCCCGGGCCCTCAGCGGCGAGTTCGTCGTCGGTGTTGAGGAGTCGGCACGCGTTGAGGGAGAGGCAGCCGCATCCGATGCAGCCGGTCAGCTCGCGCTGCAGGTTCTCGAGCTGCTTGCGGCGCGCGGCGATCTCCTCGCGCCAGAGTCTGGCGACGCGCTTCCAGTCGGCCTGTGTCGGTGTGCCGTCGAGCGGGAGCGTTGTGAAGACCTCACCGACCTGATCGAGCGAGATCCCGAGACGCTTTGCGACGACGATCAACGAGATACGGCGGATCATGTGGCGGCGGTAGCGTCTCTGGTTTCCTGCAGTTCGGGTCGAGCAGATGAGCCCGAGCTGCTCGTAGAAGTGCAGGGCCGAAACAGGCACGCCCGTGCGGCGAGAGACCTCGCCGATGGCGAGCAGGTCTTCAGGTTCCACGAACACCTCCCCGTCACTTGACCTCAAGCTTACTTGAGGTATTAGCGTGGCGACAATCGACCTTTCGCGGCACTTCGCGGCAGCGACGGGCCACGTCATCAGACTCGGCGATTGGAACGCAATGACCGACAGCACACCAGTACAGACCGCGACGGGAACGTGGCGCGAACTTCTCACCGGGCGCAATGCGCCCATCGCGATCGTTCTCGCCGGTGGCGTGCTCGTCGAGGCGAGCAATGTCTACCTCACGACAAGCCTCTTGCCCACGATCGTCGGCGAGATCGGCGGAATGGAGCTGTACGCCTGGACCATGACGGCGTTTCTCCTGGCCTCGATCGTCACCTCGATGCTCGTCAGTCGCGCGCTTATGCACTGGGGCGCCATCGGCGCGTATCTCATCGCACTCGGCACATTTGCGCTCGGCTCGTTCATCTGCGCCGCGAGCCCGACGATGCCTGTGCTTCTGGCGGGTCGTACGGTGCAGGGGCTCGGCGGTGGGCTCCTCGCCGGGCTCGGCTACGTCATGCTGCAGCGCGCGCTCCCCGAACGCCTCTGGGCTCGCGGCGCCGCGCTCGTTTCGGCGATGTGGGGTATCGGAAACATCCTCGGCCCACTCGTCGGCGGGCTGTTCGCACAGTTCGGTGCGTGGCGACTCAACTTCACCTGCCTGGCCGGCGCCGCAATCTTGCTGAGTCTCGTCGCGATGAAGGCGCTTCCGCGCACCGAGCGTGGTCGCTCTGATGAGGTTGTGCCGTGGGTTTCGCTCGGCCTTGTCGGCAGTGGTGTTATCGCGATCGCGATCGCGAGCGTTCTGCCGGTCGGCTTGGGCACCGTGATCGCTTTCGCAGCGGGCGTCGTTCTTGCGCTGCTCTTCATCGCCCACGAGAAGCGCAGCACGAACGGCATTCTGCCGCGGATCGCATTCGACCGGCGTTCACCGCTTGCCGCTGTGTACCTGACCGTCGCCGTTTTCGCCTTCGCGATCGGCACGGAGGCGTTCGTGCCACTCTTCGGGCAAGAGATCGGGCTCATGGGTCCGCTCGTTGCCGGGCTGCTCGGCGCAGCGCTATCGTTCGGATGGTCGATCGTGCAGGTGTTCTCAGCCAACGTCGCGAGTGCTGCGACACAACGGCTGCTCATCGCCGTCGGTCCTGTTGTCGTCTGCCTGGGGCTCGCCGCCTACGGGGCTCTCCAACACAGTGGGCCATCCGCGACCGTGCTCGTGTTGTGGTTCGTGACGCTCTTCTGCGCGGGAAGCGGCATCGGCCTGGCATTCCCGCACCTCACGGTCGCCGCGCTCGGGAGCACGAGGAATGAGGAAGAAGGCGCGAAAGCGGCCGCCGCGATCAACACCGTGCTCATCATCGCTCAGGCGTTCAGCGCGACCCTCGCCGGCATGATCGTGAACTTCGCCCTGCCAGACATGGTGCACGCGGCCCGCACCCTCATGATCACCTTCGCCATCATCGCGATCGTCGGAACCGTCTTCTCTCGGCGCGCGAGCCGCGGAATCGAGCAATAGTGCCCGAAGCACCCGCAATTCTCGGCATCGCGATCGTGGCATTCGGCATGGCTCTGACATCGGGGCCCGACATACTGCTCGACTCACACGCCCACGTGAACGCGGGGGCGGCCTCATGAGCACGCTCGACCACACGCGCACCGAGGCAGCGCCGCGAATCCGAATCGGATGGGTCCTCCTCACCGCCATCGCGCCGATCGTGTGGGGCACGACCTACATCGTGACGACACAACTGTTGCCGCCGGGGCATCCGATGTTTGCCGCCATGATGCGCTCGCTGCCCGCGGGCCTCATCGCCCTGATCATCTCGCGACAGCTGCCGCATGGGGTATGGGTGCCGCGCAGCTTCGTGCTCGGGGTGCTCAACATGGGAGCATTCTTCCCGTTGCTGTTCGTGGCCGCGCAGAACCTTCCGGGCGGTGTTGCAGCGACACTCGGCGCGAGCCAACCCATTATTGTCGCCTTCCTCACCGTGGGCATTTTGCGCCAGCGCATCTCGGGGTTGAGCGTGCTGTGGGGCGTCATCGGACTCGTCGGTGTGGGGCTTGTCGTCCTGGGGCCGGGCGCGGGGATGAACGCCGTCGGCGTTGTCTCCGGGCTTGCGGGCGCAGCATCGATGGCCGTTGGTGTCACGCTCGCGAAGAAGTGGGGACGTCCACCAGGAGCATCCGCGATCGCGTTTGCCGGGTGGCAACTCACAGCTGCGGGCCTCATGCTGCTTCTCCCCGCGCTGCTGATCGACGGCGTGCCGACCATCGACGCGAAAGCCTGGTTCGGGTACGCCTGGCTCGGCGTTATGGGCGCCTTGCTTGCATATTCGCTGTGGTTCGCGGGCATCCGACAACTTCCCGTGACCGCGACTGCCCTCCTCGGTTTGCTCTCGCCTCTGGTGGCTGCGCTCTTGGGTGCCGTGCTGGCGGGCGAATCGCTCGCACCGACTCAGCTCGTCGGGTTCGGGCTCGCGCTCGCGGCGATGGTCGCGGGCCAACTCACTGCGCGAAGAGCAAATGATCGGTAGCGTCGAGACATGGTGACACTCGACCGCGTGCTGCAGCGCCCGACCGCGAGCATTGCATACGGCGATTCCGGTCAGGGATCGCCGACAGTTGTTTTCATCCATGGCGCGGGCCTCGATCACACCACGTTCGACGACCAGGCCCACGCGCTCGTGACCGTCGGTGCGCGCGTTGTGCAATGGGATCTTCGCGCGCACGGGCGGTCCACACTCGCGGCCGGCACGCGATTCACGGCCGAAGATGCGTTCAACGACCTCGCGGCGTTGCTCGATGAGACGCGAGTCACCGATCCCGTCCTCATCGGCCATTCGCTCGGCGGCAATATCGCGCAGGCCTTTGTGCGGATGCATCCGGACCGCGCAAGCGGCGTCGTCATCGTCGACTCGGCGTGGAACACCGGCCCACTCTCGGCCGCTTCACATTTCTTGCTCGGGCTTGCGGCACCCGCGCTCGCGCTCATCCCGGCTCGGAGTTTGCCGGGGCTCATGGCGAAGGCATCCGCTGTGACCCCGGCGGCGATCAAGCGGGCAACTGAGACCTTCACCCGGATGCCGAAGCAGACCTTCCTCGACGTATGGCGTGCGACCTCATCGTTCATCGCACCCGACCCCGCATATCGCTCGCCTGTCCCGATCGGTCTCATGCGCGGCCGTGACGATCAGACGGGCAATATCTCGCAGGCGATGGGCGAGTGGGCTGCAGCCGAGGGGGTCACGGCTCACGTCGTCGCGGATGCCGGACACATCGTCACGTGGGACGCGCCCGCCCAGAGTACGGCGACCCTCTGCGAGATTCTCGGCCAGTGGCATCCGCGGCTCGTGAGCGGCGAGGAGTGACGAACGTGTTTGTTGCGGAGTGCAACCCGGAGCTGCCACGCACCGTTGTGCTGCTGCACGGCGGTGGGGTCGCAGGCTGGATGTGGAAGCCCGTGCGGGCCGAGCTCGGTGACGAGTACCGCCTCATCGCGCCGGACTTGCCCGGCCATGACCACAGCGCGGATGAAGACTATATTTCGCATGAGCAGACGCTCGAGCAGCTGCGCGCGATGCTCGCGGAGCGGACCACTGGCCCGGTTGCCATTGCAGGTTTCTCGCTCGGGGCGCAACTGGCACTCGCGCTCGCGAGCGAAAGCCCTGAGCTTGTGAGCGGAATCGTTTCGATCAGCGCCCTCGCGATCCCATCGCGCGCGCCGGGCTTCACGCGAGCACTGCTCTCGTCGACCGTGAGGCTCGCGAGGAACGAGCGTTTTGCACGCACGCAAGCAAGGGTTCTCGGCGTGCCGTCCGCACTCGTGCCCGACTACCTTCGAACTTCCGATTCGATCTCGAAGGCGACCTTGCTCAACATTGTGGCTGCGAATGGCGCGTTCGTACCTCCGCCAGGGTGGGCACGTTTCGCGGACGCCGCCATCGTGCTCGCCGGCGGCCGCGAGCCGCGCCCGGTTCGGCGATCCGCCCAGCTGCTGCAGGCCGCGAACCCGCGCTGCTCCCTCGAGCTCGACTCAGATGCGGGCCACACGCTCCCCTTCAGCAACCCCGCCCTCGTGGCCCGCAGCATTCGCGCGGTGACGATCGGACATGGCGAGGCTGAGTGCCCGAAGCTCGCGCAGTCTTGACGCGCTACCCGTACACCGGCGCCGCCGACCCGTGACCCGCTACTCCCCTGCGGGTGCCGCGAGCGCGGCGCTGAGGTCGATCGCCGGGCAGTCGCGCCACAGCTTCTCGAGCTGGTAGAAGTCGCGCTCCTCCTGGTGGAAGACGTGCACGATGAGGTCGCCGAAATCGAGCAGCACCCAGCGGCCGCTCTCGCGGCCCTCACGGCGGATGGTGCGAACGCCGATGGCGTTCAGCGCGTCCTCGACGGCGTCCGAGATCGCCTGCACGTTGCGCTCGACGGAGCCGGTGACGATCAGGAACGCGTCGGCGAGACCGAACTGCTCCGCGACCTGCAGGGCGACAGGCGCGGTCGCCCCTTTGTCGTCGGCTGCTCGAACGGCTGCCTCGAGCGCGGCCATCACGTCGGTCGTCTGGTTCACTTCTGCGTTCAGTGTCGTTCCTTCGTCTCGAAAAGTCGGGTTCGGGCCGCTAGCCCGAGAACATGCCGTTCATCGCGCCCCACACGCCGAGCCCGATGATCGCCGCGAGCAGGCCGCCTCCGGAGAGGGTCAGGATGAGCGGGAGCTTGCTCTTCTCCTTGGTGGGCTTCGCGACGACGGGCACGCCGGAGGGCATGCGCGCGCTGACGGCGTGCTTCGCCGCGACGGGAGTCGGACCTCCCTCCTCGGCGGCAGGCGGAGCGGGTTCGTCGGCCACGGGCATCGTGACCGGTTCGAACTTCAGCGAGTCGTGCAGCGCGGAGTGTCCGCCGGTCTCGCTGATGGACCTCGACAGCTCGATCGATCCCGTGACGTACAGTTCCCCCGTCGCCCCCAGGGGCCCCGTGAGGCCGCCGGTGTCCTCGGGCATCGAAGGCAGGATCAGCGCAGAGGTCGAAGAGCCGGTCGCACCCTCCTGGGCGACGGCGCGCGAGATGAGGTCGTCGAAATCGCCGCCGGCCTCCGCTCCCTGCTCGGGCACGGAGCGCGCCGACGGGTCGTCGAACACCGAGCGCCACTCCTCGGGCGGCTGGATGTCGGGGAAGGAGTACTTGGGCTGCGCAGAATCCTGCGACTGGGGCGAGGGATCCGGCTGCACCGCCTCGGGGACCTCGGCCGGTATCGCCGCGGTCTCGGGTGCGATCTCTGCGTGCGGCTCCGGCCGCTCGGGAGCGGGCTCCGCGCTGGCGGAAGCGGGCTCGGGCTGAGCCGGCTCGGGCTGAGCCGACTGCTCAGTCGCGACCGGCGCGTCGGAGCCTTCCGGTTCGGCGTCCGCGGGCTCGGAGGCGGCCTCAGACTTGTTGCGCTGCCAGAAGCGGCGCTTCGGCTTCTCTGCCGGGACGGGCTCCGCCGCCGCGGCCGATCCCTCGCCGTCCTCGGTCAAGCCGGTGTCCTCGCCAGAGCCGGTCTGCTCCGCCTCGCGAAGCTCCTCGACGGAGAAGGGCTCGGTCGGCGGAGCCATCAGCGTGTCGAAGTCGGGCACGTCCACGGGAGCCTCCGGCTGAGCGGAGGATCGCACCGCGGAAACGGGCGGGGCGGGAACAGCGGTCTCGCCGTCGTCGAACAGCCCGGCGCCCTGCTCGCGATGCTCCGCGTCCGCGGCAGCGTCGGCATCCGACGGGGCGTCGGCGGCTTCGGTTTCAGCGGAATCCTGTTCGGGCACCGACTCGGCGATCACGGCCTCGACCGGAGCCTCGGTCTTCGAGGCCTGAGCCTCGGCGGGAGCCTCCGGGGCCTCGGCGGAAGCCTCCGGGGCCGCTTCGGCGTCGGCAGGGACGGCGGCCTGCGCAGCCTCGCGCTCCGCCAGGGCCGCCTCTCGCAGCTGACGCATCTCGCGGCGGCTGCGCGGAGTGCCGTCCTCGTTGAACGGCGAGATCTCGATCTCGCCGACCTCCGGCGCCTCCGCGGGAGTCGGCTCGGCACCCTCGGACTGCGTCGTTGCAGCCTCGGGAGTCGCGGCTTCCGCCGTCTGCTGCTCCTGCAGGGCCTCCGAGAGGTCCAGAGCACCCGTCTCCGCCATCTCCCGCATGCGGCGTTCGCGGCGCGTCATCGGACGCTGTTCGTCGTGCTCACTCATCTCTTCGTCACTTCCTCGGTGTACAGGCCGTGCTTCGCGATGTACTGTACGACACCGTCCGGCACCAAATACCACACCGGGTATCCCCTAGCCACCCGCGCTCGACAATCCGTTGAGGAAATAGCAAGTGCGGGAACCTCCAACAAGCTTACGTGTTCCCCCGACAAACCCGAAAGCGAGAGCTCGTGCCCGGGCCGGGAGACGGCGATGAAGTGGGCCATCTCCCAGAGCTTGTCCACGTCCTTCCAGCTCAGGATCTGCTCGACCGCATCGGCTCCCGAGATGAAGAAGAGCTCCGCATCCGGCATCTGGCGGCGCAGATCCCTCAGCGTATCGACCGTGTAGGTCAGTCCTTCGCGGTCGACATCCACCCGGCTCACCGTGAAGCGGGGATTGGACGCGGTGGCGATCACCGTCATGAGGTAGCGATGCTCGCTCTCGGAGACCCTGGTCTTCTGCCACGGGCGCCCGGTCGGCACGAACACGACCTCGTCGAGGTCGAAGCTCTGGGCGACCTCGCTCGCCGCGACGAGATGGCCGTGATGGATCGGGTCGAAGGTGCCGCCCATCACCCCCACTCGACGCTGCTTGGTCTCCACCTTCGGGTCAGTGCTGGTCGGCGCCGTGCTCGCGCGCGTATGCCTCCGCCTTGGCCGAGTGGCGGTTCGCGACATCGCGGAAGGAGAAGGTCACCACTGCGAGAGCGGTGAAGATCGCGAACGTGACGATACCGAAGACGGGTGCGGGGAAGGGCAGCTCGTTGACGACGTGGTGCCCGCCTTCGGCGGCGACGGCGATCGTGGCGAGAATGGACATTGAAACCCCTGTCATCGATACGAGAACGGACTGTTGCGGATCAGTCTATCGGTTCCGCCTAGCGGATCTGCCCCGCGCCGCGCACGAGCCATTTCGTGCTCGTGAGCTCGGGCAGGCCCATCGGCCCGCGCGCATGGAGCTTCTGGGTCGAGATGCCGACCTCGGCGCCGAAGCCGAACTCGCCGCCGTCGGTGAACCGCGTCGAAGCGTTGACCATCACCACTGCCGAGTCGACTTCGGCCAGGAAGCGCTCGGCGTTCGCGTAGTCCTCGGTGACGATCGCCTCGGTATGGCGGGTGGAATAGCGCTCGATGTGGGCGAGCGCCTCGTCGATGGAGTCCACGACGCGCACACCCATCTCGAGCGCGTGGTGCTCCGTCGCCCAGGTCTCGTCGTCGGCCGCCGCCACGCCCGCGACGCTCGCGCGGGTCGCCTCGTCGCCACTCAGCTCGACGCCGGCGCCGATGAGCTCCCGTGCGAGACGGGGCAGCAGGCGCTCGGCCGCGTCGCGGTGCACGAGCAGCGTTTCCGCGGCGTTGCACACGCTCGGGCGATGCGTCTTGGCGTTCTTGACGATCGACACGGCCATCTCCTCGTCGGCGCTCGCGTCGACGTAGACGTGCACGATGCCCGAACCGGTCTCGATCACGGGAACGGTGGACTCGTTCACCACGGTCGAGATCAGTCCTGCGCTTCCGCGAGGGATCAGCACATCGACGTAGCCGCGGGCGCGCATGAGACGCGAGGCGCCCTCGCGTCCGAACTCGTCGATCGTCTGCACCGCGTCGCCCTCGAGACCCGTGCTCGAGATCGCCTCCTGGATCAGGCCGACGAGCACGCGGTTCGAGTGCTCCGCCGCGCTGCCGCCGCGCAGCACCGCGCCGTTGCCGCTCTTGAGCGCGAGCGCGGCGATGTCGACCGTGACATTGGGTCTCGCCTCGTAGATCGCTCCGACCACGCCGAACGGGACGCGCACCTGCGTGATGGCGATGCCGTTCGCGAGCGTGCTGCCGCGCACGATCTGCCCGACCGGATCGGGCAGCGAGATGACCTCGCGCACGGCTGCAGCGAGCCCCCGCAGCCGGTCCTCGTCGAGACGCAGCCGGTCGAGCAGCCCGTCGCCGATGCCGTTCTCCCTGCCCCGCTCGAGGTCGAGCGCGTTGGCCTCGATGATCTCCGGGACCCGCGACTCGATCGCGGAGGCGATGGCCTCGAGCGCGTCGTTCTTGCGCAGGGTCGTGACGTTCGCGAGCGTCTTGGCCGCGGCGCGGGCGCGTTCGAGCTTGGCGAGGAAGGGGTCGTTGGACATGATCCCTAGCTTAGAGGTCGTCCGACCGCGCGCGCATATCGCGGCGCCCGGTCAGACGGCCTGCGGTGCGCCGTCGAAGCGGGTGCCGTGATCCTCGCCGTCGAGCACGCGCGAGAAGAGCCTGGTCTCGGTGAGGAGCACCGTCGTGCCGGCCTCCGCGGCCAGGCGCGCGGCCTCAACCTTCGTCGCGGCGCCCCCTGTGCCCCATCCGGACCGGGCCTCTCCGATCTCGATGCCCTCCAGGCGGTCCCCGTAGGGCACGTGAGCGATGCGCTTGGCACCCGCCGTCGCCGGAGGCGCGGTGTAGAGGGCGTCGACGTCGGAGAGCAGCACGAGACGGTCGGCGCCGACGAGGCGGGCGACGAGGGCCGCGAGCCGGTCGTTGTCGCCGAAGCGGATCTCGTGGGTCGCGACGGTGTCGTTCTCGTTGATGATCGGCAGGATCCCGAGCTGCAGCAGGCGCTCGAGCGCCCGCTTCGCGTTGCCCCTGTGGGTCGGGTTCTCCATGTCGTGCGCGGTGAGCAGCACCTGGCCCGCGATGATCTCGTGGCTGCCGAGCGCCCGCTGATAGCGGTTCACCAGGATGTTCTGCCCGACGGCGGCGGCGGCCTGCTGGGTCGCGAGATCGTCGGGGCGCTGCTCCAGGTTCAGGAACGGCACGCCGGTCGCGATGGCGCCGCTCGAGACGAGGATCACCTCGACCCCCGCGGAGTGCAGGCGCGCCAGAGACGAGACGAGCGTCGGGATCTGCGCGGCGTTGTCGCCGCTCACCGATGACGAGCCGACCTTGACGACGAGGCGCCGCGCGGCGTGAAGTTCCGTTCCGACGCTCATGCCTCGTCGCTCCACATGCCCGCTTTCCGCTCGCGCTCGAGCTCGGCGCGGGCCTCGGCCTTGGCGTCCATGAGCTCGTAGTACTCGCTGCGGCGTTCCTTGTTGGTGCGTCGGTTGTTCTGCTCCACGCGCAGATCGGTGCCCCGGGCGCCCATCTGCACCTCCGCGGCGCTCGTCACGGTCGGCTCCCAGTCGAACACGACGCCGGAGCCGGGACCGATCACCACGGTCGATCCGGCCGTGGCCCCGGCCTTGACGAGCGCGTCCTCGATGCCGAGCTTCTGCAGGCGGTCGGCCAGGTAGCCGACGGCCTCGTCGTTCGCGAAGTCGGTCTGCTCGACCCACCGCTCGGGCTTCTCGCCGAGCACCCGGTAGAGCGTGCCGTAGGTGCCGCCCTCCGTCACCACGCGGAAGCCGCCGTCGTTCACCGCTCGCGGCTGCAGCACGATGCGCTGCGGGGTCTCGCCCGCCGACTCCTGCGCCGCACGACGGGCGTCGTCGACGAGTTCGCCGAGTGCGAAGCCGAGCTCGCGCAGGCCGGCGTGCGAGACCGTCGAGATCTCGAACACGCGATACCCCTGCGCCTCGAGCTCGGGGCGCACGAAGTCCGCGAGCTCGCGGGCCTCGGGCACATCGATCTTGTTGAGGGCGACGAGCTGCGGACGGTCGAGGAGGGGCGTCTGCCCCTCGGGTACGGGGTAGGCGGCGAGTTCGCTCTTGATGACCTCGAGGTCGGAGAGCGGATCCCTGCCGGGCTCGAGGGTGGCGCAGTCGACGACGTGCAGCAGTGCGCTGCAACGTTCGACGTGGCGCAGGAAGTCGAGGCCGAGCCCCTTGCCCTCGCTCGCACCCTCGATGAGGCCGGGCACATCGGCGACCGTGAACCGCGACTCGCCGGCCTGCACCACGCCGAGGTTCGGGTGGAGAGTCGTGAACGGGTAGTCGGCGATCTTCGGCTTGGCCGCGCTCATCGCGGCGATCAGGCTCGACTTGCCCGCCGAGGGGAAGCCGACGAGCGCCACGTCGGCGATCGTCTTGAGCTCGAGCGTGAGCGTGCCGGACCAGCCCTCGGTGCCGAGCAGGGCGAACCCCGGAGCCTTGCGCTTCGAACTCGCGAGCGCGTGGTTGCCGAGGCCGCCGATACCGCCCTTGGCCGCGAGGAAGCGGGTGCCGGGTTCCGTGAGGTCGACGAGCGTCTCGCCCGCCGCGTCCTTCACCACCGTTCCGACCGGCACCGAGAGCACGAGTTCCGCGCCGTTCGTCCCGGCGCGGTAGTCTCCGGCGCCGTACCCGCCGTTCTCCGCGCTCACGTGGGGACGGCGGTGGTACTCGAGCAGCGTGGTGACCTGCGGGTCGGCGAGCAGCACGATATCGCCGCCGTGCCCGCCGGCGCCCCCGTCGGGGCCCGCGAGCGGCTTGAACTTCTCGCGTCGAATCGAGACGCAGCCGTTGCCGCCGCGCCCCGCCTGGAGGTGCAGCTGCACTCGGTCGACGAACGTCACCATGATGAGGATTCCTTAGCTAAATACGGCAAAAGGCGAGCCGGACCCCACGTTGGTCGAGGGGCCGACTCGCCGTCGAATGCCTGGGTGTCAGGCCGCGCTCACGATGTTGACGACCTTGCGGCCGCCCTTCGCACCGAACTCGACCTCGCCCGCCGCGAGAGCGAACAGGGTGTCGTCACCCCCGCGCCCGACGTTCACGCCGGGGTGGAAGTGAGTGCCGCGCTGACGCACGATGATCTCGCCGGCGTTCACCTGCTGACCGCCGAAGCGCTTCACGCCGAGGCGCTGCGCATTCGAGTCGCGGCCGTTGCGGGTGGAGCTGGCGCCCTTCTTATGTGCCATGAGTCTCTACTCCTTCAGTGATGTCTGGAAGTGGTTACTTGATGCCGGTGACCTTGATGCGGGTCAGATCCTGGCGGTGACCCTGGCGGCTCTTGTAACCGGTCTTGTTCTTGTAGCGCTGGATGACGATCTTCGGGCCGCGGAGGTCGTTCAGCACCTCTGCGGTCACCTTCACCTTGGCCAGAGCCGCGGCGTCGGTCGTCACCTTGTCGCCGTCGACGAGCAGCACCGCGGGAAGCTCGAGCTTGCCCTTGGCGTCACCTGCCACGCGATTGACGGTGATGATCGAGCCGACCTCGACCTTCTCCTGACGGCCGCTTGCGCGCACTACTGCGTAAACCACTTGTCACCCATTCCTCGAGGATCGTCCATGCTGTCGAAGCGGCTCTGCCTGCTTCGAAGTCTGCGTTTCCACCACCCGCGATGAGTGGCACCAACGCTCAATAATATCTCATTCCGGTAAAACCGGTCAAATACGCCACCCGCGTGTTTCGCGAGCGGAGTCGACGAGGGATCACTCCCCCGCGTCGGCCGCTCGCTTCGAGGTCTCCTCGAGCGCCTGCGCCAGCGCGGCCTGAGCCTCGCGCGCGGCCTCCGAATCGCGAGTGGCGCCCCGGTCGCTCGAGCTCGCCCGCAGGCTCGCCGCGCGGCGGCCGCGAGCCCGACCCGTGCCGGCGGCCGGAGCCTCGGGCAGAGCGTCGAGCAGGGAGTTCAGCAGGTCGTCCGGAGCGCGGCCCTCGCCCCTGTCCCGAGGCGCGTCATCCGCGCGGGAGGCCTCCCCCGCGCGCTGCTCGCCCCGTCCTGCGGCGGACGGCCTATCGGACGCCCCGTCGTTCTTCGCCACGGGGATCGTCGACGCGGCGACCTGAGCGAGCATGTTCTTCGCCCCGTCGGTGATCGCGTGCGTCTGCGCCTTGTGCTCCTGCGCGTGCTGCTGAGCCTGCGGCGGCTGCGACCCCTTGCCGCGACGCGAGCCGCGGCCGGATCCCTCGCTCCGGTGCTTGGTGACCGGTTCGTGATGCACGATGATGCCGCGACCCGCGCACACCTCGCAGGGATCGCTGAACGACTCCAGCAGGCCCAGACCCAGCTTCTTGCGGGTCATCTGCACGAGGCCCAGCGAGGTCACCTCGGCGACCTGGTGCTTCGTGCGGTCGCGGCTCAGGCACTCGACGAGGCGGCGCAGCACGAGGTCGCGGTTCGACTCGAGCACCATGTCGATGAAGTCGACCACGATGATGCCGCCGATGTCGCGCAGCCGCAGCTGGCGCACGATCTCCTCGGCCGCCTCGAGGTTGTTCTTCGTGACGGTCTCCTCGAGGTTGCCGCCCGATCCGACGAACTTGCCGGTGTTCACGTCGACCACGGTCATGGCCTCGGTGCGGTCGATGACGAGGGATCCGCCCGAGGGCAGCCACACCTTGCGGTCGAGTGCCTTCGCGATCTGCTCCTGCACCCGGTACTCGCCGAAGACATCGCGCTCGCCCTCGTAGCGCTCGACGCGCTGCATGAGGTCGGGGGCGACCTGCGTCAGGTACTCCTCGATCACGCGATAGGTGTCGGCGCCCGAGATGACGAGCTTGTGGAAATCCTCGTTGAAGACGTCGCGGATGATCTTGATGAGCATGTCGGGCTCGGAGTGCAGCAGCAGCGGTCCGCCGCCCTTCTCGGCGCGGGCTCGGATCGACTCCCACTGGCGCGCCAGGCGCTGCACATCGGTCGTGAGCTGCTCCTCGCTCGCACCCTCCGCGGCGGTGCGCACGATGACGCCCGCACCGTCGGGCAGCACGGCCTTCAGGATCTTCTTCAGGCGCGCGCGCTCGGTGTCGGGCAGCTTGCGCGAGATGCCGTTCATCGCGCCGCCCGGCACGTAGACGAGGAATCGGCCGGGCAGCGAGATCTGGCTCGTGAGCCTCGCCCCCTTGTGCCCCACCGGATCCTTCGTGACCTGCACGAGCACCTGATCGCCCGGCTTCAGCGCGTTCTCGATCTTGCGCGCCGAGTTCGATCCCTCGAACTCCGACCAGTCCACCTCGCCGGAGTAGAGCACGGCGTTGCGGCCGCGGCCGATGTCGACGAACGCCGCCTCCATACTCGGCAGCACGTTCTGCACGCGGCCGAGGTAGACGTTGCCGATGAGGGAGTTCTCGCTCGAACGGGCGACATAGTGCTCCACGAGCACCTTGTCCTCGAGCACGCCGATCTGCACGCGATCGGCGGTCGTGCGCACGATCATCTCCCGGTCGACGGCCTCGCGCCGGGCGAGGAACTCGGACTCCGTGATCACCATGCGGCGCCGACCGGCGTCGCGGCCGTCGCGCCTGCGCTGCTTCTTCGCCTCGAGGCGGGTCGACCCCTTGACCTTCTGCGGCTCCGTGACCACGGGGACCTGCCGCTCGCGGCGGCGCGGGGCCTCGTCGTCGGAGGCCGTGTCGGCTCCGCGCTGACGGCGGCGGCGGGAGCCGCCGGTCTGCTCGCGCTCCTCGCGCTCATCGGGCTCCTCGTCGCGGCCGAAGCGGCGGTCGAGGATGTCGTCGAGGCGGCCCAGCTCGCTGCGCCGGGGCCGGGGAGGGATCGGCGGCACATCGGGAGCGATGAAGATGAGCTTCGTCGTCGCCCGGAAGCGCTCCTCGGGTGTGAGCTCCTGAACCGGCTGCGGCACGAGCGCCGAGCCCGGGGCGTGCTGCTGCTCGGTGTTCTCGGGCTGCACCGTGTTCTCCGACTGCTCGGTGCCCTCGGACGGCTCGGCCGCCTCGGACGGCTCCGTGCTCTCCGACTGCTCGGTATTCTCCGATGCCTCGGCGGCCTCCGGCTGCGCGGGGCCCTCGGCCGCATCCGCGCGGCTCTCGGGCGCCGCACCCGGTTCGACGGGGCCGGTCTCCCCGGCTTCGGCTGCTTCGCTCTGCGTATCGTTCACCATTCCTGGTGTCTCCTTATAACCCGGAGCGCCGCTGCATCCCCGGGAACTCTGTATCTTGCGGCGGTGCCGCGAATCCTGAATGTCCGCGGGCGTATACGACGCCCGCACTCGGCCGTGGCCGGGTGGCCGCCTGGCGGCGACCTGAAGACTGTGCGCGCGACGGGCCTTCTCGGATCATCGCACGAGAGCCATTATGTCACGGCGGCGCTGCGAACGCCCAGAACGACCGCCGTGCCGTCCGCCCCCAGGGTCGTCGCAAGCGAGCCGGAGTAGGATCTGCGGCATGAGCACCCTCACGCGCGCGACGCCGCGATCCCTCGCCTTCGCGATCTTCACCACCGTCGCCGGAGCCATCGGCTGGTTCGCCTCGTTCGAGCTGCTCACCGAGTACGTCAAGACGCTGAAGGACCCCTCGTACATCCCGAACTGCGCGGTCAGCGTGCTCGTCACCTGCGGCCCGAACATGGACTCCTGGCAGGGATCGATCCTCGGGTTCAGCAATACGATCATCGGTGTGGCGGCGTTCACCGCCCCGATCTTCGTCGGCGTCTCGCTGCTGGCCGGCGTCCGCTTCCCGAACTGGTTCTGGACCGTCTACCGGCTCGGCCTCGGAGCGGGCTTCGTCTTCATCTGCTGGCTCGCCTACCAGAGCGTGTTCTCGCTCGGCACCCTCTGCCCGTGGTGCATGGTCGTCTGGACCGTGATGATCCCGCTGTTCTGGTTCACCCTCTTCGCCCCGCCCGAGCACTGGTCGGCGAACGGCTCGGGATCCGCCCGCGGCGCGCGCGCGACGCTGCACTCCTGGATGTGGGTCGTGGTGCTGGTCTGCTACCTGCTGATCGCGTTCATCGCCCAACTGCAGCTGAACTGGCTCGCGGAGTTCTCGCGCGCCTGAGCGACCTCCCTCACCCTCCGGTGAGGCGCCGCCACAGCGCGTCCGTCTGGCCGATCGTGTGCGCCTCGCTCCCCGAGGTGTCGATGACCGTGTCCGCGATCGCTCTGCGCTCCTCGTCGCCCGCCTGATTGGCTATGCGCCCGCGCGCGTCGGCCTCCGACATGCCTCGCAGTTCCACCATGCGGCGCACGCGCTGCTCGGCGGGCGCCTCCGCCACGACCACGTGGTCCCAGTCGTACGCGCGGCCCGCCTCGACGAGCAGCGGCACCTCGTAGACCACGATCGCGTCGGGATCCCTCACGGCGATCTCGGCCACCCGCTCGCCGAAGAGCCGGTGCACCTCGGGATGCACGATCTCGTTGAGCGCCGTGAGCGCTCCCGCGTCGGCGAAGACGCGGGAGCCGAGGGCCGCACGGTCGAGCGAGCCGTCCGAGCGCAGCACGTCTGCGCCGAAGCGCTCGCGCACGGCGGCGAGCCCAGGCGAGCCGGGCGCGACGGCCTCGCGCGCGAGCACGTCCGCGTCGATGCGCACGGCGCCCAGTTCCTCGAGGCGGCGTCCGATGGTCGACTTGCCCGAGGCGATACCCCCTGTGAGACCGATGAGCTGCATGCCAGCCACCATAGCGGTCTCTCCCACGGCGCCGCGAGAACGCCGAAGGCCCGGCCCCCGGAAACGGGGAGCCGGGCCTTCGGGCTGCGCGACGGTCAGCCGGGGTCAGTTGCCCTCGAGCTGCGCCTTCAGCGCTGCGAGCGCCTCGTCATCGGCGAGAGCACCGGTCGAGTTCGAGTCGCTCGAGAAGCTCGACGACGCGTTGTCGGCGGCCGGAGCGGCAGCGGCCTCGGCGATCGAAGCGGCGACCTGCTTCTTGTGAGCCTCCCAGCGCTCCTGGGCAGCGGCGTACTCCTGCTCCCACTTCTCGCGCTGAGCCTCGAAGCCTTCCTTCCACTCCTGGGTCTCGGGATCGAAGCCCTCGGGGTACTTGTACTCGCCGTTCTCGTCGTACTCCGTGGTCATGCCGTACAGAGCCGGGTCGAACTCGGTGCCCTCGGGATCCACGCCCTCGTTGGCCTGCTTGAGGCTGAGCGAGATGCGGCGACGCTCGAGGTCGATGTCGATGATCTTGACGAAGACCTGCTGGCCGGCCTGGACGACCTGCTCTGCGAGCTCGACGTGCTGATCCGACAGCTCCGAGATGTGCACCAGGCCCTCGATGCCGTCCGCGACGCGCACGAACGCGCCGAAGGGGACGAGCTTGGTGACGACGCCCGGGGCGATCTGGCCGATCGCATGGGTGCGGGCGAAGACCTGCCAGGGATCCTCCTGCGTGGCCTTGAGCGACAGCGAGACGCGCTCGCGGTCGAGCTCGACGGAGAGCACCTCGACGGTGACCTCCTGGCCGACCTCGACGACGTCGGAGGCGTGCTCGATGTGCTTCCACGACAGCTCGGAGACGTGCACGAGGCCGTCCACGCCGCCCAGGTCGACGAACGCGCCGAAGTTGACGATCGACGAGATGACGCCCTTGCGCACCTGGCCGGGCTTGAGCTCGGCGAGGAACGACGAGCGAGTCGCCGACTGGGTCTCCTCGAGCAGCGCGCGGCGCGAGAGCACCACGTTGTTGCGGTTCTTGTCGAGCTCGAGGATCTTCGCCTCGATCTCCTGGCCCAGGTAGGGGGTCAGGTCGCGCACGCGGCGCAGCTCGATGAGCGAGGCGGGGAGGAAGCCGCGGAGCCCGATGTCGACGATCAGGCCGCCCTTGACGACCTCGATGACGGTGCCGGTGACGACACCCTCGTTCTCCTTGATCTTCTCCACGTCGCCCCAGGCGCGCTCGTACTGGGCGCGCTTCTTGGACAGGATCAGGCGGCCTTCCTTGTCCTCCTTCTGGAGCACGAGCGCCTCGACGGGATCGCCGACCTGAACGACCTCGTCGGGGTTCACGTCGTGCTTGATGGACAGCTCGCGCGAGGGGATGACACCCTCGGTCTTGTAACCGACGTCGAGGAGCACCTCGTCGCGGTCGATCTTCACCACGGTGCCCTCGATGAGGTCGCCGTCGTTGAAGAACTTCAGGGTCGATTCGACCGCTGCAAGGAAGTCGTCGGCAGAGCCGATGTCGTTAACTGCGACCTGCTTGCTCTCGGTCGTTGCGTTCGTCATGAAATTGGTCTCCAGAATGGACAGGATATTCAGGCGGATGCGCGCCGAAAACCGGCCGCTTCCCGGTGGGGGGAAGCACGAGACGCACCCACATGCGGACATAGTTGGGTCGCCACAGAAGTGACACTCCACCTTATCGTGCAGACACGCCCGGGATCAAGCGGACTTCGAACCCGGCGCGTCTGCATGGGGCGCCCCTCCCCGCACCCAGGGAGGAGATCCGCATCCACGCGGGCGCATTCGCAGACCTTCTCCTCCTTCGAGAGCGATCTCCTCATCCAGCGTGGCTACCGAGCGCGCCGACAGCGAGCCGAGTCATCCACATGTTGCGCGAACCGCCCCCGTCGCGGTGCCGCAGCCTGCACTATCGAGGTATGCGTATGATCCAACTGCTGCGCAGATCCGAAGGGATCCTGCACGTCCGTCACCTCCGCGCCGCCGGATTCACCCCGCATGGAATCCGCGCGGCGCTCTCCGTCGGGGCCGCGATCAGGCCTCAGCGCGGATGGATCGCGCACGGTCTCCCCACGCCCACCCGCCGACCACCGCAAAGTCCATTGGGGAAAGCCTGTCCGGCTGCGCGAGCCGCTGACGCTGCTCGACTCCCTATCCTGCAGGCCGCGACTCCGTTCTCGGACTCGGGGCTCGAGAGCTATGTCGCGACGCGCCTCCGGGCGCTCCGGTTGCACTTCG
Source organism: Leucobacter ruminantium (assembly GCF_017565705.1). Lineage (GTDB taxonomy): Bacteria > Actinomycetota > Actinomycetes > Actinomycetales > Microbacteriaceae > Leucobacter > Leucobacter ruminantium. The sequence continues at coordinate 18,248 of NZ_JAGDYL010000010.1, forward strand.
TCGCGCAGGCCTACCTCCACGAGCATCGACGCGACTTCCTGATCGAAGGATGGCTGGTTCTGGAGATCGACGGAGCGACGCACACCGGCCGACAGCGCGACCTCGACAACGCGCAGGACTGGGCGCTGTCGATCAACGGGCTCGACAGGATCCGCGTCGGATATCACCAGGTGTTCGCGTGCTGGCCGGACGTCCAGGCCGCGATCATGCAGCTGCTCTCGCAGGGCCGGCCCGTCACCCTGGCAGGAGATCGTTCCCCAATCAGGAGCGGATATAAGAAAAGACCCGCGTGAACCACGATCTCCTGCCTGGATGCGTCACAGTGCCCGACCGCTGCGCGAGGACCTCTGTCTAGTGCGCGGCGGCGTTCCAGTTCGCGCCGTGGCCGACCTGCACCTCGAGCGGCACCGACAGTTCGGCCGCACCGGCCATCTCCTCGCGCACGATCGCCTCGAGCGCATCCCACTCCCCCTCGGCGACCTCGAACATGAGCTCGTCGTGGATCTGCAGCAGCATGCGCGAGGCGAGACCCGCCTCGCGCACCCGACGCTCGACGGCGATCATCGCACGCTTGATGATGTCGGCCGCCGACCCCTGGATGGGCGAGTTGAGCGCAGCACGCTCGGCGTTCTCGCGCAGAATGCGGTTCGGACTCGCGAGGTCCGGGAACGGCCTGCGACGTCCGAAGATCGTCTCGGTGAAGGTGTCGCGCTTCGCCTGGTCCACGACGGATCGCAGATAGTCGCGCACGCCGCCGAAGCGCTCGAAGTAGTCGACCATCAGCTGCTTCGCCTCCGCACTGCTGATGCCGAGTTGCTTCGAGAGTCCGAATGCCGAGAGCCCGTATGCGAGGCCGTAGGACATGGCCTTCACCTTGGAGCGCATCTCGTTCGTGACCTCCTCGGGGGGCACGCCGAAGATGCGGGCGCCGACGAAGCGGTGCAGGTCCTCGCCCTCGTTGAACGCCTGGATCAGTCCCTCGTCGCCCGAGAGGTGCGCCATGATGCGCATCTCGATCTGCGAGTAGTCGGCCGTCATGAGCGTCTCGAACTCGGGGGCGTGGATGAAGCCCTCGCGAATGCGACGGCCCTCCTCAGAGCGCACCGGGATGTTCTGGAGGTTCGGATCGGTCGATGCGAGACGGCCCGTGCTCGCCCCCGTCTGCACGAACGTCGTGTGAATGCGGCCGTCCTCGCGCACCGCCTTGATGAGCGTCTCGACCATCTGCCGCAGCTTGTTGGCGTCTCTGTGCGCGAGCAGCGCGCCGAGGAAGGGATGCGGGCTCTTGACCTGCAGCTCGGCGAGCGCCGCGGCATCGGTGGTGTACCCGCTCTTGGTCTTGCGGGTCTTCGGCATGTCGAGCTGCTCGAACAGCACCTCCTGCAGCTGCTTCGGCGAGGAGAGGTTGACCTCCCGGCCGATGGCATCGAACGCCTGCTGCTGGAGCTCCCCGACTCGCGTCGTCAGCTCGGCGTCGTGCGCCTCGAGCAGCGGCAGATCGATCTGCACGCCGCGCTCCTCGAGGGCCGCGAGCACCGGCACGAGCGGGAGCTCGATGTCGCGGTAGATCTCGATGGTGCGCGACTGGAAGCGCTCGACGGCGGAGGCGTGCGCACGCACGACGTACCAGGCGAGCGCGGCCGCATCCGAGACGCTCGACTCGTCGGGCACGAGCTGGTTCGGATCGCCCTCAGGCACCTGCTCGCCCAGGAAGCGGAAGACGGCCTCGGCGATGCTCTTCTCCGCCGTCGAAGGGCGCAGCAGCCAGGATGCGAGCAGCAGGTCGCCCGCGATGCCGCCGATCGCGGCGCCCGCGCGCCGGGCCGCACCGATCTGCTGCTTCGCGTCGAAGAACACCTTCGGCGCATCGGAGGCGAGCCACTGCTCGAACAGCGCGTAGTCGCGGCCGCCCGGCTGCCAGTGGATCAGCACCGAGGCCTCGGGCGTGGCGACGCCGACCTCGAAGCCGTCCCCCGCCTCGATGATGCGCACCGCCGGCCGGTCGGCCTTCGCCAGCCAGTCGCCGAGCTCCTCGTCGAGCAGCAGCTTCGCCTCGGGCTTCTCCGGCACGAGCTCGGCGGCGGGTGCCGCTCCCCCGACCGGGACCTCCGCTCCTGCGAGCTTGCCGACCCGCTGCAGCAGGGTGCGGAACTCGAGCTTCGCGAACACCTGCTGCACGGCCGCCATGTCGATCTCGCCGCGCTTCAAGTCGTCGAGCTCGACGTCGAGCTCGACATCGCGCACGAGGCGGTTGAGCCTGCGGTTGCGCTCGGCGAGGTGGGCGTTCTCGCGCAGGCTCTCGCCGACCTTGCCGCCGATCTCGTCCTGCCGCCGCAGGATCTCCTCGAGCGAACCGAACTGCTTGATCCACTTGACCGCGGTCTTCTCGCCGACGCGCGGAATGCCGGGCAGGTTGTCGCTCGTCTCCCCGACGAGCGCGGCGATCTCGGGGTACTGCTCCGGTCGGATGCCGTAGCGCTCCATGACCTTCTCGGCGTCGTAGCGGGTGAGCTCGCTCACCCCCTGCTTCGAGGGGTAGAGCAGCGTGATCCGATCGTCGACGAGCTGGATCGTGTCGCGGTCCCCGCTCACCACGAGCACGCGGTACCCGGCCTCCGCTCCGCGCGTCGCGAGGGTCGCGAGGATGTCGTCCGCCTCGTAGTTCTCCTTCTCGAGGGTGCGGATGCCCATCGCGTGCAACGCCTCCTGCAGCAGGGGCACCTGCCCCTTGAACTCAGGAGGGGTCTCGCCGCGCGTGCCCTTGTATTCCGGGTACTCCTCGGTGCGGAAGGAGTGGCGCGAGATGTCGAACGCCACGGCCAGCGCGTCGGGACGCTCATTGCCGAGCAGGTTGATGAGCATCGCGATGAAGCCGTGGATCGCGTTCGTATGCTGCCCGGTCTGCGTCTGGAAACTGTCGACGGGCAGCGCGTAGAAGGCGCGGAACGCCAGCGAGTGGCCGTCGATGATCATGAGAGTAGGCTGAGGCGTATTCAACACACGCCAAGCCTATAAGTCGGCACCGACATTCACGAGGTCCGATCCGGCTCCGCGAGGCGCGCGCCTCAGAAAGGCCCCAGACACCGATGACCGAGCAGCCGACCACGCAGCCCGACCAGTCAGCACCGATGGAGCGTTCCGAGGAGGGCCTCGAGTATCTCCGGCGGCGCGGCCTCGGCGCGCTCGCCGATCGCATGGGCATCGAGTTCATCGAGTTCACTCGGGAGCGGGCGGTCGCCACCATGCCGGTCGAGGGGAACACCCAGCCCATCGGCCTGCTGCACGGCGGCGCCTACGTGGTGCTCGGCGAGTCGCTCGGGTCGATGCACGCCAATCTCGTCGCCCCCGAAGGCTTCGTCGGCGTGGGAGTCGACATCAATGCGACGCACACGGGATCGGCCGTCGAAGGGATCGTGACCGGCGTCTGCACCCCCATCAAGCTCGGGCGCAGTCTCGCCGTCCACGAGATCGTCATCTCGGATGAGCGCGGGCGACGGTGCTCGACGGTGCGGATCACGAACTTCTACAAGCCGATCGCCTGAGAGCGGAGCCGTCCGTCCGAGACGACGGCCCCGGCCTGAAGGCGCAGCAGCCCACCCGAAAGCGGAAGAAGCGCCCCCGGCCGAGAGCCGGGGGCGCTTCCGCGTCGATCCTGGGTGGTCAGTCCTTCTTGGGACCGAGCTGGTCGATGATGGTCTTCGCGACGTCCTGCATGGTGAGGCGGCGATCCATGGACGCCTTCTGGATCCAGCGGAACGCCTCGGGCTCGGAGAGGCCCATCTTGTCGTTGAGGATGCCCTTCGCACGGTCGACGAGCTTGCGGGTCTCGAAGCGCTCGGCGAGATCGGCGACCTCGTTCTCGAGGGTTTGGATCTGCTGGAAGCGCGACAGCGCGATCTCGATGGCGGGCAGCAGATCGGCCGGGGTGAAGGGCTTCACCACGTAGGCCAGCGCGCCGGCCTCGGTGGCGCGCTCGACGAGCTCCCGCTGGCTGAAGGCCGTGAGCAGCACGACCGGGGCGATGTGCTCCTTGTTGATGCGCTCCGCGGCCGAGATGCCGTCGAGCTGCGGCATCTTCACGTCCATCACGACGAGGTCGGGGCGCAACTCCTCCACCAGCTTCACGGCCGTCTCTCCGTCGCCGGCCTCGCCGACCACGTCGAAGCCGTTGTCACGAAGCGTCTCGACGATGTCGAGACGGATCAGGGATTCGTCCTCCGCGACGACGACGCGACGCGGTGCGCTCGATGCAGTGCTCTGGTCATTCACGTCTGCCAGTCTACGGCATCGCCCCTGAGTGACGCCGCGCACGGCGGGTCGCGCAGGTTCGTCCCGCCAATACCCGCCGAGACCGCGCCGATACTGCGCTAGTGTGGTCTCTGGTCGCGCCGACGTGCGGGGCCGCCGCAGTTTCGACACGCCGGATTGGTGGAATTGGCAGACACGGCGCACTCAAAATGCGCTGCCGAAAGGTGTGCGGGTTCGAGTCCCGCATCCGGCACCGACTTCGTACCGCACGTTCGCGCCGCACAACGCATGCGGGACTCGAACCCTCCGGGTTCGGAGCCGCCGTGTGCGCCTCCGCGAAGATCGCGCCGAGCTGCCGCTCGTCGCCTCAGATCTTCGCGCGCATCCGGCACCGACTTCGTACCGCACGTTCGCGCCGCACAACGCATGCGGGACTCGAACCCTCCGGGTTCGGAGCCGCCGTGCGCGGCTCCCGGATCCCTCGCCTACTCGCCCCCGAGCCCGCCGGAGAGTCGCGAGTGCAGTGCCCGGGTCACCGCGTTCATCCCGACGAGCTCGACCGTCTTGCCTCGCCGCTCGTAGCGCGTCGTGATCGCGTCGAGCGCCGCGACCGAGGATGCGTCCCAGACGTGCGAGGCCGACAGGTCGATCACGACCCGCTCGGGGTCATCGGCGTACTCGAACAGCGTGGTGAGATCGTTGCTCGACGCGAAGAAGAGCTCGCCCGTCACCGTGTAGCGCGCCGTGCGCACGCCGAACGTCTCGGTGAGCTCGCGCTCGACCGACACGAGGTGCGCGACACGACGCACGAACAGCACCGACGCCACGAGCACGCCGCCGATCACGCCGATCGCGAGATTGTGGGTGAGCACGACGACGAGCACGGTCGCAACCATCACGAACGTCTCGCTCCTCGGCATGCGCCTGAGCGTCGCCGGCGCGATGCTGTGCCAGTCGAACGCCGCCACCGAGACCATGATCATCACGGCGACGAGCGCCGCCATCGGGATCGTGCCGACGATATCACCGAGCACCACGACGAGCACCAGCAGGAAGACGCCGGCGAGGAAGGTCGACACGCGGCTCCGCGCGCCGGATACCTTCACGTTCATCATGGTCTGACCGATGACCGCGCAGCCGCCCATGCCGCCGAGGAAGCCGGACAGGATATTGGCGACGCCCTGCCCCCACGACTCCCGCGTCTTGTCCGAGCGCGTGTCGGTGATCTCGTCGACGAGCTTGGCCGTGAGCAGCGACTCCATGAGGCCGACGACGGCCACGGCAAGCGCGTAGGGGGCGATGATCGCGAACGTCTCCCACGTCGGCGGCACCTGCGGCACGAACAACGAGGGCAGGCTGCGAGGCAGCTCGCCCTGATCGCCGACGGAGGGCACCGAGAGCGCGAAGACCGCCGTCGCGGCGGTGATCACGATGACGGAGACGAGCGGAGCGGGCACGGCCGTCGTGATCCGGGGCATGATCACGATGATCAGAATGCCCGCTGCGACGAGCGGGTAGACGAGCCACGGCACGCCGATCAGGTGCGGCAGCTGCGCCATGAACACGAGGATCGCGAGCGAGTTCACGAAGCCGACCATGACGCTGCGCGGGATGAACCGCATCAGCTTCGCGACCCCGAGCGCTCCGAGCACGATCTGGAAGACACCCGCCAGGATGATCGTCGCGATCAGGTAGTCGAGGCCGTAGCTCGGAGCGACGGGCGCCACGACGAGCGCCACAGCGCCGGTCGCCGCGGTGATCATCGCGGGCCGACCGCCCAGGAAGGCGATGGACACCGCCATCACGAACGACGAGAACAGGCCGACCTTCGGGTCGACGCCCGCGATGATCGAGAACGAGATCGCCTCGGGGATCAGCGCGAGGCCGACCACAAGGCCCGCGAGAGCCTCCCGCGTGAGCAGCCGAGGCGACCTCAGCACCGCGAGCACCGAGGGGTTCTCGGTGTGTCGCCCACGGTGCCGGGACGTCACCGCGGTGCCGGTCATCGATTCATCGAGGGATCGCGCCCGCCCGGCTCACGCCGAGAAGTGCTTGCGCGGCCCCGCGCCGGGCAGCTGGCCCGTCGCCTCGCCCATGCGGTGGATGCGCAGCGTGTTCGTCGTGCCGACGATCCCGGGAGGCGAGCCGGCGATGATGAGCACCTTGTCGCCGATCTCGGCGCGCCCGGTGGGCAGGAGTACCTTGTCGACCTGCGCGAACATCTCATCGGTGGACCCGACGCGCTCGACCTCGTAGCTGTCGGCGCCCCAGGTGAGCTCCATCTTGCGACGGATCTCGTAGCTCGGCGTGAAGCCGAGGATCGGGATGGGCTTGCGCAGCCGCGACATGCGGCGCACGGTGTCGCCCGACTCGGTGAACACGCAGATGAACTTGGCGTCGACGAAGTCCGCGACCTCGGCGGCGGCGAGGGTGAGCGCGCCGCCCTGCGTGCGCGGCTTGGTGCCGAGCGGGTCGATGCGCTCGAGGGCGTGCTCCTCGGTGGCCTCGATGATGCGGGCCATGGTCTCGACGGTCTGCACCGGGAAGGCGCCCACGCTGGTCTCGCCCGAGAGCATGACGGCATCCGCGCCGTCGAGGATGGCGTTGGCGCAGTCGGAGGCCTCGGCGCGGGTCGGGCGCGGGTTCTCGATCATCGACTCGAGCACCTGGGTCGCCACGATGACGGGCTTCGCGTTGCGGCGGGCGAGAGCGACGGCCTCGGTCTGCACGAGCGGCACGCGCTCGAGGGGCAGCTCGACGCCGAGGTCACCGCGGGCGACCATGATGCCGTCGAAGGCGTCGACGATGCCCTCGAGGTTCTCGACGGCCTGCGGCTTCTCGATCTTGGCGATGACGGGGAGCTTCACGCCCTCCTCCGCCATGATCTCGTGCACGCGGGTGATGTCGGCGGCGTCGCGCACGAAAGAGAGCGCGATGTAATCGACGCCGAGCTGCAGAGCCCAGCGCAGATCCTCCTCGTCCTTGTGCGAGAGGGCGGGCACGTTGACCGCCACGCCGGGCAGATTGATGCCCTTGTTGTTCGACACGGCACCGGGGATCTCCACGACCGTGTGCACGGTGTCCTCGGTGACGCTGACGGCGCGCAGTCCGACCTTGCCGTCGTCGATGAGCAGCGGATCGCCCGCCTGCACATCGCCCGGCAGCCCCTTGTAGGTGGTGCTGCAGATGCTGCGGTCGCCGACGATGTCGCGCGTGGTGATCGCGAACTCGTCGCCCTCGGCCAGCTCGTACGGGCCGCCCTCGAACTTGCCGAGTCGGATCTTCGGACCCTGCAGGTCGGCGAGCACCGCGATCGGACGTCCGACCTCCTCCTCGGCCCGGCGGATGTTGCGGTAGATCCCCTCGTGCACGTTGTAGGTGCCGTGGGACATGTTCAGGCGGGCGACGTTCACCCCCGCGCGGATGAGTTCGAGGGTGTGGTCATAGCTGGAGACGGCGGGCCCCCAGGTGGCGACGATCTTCGCGTGGCGCATGTGCTCTCCTCGAAGGGTTGGGACGGGTTCAGTTCTGGGCGGACGCCGCGGCGGGCGAAGCGTCCGCCTGCTCGACGGGCGACTGCTCGGCCGCGTTCCGCGCATCGCCGCGGTCGATCACGTGGTGGAACTGCTCGGGATCGTCGGTGTCGGCGAGCACGGCGTCGGCCGGGTTGCGACGACCCGGCAGGTAGACGTCGAGCTCGATCCCGGTGTGGCGGCGGTGCTGCACGATGATGATCACGAGCCCGGCGACGATAGCGAGCAGCGCCGCGATGACGTTGGTCTTGAGCCCCAGGAACTGCAGGCTCGGGTCGACGCGCAGCGACTCGGTCACGCTGCGGCCGAGGCCGTACCAGATGAGGTAGAGCCCGAAGAAGGCGCCCCAGCGGGGTCGCAGGCGGCGCTCGACCGCGAGCAGCACGACGACGCCGAGCAGGTTCCAGAGCGACTCGTAGAGGAAGGTCGGGTGGAAGAGCGTGTCGGCGGGCAGGCCGATGGGGAAGGCCGGGTTGTCGGCCTCGATCTCAAGGCCCCACGGGAGCGTGGTCGGGCCGCCGAAGAGCTCGTGATTGAACCAGTTGCCGAGGCGGCCGACGGCCTGCGCGACGAGCAGGCCGGGCACGAGCGCGTCTGCGAACGACCAGAAGCGGATGCCGGTGATGCGGGAGGCGATCAGCACGCCGAGACCGCCGCCGATGAGCGCACCGAAGATCGCGATGCCGCCGTTCCAGAACGCGAAGATCTCGAGCGGGTTGCGGCCCTCTCCGAAGTAGTCGCTCCAGTGCGTCACCACGTGGTAGACGCGGGCGCCGATGATGCCGAGCACGAGCGCCCACACGATGAAGTCGAGCGTGGCACCGCGTTCGCCGCCGCGGCGGGCCAGGCGGCTCGCCGTCCAGATGCCCGCCAGCACGATGCCGACGATGATGCAGAGGGCGTAGATGTAGATCCGCAACGGCCCGATCTGGAAGAACTGGATGTCGGGACTCGGAATACTCAACGGGAGAATCATTCACTCCTCTTTCGCCGGCGGCGCTGCCGCTGGAAACTGCTGGGCGTGCCGCTCACGCGACGGACGGATCAATCCTAGCCTGCGCGGCTCAACGCGCCGTACCGGCTGCGACGGTGCGAACGGTCTCCGCGAGGCCGGGCACTCCGCCGTCGCGCAGCGCGCGCACGAAGGCGGTGCCGACGATCGCGCCGTCGGCGTAGTCGAGCGCCGCCGACACCTGCTCGGCGGTCGAGAGGCCGATGCCGACGCATGCGATCACCGGCCCCTGCTCGCGCAGACGGGCGGTGAGGGATCGGGCGGCCGCGTCGAGTTCGCGGCGCTCGCCCGTGATGCCCATCGTCGAGACGGTGTAGACGAACCCCGTGGCCGCTTCGACGACCAGTTTCAACCGCTCATCGCTCGAACTCGGCGCCGCGAGGAAGATGCGGTCGAGGCCGAAGCGCTCGCTGACCTCGATCCACTCCGCGGCGGCGTCGGGGGTGATGTCGGGCGTGATGAGGCCGGCACCGCCGGCCTCGGCGAGCTCGCGCGCGAAGCGCTCAACGCCGTACTGCATCACGGGGTTCCAGTAGGTCATCACGAGGACCGGGGTGTCGACGGCCTCGCTGACGCGGCGCACCGCCTCGATGACGTGGCGCACCCGGAAACCGCCCGCGAGGGCGGCCTGAGTGGCCTCCTGGATCACGACGCCGTCCATGACGGGGTCGGAGTAGGGCAGACCGAGCTCGAGCACGTCGGCCCCGCTGCGGGCCATCGCGATCGCCGCCTCGACGCTCGTGTCGAGGTCGGGGAACCCGACGGGGAGGTACCCGATCAGGGCGCCCTTCCGCTTTTCGCCGGCCGCCCGGATCGCCTCGGCCACTCGCGACTGCTGCGCGCTCATCCCTCGACTCCCGTCTCGGTCTCGTCGAGCAGACCGAAGTAGCGGCCCGCCGTCGCCATGTCCTTGTCGCCGCGGCCCGACAGGCTCACCGCGATGATGCCCTCGGGTCCGAGTTCCCTGCCGATGCGGAGCGCGCCTGCGAGCGCATGCGCCGATTCGATGGCCGGGATGATGCCCTCGGTGCGGCTGAGCAGCCGCAGCGCCTGCATGGCCTCGTCGTCGGTCGCAGGAATGTACTCGGCGCGGCCGATGTCGGCGAGCCAGGAGTGCTCGGGCCCCACGCCCGGATAGTCGAGCCCGGCCGAGATCGAGTGCGATTCGATGGTCTGGCCGTCCTCGTCCTGCAGCACGTAGGTCTTCGAGCCGTGCAGGATTCCCGGCCGGCCCCGCTCGATCGAGGCGGCGTGACGCCCGGTGTCGACGCCGTCTCCCGCGGCCTCGACGCCGTAGAGCCTCACCTCGGCGTCGTCGAGGAAGGCGTCGAACATGCCGATGGCGTTGGAGCCGCCGCCGACGCACGCAACCACCGCGTCGGGAAGCCTGCCCGCCTTCTCGAGCAGTTGGGCGCGCGCCTCCTCCGAGATGATCTTCTGGAAGTCGCGCACCATCGCGGGGAAGGGGTGGGGGCCGGCAGCAGTGCCGAAGATGTAGTTCGTGCGCTCGACGCTCGCCACCCAGTCGCGGTAGGCCTCGTTGATCGCGTCCTTGAGCGTGCGCGAGCCGGTCTTGACCGGGATCACCTCGGCGCCGAGCAGACGCATGCGGGCCACGTTGAGCGCCTGGCGCTCCGTGTCGACCTCGCCCATGTAGACGGTGCACTCGAGCCCGAACAGGGCGGCCGCGGTCGCCGTGGCGACGCCGTGCTGGCCCGCGCCGGTCTCGGCGATCACCCGCGTCTTGCCGAGGCGCTTCGTGAGCAGCGCCTGGCCGAGCACGTTGTTGATCTTGTGGGAGCCGGTGTGGTTGAGGTCTTCCCGCTTCAGGAAGATCCTGGCTCCGCCGGCGTGCTCGGCGAAGCGCGGCACCTCGGTGATCGGCGACGGGCGGCCTGCGTAATCGCGCAGCAGCCCGTCGAGTTCGGCGAGGAAGGCCGGGTCGTTCTTGGCCTCGTCGTAGGCGAGCGTGAGCTCGTCGATGGCCGCGATGAGCGATTCGGGCATGTACCTGCCGCCGAAGTCGCCGAAGAACGGGCCGTGCTGCTCTCTGAGTCGCACTGTCATATCACGCACCTCCGTGGTGATCGTGGTGATTCAGACGCTCAGGTAGGAAGCGAGCGTCGCGATGGGATCGTTGGTCACGAGGGCCTCGCCGACGAGCACCGCGTCGGCGCCCGCCTCGCGGTAGCGCTCCACGTCCGTCACGTCGAGCACGGCCGACTCCGCGACGCGGATGACACCGGCTGGGATCTGATCCGCGACGCGCCCGAAGAGCTCGCGATCGAGTTCGAAGGTGCTCAGGTTGCGGGCGTTCACGCCGATGAGCTCGGCCCCGAGGTCGACGGCGCGCGCGACCTCCTCGGCCGAGTGCGCCTCGACGAGCGGCGTCATGCCGAGCTCGCGGATCTTCGCGTAGAGGCGTGCCAGCGTCTCCTGCGGCAGGGCGGCCACGATGAGGAGTACCAGGTCGGCGCCCGCAGCCCGGGCCTCGAGCACCTGGTACTCGTCGCCGATGAAGTCCTTGCGGAGCACGGGGATGCTCACGGCCTTGCGCACGGCTTCGAGATCCGCGAGGGATCCCTTGAACTTGCGCTGTTCGGTGAGCACGCTCACGACGCTCGCGCCTCCGGCCTCGTACTGGGCCGCGAGCGCCTGGGGCTCGGGGATCTCGGCGAGGTCGCCGCGCGACGGGCTCGCGCGTTTGACCTCGGCGATCACCTTCATGTGGTCGGCGGGCGCGAGCGCCTCGAGCGCGTCGAGCGCGGCGGGACGCGCGAGGGCCTCCGCCTCTACGACGGCGTACGGTCTCTGCTCTCTGCGGGCCATCGCGTCTTCGAGCGATCCCGCAAGCAGTTGCTCCAGCACCCTAGTCGTGCGACTTGGAGGCGTAGCGGGGGCCGTTCACCCCGAAGCCGGCCTTCGCGAGAACCCAGCCGAGCAGCAGGCCCACCACGACGATGCCCGCGCAGATCCACACCATGGTCGCCATGTGCAGGAAGAAGAAGACGGTTCCGGCTGCGATGCCGAGCAGCATCACCACCACCGCGGTCCATGCCGCGGGCGAATCGCCGTGACCGGGGTCTCCGTGCTGGGTACTCATGAATCTCCTCTGAACAGATTTGAATGGAACCAGCCTACCGGATATCGGCGGTCGGATCGTCGCCCCGCCGGTCGTTTGTGGAAACGCGCCAGCGTTTCGCGGCCACGCCCCCGCGAGCGGTTCAGGACGATTCAATCCGACGCAGTCGGATCGCCGCCTTCGGACAGCGCGTCCCAGTCGGAGATGCGGTCGGGCCCGCCCCCCGCGGTCTCCGCGCGCGCCGCGGCATCGTACTTGCGGCCTCCGGCGGTCCAGCGCGCGGCGGTGACGACGACGGTCGCGCCCAGCACGAGGGCGAGCGCTCCCGCCGCGACGCTGACGTAGGCCCACACCGCGGTCTGGTGCCAGGTGACGGCCGCGCCCCCGTTCGCGCCGGTGATGCCCGTGAGCTCGGTCACGCGCCCGGAGAGCGCGGCGACCGGGTTCGCGAGCACCCCGATCGAGAGGGCAGCGGCTCCGACGCCGAGCAGCGCGACGAGCGCGCCGAGCACGCGTCGGAAGACCGGCCCGGCGATCGTGAGCGCGAGCGCGGCGGCCACGATCGCGATCGACACCGGGGAGAGCGCCGCGTTGACGTCGTGCCCCGTCACCGTCTCGAGGGAGTGCGTGCCCTCGAGCATGAACGAGATCCAGGTCTGCGAGCCGGCGAGCAGCCCGGCCGCGCCCGCGATGGCGATGCCGCCGAGCGCGACCGGCTTGATCCTCATGCTCGGACGCTCTCGATGTCGCGCAGCGTGTTCGCGATGGCCACGGCGCGCAGCGGAGCGGCGGCCTTGCTGCGGCACTCCGCGTCCTCGGTCTCCGGCACCGAGTCGGCGACGATACCTGCGCCCGCCTGGATCATCGCGACCCCGTCCTTGATCGTGGCGGTGCGGATCGCGATCGCGAGGTCGGCGGCGCCGCCGAGGCCGAAATAGCCTACGACTCCCCCGTAGACGCCACGCCGCACCGGTTCGAGCTCGTCGATGATCTCGAGCGCGCGGGGCTTGGGCGCGCCCGAGAGCGTGCCGGCCGGGAAGGTGGCGCGGAAGACGTCCACGGGATTGCACTCGCTCCGCGCCTGTCCCTCGACCGACGACACGATGTGCATGATGTGGCTGAAGCGCTCGATGCTCATGAACTCGGTGACCTCGACCGAGTGCGGCTCGCACACGCGCAGCAGGTCGTTGCGCGCGAGGTCGACGAGCATGAGGTGCTCGGCGCGCTCCTTCTCGTCGGCGAGCAGTTCGCGCTCGTGCTGCTGGTCCTCCTCGACGGTTGCGCCGCGCGGCCTGGAGCCGGCGATCGGGTGGGTCATGACGTGGCCCGACTCCTGCACGGTGACGAGCGCCTCCGGGCTCGATCCCACGACCGCGAAGGCGGCCCCGTCGGCGTCCTCGAGCTGCAGCAGGTAGAGGTAGGGGCTCGGGTTCAGATGCCGCAGCACGCGGTAGACGTCGAGCGGGTCGGCGGTGCACGCCTGGTCGAAGCGCTGCGACGGCACGACCTGGAAGATGTCGCCGTCGACGATGTGGCGCTTCGCGATGTCGACGGCCGCCATGAACTCGGCCGAGGAGGTGAGGCGCACGGGGTCGGGTTGCGCGCCGCGGTCCAGGGACCCGAGCGGCGACGGCGCCGGGGCCGCGAGCGCGGCCTGCAGCGCATCGAGCCTGGCCTGCGCGTCGGCCCACTGCGCGTCCGGGTCGCCCGCGTCATCGCAGAGCACGTTGGCGAGCAGCACCACCGTGCCCTCGCGATGGTCGATCACGACCAGCTCGGAGACGAAGCTGAGCCCCTGCGCCGGCAGGCCGGGGCCCGCGGACGGAGCGTTCTCGAGACGCTCGAACTGACGCACGGTCTCCCAGCCGAGGTAGCCGACGAACCCGCTCGCGAGCGGCGGCAGCCCGGCGACCTGCGGGGAGCGCCAGCGCTCGTAGACCGCGCGCAGCGCTTCGACCGGCGCGAGGTGCGACACTCCGCCGGGCAGCAGGCGCTCCTCCGGGATGCCCCCCTCGGCGGGCGCCCAGTGGGCGCGGCCGCCCCGCTCGCCGAGCACGCCGAAGCTCCCCGCGCCGACGAAGCTGAAGCGCGTCCACACGCCCCCCTGCTCCGCCGACTCGAGCAGGAAGGTGCCGGGACGGGAGCCCGCCGCCTTGCGGTAGATGCCCACCGGAGTGTCGGCGTCGGCGAAGACCTCGCGGCACACGGGGACAACGGCTTGGGTGGTACGCGCGGCGTCGAAGTCGGCGCGCGAGGTCGTCAGTGTCACCGCTCCAGCCTACCGCGGGGCGAGGGATCCCCCGCCTCAGGCCTCGGCGGGGTCGCCCACGAGCGCGGCGATCTCACGGCCCGTGAAGCAGGTGCGCGTGCCCGTGTGGCACGCCGCTCCGAGCTGCACGACCCGCACGAGCAGCGTGTCGCCGTCGCAGTCCATCGCGACAGAGCGCACGTACTGCCGGTGGCCGGAGGTGTCGCCCTTGCGCCAGTACTCGCCGCGGGATCGCGACCAGAAGGTCACGCGGCCGGTCGTGAGGGTGCGGCGCACGGCCTCGCGATCCATCCACGCGAGCATGAGCACGTCGCCCGATTCGTCGTCCTGGATGATCGCGGGCAGCAGCCCGTCTGCGTTGAACAGGAGCGCGGTGGGCACCGGGTCGGTGTCGTTCATGATCCCTCTCCCATGCCGGGGGTGCGCCGCACCGTGCAGCCCGCATCGGCGAGGGCGCGCTTCACCTGCCCGATCGTGAACTTGCCGTAGTGGAAGACCGACGCGGCCAGTACCGCGTCTGCACCGGCCTCGACGGCGGGCGCGAAGTGATCGAGCTCGCCGGCTCCGCCTGACGCGATGACGGGCACGTGGGAGAGCTCGCGCACGGCGCGGGTGAGCTCGAGGTCGAAGCCGTCCTGCGTGCCGTCGGCGTCCATCGAGTTGACGAGCAGCTCGCCCGCGCCGCGCTCGACGGCCTCCCTGCACCACTCGAGCGCGTCGAGGTCGGTCTCGCGCTTGCCGCCGTGCGTCGTGACGACGAAGCCGCTGGGCATGCGGTCGCTGCGCTTCACGTCGAGCGAGAGCACGAGCACCTGCGCACCGAAGCGGTCGGCGATCTCGCCGATCACCTCGGGCCTCGCGATGGCGCCGCTGTTGATGCCCACCTTGTCGGCCCCGACCGCGAGCAGCCGCGCGACGTCGTCGACCTCGCGCACTCCGCCGCCGACCGTGAGCGGGATGAACACCTGCTCGGCGGTGCGCTGCACCACATCGTAGGTGGTCGAGCGGTCGTCGACCGTGGCGGTGACGTCGAGGAAGGTGAGCTCGTCCGCACCCTGGTCCGCGTACTTCGCCGCGAGCTCGACGGGATCGCCCGCATCGCGCAGGTTCAGGAAGTTCACGCCCTTGACGACGCGTCCGCCTGCGACGTCGAGGCACGGGATCACACGGGTTGCGACGGTCATCTCGTGCTCCCTACAGTCGGGCGGCGTGGATCGCCGTCACGAGGATCGCCCGCGCACCCAGGTCGTAGAGGCGGTCCATGATCTGGTTCGCCTCGTCGGCGCGGACCATGACCCGCACCGCGACCCACGCCTCGTCCTTCAGCGGCGACACGGTCGGCGACTCGATGCCCCCGGCGACGCGCGTGGCCTCGTCGAGCTGGTCGGCGGGCAGGTCGTAGTCCATGATCACGTACTTGCGGGCGACGAGCACGCCCCGCAGCCGGCGCAGCAGCCGGTCCACATCGGGGTGGTCGCTCGGGCCGCCGATGAGCAGCGCCGTCGACTCGAGGATGACGGGGCCGAAGATCTCGAGGCCGGCGGCCTTGAGGGTGGCACCGGTCGAGACGACGTCGGCGACCGCATCGGCGACGCCGAGCTGCACCGCCGACTCCACGGCGCCGTCGAGCTTCACGAGCGTCGACTCGACTCCGCGCGCGCGCAGGAAGTCGTCGACCAGCTTGGGGTAGCTGGTGGCGACGCGCTTGCCCGCGAGGTGCGCGATATCGCCGATGTCGCTGCCGACGGGCGCCGCGAAGCGGAACGTCGAGTCGGCGAAGTCGAGCGGTTCGATCTCGCGGGCGGCCGAGCCCGAGTCGAGCAGCAGGTCGCGGCCGGTGATGCCGACGTCGAGGGCGCCGGATCCGACGTAGGTGGCGATGTCGCGGGGTCGCAGGTAGAAGAACTCGACGCCGTTGCGGGAGTCGGTGTGCACCAGCTTGCGGCTGTCGCGGCGGCCGGAGTACCCGGCCTCTGCGAGCATCTCTGCGGCGACTTCCGAAAGGGATCCCTTGTTGGGAACTGCGATGCGCAGCATGTGCGGTTCTTCCTTCATTAGAGGTATCGGTACACGTCTTCGAGTTTCAGGCCCTTGGCCAGCATGAGCACCTGGAGGTGGTAGAGCAGCTGGCTGATCTCCTCGGAGCAGGCCTCATCGCTCTCGTGCTCGGCCGCCATCCAGACCTCGGCGGCCTCCTCGACGATCTTCTTCCCGATGGAGTGCACCCCGGCGTCGAGACGGGCGACGGTGTCGCTGCCCTCGGGGCGGGTCTCGGCCTTCTGGCTGAGCTCGGCGAAGAGATCATCGAAAGTTTTCACCGGACCAGCCTACCGTGTCGCCCGTGCGGGCAGAGCGCGGTTCGACACCGGGCGGGCGGCGGGGCCGCTCCGCTCAGTGCGCGTGGTGCGCGGCGGCGGCGCGCAGCTGCGCGATGCGGTCCTCGGGAACTCCCCCGTAGACCGCCGAGCCCGCGACGAAGGTGTCGGCTCCGGCCTCGGCCGCGATCCCGATCGTATCGACGGAGATGCCGCCGTCGACCTGCAGCCACACGTCGAGCCCCAGCGCGGCCTTGGCCTCGGCGAAGCGACGCAGCTTCGGCATCATGTCGGCCATGAACGACTGACCGCCGAAGCCGGGCTCGACGGTCATGACGAGCACCTGGTCGAACTCCGGCAGCAGTTCGAGATAGGGATCCGGGTCGGTACCGGGCTTCAGCGCGATGCCCGCCCTGGCGCCGATCTCGCGCAGTCGGCGTGCGAGCGCGACGGGATCGGCCGCCGCCTCCGCGTGGAAGGTGACGGAGTACGCGCCCAGCTCGGCGTAGCCGGGGGCCCAGCGATCGGCGTCCTCGATCATGAGGTGCACGTCGAGAGGGATCGGCGATACGGCCTGGATGCGCTCCACGATGGGTGGCCCCATCGTCAGATTGGGTACGAAGTGGTTGTCCATGACGTCGACGTGCACGAGGTCGGCCGAGGCGATGGCCTCGAGTTCGGACTGCAGGTTGACGAAGTCGGCGGACAGGATGCTCGGGTTGATGCGCTGCGCGGTCACGGCTAACAGCTTAGAGGTCGCGCGGGTAGGCGTGCCGTAGCACGGATGCGTTCGGCGTGTGCGCCGGCGCGCGCGACCTCCTAGGCTGGAGGCCATGAGCGATGCGAGCGGGGGCGAGGCCGGAGCGGATCGGGTCGACTCCGCCGCGGGAGCCGGTTCGGCGGAGCCCGAACTGCACGCGAGCCCGCCCGCCGGACTCGCGCCGTCGCCCGGGCTCGCACCGTCGCCCGGCATCCTCCCTCCCAAGATCACCCCGCCGCCGGGGCTCGTGCGGTCTCCGTTCGAGGGGACGGTCCTCGGCGGAGCAGCTGCGGCGGTTCCGCCGTTCGGAACGGCGCAGGCGCAGCCGCCACAGCAACAGCAGGCGCAGGTTCAGTCGCAAGCGCAGGCAGAGTCGCAGGCGCAGGCGCAGCTGCAGGCACTGGCCCAGCAGCAACACCAGCAGCCGCAGGTGCAACAGCAGAAGCCGACGCGGAGGCCGACACCGACACCGACATCGGCACCGGATCCCTCCCCGCCGCCTGTCCCGCCCGACACGGTGCGCTCCCCCGCTCCGCCCCGCGCCGCTCGCCCGCGCGGCGCGGGCAAGGCGGGGAGCGGCCTCTCCCGGGGTGCGATCATCGGCGTCGTCGCCGGCATCGGCTCGGTCGGCCTGCTCCTGTTCGCGCTCATCGCGGGGTTCTCGTCGACGAACGCACCCGCCCCGACCGCCGAGCCCGAGGCGTCGGAGAGTTCCGCCGACACCGTCGAGCGCTTCCTGACGGCGCTCTCCGAGGGCGACGCCGGCACTGCCGCCCGCCTCACGGGCAGCACGGAGGACGACCCCGTGCTCGGCGACGAGGTGCTCGCCCGCTCGCTCGAGCTCGCGCCGATCACCGACATCGAGGTCGAGCGCACCGGAGACGATGCCTCGTACAGCCACACCGTCCGGGCGAGCTTCCGCATCGGCGAGCAGCGGGTGAGCCGCAGCTTCTCGGTGTGGCCGACCTCCGACGGCTGGGAGCTCGACGACGCGCTCATCGCCCTCCCCCTGTTCTCGCTCGAGGGCCTCGGCATCGAGATCAACGGGGTGGAGTCCGAGGTCACCTATCCCATGGTCTTCCCCGGTGCCTACGAGATCGGCGTACGGAACGACGCCTTCGAGGTGTCCTCCGAGGGCGAGCCGCTCGCCCCGGTCACCGTCGCCTCGCAGGACGATCTCGAACCGCTCTACTCGGTCGACGCGCAGCTCACCGAGGAGGCTACCGAGACCTTCAGGGACCTCGTGCGATCCTCCCTCGAGGAGTGCCTCGCGTCGACCTCGCTGAGCACGCCCTGCGGCTTCGACGTGTCCGAGCCGCTCGACGACGGGGCGATCCCCGTCGAGGGGACCGCCCATCGCGCGCTCGCCGCCGAGGGCGAGCGCGCTCTCGGCGAGCTCGCCCCCGAACCCGATACCGCGCAGCCCGGCCGGGTGACCACCTACGACTACATCTACGTGCACACGAGCATCGAGGCGGTGCGCGACGGCGAGACGATCAGTGGCACGCTCTACTCGAGCGGCGAGATGCTGCAGCCCTACGTCGACTTCTCGCGGGACTCCCCCGTCGTCACCTGGGAGTGACCGGCGCCCAGGGGCGGCGTGGGATCGGCCTCGCCCCTCGTCGAGGGATCCGCTGTCCCGGAAGGCGAGGGATCCGCGTCGCCCCGCGAGGGCGGCGCGCCGGGAGCGGGGTAGCGCTTCGGCCTCGCGGGCGCGAGCTCGGGCTCGGGCCCGAACTGCCCGGTGACGAGCAGCACGAGCACGATGATCGCGAGCACGATCCAGCCGGGAACGCCGAGCGGGTTCACGAGCGCCATGTCCGGCGGCGCGTCGGTGGCGGCGGCGAACATGCCGATCATGCCGGCCGAGGCGTTGAGGGAGCCGTGCCCGAGCACCGCGGGCCAGACCGAGCCGGTGCGCAGGCGGAGCCAGCCGAAGAAGACGCCCCAGAGCACGCAGCCGACCGTCATGAGCGCGACGCCGCTCCAGTCCGTGCGGTTGAAGTTGTAGCCGAGCAGGATCACCGGCGAGTGCCAGAGCCCCCAGACGGCTCCAGTGAGCAGCAGCGCAGGCCACACGCCGAGCGGACGGAGCATCGGCAGCAGCCAGCCGCGCCACCCGAGCTCCTCCCCGAGCGCGGGGAACAGGTTGAGAAACCCTCCGACCATCACGACGGCGAGCTGGATGCCGATGAGCGCGCCGACGGGCGGCAACGAGGACGCTGCGATCTCCGCGGTCTCGGGCCCGAGGCTCTCGAGCTGGGCGTCGATCGTCTGCCGGTAGCCTGAGAAGTGCGCGAGATCGAGCTGCACCCAGCCGAACAGCGCGGAGACGCCGATGCAGGCGGCCACGATCAGCACGGGCGCGAAGTTCATCGCCACGGCGAACGACACGACGCGCTTCGTCGGCCGCAGCGGCCACATGCCGAGGAAGCGCATGCGCTCGCCGCGCGGAGCTTTCATGAGGAAGACGACGACCAGCACGGCGAGCGTCGGCGTGAACATCATCGCGCCGGCGAGCGGCGCGAACAGGCTCATGAATGCCGATGCTTCGGAGCCGACGAGCCAGAGCGGCAGCGCGACGAGCCAGGCGAGCGCGCAGGCGAGGCCGACGAAGACGGCGACCGCCCGCCACGGTACGCGTTCCGGCCGATCCGGCCTCGCCGTCTCCGCAGCTGTCCGGTCAGTGCTCATGCTCCCCCTTCGATCCGCGCTCGCGAGGCTTCGCTGTGCGTGGTCTCTGCGAGCCCGCTGCGCTATCTATAGTAGTAGCCATGAGCGACACGCCCGATTCCCCCGATACCCACACCGGAAGCGGCGACGCTCCAGAGGCACCAGGCAGAGTGGAGGGCGGCGCGACGGAAGGCGGCGCCCCGCAGAGCCCCGCTCCCCAACCGCAGCAGCCGTCGACCGCGCGCTACGCACCCCCTCAGCTACCCTCTGAGCCCGTGCAGCCCCAGTACGCGCCGCAGCCCGGATCCGCGCAGCCGCAGTACGCGCCGCAGCAGGAGCAGCACCCGCAGTACGCGCAGCAGCCGGGCTCGCCGGTCTACACCGCTCCCTACCAGACGGGCCGGCAGGCCGGAGAGCCGCGCCCGCCCAAGAAGGGCCTGTCCACGGGAGCGATCATCGGCATCGTCGCCGGCGCCGCTGCACTGCTCCTGCTGTTCGTCGGCGGCCTGGTGTGGCTCCTCATCCCGTCTGCGCCGGGCGGCTCGGGCGGAGGCGACGCCGCACGCTCGCCCGAGCAGACGGTGGAGCAGTACCTGCAGGCGCTCTCCGATGCCGACGCGGAGGCCGCGACGGCCCTGCTCGCCAGCCCGAGAGACAGCCCGCTCCTCACGCAGGAGATGCTCGAGGCCTCGCAGGAGCTCGCGCCCATCACCGACATCGAGGTCGACCCCGAGTCGGTCGTGGAGGACGAGTACGGCGACCTGAGCGTCTCGGCGAGCTTCAAGGTGGGCGATGAAGCGGTCACGCGGGACTTCTCGCTCTACGAGAGTTCGGACGGCTGGACGCTGCTCGACGGCACGACCAGCATGTCGCTCGCGTCGTTCTCGGGCCTGGACCCCACGGTCAACGGCGCAGAGGTGAGCGAGGACTACGCTGACGTGTTCATCGGCGGGTACGAGATCGGGCTCGGCAGCGACTACTTCGAACTCCCGGACGGGGGCATGGTCGTGCTCGCGACGTTCGATGACGCGAGCAACATTCACGAGCTGAAGCCCGCGCTCACGGAGGCCGCGACGCAGAAGTACCGCGAGCTCGTGCGGGCCTCGCTGAACGAGTGCCTGGCGATGAAGACGCTCGCGACGCCGTGCACGAGGGATCTGTCGGGCACGTTCTCCGATGGCGCCGTACCCGTGGAGGGCACCGCGACCCGCACGCTCACCGCCGAAGGCGATGCCGCGCTCTCGGCGCTGAAGCCGGAGCCGAGCATGACGCAACCGCAGGTCGTGAGCAGCCACGACACCATCGTCATCTCGACGACGCTCGAGGCAGACAAGGACGGCATGCGGGGCACCGGCGAGGTGCTCTTGGGCGGCGGCGTGCTGTCGCCCAGCGTCGACTTCGGCAAGGAGACGCCCAGCGTCACCTGGGACTAGGACTTCGGGGCCCCGCGGCGGTTCCGCGGGCCCCGACCTCAGCGACGCTCGAACAGCGCGATGAACATCGCGTCGGTGCCGTGACGGTGGGGCCAGAGCTGTGCGCTCGGCGCGTCGCCGGCGAAACCGGGATCCCGGCCGACGATGTCGCGAAGGGCCGACCGCGCGTCGAGCTCGCCGAGCTCCGGGTGCCGCCGCAGCAGGCGGTCGACCGTCACCCGGGTCTCGGCGAGGTGCGGCGAGCAGGTGACGTAGGCGAGCACGCCGTCGACCGCAAGGTGCGCGACGGCGGCGTCGAGCAGCTCCTCCTGCAGGGCCGTGAGCGCGGGCAGGTCCGAGGGCTGCTTGCGCCAGCGCGCCTCCGGCCGGCGCCGCAGCGCCCCGAGCCCCGAGCACGGCGCGTCGACGAGGATGCGGTCGAAGCGCACCCGCTCGGATCCCTCATCGCCGAATGCGCCGGGATCCCTGCCGTCGTGGCACACCACCTCCACCGCGCCCGAGACCGGGGCGACGGAGCCGCGCACGAGCTCCGCGCGGTGCTCCGACACCTCGTTGGCCCTGAGATACGCGCCGCCGCGCAACGCCTCGGCGCCGAGCAGCGCCGACTTGCCGCCCGGTCCGGCGCAGAGGTCGAGCCAGCGCTCGTCCGCGTGCACGGGCCTGCAGCGACTGAGCGCGAGCGCGGCGAGCTGCGATCCCTGATCCTGCACGCGCACGAAGCCCTCCGCGGCGCCCGCGGCCGCGATCGCGCGCCCCGGATCTCCGCCCGCGAGCTCCACGCCGACCGGGGAGAGACCGGAGCTCCGGGCCTCGAATCCGGCCTCCCGCAGCGCCTCGGCGACCTCCGACGGGCTCGCGTCGCCTCCCGGCAGCACCGCCAGACTGACCCGCGGAGACGCATTGTCTGCGACGAGCAGCTGCTCCAGCTCGTTCTCGCGCCCCTCGGCGATCAGTGCCGCCCGCAGCGCGCGGAGCACCCAGGCGGGGTGCGAGGTGCGCGCGGCGAGCGCGGCGTCGGCGTTCGCCGCCGACTGCTCGATCCACTCGTCCCACTCCTCGTTCGAGGAACGCCCCACGGCGCGCAGCACCCCGTTGACGAAACCCGCCGCCTTCTCGTTGCCGACCCGGCGCTGCAGCTCCACGCTCTCGTTCACCGCCGCATGCGACGCCGTGCGCATGCCGAGCAGCTGGTGCGCGCCGAGACGCAGCACATTGCGGGTTCGCGGGTCGATGTCGTCGATCCCCCGCCCGGCCGCGAGCTCGATGATGCGATCGTAGCGACCGCGACCGCGCAGGGATCCCGCCGCGAGCTCCGTCGCCAGAGCCGCATCGCGAGCGTCGAGGCGCGCCTCTCGAATACGGGCGGGCAGTGCCAGGTTCGCGTAGGCGTCGCGGTCCTCGACGTCGCGCAGCACGTCGTACGCGACGAGTCGCGCGGACGAGATGCGGGCGCGCGGCGCGCGATCCCTCGTCCGCGGCTCGCGGCCGGGACGGAACGAGCCTGAGCCTTCCCGCGCCCGGCCTCCCTGCCCACCGCGGCCCCGACCGCCGCCCTGGTCACCACGGCCCCGACCGCCGCGCCCGTCCCCGGCCTCGCGCGCGCTCACGAGAGCACCGCCTCTCCGCCGCGGCCGCGCAACCATGCCGCACCGTCCATCGCCGGCTTGCCCGCGGGCTGCACGCGCACGAGTTCGAGCGCCCCGTCGGAGAGGGCCAGCACCGCCCGACCCGCGACCAGGGTCGCCGTGCCCGGGGATCCCTCGCCCGCCGGCTCGTCGGATCGTCGCATCTCGTGGATCTTGAGCGGCTGCCCCTCGAAGCGGGCGAAGGCACCGGGCTCGGGCGTCATGCCGGCCCACTTGGCGAGCACCTCGGCCGTCGACCCGCCGAGATCGAGCCTGCCGTCCTCGCGCGCGAGCTTGCGCGCGTATCCAGCCTCGCCGCGCTGGGGCTCTCCCGCTGAGGGATCCCTCGCGAGCATCGCGACCGCCTCGACGAGCGCATCGGTGCCGTAGCTCGCGAGCTCGCTCAGCGCCTCCCCGGCCGTCGTGCCCTCGGGGAAGCGCTTCGCATCGCGGGTCAGCACGTCGCCCGCGTCGAGCGCCTCCACCAGACGGAAGACCGTCACGCCGAGCCGCTGCTCCCCCGCCTCGAGGGCGCGCTGCACGGGAGCCGCACCGCGCCAGGCGGGCAGCTCCGAGAAGTGCAGGTTGATCCAGCCGTGCAGCGGCAGCGACAGCAGGGGCTCGCGCACGAGACCGCCGTAGGCGACGATCGCGCCGAGTTCGGCGTCCAGGCCCCGCACCCACTCGGTCGCGACGTCGTCGAGCCGGTTGGCCTTGAGCACCGAAAGGCCGCGTTCCTCCGCGGCGCGCGCGACGGGCGACGGCGTGAGCACCCGCTTGCGTCCCACCGGCGCGTCCTCGCGCGTGATGACGCCGACGATGTCGTGCCCCGCGTCCGCGAGGGCGTGGAGGCTGGGCACGGCGAACTCGGGGGTACCGGCGAAGACGATGCGCATGGGGTCCATTCTCGCAGGGATCGTGCACCGCGCCGGGCCGCGCTCCGCCCCTCTGCTTCTGCACGATGCTTCCCGCCCGCGCACCGGCCGCTCCCGCGTCGGCTGACGGGATCCCTCGCCGACTGCTACACTCGCCGCATGCGTATCGCGAATCAGTGGTGGACCGCCTGACGGCGGTTCCACTGACGCGCGCGCATGCAGCACACGACACCGCCCCTCGCCGGCGGTGTTTTTTCGTCTTCGAGTGGCGCAATGAAGCAAAGGAACCACGCACATGAACGACACCCAGACCTCCGTCTACCGCGCTGACGAGAACGGCTACTTCGGCGAGTTCGGAGGCGCGATCCTGCCTCCCTTCCTCGCCGGCCCGATGGCCGAGGTCGCCGCGGCCTACGAGGCGGCCAGGCAGGACCCCGCCTTCGAGGAGGAGCTGCAGTCGCTGCTCTCGAAGTACGTGGGCCGGCCCTCGCTGCTCTACTTCGCCGAGAACCTCACCCGTGAGCTCGGCGGCGCGAAGGTCTACCTGAAGCGCGAGGATCTCAACCACACCGGCGCCCACAAGATCAACCACACGCTCGGCGAGGCGCTGCTCGCCAAGCGCATGGGCAAGAAGAAGGTCATCGCCGAGACCGGAGCCGGCCAGCACGGCGTCGCCCTCGCGACAGCCGCTGCCCTCGTCGGCCTCGACTGCGAGATCCACATGGGCGCGATCGACGTGGAGAAGCAGCACCCGAACGTGGTGCGCATGGAACTGCTCGGCGCGAAGGTCGTGCCGGTCGAGCGCGGCGGGCGCTCGCTGAAGGAGGCCGTCGACTCGGCGTTCGAGGTCTACGCGGCGGCGCCCGACGAGTACCTCTTCGCGATCGGCTCGGTGGTCGGCCCGCACCCGTTCCCCACGATGGTGCGCGACTTCCAGTCGGTCGTGGGCCGCGAGGCGCGTGCGCAGATCCTCGAGGCCGAGGGGCGCCTGCCCGACGCGCTCGTCGCCTGCGTCGGCGGCGGCTCGAACGCCATGGGCCTCTTCGATGCCTTCCTGCCCGACGACTCCGTCCGGATCATCGGCGTCGAGCCCGCGGGCGAGGGCCTCGGCACCGAGCGGCACGCGGCGACGATGACGCTCGGCAGGGTCGGCGACCTGCACGGTATGCACACCAAGGTGCTGTTCGACGAGAGCGGGGAGCCCGCGCCCGTGCACTCGATCGGCTCGGGGATCGACTACCCCGGCGTGGGACCGCAGCACGCCCATCTCGAGCAGATCGGCCGCGCCGAGTACGTGTCGGTCACCGACGACGAGGCGCTCGACGCCTTCCAGCTGCTCACCCGGACGGAGGGCATCATTCCCGCGCTCGAGTCGTCGCACGCGATCGCGCACGTCGTGAAGCTCGCACCGACGCTCTCGCCCGAGTCGATCGTCATCGCCAACCTCTCGGGGCGCGGCGACAAGGACGTCGACTTCGTGGCGGAGCGGCTGCGGAGGGCATAGGTCCTCGCCGGGGTGGCGGGGCCGTACGGCGGATCCCTCACGGATCCCCCGCACGGCCGATCGCTCGCCCGCCCGCACCCTAGAATGATCCGGTGACTCTTCCCGTCTGGCTCTCGCTGCTCGCGGCCTGCGTGGTCATCAGCTTCACGCCGGGCGCGGGCGCGATCAACACCATGTCGAACGCGCTCAGCCAGGGGTGGCGGCGCTCCTTCTGGGGCATCCTCGGGCAGCAGACCGCCCTCATCGTGCACGTGGTGATCGTCGCGGCCGGAGTCGGGCTCGTCGTCTCGCGCTCCCCCGTGCTGTTCTCGATCGTGCGCTACGCCGGTGCGGCCTACCTGGTCTACCTCGGGGTGCGGCTCGTCCTCGCCCGCGGCGGCGAGGACGACTCGGCCGATTCCCCCGAGCTGGCGCAGGAGAGCGCATGGTCGATGCTGCGTCGCGGCTTCTGGGTGAACCTGCTGAACCCGAAGGCGATCGTCTTCTTCCTGGCGTTCATGCCGCAGTTCATCCGGCTCGATCAGCCGCAGCTGCCGCAGTACCTCGTGTTCATCTCGACGATGATCGCCGTCGATATCGCGGTGATGTGGTTCTTCTTCGCGGTGGCCGCGCGCCCGTTCCGGCGCGCCACGCGCACGCCGCGGGGCAAGCGCACGCTGAACTCGGTGTTCGGCGCGCTGTTCATCGCGGTGGCGGCGCTGCTCGCCTTCGCGCACTGACGCCGCGCGGCGGAGGCGGCCGCACCGATCGATCGGTGCAGTCGCCTCCGCCGCTCTGTTCCGCCGCGGCAGCGCCGCGCGGAACCGCTACGCGTTCGAGTTCTCGAGCTGCGCCTGCGGGGCGTCAGCCTCGATCGTGCCCTCCGCGACACCGCCCGTGGTCACGGCGACCTTGCGCGGCTTGGCCCGCTCGCTCACGGGGATCATGACGCTGAGCACGCCGTTCTCGTAATTCGCGGAGATGCGGTCGGTGTCGATGCCCTGGCCGAGGCTGAGCTGGCGCAGGAAGCTGCCCGAGGTGCGCTCACGGGTGATCCACTTCACGTTCTCGGCGTTCGGCAGCGTGCGCTCGGCGCGGATGGTCAGCAGCTGGCCGTCGACATCGACGTCGACCGAGCCCGGGTCGATGCCGGGAAGGTCGGCCGAGAGGATGTAGTGATCGCCGTCGCGGTACAGATCCATCGGCATCTGGCGCGGGCCGCGCAACGGTGCCTCGAACAGCGCGTCGGCGAGGCGTTCGACATCGCGCATCGGGAAGTAGTTGGCCATCGTTCTCACCTTTCGTCTGATCGCGAATACTGAGGAGGAAAAGCTGAGTCGCTTCGACTCAACCTGCCCATAGATTAGCACTCTCGACCAGAGAGTGCCAATGCGCGAAAAGTCCTGTTCGCCGAGGGCAAACACCCGGTGAGAGCGACAATCCCTCACCCGTCGAAGACGCCGCGGTCGTCGAAGCGGAGTCGTAGCGCCTCGGGGCGCGCGCGGCCCGGCTGCCGCCCGCGGGACCGGGCCGAGGATCCGGCGGCATCGGCCACGAGCGCGCCGCGCAGCCTGCGGGCGACCTCGTCGCCGCGCGCATAGTCGAAGCGCACGATCGCGCGGACCAGCCCCCGCGGCGTGTTCGCGGGACCTCCGGGAGGGATCGGCGTCGGTCCGAGCCGGTCCACGCCGCTGAGCCCGTCGAGCTGCGCGAGCGCCCGCTCGACCTCGGCGGGCCCGCCGCTCACGCTCGCGACCCGCACGGCTGGCGGGTATCGCAGCGCCTGGCGATCCCTCAGCTCTCCCCGCAGCCACTGCTCCGTCTGCCCCAGCACGAAGGCCTGCACCACCGGGCCGCCCCCCGAGGCCATCAGGCAGCGCCCGTCGGGGGCCGCGAGGGCGGCGGCGTTCTCCCACCACCGCAGGCAGTCCTCGCCGGCGCGCAGGCTCTCGAGTCCGAGCAGTCGCTCGGCGTCGAGCAGCACGACCGCGCGGTAACCGCCTGCCGCGAGCGGCTCGGCTCCCCGCGTCGCGACGACGAGGGCCGGGCGGGCGTCGATGCGCTCGCGCGGGTGCTCGCCGTCGCTGAGGATGACGCGAGCCCCCTCGAACTGGCGCTCGAACTGCTCGACCGTGCGAGCCGAGCCCATACCGCGCTCCTCCATGCGGCGACCGTCGCAGGTGGGGCAGCGCCAGTCGGCGGCGTACTCGCCGCACCAGCGGCAGGAGGCGCGGCCGACGACCCTGAAGCCGATGGGGCCCGCGCAGGCCGCGCATCGCGCGAGGTCGCCGCACTCGACGCACACCGCGACGGGGGCGTAGCCGGGCGTCGCCACCTGCACGAGCACGGGGCCGCTGCGCAGACCCTCGCGGATCGTGCGCGCGGCGTATTCGGGCACCCGCCCCGCGAAGGCGTCGGGGGTCATGGAGGAGTCGGCGTGGATCACCCGCGTGCGCCTGGGCGGATTGAGCTGCGATCGCACGTAGCCGATCTCGACGAGCCGCTGCACCTCGGCACTGCGCGCGTGCGAGGCGAAGAGCAGGCCCGGCCGGGGGGCCCCCTCGTCTCCTTCGTCGACCAGCGGGGCCTCGCCGCGCAGCGACGCGCGCACGAGCGCCGCGTCCCGCGCGTGCACGTACGGCGCGAGGGGCTCCGCGAGCAGCGGGTCGCCGTCGTCCCAGACGATGATCGCGCCGAGCCGGTGCGCCGGCGCATACACCGCCGAGCGGTTGCCGAGGATGATGCGCGGCTCGGCGTCGAGGGCGCGCAGGAAACCGGCGTAGCGCTCCGCGTTCGACTGCCGGGAGTCGACGCGGATGGTCTCCTCGTGACCGAGCGCCGCGAGCGCGTCGCGCAGCTGGTCGAGGTCGCGGTAGTCGGGAACCACGAGGATCGCACTGCGTCCCAGTTCGAAGACGGCGAGGGCGATCTTCGCGAGCTGCGCGGCCCAACCGCCGACCCACTCCCCCGTCTCGAGCCGCTCCGGTCCGTGAGACGCGAGATGAGCGAGCCGCGCGCCCGTCACGAGCTCGGCCGCGATCGCCGCCTCGGGGGTGCCGGCCGGCGCCTCCAGCCCCCCGGTTCCGGGCAGACCGGTCGCATCGCCCTCGGAAACGTCACCCGCGGATCCCTCGCCCTCGGATCCCTCGCCCGCGGAGCCGCCGCCCTCGGATCCCTCGCCCGCGGAGCCGCCGCCCTCGGGCCCGGCACCGGCGGGCCGAACGGCCTCGGCATCGGCTGCCGAGGCGGCCAGGTGCTGCTTCTCGACGCGCACCTGGCGGGTCGGGATCGCGAGCCGCAGGATGTCGCCCGCCGAGCCGCCCGCCCGATCCGACACGGCGCGCGCGAGCCGCCAGATCTCGGGCGTCAGCATGGGCACCGTGCCGACCGTGTCGGCGATCGGGGCGAGGGATCCCGAGAACTCGCTGCGCTCGGCGAACTCGACGATGTAGCCAAAGTTCTTGCGATCCTTCGAGCGGAAGGGCACGCGCACGCGCTGGCCGACCCGCAGCACCTCGGCGAGCTCGTCCGGAACGGCGTAGTCGAAGAGGTGGTCGAGCTGCGGCAGGGCCGAGTCGAGCAGCACGCGCGCGACGGGTCGGCCGTTCGGGGCCTCCGCCCGCTCGAAGGCGCTCGCCGGGCTCACCGCTGACCCGCTACAGGCCCGCAGCGGCCTGCAGCTCGGCGACGCGGGGCGTCGCCTCCCAGGTGAAGTCGGGCAGCTCGCGGCCGAAGTGTCCGTAGGCGCTGGTCTGCGCGTAGATCGGGCGCAGCAGATCGAGATCACGAATGATCGCGAGCGGGCGCAGGTCGAACACCTCGCGCACGGCGGCCTCGATGCGCTCACGGGGAACGCTCTCGGTGCCGAAGGTCTCGACGTAGAGGCCCACGGGGGCGGCGACGCCGATCGCGTATGCGACCTGCAGCTCCGCGCGCTTCGCCAGGCCCGCGCGCACCACGTGCTTCGCGACCCAGCGCATGGCGTAGGCGGCGGAACGGTCGACCTTCGACGGATCCTTGCCACTGAACGCGCCGCCGCCGTGGCGGCTCGCGCCGCCGTAGGTGTCGATGATGATCTTGCGGCCGGTGAGGCCCGCGTCGCCCATCGGGCCGCCGACGACGAAGGGGCCGGCCGGGTTGATGAAGAGCTCGGCGCCGTCGCTCGCGAGCTCGACGCGGTCGAGCACGGGGCGGATCACCTCGCGCGTGACGGCCTCGCGCAGCGCGGTCTGCGAGATGTCGGCGCTGTGCTGCGTCGACAGCACGACGGCCTCGACGGTCGCGGCGCGATCCCCGTCGTAGCCGATGGTCACCTGCGTCTTGCCGTCGGGGCGCAGCTCGGGCAGGCGCCCGCTCTTGCGCACCTCGGTCAGGCGCTCGGCGAGCCGGTGGGCGATCCAGCTCGGCAGCGGGTGCAGCTCGGGCGTCTCGTCGGTCGCGAAGCCGAACATGATGCCCTGGTCGCCCGCACCCTGACGGTTGAGCTCGTCGACATCGCCGCCCTCGCGCACTTCGAACGAGCGGTCCACGCCGCCCGCGATGTCGGGCGACTGCTGGCCGATCGACACCGAGACGCCGCAGGAGGAGGCGTCGAAGCCCATGTCGGAGCTCGTGTAGCCGATCGCACGGAGCGCGCCGCGCACGATCTGCGGGATCTCGACGTAGCCCGAGGTCGAGACCTCGCCCGCGACGTGCACGAGGCCGGTGGTCACGAGGGTCTCGACGGCGACGCGCGCTCCCGGATCCTGCTCGAGCATGGCGTCGAGGATAGAGTCGGAGATCCGGTCGCAGATCTTGTCGGGGTGACCCTCGGTGACGGACTCGGAGGTGAACTGGCGCAGCGGCACGATACTCCCTGGGTGGATGGCGATGGTTGGTCCCGGAAACGCCGATGGCGCCGGACCCGTTTCAGGGTATCCGACGCCACCGACAAGATGACGGAGTGCGACTACTCGCCGCGCCTCGTCATGACGATCTTGCCCTCGACGATCTCATGCAGCGCGATCGACAGCGGCTTGTCGTCCACCGACGAGTCGACGAGCGGGCCGACGTTGTCGAAGAGGTTGCCGTCGTGCAGATCGGTGTAGTAGTCGTTGATCTGACGGGCCCGCTGCGACGCGAAGGTCACGAGGGCGTACTTCGAATCCACCTTCTCGAGCAGGTCGTCGATGGGCGGGTCGATGATGCCGTTCACATTGGCCATGGAAACTCTCCTCCGGTTGACCTCAATATTCTAGCCGAGACCGGCCGGGATAGCGATCCGACCGGAAGCCTGCCGCACCAGAACGTGCCCCCGCTCCGAGGTCAGCCGCGTCCAGGTGAGGGATCCGGCCATCCGCAACGGCTCCTCACCGAGAAAACCGAGCGCCTCCGCCGCGAACGCCGCCGCCGCAGGAACGCCCGGCGCGATCTCCGCGCCCCAGACCTCGCTCCGCACCCGGTGCACGACCGCCTCTCCCGGCTGCTCGGGCAGCGCCGCCGCGACCCTCGCGATGCCCTCCGCCGCGACCGCGCCCAGCGATTCCGCCGAGATCGTGCCGAGCGGCCGCCAGCCCTCGACCGGGGGCAGCACTCCGGACCAGGCCGCCATGGCGGGCACGTCCGGCAGTTCCAGCTCGCGACCGGCGAAGCCGAGCCGAGCGAGCCTGTCGAGCAGCGCCCGGGTCTGCACGGTCGCGTCGATCGGCTCACGCGTCTCGTCGGCGAGGGCGAACGCGCGCATCACGAGCACCACGGGCAAGCCATCCGTGATCCCTCGCGGAGCCTGCGTGCATCCGTACACCGCGAGCGCGCTCCCCCGCGTGACGAGGCGCACCTCGGGCCGGCCCGAGCGCTCGAGCCGCTGCAGCATGGTGCGCAGGTCGTCGCGGGTCGCGGCGTCGGCGAGGATCAGGGTGGCTGGCATCGCCCAACAGCCTAGCGTCACGGGCCGCCTACTTCCGGCCATGCGGTCACCTCTCCCGATAGGCTGAACGGAGAGGCGGCACGCACGGCCGCGGACCAGTGGAGGAGGAACCATGACGACCGCTCCGGACCTCATCGAGATGCTCTCGGTCATCGACTCGGGCGCCCGCACGACCGACGACATCCTCACCGGCCCCGCGATGCCGACGCCTCACGGCCGCGCCTTCGGCGGTCAGGTGCTCGGCCAAGCGCTCGCCGCCGCAGCGACCACCCTGCCGGCTGGCCGCGAGATCCACTCGATGCACGGCTACTTCCTGCGGCCGGGTGACAGCGAGGAGCGGATGACCTTCGAGGTGTCGCGCCTGCACGACGGACGATCCTTCTCCACCCGCCGCGCTCAGGCCTTCCAGAACGGCGAGGCGCTCATGTCGCTGATCGCCTCCTACCAGGACGCCGACACCGGGGTCGAGCATCAGGAGGCGAGGGATCTCTCGAACCTCCCCGACCCCGAGAGCCTGCCCAGCGTCTGGGAGAAGTACGGTCATCTCGCCGCCGGCGGCCGGGCGTCGTGGGTGCTGAACCGGCCCTTCGATTTCCGCTACGTCGAATCCGACATCATCCTGTCGGTCGCCGAACGCACGAACCGGCAGCTCGTGTGGATGCGCTCGCGCGACACCCTGCCCGACGAGCACGCGCTGCACACGGCGGCGCTCGCCTTCGCGAGCGACTACCTGCTGCTCGAGCCCGTGCTGCGCGCGCACGGCGTGCCGTGGGCGACGCCGGGGTTCCGGGGTGCGAGCCTCGATCACGCCATGTGGTTCCACCGCCCCTTCCGCATCGACGACTGGCTGCTCTACGAGCTCGAGTCGCCGACCGCGCAGGGCGCGCGCGGCCTCGCGCAGGGGCGCTTCTACGACCGATCGGGATCCCTGGTCGCGAGCGTCGCGCAGGAGAGCATGATCCACGTCCCCGACCCCGGCGCTTCGGCCTGAGTCGGACCGGTTCTCGCGGAATCCGTCCGAATCCGTCACGTTTCGCCCGCGAACGGCAGGTACAGGGTGACCCGCGATCGGAGGACCCCATGTCAATCCCGGACGACGAACTCGATCGACGCCTCGCGGCGCTCGCCGACCCGACACCCCTGATCGACCCGGCCGCCGCCCGCGCCCTCGTGCGCGAGGCCGCGGCGCCCTCCCGCCGGCGCGGCCGGAAGCGAGCCTGGATGATCGCAGGCGCGCTCGCCCTCACCGGCGCGCTCGCGGTGCCGACCACGGCCGTCGCGATCCGGCTCTTCGAGGCCCAGACGGGGCGCGTAGGCGCGCCGGGCATGACCGAGGAGCTCGCGGGCGATGAGTGGATCGATCTCGGCGCCGAAGATCTCGACGGCGACATCGCGAGCGCCGCGCCGCGCGAGCTGCCCGTGCCGGAGTCGATCGACTGGGAGAGCACGATCGTCGCCGTCGCGGGCCAGTTCGAACGCAGCTTCGGCGGAGAGAACGCCGAGATGCAGCGCATCGGCATCGTGTCCGTCTACGAGCGGGAGATCTGGCTCGCCTGGCTGCGCGAGTGGATCGAGGCGGACCGGGTCGGGGACGACGCGCGCCGCGATACGGCTCTCGCCGTGCTCGCGGAGGCGCCCGACTGGCCGACCTTCGTCGCGACCGACGGCGGAGGCATCCGCTTCGTCATGTGGAGCTATATCGCGCGCATCGCCTCCGACGATCCCGCGGTGCGCCGCGACGCTGCACAGGCACTGCTGCAGCAGGAGGTCGTCGACCCGCTCGTATGGCTCGAGGAGAACCCGATCGACGCGATGACCGGCGAGCGCATCGACGTCGATGAGGTGATCGCGGGGCTGAGCCCCACGCAAGCGGCGCTGCGGGAACTCTGGGACGGCAGGGATCGCACCGCCGTCAACGACGAGATCCACGCGGGAATCGCGGAGATCTCCGACGAGACCGATACGACTCCGGGGTCGCAGTGGTGGAGGGATCACGAGCGAGCGCTGCGCGAGATCGCCGCGGCGGCCGGGCACCCCGACCCGCTCCCGAGCGCGCGTCTCGATCCGGCCGCGGGAGGCGAGGGATGAGCACCGAGACGACGTTCACCGCCACCGCGCTCGCCGGCACGGCGCCCACCGCACGCGAGCGCCTGCTCGCCGGGCTCCTGCCGGAGCTCACCGGCTACTTCCTGCGGCGCCTCGGCGACGCCGACGACGCCGCGGATGCCGCAGCCGACACGCTCGTCGTGCTGCTCGGCAAGGCATCCCGGCTCCCGGAGGCCACGGAGGAGCTGCGCAGGTACGCCTACGGCGTCGCCCGCAAGGTGCTGCTGCGGGCGCGGCGCGGCAGGGTGCGCCGCACCGAGCTGTCGGAGCGACTGCGCGGCGAGATGAGGCTCGTCGAGCCGCCCTCGCACGATCCGCACCCGGAACTCAGCGCCGCGCTCTCGCGCCTGCCCGACCGCGACCGCGAGCTGCTGCTGCTCGTCGCGTGGGAGGGGCTCGGCGTGGCGGAGGCAGGCGCGGTGCTCGGCTTGTCGTCGGGAGCAGCGAGGAAGCGCTACTCGCGCCTGCGGCAGCGCCTGCGCTCCGAACTCTCCTGAGAGCGGGGAGAGGGATTCCGGCGTCCGCCCCGGGATCCCTCGCCCCGATCCCTCGCCGGAGGATGCCTCAGCCGCGGCGCAGCTGCAGCGGCTCGTCCATCCACGGCTCGACCGACGCGCGCCCCTCGGGAGACAACCGTGACGGCCGCAGGGTCTGGCCGTCGACGGTCACCACCGTCGTGATCGCGCGCGCGACCACCGTGCGCTCTGCCGCCGAACCGTCGATGATCTCGTAGTGCACCTCGAGGCTCGAGCCCCCGAGCTTGCCGATCCACAGCTCGATGGTGATCGGCCGCTCCGAGTACTCGAGCACCCTGAGGAACTCGATCTGCTGCCCCGCGACGAGCATCTTCTGGCCGCCGGGCGCATCCTCCCTGAAGTGCCGCTCCATGCCGGTGCGCTCGCGCCCCGACCCCAGCCAGAAGGTGCGCACGCGCGCCTCCTCGAGGAAGCGCGCGTAGGCCACGTTGTTGACGTGGCCGTATGCGTCCTGGTCGCCCCAGCGGAGCTCGAGGTCGATGTGGGTGCGGGCCATGATGCTCCAATCGGCCCTGCGGGGCTGTGTGTTTCCAACCGGCCTGGGGGCAGGCCGGGAACTAATAGCGCAAAGCTGCGCTTTGCCTGTAGCGAATTAGTTCCGCGTGAGCTTGCGGTAGGTGACGCGCGACGGTTTCGCCGCCTCAGGGCCGAGGCGCTCGATCTTGTTCGCCTCGTAGGCCTCGAAGTTGCCCTCGAACCAGTGCCACTGCGCCGGGTTCTCCTCGGTGCCCTCGTAGGCGAGGATGTGCGTCGCGATGCGGTCGAGGAACCACCGGTCGTGCGTGATGACCACGGCGCAGCCCGGGAACTCGAGCAGCGCGTTCTCGAGGGACTGCAGGGTCTCGACGTCGAGGTCGTTGGTCGGCTCGTCGAGCAGCAGCAGGTTGCCGCCCTGCTTCAGGGTGAGCGCGAGGTTGAGACGGTTCCGCTCACCGCCCGAGAGCACGCCGGCCTTCTTCTGCTGATCGGGCCCCTTGAAGCCGAACTTCGACACGTAGGCGCGCGAGGGGATCTCGGTCTTGCCGACGGTGATGATGTCGAGCCCGTCGCTCACGACCTCCCAGAGGTTCTTCTCGGGGTCGATGTTGGCGCGGTTCTGGTCGACGTAGCTGATCTGCACCGTCTCGCCGATGCGGAGATCGCCGCCGTCGAGCGGCTCGAGGCCGACGATCGTCTTGAACAGCGTGGTCTTGCCGACGCCGTTCGGACCGATCACGCCGACGATGCCGTTCGGCGGCAGCGAGAAGGACAGGCCCTCGATGAGCTTGCGGTCGCCGAAGCCCTTCTCGAGGTTCTTGGCCTCGATGACCACGTTGCCGAGGCGCGGGCCGGCGGGGATCTGGATCTCCTCGAAGTCGAGCTTCCTCGTGCGCTCCGCCTCCGCGGCCATCTCCTCGTAGCGGGCGAGACGCGCCTTCGACTTGGCCTGGCGGCCCTTCGCGTTCGAGCGCACCCACTCGAGCTCCTCCTTGAGGCGCTTCTGCAGTTTCTGGTCCTTCTTGCCCTGGACCTCGAGTCGCTCGGCCTTCTGCTCCAGGTAGGTCGAGTAGTTGCCCTCGTAGCCGATGAGGCGGCCGCGGTCGACCTCGGCGATCCACTCGGCCACGTTGTCGAGGAAGTACCGGTCGTGCGTGATCGCGATCACGGCGCCCGGGTACTTCTGCAGATGCTGCTCGAGCCACAGCACGCTCTCGGCGTCGAGGTGGTTGGTGGGCTCGTCGAGCAGGAGGAGATCGGGCTTCTGCAGCAGCAGCTTGGCCAGGGCCACGCGGCGCTTCTCGCCGCCCGACAGATGCGAGATCTGCGCGTCTCCCGGCGGGGTGCGCAAGGCGTCCATCGCCTGCTCGAGCTGGTTGTCGAGGTCCCAGCCGTCGGCCGCGTCGATGTCCTCCTGCAGCGTGCCCATCTCGGCGAGCAGCGCGTCGAAATCGGCGTCGGGCTCCGCCATGAGCGCGGAGATCTCGTTGAAGCGGTCGACCTTCGCCTTGACCGCGAGGCCCTCCTCGATGTTCTCGAGCACCGTCTTCGATTCGTCGAGCTCGGGCTCCTGCATGAGGATGCCGACGGTGTAGCCGGGCGCGAGCGCGGCCTCGCCGTTCGAGGGCGTGTCGAGACCCGCCATGATCTTCAAGATGGTCGACTTGCCCGCACCGTTCGGGCCCACCATGCCGATCTTCGCACCCGGCAGGAACGCCATGGTCACATCGTCGAGAATGAGCTTTTCGCCGACCGCCTTGCGGGCGCGGACCATCTGGTAAATGTACTCAGCCATGGTTCACAAGCCTACCAATCGAGCGGTCTGGTATTCCCAATCAGGCAGATGTCCTGGTTCGGCCCCACGGCGGGCTGCACGGTCGCCACGAAGCTGCGGTCCCCGGCGACCAGCTGCCCGATCAGGCAGTCGGCGCCGAATCGCGCGGACACGAAGATGTTGTCGGCCGCGAGCCCCGTCTTGCTCTCGTCGAAGCTCACCTGCATGGTGTCGCGGTTGAAGCCGGCCGCCACGAGCGAGTCGACGAGCGGCGCCCCGAGCACCGGCCCGTCGCCCGCGGCATACGTGCGCATCGTCTCCGTGAAATAGGGCAGATTGTCGGCGGCCGATCCCTCGGGGAAGAACTCGGGCGCGGTCTCGGGCTCGGCCGGGGCCTCGCGCTTCGGGGTGTCGGGGGTGGGGCCCTCGAGCAGGGCGCAACCCGTGGCCGACGCGGAGAGCAGCCCGACGAGGAGCAGCGGTGTCAGAACGCGGAGGGCGGGTTTGCCTGTGGTGAGCACTCTGACAGTCTACGCAGCGAGGCGGGGCGGAATCCGAGCGTCTGCCGTGTCCGTCCGAGCCGCGCCGCCGTGTGCATCTCCTCCGCGCCGCGGGGGATCCTCCCTCCACAGCGCGAAGATTCGCGAATATCCCGCCAATCGATTCACATCGGGGGTCGCGGGCCTCCCGACGCGGCCACCGGTGTCGCAGGCTGGTGCCGAGGGGCGGGGCGTATCCCGCACGGCGCGTCCCGCTCCTCGCCGCGGCGCTGCTGCCGCGCACTCGAAGAGAAGGAGATTCCCATGTCCAACCGCATCACTGTCATCGGCACCATCGCGACCGCCCCGCACATGATCGGCAACGACCCGGCGCGTTCGCTCTGCACGTTCCGCCTCGCGAGCAACGAGCGCAGGTACGACCGCGAGAAGGGAGAGTGGATCGACGGCACGACCAACTGGTTCACCGTCAACGTCTTCCGCACGCTCGGAGATCACGCGAAGGAGTCGTTCTCGACCGGCGATCGGGTGCTCATCACCGGGCGCCTGCGAGTGCGCCGGTGGGAGAACGAAGGCAAGTCGGGCAACTCCGTAGAGATCGACGCGGAGGCGCTGGGCCACGACCTGCGCTGGGGCGTGTCGCGCTTCGCTAGGCGCGGCGGGGCTCGCCCGCAGGGCGGTGCGGAACAGGCCGCGGCCGCTCATCCGGCCGGGTCTCATCCGGCCGGCGCGGTGAGCGGATTCGAGGCGCCGGACTCGGGCACGCCGGGTTTCGGAAGCGCGGTCGGATCAGGCGGCGCAGGCGACTCGGGGAGCTCGGGCGGCGAGGGATCCGCGGCGGCCGAGACGGGAGTCGAGGCCGTGGCCGCATGACACCTGCGGCGCGGTGCGGCTTGGCGCGGTGCGGCCTGGTGCGACCCGCTGTGGCTCGGCTCAGCGCAGATATTCGGCGAACCTGGCGCGCACCTTGTTCGCCTTCGGCACCGCGACGGCGAGGCAGTAGCCCTGAGTCGGGTTCTTGGCGAAGAAGTCCTGGTGGTACTCCTCGGCGGGGGTGACCTCGCCGAGGGGCTCGATCGTCGTCACGATGGGAGCGTCGTACCACTGGGAGGCGCGCTCGATCGCCGCTTCGAAGACCTCTCGCTGGGCATCGTCGTGGGGGAACATCGCGGAGCGGTACTGCGTGCCCACGTCGGCGCCCTGTCGGTTCAGCTGCGTGGGGTCGTGCATCGTGAAGAACGCGTCGAGGATCACCTCGGCCGGGATCACGGTCTCGTCGAAGACGACCTCGACGGCTTCCGCGTGGCCCGTCGCCCCGGTGCAGACCTGCTCGTAGTTCGGGTTCGGGGTCGTGCCCCCGGTGTAGCAGGAGATCACCTGTTCCACACCTCGGAGTTGCCGGTATGCGGCGTCGAGGCACCAGAAGCACCCGCCGGCGAGCACGAAGCTCGTGGTCATGATCGCTGCTCCCCGTTCTGCTCGTGCCCCTCGCCGGGCTGCTCCCCGTCCCGCACCTGCCGCGTCGCATCGCCCGCCGAGGGCTGCGCGTCCGCTTCGGCCCGCCACCAGGTGTCGAAAGGCGCGACGGGCAGGCGGCGTTTATGCTCGGTTCCGGTGTAGCGCCGCTCGAGGTTCTCGGCGGCGGCGTCGGATACGGGCTCGCCGCGCAGGTAGGCGTCGATCTCGGCGTAGGAGACTCCGAGGCTCGACTCATCGCTCTGTCCGGGCTCGCCGTCGAGCAGGTCTGCGGTGGGAACCTTCTCCCAGAGCCGGTCGGGGGCTTCGAGCACACGCAGCATGTCGGCGCCCTGGCCCTTCGTGAGCCCGGCGAGCGGTGTGACGTCGGCCGCGCCGTCGCCGAACTTCGTGAAGAAGCCGGTGATCGCTTCGGCCGCGTGGTCGGTGCCGATCACGAGGAGGCGCCGGTCACCCGCGATCGCGTACTGCGCGACCATGCGCATGCGGGCTTTGACGTTGCCCTTGTTGAAGTCGCTGACGGGTTCGCCCGTCGCCGCCGAGACCTCGGCGACGAGCCCGTCGACGCCGGGGGCGATGTCGACGGCGACCGAGCGGTCCGGCTCGATGAAGGAGAGCGCGAGCTGCGCGTCGGCCTCGTCGTGCTGCACGCCGTAGGGCAGGCGCACCGCGATGAACTCGGCCTCTCGGCCTTCCCCGCGCAGTCGCTCGACCGCGAGTTGCGCGAGCTTGCCCGCGAGCGTCGAGTCCTGTCCGCCGGAGATGCCGAGCACAAAGCCTCGGCAGCCGGGGATGGAGCGCGCGTAGTCGGCGAGGAAGCCGACTCGCCGGTCGACCTCGGCCGCGGGGTCGATGTCGGGTACGGCGCCGAGCGCCTCGATGATCCGTTGCTGCTTCTCGCTCACGTCTTCCACCCTACTCCGGTGACTTTTCGTGCGGGTTACGCCCTCGGCTGATTCAGACGAGCACCTCTTCCACCGGCAGCAGGCACTTCGGTCCGAGCATGCCCTTGAGCTCGCCGAACAGGTCGGCGGTGATGCGCACCTGCTCGCGCAGTTCGAAGATGCGCACCGAGTTCGGCGTGATGAGGTTCAGGTGCACTTCGCTCTCTCCGCGGTGACGGCGGAGGGTGGAGCGCAGCTCCTCCATGAGAGGTTCGGTCGCCCTGGCTTCGGTGAGGGTGAGTTCGAGCGTCGTCGCGTCCTCTTGAACGCCGGCGTCGATCGGTTTCACACCGTACGCATGCATGGACATGCCGTCGTCGCGCGAGTTCATCTTGCCCCGCAGCGCCACGATCGAGTCGGGCTGCAGCAGGCTGCCGAACTCCTGGTACGACTTGCCCATGAAGAGCGCCTGCACCTCGCCGGTGAAGTCCTCGAGCGTCACCATGCCGTAGAGGTTGCCCGACTTCGCGGTGCGGTGCTGCACGCTCGTCAGCAGCCCGGCGAGTGTGACGATCTCCCCGTCGTAGCCGGGGCTCGCCTCGGTGTTGGTCGCCTGTTCGACCGTCACGGACGCCTCCTTGGCGAGCGCGCTGTCGAGCCCGCGCAGGGGGTGGTCCGAGACGTAGAGCCCCAGCATCTCGCGTTCGAAGGCGAGCTTGTCCTTCTTCGTCCACTCGGGACGGTCGGGCACCTGCGAGACGGTTTCCACGGTCTCACCCGCGGCCTCGGCCGCTTCGGCGAAGAGGCTGTCGAAGTCGAAGCCGACGTCTCCCTTCTCCTCGGCGCGCTTCTCCTTCACGGCGCTCTCGATGGCCTGCTCGTGGATCTCGACGAGCGCGCGACGCGTGCCGCCCAGTCCGTCGAACGCGCCGGCCTTGATGAGCGATTCGACGGTTCGCTTGTTCAGGGCGGTGAGCGGGGCCTTCTTCAGGAAGTCGTGGAAGCTCTCGAAGCTGCCCTGCGACTCGCGCGCCTCGCGGATCGCCTCGACCACGTTGGTGCCGACGTTGCGGATCGCACCGAGGCCGAAGCGGATGTCGTCGCCGACGGCGGAGAAGTTGGCGAAGGAGTCGTTGACCGCGGGCGGCAGCACCTTGATGCCCATGCGGCGGCACTCGTTGAGGTAGATGGCCAGCTTGTCCTTGGAGTCGCCGACGCTCGTGAGCAGCGCGGCCATGTACTCGGCCGGGTAGTGGGCCTTGAGGTAGGCGGTCCAGTAGCTGACCACGCCGTAGGCTGCGGAGTGCGCTTTGTTGAAGGCGTAGTCGGAGAAGGGGAGCAGGATGTCCCAGAGCGCCTTGATGGCGGCCTCGGAGAAGCCTCGCTCCTTCATGCCCCCGGAGAAGCCCTCGTACTGCTTGTCGAGCTCCGACTTCTTCTTCTTGCCCATGGCGCGGCGCAGGATGTCCGCTTGGCCGAGCGAGAAGCCCGCCACCCGCTGGGCGATCGACATCACCTGCTCCTGGTAGATGATGAGGCCGTAGGTGGTGTCGAGGATGTCCTTCAGCGGTTCCTCGAGCTCGGGGTGGATGGGCGTGATCTCCTGCAGCCCGTTCTTGCGCAGCGCGTAGTTGGTGTGCGAGTCGGCGCCCATCGGGCCCGGGCGGTAGAGCGCGAGGACGGCCGAGATGTCTTCGAAGTTGTCGGGCTTCATGAGGCGCAGCAGACCGCGCATGGGACCGCCGTCGAGCTGGAACACCCCGAGGGTGTCGCCGCGGGCGAGCAGTTCGTAGGAGGGGGCGTCGTCGAGTTCGAGGCGTTCGAGGTCGAGTTCTTCTCCGCGGTTGAGGCGGATGTTCTCGAGCGCGTCGGAGATGATCGTGAGGTTGCGCAGCCCGAGGAAGTCCATCTTGATGAGGCCGAGGCCCTCGCAGGTCGGGTAGTCGAACTGGGTGACGATCTGGCCGTCCTGCTCGCGCTTCTGCAACGGGATGATGTCGATGAGCGGGTCGCTCGACATGATCACGCCCGCGGCGTGCACGCCCCACTGACGCTTCAGCCCTTCGAGGCCGCGCGCTGTGTCGTAGACCTTCTTCGCGTCGGGATCCTCTTGCAGCACGGCGCGGAACTCGGCCGCCTCCTTGTAGCGGGGGTGCTCCGGGTCGGTGATGCCCGAGAGCGGGATGTCCTTCGCCATCACCGCGGGCGGCATCGCCTTCGTCAGCTTCTCTCCCATGCCGAAGGGGAAGCCGAGGACGCGCGATGCGTCCTTGAGCGCCTGCTTCGACTTGATGGTGCCGTAGGTGACGATCTGCGCGACGCGCTCGTCGCCGTACTTCTCGGTCACGTACTTGATGACCTCGCCGCGGCGACGATCATCGAAGTCGACGTCGAAGTCGGGCATCGAGACGCGGTCGGGGTTCAGGAAGCGCTCGAAGATCAGGCCGTGCTGCAGCGGGTCGAGGTCGGTGATCCTCATCGCATAGGCGACCATCGAGCCGGCGCCCGAACCGCGGCCGGGTCCGACGCGGATCCCGTTGTCCTTCGACCAGTTGATGAAGTCGGCGACGACGAGGAAGTAGCCGGGGAACCCCATCTGGGTGATGACGCCGATCTCGTACTCGGCCTGCTTGCGCACCTCGTCGGGGATGCCGTTCGGGTAGCGGTAGTGGAGGCCCTTCTCGACCTCTTTCACGAACCAGCTGTCCTCGGTCTCGCCGGCGGGCACCGGGTAGCGCGGCATGTAGTTGGCGGAGGTGTTGAACTCCACCTTGCAACGCTCGCCGATCTCCAGCGTGTTGTCGCACGCGTCGGGGTGGTCGCGGAAGATGTGCCGCATCTCGGCCGCGGTCTTCAGGTAGTAGCCCGAGCCGTCGAACTTGAACCGGTTGGGGTCGTCGAGGCGGGATCCCGACTGCACGCACAGCAGCGCGGAGTGCGCCTCGGCGTCGGCCTCGTGCACGTAGTGGAGGTCGTTGGTGGCGACGAGAGGGATCGAGAGGTCGCGTGCGATCTTGATGAGGTCCGTCTGCACGCGCCGCTCGATCTCGAGCCCGTGATCCATGAGCTCGCAGAAGAAGTTCTCCCTGCCGAAGATGTCCTGGAACTCGGCTGCGGCCTTGCGCGCCTCGTCGTATTGCCCGAGTCGCAGGCGGGTCTGGATCTCGCCCGACGGGCAGCCCGTCGTCGCGATGATCCCCTTGGCGTAGGTCTGGAGCAGCTCGCGGTCCATGCGCGGTTTGAAGTAGTACCCCTCCATCGACGAGTAGCTCGAGAGACGGAAGAGGTTGTGCATGCCCTCCGTGGTCTCGGAGAGCATCGTCATGTGGGTGTAGGCGCCGGCGCCCGAGACGTCGTCTCCGCCGCCGCTCCCCCAACGCACGCGGGTCTTGTCGCTGCGGTGCGTGCCCGGCGTCAGATAGGCCTCGATGCCGATGATCGGGTTGAGGCCGCGATCCCTCGCCTGCTTCCAGAAATCGAAGGCGCCGAAGGTGTTGCCGTGATCGGTGACGGCGATCGCCGGCATGCCCTGAGCCACGGCCGCATCCATGAGCGGGCCGACGCGGGCCGCCCCGTCGAGCATCGAGTACTCGCTGTGCACGTGCAGGTGTACGAACCCGTCTTTCTCAGACACCGATTGAGCCCCTTTCGCCGACCCCTCCAGGGTAGCGCGGCCTCCGACGAAGAAGCCCGACACGGCCCATTCGGTCACCGCTCGGATGCGGACTCCCAGGGGACGATGGCGTCGACGCCGAGGCCGAGGAAGTGCGCCCGCCTCACACCGAGACGCGCCCTTTTGCACGAGATGACCCGGTATGCACGTAGATCAAGGGGTCATCTCGTGCAGATGGGGTCAGGTCGGTGCGCCCGGAGGGATACGGACGGATGTTGATCCCAGCCGATAAGAACGGAAGGTTTGGCGGTGCGCCACTCAGAAGCCGTAGGCGGTGGCCGTCTGGTAGAAGATCAGGGCTGCCAGGGCGCCGACGACGACTCCGATGTACCCGAGGGTCAGCCCGGCGGCGGCCAGGCCCCACCCGCGTTCGTGCGTCCGGTTGATCTGAGAGACGGCGATATGGCCGAGCACGATCGCCGCGACCGAGAGGAAGAAGGAGAGCACGAACGAGAGAACGGCAAGCGTGTTCGTCTTCTCGACGAGCACCAGCTCCCCTCTCTGCACCTTCGCGTTCCGCCTCACCCCCGCGGCTATCACGCACCCGATGCCGACGAGGATCAGAAGAATCAGCAGAATGGTAACGGGATCCAAAGGTGCTCCTTACATAGGTCGCGCGAGGCCCGGTTCGACTCCGTCCGCAGGCGGATCGGTAGCACAGCGGTAGGGCGGAGAGCCGAGCGTTGCAACCAACACAAGCAGAGGCGGCGCGCTCCGACGTCGAGTTCGGGTCGCTTCCGAACTTTCCGGAAATCCCGGAAAGCCGCGCAAACCCTGCGCTCCGATAGACCGGCAGGGATCAAGCCCCGCGATCGGACACGTCAAACCGAACGTCGGTACACCCGTGCATCGCGGCGACATGCGTGCTTATGCACGAGCTGCCCCGTTAACCACGTGCATGAGAGGTCAGCTCGTGCATAAGGCCGCGACTCGCGACGGGCAGTAGATGCACACGACCTCGATAGATGACCTGGAGCTGATCCGCTGACCGTTATGAGTTGCCCGTCGACGAGCACCCGGCCCGAGCCCGATCGGCGCACTCCACCAGTACATTTCGTCTCGGCGGTGAGCGGTTCCACGGTCGGCGTCGGCTGATTCGGTACACGAAGCGGCAGACTCACCGAGTCGGGCAGGCTCCTGGGCGCACGCTTCTGACAAGCGCGAACCCAGGCCAGAGGGTGAAGTGATCAGCCGATCTGTAGAAGTGCCGCGTCGTGTTGCCGCACAGCATCCGCCAACGTTGCCGCAAGCTTCTTGGAGCCACCGAAACTTACGGTGTTTCGAGCCCCACCCCATGCACGGGCGAAGCCCGAGTCGCCGAGCGCGATGATCGCGAGCAGCCTGTGGTCCCCTTCATCATTGACGTGAACCTGAATGGCAGAAGATCCCCCGATGAGGCCGTTCTTCTCCACG
Organism: Leucobacter ruminantium; assembly: GCF_017565705.1. Taxonomy (GTDB): domain Bacteria; phylum Actinomycetota; class Actinomycetes; order Actinomycetales; family Microbacteriaceae; genus Leucobacter; species Leucobacter ruminantium. Next base: position 62,297 of record NZ_JAGDYL010000010.1, read on the forward strand.
AGAACTGCGAGATCCGAGGGATCATCGAGCGCGTCGAACTGCACAGGACTGATAGTCGCGTTCCCGCAGGCTGCGCGCACGATCTGCCTCAACGATCCAACGTCCAGACTGGAACGATAGATATTTTCCTCTTGCTTCATGATTTCCTTTTCCGTATGTCCGGCCTTTGCAACAGCTTGAGTTCGTTTTGAACGATCAGTTCTCGCGGTTGCAGTGCGGGCAGTTCCAGCGTCCGGCCGCGCTGCCGAAGCCCGGGTCGATGTAGAAGGCGCCGCCGCAATGACGACAGGTCACCCTGCTCTGGTTGTGCCACCGGACGGGCTGACGGTTCCTGTGTACATAGCCATGTCATGAGTCCTTGTACCCCCTCCCCCCAATCAAGCGCACCGGCTCAACGCACGCAGCCGGTTCGGGCCGGTTCCGAACTTTCCGGAAAATCCGAACGGCCTCGGTGGCTCGTTCGCGCGCCCCGGACCCGCCCCGATGCCAACGCGAATCCGCCCGAACCCGACACGCAGCCCTACGCCAAGAGCCTCCCGACGCCGGGGATCCGCCGGATCAGCATCGCGGCGGCGAGGCTCGGCACCAGCACGAGCACGGTCAGGACCGGCACCGACAGCCAGGGCTGCGCGAACTCCGTCGTGATCCCGAACTGCCGATACGCCCACTGCACGAGCGGATGGATAAGGTAGATCCCGAACGAGTAACCTCCCAGCAGCGCGACCGCGCGGCGCCACCCCGGCGAGAGCGAGAAGCGCCGACCCCAGGCCCGCGCGAGCGCGAACAGGGCGATCGCGACCACCGCGACGTTCGGCGTGACGAAGTCGAAGAACAGCTCGTCGGGCTCGCCGCTGTGGGCCGAGACGAGCAGCGTCCCGATCCCTGTGGCGACGACTCCGGCGATACCGCCCGCCGCGAGCCACGCGAGCACCGCGGGCGAGAGATCCGCGCGATCCAGCAGCAGCCCGAGGATGAAGAACGCCGAGTAGCCGAGCACGAGATCGAACCGCATGTCCCCGAGCACCTCGGAGATCACCTCCCCCGCGACCGGCAGGTGCTCGAGCAGCGGGAGCACGGAGGCGAACGGCAGCGCGAGAGCGACGAAGTACCAGGCGACGCGCCGATCCCTCACCACGGGTCTCAGAATCGGAACCGCGAGATAGAGCCCCGTGAGCGCCAGCAGGAACCAGAGGTGGAAATGCCCGGTCAACGCGTCCCTCGCGAACTCCGCCGGGTCGCGGCTGCCGCCCGGCCCGTAGACGCCGACCAGGGCATAGCACAGCGACCAGCAGGCGAACGGGATCAGCAGCCGCGGGATGCTTTTGCGGAAGAGGGATCCCATCGCCACCTCGCGCTCGGGCGCGAGGAACAGCGCGCCCGACACCATGAAGAAGACGGGCACGCAGAAACGCAGCGCTGAGCCGATCCAGGTCAGCTGATCGGCGCGCGAACCGCCCGGGGGAAGCTGGTGCCACTCAGTGATGGAGGCGTGGATCACCACCACCGCGATGATCGCGACGGCTCGCAGAACCTCGAGGTACTCCACCCGCTGCCGGACCGGGGCGGAGACGGATGCCGTCGCCTCTCCCATGCCGACAGGCTAACAAGCCGCACTGAGGTGGCAGGGTCTTCGGAGGCTGCGTCGCTATGGTGGCTCGCGCGGGGAGCCTGAGCTTGGGACGGGTTCTTCCGCGTGCACGCACGAGAAGGGAGCACTCGATGGTCGGAACGTACGCCCCTCGCGTCAGCATCGTCATCCCGGTCTACAACGCGATGCCCTACCTCACGGGCGCCCTGGAATCGCTGCTCGCACAGGATCTGCGGGAGTTCGAGATCATCGCGATCGACGACGGCTCCACCGACGGCTCGGGCGACGAGCTCGATCGCTTCGCCGCGGCCGACGAGCGCGTTACCGTCGTGCACCAGCCGAACAGCGGCTGGCCCGGTATGCCGCGCAACCGCGGCATCGAGCTGGCGCGCGGCGACTTCCTGTTCTTCATGGACGCCGATGACACGATGGCCCCGAACGCCCTGGGCGATATGGTACGGATGGCCGAGGGCGAGGGATCCGGCCGACCGGCCGACGTGGTCATCCCCCGCTTCGAGGGATCGGGCGGCAGGCGCGTGCAGGCGCTCTTCGCGCGGCACCCGCACGGCGACATCTCGATCGCTCGCGCGATGGAGACGCTCTCACCGCAGAAGCTGTTCCGCCGCGAGCTGATCGAGCGCGCCGGCCTGCGTTTTCCCGAGGAGAAGGTTCGGCTGGAAGACGGCATCTTCGTGACCCGCGCCTACACGCTCGCCAGGCGCATCCTCTTCTGCGGGCGGGGGCCGCTCTACTTCATCGCGCTGCGCGACGACGGCCAGAACATCTCCTCCCGCACCATCGACCCCGACAACTACGTGGGTTCCTGCCGCCGCATCGCGCAGATCCTCCTCGAGGGGGTGGCCGATCGCACCGCGGCCGAGCGGCTCGTGCTCCAGTTCTTCCAGCGCAAGGGGCTGCGCTTCTACGTTCCCAAGCGCTGGGATCGCATGACGCCCGAGACGAGAGTCCGCTGGGTCGAGCTGCACCGCGCGTTCCTCGCAGACCTCGTGCCGGAGGAGCTCGAGGACTCGGTCTCGCACCCCACCGACCGGTGCAAGCTCTCCCTCATCCGCGCAGGCGACGTCGCGGGCCTCGCCTCCCTGATCGCGGCAGAGCCGATACTCGAGCATCTCTCGCGCGCGGCCTCGGTGCGGGCGACTCCGCGAGGGATCGAGGTGGGCGTCTCGATCGCGCCGACCGCTGACGACTCGCCGCTCCGAGACGCCGTCCCGTCTGCTGGGCGCCTTCGCACGGTGCGCCGCGTCGACCGCGCGCTGTCGGCGTTCGGAGGCAATCGCTACGCCCGTGGGCTCGACCGCCGCATCGCGGCCGTGCTGACACGGGGAGCGCCCACCCTCGGCCTGCTGCTGAGCGGGCGCCGCGGCTACCGCACCGTCGCGCTCTCCGGCCGCCTCGTGGATCACGACCCGCGGACGGGCGCGCTCGAGTACGCCTTCGTGCTCTCGCCGAAACTTCTGAAGAGTTTCGGAAAGGACCGGGTAGACATGTGGACGGTGGCCGGCACGGCCGACGGCCTCACCGGGGCGCGGGTGCGCCTGGGTGCGGACGACTCGGCGATCGAGGCCGGCGTCTCCGATCGCTTCTACCGGACCGACGGCGGCAACGCCGCGCTGCGTGCCGCACGCCCCTGAGACGGGCTGAAGCGTTCGGCTCCTCGCACTGCACGCGCGAGTTCGAGCGCATAGGCGTGGGCGAACAGCACGTGAGCACTCACCGTCTCTGCTCCGTCTGCCCCGTCGAGGTGCGCAAAGGATCTCTCCGCCGCACCGTGTTGGGCGTCTGCGGCGACTGCCCCGTCGAGGGTTGCTCGCCGCACTTCCCGAGTCTGATCCAGCATCCCCTGCACTGTCTCCTCCACTCCGCGGGGCGTCAGCGCCGAGCCCCGCTGCTTCACTTTTCCTCAGTCTGCTCTTCGCCGGGAGCATGCGACGCCATTCCGGTACCGAATCGAAACTTCCGGAAAATCGAAACGCCTCTCACTCGTGCTCGAGTAATCGTTCCGCGGGTTTCAGGCGCTGTTCGGATGTCGAACGGAAAATTCGAACCCTTGAGAATACGCCGTTCTCCCTTGCCTCCGGCGGGATCTGGCGAAGCTGGTCGCGAGCCGCCCCTATCCTGTTGTGCAGACAGACTTCGTCGTTTCCGGGAGCCCCGAACACGCGCGTTCGGAGCATCGGAACAGTCGACCAGCGGAGGAACCATGTCAGACACGGCCGTCAAGGACGAGGGCGGAGTTCGGGAATCCGGCCCGGATTCCGTGCAGGAGTTCGCGAGTGCGCTTCGCGACCTCAGGCGCACCGCGGGCAACCCCACGCTCGCCGCACTCAGCACGCGCACGGGCATCTCGAAGAGCGTCATCTCCGTGGCGTTCTCGGGCAACGCGCTGCCCACGGAGAACACGGTGCTGAAGCTCGTCACGGAGCTCGGCGGGAATCAGCTCGAGTGGCGGTTGCGCCGCAACGCGCTCGACCCGCGCAGCACCTCGTCCGTCGCCGATCTCGAAGAGGTCCGGCGTCGGCGCTTCTCCCCCACGCAGACCGCCGTCATCGCCATCACCGCCGCGCTCGTCTCCGCGGTGGCGACCAGCCTCGTCTGGGGCGTACTCGGTGGCGGGGCGAGCCGGAGCGCCGGGCCCCCGGAGAACGCCGAGGGGCCGTATCTGGCGGCCGCGAACGGCGTCGACCCGATGCGGACGAAGTGCAAGGATGACGCGGTGATCGCAGCGTCCGAGGCCCGGCTCGACAACCAGGTGCACGTGCAACTGCTGTACTCCAACGACTGCCTCGCCGTCTGGGGGCGCGTCACGCGCTACGACGGCAAGACCGACGGCAACACCATGACCATGCGCATCTGGCCGATGGACGATCCGGACAGCGAGCGCAATCAATCGCGCACCGATATCAACCTGCAGTCGCTCTACACACCGATGATCATCGAGCCGGACGTCTCGGCTCGCATCTGCGGGCAGGCTACCGTTACCGTCGACGGTCGTACCGAAGACCTCGGGCCGAAGCTGTGCGTATGAGTCCGGTCGGCGGGAGACGCCGCCTCCGCGCCGCGGGGGTCGCCGCTCTGTGGGCGATGCTGCTCGCCGGGTGCACCGCATCCGCCGGGCAGGACCGCCAAGGCACCTGGTCCGAGTTCGGTCCCTTCGAGAGGTTCGAGGCGAAGGCCGCGGAGAGCGGGCAGCCCGGCCCGATCCAGATGCGCCTGCCAGGGGGCGTCATCGTCGACCTCGACGCCGAAGAACTGCTCGGCACGGGCCCTGGTCTCCCCGCGAGAGACGACTACACCGTGCTCTCGCAGCAGTACAGCCACACCCTCGACGGTGAGGAGCCCGTGATCGTCGGCCTGGTGCAGACGCGGCGCGAGATGCACTACCGCGGCTACAGCGACTACGAGTACGTCACCTTCGTTCTCGGCGTCAGCGCCGATCCCTCGCCCAGGGAGCTCACGAGAACCCGCATTCTGCGCGGTGGCAAGCACTCCGCGTCGTTCGCCGGACGCTCCGACCTGGGCGTCGTCGCGGTGCTGCTCGACGGGGAGCTCAACACCGACTCGACCCCCGACAGCCGCGTCGTCGGCGTCGATGCGGTGCGCGGCACCGAGGTCTGGGTGAAGGAGCACGGCTACCCGGTCTACGGAGACGGCACGGCGCGGTTCTACCTCGCCCCCAGCCCGAAGAGCTGCGCGACGGAGGTGCAGCGCTATACGGTCGCCACCGGGATCGCCGAGAAGATCGAGAACTACCCCAACACGGATGCGGAGCAGGGCGGCACCTGCCGCACCGCTCAGGAGGAGGAATCCACCTCCTGAGCGGCGTCCACTACCCCGCCAGCACGTCGAGTGCGTGCTGCAGGTCCGCCGGATACACGGACGAGAACTCGACGGCCTCGCCGCTGCCCGGGTGTCTGAAGCCGAGTCGCATCGCGTGCAGCCACTGCCGCGTCAGCCCCAGCCGCGCGGAGAGCGTCGGATCGGCCCCGTACATGCCGTCGCCCACGCACGGGTGCCGCTGCGCGGCCATGTGCACGCGGATCTGGTGCGTGCGCCCAGTCTCGAGCTCGATCTCGAGCAGCGAGGCGTAGGGAAACGCCTCGATCGTCTCGTAGTGCGTCACCGACGGCTTGCCGTCGCGCGTGACGGCGAACTTCCACTCGTGGCCGGGATGGCGGCCGATCGGGCCCTCGATCGTTCCCGAGAAGGGATCCGGGTGCCCCTGCACGACCGCGTGGTAGATCTTGTCGACCTCGCGCTCCTTGAAGGCGCGCTTCAGCTCGCTGTAAGCCCGCTCGCTCTTCGCGACAACCATCAGTCCGCTCGTACCCGCATCGAGACGGTGCACGACGCCCTGGCGTTCGGGCGGCCCCGAGGTGGCGATGCGGTACCCGGCTCCTGCCAGCGCCCCGAGCACCGTAGGACCCTCCCAACCGAGCGAGGGGTGCGCCGCGACGCCGGCCGGCTTGTCGACCACGACGATGTCGTCGTCGTCGTGCACGATGCCGAGCTCGGGCAGGTGCACGGGGACGACCTCGGGCCCGCGCTTCTCCTCCCACGACACCTCGAGCCAGCCGCCGGCCGTGAGGCGATCGGACTTGCCGAGCTCGCGGCCGTCGAGCTCCACGCCGCCCGCCTGCGCGATCTCCGCGGCGAAGCTCCGCGAGAAGCCGAGCAGCTTCGCGAGAGCCGCGTCCACACGCTCGCCGACGAGACCGTCGGGCACCGGCAGGCTACGGCGTTCCATCGGTTTCCCCCTCCGCTGCACGCTCTCCCGCGGTCGGCTCATCCGAGGCCGACTCGTCTCCGACCGACCCGTCCTCTGCCGCCTCACCGCCTCTGATGCGGGGCGAGCCGTCGATGGGCAGCCCGAGCAGCGAGACGATGACGAACAGCCCCATGCCGGTGACGATGCCGATGTCGGCGACGTTGTAGATGGCGGGGTTGAAGCCGAGCCACATCCAGGGCGTGAGGATGAAGTCGACGACGTGCCCCTCCGGGAAGCCGGGCGGCCTGGTCAGGCGATCGGTCAGGTTGCCGAGCACGCCGCCGAGCAGCATGCCGAGGAACAGCGCCCACGGGATCGAACGGAGCCTGCGGATCTGCCACAGGATCACGACGACCACCAGGGCGGCGAGCACCGTGAAGATCCAGGTCGAGCCGCTCGCGAAGGAGAAGGCCGCACCGGGGTTGCGCACGAAGTGCCACTGCAGGAAATCGCCGATCACCGGCACGCTCTCGCCCTCGGTGAGATGCGAGACGACCCAGTTCTTCGTGAGCTGATCGGCCGCGTACACGACGACCGCGACCGCGAGGAGGAGGAGCGGAACGAGACGTCGCCGCCCCGATGCCGGGACGGCGACGTCGTTCGTCACCTCGGAAGCGTCGTTCACGCTCCGGGTTACTGCAGGCCCTCGGGCGCGCCCGAGGGCTCGGGCGAGCCGTCGAGGCCGCGAAGCTGGGACTGGATGTACGAGCGGAGCGTCGAGCGGTACTCGCTCTCGAAGGAGCGGAGCTCCTTGATCTTGCCCTGGAGGTCGCTGCGCTCGTCGCCGAGAATGCGGAGCTCGTCGGCGCGCTGCTTCTGCGCTTCCTCCACCATCTGCTTCGCGGTGCGCTCGGCGTCGGAGATCATCTCGTCGCGCTTCGCCTCGGCCTCGCTGATCAGCCGGTCGCGGGTGGTCTCGCCCTCCTGAACGTGCTTGTCGTGCAGCTCGAGCGCGAGCTGCAGCATGGCGCTCGACTTGACGGCGTCGGGCTGGGCACCCGCGGCTGCGGGAACCTGCGCGGGGGCCGCCGCTACGGGGACCGGGGCCGGAGCGGGCGCATCGACGACGATGGTCTGCTCGGAGGCGGCGGTGTCGGACTGCTCGGAGCGGGATTCGCAGGCTTCGAGCTTAGCGGTCAGATCCTGGATCTGGGCCCGCAGCTCGTCCTTCTCCTGCTCGTGCTGGCGCAGCTCCTCCACGATCGTGTCGAGAAAATCGTCGACCTGGTCGAGGTCGTAACCGTCACGGAACTTCGTGATCGTGAACTTCTGATTCACGACGTCTTCGGGGGTCAGTGCCATCGTTCAGTCTCTTTCGGTTTCGGAAGACCACTGCCGTGGTCATGAACAACGCTAGCAAAAAAGATCGGATACGCGCAGTGCGCCTGTTGCGCCCCGCGGTCGATCCCTCACCACCAGCCGGGGATGAAGGCGAGCAGCAGCCAGCAGGCGAGCATCGTGAGCATCCAGCCGAGGTCGATCGCGATGGTTCCGAGCCTGATGGGAGGGAGGACCCGTCGGAACATGCGGATGGGCGGATCGGTCACGGTGTAGACCACCTCGACGAGCACCGCGAGCGGGCCGCGGGGCCGGAATCGCCGGTTGAGCACCACGATCCAGTCGAGGACCAGGCGCCCCCAGAGCACCAGCGTGTAGATGCGGAGGAGCACCCGGACGACGGTTCCGACGGCGAGGACGATCTCCACGGCTTACGCGGAGGGGGCGACGAAGAAGGAACCGCTGTCGTGCCTGCGGTCGTCCTCGCTGCTCGCCTCGATGTGCTCGGGCGAGAGCAGGAAGACCTTGCTCGTCACCCGCTCGATGCGGCCGTTGAGCCCCATCGTCAGTCCGCTCGCGAAGTCGATCAGTCGCTTCGCATCGGCCTCCCCCATGCGCGAGAGGTTGATGATGACGGGCACGCCCTCGCGGAAGCTCTCGGCGATCACCTTGGCGTCCCTGTACTCGGCGGGGTGCACCGTCAGGATCTCGTTCATCGCCTGCGGCGCGGCTACCGGCTTCGTGGGCGTGACGCGGCGCAGCGGGGTGACGGCCGCGCGCTGCGGGGCGGGGCGGGTGGCGGGAGCCGGCTTGGCAGCAGCGGCTTCCTTGGGCGCAGCGCTCTCCTTCGCAGCGGGCGCCTGAGCGGCCTGCTCCTCGAGCTCTTCCTCGGCGAGGCCCAGGAACACCATGGTCTTCTTCAGCGGGTTGCTCATCTTCTCTCCCAACGGTGAGTTGTTCCGAGACTATCGGGGGTCGGGGCGTTTGCCCGTGATTGCACTGCCGATGCGCAGGTGTGTCGCGCCCGCGGCGATCGCCTCGGCGTAGTCGTGGGTCATTCCGGCCGAGATCGCCGCGGCGTCGGGGGCGAGGGATCGCAGACGCTCGGAGTAGCCCGCGAGCCTGGCGAAGGCGCTCGCCGCGTGCTCCTCCTCCGGCAGGGGCGCCACGGCCATGATCCCTCGCAGCCGCAGCGTCTGGGTCTCGAGCACCCGCTCGGCCAGCCGTTCGAGGTCTTCCGGCGCCGCGCCCCCTCGGCCCGGATCCTCCGTGAGGTTCACCTGCACGAACGCATCGATGGGCCGCTCGACCTCGGCAGTGGCGAGGGCGTCGACGAGGCGCTCCCGGTCGATCGAGTGGATGGAGCGCGCGTACTGCGCGGCCTGACGCGCCTTCTTCGTCTGCAGCTGGCCGATGAAGTGCCAGTGCAGATCGAGGGCCGCGAGTTCGGCGGCCTTCGCCTGCGCCTCCTGGTGGCGGTTCTCCCCCACGTCGCGCACGCCGAGCTCCGCGAGTTCGGCGACGAGGCTCGCCGGGTGGAACTTGGTGACGACGATGAGGGTCACCTCCTCGGGATCGCGGGAGACGTCCAGACATGCTGCCGAGACGCCCTCGCGGACCGTCGCGAGACGCTCGGCGAGGCCGGGGTGCTGCTCGGGCATCGGCGCGGCCTACTTCAGGAAGTCGGGGATGTCGAGATCCTCGTCGTCGTCTCCGTCGAAGGCGGGATCGTTGAGCTGCGCCTCGACGGGCGGGTTCGAGAGCACCTCGCCGAACTGGCCCGAGGCGTTCGCGTCGGTGTCGCCGCGGTTGGCGTTGAAGCCCTTGAAGCCGAGCCCCGTGGCCTCACCGCTCGCGACGGCGGTCGCGGTGGCGGTGGCCTGCGCGGGCACGTCGTCGATGCCCTCGACGTGGCTGCCGCGGCGCCCGCGCTCGGGTGCGCTGACCTGGGGCGAGGGATCCGAGTCGAAGCCGGCCGCGATGACCGTGACGCGCACCTCGTCGCCGAGCGTGTCGTCGATGACGGTTCCGAAGATGATGTTGGCCTCGGGGTGCACGACGTCCTGCACGAGCGTCGAGGCCTCGTAGATCTCGCTGAGCGCGAGGTTCGAGGATCCCTGGATGGACAGCAGCACGCCGTGAGCGCCCTCGACCGAGGCCTCGAGCAGCGGGGAGGCGACCGCGAGCTCGGCGGCCTTGATCGCGCGGTCCGCGCCTCGCGCGGAGCCGATGCCCATGAGCGCGGCGCCCGCGCCCTGCATGACCGACTTCACATCGGCGAAGTCGAGGTTGATGAGGCCCGGGGTCGTGATGAGGTCGGTGATGCCCGAGACGCCCGCGAGCAGCACCTGATCGGCGGCGGCGAAGGCCTCGATCATGCTGATGCCGGGCTCGCTGATGTCGAGGAGGCGGTCGTTGGGCACGACGATGAGGGTGTCGACGGCCTCGCGCAGCGTGTTCACGCCGGTGTCGGCCTGGGCCGCGCGGCGCTTGCCCTCGAAACTGAAGGGACGGGTGACGACGCCGATGGTCAGCGCGCCGATCGACTTCGCGATGCGTGCGACGACGGGAGCGGCGCCCGTGCCGGTGCCGCCGCCCTCGCCCGCGGTCACGAAGACCATGTCGGCGCCCGCGAGCGCCTCCTCGATCTCCTCAGCGTGATCCTCGGCGGCGCGGCGGCCGACCTCGGGATCGGCGCCGGCACCGAGGCCGCGGGTGAGCTCGCGGCCGACGTCGAGCTTGACATCGGCGTCGCTGAGCAGCAGTGCCTGCGCATCGGTATTGACGGCGATGAACTCGACGCCGCGCAGTCCGAGCTCGATCATGCGGTTGACGGCGTTGACGCCGCCGCCGCCCACGCCCACCACCTTGATGACCGCGAGGTAGTTCTGGTTCGCTGACACGTGGTTCCTCCACCCCTAAACTCTCAACTTCTACTTGAAGTTAAAAGTTAGTATCGCCGTATACGTTTCTTCCTGCCGACCAAACTATGGGGCAAGGCGCGGGCCGTGCCGCAGACACGCCGAAACCCGCGGCGAACTTTTCTCGCACGGCGGGATCACCGGAAGACGGGCGCCTCCGTCGACGAGACGTCGATGTAGCTCACGGGCGTGCCGATGGCGGCGAGCGACGCCGACATGGAGTTCAGCACCAGCGCCTTGCGAGCGGTGTTCTCGGAGCCTCCCCACATCACCTCGACGCCGTTCGCCAGGGTGAGCGTCACGTCTTCGCCGCCGTTCGCCGTCACCGACACGACCTGCGCACGGAGTTCGGCCGGCATGTCGCGCAGGGCGAGCGCGGCCGAATGGAAGGCCTCGGAGTCGAGGTCGGTGATGCGCCCGCTCGCGAGCGGCGCGCCGGCGGGAGGCTCGGCAGCGCTGCCGACGAGCACGCCGGCGGCGTCGTACTGCTTGAACGCCCCGCCGGACTCGATCGACAGCACGGGTACCCGCTCCACGATCCGCACGAGCAGGGTGTCCGGCGGGATCCGCTCGACGCCGTAGCGCTGGATCAGCGGGAACGGTTCGAGGGCGGCGCGCACCTGCCCCTCGTCGACGAGCGCGAGGGGCGTGCCCTCGAATCGGGCGAGCGCGCGTTCCACGTCGGCCGTCGCGACCGTCGTAGCGCCCGAGATCTCGATCTTCCGCACCGCCATGACCGGGGTGAACACACCCACCACCACGAAGAGCGCCAGCGCGAGCACGGCGCTTCCGGCCACGATCCAGATCCGCCTGCGCCGCCTCCCGGCGAAGGAGAACCGGCGGCTCTCCCTGCGCTCCCGCTGCCTGAGCCGCTTCTCGGCCTCTCGCACGCGCTTCTCCGCCGCGCGCACGGGGTCGACCGCACGCGAAACCGCGAGCAGACCCGCGCGGCGCTCGCGCACCTCGCTCAGGTCGACCGTCGGAGCGAGGGGGCTCGAGACCTCGGCCCCAGATCCCTCATCGCGCGCGCCCGATCCCTCCGCGGCGCGTGCACCGGGGGCGTCGGGTGTCTCCGATGCCGACCGGCCCGATTGCGCCGCCCGCGCAGGCTCGGGCCGCTGGGGTTCCGGCCGCTCCGGTCGCCCGTCGAATCCGCTGGGTCGCTTCATCGAGCCCGTCGCCTCACGAGGCCTGCGGCTCGAAGCGTGCGCGCAGCGCCGATACGAGCTGCGGGATGATCTGGTAGACCGTTCCGCAGCTCATCGTCACGAAGAGGTCGCCCGGGCGCGCGATCTCGGCCAGGTAGTCGGCCGCATCCTGCCACTCGGGGCGGTAGGCGACCCGCGAGGGATCGGAGAAGTCGTCGGCGACGAGCGCGCCGGTGACCCCCTCCACGGGGTCCTCCCGCGCGCCATCGACCGCGAGCACGACCGTGTGGTCGGCGCCCGCCTCGAGCGCATCGGCGAACTCGCGGTGGAACAGGCGCGTGCGGCTGAAGAGGTGGGGCTGGTGGATCGCGATGACCCGCCCCTCTCCCGCCGCAGCGCGCGCGGATGCGAGGAGGGCGGCGACCTCAGTCGGGTGGTGCGCGTAATCGTCGTAGACGCGCACTCCCCCGACCTCCGCGTGGAACTCGAAGCGGCGCTTGGTGCCGCCGAACTCCGCGATCGCGGCGAGCGAGCGCTCGGGGTCGAAGCCGAGTCCGGTGAGCACGGCGAAGGCTCCCACCGCGTTGACCGCGTTGTGGCGCCCGAACACGCCGAGCTGCGCCGCGAAGCGCTTCCCGTCGACCTCGACCTCGAACCGCACCGGCCCGGAGTCGTCGACCGAGACGATGCGCACGTCGGCGTCCTCCGCCTCTCCGAAGGTGCGGATCGTCGCCGGTACGCCGCCGATCGTCTCGGCGATGCGCAGGTCGGTGAGCACCTCCCGCGCTCCCGGGTCGTCCGCGGAGATCACGATCTGCTCGCTCGCGGCGAGCGCGAAATCGACGAAGGCCCGCATGAAGTTCTCGCGCGAACCGTAGAAGTCGAGGTGCTCGGGGTCGACGTTCGTGATGAGCGCGACCGCCGTGTCGTAGATGAGGAACGACTTGTCGCTCTCATCGGCCTCGATCACGAACAGCTCATCATCGCCCGCGCCCGAGGAGGTGCCGAGCGATTCGATGATGCCGCCGTTCACGAACGAGGGATCGGCGCCGAGCCCCGTGAGGCCCGTCACGATCATGCCCGTCGACGTCGTCTTGCCGTGGGCGCCCGCGACCGAGACGAGGCGCCGGCCCCGCGTCAGCCAGGCGAGGGCCTGCGATCGGTGCAGCACGGGGATGCCGTGGGCGAGTGCGTACTGGTACTCGGGATTGTCCTGCCACAGCGCACCGGTCACGACGAGCGTGTCGGCGTCGCCGACGTTCGCGGCGTCGTGACCCACCGCCACGGGGATTCCGAGCTCCTCGAGCGCCTTCGTCGAGTAGTTCGAACCGCGATCGGACCCCGTGACCGTCACCCCTGCGCCGTGCAGCATGCGGGCGATGCCGCTCATGCCGGAGCCGCCGATCCCTACGAAGTGCACGCGCCCGAGCTCGTCGGGGATCTCGAGCTCCAGATCGGGGTAGATCATTCGTCCTCCTTGCGCCGCGATAGACACTCCAGGGTACCGCTCTCGGCTCGGGGCTCGCCGTGCGCCGCACGGGCGAGGGATCACGGAGCCTCGCGCACCCGCTCCCGCTCCGGCCGGGGCACGAGCGGCACCGCCGCGAGCGGCGCGGCGGCCGCGATCGCGAGAGCCGCCGGCACGCCGAGCGCACCGATCAGCGCTCCGACCACCGGCCCGACGGCCGCCGCCGCGAGGAACTGCCCGGTGTTCTGGATGCCGAGGGCCCGCCCGGCCCACCCGGGGCCCGCGATCTCGGCGACCGCGGTGAAGGCGAGCCCGTTGTCGGCGACGCTCACGCAGCTCGCGACGAGATAGGCCGCTGCGGCGGGCACGCCCCAACCGGCCCAGCCGAACGCGGCGGCGAGCGCGAGCACCGCCACACCGGCCACCGCGATCCGCCGCAGCGGGCGCAGCCGGGATCCCTCGCGGTCGCTCCACACGCCGACGGCGATGCGCCCTGCCGCCCCCGCGAACTGGGAGGCCGCGACGAGGGATCCGGCCGCCAGCGCGCTCCATCCGAAACCGACCGTGAACCAGACGAGCCCGAAGGTCGACAGTGCGAACTGCGGCACGACGAGCAGCACCGACACCGCGTGGATGCGGACGAGCGTGCTCGAGGCGCGGTACGGGTTGCCCGTAGCTGCGACGGCCGCCCGCGAGGGCCTGGCCGGGTCGCGCACGACGATCGCACAGACCGCGAGGCTCGCGGCGGCGAGCGCGCCGCCCAGCCAGAGCGCGGCCCCGATCCCTCCCGCGGCTGCGAGCGGCGGCACCGCGAGCGCGGCGACCGCCATGCCGAGGGGCTGGCAGGTCTGCCTGATGCCCATCGCGAGACCGCGCCGCTCCGCCGGGAACCAGCCCGTGATGAGGCGCCCGCTCGCACTGTTCGTGCAGGCCGACAGCGCGCCGCTCGCGACGAGCGCGAGGCCGAGCGCCGCGAAGCCGTGCACCGCGGTCGACGCGGCGACGGCGAGCACGGTGAGTGCGAGGCCGACCAGGATCACGCGCCGTTCGCCGAAGCGGTCGGTGGCCGCGCCCCACACCACGAGGGAGAGCACGAGACCCAGGTTCGGGGCTCCGGCGAGCAGGCCGGCGGCGGCGAGGCTCAGTCCCTCCTGCTCGTGCAGGTGAGGGATCAAGAAGGCCGGCGTCGCGGCGACGACGGTCGTCGCGGCCTGGGCCGCGACCATCGCGGCCAGCATCAGCCACAGGCGGATGGGAACGGACATGAGGGTGGTCTCCGGTCTACGGGTTCGATGACCGGCATGGCGACGGCGCCGCTGACAGGGCGCCGGTCGGCTCACACCCTGCCGCGGCTCCGAAGCAGGAGGTTCCGTGGCATAGAGACGATGCTACCGCACGCGGACCATCGCAGTCGCCGACCCGCGTTCGCTGCGACGGCGCACGGATCAGGCGTCGAGGGCCTCGCGCACCAGATCGAGCAGCCGTTCGGTGCCGTCGAGGGATCCGGCCGAGCGTGCCCGCGCGCTCATGTCGGCGAGCCGGGCGTCATCGCCCAGCAGCGGCAGCAGCGTGCCGTGCACCCACTCGGGGGTGAGCTCGCCGTCCTCGACGAGCAGCGCGCCTCCCGCCTGCACATCGGCGGCCGCGTTGAAGCGCTGCTCGCCGTTGCCGTGGCTGTAGGGCACGAAGACGGCCGGGATGCCGAGACCCGCGATCTCGCTCACCGTCGTCGAGCCCGCGCGCGAGACGACCAGGTCGCAGGCGGCGAAGGCGAGGTCCATGCGGTCGCAGTACGGGATCACCGTGTAGCCGTCGACACCGGGATCCTCGACCTCGGTGAGACCGCCCCACACGTGCAGCACCTGCGCGCCCGAGGCGACGATCTCGGCTGCGGAGCCGGAGATGCCGCGGTTGATCGCGCGCGCCCCGAGGGATCCCCCGGTCACGAGCAGCGTGCGCCGCTCGGGGTCCAGCCCGAAGTGCTCGCGGGACTCCGCGCGCAGAGCCTCGCGGTCGAGCCCCGTGATCTCGGGTCGCAGCGGCATACCGGTGACCCGGGCGCCGCGAATCGGGGTACCGGGGAAGGTCACCGCGACGTACGGGGTCGACCGTGCGCCCAGCTTGTTCGCCATGCCGGGCTTCGCGTTGGCCTCGTGGATGACGACGGGCACACCCTCCTTCGCTCCTGCGCGGTAGGCCGGCGCCGAGGCGTAGCCGCCGAAGCCGACCACGACGTCGACGCCGCGCTCGCGGATGAGGGATCGCGTCTGCCGCACCGCGCGGGCGAAGCGGGCCGGGAAGCGCAGCGCTGCGAGGTTCGGGCGGCGCGGGAAGGGCAGGCGCTCGATGGTCACGAGTTCGTAGCCGCGCTCGGGCACGAGCCTCGCCTCGAGCCCCTCGCGCGTACCGAGCACGACGATGCCGGCTTCGGGCTCCTGCTCCCGGATCAGGTCTGCGAGCGCCAGGAGCGGGTTCACGTGGCCGGCGGTTCCGCCGCCGGCGAGCAGGTAGGTGGTCATGTCGGGTCCCTTCAGGCGCCCGCGGCGCCGATCTCCTCCTGGTACCGCGTCGCGTCGCGCGCGATCGAGATGACGACCCCGATCGCGACGAGGCACGCGATGAGCGCGGTGCCGCCAGCGCTGATGAGCGGCAGCGGCACGCCCAGCACCGGCAGGATGCCGATGACGACGCCGATGTTCACGAACGCCTGGCCGATGATCCAGACGAGCACACCGCCGACCACGGCCCTGCCGAAGCGATCCCTCGCCCGCGAGATCACCCGCAGCATCAGCACCGCCAGCACCACGAACAGCACGATCACGAGCAGCGCGCCGATGAGGCCGAGCTCCTCGCCGATGATCGCGAAGATGTAGTCGTTGTCGGCGGCGGGCAGCCACGACCACTTCGCCTTCGACCCGCCGAGGCCGACGCCGAAGAGACCGCCGCCCGCGAGCGCCCAGAGGCCGTGGAGCGGCTGCCAGCCGAGTCCGCTGTAGTCCTCGTTGCCGCCCGCGTGGCCGAAGAGCCGGTTCAGGCGGTTCTGGCTCGTGACGACGAAGAAGAACACGGCGAGCAGACCGCCGAGCGCGACCACGCCGAGCGTCTTCCAGCTGATCCCGCCGAAGTACATGGCCCCGATGACCAGGGCGGCCATGATCATGGTCGTGCCGAGGTCGCGACCGAGCAGCACGAGGCCGAGCACCACCACGGCCCCGGGCACGATCACCGGAACGATCTCGTGGCGCATCTGTCCGAGCAGCGACTCCTTCTTCCACAGCACCGCGCCGATCCACACGACGAGCGCGAGCTTCAACGCCTCGGACGGCTGGGCGCCGATGCCGCCGATCTGGATCCAGTTGCGGTTGCCGTACACCTCGACGCCGAGCGGGGTGAACACGAGCAGCTGCAGGAAGATGCCGATCGCGAGCAGCACCCAGGCCCATCTCTTCCAGAAGGAGATGGGCATGGCGGCCGCGATGAGCATGAGAGGGATGCCGATGACCGCGAACGTGGCCTGGCGCCAGAAGCCGCCGAAGAAGCCCTGATCGTCGAGGTACGAGGTGATCGACGACGACGAGAGCACCATGATCAGGCCGAAGCCCACCAGCAGCAGCGTGATCGCGTAGAGGCCCACGACCGTGCGGTCGGAGGAGGCCCCGGGCAGACCGCCGAGACGGATCCTGGCCTGGCCCGGAGCGCGCCCCGAGGGCTCGTTCGAATCGGGCGCCACACCGCTCACCCCAGTTCGCGCACGGCCGCCTGGAACTGGCGGCCTCGATCCGGATAGTCCCTGAACTGGTCCATGGAGGCGGCCGCAGGCGCGAGCAGCACGGTGTCGCCCGGCTGCGCGAGCGATGCCGCGGCGCGCACGGCCTCGGTCATCACGAGGCCCGCCGCCCCCTCGGGCACGTCCTCACGCTCCTCCGACCGCGGCACGACCTCGACGCGCGGAACATCGGTTGCTTCGCGCTCGAGCGCCGCGAGCACCTCCGCCCGCTCGGCGCCGATCACGACGACACCGCGCAGGCGGCGCGCGTGCTCGCGCACGAGCTCGCCGATGTCGACGCCCTTCAGCAGGCCCCCGACGATCCAGACGACGTTCTGCATCGCGCGGAGCGACGCATCGGCCGCGTGCGCGTTGGTCGCCTTCGAATCGTCGATGTACTCGACCCCGCCGACCGCGCCGAGCCGCTGGGCACGGTGCCGGTCGGGCTGGAAGCTCAGCACCGCCTGCGCGATCTCGCCGGGCTCGACGCCCCGCGATCGAGCCAGCGCACTCGCCGCGAGCACGTTCTGCACCATGTGCGGCGCCGCGATGCCGCGATCCGCGAGCTCGGCCACGGTGACCAGCTCGTATGCCTCCGTGTGCCGCTCGGCGTGGAAGCCCCGGTCGACCAGGATGCCCTCGACCACGCCGAAGCCGCTCGGCGGTGGCGAGTCGAGGCCGAAGCTGACGGCCCTCGCCCCCTCGATCACGTCGGCCTCCTCGACCATGCGCTCGGTCTCGAGGTCGGCGCGGTTGTAGACGCACGCCACCTGGGTGTGCTCGTACACCTTCGCCTTCGCGGCCCAGTACGCCTCGGCGCCCCCGTGCCAGTCGAGGTGGTCGTCGGCGAAGTTCAGGCAGGCGCTCGCGTACGGCGAGACGGCGCCGACGCCCGTGCCGAGCCGCTCGAGCTGGAAGCTCGACAGCTCGACCACGATCACGTCGTAGCCCTGCGGGTCGCGCAGGGCGTCGAGGATGGGTACGCCGATGTTGCCCGCGGGCACCGCACGGAGCCCTCCTGCGAGGAGCATGTGCGCGGTCAGCTGCGTGGTCGTCGTCTTGCCGTTGGTGCCGGTGATGCAGATCCAGTCGGCGATGCGCTCCGTCTTGTCGCGCAGCCGCCAGCCGAGCTCGATGTCGCCCCACACGGGGATCCCGCGCTCCGCTGCCCACGAGGTGAGCGGGTGATCCGGCCGGTAACCGGGAGAGACGACGACGAGATCCGGGCCGAAGGCCGCGAGATCGCCGAGCTGCTCCGGATTCGACGGCGCGCAGAAGCGCTCGGCGCCGATGACGTCGAGCAGGCGCTCGCGATCGACGTCGGGGGAGCCGTAGATGACGCGCACCCGCGAACCGAGCTCCACGAGCGTGTCGGCCACCGAGAAACCGGTCACCCCGAGGCCGAGCACCGCGACGCGCAGCCCGCTCCAGTCGTCGTGCCAGCTGCCGAGCGCGAGCACCCGATCCCTCGTTCCGTTCATGCCGTCCCCCGTCACTGCTGCAGCAGCCATTCGCCGTAGAAGGCGCCGACGCCCACGATCACGAAGAAGCCGGCGACCAGCCAGAACCGCACCACGACCGTGACCTCGTGCCACCCCTTCAACTCGAAGTGGTGGTGGATCGGGCTCATCAGGAAGATCCGCTTTCCCTTCGTCACCTTGAAGTAGAGGCGCTGCAGGATCACCGACCCGGTCTCGATGATGAAGAGGCCGCCGATCAGCAGGAGCAGCAGCTCCGTGCGGGTGAGGATCGCGAGCGCCGCGATCGCACCGCCGATCGCCATCGACCCGGTGTCGCCCATGAAGACCTGGGCCGGATTCGTGTTCCACCACAGGAAGCCCGCGAGACCGCCGAGGAACGCGGCCGAGACCACGGCGAGGTCCATCGGATCCCGCACCACGTAGCATCCGGGCTCACCCGCGGTCGTGGCGCAGCTCTGCGCCGACTGCCAGAAGCCCATCACCAGGTAGGCGCCGAACGCGAAGATCGCCGCGCCCGCCGCGAGGCCGTCGAGACCGTCGGTCACGTTCACCGCGTTGGTCGTGGACGTGACGATCAGCACGACCCAGAGCACGATGAGGGCAGTGCCGACGACGGCGCCGGCCGCCATGAAGTCGAAGGGCAGGTCGCGGAAGACAGAGATGCGGGTCGAGACCGGCGTGACGCCGGCGTCGTTCGCGAAGCGGAGACCGAGCAGCGCGAAGGCGACCGCGATGGCCACCTGACCGACGATCTTGGCCCAGCCGTTGAGACCCGCGGAGTTCTGCAGCCGCGCCTTCATGAAGTCGTCGACGAAGCCGACGAGGCCCGCCCCGAGCGCCATCAGGATCACGAGCAGGGCCGAGGGGCTCGGCGTCTCGCCCATCACGAACTTGCCCGCGAAATAGGCGAGGATCGACCCCGACAGGAAGATCAGCCCGCCCATCGTCGGCGTGCCGCGCTTGACCTCGTGCTCCTTCGGACCGTCGACGCGGATCGGCTGCCCCCAGCGGAGCCGGTTGAACACGCGCACGAAGACGGGGGTCAGCAGCAGCGAGTAGAGCAGCGAGAGACCGCCCGCGATGAGAAGGGCGATCACGCGAAGGCCTCCCCCAGTCGGTCCCCGAGGAAGCGGAGCCCCGCGGAGTTCGAGGACTTCACGAGCACCGTGTCATCGGGTCGCAGGGTGCGCATCAGGTAGTCGTAGGCCTCGTCCTGCGTCTCGAAGAAGACGCTCTCGCCGTCCCAGGATCCCTCGTTGATCGCGCTGATGTGCAGCTGCCTGGCCTCCTTGCCGACCACGACCAGCTCAGAGATGCGCAGACGCACGGCCTGCAGGCCGATGCGGATGTGCTCCTCGACCGAGTACTCCCCGAGCTCGCTCATCGCCCCCAGCACCGCGACCGAGCGGCCCTGAGGTTTCCGGATCTGCGCGAGCGTGCGCAGACCGGCGCTCATCGAGTCGGGGCTCGCGTTGTAGGCGTCGTTCACGATCGTCACGCCGTCGCGGCCGCCCATGACCTCCATGCGCCAGCGCGCGGCGCGCGTCTGCCGTTGCAGCACGTCGACGACCTCTGCGAGCGGGAGTCCCAGCTCGAGCGCGACGGACGTCGCGGCGAGGGCGTTCATGACGTGGTGCTCGCCGAGCACCGGGAAGTGCACGGGCAGCGACTCGCCGCCGGCGTGGATCGTGAAGCGGGTGCCGTCGGCGCCGGCGTCGATGTCGCTCGCGCGCACCTCGGCCTCGGGATGGAGACCGAACCATCGCACCCGCGCCCGGGTCATCTCCGCCATGCGCGAGACGTAGGGATCGTCGCGATTGAGCACTGCGAGGGCGGTCTCGGGGAGATCCCTCACCATCTCGCTCTTGGTGCGGAAGGTCGTCTCGATGCCCCCGAATTCGCCCGCGTGGGCGAGGCCCACGGTGAGCACGACGCCGATGTGCGGCGGAGCCATAGCGGTGAGCCTCGCGATCTCGCCCTCGGCGCTCGCCCCCATCTCGGCGACGAGCGTCTCGGTCGTGT
Organism: Leucobacter ruminantium; assembly: GCF_017565705.1. Lineage (GTDB taxonomy): Bacteria > Actinomycetota > Actinomycetes > Actinomycetales > Microbacteriaceae > Leucobacter > Leucobacter ruminantium. The sequence goes on from NZ_JAGDYL010000010.1 coordinate 82,755, forward strand.
CGCGCACCCGCAGCATCGTGAGCGGCCCGCCGACCTCGTTGTTGAACGACTTCTCGGAGGCGACCGTCTCGCCGAGGCGCTCCGCCATCCCGGCGACGAGGTTCTTCGTCGTGGTCTTGCCGTTCGAACCGGTGATGCCGACGATCGTGAGCCCGCCGCGCGCGCGCACGCGGCGCACGACCTCGGTCGCGAGCGCACCGAGCGCCTCGGTGGCCTCGGGCACGACGATCTGCGGCACGTCGCCCGCAGCTTCGAGCTCGCGCTCGACACTGAGTTCATGCTCGTCGAGCTCGCGCTCGACGACGAGCAGCGCGGCCCCCGCCTCGACGGCTTTACCGGCGAACAGGTGGCCGTCGGTCTCCTCGCCGCGCCTGGCGAAGAAGATCTGACCGGGGCGCACCTCGCGCGAATCGGTCTGCGCCTCCCCCGAGATGACGGTGTCGGGGCCGGCTCCGCCGCTCCCCGCGACCAGACGGCCTCCGACGGCCTCGGCGATCTCCGCGAGTGTGAGTTCGATCACTTGAGCAGTCCTGCCTCGCGGAGCGCGCCGCGTACTTCGTCTCGCGCCGAATAGGGGATGTGCTGCCCGGCGACTTCCTGGTAGTCCTCGTGTCCGGGACCGGCATACAGGATAACGTCATCGGGGCCGGCGAGCGAAACAGCGAGCCGCACGGCGGCGCGCGGATCCCCCTCCTCGATGATTTCGGCGCGCCCGGCGGTGCGCGCGCCTGCGATGAGCTGCGCGCGGATCTTCTCCGGCGGTTCCGAGCGCGGGTGGTAATCGCACACGATCAGCACGTCGGAGCCCGCGGCCGCGACGCGTCCCATCTCCTCGCGCTTCGTGGTGTCGCGGTCGCCGTCGGCACCGAAGAGGAAGATGATGCGCCCGGGCGCGACCTCGCCGAGCGCGTCGAGCATGGCCTCGAACGCGCCGGGCGTGTGCCCGTAGTCGACGTAGAAGCGCGGCCCGACTCCCGGCTCGGAGACGAGCTCGAGGCGCCCCGGGATGTACACGGGGATGCGGCCGTTCTCGAGACCTGCCGCGACGCGATCCAGTTGGATCCCCGCCTCGTGCAGCATGATCAGCGCGAGGGCGGCGTTCTCCGCCATGAAGCGCCCGAACAGCGGCACGCTGCCGCGGAAGTGGGCGCCTTCCGGTCCCTGCAGCACGAATGACACGCCGTCGATGCTCTGCCGCGTGACCGCGAGGTGCCAGTCGGCGTCCTGCCCGTACTCGGTGGCGAGGCGCGTGACCGGGATCCGCGATTCGCGGGCGATCCGCTGCCCGTAGGGGCCGTCGACCACGACGACGCCCCGCTCGGCGTGCTCGGGCGAGAACAGCGCCAGCTTCGCGGCGAAGTAGCTCTCCATGTCGCCGAAGTCGTCGAGGTGATCCTGGGAGAAGTTGTTGAAGGCCACGACGTCGAAGCGCACGCCGTCGATGCGGTGGCGCTCGACCGCGTGCGCGGAGACCTCGAGCGCGATGCCGTCGACCCGCTTCTCCGCCATGCGCGCGAGCAGACCGTGCAGCACGGGCGCCTCGGGGCTCGTGAGGTCGGAGACGATGACCTCGTCACCGATGCGTCGCTCCGCCGTGGAGCTGAGGCCCGGGGTGAACCCGGCGGCCCGCAGCAGCTCGGCGAGCAGGTAGACGACGCTCGTCTTGCCGTTGGTGCCGGTGATCCCGAAAGTCTTGGCCGACAGGTGCTCGCTGCCGTAGACGGCGGCGGCCACGGCGCCCGCGATCCCTCGCGGATGCTCATCGGTGACGAGCACCGGGATGCCCGCCCCGGCCGCCCCGGCCAGCTCCGCGCCCTCGGCGTCCGTGAGCACGGCGACGGCGCCGCGCTCGGCGGCCTGAGCCGCGAACTCGGCGCCGTGGCGGCGCGCACCCGGCACGCCGATGTACAGATCGCCCGGCCGCACATCGCGCGAGTCGATCGTCACCCCGGTCGCGTCGAGCCCGTCGAGCGCGGCCTCCGCGCGCAGGCCGAAGCGCTCCGCGAGCGGCGCGAGCGGCGCCTGGCGCGGGTTCCTGGGGCGAATGCTCAGCGCATCTCCGGTGGTCAAGTTGCCTCCTGCTGACGGGTCAGTACTCGGTCGGGATGGGTTCGTAGGCGCCGTTCGACGGCGGGATGTGGAAGGTGCGGATCGTGGCCTCGGCCGCGTCATGGAACGCGGTGATGGCCGCGGTGGCCCCGTCGCCCCCGTGCGCGAACGCCACCGATGCTACCGCGACGTACTGGGGGTCGTCGGCGGGGAAGACGCCCGCGAAGGAGTTGACGTAGTCGGTGCGGTAGGCCCCCGTCGCCGGGTCGACCTGCTCGGCCGTGCCCGTCTTCCCCGCGACGCGGTAGCCGGGAATCGCGACGATGTCCTTGAACCAGGCCTCGTTCGCGACCACCTCGAGCATGTTCATCACCTGCTTCGAGGTCTCGGGCGTCACCGCCTGCACGGGATCGCCGTGATCGAGCACGCTCCTCTTGCCATCGACATCGGTGCAGCTGCGCACGATGCTCGGCGGCACCCGCTCCCCTCCGTTCGCGATCGCCTGATAGACGCCCGCGGTCTGCACGATGGTCGAGGAGAGGCCCTGCCCGAACATCGTGTTGTAGGCGGTCTGCCGGTCCCAGTCCTCGACCGGCGCGAGCATGCCCGAATCCTCGAGCGGCATTCCCGCCTCGGTCGAGGTGCCGATGCCGAAGCGCTTCAGGTAGTCGTAGCGCACCTCGGGGCTCAGCTGGGCGCCCAGCATCGAGGTGCCGACGTTGGATGACTGCGTGAGGATGCCGGTGAGCGTCCATTGCATCGGCGGGTGCGAGAAGGAGTCTCCGAAGCGCACGCCCGGTTCGGGTTGGAGGTGATCGGGCGTGAGGTTCGGCGTGGTCGGCGTCGCGACCCCCTGGTCGATGAGGGCGGCTGCGGTGATCGTCTTGAAGGTCGATCCCGGTTCGTACGGCGAGGTGAAGGATCGTGCTTCGCGCTTGTTGCCGTCGGAGGCGTCGACGTCGTTCGGGTCGACCGAGCCGTCCTCGGCGACGGCGACGAGCTCGCCGGTCTTCGCGTTCATGACCACGAGCAGGCCCCACTCGGCGTCCACCTTCTGCACCTGCTTGTTGATGGCCTGCTGGGCCTCCCACTGCAGGTCGCGGTCGATGACCAACTCGACGGTGCCGCCGTTCACGGCCTTCTTCGTGACGACGACGCTGCCGGGCAGCGGCACGCCGTCCGCGCTCCGCTCGTACTCCTCCGTGCCGTCGGTTCCCGTGAGGCAGGCGTCCTGCGAGACCTCCACGCCGGCCTGGGGCTCGCCGTCGGCGCCCGAGAAGCCGAGGATGTTGCCCGCGATCGCGCCGTTCGGGTAGGTGCGCTTGTGCTGGCCCTCGAAGGTGAGCCAGGGGATCTGCAGCTCCTTGAGCGCCGTCAGCTGCGTGAGATCGACCGAGCGCTTGACGTAGGCGAAGTCGGACTTCGGGTTCTCGGCGAGCGCGTCGTCGACGATCTTCTCGATCTCGTCGGCCGTCTGGCCCGTGATCGCCCCGATCTCCGCGAAGGCGTCCTTCGCCTCGACCTCCACCGTGCCGATGCCGTTCGGATCGGCGCGGTAGAACCTGCCGCCGTTCAGCTGGGTGTTCTTGGGCGACAGCTGCACATCGTAGCGCTCGTCGGTCGTGGCGAGCACCTCGCCGTTCCGGTCGACGATGTCGCCGCGCACGCTCGGGATCGTCACGGGCACGGCGCGCTTGTCCTTGGCGTCGGCGTTGAGTGCCGACGCCGAGACGATCTGCACGTCCACGAGCCGCACGAGGAAGGCGAGCGAAGCGATGACGATCAGACCGAGCGCCAGGACGCGCCTCGCCCGCGCTGCGCGCCGTTCGTTCACCTGCTCCGCTCCTCACTGCGCCCCGGTCGCGGGATGCGCGTCGTTCCGTGCTGCACGCCGGCCCCGGCTCAGTGCGTATCCGGGGCCGGAAGCGCGCCCTTCCAACGTACCGGGGTCTGGTCGACGGTGGCTGTGGCCGCGCGCGGCACGAGCAGGCCCTCCGTGTCCACCACAGGCATCGACGCGAGGGTCGAGTTGGGCACGAGGTTCGGCTCGACCTCCGAGGCCTTCGTCTCGAAGGAGCCCATGATCGCGCCGTCGCTCAGGCGCAGCGCCGCCGGGCTGGCGTTCTGCACCATGCCGAGCTTCGCCGCGTTATCGGCGAGGTTCTGCGGCGAGGAGAGCTTGTCGACGTTCTGCGAGAGCACGCGCTGCACGCGTCCGAGGTCGCGCTGCTCGATCTCGAGCGCGCGCATCTCGTAGGCGCCCTGGGAGACCGTGATGCTGAGCCCCAGCTGCGCCGCGAGGATCGCGAGCACGATGCCGACCGCGACGAGCGCCGCGGCGAGCGGGCTGCGCGCACGGCGCTTGGCCGGCAGCGGAGCCGGGCGGAGGTGCCGCTCGGGCTCGCCGCCGCGCTCGGGGGCAGGCTGCCGGCCGTCCGCGATCAGACGGCGCAGGTCGATGCGCGCCGGGGCGATGCCGCTCATCGGACGGCCTCCCGCACGCGCTCGGCTGCGCGCAGGCGCACCGGGATGGCGCGGGGATTGCGCTCCCGCTCATCGTCGGGCGCGAGTTCCGCACCCCGGGTGAGCAGTCGCAGCTCGGGCCTGTGCTCGGGCAGCTCCATCGGCAGCCCGGGCGGAGCCGTCGACTTGGAGCGGCCCGTCAGCTCGCGCTTCACGAGGCGGTCCTCGAGCGACTGGTACGACATCACGACGATGCGGCCTCCGAGGTTCAGCAGATCGACTGCGGCAGGGATCGCGCGTTCGAGCACTGCGAGCTCGCCGTTCACCTCGACGCGCAGCGCCTGGAAGACTCGCTTGGCCGGGTGCCGCTGATCGCGCACAGCGGCGGGCGTGGCCCGCTGCAGCACGTCGACGAGCTGCCCGCTGCGCTCGATGGGCGCCTCCGCGCGCGCGGCGACGATCGCCCTGGCGTAGCGCCCGGCCAGGGGCTCCTCGCCGTAGCGTTCGAAGATGGCGCGCAGGCGCCCCTCGGGCGCGGTCGCGAGCACCTCGGCCGCGGTCTCGCCGCGGCTCTGATCCATCCGCATGTCCAGGGGAGCGTCCTGCGCGTAGGCGAAGCCTCGCTCGGCCTCGTCGAGCTGCAGCGATGAGACGCCGAGATCGAAGAGCGCGCCGTCGATGCGGTCGAAGCCGGCCCCGCGCACCGCATCGACGATCTCATCGTAGACGGCGTGCACGCGGATCGCGCGGTCGCCGAAGCGCTCGAGCCTGCGCCCGGCGAGTTCGAGGGCTTCGGGATCCCTGTCGAGACCGATGAGGGTGAGCCCCGGGTGCGCTTCGAGGAGCGGCTCGCTGTGCCCGCCCATCCCGAGCGTGGCGTCGACGACGACTGCGCCCTCGCAGGCGGCTGCGGGCGCGAGCAGTTCGAGGCAGCGCGCGAGGAGCACAGGGGTGTGCAGCGCGCTGGGGTCGCGTGGGGTGGTGTGCATCATGGATCCGGGCTAGAACATGCCCGGGATCACCTCCTCCTCGATGTCGGAGAACGCCGCTTCCTGCTCGCTCAGGTACTTCTGCCAGGCATCCGCGTCCCAGATCTCTGCGCGCGAGCCCGCGCCGATCACGGCGAGCTCGCGGTCGAGGCCCGCGTACTCGCGGAGGGAGACGGGGATCGTCACGCGGTGCTGCTTGTCGGGGGTCTCGGGGTGCGCGCCCGAGAGGAACACGCGCAGGTAGTCGCGAGCCTGCTTCGAGGTGACGGGCGCCTGCCTGATGCGGTCGTGCATCTCGGCGAACTCGCGCTCGCTGAAGAGGTAGAGGCAGCGCTCCTGCCCGCGGGTCATGACGAGGCCGTCCGCGAGTTCGTCGCGGAACTTGGCGGGGAGGATGACGCGGCCCTTGTCGTCCAGTCTGGGCGTGAAGGTACCGAGGAACATCCGGCTGCCTCCCTCCCGCGACGATCGTTGAGGCCCCAGACTACTCCACTTTCCTCCACTTCACGCATTTTTCCTCCCCCCGCCACTCCCCCAGGGCGCGTCGAGCCTCGGCACATCCTTGAGAACACAGGCAGAACAAGGCCCGGCGGGCGAGGGATCAGGTCGACCCGCGCCCGGACCGAACGCCCGTGGGCAGCACCGAGAGAGGCCATGACCGCAAGAAAAGCGCGTGCGAAGACCCGTGAGAGCGTCGCTCGGGGCCCGGGTGGAGGAAAGTGGAGTCACGGTGTCGGTCTCCGCGCCGCCCGGGCGGCGCTCATCTCTCATCGAGACCGACGGTTTCAGCGGGACCGACTGTTTCAGGGGCGCTGGAACCGTCGGTCTCGCCGGAACAGTCGTTCTCGGCGCAGACCAGGGATCCCGACGCGAAAGGGGTGCATCGTCTGTGCGGGCGCCGTTGAGCGATTCGGTACAGCAGGGCACAGGGCACAGAAAAAGGGACCGCGGTCACCCGCGATCCCTCAATTCCCGTATGCGACTAGCGGTCGCCCTCCATGCGCTCGTCCCAGCGGCGCTCCATGCGCTCGCTGAACGTCTCGCGGCTCTCGCGCTTCGGCGACTCGCCGCTCGGGCGGTCGGGGCGCGCCTCCGCATCGTCGGGCTCGGAACCACGCGCGGTCATGAGGAGCACGCCGCCCACCATCACCGCGAAGCCGATCAGCCCCAACCAGAGCTGCTGCGCCGCCACGCCGCCCACGAGCACGCCGATGCCGACGAGCACCACGATGATGCCCAGGACCAGCGATCGGTAGTTGATGCGACGGCGGCCGCTGACGCCCGCCTCCATCACGTCGGCCTCGCTCTGATAGAAGCCTCGCTCCATCTCTTCAAGCAGCCGCTGCTCGTGCTCGGAAAGAGCCATGGCGCCTCCTCGGGCGAGTGGGTGGTTGTTTCCTTACGAGTCTACCGCTTCGCAACCGCGGCTAGGCTAGTCGCGTGCATGAAACAACCCGACTCGCAGGGCTCGTACAGGAGCGCATCGGAGATACGATCGCCGCTCACCGGCAGGCGCTCGAGCCGCTCGGAGACGACGCCGGGCCGCTGCTCGACGAGGCGCTCGGATTCCTGACTGGCGGAAAGCGCTTCCGCGCCCAGTTCGCGGCGCTCGGCTACCGCGCGGTACGCCCCCTCGATCTCGCGGGCGATATCGACGCAGAGCTGGAGGCCGTGCTCGACGCGGCGTGCGCGCTCGAGTTCTTCCACGCCGCTGCGCTGATCCACGACGATGTCATCGACCGCTCCGACACCCGTCGCGGCCGCCCCGCCGTGCACCGCATCTTCGCGGCCATGCATCGTGAGCACTCGCTGCGCGGCGACTCGGATCACTTCGGTCTCGCCGGCGCGATCCTGCTCGGCGACCTGCTGCAGTCGTGGGCCGACGAGCTCATGCAGGCGGCGTGCGACGCGATCGAGGATCGGAGCGCGGCCCGGCGCGCCCGCGCGCACTTCAACCGCATGCGCAGCGAGGTCGCCGTCGGGCAGTACCTCGACGTGCTCGAGGAGCAGCGCCCCTTCTTCGCACCCCACGAGGAGCAGCTGAGCCGATCGACTCGCGTGCTCGTCTACAAGTCGGCGAAGTACAGCGTCGAGGCCCCGCTGCTCATCGGTGCGGCTCTCGCGGGCGCCGATGAGGCGCAGGAGGCGGCGCTCGCCGATTTCGGGCTGCCCGTCGGCGTCGCCTTCCAGCTGCGCGACGATCTGCTCGGGGTGTTCGGCGACGAGGAGCTCACCGGCAAGCCGAGCGGCGACGATCTCGTCGAGGGCAAGCGCACCGTTCTCGTGACCCTGGCCCGCGAGAACCTGCCGAACACGCAGCGCCGCATCTTCGACGACCTGCTGGGCAGCGGCCTCGACCCCGAGCAGATCTTCATCCTGCAGCGGACCATCCGCGAGAGCGGAGCTGTCGAACAGGTCGAGGAGATGATCTCGCGCAACGTGCATCGCGCGACCTCGGCACTCGGCGGCGCGCCGGTCCGCGGCGATGCCGCCGGGCTGCTCGTGCAGCTCGCGGAGCGCGCGGCGAGGCGAAGCGCCTGAGAGGCGCCCGGAGGCGCAGCGGGGCGACGACCTCCGATGTCGGGGCCGAGCGCCGACCGACGTCAGAAGGCGAGCGACTGCGTGGCTCGGCGCACCGCGCTCTTCCGCCCGGCGTTCAGGGCGGCCACGGGGCGCTCCCCGAGCTCCTCATTCTCCTCGAGCAGCCATGCGACCGCCTCATCCTCGGCGAAGCCCGCGTCGAGCAGCACCAGCAGCGTGCCGCGCAGCGAGGGCAGGGGCTGATCGCCCTGCACGAACTCGGCGGGAACCTTGAGCACGCCGTCGACTCGCACGGCCGCGAGGTGGTGGTCCTCGATGAGCCGGTGCACCTTGCCTGGGCTCAGGTCGAAGCGCTCGACCAGTTCGGGGATCGTCAGATACTCGGTCGTGGAATTCTCGGACACGCTTCAACTCTGCCAGCGGAATCGGAGCCGCGCAACGCGCCGGCCCGATTCGCGCGCACCCGGCGCGCGGCGAGCGCCCTCCCACGATCTGCCCGTAGAATCTGGGCGTGAACTCCGTGCCGACCGACCCCGTCATCGGGCAGACGCTCGACGGGCGATACGCGATCCGTTCGCGCATCGCGCGGGGCGGGATGGCGATGGTGTACCTCGCGAACGATCTGCGCCTCGAGCGGCGCGTCGCGGTCAAGGTCATGCATCCGCACCTCGCAGAGGACGAGAACTTCACGCGCCGCTTCGAGCAGGAGGCGCGCAGCGCAGCGGGGCTCTCGCACCCGAATCTCGTCGGCGTGTTCGATCAGGGCCACGACGCCGGCCGCACCTATCTGGTCATGGAGTACCTGCCGAGCATCACGCTGCGCGATCTGCTCAAGCAGCAGAAGCGCCTCACCGCCGATCAGGCGATGGAGATCGGCGAGGCCGTGCTCTCGGGGCTCGCCGCGGCGCACAGCGCGGGGATCGTGCACCGCGACCTGAAGCCGGAGAACGTGCTGCTCGCAGACGACGGCCGTATCAAGCTCGGCGACTTCGGCCTCGCCCGCGCGGTCAGCGCGAACACGACCACAGGGCAGGCGCTGCTCGGCACGATCGCCTACCTCTCCCCCGAGCTGGTGACGCGCGGCGTCGCCGACGCCCGCAGCGACCTGTACGCATTCGGCATCATGCTCTACGAGATGCTCACGGGCGAGCAGCCCTTCACAGGCGAGCAGCCCATGCAGATCGCCTACCAGCACGCGCATTCCGAGGTTCCCGCGCCGTCTCTGAAGAGCGACGAGGCCACCCCGGAGCTCGACGAGCTGGTGCGGTGGACCACGCAGCGCGAGCCCGAGTTGCGTCCGATCGACGCCGGGGAGGCGCTCGAGTTCCTCTCGGCGCTGCGGCAGGGGGCCGCGGTTCCCGCGCACACCAGGGTGCTGCCCTCCGCCGACGAGACCTCCGTGCTCGCGACTCCCTCGACCTCGGTGCTCGAACCGGCGCAGCAGGAACGCCTCGCAGCCGCGGGGGGCGGCGCCGACGATCACGAGACCGGGCGCGTCGCCCCGGCCACCCCGGCGGACCGCGCTGCGGACGCCGGGCGCACGCGCGCGGCCAGGGGCCGCATCATCGCGACCGTCGTCACCGTGCTGATCGCGCTCGCGGGCGGGGCAGGCTGGTGGTTCGGGCAGGGACCGGGCGCGCAGGCGACCGTGCCCGATGTCGCCGGCTCCGATATGGAGGCCGCCAACGCCATGCTCGCCGAGAACGATCTGCTCGCCGAGGTGTTCGAATGCTCGAGCCTCGAGGTGCCGGCCGGCCAGGCCGTGCGCACGGAGCCGGAGGCCGGCAGCCGCCTGGATCGCGGCAGCACGGTGCGGCTCTGCCAGTCGACCGGGCCCGAGATGCTGCCGGTGCCCACCCTGGTCGGTCTCCAGGTCGATGAGGCCGAGCGGGCCATCGAGGATGCGGGATTCACCTTCGGCAAGGTGCTCGAGGAGCGCTTCGGCGAGGAGCCCGAGGGTACCGTGCTCGCTGCGCTCGACGCGTCGGGCACCGGTCTCGGCGAGAGCTACGCCGAGCAGGGCAGCATCGACCTCATCGTGTCAGCGGGCCCGATCCCCGATGTCGCGGGCCTCACGCAGGAGCGGGCGACCTCGGTGCTCGCGGCCAGCGATCTGCACGTCGACGCGGCGCTCGCGCAGGAGGAGCACAGCGAAGACGTACCCGAGGGCCAGGTCATCGGGGTGGCGCTCGCCTCCGACACGGTGAAGCCGGGCGACGCCGTAGGCCTGCGGGTCTCGCTCGGTCCCGAGTTGTTCGCGATCCCCGACGTCGCCGGCATGCCGTTGCAGGACGCGATGAACACCCTCTCCCAGGCGGGCTTCTCCCCCACGACGCTCGTACCCGACAGCTTCCGCGGCTTCGCCGAGGCCACCGGCACCGACCCGGCCGCGGGAACCGAGGTGCGGGCAGGCGCAGAGATCCGCGTCAAGAGCACCGTCAGGCTCTGAGCCGGCTCTGATGCGCCCGGGCTCCGTGCCGCTGTCGGCTCGGCGATCGGGACGGACGCGGCGAGGGATCCCCTTCGCGTCGCGGCGAGGGATCCCCGTCGGAACATCCGCGAGGGATCGGCCGCGCACGCACGCTGATACGACGGAAGCGGGGCCGCAGGATGAACCCGCGGCCCCGCTTCACCCGGAGCTTCGCCCGGAGGGGAGGATCAGCGCCCGAGGCGCTTGAGCTCCTCGGCGACGAGGAACGCGAGCTCCAGCGACTGCCGGTGGTTGAGACGCGGGTCGCAGAGCGACTCGTAGCGAGTGGCCAGCGCCTCCTCGTCGATGTTCTCGGATCCGCCGAGGCACTCGGTGACATCGTCGCCCGTCAGCTCGACGTGGATGCCGCCGGGGATCGTACCCGCCTCGCGGTGCGCCTCGAAGAAGCCCAGGAGCTCGTCCATGACATCGTCGAAGCGGCGCGTCTTGTAGCCGGTCGCGGTGGTGAGGCCGTTGCCGTGCATCGGGTCGGTGACCCAGAGCGGGGTCGCGCCCGCGTCGCGCACGCCCTCGAGGAGGCCGGGAAGCACGTCGCGGATCTTGCCCGCGCCCATGCGCGTCACGAAGGTGAGGCGGCCGGGCTCGCGCTCGGGGTCGAGCTTGTCGATGAGGCGCAGGGCGTCGTCGACGGTGCTCGTCGGACCGAGCTTGACCGCGATCGGATTGCGCACGTGTGACAGGAACTCGACGTGCGCGCCGTCGAGCTGACGGGTGCGCTCGCCGATCCACAGCATGTGGGCCGAGGTGTCGTAGAGATCACCGGTGCGCGAGTCGACGCGCACGAGCGGCCGCTCGTAGTCGAGCAGCAGGGCCTCGTGGCTGACGTAGAACTCGGTCTGGGAGAGCGCGGCGCTCTCGACGCCGCAGGCGTCCATGAACTTCAGCGCGCGGTCGATCTCGGCGGCCAGCGACTCGTAGCGCTGGTTCGCGGGGTTCGAGACGAAGCCCTGGTTCCAGGCGTGCACCTGGCGCAGATCGGCGAAACCGCCCTGCGTGAAGGCGCGGATCAGGTTGAGCGTGGAGGCCGAGACGTGGTAGCCCCGCACCAGACGCGAGGGATCCGCGGTGCGCGACTCCGGGGTGAAGTCGTAGCCGTTCACGATATCGCCGCGGAACGCGGGGAGGGTCACGCCCTCGCGGGTCTCCGTGTCGCTCGAACGCGGCTTCGCGAACTGCCCGGCCATGCGCCCCACCTTGATGACCGGCATCGAAGCGCCGTAGGTGAGCACGACGGCCATCTGCAGCAGCGTCTTCACGCGGTCGCGGATCTTGTCGGCCGTCGCCGCCTCGAAGGTCTCGGCGCAGTCGCCGCCCTGCAGCAGGAAGGCCTCGCCGCGGGCCGCGGCCGCGAGACGCTCGCGCAGCTGATCGGCCTCGCCCGCGAAGACGAGCGGCGGCTGGGTGGCGAGCTCGGCGGACGCCGCGGCGACCGCCGCGGGATCGGGCCAGCTCGGCTGCTGCTTCGCCTCGAGCGCCCGATAGGCGTCGAGCTCGGCGAACGCGCTGGCGGAGGCGGTGTCGTGAGTCTGACTCGTCATCGGGATCCTTCAAAGATGTGTGCGAAGCGGATGGGATGGCGCACAACGGCACCGTCGCGGCCTGAACCGCAACCCCTCAAGCCTACTACCCGGAGCCCCCGCGAGCGCTCAGGCGCGGGATCGTACGCTCGAGGCGTAGACATCGTCGTACTGCTGCCCGCTCAGACGCTGGATCTCGAGCATGATCTCGTCGGTCACGCTCCTGAGCACGAAGCGGTCGGCGCTCATGCCCGCGAAACGCGAGAAGTCGAGCGGCTTGCCGATGACCGTGCCGATGCGGCGCACCTTCGGGAACTTCGCGCCGATCGGCATCGCCTTCTCGGTATCGATCATCACGGCGGGCACCACGAGGGCGCCCGACTCGAGCACGAGCCGGGCGACACCGGTGCGTCCCCGGTAGAGCTGCGCGTCAGGGCTGCGGGTGCCCTCGGGGTAGATGCCGAGCACGTCACCGCGATCGAGCACGCCGAGACCCGTGTTCAGCGAGGCCTCCGAGGCCTTGCCGCCCGAGCGGTCGATGGGCAGCTGGCCGACGGCGAGCATGAACGACTTCACGAGCCGCCCCTTGATCCCCCGCCCGGTGAAGTAGTCGCTCTTCGCGAGGAAGTAGACGCGTCGGTCGATCATGAGCGGCATGAAGAACGAGTCGATGACCGACAGGTGATTCCCCACAATGATCACGGGGCCGGAGGCCGGAATATTCTCGGCACCCTCCACCCACGGCCGATACACCGTTTTCAGAAACGGCCCGATGATCAGGTGTTTGAAGATCCAGTACAGCACGCTCGGCGGTTTCCTCTCGACTCCGAACAGAATAGCCGAGCCGCCGACCCCGCAGGGTAATGCGTATAGGCTGATTGCAGAACGAGAGAGCGGATCGCCCCGCGACCCGCTCCGACGACGACCGGTACAGAGGTATCAAAGGAGCTGCCCCGTGCAACAGTCAGAGACCCCGATCCGCATCGCCCCGGTTCCCGAGGACAACATCACCGACCTGCTCGAGCAGCGCGTCGCGGCCACCCCGGATCGCGTGCTCTTCGCGGTGCCGCAGGGCAGCGGCTGGCGCGACATCGATGCGACGGAGTTCCGCAGGCAGGTCGTCGCGACGGCCAGGGGGTTCGTCGCGGCCGGCGTGGCCCCGGGAGACCATATCGGCTTCATGTGCAAGACGAGCTACGAGTGGACGCTCGTCGACTTCGCCCTGCACTACGCGGGCGCCGTCATGGTGCCGATCTACGAGACCTCGTCATCGCTGCAGATCCACTGGATCCTCGAGGACTCCGAGGCGCGCGGCATCATCACCGAGACCGCCGAGCACGCCGAGCGCTTCCACGAGATCTCGACCGAACTCCCGGCGGTCGAGCTCTCCTGGCGTCTCGACGAGGGCGCGCTCGCCCAGCTGCAGGAGCGCGGCGCGAGCGTCACCGACGAGGAGATCGAACGCCGTCGCAACCTCGCCGTCGGCGGAGACATCGCGACGCTCATCTACACCTCCGGCTCGACGGGCCGCCCGAAGGGCTGCGTGCTCACGCACTCCAACTTCGTGGACCTCTCCCGCAACTCGGCCGCCGCCCTCACCGACGTCGTGGAGCAGCCCGGCTCCTCGACGCTGCTCTTCGTGACGCTGGCGCACGTCTTCGCCCGCTTCATCTCGGTGCTCGCCGTGCACGCGGGCGTGCGGGTGGGCCACCAGGCCGATACGAGCCAGCTGCTGCCGGCCCTCGGCTCGTTCAAGCCGACCTTCCTGCTCGCCGTGCCGCGCGTCTTCGAGAAGGTCTACAACTCCGCCGAGCAGAAGACCGAGGCGGAGGGCAAGGGCAACATCTTCCGTGCGGCCGCGAAGGTCGCCGTCGAGCACTCCGAAGCGCTCGACGCGGGCCGCGTGCCGTTCATGCTCGGCCTGAAGTTCAAGCTGTTCGACAAGCTCGTCTACGGGAAGCTGCGCGAGAGGCTCGGCGGACGCGTGCGCTACGCCGTCTCGGGCTCGGCACCGCTCAGCCACTACCTGGGGCACTTCTACCGCAGCCTCGGCGTGAAGATCCTGGAGGGCTACGGCCTCACCGAGACCACGGCCCCGGTCACCGTGAACCTCCCCGACAAGTTCAAGATCGGCACCGTCGGCCCGGCCCTCCCCGGTCACACCGTGCGCATCGCGGAGGACGGCGAGATCGAGGTCAAGGGCCTCGACGTCTTCCGGGAGTACTGGAAGAACCCCGAGGCGACGCGGTCCGTCTTCACCGACGACGGCTTCTTCCGCACCGGCGACCTCGGATCCCTCGACTCCGACGGATACCTCTCGATCACCGGCCGCAAGAAGGAGATCATCGTCACTGCGGGCGGCAAGAACGTGGCGCCCGCAGTGCTCGAGGATCCGATCCGGTCGAACACGATCATCGGTCAGGTCGTGGTGGTGGGCGACCAGAAGCCTTTCATCGCCGCGCTCGTCACCCTGGACCCCGAGATGCTGCCCGCGTGGCTCTCGAATCACGGTGAGGATCCGAAGATGACGCTCGAGGAGGCCTCGCGCCACCCCAAGGTGCTCGAAGAGGTGCAGCGAGCGATCGACCACGGCAACAGCTACGTCTCGCGGGCGGAGTCGATCCGCAAGTTCGTGATCCTGCCCACCGAGTTCATCGAGGCGAACGGGCACCTGACTCCGAAGATGAGCATCAAGCGCGACAACATCCTGCGCGACTTCTCGGGCGAGATCGCGAAGATCTACGGCGACAACCCTCAAACCATCGCCGTCTCCGTGCAGCAGTAGCCGGGGAGGGCGATGGGCCGGTTCAGAACCAGGAGGCCGTGCGGATGCGGCGCATCGCTTCGCCCCGCGTCTCCCGGTCGAGCCTGCTGAGGTAGAGCTTGCCGTCGAGGTGGTCGCACTCGTGCTGCAGAGCCTGCGCAAGCAGCCCCTCCCCCGAGATCACGACCTCGGCGCCGTCGAGATCGATGCCGCGGACGGTCGCGCGCGGGTGGCGCATGACCTCGAACCACAGCTCCGGCACTGAGAGGCAGCCCTCGCCCGTCGGTACAGGGTCGCCCTCGAGCGCGACGATCTCGGGGTTCAGCACGTAGCTGACCTCGCCATCGATGTGCAGGCTGAACGCTCGCTGCGTGTAGCCGATCTGCGTGGACGCGAGCCCTGCCCTGCCGTCGAAGGCGACGGTGTCGCACAGGTCGGCGACGAGCGCGCGCACGCCGTCGTCGATCTTGAGGATCGGCTCGCACACCGTGCGGAGGACGGGATCGCCGAACAGCCGGATTTCACGAATCGCCATGACAACCGAGTGTATCCTGCCCGGCACCGGCGTCGTGCGCACGAGGAGGGCCGCACCCCTGTCCGGGATGCGGCCCTCCTGCCCGAGAGACGCTCGCCTACTCGACGACGACGATCAGGTCGCCGGCGTCGACCGACCTGGCCCCGTCGAACACGACGCGCTGCACCGTGCCCGAGACCGGAGCGGTGATCGCGGCCTCCATCTTCATCGCCTCGATCGTGGCGACGGGCTGGCCTGCCTCGACCGCGTCTCCGACCTGGACCTTCACGGTGACCGTGCCCGAGAAGGGCGCGGCGACGTGGCCGGGGAGGGTGCGATCGGCCTTCTCGGCCACCGGCGCGGAGACGGCCACCCGCTCGTCCTTCACGAACACCTGCCGCAGCTGGCCGTTCACCTTCAGCATGACGGTGCGCACGCCCTTGTCGTCGGCCTCGCCGATCGCTTCGAGCCCGATGTACAGGCGCACGCCCTTCGCGAGATCGAGCACGTGCTCCTGGCCCGGCTCGAGACCGTAGAGGTAGTCGGCCGTCTCGAGCACCGAGACGTCGCCGAACTGCTCGCGCGCGGCCTCGAACTGGCGCGTGGGCTGCGGGAAGAGCAGACGGTTCAGCGTGGCGCGGCGTTCCAGGCTCGTCCCGTCGAGCAGCGCGGCATCCTCGTCACTGATGGGAGCGACCTCGATGTTCACGCTGCGTCCGTCGAGCACCTTCGAACGGAAGGGCTCGGGCCAGCCGCCGGGGATCTCGCCCAGCTCGCCCGCGAGGAAGCCCACCACCGAGTCGGGGATGTCGTACTTCCCGGGGTTCGCCTCGAAGTCGGCGGGATCGGCGTCGACCGCAGCGAGGTGCAGGGCGAGATCACCCACGACCTTCGATGAGGGCGTCACCTTCGGGATGCGACCGAGGATGCGATCCGATGCCGCGTACATGTCCTCGATCTTCTCGAAGTTGTCGGCGAGGCCCAGCGCGATCGCCTGCTGCCGCAGGTTGGAGAGCTGGCCGCCGGGGATCTCGTGCGTGTACACGCGTCCGGTCGGCGACGGCAGCCCCGACTCGAACGGCTTGTACAGCGTGCGCACCGCGTCCCAGTAGGGCTCGAGCGCGTAGACGGCCTCCTGCGAGAGCCCGGTGTCGCGGTCGGTGTCGGCGAGCGCCGCCACGAGCGCCGAGAGCGAGGGCTGGCTCGTGGTGCCCGACATCGGCGCCGAGGCGACGTCGACGGCGTCGACGCCGGCCTGCGAGGCCGCGAGCAGAGTCGCGAGCTGGCCGCCCGGGGTGTCGTGGGTGTGCAGGTGCACCGGCAGATCGAAGCGCTCGCGCAGCGCCGTGACGAGCTTCGCCGCCGCGGCGGGGCGCAGGAGGCCCGCCATGTCCTTGATCGCGAGCACGTGCGCACCCGCCTCCACGATCTGGTCGGCGAGCTGCAGGTAGTAGTCGAGGGTGTACTTGTCCTCGGACGGTGAGAGCAGGTTGCCGGTGTAGGCCATCGCCACCTCGGCGACCGCCGTACCCGTCTCTCGCACGGCCTCGATCGCGACACGCATCTGGTTCACGTCGTTGAGCGCGTCGAAGATGCGGAAGATGTCGATGCCGGTCTCGGCCGCCTCCTTCACGAAGGCGCGGGCGACCTTCGCGGGGTAGGGCGTGTAGCCGACGGTGTTCTGACCGCGGAGCAGCATCTGGATCGGCACGTTCGGCAGCGCCTCGCGCAGCGCGGCGAGTCGTTCCCAGGGATCCTCGCCGAGGAAGCGGAGCGCGACGTCGTAGGTCGCGCCGCCCCATGCCTCGACCGAGAGCAGCTGGGGCGTGAGGCGCGCCACGTACGGTGCGACCCTGACGAGATCCCTCGTGCGCACGCGCGTCGCGAGCAGCGACTGGTGCGCGTCGCGGAAGGTGGTCTCGGTGACCGCGAGGGCCTTCTGCTCGCGCAGCGCCTTCGCGAAGCCCTCGGGACCGAGCTCGACGAGCTTCTCGCGGTGGCCCACCGGCGCGGTCTGCGACAGGTCGACGACCGGCAGCTTCGACGCAGGCTCGGCGTGCGAGCCGCGCACCCCGTTGGGCTGGTTCACGGTCACGTTGGCGACATGCTGCAGCAGGCGCGTGGCGCGGTCCTTGGGCTTGTTCATGTCGAGCAGCTCGGGGCGCTCCTCGATGAACTTCGTCGACACGTCGCCCGCGCGGAACGCGTCGTCGGCCAGCACGGCCTGCAGGAACGGGATGTTCGTCGCGACCCCGCGGATGCGGAACTCGGCGAGAGCGCGCTGCGCGCGGATCACGGCGTCCTGGAAGGTGCGGCCGCGGCAGGTGAGCTTCGCGAGCATCGAGTCGAAGTGCGGACTGATCTGCGCGCCCGCGTTGATCGTGCCGCCGTCGAGGCGCACCCCGCCGCCGCCCGGCGAGCGGTACGCCGTGATACGGCCCAGGTCGGGGCGGAACCCGTTCGCGGGGTCCTCGGTCGTGATGCGGCACTGCAGCGCCGCTCCACGCAGCTGGATGTCCTCCTGGCGCAGTTCGAGCTCCTCGAGCGTCTCCCCGGACGCGATGCGCATCTGCGCGCGCACGAGGTCGACATCGGTGACCTCCTCGGTGACGGTGTGCTCGACCTGGATGCGGGGGTTCATCTCGATGAACACGTGCTTGCCCGCGCGCTCGCCCTCGGTGTCGAGCAGGAACTCCACCGTGCCGGCGTTCTCGTAGCCGATCGACTTCGCGAACGCGATCGCATCGCGCGTCAGCCTGTCGCGGATCGCGGGATCGAGGTTCGGGGCGGGCGCGATCTCGACGACCTTCTGGTGACGGCGCTGCACCGAGCAGTCGCGCTCGTAGAGGTGCACCGTCGCGCCCGTCTTGTCCGCGAGCACCTGCACCTCGATGTGTCGGGGGCGCAGCACGGCCTGCTCGATGAACATGGTCGGATCGCCGAAAGCCGACTCCGCCTCGCGCATCGCCGATTCGAGGGCGTCGCGCAGATCCTCCTCGCGCTCGACGCGCCGCATGCCGCGGCCGCCGCCACCCGCGACCGCCTTCGCGAACACGGGGAAGCCGATCTCACGGGCGCCCTCGATGAGGGCCTCGATATCGGTCGACGGAGGCGTCGACTGCAGCACCGGAACGCCGGCCGCGATCGCGTGCTCCTTCGCGGCCACCTTGTTGCCCGCCATCTCCAGCGCCTGACGGCCCGGACCGATGAAACGGATCCCGGCGGCCTCGGCCGCGGCCGCGAGCTCGGGGTTCTCCGAGAGGAAGCCGTAGCCCGGGTAGATCGCGTCCGCGCCGGACTCCTTCGCCACGCGCACGATCTCCGCGACGTCGAGATAGGCGCGCACCGGGTGCCCCTCCTCGCCGATGAGATACGCCTCGTCGGCCTTCAGCCGATGCAGCGAATTCCGGTCCTCATACGGGAACACCGCGACGGTCGACGCGCCCAGCTCATGAGCAGCGCGGAACGCACGAATCGCGATCTCACCACGATTGGCAACGAGAACCTTCTTGAACATGCAGGAATACCCCTCTGTAATCTGAACCACATCGCCGGCTGCCCAGACCGAAGATCTTTCGATATCAAGATACATGCTAGCGAGGCCCGAGCGGGTTCGAACCGCATCTCTCTCGGGATCCCTCGCGGATCCCCAGCCCGCATCGTCTAAACTCGGGGTGTGCATGTATTGAGTGTGAGCTCCCTGAAGGGCGGCGTCGGCAAGACGACCGTGACGCTTGGCCTCGCCTCCGCGGCGTTCTCCCGCGGTCTGCGAACGCTGGTGGTCGATTTCGACCCGCAGTCGGACGTGTCGACCGGCCTGGACGTGAACCCGGAGGGTCACGCGAACGTCGCCGAGGTGCTGGAGAGCCCCAAGGAGAAGACCGTGCGCGCGGCGATCGCCCACAGCGGCTGGAACCGCTACCACGAGGGCGGGCGCATCGACCTGCTCGTGGGCAGCCCCTCGGCGATCAACTTCGATGGCCCGCACCCGTCGACGCGCGACATCTGGAAGCTCGAGGAGGCGCTGGCCGTCGTCGAGGCCGAGTACGATCTGGTGCTCATCGACTGCGCCCCCTCGCTCAACGCGCTCACCCGCACGGCCTGGGCCGCGAGCGACCGCGTGCTCGTGGTCTCGGAGCCGAGCCTCTTCGCGGTCGCGGCGACCGATCGCGCGCTGCGCGCGATCGAGGAGATCCGCCGTGGCGTGAGCCCCCGTCTGCAGCCGCTCGGCGTGCTCATCAACCGCACCCAGCCGAACTCGATGGAGCATCAGTTCCGCATTCGCGAGCTGCGCGAGATGTTCGGCCCGCTCGTGCTCAACCCGCAGCTGCCCGAGCGCCCGTCGCTGCAGCAGGCGCAGGGTGCGGCGAAGCCGGTGCACATGTGGCCGGGAGAGGCCTCGCAGGAGATGGCGGCCAACTTCGACCTGGTGCTCGATCGCATCCTGCGCTCGGCGGGGATCGACGCGCCTCCCGCCGCTTCCGCGCCGGGACGCACCGCCGCGGTCTCAGAGGACTGAACGCGCTTCCGCACTCGATGCGACGAGAACGGCCCCCGATCCCTCGCCAGCAGGCTTGGGATCGGGGGCCGTTCCGTCCGGGATGGCCCGGTCAGGAGATCTTCTTCCGCGCGGAGCGACGTGCGGCCAGCTCGTCGTCGCCCGATGCATCCTGCCGGTGGTCGTCCATGTCGACGAGCGAGGTCTCGACCTCGCGCAGCACCTTGCCGACGGCGATGCCGAAGACGCCCTGCCCCCGGCTCACGAGGTCGATGACCTCGTCGCCCGTGGTGCAGAGATAGACGCTCGCGCCGTCGCTCATGAGGGTCGTCTGGGAGAGATCGTGCACGCCCGCCTCGTGGAGCTGCGCGACGGCGGTGCGGATCTGCTGCAGCGAGATGCCTGTATCGAGGAGGCGCTTCACGAGCTTCAGTACGAGGATGTCGCGGAAGCCGTAGAGGCGCTGCGAGCCCGAGCCGGCCGCGCCGCGCACTGTCGGCTCGACGAGGCCGGTACGCGCCCAGTAGTCGAGCTGGCGGTAGCTGATGCCGGCCGCGCGGGCCGCGGTCGCGCCCTTGAAACCGCCGTTCTGGTTCGGCTTCGGCAGACCGTCGTCGAACAGCAGCTCGGGGTCGATGGAGATCTTCTCGCCGCCGGGGGTCTGCTCGGGGGTCTCCATGCGCGTCCTTTCTCAGCCGGCGCGGAGCGCGCCGGACTTCAACAACCGTACCGAGCCGGTCGCACCCGTGCAACGACCGCGGAAGGTCATTTTCCGCGTGTCGACCTCAACTTGAACTTTAAGGTTGAAAACACGCCGATTCCGGCCTCGTCACTGGGCGCTGAAGCGCCTCCGCAACACGCCGGAGCGCACGGTTTCGAGGTATCCGGCGATCTCCAGCGAGTCCTCGACCCCCGCGGGGGTGCTGCTCTTCACACCGCGCGTCGACACCGCGTGCGAGACGAGATCCGCGTCGCGCTCGGCCGCGACGCGGAGCGCGCGCAGGTGGCGTGGGGTGATGCCCCGCTCCGCCAGCTTCAGCAGCGCCGTCAGTTGTGCGACCGCGTCGTGCGGGAACACCTCGGCCGCCGGAAGGAGCCCGGCCGCGATCGCTTCGCCGAGGAAGCGGGGGCTCGCACCGGTCGCGCGGCGCAACTCGTCGCCGCTCAGCACGTGCTTGGGCGACAGCACGCTCGAGGCGCTGCGCGGGGCGGCGCCGGGGATGATGGGGTCGCGACCGGCATCGAGCTCCTCGAGGACCTCGGCGATGACCTTGAGCGGGAGATAGTGGTCCCGCTGCAGCGTGAGGATCAGGCGCAACCGCTCGATGTGCTCCTGCGAGAACTTGCGATACCCCGACTTCGTCCGCTCCGGCGTCACGAGTCCCTGCTCCTCGAGGAAGCGGAGCTTCGACGGCGTGAGATCGGCGAAGTCGTCCTGCAGCCTGGCGAGCACCTGCCCGATGCTGAGCAGGCCCGAGGGAGACTGGCGCGCGTTGACCGCCGCCACGTCAGCCCTCTGCGGGAAGGTCGAAGCGCGAGCCGAAGAAGGTGAAGCGGAACTTGCCCACCTGCACCTCCATGCCGTCTTCGAGCGCGAGCTCTCCGTCGATGCGCTCTCCATCGCAGTACGTGCCGTTCAGCGAGCCGAGGTCGACCACCGAGAACGACGTGCCCCTGCGGTGGAACTCGGCGTGACGGCGCGACACGGTCACGTCGTCGAGGAAGATGTCTACGGCCGGGTGACGACCCGCGACCGTGACATCCTGATCGAGCAGGAAGCGCGCGCCCAGGTCGGGACCGCGGCGCACGACGAGGAGGGCGGCACCCGACGGCAGCGCCTCGACGGCCTCGCGCTCGTCGACCGACAGATCGGTCGCCTTCGCGCGGATCATCGAGTTCAGATCGTCGCGGAACTGCTGGGTGGCGCGCACCTCGGTGTTATCGGCGCGGCGGGCCCGGTTCTCGGCGTTCACTTCCTCTCCCATCCCTGCTCTCGGGTATGCGGGGACCATAGCCCCGGTCCCACTACGGTAGCGCAGCCGAGCGGGCGTTCGCACCTCCGCCGGGCGAAATCCAGGTCTCGCTCAGCGCCCCAGCTCGTGCGCCTCCAGGAATTCGTACACCTCGTGCGCATCGACGCCGGGAAAGGTGCCCGTCGGGAGCGCTGCGAGCAGACTCGTCGGCGTCGCTGCCTCCGGCCAGGCGGCCCCCTGCCACTTGCCCGCGAGGTCGTCCGATGCGCGCCTGCAGCACCGTTCGTCCGGGCAGTTGGAGCGCGTGCGGTGGTGCGTCTCGCGACCGCGGAACCACCGCACGTCCTCGAAGCGCACGCCCACACTCACCGAGTAGAGCCCCTCCTTCGCCTTCTCGACGCGCGAGGTGCACCAGTAGGTGCCCCCCGATGCCATATCGGTGTACTGGTACCAGGGGTTGAAGCGATCGGGCTGCCCGAACACGGTGCGCGCGGTCCAGTTGCGGCAGACGGTCGATCCCTCGAGATTGCCGAGCGCGTCGGACGGGAAGCGCACGCCGTCGTTCTCGTATGCCTTGATGAGAGTGCCCGACTCGTGGGCCTTCATGAAGTGCACCTGCAGACCGAGGCGCTCGGTCGCGAGGTTCGTGAAGCGGTGGGCCGCCATCTCGTACGAGACCGCGAAGGCATCGCGCAGATCCTCCATCGAGATCTGCCGCTGCCGCTTCGCCTCCGAGAGCAGATCGACCGCCGAGGCCTCGGGCAGCAGCACAGCACCGGCCAGGTAGTTCGCCTCGACCCGCTGGCGCAGGAAGTCGCCGTAGCTGCGCGGCTCCTCGTGGCCGCAGACCAGGCTCGCGAGCGCCCGCAGGATCGGGGCCCGCGCGTCGCGCGACGGCAGCCCGCTGCCGAGGTAGACGCGGCCGTTGCGGCGGTCGATCACCGAGCGCGTGGAGTGGGGCAGGTCGGAGACGTAGTGCAGGCTGAACCCCAGCCGTTCGGCGATGCTCGAGATCACTTGCTGGGAGACCGGCCCGCCGGCGTAGCCCACGCTCTCGAGCAGCGCGACGGCCTCGCGCTCGAGATCGGCGAAGTAGTTGCCCGCAACGCGCATCTGGGCGCGCAGCTCGGTGTTGGCGCGCCTGGCCTCCTCGGGCGTCGCCGCGCGCTCGCCGTGCAGCCGCTCCACCTCGCGGTGCAGCCCGAGCACCGTGCGCAGCGTGTCATCGCTCGTCGCCTTCGACACCCGGATCGGAGGGATGCCGAGCGTGCGGAAGACGGCTCCTCGCTGCGCGCGCTCGACCGCGATCTCGAGCGCGGCGCGCTCGTCCGGGGCCTCGTCGAGGAGCAGCTCGTCCACCGTCGACCCCAGCGCCTGCGCGAGGGATCGCAGCAGCGGCAGGCGCGGCTCGCGGCGCCCGTTCTCGATCGCGGAGAGCTGCGAGGGCGCCCGGTCGACGGCCGCGGCGAGCTGTTCGAGAGTCATGCCGAGGCGGGTGCGGCGCGCGCGGATGCGGCGTCCGAGGGTGAGGGCGTCGCCCGCGACCTCGGACTCCTCCCCCGCCGTATCGACGCGCCCAGGTGAGATCTGCTGCGAAGTCATGGACCATATCGTGCCAGAACGGTGTTCTTCCGACAAGCAGAAATTTCCGTGAACTTCACCCCCGAAACCCACGATGAGCGGCACTCGAGGCCACCCATGATGGAACTACCCCACTCATACACGCCGAACGGCGCAGGACATTGGAGTCACGATGAACGCAACGGACGCAGCAGAGCAGCTCTCCTGGGACTGGGAGAACGACCCCCGCTGGGAGGGCATCACCCGGGATTACTCGGCCGAAGACGTCGTCAGGCTCAGGGGGCGGGTGCAGGAGGAGCACACGCTCGCCAGGCGGGGAGCCGAGAAGCTCTGGGCGCAACTCACCGCCGAGGCTCCCGAGGGCGGCTACACCAACGCACTCGGCGCCCTCACAGGCAACCAGGCCGTGCAACAGGTCAAGGCCGGACTCCGGGCCATCTACCTCTCCGGCTGGCAGGTCGCGGCCGACGCGAACCTCGCGGGCCAGACCTATCCCGACCAGTCGCTCTACCCCGCGAACTCGGTGCCCCAGGTAGTCCGGCGCATCAACAACGCGCTCCTGCGCGCCGACCAGATCGAGCACGCCGAGGGCATTCAGACCGTCGAGGACTGGCTCGTGCCGATCGTCGCCGACGCGGAGGCCGGCTTCGGCGGGCCCCTCAACGCCTACGAGCTCATGAAGTCGATGATCGGCGCCGGCGCCGCCGGCGTGCACTGGGAGGATCAGCTCGCCAGCGAGAAGAAGTGCGGCCACCTCGGCGGCAAGGTGCTCATCCCCACGCAGCAGCACGTCCGCACGCTGAACGCGGCTCGCCTCGCGGCCGACGTGGCCGGCGTGCCGAGCGTCATCGTGGCGCGCACCGACGCGGAGGCCGCGACCCTCATCACGAGCGACGTCGATGAGCGCGACCGCCCCTTCGTCACCGGCGAGCGCACCGCAGAGGGCTTCTACAAGGTCACCAACGGTCTCGCCCCGTGCATCGCCAGGGCGAAGGCCTACGCCCCCTACTCCGATCTCATCTGGATGGAGACGGGCACCCCCGATCTCGAGCTCGCGAAGCGCTTCGCCGAGGGCGTGAAGGCCGAGTTCCCCGACCAGATGCTGGCCTACAACTGCTCGCCGTCGTTCAACTGGAAGAAGCATCTCGACGACGACACGATCGCGAAGTTCCAGCGCGAGCTCGGCGCCATGGGCTTCACCTTCCAGTTCATCACCCTCGCCGGCTTCCACGCCCTCAACTCGTCGATGTTCGACCTCGCCCACGGCTATGCCCGCAACGGCATGTCGGCCTACGTCGAACTGCAGGAGCGCGAGTTCGCCGACGAAGCCCGCGGCTACACGGCCACCAAGCACCAGCGTGAGGTCGGCACCGGCTACTTCGACGCCATCTCGACGGCGCTCAACCCCGACGCCTCCACCCTCGCCCTCGTGGGCTCGACCGAGGAGGGGCAGTTCCACTGATGAGCACCATGACCGACACCCCCACTGCAGAGGCTCGCATCGAGGTGCTCGGCCGCCCGCTCGAGCGCGGCGACGAGATCCTCACGCCCGAGGCCCTCGCCTTCCTCGCCGAACTGCACCGCCGCTTCGCGGGAGAGCGCCACGAGCGCCTCGCGGCGCGTCACCGCAGGCAGTACGAGATCGGGAACGGGAGGGATCTCGGCTTCCGCGACGATACCCGCGCGATCCGCGAGGATCCCGACTGGCGCGTCGCGGGCGCGGGCCCCGGGCTCGAGGATCGCCGGGTCGAGATCACGGGTCCCACCGATCCGAAGATGACGATCAATGCGCTGAACTCGGGCGCGCGCGTCTGGCTCGCCGACCAGGAGGACGCGACGAGTCCCACCTGGGAGAACGTGATCGGCGGTCAGCTGTCGCTCTACGACGCCATCCGCGAGCGTCTCGAGTACACGAGCCCCGAGGGTAAGCACTACCGGGTCACCGCGGAGCGCACGCCCACGATCGTGATGCGACCGCGCGGCTGGCACCTCCCCGAGCTGCACCTGCGCTTCGTCGACGCTCGGGGGCGCGAGACGGCCGCATCGGGCAGCCTCGTCGACTTCGGGCTCTACGCCTTCCACAACGCGCGCGAGCTCGTCGAGCGCGGCCGCGGCCCCTACTTCTACATCGCGAAGCTCGAGTCGAGCGAGGAGGCGAAGCTCTGGGACGACGTGTTCGCGTTCACCGAGGATGCACTCGGCCTCGACCGCGGCACCATCCGCGCGACGGTGCTCATCGAGACGCTGCCCGCCGCCTTCGAGATGGAGGAGATCCTCTACGCGATGAGGGATCACGTCGCCGGCCTCAACGCCGGGCGATGGGACTACATCTTCTCGATCATCAAGACGCTCCGCAGCCGCGGCGCCGACTACGTGCTCCCCGACCGCGGTCAGGTGAGCATGACGGTGCCCTTCATGCGCGCCTACACCGAACTGCTCGTGCGCACCTGCCACAAGCGGGGCGCCTACGCGATCGGCGGCATGAGCGCCTTCATCCCGAACCGGCGCGATCCCGAGGCCACCGAGCGCGCCGTCGAGCGCGTGCGCTCCGACAAGCACCGCGAGGCCGGCGACGGCTTCGACGGCACCTGGGTCGCCCACCCCGACCTCATCCCGACGGCGCGCGCCGAGTTCGACGCCGTGCTCGGCGAGCGGCCGCACCAGCTCGACCGCCTGCGCGAGGACGTGCACGTCATCGCCGCCGAACTGCTCGAGCTGCGCTTCGACGGACGCATCACCTCGGCAGGGCTGCGCGACAACGTCTCGGTCGCGATCCGCTACATCGAGGCCTGGCTGCGGGGGCTCGGGGCCGTGGCGATCGACGGCCTGATGGAGGACGCCGCGACGGCGGAGATCAGCCGCTCGCAGATCTGGCAGTGGATCCACCAGGACCGCACGACCGAGGACGGCGAGCCGATCACCCGGGAGCGCGTGGCGGAGCTCGTCGAGGAGACGCTCGCGAGCGTCGAGCGCACGCAGGGCGACCGCTTCGACGAGGCGGCCGAGATCTTCTCCGAGGTCGCGACGGGCGACGCCTTCCCCGATTTCCTCACCGTTCCCGCGTATCGCCGCTTCCTCGCGGAGATCTGACGGGCGCGGGATCGGATCTCGACGCGCTGAGCGGATCCCTCGCGGATCCGCTCAGCGCATTCCGGTGTCGCTGCGCTCGATCGCGGGGCGCAGCTCGTCGACCACGAGGGTCGAGGTGTCGAGCTGCCCGGTGCGGTACGCGGCCCGCCCGACCATGTGAGCCGCCACCGGCGCCGTGAGCGACTGGAAGACGAAGACCGGCACGAGCGCGAGCAGTGTCGAGACGGACCGCTGGTCGAGGGCGATGGCCGCGATGATCAGCAGCAGACCGAAGATCTGCGGCTTGGTCGCCGCATGCAGGCGGCTGAGCGCATCGCGGAAGCGCAGCAGGCCGACACCGGCCGCGACCGACAGCACGGCCGCGAGGAACACGCAGACGACAGCCGCGAGGTCGAGGATCTGCTCAAACATGCCCGGCTCCCTCCTCCGACTCCGGGATCGCCGGCTGCCCGGCGCGACGCTTGACGAAGCGCGCCACCACGATCGTCGCGAACGTCGCCGTCGCCGCGATCACGGTCATGAGCGGGATGCTGTCGGTGTGGCCCCGCACCACCATGTCCGCGCCGACCGCGAGCATCAGCGTGGTCAGCAGCACGTCGGAGGCGATCATGCGGTCGAGGATCGTCGGACCGCGCACCACCCGCACGATCGCCGCGAGAGCCGTCGCCGTGAGGCCGACTCCGGCTGCGATGACGAGCGAGGTCATCAGCATGCTCATGCGTACCCCCTCACTTCCTGCTTCGAGCCGAGCGTCAGGACGAGCAGCCGCTCGATCTGGCGCACGTTGCGGCGCATCGCGCGGATCTCCCGTTGCGTCGGCGTATTGATCACATGCAGGTACAGGGTCGAAGCGAAGCGATCGACCTCGGCGACGAGGGATCCGGGGATCAGCGAGATCGTCAGCCCCACCATCGTGAGGATGAAGTCGGATCGCGTGCGCAGGCGTACGGCGATGATCGACGTCTTCGGCGGTTCCCCCGGACGCACGGCGAGCCACGCCACCTGCCACGAGGCGAGCATGAGGTTCCATAGGAAGTAGCCGAGATACCGCAGCGCGTACCAGGGGTTGAACCGCCCGGCGAGCTCGACTGGCGGCAGGTAGAAGACGCGCATCGCGACGATCGCGACGACGAAGCCGCTCACCACCGAGAGAGGCGAGATCTCCCGCCACAGCATGGTCCACAGCAGCACGAGACCGAAGAGCAGCGGCAGCTCGTGCAGCCGCACGCCCCACTCGAGGCGGCGCGCGGTCCGCGGTGCCTGGCGCGAGGTCTCACTCATAGCGCTCCCCCGTCGGTTCAGTCGACGTGTCGCCGCTGCCGCCGCCGAGATCGCCCGGCGTCTCCCCCAGCACGGCGTCCACGATGCGGCCGGGGTCGGCGAGATCCTCGCCCGCGCGCGTCGAGTACGCGAAGAGCGGACCTGCGAACACGGTGAGGGCGATGCTCACCGCGACCATGCCGGCCGTCGCGCTCACCATCAAGCGAGGGATCGACTTCTGCTCCTGCTGCGGGGGCGCATCGGGCGCGTCGTGAAGATGTTCGAACAGCGCCTCCTCCCGCTCGCGCAGCATGACGGCCTCGGCGCTCGGAGCCGCGCCCTTCGCCGCCTCCCCCGAGCGCTTGCGGGGGCGCCAGAAGGCGAGCACCCACGCCCGTGCGAGCGCGTAGAGGGTGAGCAGCGACACGAGCGCGCCGATGCCGATGAGCCAGTAGGCCCCCGGCGTGGCGAGATCGGCCGCGACCGTGAAGAGGCCGACCTTTCCGATGAAGCCCGAGAACGGAGGGATCCCTCCCAGATTGAGCATCGGGATGAAGAACAGCACCGCGATCACTGGGGCCGTGCGCAGCATGCCGCCGAGATCGGAGAGGGAGGTCGTGCCGCCCTGGCGCTCGATCAGGCCGACCGCGAGGAACAGCGTGGTCTGCACGATGATGTGGTGGGCGATGTAGTAGATGGTCGCGGCGAAGCCCGCGGCGTTGGCCATGCCGATGCCGAAGATCATGTAGCCGATGTGGCTGATGAGCGTGAACGACAGCAGACGCTTGATGTCGAGCTGCGACACGGCGCCGAGGATGCCGACGACGAGTGTGAGCCCCGCGATGACCAGCAGCAGCGAATCGACGCTCGAGTGCGGGAAGAGCTGGGTCTGACTGCGGATGATCGCGTAGACGCCGACCTTCGTGAGGAGACCCGCGAAGACCGCGGTCACGGGCGCGGGCGCTGTCGGGTAGGAGTCGGGCAGCCAGAACGAGAGCGGGAAGATCGCGGCCTTGATGCCGAACGCGATGAGCAGCGCCAGGTTCAGCAGCAGCTGCACCTCGGAGGGCAGCTCGGCGATGCGGACCGTCAGCTGCGCCATGTTCACGGTGCCCGTCGCACCGTAGATGAGCGCGATGGCCGCGAGGAAGAGCACCGAGGACACGAGCGAGACGATGACGTAGGTGACGCCCGCGCGGATGCGCTGCGAGGTGCCGCCGAGGGTGATGAGCACGTAGCTCGCCACGAGCAGGATCTCGAAGCCGACGTAGAGGTTGAACAGATCGCCGGCGATGAACGCGTTGAAGACGCCCGCGCCCAGCACGAGATAGGTCGGGTAGTAGATCGAGACCGGGGTGTCCTCGTCTCCGTCCGCGAGACGCTGGCCGATCGAGAACAGGAAGACGCCGAGCAGCACCACCGAGGAGACCGTGAGCATGAGCGCCGAGACCCTGTCGACGACCAGCGCGATGCCGAAGGGCGCCGCCCAGCCGCCGACCTCCATGACGAGGGTGCCGTGCGCATCGACGAGCCACATGAGTGCGCCGCTCAGCACGACGGCGCCGCTGAGCGCGACGAGCGTGATGCCCTGCTGCACGTAGCGATGCCCGGGCACGGCGAGAGCCAGCGCCGCGCCGACCAGCGGCAGCAGCACGATGAGGGGGACGAGCGCGGTCATCGGGTCGTCTCCTCGGCGTCGGGGGCGGCCGAGCCGCGGGTGTTTTCGGCCCGCTCGGAGCTGTCGGAGTCGTCGGGGTCATCCCGGTCGTCGGAGTCGTCTGGATCATCCGAGTCGTCGGAGGAGGTCTCGGGCGTCTCCTCGATGTCCTCGTCCGTGACCTCGACCGTGGTGAGCGCCTCGGTGGTCGCGAGCTCGACGTCGGCCTCGTCGTCGCGCACGGTGTCGTCGCGGTCGTGGGCGAGCCTCCAGGAGCGGTAGATGAGCGCGAGCAGGAACGCGCTGACGCCGAAGGTGATCACGATCGCCGTCAGGATGAACGCCTGCGGCAGCGGGTCGCTCATCTGCTCGGCGGAGGTCTCCCCCGAGATCGGCGCGGCTCCGAAGCCGCCCGACATCAGGAAGATCAACAGGTTCGTCGCGTTGCCGACGAGCAGGAACCCGAGCAGCACGCGGGTCAGCGTGCGGTCGAGCATGAGGTACACGCCGCAGGCGTAGAGCACCACCATCACGGCGACGAGGATGAGGGGCATGGTCGTCATCGGGCGCGCACCTCCTCCTCTTCGAACGCCGCGACCTCGGCCTCCTCGTGCTCGTCGATCTCCACTCCGAGACTGCGGAGCACGTCGAGAATGAGACCGAACACGACGAGGTAGACGCCGATGTCGAAGAGCGTCGAGGTCACGAGGGGAAGGGATCCGAACGGCCCGAGGTCGACATCGACCCAGGCCGAGGCGAGCGCCGACTGTCCGAACAGCATCGGGACGAGCGCCATCAGCACCGCGAGTGCCAGACCCGTGCCGAGGATGCGTCCGGCATCGAGCGGAACGGTGGCGCCGAGTTCGTACCGCCCGCCCGCCAGGTAGCGGGCGACAAGGGCGAGGCCCGCGACAAGACCGCCCGCGAAGCCTCCGCCCGGGGTGTTGTGGCCCGTGAGCAGCAGGTAGACGGAGAGGATGATGAGCGCGTGGAAGATGAGGCGCACGACCACCTCGAGCAGGATCGACCGGCGCGACGGGTTCAGGTGACGGCCGGCGAGCAGCCAGGTGACGCGACGCGTCGGATCGTTCGGGTCGACCACGCGCAGGAGGTGGTCGCGCGCCTGCGTGCGCGCAGCGCGGCGGCTGAGCTTGGGCCGCAGGTCCGCGCGGGTGTTGAGGAACACGAGTGACGCGACGCCGGTCGCCGCGGCGAGGATCACGGAGAGCTCCCCCATCGTGTCCCAACCGCGGATGTCGACGAGCATGACGTTCACGACGTTGTGCCCGTGGCCGCCGCGGTAGGCGAGCTCGGGAAGCCGGAGGGATATCGGGTCCGCGACCCGAGCGCCGAGCGCGATCAGCGCGACTCCGCCGAGCACGAGGCCGACGGCGGCGCCGATAACGATCCTGATCCAGCGCACGCGCAGGGCGGCCGGCTTGCCGAGACGCTGTGGGAGGCGGCGGATCACCAGTACGAAGGCGATGAGCGTCACCGTCTCGACGAGCGCCTGGGTGAGGGCGAGATCCGGAGCGCCGTGGGTAGCGAAGAGCGCCGCCATCCCGTAACCGGTCACGCCGACGAGCACGACCGATTGGAAGCGCGTGCGCGCACGGAGCGAGAAGATCGCGGCGATGATCATGACGACGGCTATCGGCCACTCCGCGAGCGAGGTGCTCAGCTCGAAGTGTGCGGGCCGCACACCGGACCACAGCGCCGTGCCGCCGAGCACGAGCACCATCACGATGAGAATGACCGCCAGGTAGAAGGGCAGCGAACCGCGCTGCGTGAGCGAGGTGATACGCACGGCGAGTGTGTCGAGCCAGTGGGTGAGCACCCAGTAGGCGTGCGAAGCCGAGAAGCGCTCCGGCGGCGACGGCAGCAGCTGCCGCACCCGTGAGAAGAGCACCGCAAGGCCGAAGCCCGCCACGATCACGAGCACCGATGCGCCGAGGGCCGGGGTGAAACCGTGCCACAGGGCGAGGTGCTCCGCTCCCCCGTCCACTGTCTGCTGCAGCAGAGGATCGATGGCGGGCGCGAGCAGGCCCCCGAGCAGCGTGAGCGCGACGAAGGCGACCGGCGCCGCCATGATACCGGGCTCGGGACGGTGCACCATCGCGCAGGCCTCGGTGCCCGGCTTGTCGGCGAAGGCGCCCCAGAGCAGGCGACCCATGTACGCGACCGTCAGCATGCTGCCGACGACCGCGACGGCGAAGGCGAGATAGGCGATCGGAGAGGTCTTCCCGATCTCGAGCAGTTCGGTGAACGCCGCCTCCTTCGCGACGAAGCCGATGAAGGGCGGCAGGCCCGCCATCGACGCCGCGGCGAGCGTCGTCAGGAGGGCGAGCACGGGCATGCGGCGCCCCAGGCCGCACAGGCGGCGCAGATCACGGGTGCCGGTCGAGTGGTCGATGATGCCGACGGCCAGGAAGAGGGGGGCCTTGGCCAGGGCGTGGGCGAAGAGCAGCGCGAAGCCTGCGAAGGAAGAGCTCGGATCGGCCACGCCGAAGACCATCATCAGGAGCCCGAGCTGGCTCACCGTGCCGTGCGCCACGATGAGCTTGATGTCGTACTGCTTGAGCGCGCGGATGCCGCCGTGGATCATCGTGATCGCGCCGAGCACGACGAGGGTCTCTCGGAACCCCGGGACGTCGCCGAAACCGGGCACGATGCGAGCGATGAGGTAGACGCCCGCCTTCACCATCGCTGCCGCGTGCAGATAGGCGCTGACCGGTGTCGGAGCGGCCATGGCCCCGGGAAGCCAGAAGTGGAAGGGAAAGATCGCCGACTTGGAGAGCGCTCCCGCGAGCAGCAGGTAGACCGCGACGGTCGCGAGCGGACCGCTCGGGGGGTCGGCGATGATCTCCGAGAGCAGCGAGGTGCCGGAGTCGACGGCGAGCAGCACGAGACCGACGAGCATCGCGAGGCCACCGAGGGTGGTGACCATGAGCGCCTGCAGGGCCGCGGCGTTGGCGGTGCGGAGCCTGGTGATGTGGCCGATCAGCAGGAAGGAGAAGATCGTCGTCGCTTCCCAGAAGATGAAGAGCAGGTAGACGTCGTCGGCGAGGACGAGACCCAGCATCGAGGTCGCGAAGCCCATGAAGACGCCACCGAATCTCGGCAGGCCGGCCTCTCCGTCCTCGAAGTAGTTGGCGCAGTAGAGCAGCACCAGCGCGCCCGCTCCGGTGACGAGCAGCGCGAAGAGCGCGGAGACGGGATCGAGCCGCAACGTCAGGGTGACCCCGAGCTGAGGAATCCACTCGTGCGCCTCCACGAGCACGTCGCCGGAGAACACGGCCTGAGAGAGCAGCACGAACCCCGCGAACACGGATGCCATGAGTGCGGAGAGCACCCCGAACATCACACGGCCGAATCGTCGGATCAGGGGGTGAACGATCAGAGAGACGAGCGCGAGAATGAGGAGAATCCCCATCATCGCACCCATAGGCGGCCCTCTTCCGGTCGTCGTTCGGCTTCTCCCGATATTCTACCGGACCGGCGGTTCCCAGCACCGGTCGGCCGGGAAGGCGGCGCGTCGCTCACTTCTGCTGACCTGGCGAGGCGCAGCCGGGTCGAACCATCAGAGGCCGAGACCCCCAGGAGGATAACGTTCCCGGGAAATGCGGAAGGCCCTCACCAGTAACCTGGTGAGGGCCCCCCTAAAGAAAGTTCGGCGGTGTCTTACTCTCCCACGAGGTCCCCCTCGCAGTACCATCAGCGCTGTCAGCCTTAGCTTCCGGGTTCGGAATGTGACCGGGCGTTTCCCTGACGCTATAACCACCGAAACACTATTGACATACCCAACCCCACACACGGTGAAGGGGTTGTGGCCGTACGTCAAGAACCACAAAGCAGACGCGAACATCGTTACTTACGCTTATGCCAAACCTCATCCACATGACCGTTTGAAGTCG
>NZ_JAGDYL010000011.1 GCF_017565705.1 Leucobacter ruminantium
CGTATCACCGCCGGCGTCGTCAGGCCCGCCTGGGCCGTTTGACGCCCATCGAGTTCGAGACCATCATGAACGAAGACCTGGCCCTCGCGGCCTAACTGGAACTGTCACCTGTTCCTACATCAGACCCATCCTTGCCGGCTTCTCCCTGGCACTAGTGAGCGAAATACTCTCTTGGACTTTTCAACCGGAGCGTGCCTGGTATGACGGCCGAGCAGTTGCTGAGTCAGTAAAGACCTTGGCCTGGCGCTACTCAGTTTGCGCCGATCCGTTCCCTCAAACCCTCACCGAGCGCGAGGCTGGTGACGCATTACGCCAACGAATAGATTCCGTGACAAATGAGCTCTCAGATCGAGTTGCTTTCGGGGGTGAGAATCTGGTTGTTACACAAGCCATGAATCAACTACGCATTCAGCCATTCACGACGCGCCGGACTTCGTATATTGAGGGACGCACGAAGGATCAGCAGGAATGGTACGCCAAGAAATCTCAGTTCAACAGAAATCGCTCCTATACATGGCGCGTGATACTAATTCTGACCGAAATTCTCGCGGTCACGTTGGCGCTCGGGCGACTAATCGGCGACTGGCCAGTGGATCTTGCAGGCCTCCTCGGTGCCGCTATTGCAGCCGGTGCTGCATGGGTCGCAGTTAAGCAGTACTCCCCTCTAGCTTCCGCATATTCCGTCGCCGCAAAAGAACTAGCCATCCAAGCAGATAAGTTGCGTGGAGTTGACGAGTCAAGTTGGTCAATGGTGGTCGCGGATGCAGAGGAAGCAATCAGCCGCGAACACACTACCTGGCTGGCTTCCCGCACTGGGCTTGCTCGGCGCCATAATCAGACCGGCTGAAAGTGCGACCTCGCCCCCGAATTCGGGGAAGATTATCGGCAGGCTTGGATACTCTTGGATAGGATTGAGTCATATCGAAAGCGAGGCCCGATCATGCGCACCACGAAGCAGCTCAGCATCACTCTCCCCAACAGCATGGCGGACGCCCTCAAAGAGCGCGTCGCGTCCGGCGCATACGCCAGCGAGAGCGAGGTCGTGCGCGATGGCTTGCGCGCACTGTTCGCGCGCGACGAAGCGGTCGAGAACTGGCTGCGCACAGAGGTCATCGCCTCCGTCGAAGAGCTGCGCGCCGATCCCTCGCGGGCCATCAGCTCAGAGGAGATGCGCGCCGAGCTCTCCCGCTGGCATGCCGAGCGCCTTGCAGACAGCTCCTCGTGACGCATCAGGTCGTCTACTCACCACGTGCCCATAGACAGTTACGCGCGATCTACGATTGGATCGCAGGTGAGGCTGGGCCGGAAATCGCACAGCGATTCGTACTCTCGATCTATGACTATTGCGACGATCTGGCAGACTTCCCCCTCCGGGGCCGTGCTCGGGATGACCTAACGCCCGGAATGCGAGTGATCGGGTTCCGTCGACGAGCGATGATCGCGTTCCTAGTCACCGACAATGAGGTCGAGATTCATGGCGTCTACTACGGTGGAAGCGACTACGAGGCTCTGATCCTCGATAGTCTCGACTGAGCACTGATTACAGCCCGAGACCAGGATCATCGCGTCGAGACTGCGCGCTCGAAGGTTCTCGGTTGGTTGCGCCGCGCAACCGTCGCACTCGGTCTGCAACGAGTTCTCGCGCCTGTTCCGCCGCTGCACGCTTCGCTTCAATCAGTGCGGCGGCTTCCCTGGGCGGCAGGGCCCGTAGTCTCTCGACTTCGCGGTGGGTCTCCGTCGCCTGTGCGTGCGCGTCACGGGCTTCACGCTCGGGGCGGATGAACCTGGCACGTATCGGGTCACGGCGCACCCGTTCGGCTCCCAGCTCTTGCGCGAGTAGCGTGAGGCGTTCGCGGTCGTGCCGATCCTTGAGCGCCGCCAGCTCCGTCCGTGCAGAAGCGAGAGTGCGGGCGGCATCGAGCACGCGCGGGTCGTCCTCGGCACGCCGCTCGGCGGCGATGGTCGCCCAGCCGGTGAGGCTGTCGCCGTGGCGCGGTGGCATTCCCCAGGTGTCGCGCACTTGCTCGCGTGCCGCGCGGGTGTGCTCGGTTGTAGCCTGGTGCTCCTGCCGTGCTCTGCGTCGCGCGAACCTGCGCGACGTTGCCAGCCGATCCAATGCGGTGCTCTCGGCGGCGACTGCGGCAAGGTAGGTTCCGCCGTCCTCGACGGCCTGCGGCACCAACTCCGCGACGACCTCGGCGCGGGCCTGGGCTGCGCGAGTCTCGGCGGCGCGGATCGTCTCGGCGTTCTTCTCGTCCTGCGCCTTGTGGCTGGTGCGCTGCTGGTTGAGGCCTTCCGCAAGTTGCTCCCACTTCTCGGCCTTTCGTTCGGCGCGCTCGGCCTCGCGCAAGAGACGGGCAACCTCATCACTTACGAGCTTCACGGGACCGTCGCTCACGAGGCCGCGCACCGCCTCGGCTGCGCGCTCGGTCGCATCTGCAAGGCCGCGATCTGCCCGGTCACGTTCCATCGCTTCGATGAACTGTGCCCGTGCGTCGGCCATATCGTCAGCGACAACATGCAGGGTATTTATCTCGCGGCCTCGGGTCATACCGACGTACACCGCCGCGCCGCCCATGCTCTCAGTGAGGACGGTGTGCGAGGCGGGCACGGTCACGCCCTGCACCCCGTAAGCAGTCGCGGCATAGGCAAGATGGGCGTGCTCGCGCACATACTCGGCAGGTAGGTGGATCGAGTGTTCGCGTTTACGGTTACTGTGCGCGTCGCGCACCCACAGCGAGCCGTCCTGCTCGACTTGTTGGACGATCC
The DNA here is from genome assembly GCF_017565705.1 of Leucobacter ruminantium. GTDB lineage: Bacteria > Actinomycetota > Actinomycetes > Actinomycetales > Microbacteriaceae > Leucobacter > Leucobacter ruminantium. The sequence goes on from NZ_JAGDYL010000011.1 coordinate 2,770, forward strand.
ACTGTTGCCGGTTCGCCACGCCCAGGTCGGTGCTGTTCTTGCGGGTCTGGATCAGGTCACCGCGCCCGATGCTCAGACCGTCGCTGCCGCTCGCTGTGGTGGTGTCGTCGACGACGCCTGCGCGGGTGCGTTCGTCTCGGATGCGATCATTCAGCCGGGCCGCCTCGTCATTCGATGCGACGGTGACGGCGTCGCCGTCGTGTCTGCTGGTGGCGAGGTCTTCGCGCAGCTCGTCGGCATCGGCGTGGAGCCGGATCAGCCCGAGTTCGCGTAGCCGGTCGAACACCTGGGCGGGGTTGCGGCGGTCGCGCATCTGCACGGTGACTTCTGCGTAGGTCGGGTCTGTGAAGCGGTGTACCTCGGCCATGTCGAATGTAAGGCCCCGGAGTTGCGCGGACATGTCCAATACGCCGCCTCTGCCGACTGCGGGCAGTTGCGCGCGATCCCCGACCAGCGCGAGCGTTGCGCCCGTCTCCGCTGCGACGGTGAACAGGGCGAGTGCGGTGTCTTGGTCGAGCATCCCGGCCTCGTCCACGACGATCCGCTCACCACGACGCAACTGCGCGTCGCGCGGTGGACCAGTGTAGGTTGCGCCGGTCGCGGGCTCGCTGTCGCCTACAGCAAGGCGTGTCCATACGCCGTCAGTGTTCCACCGCCACCCGTGCGCCTGAACGAGGGCGGCGACCGATTCGGCGGGCACGCCGAGTTCCTGGTGCGCGACCTCGGCGGCACGCTTGGTCGGCGCAACCACCCGTACCCAGCCGCCGCGCTGCTCAGCGGCGCGGATCGCGGTGGCGAGCATCGTGGTCTTGCCCGCGCCCGCTGCGCCCTCCACGATCACCAACGGATCGTGCGAGGCGACCGCTGCAGCCGCGTCGAGCTGGCCAGCGTCGAGGCGCTGCCCGAGTGCGGCCGAGTGCTTGCGCACGTCAGCATGCTCCGGCTCACGGTCAGGTATGCGGGCGGTGATGCGGTCGCGCAGTTCCGTCTCGACCTGCACCACCCGCACGCTCGTCAGGTGCGCGACATGCTCCGGCGCTGCTGGACTACGCCGCACCCGATCTGCCGGAGCTGACCGCTTCTGAAATTGAAGAAGCAAATGAAGAACAAGCAGATGAAATTCGCGAAGAGGTTACGAGGTACTTTCCGCAGATGGTCACCCACCTTGGGCAGCTCGTATCGGCAGTTCAGGAAGGAAACGCTTCAAATAAGAACACCGCGAACTGGAATAAATTCTTCGGCTGGGCGACTGTCGTTGCGGCTGTCACTGGTATTGCGACTGTCACACTAACTCTGGTTCGTGGGTGATGGAGAATGAGCGAGCACGAAGCCTTCGTCGCCTGCCGTTGTTACCGTGACGGCCTAACTTCTCAGCCACCTGTTGACCCGAAACTACTCGACTATGATCGCTTCGGCCAGATCAAACCCGCAGGGCTCTACGGCATGGAGGCCACCGAGGACGAGGCTCTCTGGCAGTGGTGGGAATCCAAGGCTTGCACACACGAAGGCATGCGCGAAATCTGCCTGATTTGGTGGGCCGAGAAACCCGGTATCGGTGTCATCAAGGAAGCGCTCGATGCAGGCCAAGTTCCAGCAGTCACCGAAGTACTCGAGCGCGGTTCCCAATTCGATTCTGCCGTCATTATTGCAGAACCCGAGCTCGCAGCTTCCGCCCTCATCGAGCTACAAGCGGTGTTCGACCGCGCGAAAGGTGACTCCGAACGGCACCTGCTTGATGCGGGATACGGATTCCTTGAACTGCGCAACCTCCTCAGTGCTTCTGTCAGAACAGGCAATCCGGTGGTCGGCTTTTACAACGGTAGCAGCCTTGGCTTCGCCCCTTGAAGGCGACTCTCAGTCCTCTCGTTTTTGGTTGAGGCGGCGCATCTGTCGAGCAATTACGTCAATTGCTTCGGGGGCTGCTTCGCTCCATCGCCAGGGGTCAACGTCGATCACAAACTCGTCTTCGAACGGGTCACCGTTGCCATCCGTGTAGGAAACCATTATTTCGTACCTAGTGGGCACTTTGGCACCTGGGGCCATAATCGCTTCGGTTCGATCCAATACGTAGCGCAACTCATTGCCTGGCGCCAGCATCGAGATCTCGTCGTCACCTGAGAATGCCTTGCGGAGTGCCGCAAGCACAGGGTCTGGCCCAGGTGACCTCCCTTCCCCGCTATTCTCAAATTCTGGTGTCGAGATCATGCGTATCCGCCGAGCAGGTGTGCGACCCGTGTTACGCACCAATATGAATGCGACTTTACCTCCGTTGTCTTGCGTGGGGTCACCGGCGGCAAGCACCTTCAGACCTAACGACACCTCGACATACGGCCGTACGCTTTCCCTCACCGCAGCAGCGGATGACTCAGCAGCGCGCGCGGCATTCTCATTTGCCTCTCGCATTTGCCTTAACTGGTGAAGCGCAACCCACGCGGCAGCTACAGCAACTAATAGCGTGGCAAACATCCACATCGCCTGCCATTCCGCTGCGGTGGGAGCGCTATCGATATTCCACCAGTTCGCTGCCATCATGCTTTGACCATATCGACCCTTGGTCACCTACCCGGCTCGTCCTCTGCGGCCCGGCGGGAGCAACCCACGGCTGCGGGCCCTAGCCACCCAGCCCTGTGCGGTACTGAGCGCGACACCGTTGATATCAGCCATCGTTGCTGAGGGGTTCTCATCGCCCTGGCCGGAGAGCTTGCTGTGCTGTAACGCTACAAGCTCGTAGAAGTCTGGCACCTGCTTCGGGTTGCCGAGAGGCTTCAACAATTCGCGTTCGCTGACCTTTCTGCCACTCGGGAGAACGATCTTGTTGCCAGTCACGGTCGCAACGCGCTTCATCGCGAACAGGCGCTTGTTGATCGCAGCCTCGATCTTCGCAGTTGGCAGCTCGCGCAATAGGTGGCTCGTGATGGGGTCGCCCGGTCTCCACGGCAGATAGATCACGCCAGTGATCCGCACCTCTTCTGGGGTGGCATAGAGTTGTCGCTGCAATCGAATCATGACTCGGGTGTGAGTGCCCTCGTGCTCGATATAGCGCCAGCGCCCATCTACGGTTTCGTTCTGTTCCGAGTCGGCATCGCCGCCACTGGCCTGGTCGTCGTAGCCGAGTATGCGGTCTATCTCGTCGCTGGCATCGTCGGCACGCTCGCCGGGGAATCTCGCGGCGAGGTGCCAGCCTGCGGGCAGGTCGTCCTGGGTGAGCAGACCGTCTGCGGCCTGATCCCAGGGGCGGGGCGTTGGAAGTGCCATGTGCATCAGTCTAGCGAACAGACACACTTATCTCATGTAGTTGCGATTACGTCTTGTTTGTGTTTCAATATCAGGTACTCGCAAGAACGCTAGATATTGACCGCGTTCATCCACCACGGCGAAAGGAAAGGGCATGACCGAGGCGACGACGCAGACGGACTACCTCACGCGTGCCGAGGCTGCCGCCCGGTGCCGGGTGCCCTTGCCGACGTTCGACAAGCTTCGCCGCGACGGGCTGATCCCCGAACCAGACGCTGAGGTTGGCAAGCACAAGCTCTGGCGGGCAGACACCATCGACGAGTTCCTCGAAGTCGGCGGAACGAGACGCTAATGGCTGGCCGACCGTGACTACTTCCCCGTGGCGCATCGATCCGAAGACAGGTCGACCACTGCCCGAGGGGATACGTTGGCGGGCAGATCGTAACCGCTATCAGATTCGCCTAACGGTCACTGATCTGGCAGGGAACAAGCAGCATCGCTCGCGCATGTTCCTCACGCTCGTAGAAGCGAAGCGCGAACTGGCGAAAGAGATTGCTGGCCGCAACCCGAACGCGGGCATGACGCTCACCCAATGGCACGAGCGCTACTGGCCTGCCGTCGCTGCATCGGTGCGAGTCGGCACAGCACGCGGCTATGATGTGTCGTGGCGCAAGCGGGTGCAGCCGACGCTCGGTGACAAGAAGCTCGAAGAGATCACGTCACCGCTCATCGAATCGGCGATGGTGTCCTGGGTCGGGTCGCCATCGATCAAGGTCGATTCCCTCGCAGTGCTCAGCCGCTTGCTCGACGGGGCACGCCGGGCAAGGATCATCGACTACAACCCGGCTCGCGAGGTGAAGCGCCCGAGTCAAGACACCTCCTCGTCTCCGACCTCGCGCGCACTCACGGTGCAGCAGATCAAGAAGCTGCTCGAACTCATCGAGCCGGGCGTCTATCGCCGTTACGCGGCGGCGCTGGTCTTCACGGGTATGCGAGCGGGCGAGGCGACCGCGCAGCGGGTGCGCGATGCTGACTTGAAGCACGGCATCCTCCGTATCAGCCGCAGCTTCTCCCCCGGCAAGAATGGCGAGCTGATCGAGCAGACCCCAAAGAGCCGCAAGGAGCGAGAAGCGCCGATCACGAAGCAACTCCGCACGTTCGTCATCGAGGCGGTCAAGGGCAAGGAGCCAGACGATCTGTTGTGGGCTGGGCCGAACGGTGGCAGGCTCACCGCGCGGAACTTCCGCCGCGCGGTCGATTGGGAGAAGATCAAGAAAGAGCTTCGCCGCCCCGACCTGCGCGTACATGATCTCCGGCACACCTTCGCCACGATCCTTTTCGACGCGGGCGCATCCGCTCCAGACGTGCAGGCAGTGCTCGGGCACTCCAGCCTCCAAGTCACCGAACGCTACTCACGTGCCCGCGAAGGCGTCGCGCGGCGAGCGGGGTCTGTACTCGATGGGCTCTTCGAGCCGGACAAGCCGAAGCAGAAGAAGAGCAGCAAGAAGACAACCGCAGCGAAGAAGCCCGGCCGCGCTTCCAAGAACACGGCGTTCGCCGATCCGTTCAGTATCACAGGCCACGGAAATGGCCCAAGAATGGCCCAAGGTCACGGCGGACTCAGCCTGTAGCCCGCTGATGGGATCCTGCGACTGCGCGCAGGATGACGGCGGAGCGGAGCGGGACTCCGCGAGAGCGGCACGGAATCACCGGCTGACCAGGGAAAATAAGCGAACCCCCACGAGTAGAAGCCTCGTGAGGGTTCAGTAACGGTGTAATAGCCGCTACGTGGCTCCGACCGGCATCGATCCGGTGACCTTTCGATTTTCAGTCGAACGCTCTACCAACTGAGCTACAGAGCCAGGCAATCACTTTCATGGCGATCGCCAGAGACGAAGAAACCCTTCCGTAGAAGGGTTCTTCATCTGGCGACCCTGACGGGACTTGAACCCGCGACCTCCGCCGTGACAGGGCGGCGCGCTAACCAACTGCGCCACAGGGCCATGGTGTATTCAATTGTATTCGGTGTTCAGTGACCCCAACGGGATTCGAACCCGTGCTGCCGCCGTGAAAGGGCGGTGTCCTAGGCCGCTAAACGATGGGGCCGAAGCGATTTCCCGCTTGCTACCGAGATGAAATACTACGACGGATTCGCGCCCCCGCGCAAATCGGGCCCGATTTCCCCCGAATCCCTGGCGTGTCGCGCCGGCGGCAGGCACGCGACAGGCGCAGATTCTCACTCGCGCGCATTTCAATAAGTGCTTATTATTTAAGATGAGGAATCGAGCCGGCTCCCCGCACGAACGTCGGAGCACCGCGCACGCGCCACGAACACGAACAAACTTCACGCACGCACCCCGAGCACGCACAGACACCACGACTCCAGGAGGCCGTATGACTCCCCCGAGACGGCGCACGCACGCAGTCAGCGACGAGGCCATCGCCGCACTCCGCGCGCGCCTGCTCGAGCGCGCCTCCCGGATCGTCGCGCGGGAGGGGGTCGACGGCTGCTCGCTCACCGCCGTCGCCCGCGAGGCAGGCTGCAGCATCGGCATGATCCAGCACCACTTCCAGACCCGCGACGCCCTCGTGCTGGCGAGCATCGAGCACCGCAGCGAACAGGCGCTCGCCGAGTGGTCGCGTCTGCGCTCGGCCTCCCCCGACCCCGTTCGCGCGCTCGGCAGCCTCCTCTCCTTCGCCGTCGAGGGCGAGGAGACGCTCACCGACGCCTGGGGCTTCTGGCTCCAGGCGTACATCGCGTCGCCCAAGCACCCCGAGATTCGCGCGACCGTCACCCGCACGCTCGAGGTCTGGCGCGCAATGTTCGTCGACACGATCGCCGCTGCGAGAGAGGCGGGTCGGATCCCTCGCGATATCGAACCCGAGCGCACGGCCGCCCACCTCATCGCCGTGACCGACGGTCTTGCGATGCATGCGCTCGGCGGTTTCTACGGCACGGGTGCCGCCGACATGCGCCGCAGCCTGCTTCGGATCGCGGCCGATCTGCTCTCACTCGAGCCGCGAGATCTCGACCCCGGCGATCTCGACCCGGGCGACCGCGAGAAGAGTGATCGCGAGGCGACGAGGGATCACGAGACGACGAGGGGTCGCGCCTCGACCGAGGCGAGGGATCGGGAAGCGTCTGGGGAACCCTCGCCGCAGAACCGCGCGCCCCAACGGCCCCTGACGAGAGAGGACGCCCGATGACCGACGGAGCACTGACGCCGATGCAGGACGAGGCGGTGCGGTTCTGCGCGGAGCTCATCCGCATCGACAGCACCAACACGGGCGACCCCGCCACCACCGGCGACGGCGAGAGCCGCTGCGCGAGCCTCATCGAGAGCTGGCTCGCAGCCCACCCGGGAACGCGCTTCGAGCGCGCCCCCGGCAGGGCGAATCTCGTCGTGCGCATCCCGGGTCGGCAGCCCGAACTCCCGGCACTGCTGGTCCACGCCCACACCGACGTCGTGCCCGCCGACCCCGCCAGGTGGAGCGTCGATCCCTTCGCCGGCGAGATCCGGGACGGCTGCGTCTGGGGGCGCGGGGCTGTCGACATGAAGGACATGATCGGCATGCTGGTCGCAGCCGTGCGTCAGCTCGATCGTGAGGGGCACCGCCCGAAGCGCGACATCGTGCTGGCCTTCGTCGCCGACGAGGAGGTCGAGGGATCCTACGGCATGGGCTACCTCGTCGATGAGCACCCGGAGGTCTTCGCGGGTGTGAGCGAGGCGATCGGCGAGGTCGGAGGCTTCTCCGTGACCGTGCCGCGCGGTCGCGCCTACACGATCGGTATCGCCGAGAAAGGGATCGCCTGGGCCACGCTGCGAGCGCGCGGCACCGAGGGTCACGGCTCGATGGTGCCCAACCGCGAGAACGCGGTGGCCCGCCTCGTTGCGGCTCTCGCGCGGATCGCGACCCACGAGTGGCCCGTCTCGCTCGACCGCACCGCGACGAGCGTGCTCGGCGCGCTCGAGCGGCTGCTGGGGCGAGAGCTCGACCCGGAGAACCTCGAAGAGGCGCTCGCGCCCCTCGGCCCCGTCGCGGCGATGTTCTCGAACGCGTTCCAGACGACCTCGGCTCCGACGCAGCTGCGCGCCGGGAGCAAGACCAACACCGTTCCGGGCGAGGCGGTCGCCACCGTCGACTGCCGCATCGCGCCCGGCCGCGACGACGAGTTCCGGCGCGTGTTCGCGGAGCTCGTCGGCCCGGGCATCGACGTCGAGTGGGAGACCGGCCCCAGCGTCTCCGCCCCGTTCGACGCGCCGCTCGTGGCCGATATGCGACGCGCTGTAGAGGCCGTCGATCCGGGGGCCACGACCCTCCCCTTCACCACGGGCGGTGCGACCGACGCCAAGTCGCTGAGCCGGCTCGGCATCACCTGCTACGGCTTCGCGCCGCTCCGCCTCCCGGAGGCCTTCGACTTCCCCGGCAGCTTCCACGGCATCGACGAGCGGGTTCCGGTGGAGGCTCTCCGCACCGGGTCGATGATCCTCCGCGAGTTCCTGCGCGCGCAATAGGCGCGAGCGACCGAACCGAGCACCGGCGCCAGACCGGGCCGGGCCAGGCCAGGCCAGGCCAGGCCAGGATCACCATCTCCGACTCTTCACCCCGATACAGCCATTCCGACCAGGAGCAACCCATGACCCATCCCGCATTCGCACAGCGCGAGAAGCACTTCCGCCCCTCCCCCGTCCGCTCCGTGTGGGACGTCTCCATGGAGCCGGGCATGATCTCGCTCGCGGGAGGCAACCCCGACCTCGCGGGCCTCCCGCTCGACGCCCTCGGCGACGCCGCTTCCGCACTCATCCGCGAACACGGCACGGAGGTGCTGCAGTACAGCACGGGCGCCGGCATCGACGAGCTGCGGACCGAGCTGACGCGCGTCATGGCGCGCGCCGGCATCGAGGCCGACCCGGCCGACCTCCTGGTCACCGCGGGCTCGCAGATGGCCCTCGAACTCATCACCGCCATGTACTGCGACCCGGGAGACGTGGTGCTCGCCGAAGGGCCGAGCTACGTGGGCGCGATCAGCACCTTCATGGGGCTCGAGGCCGAGGTGTCGCACGTGCCGTGCGATGCGGACGGCATCGTGCCGGACGCGCTCGAAGCCCGCATCGCCGAGCTCCGCGCCGCTGGCAAGCGCGTGAAGCTGCTCTACACGATCCCGAACTTCAACAATCCGTCGGGCATCACGCTCGCCGCAGATCGCCGTCCCCGTATCGCCGAGATCTGCCGCGAGGCGGGCATCGTGCTCGTCGAGGACGATCCCTACGGCCTCGTCCGCTTCGAGGGCGAGACCGTCCCCGCCATCCGCGCGGCGGATCCCTCGGTCATCTACCTCGGCTCGCTGAGCAAGATCTTCTCCCCGGGCATCCGCATCGGCTGGGTGCTGGCTCCGCGGGAGGTGAGGGATCGGCTGCAGCTGCTCTCCGAGAGCACGACCATCCACGCGTCGACTCTCAGCCAGCACCTGGCGCTGACGTACCTGCGCGACTTCGACTGGTCGGGCCACCTCGACCGCGCCATCGTCCGCTACCGCGAGCGGGCCGAGGCGCTGCTCGAAGCGCTCCCCTCGGCCCTGCCCGCGGGCAGCACGTGGACGCGGCCGAGCGGCGGCTTCTTCGTCTGGGCGACGCTCCCCGAGGGAGCCTCTGCTGACGAGCTCTTCGCGCTCGCCGCGGAGGAGGGCGTCGTCTTCATCCCCGGGTCGGGGTTCTACGCGGACGGTCAAGGCGAGCGGGAGCTGAGGTTCTCGTTCTCCCTGGAGTCGCCGGAGCGGATCCGCGAGGGGATGACCCGCCTCGCTCGCGCGTCGGAGCGCTACGCCCGGCGGTAGGCGCCGGAGGTCGCCGCTCGAGTGTCCGGGCAGGCACTCGAGCGGCGACCTGAGCGAGTGTCCGGGCGGCCGACTGCATCGCCTTCGAAGGGCGGTGCAGGCGGCCGCGCGTCCCTCACCAGTGCCGGTGCTCGCCCTCACCCGAGTAGTCGGGCCAGGGCAAGTCGATCGGCGCCTCGAAGTCGCTCGGCAGGAGCGCGGGCATGGGCTCGGCGGCGACGCGAGCCTCGAACTCCTCGGTGGCGCGCCGCAGCGTCTCCGGTCGGGTGAGCAGGTCGAGGAAGGTGCCCGCGACCGTCTTGCCCGCCGTGACGATGGTCGGCGCGATGGTCGCGGGGATCCCGCCGAGCGCGTTCATCACCCACGCCGGGTAGGGACCCTGATCCTGCGCTGGCTGCAGGGCCGGACGCGAGACGTAGAAGCGCACGAGCGGCGCGTAGTGCGACATCTCGACGTAATCGTCGCTCGTCCAGTTGCGCTGCCAGGCCGGCATGTGCTCGCGCAGCAGGCGCTCCGCCTCCTGCGGAGCGATGAGCTGCTCCGTCTCGGCGAGGAAGGGCCGCTCGCTCGGTTCGAGGCCGAGCGAGCGCTGGATCTCCTGCGCGACCTCGATCGCCTCGGGGCCGTACTGCGGGGCCCCGACCTCCTCGAGGTTGGCGTAGAGCACCTCGCTCATCGCGTGGTTCGTGCGACCGGGACGGCTGCGCGCGACCCAGCGCTCCTCGAGCTCGCAGTGCCCCACGACCGCGGCCGCCTGCGCGTTGCGGTCGAGCACCGCGAGGATGTGCTCCGCCATCTCGATATCGGGGGTGCGCCAGGAGAACTGGATGCGTGCGACGCGCTGCGGCAGGTTGTCGGCGGTGGCCTGGCCGTCGGTGAGGATGGCGTCCGAGAAGCTCCACCCGCCCGTCGCAGGCAGCATCGAGTCGAGCATGGTGCGCGATGCGGTGTACATCTGCATGAGCGACACGTTCGCGCCGGGCGCCCTGGCAGCGGAATGCGAGGCGGGGATCGGCGAGTTGGGGTCTGCGCTCGACAGCTGCCAGGTCTCGGGGTGGTCGCAGACGAAGGAGTACACCTTGCTGTAGTAAGCGCCGCACTGGGTGTCCCACCGAGCCGTGTTGCACAGCGGCAGCATGTAGAAGGGGTGGAACGACACGATGGCGTCGGCCTCGTCGTAGTAGCCGCGCAGGCCGTGCACCACCTTCGAACCGTGCATCTTCTCGGCGGGTTCGCCGGTGTAGAGCAGCGTGCCCGGGATCCCGTGCCGCTCCATCGCGTGCTTCGTGCCGAGCAGACCCGCGAGCGTGGAGATTCCGAGCACGGAGTGGGGGTCGGTGTGCCCGGGCGCGAATCTCGTGAGGCCCTCGCGCGGGGTCTCGGAGGTGGCCGCCGCCTGGCTGTTGCCCGGCACCGCGTCGTACTCGGCGTAGGTGAGCACCGCCGGTCCTTCGCCGTTGCTCCAGCGCGCGCTGAAGGCCGTCGGCATGCCCGCCGAGCCGTCCTCCACCTCGAAGCCCTCGGCACGCAGGCGCTCCACGTACCAGCGCTGCGAGCGGTACTCGCGCCAGGCCGGTTCGGCGAGCTCCCAGATGTGCGTGTGCCACTCGGTGAGCTGCTCGAGGTGGTCGTCGATCCACGCCCGAGCGGTCTCCTTGGCCTCTGCCGTCAGTTCCGTCATCGTCGTCCTCTCTGTGGTGAATCTCTGGGTGTGTCTCCGGCACCGGATGCGCCGAGCCCGGCGGGAAGCTCCCGCCGGGCTCGGCGCATCCGTGCGGATCGGAGCTATCGGCCCTCGGGCTGAGCGATCGTCGTCGTGTCGACGGGACGCGCCTTCAACGACGCGGTCACGGGCGCCGCGTCGGAGTGCTGCGGTGCGAGAGCCGTGGAGACCCAGGCGACGAGCGACAGGAAGGCGAAGAGCCCGATCACGGCCCAGATGTTGCCTGTGGCCGCGAAGAGGCCAGCGGCGATGACGGGCGACAGGCCGCCCCAGACCGCGGCGCCGATGCCGTACGCGAGCGACATCGAGGTGTAGCGCGCCTGCGGACGGAACAGCTGAGCCATGAGTGCCGAGAGCGGCGCCCACGTCGCGCTCATGGTGATGCGGATCGCGGAGACGAGCACGTAGATCAGCGCCACGTTGTGGCCCTCGATGGAGAGGATGAGCGGGATCGACAGGACGAAGGAGAGGCCGACCCCCAGGTACATGAGCATCTTGCCTCCCCACTTGTCGCCGAGCCAGGCGAGCGGGAGGGTGACGAGAGTCTCGAAGAAGGAGGCGACCGTCATCGCGCCGAGGATGGTGGCCGCGTTCAGGCCCACCTCGGGGCTCGTCGCGTAGCTCTGCACGTAGGAGGTCGCCAGGTAATAGCCGCCCGAGGCGATCGCCACCATGCCGAAACCGAGGAGGATGGGCCACCAGTTGTTCTTGAGGGCGAAGAGCACGGGCGTCGACTGCTCGTGGCCGCCGATCTTCTCCTCGAAGACGGGCGTCTCCTCGACGCGGTAGCGCACCCAGAAACCGACGCCGATGAGCACGATGCTGGCGAGGAAGGGGATGCGCCAGCCCCAGCTCATGAGCACGTCGTCGCCCATCGCCGCAAGGATCCAGAACGCGCCGGAGGAGAGCAGCGCGCCGAGCGGATTGCCGAGCTGGGTGAAGCCGCCGTAGAAGACCTTGAACTTCGGGGGCGCGCTCTCGACGGCCATGAGGCTCGCGCCGCCCCACTCGCCGCCGACGGCGAGGCCCTGCACGAGCCTGAGCACGATCAGCAGGATCGGCGCGGCGATGCCCATCGTGGCGTAGCCGGGCAGGCAGCCGACGAGCACGGTGGCCACGCCCATCATGATGAGCGTGATCGTGAGCGCCGGCTTGCGGCCGAGCTTGTCGCCGACGTGACCGAAGATGATGCCGCCCAGGGGCCGGGCGAAGAAGGCGACGGCATAGGTGCCGAAGGAGGCGAGAGTGCCGAGACCGCGGTCGAGTTCGGGGAAGAACACCTGCGGGAAGACGATGGCGGCGGCCGTGGCGTAGACGTAGAAGTCGTACCACTCGACGGTGGTGCCGACGGCAGCGGCGAATCCGGATTTGAGCGCTCGCCGATGCGAGTGCGCCGGTGCCTGCGCGGTTGGGGTGGACATGCGAAGCTCCCTTGCTCGGTACAGATGCGCGCGTCTGGCGCGCACACTGTTGCGATGATAGGCGAGGCAATACCTTTCCCAGGCCGAGGATCGTCGACAAACCACCTCCATAGGCCGGCGTTCTGTGAGCCATCTCCGCTATCTCTCCGATTTCGGACGGATTTTTCAGCGGATCGCCGAACTTCTGATGGGCGGGCATCGCAGATGCGCGTATTTTTGTAACCCGGCCGTCTGCGCGTCGAGCGGGGCCGGTGGAGGGGAGCCATGCAGGAGGAGAAACGGCGCGGGCAGAACCGGGACATCGATCTCGATACTCTCGACGGCCAGATCATCCGCGCGCTCCAGCAGGACGGGCGAGCGAGCATCCGCGATCTCGCCGCCTCGTTCGGGGCGACCCGCGAGCTCGTCTCCCATCGACTGCGCCTCCTCACCGAGCACGAGGGACTGCGCGTCGTCGCCGCGCTCGATCCGGGCTTCGCGGGGCATCACGTGCTCACGCATTCGATGGTGCTGGTCGACGGCCCGGTGGGCCCCGTCGCCGAACGGCTGGCCGAGCTGCCGGATGCCGTCTTCGTCTCGATGGTCAGCGGCGCGTTCCCGCTCGTCTTCGAATCCCGTCACGGCAGCGTCGAGGAACTGCACGAGAGCCTCGACTGGGTGCGCGGCCTTCCCGGCGTGCAGCGCGTGCGCGTCACGACCTACTCGGAGATCCTCAAGGGATTCTTCGTGTCCCCGGAACGGCGGCAGATCTCGCTCGACTCCATCGACTACGCCCTCATAGCGATCCTGCAGCGCGACGGCCGTACCTCCTACCGCGCCCTCGCCGAGGCGGTGCACCTGTCGGCATCCTCCGCGCGGGCACGGGTCCACCGCCTGATCGACGCCGGAGTGATCCGCATCTCCGCGATCAAGTCGGGCGGCATCTCGCGCAACCGCCTCGCGATCGGTATCGGCATCACGGCGAGGGGCGGCACGGAACCGATCGGCCGATACCTCGCCGTCTCCCCCGCCATCGACTTCGCCGCGCGCTCGCACGGCAACTACGACTTCGTCGCCACGCTCGTCGGAGCGTCGTCGTCGACGCTGCTCACGGTCATCGATGAACTGCGCACGATACCGGAGGTCGGCGCCATCGAATCGTGGGCCCACTTCGACATCGTCAAAGAGGACTACGCCCGGACACTGGGGCGGGTTCTCGGCCCTTGATAAGGACGATCGCGGCGGAATCGCGGCCCCGCACGGCACCGACTACAGTAGGGGCAGGCGGCGACAAGGGTGTCTCTGCCGAGAAGGAGTCACCATGGGATCGCACCCCCTCGATTCACTGACCGCCGATGAGATCTCCGCGACCTCGGCACTGCTCGCACGCGAGAAGGGGATCGACGCAGGCTGGCGCTACGCGTCGATCATCCTCCGAGAGCCCCCGAAGGCCGAGGTGAAGGCCTGGAGCGACGGCGACCCGATCGTGCGCCGATCCCTCGCCGTCCTTTGGAACAAGCAGAGCAACGAGGTGCACGAGGCCGTCGTGAACCTCACCGAAGGCTCGCTCGAGAGCTGGACGCACGTGCCCGGCGTCACCCCCAACTTCACCGTCGACGAATACCACGACTGCGATGTCGCACTGCGCGACGACCCCGCGGTGCGCGCGGCTCTCGAGGCCCGCGGCGTCGACCCCGAGCTCGTGCTCTTCGACCTCTGGACCTACGGACACGAGGTGATGCCGCCCGAGTGGCGCGACCGCCGCCTCGGCTGGGTCGACATCTGGAAGCGCGCGCAGAAGGGCGGCAACCCCTACGCGCACCCCGTCAGCGGCCTGAAGATCATCGTCGATGTCAACACCATGGAGGTGCTGAAGATCGACGAGTCGCACGATCGCGGCTTCCCCGAGGTCGACGCCGAATACACTCCCGAACTGCGCGGCGAGCCGGAGCGCACCGACCTGAAGAAGCTCGACATCGTGCAGCCCGACGGCGTCTCATTCGACCTCGAGGGATCGCGGCTGCGCTGGCAGGACTGGGAGTTCCGCCTCGGCTTCAACTACCGCGAGGGGCCCGTGCTCTACCAGGTCAGGTTCAAGGACGGCGATGAGTATCGCGACATCGCGTATCGCATGTCGCTCGCCGAGATGATTGTGCCCTACCGCGACTCGAGCTTCGACCACTACCGCCGCACGGCCTTCGACATCGGCGAGTGGGGCCTCGGCTACATGTGCACCTCGCTCGAGCTCGGCTGCGACTGCCTCGGCGAGATCACCTACCTCGACGGCGTCCTGCCGAACACGAAGGGCGAGCCCCAGGTCACGAAGAACGTGATCTGCCTCCACGAGGAGGATGACGCGGTGCTGTGGAAGCACGTCGACCCCGACGCCGGCACCGAGGTGCGCCGCATGCGCCGCTTCGTGGTCTCGGTGCACGCCACCGTCGCCAACTACGAGTACCTCGTATACTGGCGCTTCTACCCCGACGGCAACATCGAGTGCGAGATCCGGGCGACCGGCATCATGGTGAGCACGCCGATGGACGATGAGCAGACCTCCTTCCCGACCGGCACCGTCATCGATCGCCGCACCTACGCGCCCTACCATCAGCACTTCCTCGTCGCCCGCCTCGATCTCGACATCGACGGCGACGACAACACCGTCGTCGAGACGGAGTCGTTCGCGCCTCCGATCAGCGAGAGCAACCCCTACGGCCTCGACCTGCACACGCGCGCGAAGGTGATCGAGTCGGAGAGCGAGTCGGGCCGCATCTACGACTGGCAGTCGCAGCGCGGATGGAAGGTGCAGAACCCGAACCGGCTCAACGCCTGGGGCAACCCGACGGCGTACAAGCTGGCTCCGACGGGGCACTTCCCCGCGATGTTCGACGAGTCGTCGCCGATCCTGCGCCGCAACCCCGTCATCGGCAACACCGTGTGGGTCACGAAGCACCACGACACGGAGATGTGGCCCGCGGGCGACTATCCGACGCAGTCGGAGAACGACCTGGGCAACGGCATGAGCGCCTGGATCGCCGACGACGAGAACCTCGTCGACACCGATGTGGTGCTCTGGTACGTCTTCGGCGTGCATCACATCACGCGCCCGGAGGACTGGCCCATGATGCCGGTCGACAAGGTGTCGTTCACGCTGAAGCCGTTCGGCTTCTTCGACCGCAACCCGTCGCTCGACGCACCCCGCTCCCGGGCGAAGGGATCCTGCTGTTCCGGAGGTGACTGCTCGTGCGGCCACTGACGGCGTGCGGGCACTGAGCGGAAGGCGCTGACGCGCCGCCGCGGCCTTCCCGGCGAAGCGCAAGAGGCTCGGATCCTTCGGGATCCGAGCCTCTTGGGTATCAGATAGGGAGCGGTCGGGCGCGCGGGTGCGTCAGGCGCCCCGCAGCGGCGCCCACTCGCGCGCTATCAGCCGCCGAGTGCGCGCTGCACGCGCTGCAGAGAGATATTCTCGTGCACGAATACACCGGAGCTCGTGCGCTGCTCGAAGTGGTATCCGAGGCGGCCCTGCGAGAGCAGGCCGATGAGATAGGGCTCGCTCGCATTCCACATCACCCATGTGGGCTGGCCGTACATGTTCGGCCCGAGGAAGGTGATCTCGATGTCCCGCCCGCCGATGCTCTGCACGCTGGGCATGAGCCGCTCGGTTGAGAGCGCGACGCTGGCGGCCGCCGTCTGCTGCATCTCACTCATAGCTCGATCCTAGCGAAATCGGGCCGTTCAGGGTAGGGATCGCCGCGAGGCCCGACCGTGCTTCGCGTTCAAGCGGCGGCGTAGAAGGCTCCGATCGCCCGCGCGAGACCGTGCAGGTCGTCGACGTGCGCGAGTTCGCGCGCCGAGTGCATCGACAGCAGCGGAACCCCGACGTCGACCGTGCGGATGCCGATGCGGGTCGCGGTGATCGGTCCGATCGTGGAGCCGCACGGCACCGTGTTGTTCGAGACGAATTCCTGCATCGGCACGTCCGCGGCGTCGCAGCAGCGCCTCCACAGCGCCGCGCCATGGGCGTCGCTCGCGTAGCGCTGGTTCGCGTTCAGCTTGAGCATCGGCCCGCCGCCCGCGAGCGGGCGCACGTGGGGGTCGTGCTTCTCGGCGTAGTTCGGGTGCACGGAGTGCCCCGCGTCGGCCGAGACGCACCAGGAGGCCGCGAGCGCGCGAGCGGTGTCTTCGACCGACGCGCCGAGGCCGGCGCGCAGTCGGCGCAGCACGTCTTCGAGGAACGGCCCCGAGGCGCCCGAGCGGCTGTTCGATCCGAGCTCC
This sequence comes from Leucobacter ruminantium, assembly GCF_017565705.1. Lineage (GTDB taxonomy): Bacteria > Actinomycetota > Actinomycetes > Actinomycetales > Microbacteriaceae > Leucobacter > Leucobacter ruminantium. The sequence continues at coordinate 19,235 of NZ_JAGDYL010000011.1, forward strand.
TCGTGGTCGAACGCCGCGAGCATCGCGATGGAGCCGGGTGCCGGTTCGGTGGCGAGCAGCGCCGCGAGCCCCGCTCCGACCGAACTCAGGTTGTCGAGTCTCGGCGAGGCGTACAGCTCGCCGTCGGCGCCGATGCGGGCGGGCGGCTGGGTGTCGTGCATGCGCACGTCGATGCCCGCGATCTCATCGGCTTCGACGCCCGCGGCCTCGGCGAGCATCTCGCGCAGCGAACGACCCCTGTCGACGGCGACGCCGATCACGGGCTGCACATTGCGCTGGCGGTCGAGGGCGAGCCCGGTGTTCGCCTCGCGGTCGAGATGGATGGCGAGCTGAGGGATCCTGGCGACGGCTCCCGTGCGCACGAGCCTCTCGGAGCCGTCCGCGGTGACGATGCGGCCGGCGAACTCGAGGTCGCGGTCGAGCCACGAGGTGAGGAGCGGCCCGCCGTAGATCTCGACGCCGACCTGCCGCCAGCCGTGGGCCGTGAAGTCGGGCCTGGGCTTGACCACGAATCCGGGCGAGTCGGTATGGCTGCCGAGCACGCGCACGGGGCTGTCGGGAGACAGCGCCTTCCCGGCCCGCCACGCGATCAGCGCGCCGTCGCGGCGCACGAAGCCGCGGGATCCGTCGGCGATCGCCTCCCACTCCTCCGTCTCGTCGTGGGCGGTGAAGCCCGCGGAGTCCAGGGCAGCCGCGAGCGCGGCCGCTGCGTGGAACGACGATGGCGAATCGCCGATGAACGCGGAGAGCGAGTCGATGTAGGCGTCGCGATCCTGCAGCAGGCGCTGCGGAGCCCGGGCGGTGCGACCGCCTCGACGCGAGCGGCGGGGCGCCGTCCCCGACGCCTCGCTCACGCCTCGGCTCCGTCGGCCGCCGGAACCTCGAAGGCCGCGGCGAACTCGGCGAGCAGCCGCGCACCGAATCCCGTCGACCCGACGGTGCGCCACAGGTCGTCGCTCTCGGCCTGCATCGTGCCCGCGATGTCGAGGTGCCCCCAGGGGGTGCCGTCGACGAACTCGTTCAGGAAGAGGCCCGCGAGGATCGCCCCCGCGTACTGGCCGCCGATGTTCGACAGGTCGGCCACGTTCGACTTCAGCTGGTCGCGGTAGCGGTGGTCGAGCGGGAAGCGCCAGATGTTCTCGTCGGTCGCGTCGGCGGCCTCCTGCAGCTGCTCCGCGATCGCGTCGTCGTTGGCGAGCATCACGGCGGTGCGCGTGCCGAGCGCCATCATCGCCGCGCCCGTGAGCGTCGCGATGTCGACGATCGCGTCGGGGCGGCGCCCGCCCACCGAGGTCTCCTCGGTCGCGAGCACGAGACCGTCGGCCATCACGAGGCGCCCCTCCGCGTCGGTGTTCTTCACCTCGACGGTCTTGCCGCCGCGGATGGTGAGCACGTCACCGAGCTTGGTCGCGCTGCCCGAGGGCATGTTGTCGGTGCACATGAGCCAGCCGGTCACGGCGGTCGTGGCGCCCAGGTCGCGCAGCGCCGTCATCGAGGAGAGCACGGCGGCCGCGCCCATCATGTCGAACTTCATGGCGGCGTGCATGGCGTTGGACGGCTTCAGGCTGATGCCGCCGGAGTCGTACATGATGCCCTTGCCGATGAGTGCGAGGTGCCCCTCGGGGTCGGCCGGGCGATACGAGAGCTTGATCATGCGCGGCTCTTCCACGCTGCCGGCGTTGACGCCGAGCAGGCCGCCGCAGCCGAGCTCCATGAGCGCTGCGCGGTCGAAGACCTCGACCTCGAGCCCGAACTCGGGGGCGAGACGCTCGGCGACCTCGGCGAGCTTCACGGCGCTCAGGTGACGCGGCGGCGTGTTGGCGAGGTCGCGGGCGATCCCCGCGGTGCGGGTGAGGATCAGCGCCCGCTCGACGCCGAATGCCGCGTCTTCCTCGTGCTCCTCGCCGAGCTGCAGCATGAGCTCCTCGAGCGCCACCGTCTTCGGGTCGCCCTTCAGCGCGTCATAACGGTAGCGGGCCAGCACGGCGCCCTCGACCGCGGCCTGCACCGCGACACCGGCGTCCCATTCCCCGGAGTCGAGCAGTTCCGTGAGGTCGACAGCGATGCGCGACGACTCCTTCGCGGCACGGGTGAAGGCGGCGACGGCGTCGCGCAGCTGCGCGTCGTCTTCGATGCCGTTCGCCCCCGTGCCCACGAGCACCCGCATCGGGGCGCCTGGCAGCACGAGGGTCTGGTTCTTCCCTCCGGCGAAACCCGCGGCCTCGAGCGCCGCGCGATCGAGATCGCCGAGCCCCTCGGGGAGCCCGCCCTCAGATGAGACGAACACCGCGGCGGCCGCGGCGTCGGTCGCCGGGCCGGACGAGATGCTGACGCTCGTGGAGTGGCCGAGAGAGGGGACGGGATCGAATGCGGGATCAATCACAACGCTCATGCGCTCAACCCTACTCGGGGCCGCCGACATTCAGCTCCCGACGGCGAGGGATCAGCCGGCGTAAGCGCCCACGAGGCGCACCGCGCCGCCGTTCACGCCCTTGGCGCCCTGCTCGAAGCCCGCGAGGTCGCGAGCCGAGGTCGAGACCGTGCCCGCGACCCAGGTGTCGAGGCCCTCGGCCGTGAGCGCCGCAGCGACCTGCGGGGCGCGGTCGGCCGCGACGACGGCGAACATGCCGACTCCGAGGTTCCAGGCGCCCTCGAGCGACTCGAGCGAGTGCCCGCCGAGATCGGCGAGATGCCTGAACACGGGCAGCGGCGACCACGAGGCGCGGTCGACTTCCACCCACGATCCCTCGGGGAGCACGCGGGCCAGGTTCGCGGCGATACCGCCTCCGGTGACATGGCTGAGCGAGTGGATGGCGCCGTCGAGCGAGGGATCCTCGAGCACGCGCAGCAGGGGCGCCGTGTAGAGCGCGGTGGGCGTGAGCAGTGCCTCGCCGTAGCTCGCCCCCAATTCGGCGGAGTGCTCTCCGTAGCCGATGCCGCGCTCGGCGAGGATGTGACGCACGAGCGAGAAGCCGTTCGAGTGCAGCCCCGAGGCGGCCATCGCGAGCACCACGTCGCCGTCGCGCACGAGCGCGGGCTGCAGCATGCGATCGGCCTCGACCACGCCCGTCGCGGCCCCCGCGACGTCGTAGTCGTCCGGACCGAGCAGGCCGGGGTGCTCGGCGGTCTCGCCGCCGACGAGAGCCGTGCCCGTGGCCTCGCAGGCCTCCGCGATCCCTCGCACGATATCGGCGATGCGCTCGGGCACCACTCGGCCGCAGGCGATGTAGTCGGTCATGAAGAGCGGCTTGGCGCCGACCACGACGATGTCGTCGACGACCATCGCCACGAGATCCTGGCCGATCGTGTCGTGCTTGTCGATCGCCTGCGCGATCGCGACCTTGGTGCCGACGCCGTCGGTCGAGGAGGCGAGCAGGGGCCGCCTGTAGCCGAGCAGCGCGGAGGCGTCGAACATGCCGGCGAAGCCGCCCACACCGCCCAGCACCTCGGGCCCGTGGGTGCGGCCGACGGCCGACTTCATCAGTTCGACGGCGAGGTCGCCCGCCGCGGTATCGACTCCGGACTGGGCATAGATCGACGCGTTTTCGCTCACCCCACCAGCGTACCGTGCCGGGCCGCTGCATCGGCTCCCGGAAGAGGCGCATTCCTCTCCCCCGCACACAGCGTCGTGTGGGACACTAGTGCCTGCGTCTGTCTGACGCTCCATCGCATCCCAGGGAGCATTCACACCAGCATGTGCGGCATCGTCGGCATCGTCTCATCCGAACCCGTCAACCAGCAGATCTACGACAGCCTGCTCCTCCTGCAGCACCGCGGTCAGGACTCGACCGGCATCGCGACCCTCGACGGCGACTTCTTCCACATGGTGAAGGCGAAGGGCCAGGTGCGCGAGGCGTACCGCACGCGCGACATGCGCAGCCTGCTCGGCAACGTGGGTCTCGGTCACGTGCGCTACGCGACGCGGGGCTCCGCCGCGGCCGAGGAGGAGGCGCAGCCCTTCTACGTCGGCGCCCCCTACGGCATCATCCTGGTGCACAACGGCAACCTCACGAACACCCGCGAGCTGACCGCCGATCTCTACAACGTCGACCGTCGCCACCTCAACACGCACTCCGACACCGAGCTGCTGCTCAACGTGCTCGCCAACGAGCTGCAGGCAGGCATCACCGGTCTCTCGCTCGACAAGAAGCAGGTGTTCGACGCGGTCTCGCGAGTGCACGAACGGGTCGAGGGATCCTACGCGGCCATCGCGCTCATCGCGGGACACGGGCTGCTCGCGTTCAGGGACCCCTACGGGATCCGCCCGCTCGTGCTCGGTAAGCGCAGCGGCGCGAACGGGCAGGACGAGTGGGTCGTCGCGTCGGAGTCGCTCGTGCTCGAATCGGGCGGCTACGAGATCGTGCGCGACGTCGAACCCGGCGAGGCGATCCTGATCTCCCCCGACGGCTGGATGTACTCCCAGCAGTGCGCGAAGAACCCGCGTCTCGTTCCCTGCGCATTCGAGTACATCTACCTCGCCCGTCCCGACTCCGTGCTCGACGGCATCTCGGTGTACGACGCGCGGCTGCGCCTCGGCGACGTGCTCGCCGAGGAGATCGCCGAACAGCTCGAGGGCGTCGAGATCGACGTCGTCATGCCGATCCCCGACTCCGCGCGCCCGAGCGCGATGCAGGTCGCGCAGAAGCTCGGCATCGAGTACCGCGAGGGATTCTTCAAGAACCGCTACGTGGGCCGCACCTTCATCATGCCGGGCCAGGCCGTGCGCAAGAAGAGCGTGCGCCAGAAGCTCAACGCGATGAGCACCGAGTTCAAGGGCAAGAACGTGCTGATCGTGGACGACTCCATCGTGCGCGGCACCACGTCGCGCGAGATCGTGGAGATGGCCCGTTCGGCCGGCGCGAAGTCGGTGATCTTCGCATCGGCCGCTCCGCCGGTCGTCTCCCCGCACGTGTACGGCATCAACATGCCCTCGCGGGCCGAGCTGATCGCGCACGGCCGCGAGCCGTCCGAGATCGCGGAGGCGCTCGGCGCCGACCACCTGATCTACCTGAGCGTCGAGGGCATGAACCGCGCCATCATGGCCGGTCAGGATCGCGTCACCGAGCTGGAGCAGAGCTGCTTCACGGGAGAATACATCGCGGGCAGCGTCGATGCCGAGTACCTGGCGTGGGTCGAGGCCACGCAGGAGAGCTGAGGGATCCGTCGCTCCTCTCGCGGGACGACGGACGCCGCCCGCACAGCAGAAGGGGCGCCGCACTGTTCAGTGCGGCGCCCCTTCGCGTTCGGAGCAGACGAGCGGGATCAGGATTCGTCGCGCTCGGCGGCCTTCGCGGCCTGCTGAGCCTTGAGCTCCTCGAGTTCGCGCTTCGCGGCCTCGGCCTCGGCGCGGGCCTTCGCGACCTCGTCCTCAGCCGAGGTCTGAGCGGGGACGGCGGGAGCCGCGGCACCGGTCTCGGACTTGACCGGCTCGGCCGATCCCTCGCCCGAGTCGTCCGAGGCCTCGTCGTTGCGAACCTCCTTCTTCAGGATCTTCATCGACTGCCCGAGGCTCCTCGCGAGACCGGGGAGCTTGGGCGCGCCGAACAGCAGGAGGATGATGAAGAGGATGATGACGAGGTGCCATCCGGTGAGGCCTTGCAGCATGCTGAGTTCTCTCCAGTTCGTTGAAGTCGATCGATTATCGCACGTCGGTCTGGATGGCCACCCCGGACCCTCGCCTGCGCCTGGCGGCGAGACCGAGGAGGAGCGCGAGCAGGCCGCCGACGCCGAGACCGATGGCCCCGCCGATCAGCGCCATGAATCCGACCACCTGCCCCATCGTGTACTCGGCGCCCTCCTCGATAGGGAATACGAGGCTGAGCAGCGTCGCGACGGCGGCGCCGAGCACGGCCCCGACCGTCAGCACGCGCCCATAGCGCACGGAGCGCTGCAGAGTCACCTCGCGGGTGGTCTCCTCGACGACGGGCTCGGGAGCCGCGTCGTGGGCCTGCGGGGCTTCGGGGGTCGCATCGGCTGCGGGAACGGAGCCGGCTCCGGGAACGACGGGGGCGGGCTCCGGCTGCGGGGGCTCCGCGGCGGAATCGGGCGTATGCATGCCTCCATTCTCGCAGGCCGCACTTGGGACTAGGCTCGAAGCCACGTTCGGGAGGAGTCGAGGATGAAGAGGTTCGCAGGGGCGGTGGCGGTGCTCGTCGCGATGAGCGCCCTGACCGCGTGCACGCCCACCGGGCCGGACCCCGACGCCGAACGCGCCGCGCAGACCTACGCCGACGAATTGCAGGGCTGGTCGGCCGAGCTCACCGCGGCCGTGCCGCTCGCGAGCACCTGGACGCAGGCGCAGATCGACGCGAAACCCGAGGTCGAGGAACTCCCCGAGGAGTTGGGCGTCGGCGAGGTGCTCGACGAGGCGCCCCAGCTGGAGGAGTTCGACGCTTCCGTGGCCGAACGCACCCCCGCGTACCGAAGGGCGGTCGCCGTCGCCGAGCAGGTCGACGGCGTTCTCGGCGAGCTGCGGAGCCTCGAGCCGGAGTCGGTGAAGCAACTCCGCAAGGCCGGCACCGCCGCCTTCTTCATCGGCTCCGACCTCTACTACGACACCTACGGGGGCCCGGCCCTGACGCGGGTGAATGCGTTCTCGGACGCTCTCGACGCGGGGATCATCTCCCCGGAAGGGATCAAGCTGCAGCGGGACGCCGAGATCGCCTTCGCACGGGACCGCATGAAGCTGCTCGACACCGCGGTCAAGTCGATGCAGAGCACTCGGAAGGGCGCCGACTACCCCGTGATCCCCGACAGTGCGATCGGCCGCTCGGTCGGCGCGTTCATCGTCGACTGGTACGAGGAGGATCGCGCGTTCGAGAAGCGAGCGCTCGCCGAGGTCGAGACGTGGAAGCAGCTGTCGACCGAGTACGGCGAGTTCTGGGGTGCGGAGCAGTACGGCTCGGCCTTTCGCGTGGCGATCGAGCACGCGGCAGAACTCCGCCCCGCGCACGCGGAGACCGTCGCCGCCCTCGCGGAGGATCTGCGGTCGGACCGCGAGCCGACGGCGTTCGCGGGCGACCCCTACCGCGCCCTGCTGCTGCAGGGGTACCTGCCGTGGGGCGACCCGGGCCAGGGTGTCGAGCAGACGGTGAACCGGCTGTGGATGCTGTGGCGCATCCGCGAGCTGGAGCACACCCCCGACACCGCCTATGAAGCGGCCCGCGCGGCCCTGCTCGAGGAGATCAACCGCGGCATCGCCGAGGACACCGTGCGCGACTACCGGGCGGGCGGCACCCGCGCGTTGAACGCCTTCAGCGCCATCACCGAGGCCGCCGAACGCGCACCCGGCGACGACGAGGACGAGCACTACGAGCGATTCTTCGAACGCCTGGCGGAGGCGATCTCCTTCGCCGAGGCGCTTCAGAAGGGGCCGATGATGGCCGAGGTGAGGAGCGGCTATGATGCCATGATCGAGGAGACCGAGAAGTCGCGGGACGATCTCCGCGCCATCGTCGAGAACCCCGACCCCGAAGAGCCCGATATCCTCGCCCAGTACGAGGTGAGCGTCGCCGTCGGCGATTTCCACGAGGGCCTGGAGGAGCGGCTCACGGAGGCGCTCACTCCGAGCCTCGCGATGCTCGACGACGATGCGGCGTTCTCGGAGAGGCTCGCGGAGCTCATCGAGGCGACGGATCCGGGGCCGGGCTCGTCGGAGGATCCGACGCCCGAAGCGTGAGCGGCAGCAGCCCGTCGAGGTTCGCTCGCGAACCCGAGGCCGTCACCCGGGCAGCGTCGAGCGCGGTCTCCCAGGCGAGGGATCCGGTCGCGAGGGCGACCCAGGTCGCCGCGTCGGTCTCGATCACATTCGGCGGGGTGCCGCGGGTATGTCGCGGGCCTTCGACGCACTGCGTGGCGCCGAACGGCGGCACCCGCACCTCGACCGTGTTGCCCGGCGCCCGCTCGGCCAGCTCCTCGAGCAGGTAGCGCACGGCCGTGGCGAGTTCGGGCCGCGCCGTGCTGCCGCCGAGCACGGCGGTGACCGCCGTCCGCCCGTCCTCGACCGGTATCCTCCGCTTCGCCATGCCTCCACCCTATGCGCCCCGCCCCCACTATCCTGGAACGGTGAAGATTCTCGTCCTGGGCCCGGGCGCCCGCGAACACGCTATCGTCCTCGCGCTCCTCTCCGAGGGCGCCGACCATGAGATCGTCTGCGCGCCCGGCAATGCCGGCATCGCGGCGAGCGGGGTGGAGACTCCCGCGCTCGCCTACACCGATCCCGTAGCCGTCGCGGCGTTCGTGAGGGATCGCGGCGGCTTCGACCTGGTGGTCGTCGGCCCCGAGGCGCCGCTCGTCGCCGGGGTCGCCGATCCGCTGCGCGCGGCCGGTGTGCCGGTCTTCGGCCCGGACGGCGCCGCGGCCCAGCTCGAGGGGTCGAAGGCATTCGCGAAGCGCATCATGGACGCCGCGGAGGTGCCGACCGGTCGCGCCGTGCGCGTCGCGGCCGTCGAGGAGGCCGGCGCCGTGCTCGACGAGTTCGGGGCGCCCTACGTGGTGAAGGCCGACGGCCTCGCGGCGGGCAAGGGGGTGCTCGTCACGGAGGACCGCGCGGCCGCGCTGGAGCACGTCGCGACGTGGGCCCCGCACGGCGACGTGCTCATCGAGGAGTTCCTCGACGGCCAGGAGGTGTCGCTCTTCTTCTTCGCCGACGGCCACGACGTGGTGCCGCTCACGCCGGCGCAGGATTTCAAGCGCGCGCTCGACGGCGACGAGGGCCCGAACACGGGCGGCATGGGCGCCTACACCCCGCTGCCGTGGCTGCCGGGCGGCGTCGATGCCTTCGTCGACGAGCTCACCCGCACCGTCGCGCTGCCGACCGTGCGGCAGCTGGAGGCCGAGGGCACCCCGTTCGTCGGACTGCTCTACTGCGGTCTCATCGTCACGTCGAAGGGCGTTCGCGTCATCGAGTTCAACGCGCGCTTCGGCGATCCCGAGACCCAGGTCGTGCTGGCGCGGCTCGAGTCCCCGCTGAGCCGGTACCTGCTGGCGGCGGCGCAGGGATCCCTCGCCGATCTGGCAGCGCCCGAGTTCTCGGATGAGCCCGCCGTGATCGTGGTCGTCGCGAGCGAGGGCTACCCGGGCGAGGTCGTGACCGGTCGCGAGATCACCGGCCTCGACGAGGCGGCGCGGGTGCCGGGCGTGCACCTGGTGCACGCCGCGACGGCTCGCACGGAGGGCGGCGGCTGGGTCGCGACGGGCGGCCGTGTGCTCGGCGTCGTCGCGCGCGGCGCGGATTTCGGGGAGGCCCGTTCGCGCGCCTACGAAGCGGTCGATCTCATCGGCCTCGAGGGATCGCAGCACCGCACGGACATCGCCGCGAAGGTCGCGTAGGCGCAGTCGCCAGGGCGCACCGGGAGACGGTGCGTCTTGGCGTCAGTCTCCGCGGATGAGGGCGTCGAAGTCGGGATCGCCCGTAGGCGAGTCGTCCTCGTCGTCATCTTCTGCGTCTCGGGGCTCGCCGTTCTCGGACTCCTCCTCTTCTTCGTGGGAGTCGTCTTCCCCGGGTTCGCCCGCGGCGGTCTCCTCGGGGGCGTCGTCAGCGGCATCGGAGCTCTGCTCCGCGGACGGCGCCGCCGGCACCTCGTCCTCGCGCGCCGCTTCGATCACCGAGGCCGAGATCTCGACCGTGTCGCCGACCTCGGCCTCGGTATCGACGTCGGTATCAACCGCCGAGTCCTCTTCCGCCACTGCGTCCTCGTCGTCCTCCGCGGGCGGAGTCTCGGAGCGGAGGGCGGCGGCGGGCTCGTCTCCGTCATCGGCGGCCGGAGTCGCGGCATCGCCGGATCCCTCATCGCCGTCTCCGGCATCGTCTGCGGCAGTGTCGTCGCCTTCGCCATCCGACGCGGCCTCATCGGCCTCGGAGACCGCCTCCCCGATGACCGGCCCGGGGAGCACGAGGGCTTCGAGGCCGTCGGCGCCGAGGGTCGCGTCGACCGCGGCCACCAGATCCGCGAGCAGCGTCTGCCACCCGTCGAGCGAGGCGGCGGCGCGCTCCGCCGGGAAGGGCAGCGAGTCGAAGCCCGTCTCGGTGACCGTGACACCGGTGTCGACGCCCTGAGAGCGCAGCGTGACGAGCACGGCGGTGGATCCCTCATCGCCGGCTTCGCTCCAGCGGAAGCCGACCGCGTGACCCTCGACCCAGACGTCGATGTCGCCCGAGGCGTCGCGGCTCACCGCGTCATCGCCCTCGCCCTCGCTCCAGCGCTCGACGACCTCGCCGCCGAGCCCCGACCCGAGCCGCACCTCCGGCCACCAGGCAGACCGCTTCCCAGGATCGACCAGGTACTGCCAGACCGTCTCCCTCGGCGCGCGCACCCGCGCCCTGGCAACGACCGGCCCCAGCGGAATCATAAGCGCTCTCCTTCGCCCTCGGACGACCAGCCCCGGGGGTCTGCTTCCTCTGCAATGACTGTATCCGCAAACCGCCGTTCCATACCCATTCCGCTCCTGGCATGTCGGGAAACGGAGCGCGTGGAAGAATGGTGGGCGTGACCACGCACTCCACTCCCCCGCAGCTCCCCGCCTGGCGCCACGTCTACTCGGGCAAGGTGCGCGACCTCTACGTTCCCGAGAACGGCTCCGAGGGCTACCTCCTCGTCGTGGCCAGCAACCGGGTCAGCGCGTTCGACCACGTGCTCGACCCCGAGATCCCGGGCAAGGGCGCGGTGCTCACCGCGCTCTCGCGGTGGTGGTTCGAGCGCATCGATCTGCCGAACCACCTGGCCGACGGCGCGGCCGACGCCCCCGAGGTGCCCGCCGAGGTCGCGGATCGCGCGATGCTCACCCGCAGGCTCGAGATGCATCCGGTCGAGTGCGTGGTGCGGGGTGCCCTCACCGGGTCGGGATTCCTGGAGTATCAGCGCACGGGCGCCGTCTGCGGCATCGAACTGCCCGCCGGTCTCGAGGACGGCGACCTGCTCGACACCCCGATCTACACGCCCGCCTACAAGGCGCCGCTCGGTGAGCACGACGAGAACATCACCTTCGAGCGCTCGGTCGAACTCGTCGGGTCTGAGACCGCGGAGGCTCTGCGCGACGCCTCGCTGCGCATCTTCACTCGGGCGAGGGATCTCGCGGCCGAGCGCGGGGTGATCCTCGCCGACACGAAGTTCGAGTTCGGCACCGATCCGCGAACGGGCGAGCTCGTGCTCGCGGACGAGGTGCTCACGAGCGATTCCTCCCGCTACTGGGATGCGGCGGCCTACGGCGACGAGTCTCTGCCGCGCGCGCAGCGGCTCGCCTCGTTCGACAAGCAGATCGTGCGCGATTGGCTCTCGGCCAACTGGGATAAGCAGGGCGAGCCGCCCGTGCTGCCCGACGAGATCGTCGCCCGCACCTACGAGCGCTACGCCGAGCTCTACGACCGCCTCACCGCCGCCGCCGCTTGAGCGAGTTTTCCTCCGCAGGTCCTCTTTTCGGGGCTGCCCGGTTCTCGACCAGCCGGGCGACGCCTTCGCACCCGGTAGACTGGTGCTCGACTTCTGTGTTTTCGAGTTGGAGGCTCTCTAGTGCCCACGATTGTTGTTGACGTCATGCCGAAGGCCGAACTGCTCGATCCGCAGGGCAAGGCGACCACGGGGGCGCTCGCCCGTCTCGGCCACGGCAAGTTCGAGAACGTGCGTATCGGTAAGCGCTTCGAGTTCACCGTCGAGGGCGAGGTCACCGAAGAGGTGCTCGCAGAGGTGCGCCAGGTCGCCGACGAGATCCTCTCGAACTCGGTGATCGAGGACGTCGTGGCGATCAGCGTCGACGGCGAGGCCCGGTGATGACCACTCGCATCGGCGTCGTCACCTTCCCGGGATCCCTCGACGACCGCGACGCGCAGCGCGCCATCCGGCTCGCGGGCGCCGAGCCCGTTGCGCTGTGGCACGCGGATCACGACCTGCAGGGCGTCGACGCGATCGTGCTGCCCGGCGGCTTCAGCTACGGCGACTACCTGCGCCCCGGCGCGATCGCTTCGGTCTCCCCCATCATGGCCGAGGTCGTCGACGCGGCGAACAAGGGCATGCCCGTGCTCGGCATCTGCAACGGCTTCCAGGTGCTGGTCGAGTCGCACCTGCTGCCCGGCGGCCTGATCCGCAACGCGCACCAGCAGTTCATCCGCCGCGATCAGCGCCTCGTCGTCGAGAACGCAGGCACCGCGTGGACGAACGCGTTCGAGCAGGGCGAGGAGATCGTCATCCCGCTGAAGAACGGCGACGGCGGATTCATCGCGAGCGACGAAGACCTGAAGCGGCTCGAGGGCGAAGGGCTCGTCGCCTTCCGCTACCGCGGCGTGAATCCCAACGGCTCGCTCGACGACATCGCCGGGCTCACGAACGCGCGCGGCAACGTGGTCGGCCTCATGCCGCACCCCGAGCACGCGGTCGAGCCCGGCTTCGGCCCCGACATGCCCGACGCCATGCGCTCCGGCGTCGACGGTCTGCGCTTCTTCGAGAGCGCGATCTCGGCTCTCGCGGCGCGCGTGTAGCGGCGGAACGGCATCACGAGACGAGGGATCGGGCGAGCGGGCGCGCCCTACGGGCGGTAGTAGATCGCCACCCGCCTGCCGTCGCGCTCGACCACGTCGACGGGGGTCTCGAACACCCGCTCGAGCACCTCGGAGGTGATGATCTCGTCCGGTGTTCCCGAGGCGACGACCCGGCCCTCGGCGAGCGCGACGATGCGGTCCGCGTAGGCCGCGGCGAAGTTCACGTCGTGGATCACGAGCACGACCGTCTTGCCGAGGGCATCGGCGGCAGCGCGCACCTGCCCCATCATGCTCACCGCGTGCCGCATGTCGAGTCCGGTCAGAGGTTCGTCGAGCAGCACGAAGTCGGTGTCCTGCGCGAGCACCATCGCGACGAAGGCGCGCTGCCGCTGCCCGCCCGAGAGCTCGTCGATGAAGCGCTCCTCGAGGCCGGCGAGGTCGAGGAAGGCGATCGCGGCGTGGATCGCCCGCTGATCGGTCTCGGTGAGCCGGCCCGCCGAGTGCGGGAAGCGCCCGAAGGTGACGAGCTGACGCACCGTGAGGCGCGCCATGAAGTGGTTCTCCTGCTTGAGGATCGACACCACCCGGGCGAGATCCTTCGACTTCGCCGTGCGCACGTCGAGGCCGCCCACCTCCACACGCCCGCTGTCGGCCTCGAGCAGACGCCCGATGATCGTGAGCATCGTCGACTTGCCGGCGCCGTTCGGCCCGATGAGCGCGGTCACGCCGCCCCGCTCGAGCGTGAGATCGATCGGCCCGAGCACGTGCCTCCCGGCGTAGGCCTTCTCGACGCCGCGCAGGACGATTCCGGGCGCGGATCCCTCGCCCGCACCCGCCTCGGTCATCGCCGCGGTTCCAGCCGCGACCTCGGTGTGTGCGTCGGTCAACGCATCCCCTTTCTCAGCAGGACGATGAGGAACAACAGCCCGCCCGCGAACTCGATGATCACCGTGACGAGGCCCGCAGCCATGAACACGTGCTTCAGCACGAAGGTCGCCCCCAGCAGAGTGACGAGGCCGATGCCGATGGCGAGCGGGATGGTCTCGGCGTGCGAGTCTCCCCGGGCGAACTGGTAGGCGAGCGTCGCCACCAGGAAGCCGTAGAAGGTCATGGGCCCGACCATCGTGGCCGAGACCGAGACGAGCACCGCGACCAGCACGAGCACCGTGACGACCTCGCGCCGGTAGTTCACGCCCAGCCCGATCGCGACGTCGCGGCCGAGCGCCACGACGTCGTAAGTGCGGCGGCGCAGCCACACGAAGACGAGGATCGCGCAGACGACCCCCGCGGCGATCGGCAGATAGTCGGGGTTGCCCCGGCTGATGCTGCCGAAGAGCCGCGCGCTCAGCACGTCGAACTCGCTCGGCGTGAGCGTGCGCTGCATGAACGTCGACACGGACCCGAAGCCGATCCCGAGCACCACCCCGACAAGCAGCAGAAGGTGCAGGTTCGCCCGCGTACCCGAGAACAGCCAGCCGTAGAGCAGTGTCGCGAACAGCACCATCAGCACGCTCTGGGCGATGATCTTCGGGATGCCTTCCATGTTCGCCGCTGCGGTGCCGAAGACGAACACGAGCGCAGTCTGGGTGAGCACGTAGAGCGCGTCGAACCCCAGGATCGACGGGGTGAGGATGCGGTTCGACGTGGCCGTGTGGAAGAGCACGGTGGCGAGCGCCTGTGCGACGGCGACGAAGGAGATCGTGCCGAGCGAGGTCAACCGCGACTGCACGATGACCCAGAAGCCGGGGCTGCCGGGAGGCGCCGGATTGCCGTAGACGAGGATGGCGACGGCGAGGGCGGCCGCCACGGCGAACACGGCGACGATCGGAAGCGCGTCGCGCCATCGCGCGGCACGCGGCGGCGCCACGAGCGGCGGCTCACCCGTGCTCGCGAGCCTGACGATGCTGGTGTGCTCCACGCTCACCTCCCCCGCTGCCTCAGCAGCAGCGTGATGAACACGGCCGCGCCGACGATGCCGAGCACCATCGAGACGGGGATCTCGAAAGGCATGATCACGAGGCGCCCCACGATGTCGCAGACGGTCACGAGGGCGACGCCGCCGAGGCACACCCACGGCAGGTTGCTGCGCACATTATCGCCGCGGATCATCGAGACGATGTTCGGCACCACGAGCCCGAGCAGCGGCAGGAAGCCCACCACCACTGTCGTCACACCGGCCGCGATAGCGACGAGCGCGGTGCCTCCGATCAGGATCGCCTCATAGCGCACGCCCACGCTCGTCGCCACGTCTTTGCCGAGGCCGGCGACCGTGATGCGATCCGCCATGAGGAATACGAGGATCGTGACGACCGCCACCACCCACAGCACCTCGTAGCGCCCGCGCACCACGGGAGTGAAGCTGCCCATGAACCAGGTGCCGAGCATCTGCAGCAGGTTGAACTGTGCTGCGAGGAAGGTGGTGAGCGAGCTCACGATCGCGCCCAGCATGATGCCGATGAGGGGCACCACGAGCGTGGTACGGATCACGATGCGGCGCAGGATCAGCATGAACAGCATCGCGCCGACGAAGGCGAAGCAGCTCGCGATGACCATCTTGCCGAAGAGCCCCACCCCCGGTAGCAGCAGCGCCGTGAGCAGCAGACCGAGCGCCGCCCACTCTGTCGTGCCGGATGTGGTCGCGTCGACGAAGCGGTTCTGGGTGAGCATCTGCATCACGAGACCGCTGGTCGCCATCGCGGCGCCGGCGAGCACGAGCGCGATCGTGCGGGGCAC
Source organism: Leucobacter ruminantium (assembly GCF_017565705.1). Taxonomy (GTDB): domain Bacteria; phylum Actinomycetota; class Actinomycetes; order Actinomycetales; family Microbacteriaceae; genus Leucobacter; species Leucobacter ruminantium. Next base: position 34,437 of record NZ_JAGDYL010000011.1, read on the forward strand.
GCGCGTGATCCAGAACATCTCGGAGCCGAACTCGTCGCCCGAGAGGTCGTAGACACCGATCACGAGCGAAGCCGCGAGCAGCCCGAGCACCGCCGCGATCGCGGCGGCCAGCAGCCATGGCCGCGCCCGCGGGGGCGCGATCTCGGGCGCGACAGGGCGAGTGCCGCCGATCACGGTCGCCCCGGATCCCTCTCCCGAAGGCTTGCCCGGCGAAGCCGCAGCCTCGGATCCCGCGTCGCGGACGCGCGCAGCGGGGCGCCCGTCCTCGCGAACGCGCGCCCCGCTCTCGTGCCCCTCGGGGGTCATGGCCGTGCGGCTCATGCTGCGGAGAATGCCTCCTGAAGCTGCTCGAACAGCTCGGTGTAGGCCTGGATGCCCTCGGTCAGGTAGAAGTCGGAGTCGAGGATCACGATCTGATCCTGCTGCACCGCGGTGACGTTCCGCAGCGCCTCGGAGTTCTTGAGGAGTTCATCGGCCGGGGCCGAGCCGGGCTCGCGCTCCTCGGGCACGAACGCCGCGTCGCGGTCGAGCGCGACGATCCAGTCGGGGTTCGAGGCTGCGATGGCCTCGACGCTGATGTCGTCGCCCTGATGATCGTTTGTCGCTCCCTCGACCTCGAGCGCCGCCTTCCAGCCGAGCGCCGGGAACACCGGGCCGAGGCTGCGCCCCACCTCGGGGGCGATGTAGCCGATCTGGCCGGCGGAGGTGTTGACGGCCATCACGGTGTCGGTGCCGTTGTAGGCGTCCTTCGCCCCGGCGATCGCCGCGTCGAGTTCGTCGTTCAGCGCTGCGGCCTCCTCCTCGTGCTCGAAGATCTGGCCGAGGATCTCGGTCTGGCGCTTGAGTTCGCCGAACTCGTCCTCGCCCTCCCGGGGCGCGATCTCGATGACCGCCGCCTGCGGGTTCTGCTCCTTGATCTGGTCGTAGTAGTCGGCGAACCGGTATCCGCCGATGATCAGATCGGGCTGCTCGGCGACGATGACCTCGAGGTTCGGCTCGCGGTGGTTGCCGACGTTGGCGACGTCCTCGTTCTCGGTGTAGTCGGGCCACACCGAGCCCATGACGTCCTTGGGCACCGCGGCGAGCTCGACATCCCACTCGTCGAGCGTGTCGAACGCCGTGTTGTCGAGCGCGACGACCGTCTTCGGGTTGACCGGCACCTCGACCTCGCCGTGGTTGTCGGTGACGGTCACCGTTCCGGAGTCGGCCTGCGCCGTCTCCTCGGGCGCCGCGGAACCGGATGCGCAGGCGGAGAGCGCGAGCGCGGCGCCCAGGGTCAAAGCGACGGCGGCACCGCGGCTGAATCGAGCAGTCATGATGTCTCTTCCTCGGGTCTGGCGGGCAGAACAGGGGCCGATGCGCGAGGCGCACGAGCAGGGCGATCTTCCCCGCGTCTCCTGCGATGGAGCGCGGGAATCTCCGCGACCAAGCCTAGGCTTACATTCATCTGATGTTCAAGTTCGCACGGCTAAACCACCGGTTACCGCGGTGTTTCGCACCCGCTGATGTGGGTCAGGGATCCCTGACGGAAGTGAGGGATCCCGACCCGCATGAGGGCCCCGACCCGCACGAGGGCCCCGACCCGCACGAGGGCCCCGACGCGAGTGAGGGATCCCCGACGCAGAGCCGAGGATCCCTCACGGAGCCGATCGATCAGTTGCCGGGGCGCTGCTGCACCACCGAGAAATCGGGCTGCCCGTCGGGGCCGGCCGGCAGCGGGGTGCCGTCAGTGAACGTCGGCCACGGCAGGAGGGGCTGTCCGTCGGGGGCGACCGCCTGCGGAGCGGGCTGGCCGAGCGGCTCGGGCTGGGCGGGAACGGCCTGCTGCGCCGGGAACGCGCGGTTGTCGGCGACGGCACCGTGCGCCAGGTGGGCGCGCTCCGCAGCACGACGCGCCTCGCGGTGCTCGGCACCGTACGACCAGCGCAGCAGGAGCGTGATCGACAGCCCCAGGGCGGTCAGGATCAGGAGCGCGGTCGCGATGCGCCAGTAGAGGTCGGGGATGTTCAGGTCGAAGGCGTCGATGCCCACCGGGGCGGTGAAGAGAATGCCCGAGAGCACCGCGAGCACGCTCGTCGCGAAGGCGAAGCGCGTCACCGCGACGGGCAGACGGTCGCCAGCGCGGAGCAGCAGCTGGCAGCAGAGGATCACGAGGCGCGTCGTGAGGATCACGAAGATCGACTTCCAGAAGATCTCGAACATGAGGCCGAAGCTCTCGTACGGAGTCATCCAGATCACGATGAGCAGCAGCGCGAGGATGTAGGAGTTCGCGATGAGCGCGACCGGGGCGTACCACTCCGACTTCTGTTCACGGCGCGTGTCGAGCGCCGTGAACAGCACGAAGACCGCGAAGAGCGCGAAGGTCGAGAACACCCGCTCGAACTTGCCCTCGAAGTCGCCGATGAACAGCAGCGAGATCGAGGCCACCGTGAGACCCGCGAGCAGCACGATGCTCACCTTCAGGAAGGTCGAGAGCCCTCCCTGCTTCGGAGCGCGGGCGCTCGAACGGGGCGCCGCCTGAGGAGCAGTCGGAGCGGTCGGACCGGCAGGCGCCTGCGCATCGGGAGCCTGAGCGCCCGGGGCCTGCGTACCGGGGCCGGACTGCCCGGTCGACTCGGCGACGCCCTGTCGTGCCTGAGACCCGTTCGGTCCGGATGCGTGCGTGTTCGGATCGCTCATGTCCCATAGTCTGGCGCGTCATGCTGTGAATCGCCACTCCCCTCCCCGGCGCTGCGGCAGATCCCTTTCATGTCACGTGACCGCGTAGACTGGAAGCTGCATGTTCTCGGCTCGCGGAGCCGTTCCCGATCCCTCACCAACGGAGCACATCGAGCGTGACTGACATCGCCGCAACCGGCCCCCGCCCCGACACCGTCGCCGACGCGATCGCGACGCCCGAGAAGGAGCAGCCGTACGGCGCGCTCGGCCTCAAGCCCGACGAGTACGAGAAGATCCGCGAGATCCTGGGCCGCCGCCCCACCTCGGGCGAACTCGCCATGTACTCCGTGATGTGGTCGGAGCACTGCTCCTACAAGTCGTCGAAGATCTACCTGCGCCAGTTCGGCAAGAAGGTCAACGACAAGATGAAGGAGCGACTGCTCGTCGGCATGGGCGAGAACGCGGGCGTCATCGACATCGGCGAGGGCTGGGCCGTCACCTTCAAGGTCGAGAGCCACAACCACCCCTCCTACATCGAGCCGTTCCAGGGCGCCGCGACCGGTGTCGGCGGCATCATCCGCGACATCATCTCGATGGGCGCGCGCCCCGTCGCCGTGATGGATCAGCTGCGCTTCGGCGCCATCGACGACCCTGACACCGCCCGCGTGGTGCACGGCGTCGTCTCGGGCATCTCCTCGTACGCCAACTGTCTCGGCCTCCCCAACCTCGGTGGCGAGACCGTCTTCGACGGCGTCTACCAGGCCAACCCGCTCGTCAACGCGCTCGGCGTGGGCGTGCTGCGCCACGAGGATCTGCACCTCGCCAACGCTTCGGGCGCGGGCAACAAGGTCGTGCTGTTCGGCGCCCGCACCGGCGGCGACGGCATCGGCGGCGCGTCGATCCTCGCCTCCGACAGCTTCAGCGAGGGCGGCCCGACCAAGCGGCCCGCCGTGCAGGTCGGCGACCCCTTCGCCGAGAAGGTGCTCATCGAGTGCTGCCTCGAACTGTTCCGCGGCGAGCTCGTCGAGGGCATCCAGGATCTCGGCGCGGCCGGCATCTCCTGCGCCACCTCGGAGCTCGCGGCCAACGGCGATGGCGGTATGTTCATCGAGCTCGACAGCGTACTGCTGCGCGATCCCTCGCTCACCGCCGAGGAGATCCTGATGTCGGAGAGCCAGGAACGCATGATGGCCGTCGTGCACCCCTCGAAGCTCGACGCGTTCCTCGAGGTCACGAAGAAGTGGGACGTCGAGACGAGCGTGCTCGGCGAGGTCACCGACACCGGCCGCCTGATCATCAACTGGCGCGGCGAGGAGATCGTGAACGTCGATCCCTCGACCGTCGCGGTCGACGGGCCCGTCTACGAGCGCCCCGTCGCGTACCCGAGCTGGATCGACGAGCTGCAGGCCTCGGGCGTGCGGGCCTCGGGCCTCGCCCGCGCGATCTCCGGCGAGCAGCTGCGCGAGCAGATGGTCGCCGTCGCGGCCTCGCCCAACCAGGCCTCGGTCGACTGGATCACCAACCAGTACGACAAATACGTGCTCGGCAACACCGCGCTGTCCTTCCCCGACGGTGCGGGCATGATCCGCGTCGACGAGGAGAGCGGCCTCGGCGTCGCCATCGCGACCGACGCGAACGGCCGCTACTGCCAGCTCGACCCCTACGTCGGCTCGCAGCTCGCACTCGCCGAGGCATACCGCAACGTGGCCGCCTCGGGCGCCGTGCCGACCGCCGTCACCGACTGCCTCAACTTCGGCAGCCCCGAGAACCCCGAGGTCATGTGGCAGTTCTCGCGCTCGGTCGAGGGACTCTCCGACGCCTGCCTCGCGCTCGAGGTGCCGGTCACCGGCGGCAACGTGTCGCTCTACAACCAGACCGGCGACACCCCGATCCACCCGACCCCCGTGGTCGGCGTGCTCGGCATCATCGACGACGTGGCGCGCCGCGTGCCCACCGGCTGGCAGGACGAGGGCGAGCACCTCTACCTGCTCGGCGTCACCCGCGACGAACTCGACGGCTCCGCCTGGGCCGACGCGATCCACTCGCACCTCGGCGGCCTGCCGCCCGTCGCAGACCTCGCGGCCGAGCGCGCACTCGCCGAGCTGCTGCACGCGGGAACGCAGAACGGGCTCGTCTCGGGCGCCGTCGACCTCTCCGAGGGCGGCCTGGCGCAGGCGCTCACCGACGGGGCGCTGCGCTTCGGCGTGGGGGCTCGCGTGTGGATCGACGAGATCATGTCGCGCGACGGCGTGGACGAGACCGCGGCGCTCTTCTCGGAGTCGCAGGCTCGTGTCCTCGTCTCGGTGCCGCACGAGGAGGAGGTCAAGTTCCGCGGGCTGTGCTCGGGCCGCGACTTCCCCGTGCTGCGCATCGGCGTGACCGACGGTTCCGGCGAGGCAGCCGCGATCGAGGTGCAGGACCGCTTCACGCTGCCGCTCGCCGAGCTGCGCGCCGCGTCGCAGGCGACGCTGCCCGCGCACTTCGGTGCGGTGATCGGCGAAGAGGCGTAGCCCGGGCTTCCCCGGTCTCCACTCGCCGGCCGCCGGCGAGGGAACACGGCCGGGGGTGAGGGAACACGGCGGGGGCCCTTCCCCACGTGTTCTCTCGCCCCCCGTGTTCGTTCGCACGCGGCAGGGCAGGCCGCGACTCAAGCCAGGGATCGCGGCTCCGGCCCTGCGCCCGCGTGTAGGCTGCAGCCATGACGGGGCGCGGTCGGACAGACTTCGAAGTCGGAGGGCTGCTGGTCTGCGGCCTGGGTTGCCTCCTGCTGCTGGCCGCCCTCCTCGCGTTCTGGGTGCAGGGCTCCGAGAAGGAGCGGGGCAGCTGCGTCTACGAGATGAATGCGCAGGCGTTGAGCGGTGGGGCCGGCCTTCGCGTAGCCGCTTGCTAGGGTGAGGGCATGTCCCTCCGCAGAACGGCTCCGACCGTGATGCTCGCCACCGTCGTACTCGCGACAACGGGCTGCGCGCAACCCGAAGGCGGCGACTTCGAACGAACGGGGTCCGACCTCACCACGCCGGTCGTCTTCGCCGCGGTCGCGAGCGTGGCGGCGGGACCGTGCCCGGCAGACCGTCCCAACGTCTACGAATCGCGCATCGGCGGCGTGCAGTGTATCTCCGTGGACCCGGACGGAGTCGTCACCGCTGAGGCCGGCAGCGTCTCGCTCGTGGCGGCGAGCGAGCAGACCCCCGATGTGCCGCAATCGATCGAGCTCGTCCTCGAGGGCGGAGCCTCGGAACATCTCCGAGTACTCACTGCGGCGCTCTCCGAACAGTCACCGCCGCGCGATCAGATGGTCATCGCGGTCGAGGGCGAAGTCGTGGCGATGCCCACCGTGATGGCCGAGCTCTCCGGAGGTACCGTGGGCATCTCCGGTGAGGGCTTGAAAGCGCTGTACCGCAGGCTCACCGCATAGGGCGGTCTCAAAGGGACACCGTCTGCTGAGCGTTCGGACTCAGAGGGCGGTGAGCAGAGGGGCCACGCGCGTGATGATCTCGGCGTTCAGATCCTCGGGCCGCTGGGCGGCGTCGAGCACGAGGAAGCGGTTCGGATCGGACTCGGCGAGTTCCAGGAACGCCTCCCGCACCGCAGTGTGGAAGGCCTCGACCTCGCCCTCGAGACGGTCGGCGGTGCCGCCCCGCGATTCGAGCCGCGCCGCTGCCGTGGCCGGGTCGAGGTCGAGCAGGACGGTGAGGCTCGGCTTCAGCCCGTCGACCGCCCACTCGCTGATGCGACGAACATCGGCGAGGTCGAGCACCCGGCCGGCACCCTGGTAGGCGAGCGAGGAGTCGATGTAGCGGTCCTGCACGACCACGGCGCCGCGTTCGAGGGCCGGTCGCACGACCTTCGCGACGTGCTGCGCACGGTCGGCGGCGTAGAGCAGCGCTTCGGCGCGCGGGTCCACGTCGCCGATCTCCTCGCCGCCGTGGAGCAGCAGCCGACGCACCTCGACGCCGAGCCTGGTGCCCCCGGGCTCGCGCGTGCGCACGACCTCGTGGCCACGGGACTCGAGCCACGCGCCGAGTAGTTCCGACTGGGTCGTCTTGCCCGCACCGTCGCCGCCCTCGAAGGTGATGAAGAGTCCGCTCATACCTGCAAGTCCCCCAGCCCGCGCCGCGCGGCGATCAAGCGCCCGCCTGCTCGGCGGCCTTCTTCGCGGCGTTCGCCTTGCGCGTCGCCGCAGCCTTCTTCGCCGCCTCCGAGCGCGCCGGGTCCACCGTCTTCGATGTCGCGGTCTTCTTCGCGGCCGGCTTCTTCACGGCCGGCTTCTTGGCCGCGGTCTTGCGCGCGGGCGCCTTCTTCTTCGCCGGGCCCTTGGCGCGCTTGATGGCGAGCAGCTCCACAGCGCGCTCGAAGGTGATGTCCTCGACGCTGTCGCCGCGAGGGATCGTCGCGTTCGTCTCGCCATCGGTCACGTACGGGCCGAAGCGGCCATCGCGCACCTTGATGGGCTTGCCGCTCACCGGGTCTGCATCGAACTCCTTGAGCGCGCTCGACGCTTTCCGCGCACCGTACTTCGGCTGGGCGAAGAGCTCCTGCGCACCGGCGAGATCGATCGAGAAGATCGCGTCCTCACCCGGCAGGGAGCGCGTGTCGGTCCCTTTCTTGAGGTAGGGACCGTAGCGCCCGTTCTGCGCCGTGATCTCGGCGCCCGAATCGGGGTCGGTGCCGACGATGCGCGGCAGTTCGAGCAGCGCGACCGCGGTGTCGAGATCGATGGTGGCGGGGTCCATGCTCTTGAAGAGCGAAGCGGTGCGGGGCTTGACGCCCTTCGGCAGTTCCTCGCCCTCGTCGGGCAGCTCCGTCACGTACGGCCCGAATCGGCCGTTCTTCGCGACGATGCGCTTGCCCGTCTCGGGGTGCAACCCGACCACGCGGTCCTCGGCCGGCTCGGCGTCGGCGAGCTCGTGCGCCTTCTCGGGGGTCAGCTCATCGGGGGCGAGTCCCTCGGGGATGTTGACGCTGCGCGGCTTCAGCGCACCGTCTTCGCCGACCTCGCACTTGTCGTCGAAGACCTCGAGGTAGGGCCCGTACTTGCCGTTGCGCAGGGAGATCTCGTCGTCGATCTTGATCGTGTTGATCGCACGGGCGTCGATCTCACCGAGGTTGTCCACCACGCCGCGCAGGCCCGGGTGCGTGTCGGTGCCGAAGTAGAATTCACCGAGCCACTTGCCGCGCGCCTCCTCGCCTGCCGCGATGCGGTCGAGGTCGCTCTCCATCTCGGCGGTGAAGTCGTAGTCGACGAGCTCGCCGAAGTGCTCCTCGAGCAGGCGCACCACGGAGAACGCGATCCAGCTCGGCACGAGGGCCTGACCCTTCTTCGTGACGTATCCGCGGTCCATGATCGTGCTGATGATCGCTGCGTAGGTCGAGGGTCGCCCGATGCCGAGCTCTTCGAGACGCTTGGTGAGGCTCGCCTCGGTGTAGCGGGGCGGAGGGCTGGTCTCGTGTCCCTTGGCCTCCGGTGCGACGACGTCGAGCGGCTGCCCGGAGGAGAGCTGCGGCAGGGAGACGTTCTGATCCCTGTCGCCGCGCTTCTCGTCACGGCCCTCCTCGTAGGCCAGCAGGAAGCCGGGGAAGGTGATCACGGTGCCGCTCGCGGTGAACTCGAGGGGCGTCTCGGTCTCCGCACCGTCGATGGTCTCCGCGACCTTCGCCGAGAGGGTGACCGTGTCGGTCGATCCCTTCGCGTCGGCCATCTGACTCGCGACCGTGCGCTTCCAGATCAGCTCGTAGAGGGCGTACTCGCCCTGGGTGAGCCTGCCCTTGAGCGAACTGGGTCGCTGGAAGGTGTCGCCCGCGGGGCGGATCGCCTCGTGCGCTTCCTGCGCCCCCTTCGACTTGCCCGTGTAGACCCGGGGCTTCTCGGGGAGGGTCTCGGCGCCGTAGAGCTCGGCGGCCTGCTTACGAGCCGCCTGGATCGCTTGGCTCGACAGCGTCGGCGAGTCGGTTCGCATATAGGTGATGTAACCGTTCTCGTAGAGCGACTGCGCGAACGACATCGTCTGCCGCGAGCTGTAGCGGAGTTTGCGCGAGGCCTCCTGCTGCAGGGTCGACGTCGTGAACGGCGCCGCGGGGCGGCGGGTGTGCGGCTTGGTCTCGACCGAGTGCACGGTCGCGCGGGCCGAGTCGAGCTGAGCGGCGATGCGCTGGGCTCGGTCCTGCTCGAGGCGGAGCACGCCCGCCTTCTGCGCTTTTGCGGTGAGGGATCCGTCGTCTGCGAAGTCGCCGCCCGTCGCGAGGCGCTGCTCGGCGACGCGCACGAGTCGGGCCTCGAACGCGGTCGTGTCGGGAGCGTCGGCCCCCGGCTCGAACGTCGCGGTGAGGTCCCAGTACTCGGCGGCGCGGAAGGCCTGGCGCTCGCGCTCACGGTCGACGACGAGACGGGTCGCCGCCGACTGGACGCGGCCGGCCGACAGTTTCGGCGCGACCTTGCGCCAGAGCACGGGCGAGATGTCGTAGCCGTAGAGACGGTCGAGGATGCGGCGGGTCTCCTGCGCATCGACGAGGGCGATGTCGAGGTCGCGTGTGTTCTGCTTGGCCTGTTCGATCGCCTCCCGGGTGATCTCGTGGAACACCATGCGGCGCACGGGCACCTTCGGCTTCAGCACCTCGAGCAGGTGCCACGCGATGGCCTCGCCCTCGCGGTCCTCATCGGTGGCGAGCCAGAGCTCGTCCGCTCCCTTCAGCGCCCGCTTGAGCTCGGTGACCGTCTTCTTCTTGTTATCGTTCACCACGTAATAGGGGGCGAAGTCGTTCTCGACGTCGACGGCGAACTTGCCGAATGCGCCCTGCTTGAGGTCGCTCGGCAGAGCCGAAGGTTCGGCGAGGTCGCGGATGTGACCGACCGAGGCGATCACCTCGTAGTCATCGCCGAGGTAGCCACTGATCGTCTTCGCCTTGGTCGGCGACTCGACGATAACGAGTTTCTTCGCGCCCGCCACGGGTCTCCATTCAATCGAACTGGTGCGATTCGCACTGAGAGTCGGCGCGATGCTCTCGCGCCTCCATGCGGTCCTGATCCATGGACCGTTCTGCACCGCCACGATACACAGTATCCGGTGAGAATCCACTCCCGGAGACCGAGAGATCCGCGGTCCCTCCCCCTCCCTAGCGTTCGACTGCGGGTCGTCCGACCAATCGGCCCGCCTGCGGGGAGGCCCCGGTCAGTCGGCGATCAGGGCGGCCCGAGGAACTCGAACGGGTCGAGATCGGGGAACGAATTGGAAGGCCTCGAAGAGAGCGTGAAGTGCGTGTGCGGCCCCTCGGTGCATCCGCTGAGCCCCGCCCGCGCGACGATCTCCCCGGCCCGCACGCGGGAGCCGATCGCGATCCCGTGATCGCCGGGAGAACCGGGCGCGATGTGATTGTGCGAACTGTAGAGCACACGCCCCTCATACTCGTGCCTGATGATGACGGTGTGGTTCGGGCCTCTCCACCAGATGGGGCTGATGGCGCAGGCGGCCGGCACTCCCCCGCCGTCGGGACCGGCGTGCACGACCTCGCCGTCGTAGGGCGCGTAGAGAGCACCGTCGCCTCCGACCGCGAGGTCGATCGAGGTGCCGTCGTGGAAGCCCTGGGTGAGACCGCGCACGGCGGAGGGCCACGCCCAGCCGTTGGGACCGACCTGGCCGACCACGACTCCGCCCGGCGGAGCGGCGGGCGCCGCCCTCGCGTCGGCAGACACCGACCCGAGCGGAGTGCCGATCGCCACCGTGATGCGCGCTTCGCCGCGCAGGCGGTCGATCGCGCAGCGTTCCACCCCAGCACCGACGGAGCCCGCGACCTTCTCCGCCGCGGCGCAGGCGTCGGCCGCGATCCAACCGTTCACGGCATCCGCTGCGGCGAGCGCAGCCGCGTCGGCGGCGCCCGAAGCGCGGTGCCGGGCCTCCAGCTGCGCCCCCGCTGAGAGCACAGGCAGCCCGAGCAGGAGGGCCGCGGCGGCGCAGCAGAGCGTCGCAGGCGCGCTCACCGTCGTTCTCCCGCGTCACTCAGCGCGGCGCAGGAGCTGCCGCGCACCGCGATGCTCGAGAGCACGCCGCCGACCGGGCGGGAGGCGAGCTCGACGCAGTGCAGGCCATCGCGCTGGCTGCGCGACACGACGACGCCCGTGCCGAGCTCGGCGAGCCGCTGCTCGGCCGTCTCTCCGCGCGCTTCGAGCCGTGCGACCTCGGCTGAAGCCGAGACCAGCGTGATGCGGTGCGCCGACAGCGCCACCCCGCCGATCACGAGTCCGAGCACAGCCACGACCGCGGGAAGCACGATCGCGAACTCGGCCGTCACCGTGCCCCGCTCGTCACCGACGAGGCCGCGGCTGCGGGCGCCGATCTCTGGAATGCAGGCCCCAGCCCCGCCGAACTCAGGCCCGCAGGTCTCGATACCGGCGGCACCGGAGCCTCCGTCGGACTCGGCGGGGCGGGCCGGGCGCTCACCCCGCCGAGCCCAGCGCATTCTCGACCAGTTGCACGAGCATCGCGCGGATCTCGCTCGAGCGCATGATCGCCACGAGCAGACCTGCGAAGGCGACCGCGGCCATGATCACGATCGCGTATTCCGCGGTGACGGCACCGTTCTCGTCGGCCGCGAGGTCGCGGTGGCGCCGGCGGTGGGGCGCGAGGTGTGCGCCGCCCACATGCGACTCGGCGGCCCGCGCCGGCCGCGATGGCGCACGGCGACGGCTCCGAGCCGTGCGGGCGACGAAGGCCGGGAGCCGCGCACCGGTTTTCTCGGACGTGGACTCCGCGGCGTCCTCGGGCCGGTCGGGGGTCGGGACGAGGCGGAGACGGGTGCTGTTCATCGGTGGATCCTCACTGTCTGGCACGGCTCCGGCGGCAGCCGGTGGGTTCATCCTGGTGGCTGCGGCCGGACGGGGGAATCCGGAATCGGGCGATGTGGATAAGTCGCCCGAGAATCGATGCGAAGCCGATTCTGGGGAGGGACGGGGCGATGGATCCCTCGCCCCACTTGGCGGGATCAGAGACCTCCGAGCATGGAGAGCAGCACCGGCAGCACCCCCAGCGCGATGAACGAGGGCAGCACGCAGACGCCCAGCGGCACCAGCACCCGCACTCCCAGCCGCTCCGCCTCGCTCTCGAGCTCCGCCCTGGCCCGCGCGCGCACGGCCTCGGCCTCCTCGAGCAGCAGAGGCCCGACGGGCACGCCGACGCGCAGCGCGGTCGCGAGGGCGGTGCGCAGCGGAGCGCCAGCACGGAAGCAGTCGAAGCCGACCCACTCTGCACCGAACTCGTCGACGCAATCGGCGACGCGCACGAGCGCCTCCGCAGGAGCCGCCCCTCCGCGCAGCGCGATCCAGGCCAGCTCGAACTCGAGCCCCGCGATGCGGTCGTCGCTCTCGACCGAGCGCGCGAGCGACCGCGCCCATCCGACGCCCGCGCCGAGCAGCACGGCCCCCGCGCAGAGCAAGGCCGCGCCGACAGAGCTCAGCAGCACGGGCAGCGGGTCGAATCCGAGCAGACCGCCCAGCACGAGGGCGAGCGGCGGCAGGGTCGCCACCATGCGCACGGTCGCTCGAGGCCCGGAGAGCAGCACGGTGCGCTGCTGTCTGAGCCTCGTCAGCTCCCGCAGCGCCGCGGCGATGCCCGCGAGCGCCTGGGCCAGCGGGGCTCCGCTGCGCTCGGCGAGCCCCCAGGCGGCGGCGAGCACGCGCCATTCGGGTTTCCCCTGGGCCGCGATCGCCTCGGCGATCGGTGCTCCGGCCGCGACGCGCGCAGCTACTTCGAGGGCACCGGGATCCCTCGTCTCCTCCGCGGCGATCGGCAGTGCGCGCTCGGGAGCGACGCCGCCCCGCATCAGCGCCGCGCACGTCGCCGCGACGGCCGCCACCCCCTCGGCGCCGGCCGCGGGCGGGCCCCGGCGCCTCACCGCCGCTCCTCCCGTACCGCCAGGGCGCCCGAGGAGTCCACGGCGAGACGTCCGATCGCCCTCACGCGATGTCCCTCGGCGCCGCGCTCGACGTGCACGACGGTGTGCAGCGCCGAGACCGCCTGCCTCGCGATGGCCGTCGCACCGAGACCGGCGAGCGCGCCCAGCGCCTCCAGGCGAGCGGGCACGTCGGAGAGTCGGCTCGCGTGCAGCGTGCCCGCGCCGCCGTCGTGACCGGTGTTGAGCGCGGCGAGCAGCGTCGCGACCTCGGCGCCCCGGCACTCGCCCAGCACGATGCGGTCGGGTCGCATGCGCAGAGCCTCGCGCAGCAGGCGGTCGAGCGACACCTCGCCCGCGCCCTCGCTGTTCGCCTGTCGGGCCTGCAGCGCGATGACGTGCGGGTGCCGCAGTCTGAGCTCCGCGACGTCCTCGATCGTCAGGATCCGCTCATCGGCGGGGGCGAGATCGAGCAGCGCGCCGAGAACGGTGGTCTTGCCGCTGCCCGTGCCGCCGGTGATCAGGATGTTGCGACGCTCCGAGACGGCCGCCGCGAGCCGGTTCGCGACGACCGGCCCGCAGAGGCCTCCCGCGACGAGGTCGGCGAAGGCGAGCGGCCGGACGCGGGGCACGCGGATCGAGACGGCGGCGCCCGAGACCGACACGGGCGGGAGAACGGCGTGCACACGGATCCCGTCTCCGACGCGCACATCGACGCACGGATGTAGCTCGTCGAGGTGTCGGCCTCCGGCGGCTACCAGCCGCACCGCGAACCGGGCGAGCGCGGCCGGGTCCGTGCTCCATCCGGACACGGCCCGGGGGCCCGCCCCGCGGTCGAGGCGCAGCCGCGCACGGCCTCCTTCGACGTGCAGCAGCATGTCACGGAGCTCGGGGTCGTCGAGCAGCGGCAGCAGCCCGCCGAAGGCGCGCCTGGCTGCGAGGTCGAGCGCCGCCGTGCGGATCCCTGTCGAGAGCATGCGCCCAGAGAAGCAGCGTGAGCCGCCCCTGTCATCCGCGAATGCTCGAATGTGCAGAACCCACCGGAATATCGCAAAAAAGTCGCTCCTGTGAGCGAATAGACCCCGCACGTTATAGCCTGGGAGATGCAGCGTCGCCTCGCGCAACCCGAATTGGTTGGTCGTAGCGACCATTTTTGACCATTACGAGCGATTGGATGACGGCGTCCATGTCTGACGAGCACGGCACTATCGAGAGCCACCCCCTGCAGGGCGAGACCTACCCGCCGAGCCCCGAGTTCCGGGACCGGGCCAACGTGAACGATCCCTCGGTATACCTGCGGGCGGCGGAGGACCCGGAGGCGTACTGGGCGTCGGAGGCCGAGAAGCTGCAGTGGACCAAGCCGTTCGAGGAGATCCTGGACTGGTCGAACCCGCCGTTCGCGAAGTGGTTCCAGGACGGCGAGCTGAACGTCTCGGCCAACTGCCTCGACCGGCACGTCGCGGCCGGGCTCGGCGACCGGGTCGCGATCCACTTCGAGGGCGAGCCGGGCGACACCCGCACGATCACCTACGCCGAACTCACGAGCGAGGTGAAGCGAGCCGCCAACATGCTCACGAGCCTCGGGGTCTCGGCTGGCGACCGCGTCGCGATCTACATGCCGATGATCCCGGAGGCCGTGATCGCGATGCTCGCGGTCGCCCGCCTGGGCGCGGCGCACTCGGTCGTGTTCGGCGGGTTCAGCGCGGAGAGCCTGCGCGCCCGCATCGATGACGCACGCGCCGAGCTCGTGATCACCGCCGATGGCGGCTACCGCAAGGGCCGCGTATCCGCGCTGAAGCCCACGGTCGACGACGCGCTCGCCCTGCACGGGGGCGGCAGCTCCGTCGAGCGCGTGCTCGTGGTCAAGCGCACCGGGAACGAGATCGAGATGCAGGCGGGCCGCGACCTGTGGTGGCACGACGAGATCGTCACCTACGACGACCAGCATCAGGCGCAGGGCTTCCCGGCGGAGAACCCGCTGTTCATCCTCTACACCTCCGGCACGACGGGTAAGCCCAAGGGCATCCTGCACACCTCGGCCGGCTATCTCACGCAGGTCTCGACCACCCACCGCAACGTGTTCGACCTCAAGCCCGATACCGACGTCTACTGGTGCACGGCGGATATCGGCTGGATCACCGGCCACAGCTACGTCGTGTACGGACCGCTCGCCAACGGCGCCACCCAGGTGATCTACGAAGGGACCCCCGAGACCCCCGACTGGGGCCGCTGGTGGTCGATCATCCAGAAGTACGGCGTCACGATCTTCTACACCGCGCCGACCGCCATCCGCGCCTGCATGAAGGTCGGCCGTCAGGTGCCCGAGCAGTATGACCTGTCGAGCATCCGCGTGCTCGGAAGCGTGGGCGAGCCCATCAACCCCGAGGCGTGGCGCTGGTACCGCGAGGTCATCGGCGCGGGCAGCGCGCCGATCGTCGACACCTGGTGGCAGACCGAGACCGGCGCGATCATGATCTCCGCCCTGCCCGGGCTCACCAGTCTGAAGCCCGGCAGCGCGCAGGTGCCCCAGCCCGGCATCGACGTGAACGTGGTCGACGACGCGGGCAACCGGGTCGACCGCGGCCAGGGCGGCCTGCTCACCATCCGCCGCCCGTGGCCGTCGATGGTGCGCACGATCTGGGGCGACGATCAGAGGTTCATCGACACGTACTGGGCGAAGTTCGGCGACCAGTACTTCGCGGGCGACGGCGCCAGGGTCGACGACGACGGCGACATCTGGCTGCTGGGCCGCGTCGACGACGTGATGAACGTGTCGGGGCACCGCCTCTCGACCGCGGAGATCGAGTCGGCGCTCGTCGAGCATCACGCCGTCGCGGAGGCAGCGGTCGTGGGAGCCGACGACGAGACCACGGGCCAGGCGGTCGTCGCCTTCGTGATCCTGAAATCGCAGCAGACCATCCTCACCCCCGAGGCCGCCGAGCAGGAACTGAAGAAGCACGTCGCCGCGCAGATCGGCGCGATCGCCCGGCCCCGCCAGGTGTTCGTGGTGACCGAGCTCCCGAAGACCCGCTCGGGCAAGATCATGCGCCGTCTGCTGAAGGACGCCGCGGAGGGCAAGGACATCGGCGACACCACGACCCTCGCCGACACCTCGGTCATGCAGACCATCTCCGACCGGATGCGCGCAGAACTCTCAAGCTGAATCGCGCCAGCGATTCAGCGAGTTCTGCGCCGGGGCCACCGCCCCGGAGAAGGGGGCGTAGCCCCGGAACGCGAAGGGGGCGAGGGATCCGCGGATCCCTCGCCCCCTTCGCGTATCGGCGAAACCCGCCCCGTCAGTCCTCGATCTTGAAGACGAATTCGATCTCGACGGGTGCGTCGAGCGGCAGCACCGTCACGCCGACCGCGGAGCGGACATGGATGCCCAGGTCGCCGAACACGCGCCCCAGGAACACCGAGGCGCCGTTCGCGACACCGGGCTGGCCGGTGAACGAGGGATCGGACGCCACGAACGCCGTGACCTTCACGACCTGGGTGATCTTGTCGAGCGAGCCGATCAGGCCGCGCACGGCGGCGAGCGCGTTGAGCGCGCAGAGCCGCGCGAGCTCCTCGGCGTCCGCGGGAGACACCAGGCCCTCGCCCTCGCCCACCTTGCCGGTCTGCGGCAGCTTCCCGTCGACGAACGGCAGCTGCCCCGCCGTGTAGACGTAGTCGCCGTCGCGCAGCGCCGGAACATAGGCGGCGACCGCGGCCGCGACCTCGGGAACCTCGTAGCCGAGCTCGCTCAGGCGTTCTTCGATCACAGACATTTCAGGCCTTCCTCTTCAGATATGCGACGTTGCCACCGGCCGGCCCCTCGATGATCTGCACGAGCTCCCACCCCTGGGAGCCCCAGTTGTTCAGGATCTGCGCCTCGTTGTGCAGCAGCAGCGGGGTCACGAAGTACTCCCACCGCGGGGCATCGGTCGATTCGCTCACGTGCGTTCTCCTCTCGAGTGGCGCAGCCGAGTACGCGGATGAGGTCCGCGCGGCGGCGAAGCGACCTCCGCTTCGCTCTTTGTCAGCTACGTCGCCTAATCTTGATTCTATGACCCCACAGACATCCAAGTCTTCGCGTGTGCGCACGTTCAAGCCGCGCACCGCGGGTGGAGCCCTCGGAGGCATCCTCGGAGCCGTTGCCATGAGCGTCGTCGCAGGCGTGCTCGTCACCGCCGCCGTCACGCCTGTCGTCGCCGTCAGCGGCGCCGCGGCGTCGTCCGCGGTCAAGATCTTCCAGGATCTGCCCGACCATCTGAACCCGGGTCAGCTGGCGCAGCCCTCCACCATCTACGCGAAGGCCTCTGACGGCAGCGACGTCGAGGTCGCGACCTTCTACGACCAGGACCGCGAGATGGTCGGCTGGGACGATATCTCCCAGTACGTCAAGGACGCGGCGGTCGCCGAGGAGGATCCGCGCTTCTACACCCACGGCGGCGTCGACGTGCTCGCGACCGCCCGTGCGGCGCTGCAGAACGTCGCGGGCACCGGTTTCTCGGGCGCCTCCACGATCACGATGCAGTACGTGCGCAACGTGCTCATCCAGGAGGCCATGGCGATCTCCGACGAGGAGCAGCGCGACGCGGCCTACAAGAACGCGATGCGGCAGGACGTCGACCGCAAGCTCAAGGAGATGAAGCTCGCGCTCGGCGTCGAGAAGCGGTACACCAAGGACGACATCCTGCTCGGCTACCTCAACATCGCGCTCTTCGGCCGGCAGATCTACGGCATCGAGTCGGCCGCGCACTACTTCTACGGCAAGACCGCGAAGGATCTGACGCTCGCCGAGGCCGCGAGCCTCGTCGCGACGGTCAACAACCCCTCGAAGCTGCAGATCGACGTGCCCGAGAACATCCCCGCCAACAAGGAGCGGCGCGACAAGATCCTGAACAGCATGCTGCAGCACGGGCGCATCACCCAGGCGCAGTACGACGAGGCCGTCGCCACCGAGATCACCCCGAACATCACGCCCCGTGTGCAGGGCTGCAATGTCGCCGAGGCGAACCTCGGGCTCGGCCACTTCTGCGACTACGTGCAGCGCTACATCAAGCACGATCCGAACTTCGGCAAGACGCAGGAGGAGCGGGAGTTCAACTTCAGCCGCGGCGGCTACAAGATCTACACGACGATCGACCTCGACATCCAGGCCGCCGGCCGCGAGGCCATGGCCGGAACAGTGCCGGCCACGATGGACGGCATCAATGTGGGATCCGCGAGCGTCAGCACGGAGGTCGGCACCGGGCGCGTGCTCGCGATGGTGCAGAACCGTTCCTTCAGCAACGATCCCGCGGTGCTCGAGGCCGATCCCGGCCTCACGAGCATCAACTACAACACCGACTTCGACTACGGCGGCTCCAACGGCTTCCAGGTCGGCTCGACGTTCAAGCCCATCACCCTCACCGAGTGGATCCGCACCGGCCATTCGGTGCGCGAGGTCGTGAACGTCAACGGCCGCACGGTGCAGGAGAGCTCGTTCCGCGCATCGTGCATGACCGACGGGGTCTACGGCTTCGGTTCGTTCACCTTCTCGAACGACAACCTCGGCACCAAGGGCAACCAGCCCGTGCTCACCGCGATCGCGCAGTCGGTCAACGGCGGTCTCGTCTCCATGCAGCAGAAGATGGACCTCTGCGAGACCTTCGACACCGCCAAGAAGCTCGGTCTGCACCGCGCCTCGAAGCAGACGAACCCCGATCTGCCGAACTACGACACGACGGAACTGACCATGGTGCCCTCGAACGTCTACGGCGGCATCGACGAGATGGCTCCGATCACGATGGCGACCGCCTACGGCGCCTTCGCGGGCAACGGCACCGTCTGCACCCCGGTGCCGATCGACAGCATCCTCGGACCCGATGACAAACCGGTCGCCTTCCAGAAGAGCACCTGCACGGAGGCGATCTCGCCCGAGGTGGCCGCGGGCGTGGCCTACGCCCTGGAGTACACCGTGAACAACGGTCTCGCGAGCCACGCCCGTTCGGCCTACGGCATCCCCCACCTCGCCAAGACCGGCACCACCGATGACGTGGTCGACAACTGGACCGTCGGCGCCAGCTCGCGCGTCGCGACTGCCACCTGGGTCGGCAACGCCGGGCCCGTGCAGTTCGCCGACGGCACGTGGGGCCGCGTCTCCACGATGCCCTTCGGACGGCTGATGTACGCCGACCAGACGATCTGGCCCGCCATGATGAACGCGGCCGACGCCAAGTACGGCGGTGCGGCCTTCCCCGAGCCGTCCGCAGCCGCGACGCGCACGACCATGGTGCAGGTGCCCGACCTCACGGGCAAGAGCTTCCAGGAGGCGAGCGACGCGCTCACCCAGCTCGGCTTCAGCGCCGTCGACGGCGGTGAGGTCGACTCCTCGCAGCCGCAGGGCAGCGTGGCTCGCACCGATCCGGCAGGCGGTTCGCAGGCTGCCCTCGGCTCGGGTGTGACGATCTACCGCAGCAACGGCCAGGCCGCGGCGGTGCCGGACGTCGCAGGCCAGAGCGGCAAGGACGCGAAGTCCGCGCTCGAGGGAGCGGGCTTCGACACCGAGTACGCGTGCGCGACGGGCGAGAAGCCCGACGGCAAGAACAAGACCGTCTCCACCGATCCGCCGGCCGGCACAGAACTGCGCACCGGCAGTCGGGTCACGATCAACCTCGAGTGCAAGTAGGCGCGGCGGGCATGAGTCGCGCCTCCCGCCACCCGGTGGCGACCGTTCTCGGAACGGCCGCCACCGGCGTGCTGCTCTGGTCCACGCTCGTCGAGCGACGCCTGTTCACCATCCGTCGCCATTCCCTGCCGCTGCTCGAAACGGGCGCCGCGCCCATCCGGGTACTGCAGCTCTCCGACCTGCACCTCGCCCCCTGGCAGTCGAACAAGATCAACTGGGTGCGATCCCTCGCCCAGCTCCGCCCCGACCTGGTCGTGCTCACCGGCGATCTCATGGGGCACCTGCAGGCCCGTGGCTCGCTGCTCGAGGCTCTGCGTCCGCTCGCCCGGACGGGGGCGCCCGTGGTCTTCGTACACGGGTCGAACGACTACTACGGCCCGATCTTGAAGAACCCGCTGCGCTACCTGGCCGAGCCCAGCCGCAAGAGCACGCGCCAGCAGGACATCGACAACGCGGCCCTCACCCGCGGGCTCGAGGAGCTCGGCTGCATCAACCTCAACAACTCGGCCACCCGCCTCGAGATCAGGGGCACGCGCGTCGAGCTGCTGGGGCTGAACGACCCCCATATCCGCTACGACGACGCGAGCGCGATGCGCACGGAACTCGCCGCGCTCACGGCAGAGGACGGCGAGGACGGCCCCGAGACCGCTCCGCTGCGCATCGGCGTGGTGCATGCCCCCTACCAGGAGGCGCTCGGCGAACTGCTCGACGACGGTGCGGGCCTCATCCTCGCCGGGCACACTCACGGCGGCCAGGTGCGAATGCCCGGCGTCGGCGCACTCACCTCGAACTGCGATCTGCCGACCGCGCAGGCGCGCGGCCTCAGCGTCTGGTACGACGCGCACCGCGCCGCCTATCTCAACGTGAGCGCGGGCCTCGGCAACTCGATCTACGCCCCCGTGCGATTCGCTTGCAGGCCCGAGGCGTCGCTCATCACGCTCGAGGCCGCGCGGTAATCGAAGCGGCCCGCACCGCACGAAACGCAGAGGGGCGAGGGATCCGGCCCGCTACCAAGCCCCGCGTAACCTATATGGGGGCCGCGGAACGGGCAG
>NZ_JAGDYL010000012.1 GCF_017565705.1 Leucobacter ruminantium
TACCCGCCGCGCCCCGCCCCCCACCAACCGCCGGGGGGCGGGGCACCGGGCTGCACCCCCCGCCCCTCTTCCCGTATCGGGGACCGGCTACGCGGCGAGCCTCTGCGCCACGAGCTCGGCGATCTGCACGGCGTTGAGCGCGGCGCCCTTGCGCAGGTTGTCGTTCGAGATGAACAGCACGAGCCCGCGCCCCTCGGGGGCCGACTGATCCTCGCGGATGCGGCCCACGAATGAGGGATCCTGGCCAGCCGCCTCGAGCGGGGTCGGCACGTCGCTCAGCTCGACGCCCGGGGCCTCGGCGAGCACCTCGCGGGCGCGGTCGGCGGTGATGGACCGGGCGAACTCGGCGTTGATGGAGAGCGAGTGCCCGCTGAAGACCGGCACGCGCACGCAGGTGCCCGCGACGCGCAGCTCGGGCAGCTCGAGGATCTTGCGGCTCTCGTTGCGGAGCTTCTTCTCCTCGTCGGTCTCCCCCTCGCCGTCGTCGACGATGGAGCCGGCGAGCGGCAGCACGTCGAACGCGATGGTCTTGGTGTAGACCTCGGGGGCCGGGAAGTCGACGGCCGAGCCGTCGTGCACGAGCTGCTCGAGCTTGCCCGACTCCACCGCGGCGATCGCCTGGCCCGAGAGCTCGCGCGCGCCGGCGAGGCCGGAGCCGGAGACCGCTTGGAAGGTCGTGACGACGAGGCGCTCGAGACCCGCCTCCGCGTCGAGCGCCTTCATGGCGGGCATCGCCGCCATCGTGGTGCAGTTCGGGTTCGCGATGATGCCCTTGCCTGCGCTCACGACCCCGTCGATGGCGTGCGGGTTGACCTCGCTCACGACGAGCGGGATCGAGGGATCGAGGCGCCAGGCGCTCGAGTTGTCGATGACGATCGCACCGGCCTCGGCGAACTCGGGGGCGTACTGCTTCGAGGCGGCGCCGCCCGCCGAGAAGAGCGCGATGTCGATGCCGCTCTTGTCGGCGGTCGCAACGTCTTCGACCGTGATCTGCTCGCCGCGGAACTCGAGCTTCGAGCCTGCGGAACGCGCGCTCGAGATGAAGCGGAGGCTCTTGATCGGGAAGTCGCGCTCGTCGAGGAGGCGGCGCATGACCGCCCCGACCTGGCCGGTTGCGCCGACGACGGCGACGTTGAAGCCCTGCTGATCAGCCATGTGGGTGTGGATCCTGTTCTGTCGGAGTCTGAAGTCTCAGCGGCCGGTGCCTGCGTAGACGGTCGCCTCGGTGTCGGCGTCGAGACCGAAGGCGGTGTGAAGCACACGCACGGCCTTCTCCATGAGGTCGGCGCGGGTGACCACCGAGATGCGGATCTCGGAGGTGGAGATCATCTCGATGTTGATGCCCGCCTCGAAGAGCGCCCGGAAGAGCTGGGCGGAGACACCCGTGCTGGTGCGCATGCCCGCGCCGACGACGGCGACCTTGGCGATCTGATCATCGTACTGCAGGCTCTCGAACTCGAGCAGGGCGCGCTCGGCCTCGAGCGCCTCGATCACGCGGCGGCCGTCGCCCAGGGGAATGGTGAAGGAGATGTCGG
Source organism: Leucobacter ruminantium (assembly GCF_017565705.1). Taxonomy (GTDB): domain Bacteria; phylum Actinomycetota; class Actinomycetes; order Actinomycetales; family Microbacteriaceae; genus Leucobacter; species Leucobacter ruminantium. The sequence continues at coordinate 1,536 of NZ_JAGDYL010000012.1, forward strand.
TGCGGTTGGTGTCGGCGGCGGAGACGTTCTGCACGATCATGTCGATGTTCGCGTTCGTCTTCGCGACGATCTCGAAGATCTGCGCAGCCTTGCCCGGCACGTCGGGCACGCCGCCGACGGTGACCTTCGCCTCGCTCTTCTCGAAGGCGATGCCGGTGATGATCGGTTCTTCCATGTGCTCCCCCTTCGGGTGCCCCTTGGCGGGGTCGTAGACGATGGTGCCCTCCTCGCCGGAGAACGACGAGCGGACGTGCAGGGCGACGCCGTGGCGGCGGGCGTATTCGACGGCTCGGAGGTGGAGCACCTTGGCGCCCGCCGCTGCGAGCTCCAGCATCTCCTCCGCGGTGATCGCGTCGATCTTGCGAGCGAGCGGCACGACACGCGGGTCGGTCGTGAAGACGCCGTCGACGTCGGTGTAGATCTCGCAGACGTCGGCTCCGAGCGCCGCGGCGAGCGCGACGGCCGTGGTGTCCGAGCCGCCCCGTCCGAGGGTGGTGATGTCGCGGGAGTCACGGCTGAAGCCCTGGAATCCGGCGACGATCGCCACCGCGCCCTGGTCGAGCGCCTCGCGCACGCGACCCGGGGTGACGTCGACGATCTTGGCGGAGCCGTGCTCGGCGGTCGTGATCATGCCGGCCTGGCTGCCCGTGAAGGAGAGCGCCTCGATGCCCATGCCCTTGATCGTCATGGCGAGCAGCGCCATCGAGATGCGCTCGCCCGCGGTGAGCAGCATGTCGAGCTCGCGCGGGGCGGGGATCGGCGTGCACTCAGATGCGAGGTCGAGCAGTTCGTCCGTGGTGTCGCCCATGGCGCTCACGGCCACGACGACCTCGTTGCCCCCACGCCTCGTCTCGACGATGCGCTTGGCGACTCGCTTGATGCTCTCGGCATCGGCGACGGACGACCCCCCGAATTTCTGCACGATCAACGCCACGCGGGTCCTCCTCGAAGTTTCTTCACCGAAAGTCCAGTCTATCGGACCGCGCCGGGAGCCCCGCGCCTCGTGGCTGCCGACGTCACGCGGCCTCGACCAGAGCGCACACCCAGACGCCGATGAGGGCTGTCGCGGCCATCATCAATGTGCAGGCCGCGAGCCACCACAGGCGCCTCCGGCGGTGAGGGATCGCGAACCGCAGCACGAGGATCACGCCGTAGAGCACGACCACCGCGACGGCGGTCGTCAGCGCCACGGGCACCGAGGGGCCGCCCGAGGCCGCGAGCATCACGAGCGGGACGAGGCTGGCCGCCGCCAGCAGGCCGCTCATGATCAGCCAGATGCGGCCGCTCGAGGTCTGCAGCGACGGCTGGTTGATCATCCTCGTGGGGTCCCTGCTCGGATCCCTCGCGAGATCGCCCGCGGGATCCCTATCGACATCCTTGCCGGGTTCCCCGGCCGGCCCGGATCCCGCGCTCATGTCCGCCTCTTCTCCTCGGGCTCCTCAGGCTCGGTCGACGAGCTCGTGCTCGGCTCCGCCGTCGGCCGTCATGCGGGCGCAGTTGGCGCAGCAGTAGATCGCGCCCTCGACCTCGACGCCGTGGCCCAGAATGCGGCAGCCGCAGTGGGAGCAGGCGGGCGCGATGAGGTGAACGGCGCATTCGAAGCTGTCGAAGGTGCCGGTGGTGTCGCCCCTCTGCACGGTGAAGGTCTTGTCGTACTCGTTGCCGCAGGTATCGCAGGTGGCCATCGTTCGCTCCTTTCTCGGAGATCGGTGTCGAACGATTCCAGCTTCGCTCCGACGACGATGCCCCGCCAAGGGGGTGGATACTCCGTCCGAGTGGGCGTATCCTCGCGCTGCCGCCCGCCCGGCCTCGCGCGCTACTCGACCTTGCGGCGCCCCTCGAAGGCGCGGCCGAGCGTCACCTCGTCGGCGAACTCGAGGTCGCCACCGACCGGCAGCCCCGAGGCGAGGCGCGAGACGGGCACCTCGATGCTCGTGAGCAGCCGCGAGAGGTATGCCGCGGTAGCCTCGCCCTCCAGATTGGGGTCGGTCGCGATGATGACCTCGCGCACCTCGACCTCGCCCGCTCCCGTGCCGAGGCGGCGCATGAGCGAGGGGATGCTGAGGTCGTCGGGGCCGATGCCGTCGATGGGGCTGATCGCCCCGCCGAGCACATGGTAGAGCCCGCGGTATTGGCGGGTGCGCTCGATGGCGACCACGTCCTTGGGCTCCTCGACGACGCAGATGAGGCTCTGGTCGCGGCGGGGATCCCTGCAGATGGAGCAGCGCTCCTGCTCGGTGATGTTGCCGCACACCTCGCAGAAGCGCACCTTCTCGCGCACCTCGGTGAGCAGCTCTGCGAGGCGCGTGACGTCGAAGTTCTGGGTCTGCAGAATGTGGAAGGCGATGCGCTGCGCCGACTTCGGGCCGATGCCGGGCAGCCTGCCGAACTCGTCGATCAGGTCTTGGACGATGCCGTCGTACACGGGTCAGGCCTCCAGTCGGGGCGGGAGCGGGCGCTCCTCGATGAATCGTGCGCCGAGCACCTCGCGCACCACGGCCTCGCCGTACCGGGTGAAGGCGGGCCGCTTCGCGGGCTTCGCCTCACCGTTCGAGGTTTCGGCTTTCGGGGCTTCACCGCTCGAGACCGCACCGCTCGCCTGCGGTGTTGCGGAGGCGACGGCGCCCGGCGCGGAGGCAGCCCCCGTGGCGGAGGTGGGCGTCTCCTCGGCGACCCGTGCCTCGGCTTGCGCGACCTTCACCGCGGCCTCGGCCACCTGCTCGGCCGCGGCGGCGACTCCGCCGGTCTGCGCGCCGGCGCCACCGCCGCCTGAGTCGTAGGGATCCCCTCCGGCGTAGGGGTCGTCTTCGCCGTAGGGATCACCGTCGCCGTAGAGGTCGTTCGAAGGGCCGTCGCCGTAATCGCCGGGATCGTACGCCTCGTCGACGCGCGCCCCGCCGACGCTCTGAGCGGCCGGACCGGGTGCCGGGGCGACCGGGGCCTGCGCGGGCGCCCTGGTCGCCGGAGCGCTCGGGGACTGCACCGTCGAGCGGGCTCCGGTTTCGCGGACGGGCTCGGCCTGAACCGCACCGCCTCCCCCGTGGGAACCGGCTCCGTCCCCGGAGCCCGATCCCTCGCCGGTGCCGGATCCCTCGCTGGAGCCTGATCCCTCGCCGTGGGAATCGCCTTCCCTGCGCGATCCGGCATCTCCGCCTGGGCCGGTCGCCTCCCCCGGCATCGGGTCTGCCCAGGCGGGTGCCGCGATGGCCGGGCCGAGTGCGCTCAGCCGCGCCGCGGCGCGCTGCTCGGGGTCGCTCGCGTCGGGCGTCGGCCCCGGCTCAGGGGGCGCGGTGCGAATGCTCTGCGGGGCGGGGGGCTGCTGGGACCCGGCTCGATGGGGCTCCTCGGCGTCGGCGCCCGCGGACCCGGCATCGCGCTGCGGTGGGCGCTGCGCGCCCTCGGACTCTCTCGTCGCGTTCGTCGCGGTCACGCGCTGCGGCACGTATTTGACGTTCAGGCCGATCGCCGCGCTGATCGTCTCACGCAACGGATCCGCACCCTTCGCCTTGAACGCGGCGAGGTCGGACTGCGATGCCAGGCCGATGGTCAGCACCTCGCCGTCGAGGCCGAGCGGCTGCACGACTCGCACGGCGTTCCAGGCATCGCGGTCGTTCTGCAGGATCTCCTCCAGCAGCTCGGGCCACAGCTCGACCAGGTCGTCGAAGCCGCCCGGTGCCGTCTCGAGCTCGTCGCCCGCACCGGCGGAGACCGACGGCGAATCTGCGCCGCCGGCCGGAGCCTGAGGCGCGGCCGGGGCGGTCGGAGCCTGAGGCGCGGCCGGGGCGGCCTGAGCGGCAGACGCTTGGAAGGCCGTCTCGCGGCCGATCCCCTCGATCTGCGTGCTGCTCAGCACGTCGGAGATGGGTCGGCCGAACGACGCGGCGCCCGCGTTGGGGTGGTGATCGCCTTCGGTCCGGTTCGCCTGGCGCTGCTGAGCGTCCGGCCCGGTCGGCTCGCCGCTCGCAGCGGCTCTGCTCGCGACAGCCCGCTTCGCTCCCGCCCCGGGAACGACGTCGTCGCCTTCGGCGCCTGCCGCCGCCCCGCTCCGAGAACCGGTGTCGCCGTCGGCATCGCTACCCGCGCTCGAAGGAGTGCCTGCGGAAGCGCCCGCCGGATCCTCCCGAAGGAAATCGCGGATCGATGCGGCCGTCTCGGCAGCATTCGGCGCGGCCGACGGCCCGGTTCCTCCCGCGAACCCCAGCTCGGGCTGCGCGGGCGCGCCGGGATTCGTCACGGCACCGCGAGCCGCGGCAAGCGCCGCGAGCGGATCGGGGCGAGGATCGCTCTGCGCGCTCTGAGAAGAGACCCCGCCACCCGTCGGTGCAGCTGGAGCGGCGCTGCGCGAGGACGCGGACGCGGGCGACCCCGGAGGGGCAGCCTGCTGGGGACCGCCGCGGTGCGCGGCGGGAGCGGAGCCGGCCGCAGCCGCAGGGCCGCCCTGCGCAGCGGCAGAGGCAGCAGCAGGGGCAGCCCCCCCGAGCGCCGCGACCCCCTCGACCGGGCCCTGCAGCAGCGCGCGCGCGATCATCAGTTCGAGTTGCAGACGCGGCGCCGTCGCGCCGGCCATCTTGTCGAGAGCCGCGCTGACGGTGTCGGCGATGCGCGACAGCTCGCCGCGACCGAAGGCCTGCGCCTGCTCGAACATGCGGGTGAGCTGATCCTGCGGCACACCCCGGAACACGGCGGCCGCACCGTCGACGGTGGTCGCGCCCACGACGATCAGGTCGCGCAGCCGTTCGAGCAGATCCTCGACGAAGCGCCTCGGATCCTGCCCGGTCTGCACGACACGGTCGGTCGCTCGGAACGCGGCAGCGGGGTCGTGCGTGCCGAGGGCGATCACCACGTCGTCGATGAGCTCGGTGTGGGTGAAGCCGAGCAGGCCCGCCGCACGCTCCGCGGTGACCGTGTCGCCCTCCGAACCGGCGATGAGCTGGTCGAGGATCGAGAGTGTGTCTCGCACCGAACCCCCGCCCGCCCGCACCACGAGGGGCAGCACGCCGGGCTCGACCCCGACGCCCTCGCTGTCGCAGAGCGACTGCACGTAGTCGATGAGCGTCGCCGGCGCGATGAGCCGGAACGGGTAGTGGTGCGTGCGCGAGCGGATCGTGCCGATGACCTTGTCGGGCTCGGTCGTCGCGAAGACGAACTTCACGTGGGGCGGCGGCTCCTCCACGATCTTCAACAGCGCGTTGAAGCCGCCGGCCGTGACCATGTGCGCCTCGTCGATGATGAAGATCTTGAAACGATCCCTCGCGGGGGCGAACACGGCCCGCTCGCGCAGGTCGCGCGCATCGTCGACACCGCCGTGGCTGGCCGCGTCGATCTCGACGACGTCGAGGGATCCGCCGCCGTCGCGGCTCAGTTCGACGCAGCTCGGGCACACCCCGCACGGGTGATCGGTCGGCCCCTCGGCGCAGTTCAGGCAGCGCGCGAGGATGCGCGCCGACGTGGTTTTGCCGCAGCCGCGCGGGCCGCTGAAGAGGTATGCGTGCCCGATGCGGCCGGTGCGCAGAGCCGTCATCAACGGTTCTGTCACCTGGGACTGGCCAATCATCTCGGCGAAGCTCTCGGGCCGATATCGGCGATACAGTGCGGCAACCACGGAGTCCATGCTACCGGCGGCCTCCGACATTCTCCCGGGGCGTTCGCCCTCGGCGGGAAGGATCCCTCAGCCCGCCACGAGCCGCCACGACTGTCGGGCGATCTCCGCCTCCTCGTCGGTCGGCACCACGAGCACCTCGACGCGGGAGGCATCGGTGCCGATCCGCCTGGGGCCCGCGGCCGCAGCCTCGTTGCGCGAGGGATCGATCTCCACGCCGAGCCACTCGAGGCCACCGCAGATCCGCGCCCGGATTCCGGCGTGGTTCTCGCCCACACCGGCGGTGAACACGAGCGCGTCGGCGCCGCCCAGCACCGCGAGGTAGGCGCCGATGTAGTGGCGCGCGCGGTGGGCGTAGACGTCGAGCGCGAGACGTGCGGCCCCGTCTCCCGCTTCGGCGGCCGCCCACACGTCTCGGAAGTCGTTCGACCCGGCCAGACCCGCGAGGCCCGAACCTCGGTTGAGCAGCGCGTCCAGTTCGTCGGTTTCGAGCCCGGCTCGCAGCAGATGGAGCAGCGCCCCGGGATCGACATCGCCGCCGCGCGTGCCCATCACGAGCCCTTCGAGCGGCGTGAAGCCCATCGAGGTGTCGACCGAGCGGCCCCCGTCGATCGCGCAGGCCGAGGCCCCGTTGCCGAGATGCAGCACGATCTGCCGCAGCGACTCGATGGGACGCCCGAGAAACGCGGCGGCCCTGCGCGACACGACCTGGTGCGAGACCCCGTGGAATCCGTAGCGCCTCACGCCGTGCCGATCCGCAACATCCCGGTCTATGGCGTAAGTGTATGCACGCTGAGGAATGGTCTGGTGGAACGCGGTGTCGAACACCGCGACGTGCGGCACGTCGAAGCGCGCGCGTGCGGCCATGATGGCCTGGTACTGGCCGGGGTTGTGCAGCGGGGCGAGCGCCCCCAGCTCGAGGATGCGATCGGCGACGCGGTCGTCGATCAGGGTCGGTTCGAAGAACTCGCTGCCGCCCTGCACGACGCGGTGGCCCACCGCGCGGATGTCGAGGCCTTCGACGGGTGTGCCGCACGCGGCGAAGGCCTCCACCATCGCCGAGAAGCCCGCCGTGTGGTCGGGCACCGGCAGCTCGCGCTCGAAGCGCGCGCCCGCCGATCCCTCGCCCTCCGACCGGTGCACGATGCGGCCTTCGGACCCGCGCTGCCCGATGCGCTCCACGAGGCCGGCGGCCGACCGCTCACCCGTCTCGGCGTCGACGAGCTGATACTTGATCGACGACGAGCCCGCGTTGATGACGAGGACGTTGCTCATGCCGGTTCCTACTCCCTGGATTCGCGGGCGGGGGCGCCATCGGACGCGGAGCGACCGGCCTGCACCGCGGTGATCGCCACGGTGTTGAGGATGTCCTCGACGGTCGCGCCGCGGGAAAGGTCGTTGACCGGTTTGTTGAGACCCTGCAGCACCGGTCCGACCGCGACCGCCCCCGCCGAGCGCTGCACGGCCTTGTAGGTGTTGTTGCCGGTATTCAGGTCGGGGAATATGAAGACGGTCGCGCGCCCCGCCACCTGCGAGCCGGGCATCTTGGAGGCGCCGGTCGCCGGGTCGCTCGCGGCGTCGTACTGGATCGGTCCCTCGATGGGCAGGTCGGGGCGGGCTGCTCGCGCGATCGCGGTCGCCTCGCGCACCTTGTCGACGTCGGCCCCCGACCCCGAATCCCCCGTCGAGTACGACAGCATCGCGATGCGGGGCTCGACGCCGAACTGCGCGGCGGTCTCGGCGCTGGAGATCGCGATGTCGGCGAGCTGCGCCGCGGTCGGGTCGGGGTTCACGGCGCAGTCGCCGTAGACGAGCACACGATCCGCGAGCGCCATGAAGAAGACGCTCGACACGACCGAGACCCCCGGCTTCGTCTTCACGAACTCGAGCGCCGGTCTTATCGTGTGAGCCGTGGTGTTCGCGGCGCCCGACACCATCCCGTCGGCGTACCCCAGCTGCACCATCATCGTGCCGAAGTAGCTGCCGTCGGCCATCGTGTCGCGCGCCTGCTCGAGCGTCACGCCCTTGTGCGCACGCAGTCGCGCGTACTCGTCCGCGAAGCCCTCTCGCAGCGACGACGTCTGCGGATCGACGACCTCCGCGGCGTCGATCGCCAGGCCGAGCTCGCCGCCGCGCTTGCGCACCGCGGCCTCGTCGCCGAGGATGGTGAGTCGAGCGGTGCCTCGCGCGAGCAACGTGCTCGCCGCGCGCAGGATGCGATCGTCGTCGCCCTCGGGCAGCACGATGTGCGCGTTCGTCTCGGCGGCCCGCTCGAACAGCTCGTAGGCGAACATCACGGGCGTGCGGATCCCGCCGCGGTGCAGCCGCAGCCGCTCGCGCAGCAGGGCCGTGTCGACATGCTGCTCGAACAGCGCGAGGGCCGTATCGAACTTGGCCGGCGATTCCTCGGTGAGCAACCCGCGCGCCTGCGTGATGCGCTGCGCCGTCTCGAAGGTGCCGAAGCGCGTGCGCACCACCGGCAGCGTCGAGGAGACGCCGTCGAGCAGCCGTCCCACGTCGGCCGGCAGCGCGAAGTCGCCGTTCAGCACTACGGCGCCGATTGTCGGGAACGTCGGAGCCTCGTGCGCCATCGTGACGGCGAGCAGGGTCTCGGCGCGGTCGGCCGCGATCACGACGACCGATCCCTCGATCAGGCGGGGCAGCACGTGCTCCATGGACATGCCCGCGACCACGACGCCGCGCACCTCGCGCGCCAGCAGTTCGACGCTGCCGCGCACGAGCTCGCCCTCGACCGCCTCGACCACCGCCGAGACGGGCGGCGCGACGAGCAGCAGCTCCTCGGGCAGCACCCACACGGGCGCATCGCCCGAGATCTTGCCGGCGGCGACCTTCGAGACCTCGGTCTCGATCTCCTCCGCTCGCGAGGGATCGGCCCGGTTCACGAGCACGGCGACGACCGTCGCGTGCTCGGCCCGCAGCTCCGCGGCGCCGAGCTCGGCGATCTGCGCGATCTGGTGGGGCGTGCGCGCCGGCAATTGCCCGAGCATCTCGGGCTCCCCACCCGCGCGGCCGCTCAGCACGAGCATGACCGGGGCATCGAGGTTCGCAGCGATGCGCGCGTTGTACGACAGCTCGGTCGGCGCTGCGACGTCGGTGAAGTCGGAGCCCACCACCACGACCGCGTCGCAGCGCGCCCTGAGCGCGTGGTACTGCGCGACGATCCGCGTCATGGCACCGTCGGGGTCGGCGTGGGCCTCCTCGTAGGTGACGCCCACGCAGGCCTCATAGGGAGCGTCGGCCGTAGCACGTGCCCGCAGCAGCTCGAGCACGCGGTCTCGCTGCTCGGCCGAGCGGATGAGCGGCCTGAAGACCCCCACGCGCGGGGCGTCGAGCAGCAGCGCGTCGAGCACGCCGAGGGCGACAGCGCTCTTGCCCGTGCGCCCCTCGGCCGAAGTCAGGTAGATGCTGGCTGTCACCACTCCAGCCTATGGCGCTCACCTGAGCGTCGGCGATCCCCTCGCCCGCGCGGCAGGCCCGCCCGGTCGGGTGTTCGGACAGGATCCCTCGCGCCCGCAAACGCGAGCAGGGGCCCCGCCGTAGCGGGACCCCTGCTCGAGGAGGAGGACTCTGCTTAGAAGTCCATACCACCGGTCGGATCGCCGGCGGGAGCCGCTGCGGGCTCCGGCTTGTCGGCGACGACGGCCTCGGTGGTGAGGAAGAGGCCGGCGATCGACGCGGCGTTCTGCAGCGCCGAGCGGGTCACCTTCGCGGGATCGAGGATGCCCTGCGCGACCAGGTCGCCGTACTCGCCGGTCGCGGCGTTCAGGCCGTGGCCGACCGGGAGGTTCGCGACACGATCGGCGACGACGCCCGGCTCGAGGCCGGCGTTCTGCGCGATCTGGCGCAGCGGCGCCTCGATGGCGGTCCTGACGATCTTGGCGCCGACGGCCTCATCGCCCGAGAGCTCGAGCGACTCGAAGACGGAGGCACCGGCCTGGATCAGGGCGACGCCGCCACCGGGCAGCACGCCCTCCTCGACGGCCGCCTTCGCGTTGCGCACGGCGTCCTCGATGCGGTGCTTGCGCTCCTTGAGCTCGACCTCGGTGGCCGCGCCCGCCTTGATGACGGCGACGCCGCCGGCGAGCTTAGCGAGGCGCTCCTGCAGCTTCTCGCGGTCGTAGTCGGAGTCGGTCGACTCGATCTCGCGGCGGATCTGCTGCACACGGCCCTGGATCTGCTCCTCCTCGCCGCCGCCCTGCACGATGGTCGTCTCATCCTTGGTGATGATGACCTTGCGCGCGGTGCCGAGCATGTCGAGGGTCGCGTTCTCGAGCTTGAGGCCGACCTCCTCGGAGATCACGGTGCCGCCGGTGAGGATCGCGATGTCCTGCAGCATGGCCTTGCGGCGGTCGCCGAAGCCCGGTGCCTTGACGGCGGCCGACTTGAAGATGCCGCGGATCTTGTTGAGCACGAGGGTGGCGAGCGCCTCTCCCTCGACGTCCTCGGCGATGATGAGGAGCTGCTTGCCCGACTGGATCACGGGATCGACGACGGGGAGCAGGTCCTTGATGTTCGAGACCTTGCTGTTGACGATGAGGATGTAGGGATCCTCGAAGACCGCCTCCTGGCGATCGGCGTCGGTGACGAAGTAGGCCGAGAGGTAGCCCTTGTCGAAGCGCATGCCCTCGGTGAGCTCGAGCTCGGTGCCGAAGGTGTTCGACTCCTCGACGGTGACGACGCCCTCCTTGCCGACCTTGTCGATGGCCTCGGCGATGAGCGCGCCGATCTGCTCGTCGGCGGCCGAGATCGACGCGGTGGCGGCGATCTGGTCGGTGGTCTCGATCTCGTTGGCGTTCTCGAGAAGCTGAGCCGAGACGGCTGCGACGGCCTTCTCGATGCCCTTCTTGATCGCGATGGGGTCGCTGCCCGCTGCGACGTTGCGCAGGCCCTCGCGCACGAGCGCCTGTGCGAGCACGGTAGCGGTGGTGGTGCCGTCGCCCGCGACGTCGTCGGTCTTCTTCGCGACCTCCTTGACGAGCTCCGCGCCGATCTTCTCGTAGGGATCCTCGAGCTCGATCTCCTTGGCGATGGAGACGCCGTCGTTGGTGATGGTGGGAGCGCCCCACTTCTTCTCCAGCACGACGTTGCGGCCGCGCGGGCCGAGCGTCACCTTCACGGCGTCGGCGAGGGTGTTGAGACCCCGCTCGAGCCCGCGACGCGCTTCCTCATCAAACGCAATCATCTTTGCCATGTAATTCGCCCCTCCCGGCGTATCAGTGGTGGTGGGCACCGCGCGGCCGGAGTGAGCTCCGGTGCGCGGCTGTTTAGCACTCAGTCGGTTCGACTGCTAAAACCAATCTTGGCACTCAGACACCGAGAGTGCAAGAAATCGCGCTCGCGGACAGCGAACAGGTGGAGAGGCCTATTCGACGGGGGCGTCGGTCGAGGGATCGGCCTCGCCCGCAGCCCCGTCCGCGGCGGCCTCCTCGGGTGCGGGAGCCTCTGCCTGAGCGGCCGCGTCGGCGCCGGGGCCGGCGTAATCGGCGCCCAGCAGCACGATGAGACGGGCGCCGAGCTCCGCGTACTCCTCGGTCGCGTAGGTGGATACGCCGCCGAGCTTCTCCGCGAGACCTCGCGCCGCCGCCTCGTCGGCCGGATCGCGGTAGAACACCGCCGAGATCTCGACGTTCGAGTCGGCGATCTTCTCCGAGAAGAGGATCTGTCCCCAGCCCTCCGCGGTGATGGTCTGGTCGACGCTCGCACCGAGATTGGGGATCTGGGTGCCGTCGAGCACGGCGACCGTCGCCGCCGGGTCGAGCACGGCGGGCGTCTCGGACGCCCTGGGCTGCGAAGCTGTGCTCGTGCTCTTGATCGGCCCGCCGCTCCCGCCGCCGCCCTGCACGATGATCACGCCGATCGTCGTGAGCAGCGCGAAACCGAGCAGGCCGACGATCAGGTACTGCCAGATATGGCGCGGGCGCGCCGTCACCCGGTGCACGCCGACGCGACCGCTGCGCGGGATCCGGTCGAAGCGATCCTCGGGGTACTCCTGACGACCGCTGCGACGCGTCTCGGCGTCGACGTTGCTCTGCGCCACGCTATCCCCTATGTTCCTACCGACCGTGGACCGCCGCATTCGCGGCACCGTACCAGCGTACCCCGACTCCCCCGGGGCTCCCTGAAGCCGAGGCGAGGGATCCCTAGCCCTGCGCCTGGTAGGCCTCGAGCGACTCGGGCGCGTAGATCGCACGGGCGAGGCCGTCGATCACGTCGGGGATGCGCGTACCCCCCGCGAAGAGCACCGAGTCGTCTACGTCGATGATGCGGCGGTGCTCGCCCGCGGAGGTGAGTGCGATGCTCGGCTGCGCCGAGAGAAGCCCGTCGACGCCGCCCGCGCTCTCGAGGCCCTTCGTCATCACGATGATGATGTCGGGATCCATGCCGATCAGCGCCTCCTCGGTCATCGGCTTCTCGCCGACGAGACCGATCTCCTCGGCCACGTCGATCGCGCCGACCGAGCGGATGAGGCTGTCGATGCCCGATCCCTCGCCGAAGAGGTAGAAGACGCCCGCCGTTCCCCGCACGTAGAGGAACGCGACGCGCGGCAGCTTCCCTGGATCGCTCGGCAGCAGGCCGCGCACCTCGGCCTCCTTGTCGGAGATGGCCTGCCGCAGCGTCTCGATCACGGTCGGAGCCGCGTGACCCACGCCGAGCGCATCGGCCACCTGCTGCGCCGTCGCGTAGCTCGTCTCGGCGTCGACCGCGCGGTCCACGGTCACGACGGGAACTCCTGCGTCGCGCAGCTGGAGCACGACGTCGGTCGGGCCGATCGAGCCGTCCGTGATGATGAGCGTCGGGTCGAGGGCGAGCACGCCCTCGGCATCGATCGAGTGCCCGTCCTTCGTGATGACGGGCACGTCCTCGGATCCGGGGAAGACGGTCGAGACGTCGCGGCCCGCGATGGAATCGGCGAAGCCGAAGGAGACGACGAGCTCGCCGACCGACCCGCTCAGTGAGAGCGGCACGATGCGCGACACATCCTCGACCGTGACCTCCGCGTCGCCCGTGCCGTCGCGCGAGACCACCGTGACCGGCAGCTCGCTCTCCGGCGCCTCCGCGAGCGGCGGAATGCTCGGACCGCCCACGACCGCGTGCGTCGGCCCCTCGTGCGCTGTGGGATCGGCGATCGGGTCGAGCTCGCCGAGCGGCGGGAGGTCGACCTGCTGCTCCGCTGCGCCGTCGCCGACGGGCGCGCCGGTCTGGCAGCCGGCCAGGCCGAGACCCGCCAGGGCGAGCACCGCGACCGCGAGGCCCTTGCGCATGCGTCCCAACCCCATCGAGCTTCCTCCATCCGCCGAATCGCCGCGCTTAGCCTATCCCAACAAAGGTAAGATGAACTGCGGACTTCGAAGATCCAGCACATCGCCGCGCCGGCGGGCCGATCCCCGCGGGCGCGTGTTCACGAAGGCAGCTCAAGCGCGTATGACCTCACCCTCGTCCTCCCCGACGACCCGTCGCGCCACCGCAAAAGTCGCACTCTTCTCGGCGCTCATCGCGGCGCTCATCGTCTCGGTGCTCGTGTCGGCTGGCACCGGTCAGCTCCCGATCCCTCCCCAGGAGGTGCTCGGCTCGCTGCTGCACAAGGTCGGCATCGGCTGGCTGCCCGTGCCGACGCATCCGACCGGTGACGCGACGCTGTGGGCCATCCGCTTCCCCCGAGTCGCCATGGCCGCCCTCGTCGGCGCCGCGCTCGCGGTGTCGGGTCTGCTCATGCAGGCCATCTTCGGCAACCCGCTCGCCGAACCCGGCGTGATCGGCGTGTCATCGGGCGCCGCCGTCGGCGCGGGCCTCTGCATCGTCTTCGGCCTCACCTTCTTCGGAGAGTGGACGACCGCCGTCTTCGCCTTCGCGTTCGGTCTCGGCGCCACGCTGCTCGTCTACGCCATGAGCCGCGCGGAGGGTCGCACCGAGGTCGTCACACTCGTGCTCACGGGCATCGCGGTCAACGCGATCGCCGGGGCCGCCATCGCGCTGCTCACCTTCCTCGGCGACACGCAGTCGCGCGAGCAGATCGTGTTCTGGCAGCTCGGCAGTCTCGCGGGCAGCCGCTGGTCGCAGGCGCTCATCGTCGCCCCCGTCGTCGCGGTCGGGCTCATCGCCGCCTACGCCGCGGCGCGCAAGCTCGACCTCCTCGCGCTCGGCGAGCGCAACGCCCGCCACCTCGGCGTCAACGTCGAGGCGCTCCGCATCGTGATGATCTTCGTGGTCGCGCTGCTCACCGGCGCAGCCGTCGCCTTCGCCGGCATCATCTCGTTCGTCGGCCTCGTGATCCCTCACCTCATGCGCATGATCCTCGGTCCCGCGCACCTGCCGCTCGTCACCGCGTCGGCCCTCGGCGGCGCACTGCTGCTGACGCTCGCCGACCTCGGGGCGCGCACGATCGTGCCGAACGCCGACATGCCGATCGGCATGCTCACGGCGCTCGTCGGCGGCCCGTTCTTCTTCTGGCTGCTGCGACGCACCCGCAAGCGAAGCGGGGGGTGGGGCTGATGGCCGCCCGCCACTTCGCTCTGCCCGAGCGCCCCGAGTCGGGCGACGTCGTCTGCGCCGCCGAGGCCGTGACGCTGTCGCGCGGCGGCAGGGTGCTGCTCGACTCGGTGTCGATCGAACTGCGCGCAGGCGAGGTGCTCGCGCTGCTCGGGCCGAACGGCGCGGGCAAGTCGACGCTGCTGAGCCTGCTCTCGGGCGATGTGGCGCCCGACGAGGGATCGGTGCGCTTCGGCGGGCGCGACATCGACGAGTGGTCGCTCTCCGATCTGGCCCGCCGCCGCAGCGTGCTGCTGCAGGACAACCAGTTGCTCTTCCCGTTCACCGTGCTGCAGGTGGTCGAGATGGGGCGCGCGCCGTGGCGGCGCACTCCCCTCGAGGACGAGGACAACGAGGCCATCTCCGAAGCCATCTCCTCGGCCGACATCGCCCACCTCGGCACTCGGCGCGTGCCGTCGCTGTCGGGCGGCGAGCGGGCGCGCGCCGCGTTCGCGCGCGTGATGGCGGGGCGCACGGGCGTGCTCATGCTCGACGAGCCGACCGCCGCCCTCGATCTCGGGCATCAGGAGTCGGTGCTGGGGCTCGCGAGGGATCGCGCCCGCTCGGGCGACGCCGTGCTCGTGGTACTGCACGACCTCAATCTGGCGAGCGCGTACGCCGACCGCATCGCGCTGCTGCGCGACGGGCGGATCGCGGCGTGCGACGCCCCCGAGCAGGTGCTCACCTCGGAGATCGTGTCGGAGGTCTACCGCACGCCGGTCGAGGTGATCCCCCACCCGGAGACGGGCAGGGGCATCGTGCTGCCGCTGCGATCCCTCGCCTGAAGGATCCCGCCGCCGGACGATGCTGCGGGTGCGAGGGATCCTTCGCACCGTCGCCTCACCGACTGCGCTGAGAGGCACCGCGTGACGCAGAGTGCCGGTCGAGCCGCGGAGAGCAACCGTGACGCTCAGCGGGGGAATACTCGGGCGGAGACCGCCTGCACGTCGCGATCGATGTGGTCGAGTCGGCTGCTGACGGTGTCGAGTTTCGCGTCGAATTTCGCGTCCATCGCCCCGATCTTCGCGTCCATCGCCCCGAAGCTCGCGTCGACGGCTTCGAAGCGTGCGCCGGTCTCGGCACGGAAGGAGGCGATCTCGCCGCGCAGCGCTTCGAACTGCGTGTTCATCGTGCGCACGAACAGCTGAGAGATCAGCGCGATCATGCCGATCAGCGTCGCCGAGAACACGCTGATCAGGGTCCACACCTGGGGCTCGGACATCGCGATCACCTTCTTATTGTGCCATCCTGTGCGGCCATTCTGGCAGTCGTCGTCGCAACCCGAGATCCCGCTGCGGCCAATGTGGAAAAGTCGTCGCGAATCTTGTCTTTTCGCCAACTGTGGACGGACAAGGAGGCGAGTCGACGGACTCTCGGATCGACGGCAGGAATCCTCACCCCGTCGGCCGGGCACTTCCCTCGCGGTGCGGACACCGCGAGGAGCCCGCAGAGGACGGCATCGGCCGGCTACTCCGCGGGGGTCTCGCCGTCCTCGGCCTGGGGCGCGTGCGGGGCGGGCCGCTTACGCCCGCCGATCAGCATGCCGACGGTGATACCGATCACGACGAGCGCGACGGCGCCGACGACGATCGGGAGCCACGGGATCTGCGCGGATCCCTCTTCCGCGGGAGCGGCGGGTCCGGCGGTCGGCTCCTCGGTCTCGGCCGTCGCAGCGGCGGACTCGCCGAGCTCGCAGCCCGACACCGTCGCTGTGAGCGTGACGGGGTCGAGCTCGTCGCCCGCGACGTAGCTGCCGTAGTCGCCGTTGAAGGCGGCGGCGCCCTCGGAGGTCAGCCGCGGCACCGCCCCGGCGATCTCCAGTTCGGAGCCCGCGGTCGACAGGGATCCCTCGAGGTCCATCTTCGCGACTCGCACCGATGCGGCCTGAACCGCGGCCGCGTCGCCCTGATCCGTGGCCCCGACGGTGAGCGCGAGGTACGCCGTGTCGACGCCCTCGAACTCGATCACCGGATCCCTCAGGTCGAACTGCAGCGCGCCGTCGTGACCCGTGAAGTGCACCGCTCCGGTGAAGGAGATCGCACCGGAGTCGAGGGATCCCTCGACCTCGCCCCGGCTCTGATCCCAGATGAACTCGGGCGTCTCGTAGCGCATGTCATCGCTCACGGTCCACTCGCCGTTCGCGATGCTGCCGCTGATGTAGGAGCGGAAGCTCTCCTTCACACCCCAGCGCAGCTCGGCGGAGTCCACGCTGCAGTCGCCCGAGCCCTCGGCGGGGAGCGGCGCCGCCGAGGCCGCGGCCGGGGCGGCGAGGAGGGCGACCGCGAGGGATCCCGCCGCGATCAGACCCTTCCAGACGGTCAGCGTGCGTCGGATCTCTGCCTCGCTCTCGGCCCGAGTCTCAACCTCGGTCCTGGGCTGGGTGATGCGCATCTGGGGTCCTTCCTGGGGAGAATCAGGCCTACACTATCGGGCGCGCGGAGACCGGCACGAATGTGCCCGATCCTGCCTCCGCGGGCGGGTTCGCGCGGGCGGTGCGCTTGGTGCGTCGCGCCCGCCCGCTCGACCTCACTCGCCGCTCGCTTTTCGTCGCTGCGCGATGACCAGACCGGACGTCGCGCCCGCGATCAGGAGCAGGGCGATGGCAGCGCTCCACCAGACCCAGAGGGGAGCGCCGGTGTCGCCCAGGCCAGCGGACATCGCCTGCGTCGCGTCGATCCTCGCGGTATCGCCCGAGATCTTCTTCGAGGCCTTGTCCGCTTCAGCGGCCTTCTTCTTGTCGAGCACGGTGATCACCTGGCCGACATCGATGCTGCCCTGCAGGGTGATCGTGTGCTCACCGGGCTCGATGTCCTCCGGGATCGTGCCGATCCAGCGCACGATGCCCGACTTGTTGGCGCCGGCATGCTCGTCGAGAACGATGGGGTCGGAGTACATGACGACGAGGATGTCGCGCTCGTCGGGCTCGAAGCCAGAGGCCTCGATCTCGATCTCACCGCCGGGCACGAGATCCTCGGCATCGGTGAGCACCGTGATTCCGCTGGTCGTCGGGGGCTTGGAGGCCGCCTTCCGGTTCTGCGGCGCGAACGCCGACGTCACGGACGAACCTCCGCAATTGACCGCGCCCGCGGCGCCCACGGTGAACGAGAGGGAGTCCATGCCTAGTGTCCCTCCGCCGCCGTTGCCGCCCCCGGAGATTCCGCCGGCCACGGGAACGCCGCTCCAGGTCACGGAGCCGTCCGCGTTGGTCACCGGGGCTCCCAGGCTGAGGCCGAAGGTATGCCCGCCCGCCGAGATGGTCCCGGCGCGCGTGTTGATCACGGGATTGGAGAAGGTCTCGCTCAGGAGGCCACCGTGGCCGCGGTAGCTCACCACGCCCGAGTAGCTGACGATACCGGTCTGCGCGTAGCTGTCCCAGCTGCTCGACTGCCCGAAGACGTACGCCCCGCAGACGCCCTGAGCCGAGACCGAGCCCTTCGCGATGCGCCCGGTCACGTAGCTCGCGAACGCCGAGGAGACTCCCCAGGAGAGGGATCCGGCCCGCTTGCCGCTCGCATCCGCGACCGGCGGAGCGGGGGCGGGCGGAGTCGGCTTGTCCGGGGCTGTGGTGCCCGCGAGCTTGTTCCACTGCTCCTGCGTGATGCTCACGTCGCCGCGCGTGTAGATGGTGCTCGCGTCAGGTGTCGAGTGCTGTCGCCAGATGATCACCTCGTACTGCTTCTTCGGGTCGAGCTTGTCCTTCGTCGCGAGCAACGTGAAGGTCGACGCTCCGTTCTTGACGACCGGGAATGGCAGAGCGAAGGCGGCGTAGCCGCCGTCCATGCTGAGGCCGTTCTCGGTTCCGCGCTCGATCAACGCCCCGTAGACCTCGCCGTCCGTCGGCAGGTTCTTCGCGGTGACCTTCACCTCGAGCCCTGAGGCGGAGACGGAGGCCACAGCGTTCACCGACGGCTTCACCTGGCCGAAGACGGCCTCCCAGTTCTGGGCGGAGACCTGGATGGTCGAGGAAGCGATCTTGCGGTCGGCGATCCTGCTCCAGTCGGCCCCGCCGAATGCCAGCACCTCGTACTGCTTGTTCCGGTCGAGCTTCGACGGTGCCGCCTTCAGTTCGGTCTCGAACTTTCCGGCGACCACCGCCCCCTTGGGAAGGAAGACGTAGCGGACGGCGTCGGCATCGCCCGAGATGGACTTGCCCTTCTCCACGATCGCGACGGTAAGTCCGTCCTCGACCTGCGCGTCGAGCAGATCGGCGCCCGCAACGCGCACGTCCAGGCCTGTCGAATCCGCGGCGATCACAGTTCCGGAGACGGCCGCGGCCTTCTGGGTGAAGCTGATCGGCACGAACCGCTCGTTCGCCGGCTGCACCCAGTTGCCGTGCGCGCCCAACGTGAACACCGCGAGCGTGCCGCCCTCGAGTTTCTTCGCATCCAGCGCGGCCTTGTCGACCGTCACCGTCCACGAGAAGGACCCCGTACCGTCGTCGGCCTTCGTCCATCCGGGCTGACCGGGGAACCCAGAACCGATCCAGGAGGAATAGGCGCTCGCGCGCTTCGACGATCGCGTGTCGGCATCGGAGACCGGAGTCCACTCGCCTTCGATGATCCAACCGATCTGGACGTACACACCGCTCGGGTTGATCTCGTACCCCGAACCGGTCACCGTGATCTCTTCACCCTCGGGATCCAGGCCGCTCGACTTCGAAACGTTCAGCTGGGCCCCGGCGGGCTCGGGCTCCGCGAACGTGATCGCGGTGAACGTGCTGAACGGTGCGTACGTCGACCCGGACCCGCCGTAGGTGCGAATGCCGTACACCGCGCCTTCGGGGGCGCCCGCGACCGGCACGGGCTTCAGCTCAGCTTCGAACGCACCGTCGACCACGGGTATGGCGGCCGCGCCCAGTGCGGCCACGTCCTCCGGTGAGACCGCCCACCTCGTCAGCTCGGGGCTCGACGTCGACCCGCCCTTCCAGGTCGCGCCGTCGTAATAACCGAACTGCACATAAGCGCCGCCGAACTTCCCCTTCAAGGGCATCCGCGTGCCGTCCGTGGCCGGCGGATTCGGGGTGAACCCCGAACCGATCACCGTGATCGTCTCACCCCCTGGGTCCACACCGGCGGTCTTCGACACCGCCACCGACGGCGTGGCGGGCTCCGTCGGCGGGAACACCTGATCCCATTGAGCCGACGACACCACCAGCGCACTATCGGCAAGATTCGTGTCAGCGGCGGGATTGGTGTGGCGCTTCCACACCAGCACCTGCAGTTCCTGACCCTTCGTCAGCTTCGCCACCGGAACAAACACATCCAGCGTGAACGCGCCGCTCTCCGGCATGTTCGTCTTCGTCATCGTGCCCGTCGCCAGGAAGTCAGACGCGATCGCCGCCTCCGGATTCACCGACGCCGGCAGCACGCCCACGTGCACGCCGTTCGGCAACGACTCCCGGTCCAATCCCGAGACATCGGCCGTCACCACCAGGCCGGTCTCGCTCGCAGACTTCACCGCGACCGAAACCGCGGGTGTCGGGGTCGCCGGAGGGAACACGAGATCCCACTGCGCCGACGACACCGCGAGATCCTGCTGACCGACCTTCACCTCGTCGGTCAGGAACCCGTGCGCGAACCAGGAGACCAGCACGTACTCCTTCGTCGGGTCCAACGAGCGGATCACCGCCCCGCTGGTCCTGTCGAGCTTCTCCCGCGGAACCGTGATCTCACGCGCCACCGACCCATTCACGAAATCAGACGGCCGCAGATACGCCTCCACCATGCCGGCACCCGCGTCAGAGCCGTACTCGCCGACACGATCCTTCTCGATGACGCCCAGATACGCGCCGAACTTCCCGGCGGGGATCGTCACGCCGTCGAGCCGCACCGAGACGGTCAACCCGGTCTCCGAGGCACCCGTCACCTCACCGGCGACCGACGCCACCGGCACCGCCGGAGGGAACACGAGATCCCACTGCGCCGACGACACCGCGAGATCCTGCTGACCGATCTTCACCTCGTCGGTCAGGAACCCGTGCGCGAACCAGGAGACCAGCACGTACTCCTTCGAGCGGTCCAGCGAACGAATCGTGTTGCCGCTACTGTCGAGCTTGTCTTTCGGCACCGTGATCTCCCGCGTCACCGAACCGTTCACGAAGTCCCCGGGGCGGAAGTACACCTCCACCATGCCCGCGCCGGAATCGGTTCCGTACTCGCCGACGCGGTCCCTCTCGATCACACCCAGATACGCGCCGAACTTCCCGGCGGGGATCGTCACGCCGTCGAGCCGCACCGAGACGGTCAGCCCGGTCTCCGAGGCACCCGTCACCTCACTCGTGATCGTCGCGGCCTGAGCAGAGGTCTCAGTAACCTCCACCGCGGGAGCTTCTGCTGCCTGCGGGGCGGTCGGCGCCGACTCTGCGGGCGCATCCGCGGGGGCCTCGGCAGGCGCCGGGGTCTCCGCGACGGGCGCGGGGGCCTCCTCGGCAGGAGCGGGCGCGGGAGCCTCCTGAGCCGGAGCGGGCGCGGTCGGCTCGGCGTCCGACGCAGCCGGAGCGGCGGGCAGCTCCTCGGCGGAGGCGGCGCTTCCGCCGAGGAACGCACCTCCCGCGACCAGAGCCGATACCAGCAGTGCGGCTATCGTTCCGCGTGTACCCCGGCGTGCAAACATGCGCAAGCTACTCCTTGTCAGGGGATGAAAAGTGCGACCCCGCAGCTCTGTCGCGGGCGCAGATCGGATCGAAGTTAGGCTTACCTATCCTCAAGACCCTTCGTAAAGTCTGACGAATATCATCAGATCTTGCAAGTCCGCCCCGCCGAGGGAGCGACCCGCGAGAGATCCCTAACCCGAACAGCACCGGTCCGTGGGGCACGATGGCTACCGCGGGGCACGTTGTTACGCCTTATACGGCGCCCCACGAGCACGAACACGCCCCACGACGCAGTCGGGGAGCCATCGCCCCCTTCGGGAGCCACCCGTACACTAGCAGCGAACCCTGCGGAGGGAGCACGAGGAGAGACATGAGCAGTCCGATCGACCCCGAGAGCAAGAGAACCGCCGAGCCCGAGACCAGCCCCGCCGCCGTGCCCGAGCCGGCCGCGCGCCTGGCGCCATCGCGGCCCGACCGCCGAGCCCCCGCGCACCTCGGGAGAGACCGGCGGCAGTCCGCGTTCGACGCGCTCCGGGATCGGCGCTCCCACTCGAAGGTCACGGAGGAGGCGCCGGATCGCAAGGAGCTGGAACGGCTGCTTTCCGCGATGAACTCGGTCGCCGATCACTCGAGCCTGCGCCCCTGGCGCATCATCGAGCTGCGCGGCAAGGCCCGCAAGAAGCTCGGCAAGGCGCTCGCGAAGGCCTGCGACGGCGACAAGAAGAAGTACATCGCGAAGGCGAAGCGCGCGCCCCTCCTCCTCGCCATCGTGGTGAGCCCGAAGAAGGACAAGATCCCCCTCTGGGAGCAGGAGGCGGTCGCGAGCGGCGTCGCGCACTTCCTCGGCCTGCTGCTCGACGAGGCCGGCTGGGGCTCGATCTGGCGCACCGGATCCCTCACCCGCACACGACCCGTGCACCGGGCGCACGGACTCGAGCCGCACGAATACCTGCTCGGCTGGCTCTACGTCGGCGGCGTGCCCGAGCGCGACCGCAAGCCGAAGCCGCGCAAACCCCTCGACCTCTCGAAGCACCTCAGCGCGCTGTAGCGCACCGTCAGAGCCTCCCGCGCCGACCCGCTCCCCCGGCCCGGCCGGGCGCCGCCGCGATCGCCACTGCCGCGAGCGCCACGGCGGCCCCGATCAGCAGGCCGGTGCTCACACCGCCGGCGAGGGGCACGCCCGCTTCGAGCAGCACCGAGGCGATCAGCTGACCGGCCACGTTCGACATGCTGAGCAGCAGCACGCCTGCGATGCGCACGATCATCGAGGCGACCGCGATGAAGATCACGCCCGACACGCCTCCGAGGTAGAGGACGGGCTGCGTCGGCCAGTGCTGGGGCCATCCCTGCGAACCGACCGAGATCGCCGCCACGACGGCCAGCAGCGCCGTGCCCACCACGAAATTCAAGAAGGTGGCCGTGACCGCGCTCTGCGCTGCGGCCCGCACGAGTCCGTTCACCGCCGACTGCCACGATATGCCGATCCCCGCGATGAACGGGACGATGACGAGCCACGGCGATCCCCCGCCGAAACCGCCCGCGACCGAGATCGCGACGGCGACGATCGCGAGGCCGGTGCCGATGATGCGCCGCGGCGAGGGATCCACCCGGCCGCCCGGCCCGAGCCCCACGCGGTCCATGAGCAGCCCGCCCAGCACCTGCCCGGCGACGACTCCCACGGTGAACAGCGCCACGCCGATCACAGAGGCAACGAGCCCCTGGCTCAGCACGAAGAACGCGCCGCACGATCCCCCCAGGAGGCCCCACACCGGGTAGTGACCGTCGCGCACCTCGCCCACCAGCCGCCGCACCCCGGCGCGCGCCCGACGCGAGCACAGCACGATCACCGCGAGCATCGCGAGCCCCGACCCGAACGAGACGAGGGCTGCGAGGTAGCCGTTGCCGATCTCCTGACTCAGGCCGCCGTTGACGCGCGACTGCGCCGCCATGAGCATGCCCGAGGCACCCGATGCCAGGAGCGCTGCGGGGATGCGAAGCTTCTCTTGCACCCGCACCACCTTACTCCGGGTCGACGTCATATCGTCGCTGAGCGGCGGGGCGATTCGAAGTGCGCTCAACCGACGACAGGGAGCCTCGCACGCCCGGCGGAACGCGCATGCGTCTCCGACATATCGGAGCCCCCTATCGGACTCGAACCGATCACCTGCAGTTTACAAGGCTGCTGCTCTACCAGATGAGCTAAGGAGGCGGGTGGGGCTGTCGCCCCTGTGCAGTCTAGACGACTGCGGTCCGCTCCGGCGCCCTCGGGCGCCGGAGCGGGGATGCTTACTGTCCGTCGGCACCCTCGGCGGCAGCCGAGGCGTCTCCCTTGGCGGAGGCCTCCCCCTCGGCCTTCGCAGAGGCGTCGGCCTTCGCGTTCTTGCCGTTGCCGCCGTTCTTCTGCTCGATCTCGCCCTTGACCTTCAGCAGGTAGCTCTCGAGCGAGCCGTCGCGAGAGGCCAGCCACTGCTCGCCGTTGACGATGACGAGGGGCGTCGAGATGAGGCGCTGCGGCTCGTCGGCCGGCTGCATCTCGCTGCCCGTGCGGTCGGCGGCCAGCTGCGCGCCCTTCGCGAGACCCACGATGCCGGTCTCGGTCGCAGCCTTGGTGTTCGCAGCGACGAAGTCGGCGAAGCGGCGATCCGAGACGCACTGCTTGAGCTTGTCGTCGACGGTCGCACCGGCGGCCTCGGCCTGCTCCAGCAGTTCGTCGTCGCTCAGCCCCTCACTGCCCTCGGCCGGCTGCACCTCGGGGCTCAGCAGCAGGTTGTGCAGCTTGAAGGCGGAGTCGGGCTGCTGCTCGACCACGCAGCCGAACAGGTTCGCGGCGCGCGTCGAGTACTTGGTGCCGAGCGAGGCCGCGTCGAGGAAGTTGAGCGGGTACACCTGCAGGGTGATGTCGCCGCTGCCGACGTAGTTCTCGAGCATGGTGCCGTTCTCCTGCTCGAAGGCGCCGCAGGCGGGGCACATGTAGTCCGCGTAGATCGTGACGTCGAGCGGCAGTTCCTCGCGGTTCACCTTCGGAGCCTTGCGGGTCTCGTCGGGCTGGAGCGCCGGCCCCTCGACGACCTTGAGGTCCTTGCCGAAGATCGCGCCGCCCGAGGCCATGTTCTTGGGGCCGGGGCCGGCGGGAGCCATCGACTGGGCGATCACGATACCCACGATCGCGAGGATCGCGATGACGCCGAGCACCACGCCGCCCTGCACGAAGAGGCGGTTGCGCTTCTCGCGCTTCTGCTCCTTCTCGCGGGCGATGCGGGCCTGCTCGCGGGCCTGCTGGCGTCGCTCGTTCTTGGTCGGGCGAGCGTTCGAGTCGTTCGACATGTGCGTTGAGGTTCTCTCGGTAGGGATCGGGGGTGTGCGCGCGGGGCGCTACTTCTTCTTGTTCGCCCGACGCTCGGCGCGGTTCGCGCCCTCGCCTGCGACCTGTTGACCGAAGGCTCCGCGCTCGGCCTTGGCCTTGGGCTTCTCCTTCGCGGCGGCACCGCTGACGGCGGGTGCGCCGTCTTCATCGGGCGCGCTGTAGCTGAGCTTCGACTGATCGGTCGGCTTCTCCTCTTCGAGGCCCCCGCCCTCGAGGTGCACATGATCCTGGGGCCCCTCGGCCGGCCGGACCTTGACCTCGAGGTTGTAGAGCAGCCCCATGGACTCCTCCTTGATCTGCCCCATCATGCCTTCGAACATGCCGAAGCCCTCGCGCTGGTACTCGACGAGCGGATCGCGCTGGGCCATCGCGCGCAGGCCGATGCCCTCCTTGAGGTATTCCATCTCGTAGAGATGGTCGCGCCAGCGGCGGTCGATCGTCGTGAGCACGACGCGGCGCTCGAGCTCGCGCATCGCCTCGGAGCCGAGGGTCTCCTCGCGCTTCTGGTAGGCGACCTCGGCATCGGAGAGGATCTCGCGGCGCAGGAAGGCCTTGTCGACGCGCGAGGTGCCGGCCTCGGCCAGCAGCTCGTCGACGGTGATGCTCACCGGGTAGACCTGCTTCAGGTCGTTCCAGAGCGCGTCGAAGTCCCAGTCTCCGTCGGTGCCGTGCGAGTCGAGGATGGCGTCGATCGTCTGCGTGCGGAAGGCGTCGATGCGATCCTCGATCGTGCCGCCGTCCAGGATCTGCTGACGGTCGGCGTAGATCGCCTTGCGCTGGCGATCGAGCACGTCGTCGTACTTCAGCACGTTCTTGCGGATCTCGGCGTTGCGCTGCTCGACCTGGCTCTGCGCGCTCTGGATCGCTCGGGTGACCATCTTCGACTCGATCGCGAGATCGTCGGGGAATCCCTCGCGGTTCATGAGCGAGGCCGCAGCACCCGAGTTGAACAGGCGCATCAGGTCGTCTGCGAGCGACAGGTAGAAGCGGCTCTCGCCCGGGTCGCCCTGACGTCCGGCACGGCCTCGCAGCTGGTTGTCGATGCGGCGCGACTCGTGGCGCTCGGTGCCGAGCACGTAGAGACCGCCCGCGGCGATGACCTTCTCGGCCTCCTCTGCGACGGTCGCCTTCACCGCGGCGAAGACCTCGTCCCATGCGGCCTCGTAGGCCTCCGGGTCCTCCTCGGTCGAGAGACCGCGGGCGGCCATCTCCTGGACCGCGAGGAACTCGGTGTTGCCGCCGAGCATGATGTCGGTGCCGCGGCCGGCCATGTTGGTGGCGACGGTGACGGCGCCGAGACGGCCGGCCTGCGCGATGATCGCGGCCTCGCGCGCGTGGTTCTTCGCGTTCAGCACCTCGTGGCGCACGCCCTTCTTGGCGAGCAGCCGCGAGAGGTACTCGCTCTTCTCCACGCTCGTGGTACCGACGAGCACGGGCTGGCCCTTCTCGTGACGCTCCACGATGTCCTCGACGACCTGCGCGAACTTCGCCTCTTCGTTCTTGTAGACGAGGTCGGGCTGGTCCTTGCGCTGCATGGGCTTGTTCGTGGGGATGGGCACGACGCCGAGCTTGTAGGTCGACATGAACTCGCTCGCCTCGGTCTCGGCGGTACCGGTCATGCCCGACAGCTTCTCGTAGAGGCGGAAGTAGTTCTGCAGGGTCACGGTCGCGAGCATCTGGTTCTCGGCCTTGACCTGCACCCCTTCCTTGGCCTCGATCGCCTGGTGCATGCCCTCGTTGTAGCGACGGCCTGCGAGGATGCGGCCCGTGTGCTCGTCGACGATGAGCACCTCGCCGTTCAGCACGACGTAATCCTTGTCGCGGGTGAAGAGCGCCTTCGCCTTGATCGAGTTGTTGAGGAACGAGATCAGGGGCGTGTTCACCGACTCGTAGAGGTTGGTGATGCCGAGGTGATCCTCGACCTTCTCGATGCCCGGCTCGAGCACGCCGATCGTGCGCTTCTTCTCGTCGACCTCGTAATCGACGCCGGGCTCGAGCTTGCGGGCGATGCGGGCGAACTCGGCGAACCAGCGGTTGGCCTCGCCCGAGGAGGGGCCGGAGATGATGAGCGGGGTACGGGCCTCGTCGATGAGGATCGAGTCGACCTCGTCGATGATGGCGAAGAAGTGCTCGCGCTGCACGCGGTCCTCCGAGGTGGAGGCCATGTTGTCGCGCAGGTAGTCGAAGCCGAACTCGTTGTTCGTGCCGTAGGTGATGTCGGCGTTGTACTGCTCGCGGCGCGTGGCGGGATCCTGACCGGCCACGATGCAGCCGGTGGTCATGCCGAGCGCGCGGAAGACGCGGCCCATGAGGTCGCTCTGATAGCTCGCGAGGTAGTCGTTGACCGTGACGATGTGAACGCCCTTGCCCGCCAGCGCGTTGAGATACGCGGGCATGGTGGCGACGAGCGTCTTGCCCTCACCGGTCTTCATCTCGGAGATGTTGCCGAGGTGGAGGTTGGCCCCGCCCATGACCTGCACCTCGAAGGGGCGCAGCCCGATCGTGCGCTTCGCGGCCTCGCGCACCGCGGCGAACGCCTCGGGCAGCAGATCGTCGAGGGTCTCGCCCTTCTCGAGGCGCTCGCGGAACTCGGCGGTCTCGCCGCGCAGCTCCTCATCGCTGAGCTCGGAGAAGGAGCTCTCGAGGCCGTCGACGGTCTTCGCGATGCGCTGCAGCTTCTTCAGCGTGCGGCCTTCGCCGACGCGAAGAAGTTTCTCGAGAACTGACGCCACGTTGTCTCTCCTGTACGGTTCTGCGCGGCCGGCCCTCCGTGTTCGCGAGAGTCGCCGCCGTTGCCAAAATGTGACAACAACTCAGCTTAGCAATCCTGTTCCATGCGATCCCTGTGGATTCGCTACCGCTCTCGGGTTCGAGGGGCGGGAGAGGCGAGGGATCGGAAGCGGCCGGTTGCACGGATGGAACGGCTCGACCCCGGCGCCGCTCGGGGCGCCGGGGTCGAGCCTCGGAGGATCAGCGCAGGTCGAAGCGGTCGAGGTCCGCGACCTTGACCCAGGCCCGCACGAAGTCCTCGACGAACTTCTCCGCCGCGTCATCGCTCGCGTACACCTCGGCGACGGCGCGCAGCTCGGAGTTCGAGCCGAACACGAGGTCGGCTCGTGTGCCGGTCCACTTGCGCTCGCCGGTCTCCTCGTCGATGCCCTCGAAGGTGCGCGACTCGGCGTCGGTGGCGCGCCAGTTGATGCCGAGGTCGAGCAGGTTCACGAAGAAGTCGTTCGTGAGCTGGCCCGGGCGGTCGGTGAGCACACCGTGCTGCGAGCCGTCCCAGTTCGTCCCGAGCACGCGCATGCCGCCCAGCAGCACCGTCATCTCGGGGGCCGAGAGGGTGAGGAGGTTGGCGCGGTCGATCAGCAGGTGCTCGGCCGGCTTGCCGAGGGCCCGATCGCTCTCGTAGTTGCGGAAGCCGTCGGCGGCAGGGTTCAGGTAGCCGAACTGCTCGACGTCGGTCTGCTCCTGCGTCGCGTCGGTGCGTCCGGGCGAGAAGGGGATCGAGACCGCGTGGCCCGCGGCCGCCGCGGCCTGCTTCACGCCCACGTTGCCGGCGAGCACCGTGAGGTCGGCGATCGAGACCCTCTTGCCGCTCGCCTCGTTCGCCGCATCGAACTCGGCCTTGATGCTCTCGAGCACGCCGAGCACGCGGGCCAGCTGGGCCGGGTTGTTGACCTCCCACTCGCGCTGCGGCTCGAGACGGATGCGGCCGCCGTTGGCGCCGCCGCGCTTGTCGCTGCCGCGGAAGGTCGACGCAGCCGCCCAACCGGTCGAGACGAGCTCGCTCACGGTGAGGCCCGAGTCGGCGATCTTCTGCTCGAGCGCCGCGATGTCCGCGGCGTCGATCAGCTCGTAGTCGCGGGCGGGCACGGGATCCTGCCAGACCAGATCCTCGGCCGGCACCTCGGGGCCGAGGTAGCGCGACTTGGGACCGAGGTCGCGGTGCGTCAGCTTGAACCACGCGCGGCGGTAGGCCTCGGTGAAGGCCTGCTGGTCGTCGCGGTAGCGCAGCGAGATCTCGCGGTAGATCGGATCCTCGCGCAGCGAGATGTCGGTCGTGAGCATGCGGGGCTCGCGGCGGCCGCTGAAGTCGGCCTCGGGGACCATGTCGGATCCCGCACCGTCCTTCGGACGCCAGTGGTGATGCCCGCCGGGCCCCTCGACACGCTCCCACTCGTAGGCGAAGAGGATGTGGAAGAACTCGTTGTCCCAGCGCGTCGGGTGGTAGGTCCAGGTGACCTCGAGGCCCGATCCGATGGCGTCCACGCCCTTGCCCGACTTGAAGTCGCTCTTCCAGCCGAGGCCCATCTGCTCCATGGGGGCGCCCTCGGGCTCCTCGGCGACGTGGTCGCCTTCGGGCGCGGCGCCGTGGGTCTTGCCGAAGGTGTGGCCGCCCGCGATGAGCGCGACGGTCTCCTCGTCGTCCATCGCCATGCGCTTGAAGGTCTCGCGGATCTGCAGCGCAGCCGCCAGCGGGTCACCGCTCGCACGCGGCCCCTCGGGGTTGACGTAGATGAGACCCATCATGGTCGCGCCCAGGGGCTCCGCGAGCTTCGCCTTGCCGTCCTCGCCGAGGCGGTCCTCGTCGCCGAGCCAGCTGCTCTCACTGCCCCAGTACACGTCGTCGTCCGGCTCCCACGCCTCGGGGCGGCCGCCGCCGAAGCCGAAGGTCGGCATGCCCATCTGCTCGTGGGCCACGTTGCCCGCGAGGATCATGAGGTCGCCCCAGGAGAGCGACTTGCCGTACTTCTTCTTGACCGGCCACAGGAGGCGGCGGGCCTTGTCGAGGCCGACGTTGTCGGGCCAGCTGTTGAGCGGCGCGAAGCGCTGCTGCCCGGTGCCGCCGCCACCGCGGCCGTCGAAGACGCGGTAGGTGCCCGCCGAGTGCCAGGCCATGCGGATGAAGAGGGGGCCGTAGTTGCCGAAGTCGGCGGGCCACCAGGGCTGCGAGTCGGTGAGCACGTGCGCGATGTCGGCCTTCACCTCGGCGAGGTCGAGCGCTTCGAAGGCGGCGCGGTAGTCGAAGTCGGCACCCTGGGGGTTCGCGACCTCGGGGTTCTTGGCGAGCACCTTCAGGTTCAGACGCTTCGGCCACCAATCGGAGTTGGTGGTGGCGCCGGCTTCGGGCTTGGCCGAGCCCTCGGTCGGGTGCGGCCCCTTGCCGCTGCCGTGGTCGACCGGGCACTTCATGTCTTCAGACAATGCCTGTTCCTTTCGTGGGTGGTGTGGGTGTTCGTGATGGTTGATGCAAAAGATAGTGGATACCGCCGACGCTCATCGAGCGGCCGCTGAGCGCCGGGATTCGGTGGCGCTCGGAACGGCGCCCTCGCGCGCTCCGCCCTCCCGATCGCACTCCTCGCAGATGCCGCGGAAGGTGACCGCGGCCTCGAGCAGCCGCATGCCGCGAGCGTCGTCCGGCGAGAGGCACGGCGCCGCACCGACGACGCAGTCGACGTCCTCGATGCGGTGGCACACCACGCACTGCACGTGATGGTGGTTGTCTCCGGTGCGGGTCTCGTAGCGCGCGCTGCCCGCGTCGGGCAGGTCGATGCGACGCAGGATTCCGCACTCGGTGAGGTCGTGGGCGATGTTGTGCACCGACTGCAGCGTGAGCGACGGCAGCCGCCGGGCGAGCGCGCCGTGCACATCGGCGACCGAGCTGTGCGGGTGGGTGTGGAGGTAGTCGAGCGCCGCAAGGCGGCCCGTGGTCGCGCGCAGGCCGTGCTCGCGCAGCACGTCTGCCCAGTCGGCGGGGGTCGCCAACTCGAGGAGGGATCCCGAAGCGCTCACACCCACATCCTACCCTTATTTTGATTCATACAAAAGTAGAGATCGGGACTTATGCACGCTGATTCAGCGAGCGCCAGCCGGTCGAAAGCAACGGACGTCTCCTCGGTTTCGACTCGGCTCCGCTTCGCTCAGCCGACTGGGCCGGGGAGGCCCGCCCGATCCCTCTCAGCGCCCATGCGCCAGTATGGAGGGATGAGCTGCCGCCGCGGGGAGGGCGCCCTCGTCATCCTCCCCACCTACGACGAGCGCCGCACGCTGCCCGACACCGTCGAAGGCGTGCTGCGACTGCTGCCGGCGGCGAGGATCCTCATCATCGACGATGCCAGCCCCGACGGCACGGGCGAGATCGCCGAACGGCTCGCGAGCCGGCACCCGGGCGTCTCGGTGCGCCACCGCCCGGGCAAGCTCGGGCTCGGAACGGCGTACGTGCTGGGGTTCCGCCACGCCATCGAGCACGGCTACCGCTACGCCGTCGAGATGGACTCCGACGGCTCGCACCGCGTCGAGGATCTGCCGCTCCTGCTCGCCGCCGCCGAAGGCGCGGACGAGGGATCGGCCGAGGGGCCCGACCCGGCGGTCCGCGAGGGATCGCGTTCGCCGCAGACGGGCGCGGGCCTGGTGATCGGCGCCCGCTGGGTGCCCGGTGGCGAGATCGTGGGGTGGGCGCGGCACCGGCGGTGGATCTCGCGCGGCGGCACCGCCTTCGCACGGATCGCGCTGCGCTCGCGGCTGCACGATCTCACGAGCGGGTTCCGGGTGCTCGACACCCGCTGGCTCTCGCAGCTCGACCTCGACGGGATCGAGTCCGAGGGCTACGGATTCCAGGTCGAGACCGCGTGGGAGCTCGAACGTCTCGGCTGCCCGATCGTCGAGGTGCCGATCACCTTCGTCGAGCGCGCGGGCGGCCGATCGAAGATGTCGTACGCGATCGTGTGCGAGGCGCTGCTCGGCGTGCTCCGCTGGAGCTGGCGGCTCCGCTTCCCGCGCAGAGGAGACGGTGGGGACGACAGGGCCTGAGGAGGGGTGCGCCGAGTCGAGCGAGCGTGCCGCCGTAGACGAGAGCGGGCGCACCCACCGGCCTGCACGCAGTGCGGCGCGCAGGCGAAGGGGGCGGAGTCGCCGAAGCGGCTCCACCCCCTTCGCGCGCGACGTCAGCTCTCGTCGGTCAGCGAGATGACACCGTAGTTCCATCCCTTGCGGCGGTAGACGACGCTCGGCCGCTCGGAACCGGATTCGACGAAGAGGAAGAAGTCGTGGCCCACGAGCTCCATCTGGTCGACGGCCTCCTCCACCGAGAGCCTCTCGGCCGGGAACTCCTTCGCACGGATGACCACCGGCGAGTAGTCCTCCTCTTCCTGGCTCGCGACCGGGATCGAGCCCGTCGCGACCGCGTCGATCACCTCCGCGGGAGCCGGCGTCAGATCGACCTCTGCGAAGTCGTGAGCCGCTGCATCCGCCAGCGAGATGCGGCCCCGGCCGCGGCGATCCTGCTTGCGGTCCTTCAACCTTCGGATGCGCTCGAGCACCCGGCCGTAGGCCATGTCGAAGGCCGAATACTTGTCTCCACCCACGGATTCGGCGCGGATCACGGGACCCGGGCCGATGAGCGTGATCTCCACCCGATCGCCGTGCTTCGGACTGCGGTCGCTCTGACGCGAGACTCTGACTTCGAACGCCTGCGCCTTGGGCAGCAGGCCCGCCACCTTCTCCGTCTTGGTTTCGACGTAGTTCTCGAAACGATCGGTGATACCGACGTTCTTGCCGCGGATGTTCACGTCCATGGTGACCTCCCAGGTGACTCAGGCGGGTGGGCCAGTGTGGCGCACCGTTACGCCTTTCCGGAACTCTACCGCGTTCGCCTTCGCGGCTGCCACCTCCCGCTTCCGCAGCTCCTCCGTCGCGCCGCTCGACCGCGCAGAGCACCGCGGCGGCGACCACCGAGGCACCCGCCGATTCCAGCGCCAGCGCTGCCGCGCGCAGGGTCGCGCCCGTCGTCACGACGTCGTCGATGAGCACCACCTCGCGGCCTGCCAGGAGTTTGCCGCATGAGCCCCGTACGGCGATCCTCCGGGCGTTTCGCTCCCTCTCGCCGGCGTCGAGGCCGAGCTGCGCGGTGCGGCCGCGACGAGCGCGCAGCGGTCGCACCCGCAGCACCCGGAGACGCTGGCCCCGCAGCGCTGCGGTCACGAGCATCTCGACATGCCGATACCCCCGCCGCCGCACCCGTGAGCGCCGCGACGGCGCCGCCACGATCAGCGGGGCGGACGGCCCGGCGCACAGTCCCAGAGCCTCGGAGAGCGGCGCGCGCAGGCGTTCCCCGAGCGGCCGGGCGAAGCCGATACGACCGGCGTGCTTGAACTCCACGAGCAGCGCGCGCAGCGGGCCCTCATAGGGGCCGGCCGCGAAACAGGGCACGCCGATGTCGCGCGTGACGACGGGAGAGACCGTGCGCGCCTCGACGAGGCAGGCCTCGCAGCAGTCGCGGTCGACCGCCCCGCAGGCGACGCAGGCGGTCGGCCACAGCAGGGCGAGCAGATCGAGCACGAGATCGCGGGCGATGCGCAAGAGGTCCATGCGAGGGATCCTGCCCGCTCGTGAGTGCGCGGAGAAGGCCCGCGGCGGCGGCTCGAACAACTTCACGCGATCCCTCGCGAAATCGAGCCTGTGGAGGGAGAAGCGGGGTGATTTCGACTCGGCTCCGCCTCGCTCGATCAACGGGGGTGCCGCGCGCGCTCGATCGGCGGCAGGAAGCCCCGGGGCGCCTACCCGCGCTTCGCGAGCACGTCGACGCCGCCGAGCGACTTCTGCCACCCGTTGCCCTGCGACATGTAGAGCTCACCGTCCTCCGAGAGCACGCGCAGCTGCGCGCGACTGCCCCCGCTCGAGATCTGCACCCCCTCGGGCACCGATCCCTGCTCGTTGGCGAAGAGACCGGGCCCGCCGACCGTGATCTTGGCCGCTGCGCCCGCCCCGCTCAGCGCGGCGAAGCGGAGGGGATCGATCCAGTCGAGGTCGAGGGGATCCCCCGTCACCCACATCTGCGCGTCGGCGGCCTCGGTGGTGGCGGTCGGCACGCCCTGGGCGTCGCGGATCACGCCCGCCACGAGCACCGTCCCCGATCCCTCGTCCGCGGGGACGAGGGCCGCGATCCTGCTGCCGTCGGGCGACACGCGCACCGCCACCGCTCTCGAACCGGCGAGCCACGGAGCCGCCACGCGGAGGTTCTGTCCCGACGTACCGGTCGCCAGCAGCTCGCCCGCCGCGTCGACCGTCCAGATGTAGCCGAGCGAGTCGTAGCTCGGCGCCAGCAGCCCTGCCCGCGAATCGACCGGCGTCCGGGATTCCTCCTCGACGCGGCTCACACCGTCGGCGCTCCGCACCGCTGCCGAGCCGCCGTCCGGGGCGAGCGTGATGGCGTTGGGGGCGGCCACGGCGATGGCCCTCCCGATGCCGCCGAGATCGATGAACTCCCCGGAAGCCACGGTGCCGAACGCCCCGTCGCGCAGCACCGACGGGTTCGACGACTCCGCCACCGGCGTCTGCTCCTCGCGCACGTCGGCCGGCAACCGCACCTCGGTGCCGTCGGCGAGCAGGTCGACCCCGCTCACCCCGGAGACCGTGCGCAGGCTCTCCCGCAGCTGCCGGTACATCTCCTCGGTCACCTCGGGGCCCGCGTCGAGCACTTCGCTCGTGAGGTCGATGCGGGCCCGGCCGTCGACCACGGTGACGGCGCCGCTCGCGAGCGCGGTGCCCGGCGGGAAGCCGCTGTGCACCACCTTCGCCATGCGCTCGCCGGGGCCGGCGAGCAGGCCGTTCACGATCTCGGTCGCGATCGCGGCCCGGCTGAGGAACCAGCGGCTCTCGGGCACGAGCCGACCATCCGCTCCCACGAAGTAGAGCTGGTGCGACGACCAGACCGCGGTGAAGGTCGCGCGGTCGAGGATGATGCCCGCGGGCGCCGAGGCGATGCGCCACTCGCCCGCCACCTGCTCGAACTCGAATCGCATATCGGTGCTCGGTCCTGGAGCGACGGGCAGCAGCACGCCCTCGGCATCGACCTTCGCGATCGCGTCGAGCTCGAGCGCGCCCGCCGTCTCGCCCTCCGCGGTGTACGGGCGGCTGCCGTCGTCGATGAGCACGCCGTACGACGGATCCCACTGATCGGCGTATCCGGGTACCAGGAACTCGCGCGCCACCGCGTAGTCCTCATCGCTCGACGCGGCGGCCTGCACGAAGCCGCGCACGATGTCCTCCTGACTCGATCCCGCGACGGGGCCGAGCGGATTGAACTGCACGTACTGCTCGGCCTGGCGCAGATCGGAGAGCCCCGGCTCCACCGGCCCCGAACCCGGCACCGCCTCGCAGCCGACGAGACCGATCGCGACGACCGCGGCGAGCGCCGCGACCGCGATCCCCCTGGGTCGCGCGCTCATCGCCTGCCCTCCTTCGGGCGGGGTCCCGCCCCGGATCCCTCGCTCCTCGAACTCCACAGCCGCGGCCTCCGCAGCCAACCGCCGGTCGCCTTCGGATCGCCCTCCTCGGCGAGGATCTCCTCCGGCACGAGCGTGAGCGGCGACACGAAGCTCCTGACCCCCTCGCCGCGCGGCAGCGTCAGCCGGAACACGGAGCCGAAGCCGAGCCGTGACCACGCCTCCAGCACGCCGCCGTGCACCGTCGCATCCTCGCGGGCGATCGCGAGGCCGAGGCCGGTTCCACCGAGGGTGCGCTTCCGCGAGGGATCCGCTCGCCAGAAGCGGTCGAAGACGTGCTCGAGATCCTCCTCGCGCATGCCCACGCCCGAATCCCGGACGGTGACGGCGACCGCCGAGGCGTTGGAGTCGATCGTCACGATCACGGGCTCCCCCTCCCCGTGCTCGATCGCGTTGCCCACGAGGTTGGAGATGACGCGGCGGATGCGGCGCGCGTCGACGTCGATGGTGACGTATCCTCCGAGCGGCCGCACCTCGATGACGCTGTCGGAGAGCGGGCGCAGGCCCTCGACGACCTCCTCCACGAGGGAGACGAGGCCCGTCGGCTCCGTCTCGAGCGTGACGCGGCCCGCGTCGTAGCGGGAGATCTCCAGCAGGTCGGCGAGCAGCGACTCGAAGCGGTCGATCTGGGTGCCGAGCACCTCGACGGCACGCTGCTGGCCCGGCTCGAGCCCCCCGGAGGAGCTCTGCAGCACCTGACTCGCGAGGCGGATCGTGGTGAGCGGGGTGCGCAACTCGTGGGAGACGTCGGAGACGAAGCGCTGCTGCATCTCGGAGAGGGTGTCGAGCTCCTGGATGCGGGTGTGCAGCGTGTCGGCCATATCGTTGAAGCCGTCGGAGAGCATGTCGAAGTGCTCGTCGTTCTGCCGCGACATGCGGGCGTCGGATTCGCCCGCCGCGAGTCTGCGACTCGCGGCTGCCGCCGCACGGATGGGACGGAACACGATTCGCGTCATGATCCACACGAGCACGCCGATGAACGCCATCATCGCGGCGGCGGCGATGAACAGGGTGCGCTGGATGAACGCGAGCGTCTGCCTCGTATCGTCGAGGTTGTAGCCGATGAAGAGATCGTAGACGCCCGCGCCCGCCGGCAGGGTGAGGCTCGACGCGACCACGATGCCGACGGACGGCGTGCCGTCCTCCGCGACGAAGGTGACCGCCTGCCAGTGCTGCGGCTGCTCATCGGTGACGAGGGCGCGGGAGAGCTCGGGCGTCACGGCGTCGACGAGCACCGGGTTCGTCGTCGAGGGCGGCGGCGCCTCGGGCAGCGGGGCCTGCCCCGGCTGCCTGCGCAGATAGACCATCTGGCTCGCCGAGGCGTCCTGCACAGTGCGCCGTACGTTGCCCACGAGGGTCGAGAGAGCGCTGCGGTCGGAGGCGTCCGAGGCGTCGATGAGGCGCTGCGCCGCGAGGGTCGCGCGCGCCGAGTCCTGCAGCGACTGGTCGCGCCTCGCCGCGTAGAGGTCGCCGCCGATGCTCGTGAGGATGAAGACGCCCGAGACGAGGACCACGAAGCCGGTGACGAGTCCCGTGATCGTCATGGTTCGGACCATGAGGGATCGCCGCCACCGCGCACGGAACGGGCCGAGCACGGGCTGCGTGACGCGCGTCCAGCGCAGCCGCAGTCTGCGGAGGGCGAGCGAGAGCCGAGAGCGGCCGGCGCGGGTCACGACCCCGTCCACCTATTCGACTGGCGCGCCCGCGCGGTAGCCCACCCCTCGCACCGTGGTCACGATGGTCGGACGGTCGGGATCCTGCTCGATCTTCGCCCGGAGACGCTGCACGTGCACGTTCACGAGCCGGGTGTCGGCCTTGTACTGGTAGCCCCACACCTTCTCGAGCAGCACCTCGCGCGTGAAGACCTGCTGCGGCTTGCGCGCGAGGATGACGAGCAGATCGAACTCGAGCGGGGTGAGCGGGATCGGCTCGGAGCCGCGCCGTACCTCGTGCGCCGAGACGTCGATCTCGAGGTCGCCGACGCGCAGCGTCTCGCTCGCGTCCTGCTGCGGTTCGCGCAGGCGCGCTCGGATGCGCGCGATCAGCTCGGCCGGGTTGAAAGGCTTGACCACGTAGTCATCGGCGCCGGCCTCGAGCCCGCGAACCACGTCGCGCGTATCGGTGCGCGCCGTGAGCATGATGATGGGAGTGCCCGACTCCGCGCGGATGCGCTCGCAGACCTCGATGCCGTCGAGGCTCGGGAGCATCACGTCGAGCAGCACGAGATCGGGGCGCATCTCGCGAAAGGCCTCGACGGCCTCCGCGCCGTCGGCCGAGTGGCGGGTCTCGAAGCCCTCGGTCTGCAGCACCATCCCCAGCATCTCCGCCAGAGCTCGATCGTCGTCCACGACCAGGATTCGCGCACTCATGAGTCCCATTATGACCGCTGCCGGCCCCGCGGCGCGCCGAAAGGGATATCCTGTGAAAAACCCGGGGAGCACCATCCCGGCTCTCAGCAGGCCGGTTCGCGAAGGAGCATCATGACCGATTCACACCAGACCCCTACCACCGCGGCGAGGCTCGGAGCCGAGTTCATCGGCACCTTCGTGCTCGTGTTCGGCGGCGTCGGCACAGCGGTCTTCGCCGCGGGCTTCCCGGGCGACCCGGGCAACCCCGTCAACGTGGGATTCCTCGGCGTCGCGCTCGCCTTCGGCCTGACCGTCGTCGTCGGGGCGTACGCCTTCGGCCCCGTCTCGGGCGGCTTCTTCAACCCGGCCGTCACCCTCGGCCTCGCGGCGGCGGGCCGCTTCGCATGGAAGGATGCGCTGGGCTACATCGTGGCGCAGATCCTCGGCGGCATCGTCGCCTCGACCCTGCTCTTCCTCATCGCGAACGGGCAGCCCGGCGGCTACGAGGGCACGCTCGGCTCGAACGGTTACGGCGAGCAGTCGCCCGGCGGCTACAGCCTGCTCTCGGTAGCGCTCGTCGAGATCATCCTGACCGCGATCTTCCTGCTCGTGATCATCGGCGCGACCTCGCCGAAGGCGGCGCCCGGCTTCGCCGGTCTCGCGATCGGCCTCTCGCTGACGCTCATCCACCTCATCTCGATCCCGGTGTCGAACACCTCGGTCAACCCGGCCCGTTCGATCGCGTCGGCGATCTACGGCGGCCCCGAGGCGCTCGCCCAGGTGTGGGCGTTCATCGTGTTCCCGATCATCGGCGGCCTGCTCGGCGGGTTCCTGTTCCGCCCGCTGCTCGCGGGGCTGCGGGAGCCGATCGAAAAGGTGCCGCCGCTCAGCTGAACGACGTGCCGCCGGCCGAGCGAGGCATAGCCGAGTCGAGATCGACCCCCTCGCGCGGAACTCCGACGGAGGGCACGCGTCACTTTTCGAGGGATCGGCGCACTCTATTCATGAGGATCCCATTTCGACCCCTTTCTCCCAGGAGCAGACATGAGCATGAGCACCACCGTGCTGAGCAGATTCGGCCTCGTGCGCATGTCGGGTCGCGACCCGCACCAGCAGCACCGGGTCGCGAGCCCGCTCGAGCTCTTCTTCGACCTCGTCTTCGTCATCGCCGTCTCGCAGGCATCGCAGAATCTGCACCACGGCATCGCCGAGGGCCACGCGGGGGCCGCGGTGCTCTCGTACGTCATGATCTTCTTCGCCATCTGGTGGGCGTGGATGAACTTCACCTGGTTCGCCTCGGCGTTCGACACCGACGACTGGCTCTACCGGGTCACCACGATCGTGCAGATGGGCGGAGTGCTCGTGCTCGCAGCGGGGGTGCACGATGCGATGGCCGACGGCCAGTGGGCTACCGTCACCTGGGGCTACGTGATCATGCGGCTCGCGATGGTGACGCAGTGGATGCGGCTCGCCGTATCCGACCCGGAGCTCAGGGCAGTCGCGCTCCGCTACGCGATCGGCATCGCCTCCGTGCAGTGCCTGTGGGTGGTGCGCATCGCCTTCAGCGCCGAGGTGCAGTTCTGGACCTTCTGGCCCGCGATGCTGCTCGAGGTGCTGGTGCCCGTATGGGCCGAGCGCGCCCGGACCACCCCGTGGCATCCGCACCACATCGCGGAGCGCTACAGCCTGTTCGTGCTGATCCTGCTCGGCGAGAGCCTGCTCGCCTCCGCGAATGCGATCATCGATGCGCTGAATTCGGGCGAGCACGCCGAGGGCGTGGTGGGCCTCGCAGCGGCGGGCCTCGTGCTGGCCGCCGGCGTGTGGTGGATGTACTTCTCGCACGAGTACGGCGAGCAGCTCGACTCCACCCGCACCGGCTTCGGCTTCGGCTACGCCCACTACCTGCTCTTCGCCGCGGTCGGCGCGATCTCCGCGGGCATCGAGGTCGAGCTCGACCTGCTCTCGGGCGAGCCGGAGCATTTCACGGCGACAACGGCCTCGCTCTCGCTGAGCGTGCCCGTCGCGGTGTTCATGGCGGTCGTCTGGCTGATCCTGCTGCGCACCCGCATCTCCGGCACCGCGTCGGCGGTGTTCCTCCTCGCCACCGCCGCGGTCGTCGCATGCGCGATGCTGCCCGTGGTCACGGTGGTCGGCGCGGCGCTCTGCGTGGTTCTCGCCGTCGCCACGATCGAGGTGCAGCGGATTCGCCGGAGTCGGCGGGCCTCCGCCGCTTGAGCGAGCGCCGAGGTCAGAAGTGGTCGAACCTGCCCGGCAGCAGGTCCCACGGCTCGCGCCCGAGGTACTCGCAGACCGCGCGGTAGGCGCAGTGCTCGATGAAGTAGCGGCGGTGCTCGTCGTCATCGACGTGCAGGCCCCTCGCCCGCTGGATCGGCATGCGATAGAGCACGATCGTGCGCGAGGCGCGGTCGATCGAGTAGAGCATCGGCAGCTCGCTCTCGCCGAGACCGTTCGGCACGGTCTGGAAGCCGAACTGCACCCCGCGGAGCTCGTCGGGCAGCAGCGACTGCAGCAGTTCGACGGCGGCGCGCGCCTCTACTTCGAAGCGCACCACGCGCGCGCTCGGGTCGGGCAGACTCGGCCCGGTGATCGAGGAACGGATCGGGCGGCGACCGTGACGGGAGCCGCGAGGGATCGGCGCCCTGCGCTCCGTTCTACGCTGGCGGCCGAACATGCCCACCAGTCTATCGCGACCGGACGACCGGATCAGCGGGTGTAGACGGTCAGGACGCCGTCGCGCTCCAGCGCGCCGAGGACGGGGTACCCGGCGAGGTCTGCGCCCTCGGCGTATCGCACGCCCGCGTGCACGGGGGCGGAGCTCGTCAGCGTCGCGCTCGCCGGAGCATCGACGACGACCGCGGCGCCCGAGGGCACCTCGACCTTGCGCGACTTGCCCTCGCCCATCG
Source organism: Leucobacter ruminantium (assembly GCF_017565705.1). Classification (GTDB taxonomy): domain Bacteria; phylum Actinomycetota; class Actinomycetes; order Actinomycetales; family Microbacteriaceae; genus Leucobacter; species Leucobacter ruminantium. The sequence goes on from NZ_JAGDYL010000012.1 coordinate 41,196, forward strand.
GGTCGATCTCGACCTCTGCCTCCCCTTCGCCCGGGTTCGCGAGCACCAGCTTGCCGCCGCTCACCACGGGAACCGCCACGGGAGTCTCGGCTGCGAGTTCGGGGGCGGGAGCGAACCACGCGAAGTCGTGCGCCTTGTCGGTGTCGACCGAACCCATGACGCCGCCCACGACCGGCACGTCGGCCTCGATCACCACGGCGTTCGCCTGCTTCGGCCAGCTCGGCACCTGCAGTTCGGAGATCTGCCCGCCGACCAGGCCGATCTCGCCGAGGTCGATCGTCTTGCCGTCGTCGAGCGCCGTGACGCGCGCCTTACCGTCGCCGTCGCCGGGGGCGAGCACCCGAACGGTCACCTTGAACGGCTCGGTGTCCTCGAGATCGTTCGGGCCGCGGTCGCTCGCGCGGTGGATGTTCGTCACGCCGGGAACCACGAGCCGTTCCGCGGGCGCGCTCTGCCGCGTGACCGTGTCGAGCGCGAAGGGCTCGATGGCGAGCGACTGCACGATGCCGAGACTCGCAGTGACCGGGGCGCCCGTGCTGACCACTCGCACCGCGATACGCCCGCGTTCGGGGGCGTAGCCGTTGAGCGCGACCGTCTGCTCGGAGCCGGGCGGCACCAGCACGGCCGCGGTCTGGCCGCCGACCACGGGCCCGTTCTCGTCGTAGAGCGACAGTTGCACGGTCGCGGGCACGGCGCCGGGGTTGCCGAGACTGAGGGTCGTGGTGACACCGGTCATGGTGTCGCCGCCCAGCAACCACTGCTCGTTCAGGGGCGTGGCACAGCTGCTCGCGGCGACACCGCGCGCGGTGTCGGCGTCCACGGACTGGACCTGGGCCGCGGCGAGCGGGGTCCCCGAAGGCGCCGCGAGCACCTCGGGAGGGCCGTCGCCGCCCTCGGGCCGCGCGAGCGACGCGGTCTCGGAGGCTTCGCCCGCGACCGAGACGACGGGGGCGCCGACCGGGATGGCGGCTTCGGGGCGCGCGGGATCGGCGCCGAGCACCGAGAAGGCGCCCGCGCACACGAGGCGCTGCGTGCTGTCCTGCATGGTGTCGACCTCGACCGACGGCGGGGTGCGCTCGACGGCCGGCAGCGGAACGCCGCCGAGCACGACGACCGCCGTCGCCGCGACGGCGACCACGACGACGCCGATCGCAGCGCGCCCGGTACCGCGCAGGATGCGTGACGTGCCGCTCATCGTCCGACCTCCTCATCGCTCTCGGGGCCCGTCGACGCCGGGGGCGAATCCGGGGAGCCCGGATCATCGGGGACGCCGGGGTCTTCCGAGGTGCCGGGGGCTTCCGGGGTGTCAGAGGTCTCGGGCTCCGGGGCATCGACCACGGCCGCGGAAGGCGATCCCTCACCCGCGACCGCGGCGGGTCCCGCACCGGCAGCGGCCTTCGCCCGCCTGCGCCTCGAGGGGCGCTTGCGGCGCGCCGGGCGCTCCACGACCTCGCCGGTCGGCAGCGCGAGCAGCACGAGACCGAGCAGCACGACGAGCTGCACCGTCCAGATGGTGTGCCCGGTGATCGAGGTGCCCCGCAGCCGCGTCTCGGCGTCGCCGTGCTCGACCGAGCCCGGCTGTGCGTCGGCGACGCGCCACAGCAGACCGCGCTGAGTGACACCCGCGCTCGAGAGCGAGGCGTGCTGGTCGAAGACGCGCTGCAGCTCGGCGCGCTCGGTTTCGTCGCCGTCGGGGCTGAGCAGCACGAAGGCGATCCGTTCCGATCGCAACTGCTCGCTCATATCGCGGCCGCCCGTGCTCGCGAGCCCGCCGACGAGTTCGGCGAGATCGCGATCGTCCGCGGTCACCACCGGCGGCTCGTCGGCGGTGCGCACCTGATCGAGGCGCGCCCCGGTGCCGACGACGCTCCGCACCCGCACGGAGTGCGATCCCTCGGCCGTGACGATCAGGGTGCGCACGCCCGGGTCGGTCTCGCCCGCCGCCTGCACGAGCGCGGGCATCTGCGATCGGCCGGGTTCGAAGGGGGTCTGAGCGAGCGCCAGCTGCACGATCATCGGCGCCACCGCGATCATCGCGGTCAGCAGCGCGACGCCCACGACCGGCGTCGAGGCGCGGCCGAGGGCTTCTGCGCCAACCGCCCCCAGGGTGAGCACGGCCAGCCAGTAGACGGCGAGGCCCGAGCCGGTCCAGATCGCGACCGCTTCGTTGCCCTGCAGCCCGATGTGCAGCTGCGAGGAGACCAGAGCGGTGAGCATGCCGAGGCCACCGAGCAGCGAGCTGAACAGGGTCACGGCGACGCGCCCGGTGAAGAGGCCGACGAGCGCGAGCAGGGCGATCAGCAGCATCAGGGCGCCGACGAGCAGGGTGGCCGGCGGGGCGCCGAGGCCGATCCCGTCGAAGATGCCGCCCCAGCCTTCGAGCCCGAACTCGGGGAAGCCGAGCAGCATGTGCCGGATGCTGCCGGGCTCGTATGCGGAGGTGAGGCCCGGGTCGAGGATGATGTCGAGCGGTCGGCCCTGCAGCAGCGCAGTCACGATCTTGGGCGCGAAGAGCACCGCCGTCGCGAGGGCCGTCGTGAGCACCTTGGCTGCGCCTCGCAGGGTGGTGAACAGCCCGGCCACGAGCAGCACGAGAGCCGCCGGGATCAGCACGGGAGCGCACGCGAGGGCGACAGCGGCGAGCAGCGACGCCGTGCCCGCCCAGCTCCACGACTCTCGGCAGCGGGTGGCGGCGAGCAGCAGCCAGGGCAGCACGATCGTGAGGATGAGGGTGGGCAGCCTGCCCCCGCTGAGCGAGTCGAGCAGCATGGGGCTGAGCGCGAAGCCGACGCCGACGAGTGCGCGGCCCGCCTTCGACTCGGTGATCTGCGCGGCCCAGATCCAGCCGCCGAGCGCCGTCAGCGGGATGGCGACGACGAGCAGCAGCACGAGGGCGTGCGAGGGGTTCCAGAAGGTGAGGGATCCCAGCAGCGCGAGCACCCAGGTGAAGGGATCGGCCGGCACGCCGTCGAGGGGCCGCGTGTTGCGCCAGAGCTCGCCGAGCGGGCTGAGCGGCGCGATGCCGCCTCCCGTGAGGCTCGTCTCCGCGAGCGCCCACCAGGTGCACGCAGCGGCGGCGACCACGGCGAAGGAGAGCACGGCGAGTCCGCCGGACGACACGAAATGCAGCTCGCGCCTCTGCCGTCCCGTCGAGGCGAGGATGGCCTCGCGGTCGATCATGCGCGCGGTGCGCACGCTCTTCGGATCCATGCGGAGCGGTCGGATCGCGGCCCATCCGGCGGAGGAGTGCGCCTTGATGCGGCGGCGCGATGCGAGGATCCGGTCGGGGCGGAAGAAGACGGCGAACGCCGCGGCGAGCTCGCCGAGCATCTGACCCGGCTGCTCGCGGATGAGCGACCACAGCATGCGGAGCAGGCCGTAGAGCGGCAGGCCCAGCCACTCGAAGAACGCCACGACGGCGGGCGCGTAGGCGATGCGCCGGTGCAGCTGAGCGGTGCGCGCCTGCCGGTGCGCCACCCGCATGAGCGAGCGGCGACGGTCGATGTGCGGGCCCGCGACGCCGCTGCGCGCGAAGCGGATGCGGGAGGCCGGCGAGACCTCGACGCGGTACCCGGCGAGGCGGGCGCGCACGCAGAAGTCGAGTCCGTCGTCGTAGACGGGGAACGCGGGATCGAAGCCGCCGAGCTGCTCCCAGATGTCGCGTCGCACGAGCATGCCGACCGGCCCGACCCCGAGCACGTCCTGCATGTGGTCGTACTGCTGCTGGTCGAGCTCCTGCCTGCGCAGCAGCCAGCGCGAGCCGTAGCGAGTGAGGCTCTGTCCGAGCTCGATGATGCGGTCGGGACGATCCCAGTCGACGAGCTTGGGGCCGGCGACGACCACCGATGGGGCGCGCTGCACGCTGCTGATGATGTGATCGAGCGCCTCGGGCTCGGGGCACGAATCCTCGGTCAGCAGCCAGATCCACTCCTGCTCGGGGTCGCGGCCCGCGACCGCGTCGACGTGGAGCGCGTGCTGCACGGCCTGCCCGAACGGCAGACGCGACGGCAGGCCGACGACGTGAGCGGCGCCGCTGCCGATCAGCTGGTCACCGACCCGCGAGCCGCCGCCGTTGTTCACGGCCACGATCGTGTCGGGAGCGTGCGTCTGAGCAGCGATCCCCGCTATCGTCTCGTCGAGCCAGTCGCCGCCCCTCTGGGCGACGAGAACGGCGGTTACTCTCGTGCGCATATCGGGCTCAGTCTAGGTGCGGAAGATGCGTGTGCACTGGAGCCATGCCCGGCAAGCCGCAATTGCGTCGCGAGCGGGCGAGGCGCAGCCGAGTCGAAATCACGATCCTCGGATTCGACCCGACGGTTTCGACTCGTCGCAAGCTCCTCGCTCAACCAGCGGCGGAGGAGCGAAGGATCAGCCGGCCTCGCGGCGCAGCTTGCGGCGCTCGCGCTCGGAGAGCCCGCCCCAGATGCCGAAGCGCTCATCGTTCTCGAGCGCGTAGTCGAGGCACTCGGAGCGCACCTCGCAGCTCTCGCAGATGCGCTTCGCCTCGCGCGTCGAGCCGCCCTTCTCGGGGAAGAAGGCCTCGGGGTCGGTCTGCGCGCAGAGCGCGTCGGCCTGCCACGAGAGGGCCTCTTCTTCTGGGCGGCGGACCGGAATGCCGAGGAAGACCGGATCGACGAACCAATTGCCAGGCACCGGGGAGTTCGAGGCGTCGTCCACTCGTGCGCTCCCCTCCTGGCCGAAACGCCAGGCGGCCGCCGGACGTCACAGACAATTACACCGGTGTGATTCGCCCAAGTCAAGCCGGGAGAGTTTAAACCCTCAATGCCCGCTTGAAGTTCGTTGACACGCCTGCGTGTCGCAATCGACGCATCAGGCGCCCGCGCCGACGGTCGCGATGAAGGCCTCGCCCTCCCCCGTGATCCGGATCGGCGAACCCGCCGACACGTAGAGCGACTGCCCTCTCCGCGGGGTGGCGACCTCGTCGAACTCCGCGTCGGGCCGCTCGACCCGCACCCTCCCCGCGGTGACGATGAGCACCAGCGGGTGCTCGGCGCGAACCGAGACCGCCTCGGCGCTGCCCGGCAGCGCGCGCGCCGGGCGCGTGGCCTCGGGATCGCGCAGCCGCGCGCGCAGCAGCTGGAAGTCGGGCACGTCTGGACGCCAGGCCACGAGCCCCGGAGCGAGCTCGGCGCACGGGAAGCGCGGCTCGGCGAGCTCGTCGGGTTCGAGGATGCGGCAGAGCTCGCCGATGTCGACGTGCTTCTCGGTGAGGCCGGCTCGCAGCACGTTGTCGGACGCCGCCATCACCTCGACGCCGATGCCGCCCAGATAGGCGTGCAGATGCCGAGCCTCCAGGTAGATCGCCTCACCCGGATCGAGGCGCACGAGGTGCAGCAGCAGCGACACCAGCACGCCCGGATCTCCCGGGTGGGTGGAGACGAGCTCCCGGAGCGCGGCTCGCCGATGCGGGCCGGGTTCCGTTCCCTCGTCGACGAGCTCGTCCGGGATTCCCGCGATGGCCGCGACCGCCGCCTCGACCACGGGATCGGCGCTGAACGCCCACACCAGGAAGTCGGGTCGCAGCGATGAGGGATCCCTCCCCTGCAGCCGCTCGGCCACCCGTTCGAGGGCGCCCGCGCCGTCCGCGAGACCCGCCATGCGCGCCAGGCGCGCCAGGCCGGCGAGATCGGCCCGCGCCTCGGCGAGCGGACGGAAGCCGCTCAGCGCGGTGACCTCGCTGAGCGCCACCAACAGCTCGGGCTTGTGGTTCGGGTCGCCGTAGTTGCGATCCCTCGCATCCCTCGGCACCCCCGCGACCTCCTCGCGTTCGAAGCCGGCGCGCGCCTGCTCGAGATCGGGATGCACCTGCAGCGAGAGCGGCGCCCCGATCGCCAGCACTTTCAGGAGAAACGGCAGCTGCCCGCCGTTCACGCCGTAGAGTTCGGGGTCACTCTCGATGAGATCGATGAGCGTGTGCTTCTGCGGGGTCGCCTTCGCGACCGAGGCCGGGCTTCCCGGGTGCGCCCCCAGCCACAGCTCGGCCTGCGGCTCGCCCGTCGGCTGCGTGCCCAGCATCTCGGGGAGCGCCCGCCTCGAGCCCCACGCGTAGGCGCGCGGGGTGTTTTCGATGAAGATCAGCATGGTCTCCCGCCTCGCCCGGATATGCGATGCTCTACCATACCGACTATGGCCGAGAGCAGGACCCGACTGGGTGTGAGCGCGTATGCGATCTGCGTCTTCATCCTCACCCTCGGCAGCAACGGACTGCGCAACACCGTCGGCTGGCCGGGCTTCCTGGCGCTCGCCGTCGGCATGACCGCGCTCGGCATCGTCCTGTTCGTGCGGCTGAAACCGGCGCGCTTCCGCTGGTACCGCCTGCCGTCTCCCCTCTACTGGTTCCTCGGGCTCGCCGTGCTCTCGATCGCCTGGTCGCAGTACCGGGTCGAGAGCGTGCTCGGCGTGCTCGCCCAGCTCGCCACGACCGTGCTCGCCGTGGTGCTCGCCTTCGTGCTCACCTGGCACGAGGTGCTGCGCACCCTCGGAACCGCGCTGCGCTACCTCATCGGCCTGTCGTTCGTGTTCGAGCTGTGGGTCGCGCTCGTCGTACGGCAGCCCGTCACGCAGAACTTCCTCCCCGACGACCTCTCGAGCAACGACTCCAAGCTGCTGCTCTGGAGCCGCGACCAACTGCTCTCGGGCGGCCCGATCCAGGGGCTTCTGGGCAATTCCATCCTGCTGGGCTTCCTCGGCCTGCTCGGACTCATCGTGTTCGGCATCCAGCTGCGGGCCGGCCTCGTGCGCCGCTTCACGGGATGGTTCTGGGTGCTGGTCGCGGTGGCGACCATCCTGCTCACCCGCGGGGCGGGCAACACGGTCGCGCTCATCGCCGTGATCGTCGGCCTCGCGCTCGCCCTCTCCGCGCGCCGACTCGGCCCCGAGCGACGCGCACCCCTCTACATCACCGCGGTCGCGCTCGTCACCGCCGCGCTCGCCTCCGTGCTCTTCGCCCGCGACTTCGTGTTCGGCCTGCTCGGCAAGAGCGGCGACATGACGGGCCGCCTCGAGACCTGGCAGAAGGTCATCGACCTCGCCGAGCAGCGGCCCTGGTTCGGCTGGGGCTGGGTCAGCTACTGGGCGCCGTGGGCCGAACCGTTCAAGTCGCTCGACGTGAAGGCCGGCATCCCCGTGATGAGCGCGCACAACGCCTGGCTCGACGTCTGGCTGCAGCTCGGCATCGTCGGCGTGCTCGTCTTCGCGCCGCTCGTGGTGCTCACGCTGTGGCGGGTGTGGTTCCGGGCGGTCGACCCGCCGCGGCGCGGCCACGGGCCCCCGCTCCCCTACGCGACGAGCGCGCTGTGGCCGCTCCTCGTCATGATCGCGCTGATCGTCCAGTCGCTGACCGAGAGCCGCATCCTCATCGAGGGGGGCTGGCTGCTGCTCGTGCTGCTCGCGGTGAAGTCGCGGTTCGACTTCGAGCTGCCGTCGCTCGAGGCCGAGCCGCGCAAGGAGCCCTGGCGGCGGGTGCCGATCCCTCGCGAGCAGGCCGCGTAGCCCGGCCCGCGACGCCGATGCCCCCGGGTCCGGCTGGTACGGTGAAGCGGTGAGCACGATGACCACCGCCCGGCTGCAGCAGCTCCGCGCGAACGCGAGGCTCGAGCGAGACGTGCTGCTCGAGCACCGCATGCGGGACGGTCAGGATCCGGCGATCGCGATCTCGGAGGTGCCCGACGTCGACGAGCTGGTGGTGCTGTCGCTGCGCGACGAGATGCTCGAGGATCGCGGCCAGCTCGCGGAGTTCTCGCTCGCCCGCCTCGCGGCGCGCTCGGCCGGCCCCGACGCCGACGAGCACCGCCGCAACGCCGACCGCGCCGAGTTCGAGCTGCTGCGGGAGATCGCGGCTCAGGTGCCGGAGCTCACGCGCGGCGTGTGGGCCGCGGCCGCCCGCCTCGAGGTCTGACGCGAAGGCGGGGGCGAACCCGAGGCCGGGCGACCGGCCGCGTCTACCGGCGCATGCGCTCGATCGAGTACGACGCGGCGGCGTACGGACCGCCCTGCGGCTGTTCGGCAGGAAACGGCTCGGGCGGCCCGTGCGAGGCCGCGTCGTCCTCGGGCTCGAACCCGATGGCGGCGCCCGGGTCGAGATCCCACCAGCCGCCTTCGTTCCGGGACACGGCGTAGAACGCCGCCCAGCGCTCCGGCGTCGTCATGGCGGCGAGGAAGGCCCGGACGGCGTCGCCGGGGCTCAGCCAGGTGCGCTGGTCGCGGGCCGAACCGGGCCTTTCCTCGTAGCTGCCGATGCGCACGACGACCGTCGCGATCCCGAACTTGTCGGAGTAGAGCCGGCACAGGGCCTCGCCGGCGACCTTCGAGACGCCGTAGAAGCCGTCGGGTCGGGGCGGCTGCTCGGGCGAGACGGCGGTGCTCGCCGGGTACATGCCGGTGACGCGATTGCTGCTCGCATACACCACGCGCGGCACGCCGGCGCGCCGCGCCGCCTCCAGCACGTGATAGGTGCCGACGACGTTCACCGTCGCGAGGTCGTGGAAATCCGCCTCGTCGGGGATCGCCCCCAGATGGATGACCCCGTCGGCCCCCGCGAACAGCTCCGTCAGGGCGTCGAGATCGTCGAGATCGGCGAGCGCGACCGACTCGTCGGGGCCCAGCGGGGAGAACCGGCGCGCGTCGGTCGACGTCAGCCGCACGCCGCGATCGTGCAGCGCCGCCCGCAGCGCCCGGCCGATGCCGCCTGCGGCGCCCGTGATCGCCCAGTGGCTCCTCGCGACGTCCATGTGCCGATCCTAGGGCGAATCGAGATACCCGTCGGGGTTCGCCGACTGCCAGGCCCAGGCGTCGCGACAGGCCTCGGCGAAGTCGCGGCGGGTGCGCCAGCCGAGCCGATCGAGCGCGAGCGAGGGATCGGCGACCACGGTCGCGAGGTCGCCCGCGCGGCGCGGCTCGATCGCGTAGGGCACCGGCCGTCCCGACACCGCCTCGAACGCGCGCACCGCCTCGAGCACGCTCGTGCCGCGCCCCGAGCCGAGGTTGTAGGCCTGCACGCCGGGCTCCGCGCGGACGAGCGCCGCGACGTGGCCCTCCGCGAGATCCATGACGTGGATGTAGTCGCGCACGCCCGTGCCGTCGGGGGTCGGGTAGTCGTCCCCGAACACCGAGAGCCGCTCGCGGCGCCCGACCGCGACCTGGGCGATGAAGGGCATCAGGTTGTTCGGAAGGCCGCGCGGGTCCTCCCCGATGCGGCCCGAGGGGTGCGCTCCCACGGGGTTGAAGTAGCGCAGGTGCACCGCGCGCAGCTCGGGCCGGACGGCCGCGGCGTCGGCGATGATCCGCTCGTTCATCGCCTTCGTCCAGCCGTAGGGGTTGCTGAGCCCCGCCCCGGTGGGGTGATCCTCCGCGATGAGCTCGGTCCGCGGCTCCCCGTAGACGGTCGCGGAGGAGCTGAAGACGAGCCGATCGACGCCGCGCTCCCCCATCACGTCGAGCAAGGTCAGCGTCGAATCGAGGTTGACGCGGTAATAGCGGACGGGCTGCTCGACGGACTCCCCCACCGACTTCAGCCCGGCGAAGTGGATCGCGGCGTCGAAGCTCCGGTCGGCCAGGGCGGCGCGCGTCGCCGCGGCGTCGGCGAGGTCGGCGCGCACGAAGTCGATGCGCCCGCCGGTGAGCTCCTCGACCCGCCGCAGCGCCTCGCGGCTGCCGTTCGAGAGATCGTCGAGCACCAGCACCTCGTGCCCCTGCTCGAGCAGCACGAGCGCCGTATGGCTTCCGATGTACCCGGCGCCACCGGTCAGCAATGCACGCATGCGGTCAATCGTAGTGGTCGGCTCGCGCGGGCGGTCGCGCATCGGCGCGCGAGGAGTCGCGTATGGGGGTTTCGGCGGCCTCGGAACCCCCATACGCGACCCCTTGCGAGGCGCACGCCGGCGCCGGGCCGCGGGCCGCGCGGCGACGGGCGGCCCGCGGCGACGGGCGGCGCGGCGGCCGCGCGGCGGGCGGCGCCGGGAATCGGTTCCGGGCGGGCGGGTCCGCGGGCC